>CAIQAB010000017.1 GCA_903869675.1 uncultured Verrucomicrobiota bacterium | reverse complement strand
GCGTTGGCGGGCGCGGAGGAAGGCAGACTCCACTGCCTCGGCGGTGTTGGCGGCAAACACCGGAGCGAGGTGAAAGGAGGCAGGGTTGCAGGAGAAGAGGGGTTCGAGGCGGGCGCGCCGGGCACGCAGCGGCGACTTCAGCAGGGTCTCTCCCTCGTGCCAAAGCAGGTCGTAGGCGCAGAAGGCGAGGGGGATCTGTTGGCCAAGGAAAAGATCATCGCCGTCGAAGCGGCGGTGGAGGCGTTTTTGCAGTTGGACGAAGGGCAGGGCACGGCCGTCGCGCCAAGCGAGTAGTTCGCCGTCGAGTATGCAATCGGCGGAGAGTTCGCGGCGGGCGGCGGCGGCAAGGTCGGGAAACTGGTCGGTTATGCGGTTCAGGTCGCGCGAGAACAGTTCCACTCGGTCGCCCATTTTGTGGAGTTGGCAGCGGATACCGTCATATTTTTCCTCCAGCCAGACCGGTGCGCCGAGGCGGGTGATTAGGGCCTCGGCAGTGGGCTCGGGACTGGCCAGCATGAACTGGAGCGGATGGAAGACGCGCAGGGCGATTTCGCCGAGAGTGTCAGCAAAGGCGGCGAGAACGATGGCCGGGAGGTCGCCGCACAACAGGTGGGCCTCGCGAATCGCCTCAACAGGCCGGCCGCTGGCGGCGGCGAGGGCCTCCTCGACCAGGCCCTCGCGCAGGCCTATGCGGAGATCGCCGGTGATGATTTTCACGAGGTATTTGGCGGTCGCGGGAGGGAGGCTCCGGAGCGCGGTGGAAAGCAGATCCAGTTTGGCGGCGGGCGAGGTGGTGGCGGCCAGGCGCGACAGCAGGTCGGAGAGATCGGCGAGGGATAGCGGAGCAAGTGGCCCGGCAGGAATTTTCGGAGAGGAAAGCAGGGCCTCGGCGGTTTCGGCGCTGTCGCCGAAACGACGGTGGGCGGAGCGGAACTCACCCTCGTGATGACCTGAGACCGCAAGAACGGCGCGGCGGAGGAGTGACCAGCCGACCTGAAGCGTGCGTGGATCGGATTGCGGAAAGGCTCGGCCGGTTAGGTGGAGGGCGGCACCTGCGGCATCCATGGGCTCGAGAGCGCCGAGGTAATTGCCAAGCAGGGCAATTTTGGCGGTCTTGGCTGGGTTGGCCCGGATGCGTTCACCGAGTAAGGCGAGTGCATCAAGGGTAGCGGCGGCGGGTTCGGGCAGCGCGGCCGTCGGGGTGGTGGTTGCGGGGCGGTGCCCGGCGGACGGCAGGGAGATTTCGAGCTGATTGTCCTGATTGATCGCCCAAGCCTCGATCCCGCGCCAACGGAGGTCGCGAGCGAAGTCCGCGGCGAAGCCGTGCAGGGTGAGCACGCGACGCGGTTGGGTAAGTTCAACGAAGCGGAGCAGGTCGGGGTAGTCGGCGTGGTCGGACAGAGGGAAGGCGGCGTCGCATTGGTAGCGGAAACGCGCGCCGGGATCGAGTGCCCAGCCGGTCAGCACGGCGGTGCGGCGGCGGGGGATTTTTCGGACGAAGGGGGCGTTGGCAACCTGGGGCGGGCAGATAACAACGTGGCCTTGGCAGGTGGCGGCGTTGAAGGCCAAATAGGACGGGAAGGCGAGGCCTAGGGAGTCGTATACGCGGGTGAGTTTCAGGGTTTGGGGATGCAGCATCACTGGCAGTGCGGCGCCGGCGAGCGCGCTGAGAATCTCCTGGCTCTTGCCTAAACTGTAACCGAAAAGCACGGGGGTGTCACCGTCCTCCAGCGCGGCACGGCAGAAGGTGATGACGTCGGCTAGCACTGTCTCGGTAGGCGGCAGGGTATAGTGGGGCCGACCGTAGGTCGTCTCCATGATTACGAGGTCGGCGCGGGGAGGTGCACAAGCCTCGGCGGAGCGCCCTGGGCGCAGTTTGAAGTCGCCGGTGTAGAGCAGGCGGCCATGCTCGGGGTGTTCGAGTAGAATCATGGCCGAGCCGTGGATATGGCCGGCCGGGTGTAGCGACGCCGCGACTTCGGGATGGCGAGCGCAGAGCGGGGCGATTTCGCCGAAGGGCAGGATGCGCTCAACGCGGTCGCCGGAGCGGTCGGGCAGACGCGCGCGCATCAGCGCGGCGGTGCCGGGCGAGAGCAGGACCTCGCGGTGGGCGGCGAGGTGATCGAAGTGAGCGTGCGACACAAAACTCCGCGCCACCGGATGGTGGGCATCGAGCCACCAGTCTAGTTGCGGCAGGTGGAGGCCGTTGCGAAACTGGACGTCCCAGGGCACGCCATGACTTTAGCGCGCGGGTGGTCGAAGCAAATCGATTGGTCTCAAAATCTGTGTTCGCCGATTCTCTGCTCCGCTCAATTGCGATCCAGCGCGTATTTGCCCGGTCCGAGGATGAATAGGGCGAGGCAGGCGACGCCCATGGTGGCGGGATGGGCGGCGGCGTCCCAACCCCCGAAAGGGTAAAACTTCCAAATCGTGGCGACTCCCATGGTGACGGTCAGAGCGAGGGCGGCGGGGCGGTGCAGGAAGCCGAGAATGAGGCCGATCGCGCCGGCGGTCATGATCACGATGGCGGCAAGGCCCCACCAGACATGGCCAGAATCGATGCCGAGGTAGCCGACCGCTCGCCCAACGCGGGACCAGGCCCGCGAATCCGCCACCAGTCGGGGCAGGCCGTGAATGAAGAGGAAAATAGCGCCGATGCCGACACGCAGCACCAGCAGTCCGAGGTCGGCGAAGCGGTCTAGGAATGACCAGCGGAACATGGGCATCGCGGTGGTTCCGGCTCAGGAGTGGGTGCCGGAGAGGGCTGGAAGGTATTTGTGCTTTAACAGGCGCCAAGCGGTCACGAAAAACGCGGTCAGCGGGATGGCTAGGACCATGCCTAGGATCCCGCCGAGCGCGGTGCCCCAGAAAAAGATCGCCACGATAATCGCCACCGGGTGCAGGCCAGTGCGTTTGCCCATGATCCTGGGGGTAAGATACCAGCCCTCGATGTTCTGGACCAAGATGAAGACGGCCAGCACGAGGCCGACGAGCTTCACGTCGCCGCCGGGCTGGAGGAAGGCGAGCGGAAGGGCTACGCTCAGGCCGATTATCGTGCCGAGATAGGGCACGATATTGAGCACCCCCAGCATCAGGCCTATGAAGAGGCCGAACTTTAGGCCGATCACCGTAAAGCCCAGCGCCAGAAGCGCGCCCATGATCAGCCCGATGATGAGTTGCCCGCGGAAAAACGATACCACGATAGCAATGAACTCCCGCACCAGGAAAATCAGGTCTTCACGCAAAGCGGGTTTCAGAAAACTCAGGTGATCCCCAAGGTTTTTGGTCGGATCGCCGCTGGAGATTAGAAAGAAGAACAGGTAGATTGGGATGATGGCGAGGTTGGTGAAGAAGCCGAAAAGGCTCAGCGCGCCTGCGCCGGCGGCCTTCAGGGACGGGACGGCTTGGGCAAGCAGGGCGCGTCCCTCGCCAAGCAGGTTATCCACTGCGTGTTTGATCGCAGGATTGGCGAGGTAGCGTTGCCCGGAGGCGATCCATTCGGGGTAGTGCAGTTGGCCTTGCGCAAGGGCGCGTTCCCAGAGGGCAGGCAGGAAGGCGATCATGTCGAGCAACTGGGAAACCGCGGGTGGGAGGATCGTTACGAGCAGGGCAGTGGCGGCCAGTAGAAAGGCGCCGTAAATCACGGCCACGGCGAAGATACGGCGAATACGGAGGCGTTTTTCCAGCAGCAGCACCAAGGGTAGAAGCACGAGCGCCATGATGCCGGCGCTTACCAAGGGCCAGAGGACGTTTGCAAATACGCCAAGCAGGATAACCCCGAGTAAAGCTAGGCCCGCGAGCAGGGCCCCGGCAGCGATGAAGGCGAACAGGGCGAGGGCGAAGCCAGCCACGCGACGCTGGACGGGCGAGAGCAGGGGCGCGAGCCCGCCGGCGGCGGGCGGTATCTGGGCGGAAGCGGAATCGTCAGCCATGCGGTAGGAAAAGCCCGGCGGGGCGTGGCGAGCGAGGAAAGTTTTCGCCGCAAGAGACTTTGCGCGGCGGCTGGAAACCGTAAGCTGGTAACCATCGCATGACGCCCGCCCCCGCCACTCACATCCACATCAAGGGGGCGCGGGAGCATAACCTGAAGAACCTCGAGCTGCGTCTGCCGCGCGGGAAACTGATCGTCGTCACCGGTCCCTCGGGCTCGGGAAAGTCGTCGCTGGCCTTCGACACCCTCTATGCGGAGGGCTACCGGAAATACATGGAGTCGCTCTCGACTCAAGCGCGTCAGGTCCTGGAGCAGCTCAAGCGGCCGGACGTCGACTTCATTCACGGGCTTTCCCCGGTGCTCGCGATCGAGCAACGCACGGGTAACGGCTCGCCGCGCTCAACCATCGCCACGGTCACGGAAATCGCCGATTACTCGCGGCTGCTGTGGGCGCTGCATGGCGAGCAACGGTGTCCGAATGACGGCGGCCGGGTGGTGCAGCGCTCGCTCGACGACAACGTCGGGCGAGTTTTAGCCGAGTGTGCGGGCGAACGCATCATGTTGCTCGCGCCTGCCTTGAAGGCCCGGCCCAGCGTGTTGCGCGACGAGTTGCCCCGGCTCCGCCAGCGGGGGTTTCAGCGCGTGCGAATCGACGGGGTGGTCAAGAACCTCGACGACCCCCAGCTCGTGCCCAACGGTCAGGGTGCGCGCGAATTGACCGTGGAGGTGGTAGTGGACCGCTTGGTTGCAGTGGCGGAGCAGCGTTCACGACTGGCGGACTCGCTCGAGCTTGCTTTTCGCGAGGGCAAAGACCGCGCCCTCGTGCTCTCGCAAAAAGCCAGCGCCGCGCCCGACGCCTGGCGCGAGCTGGCCCTCTCGCAATCGCTGGCCTGCGAGGTGTGCGGGGACATTTTCGAGAAACCCACGCCCAGGCACTTTTCCTTCAACCACCGCGAAGGCGCTTGTCCGGACTGCGAGGGCCTCGGCCGCAAGTTGCGCTTCGTGCCCGAGCTCATCGTGCCTGATCCGACCAAGTCAGTCCGAGCGGGTGCGCTAAAGCCGTGGCGCATCGGTGGTAAAAATCTCATCATCAAGCATAACGCCTTGCTTAAGCAGCTCGCTGCCCAGCTGCCTTTCGATCCGGAGACGCCGTGGGCGGAGCTGCCGGAGGCAACGCGCAACGCCATCCTCCACGGCGCGGGTGGGCGTGAGTTTGCCTTCAAGCTCAAGCGCATGCGCGAGGCCCGGGCCATGCCTTTCGCGGGGGTGATCGCCAATCTTGAGGAGAGTTTTCGGGAGACCGACAGCGACGGCTTCCGCGCGCGGTTGACGACCTTCATGGTCAGCGGCGGGTGTCCGACTTGCCGAGGCGGGCGGCTCAATGCCCGCAGTATGGCGGTGACGGCCGGAGGGCTCCCGCTGCCGGAGTTTTTTGCCCGCGACGTGGCGGCGGCGCATGCTTGGGCGACCGGTCTGCTCGCAACGGCGGCGGGTGAGGCGGCGCGGGAGATCGCCGCGGGCATCGAGCAGCGGTTGCGGTTCCTGCTCGAAACGGGGCTTGGTTACCTGACCTTGAACCGTGAATATGACACCCTCTCGGGTGGGGAGGCCCAGCGTGTGCGGTTGGCAACCCAACTCGGCATGGGCCTGATCGGCGTCATCTACGTGCTCGACGAGCCGAGCATCGGTCTGCACCCGGCGGATAACGAAAAACTCCTCGCGACCCTCGCCGAGTTACGCGACCGCGGGAACACCGTGGTGGTAGTCGAGCATGACGAGGACACTATGCGGCTGGCGGATGAGATTCTCGAACTCGGGCCCGGAGCGGGCGCGGAGGGTGGTCAAATATTATTTCAGGGCACGCCTACGGAGTTGATGCGTCTCCCGGCCCGGCTATCGCGAACAGGGCCGTTTCTGGCGCGTAAGGCGGCCGTGACGCGCGAGGCCAAGGTTTTGACGGGCGACGGACTTTTCCTCACCGTCCGCGAGGCGCGCGAAAATAATCTCAAGGGCGTGGACGCGCGGTTCCCGGTCGGGTTGCTCACGGCGGTCACGGGAGTCTCGGGCTCCGGCAAGAGCACGCTGGTCAACGACGTCCTCGCGGCAGCGGCGTCCCGCAAGCTCAACGGCGCTAAGTCCATCCCGGGCAAACACCGGCATATCGAGAACCTCGACGAGTTCGACAAGCTGGTGCAAGTGGACCAGTCGCCCATCGGCCGTTCACCTCGTTCCAACCCTGCCAGTTACACCGGGCTGCTTGATCCGTTGCGCGACCTCTTCGCGATGGTGCCGCTGGCCAAGGTGCGGGGTTACACCGCGAGCCGCTTTTCGTTTAACGTCCGTGGCGGCCGCTGCGAGCGCTGCGCGGGGGACGGGGTGATCAAGCTCGACATGCAGTTTATGGCCGACGCCTACGCGCCCTGCCCGAGCTGTGCCGGGCGGCGTTTTAACCGCGAGACGCTGGAGATCCTCTTCCACGGCCACTCAATCGCGGACGTGTTGAATATGACGGTGCGGGACGCGATCGGGGTTTTCAAAAACATCCCCAAGATCATGGATAAACTCCAGACGCTCGACGCGGTCGGGCTGGGCTACCTCGCGCTGGGCCAGAGTGCGACTACACTCTCGGGCGGCGAGGCGCAGCGGCTCAAGCTCTCCCTCGAGTTGAGCAAGCGCCAACAGGGACGGGTGCTCTACGTTCTGGACGAGCCCACCACCGGGCTCCACTGGGTGGACATCCAGCACCTGATGGACCTGCTCTTCAAACTGCGCGATGCGGGCAACACCCTCATCGTGATCGAGCACAACCTCGACGTTATAAATCTGGCGGACTGGATCATCGACCTCGGGCCGGGAGGTGGCACAGCGGGCGGCGAGATTGTCTATGCTGGGCCGCGTGCGGGAATAGCAACCGATGCCGCGACGAAGAGCGGCCGCAGTCTGACCGGTCGGGCGCTAGTGAAGTGGGCGGCGGCGGTGCGGTGAGTGACGCTCCCTATCAGTAGTAAATCAGGTAACCCGCGATGACCCCGGCGATGCCGAGCAGTCCGAGTGCGAGGGCGAGTTGCAGGCAGCCTTTGCGGGCGGCGACGGGGTCAAGGCGCTCGGTCGCGGTGTAGTTGGCGATGATCTCGTCTGCGCGGGCGTTGGCGGCAGCTAGGGCGTCTGGGGCGGGCTCGATCAGGACGGGCGAATCGAGCACGGTCGTCGGCGGGGAGACGGCGGGGCTCACATTATTCTCGTTCTCTGCAACGGATTTGGCGGGCAGGGACCGGAAGGGCGTCTGGGCGTCAATCTCGGCATCAAGCCAAGCCAGGTGTTCGGCCACCAAGGCGCGTTGGCGGCGCAGGGCGGTGAGGCGATCGGGAGGCATGGACGTGGCTTGGAAGAAGAGGGCGTAGGTAGGAGAAAGTGGGCGGAGTTTTTAGGCGCGACCGAAGCGTCGGGCTAGTTCGCCCTGGCTTAACTCGACCTGGGTGGGGCGACCGGCTGGGCTGGTGTGGGGTGCGCGGCAGGTGAAGAGACGGGTGATCAGCCGGCGCATGTCTTCGGCAGAGACTTGTGCCGGCAGGCGCACGGCACGGGCGGCGGCCAGGCGGGCGAGTTGCTCGCGAGCCACATCGGGCTGGTGTTCGGGTGAGCGCCCGTCGCGGAAAGAGTCGAGCAGGTCTCGCAGGCAGGCTTCGGCGTCGACGGGTTCCAACACGGCGGGCACCCCTTCCAGCCGGAATGTGTGCCGGCCGAACTCGGCGAGTTCAAAACCATGGGTAAGGAGAAAACCGATACGATCGCGCAGCAGGGCAGAGGCAATGGGGTCGACCTCGAGCACGGCCGGCAGGAGCAGGCGCTGGGTAACAACCGCGCCGGCGGAAAACTGGTCGGCGAGGTCTTCGAACACGATGCGTTCCTGGGCCGCGCGTCGGTCGAGTAGCAGCAGGCCGGAGGGAGTCTCGAAAAGGGCGTAGACGGAGTGGGCGAGGGCGAGAAAACGCCAGGCGGAGGAGCCGGGAGTTGGGAGCGGGGGGCGGGGTGGGGAGCTGTTAGCGAGGAGAGGGGAGCTAGCAGTTAGGATCAGCGAGCGGGGAGGCTGAAGCGGGGAGAAGGACTTGGGCAGCGGTGCCGGGTGGGTGGGGGCGGGAAGGGCTGATGTGACGGGCGGCAGGGTGATTTCGGTAACGGGGCCAACGCCGGGGGCCTCGGCGCGGAGGAGGGCGAGCACGCTGCGAATGACGAAGGAGCGCACCTGGGCCTCGGAGCGGAAGCGAACCTCGCGCTTGGCGGGGTGCACGTTCACATCCACGGCCGCGGGGTCGAGGTCGAGAAACACGAATGCGGCGGGGTGGCGACCCTTCGGCAGGACCTCGTGGTAACTCTCGATGAGGCCGTAGGCGAGGGTGCGGCTCTCGACCGGTCGGCGGTTTACGAAGGTGATCGTCTCGTGTCGGGTGGCGCGGCCGGGCGTGCCGGGCCGCGCGATCAAGCCGTGCAGGTGCAGGCCGCCTTCGCGGGCGTCTATCGGCATGAGGGTATCGGCGAGCTGTCGACCGAAGATCTCGGCTACACGGTCGGCCAGTTCGGCGCAGGTGGGGGAGCGGAAAATGACGCGTCCGTCCTCGATGAGGGTAAAGCCGCAGTGGGGGGCGGCGAGGGCGTGTAGCCGGACTGCGGCTACGATGTGGGCGGCCTCGGTGGCGTCGGCTTTGAGGAATTTACGGCGGGCAGGGACAGAGTTGAACAACTGGGTCACCTCGATGCGGGTGCCACGGGGGCGGCCGTGGTCGCGCACGTGCACGAGGCGACCGCCGTTCACGACGACCTCGGTGCCGGGGCCGTCGGCGGGGGCGGTCTGGAGCGTGAAGCGGGAGACACTCGCGATGGACGGCAGGGCCTCGCCGCGAAAGCCAAGGGTGGCGAGGCGGTCGAGGTCGGCGGCCTCACTGATCTTGCTGGTGGCATGGCGCTCGATGGCGAGGAGGGCATCCTCCCTCTCCATGCCGGAGCCGTTGTCCTCGACGCGCATCAGGGCGCGACCGCCGTGGGCGAACTCGACCTCGATGCGGGTGGCGCCGGCGTCGAGGGCGTTTTCCACCAGTTCCTTCACTACGGCGGCGGGGCGTTCCACCACCTCGCCGGCGGCGATTTGGTTGGCGACCCGGGCGGGGAGGATGCGGACTTTGGCCACGGAAAAAGAGCCGGAAGAGTTATTGGCCGAAAAAAGGCGCAGAAGGCGAAAAAGAAAACCCGGACACAGGCTTCATGGCGGATCTTTTTTGCGAATTTTACGACTCTTTGCGGCCAAGGCTCCGGGTTGACTTGTTTACTCCGCGAGCAGCTTGGTCCAGCGGGCGGTTTGTTTTTTGATCTGGGCGGGGCCGGGCATGCCGGTGCCGCGGCGTTTGGCCATGGCGCGTTTCAGATCGAACACGGTAGCCCAATCGTCGCCGTAGCCGGCGTGGCATTTTTTCACATCGGCGGTGGCGACTTGGTCGAGTGGTTTGCCCTGGGTCTCGGCGAGTTTCACGACCGCGCCGACGGCGTGGTGGGCTTCGCGGAAGGGAACGCCGCGCTCGACCAGATAATCGGCGAGGTCGGTGGCGAGCAGGGCGGGATCGGCGACAGCGGCGGCGCAGCGGGCCGGGTGGACGGCGATGCCCGCCAGGGTGCCGGCGAGCACCTCGGCGCAGATCGCGACGGTGTCGTAGGTGTCGAACACGGGCGGTTTGTCCTCCTGCAGGTCGCGGTTATAGGTCAGGGGCAGGCCCTTCACCATGGTCACGAGAGCGGAGAGATTACCGGCGAGGCGGCCGGACTTGCCGCGAAGGAGCTCGCAAGAGTCGGGGTTTTTCTTCTGCGGCATGAGCGACGAACCGGTGCAGAAGGCGTCGGGCAATTCGATGAACTTGAACTCGGCGGACGACCACAAAATGAGATCCTCGGCGATGCGGGAAGCGTGCAGGCCGAACAGGGCGCCGGCGGCGGCGAACTCGAGGAACAGGTCGCGGTCGGCGACGGTATCCATCGAGTTTTGGGTGACGCGCGGGCGGCCTTTTTCGTCGACGAAGCCGAGTTGAACGGCGGTGAATTCGCGGTCGATCGGTAGGGTGGTGCCGGCGATGGCGCCAGCGCCGAGGGGGCACCAGTTGGCGTGTTTAGCTACGGCGGCAAAGCGGGCGTGGTCGCGTTCGAGCATTTCCAGCCAGGCGAAGAGGTGGTGGGCGAGGAAGACGGGCTGGGCGCGTTGGAGGTGGGTGTAGCCGGGAATGAGCACGTGGCCCTCGCGGGTGGCGAGGTCGAGCAGGGCGTGCTGGGCGGCGCGGAGGCGGGCCTGGAGCTCGGCGCAGGCCCATTTGAACCACAGGCGCATGTCGGTGGCGACCTGGTCGTTCCGGGAGCGGGCGGTGTGGAGTTTGGCGGCCGCGGGCACCTTTTTGGTCAGGGCCTGCTCGATGTTCATGTGGACGTCCTCGAGCTGGGTGCTCCAGGTGAACTTACCTGCGGCGATCTCGGCGAGGATGGTATCGAGTCCGGCGTGGATGGCATCGCGTTCCTTGGCGGTGATCAGGCCGACGTGCGCGAGCATGGCGGAGTGGGCCTTGCTGCCGGCGATGTCGAAGGGAGCGAGGCGGCGGTCAAAGGACACGGACTCGCTGAAGCGGAGCATGAGGTCGGCGGGGCCGGCGGAGAAGCGGCCGCCCCAGGAGGCTTGGGAGGTTTTTACCATGATGTGCGGGAAGGGGCCGAGCACACGGGTGGACCAGGGTCCGGGCAACGCGAAAGGGCGGGGATTCCCGAGAGGATACCCCGAGTTTGCAGCGTGGAAGCACGCCGGTGCGGTTCACCTTAAATCGACTAATTTAAATGGTTGTCAGTTTGGCGCGAGTCACGGTTCAGGGCACAAAAAAGCCGACCCGGAGGTCGGCTGGAGGAGTGGGGGGACGTATTGGGAACGTCTCAGGCGGTGGCGGTGGCCACTGGCTCGACGACCGCGACCTTGCGGCGGGCCTTGTCGAACTGGACGACGCCGTCCTTCAGGGCGAAGAGCGTCCAATCGCGGCCGATGCCGACGTTGTCTCCGGCGTGCAGCTTGGAACCGCACTGGCGGACGATGATATTGCCGGCGATGACCGACTGGCCGCCGAACTTCTTGACGCCGCGACGCTTGCTGTGGCTCTCGCGACCGTTGCTGGTTGTGCCTGCACCTTTTTTATGGGCCATGACTTAGGATCTCCGGATTATGTTGGTTAAAGGGGGGGGATCAGACCGAAATGGTCTGGATCTTGATCACGGACAGTTCTTGACGGTGACCGCGCTTGCGCTGGTAGCCCTTGCGCTTGCGTTTCTTGAACACGATGACCTTGTCGCCGCGTTTATTTTCGAGGATCTTCGCGGTGACTTTGGCACCGGCGAGGGTGGGGGTGCCGACCTTGAAGGAGGCGCCTTCACCGGAGGAGAGGACTTCGGTGATCTCGACGATGGAACCGGCCTCGGTGTTCGGGAAACGGTTGACGAAAAGGACGTCGCCTTCGGTGACGGCGAACTGCTGACCCTGAGTTTTGATGGTCGCTTTCATGGAAATAAAGGCGAGACAACAGAGTCTGCCGCGGGGGCGTGCAAGGACAATTTGGCGGCGCGGGGAAAAACTTTGGGCGGGATTTATACCGGCTCAGAGGCGTTCCGCGATGGCGACGGCCTTGAAAAGAGCGGAGCCCTTGTTGACGGTCTCTTGGAATTCACTCTCGGGCACGCTGTCGGCCACAACGCCGGCGCCGGTCTGGATGTGGATGCGCCCGTCTTTTAACAAAGCGGTGCGCAGCATGATACAGGTGTCGCTGTTGCCGTCGTAGCCGAAGTAACCGAGGGCGCCGGCGTAGAAGCCTCGCTGGACGGGCTCGGTGGCGGCGATGATCTGCATGGCACGGATCTTGGGCGCGCCGCTGACGGTGCCGGCGGGGAAGGTGGCGCGCATCAGGTCGAAGGCGGTTTTATCGGGTGCGATGCGGCCTTCTACCTGTGAAACGATGTGCATGACGTGAGAGTAGCGCTCGATCACGAAGCTCTCGGGCACGGTCACGGATCCAAATTGGCAGACGCGGCCGATGTCGTTGCGGGCGAGATCGACCAGCATGAGGTGTTCGGCCCGTTCCTTATGGTCGGCGAGCAGGTCTTTTTCCAAGGCGAGGTCCTCGGCCAGGGTGGCGCCGCGTTTGCGGGTGCCGGCGATGGGGCGGATCTCCACCAAGCCGTCGGTCAGGCGCACGTGGACCTCGGGCGAGGCCCCGACGATGGCGAAGTCGCCGGCGTCGAGGATGAACATATAAGGCGACGGGTTGACGGTCCGCAGGGCGCGGTAGAGCTCCAGCGGGGTGCGGTTGAAGTCCTTGGAGAAGCGCTGGGAAGGGACGAACTGGATGATGTCGCCGGAGCGGATGAATTCCTGGCCGGCGGTGACAGCCTGTTCGAAGGCGGATTGGGTGAAATTACCGCGAGGGGTAGGCACGAAGCCGGGGTCGATCAGCGGAGCGGGTGCGAGCGTGCTGGGCTGGGCAATGAGGGTGTGCAGGGCTTCTAGCTCGGCTACGGCGCGGGCGTGGGCTGCGGCGGGGGCCTCGCCTTCGGCGATACGGGCGTTTATGCAGAGGCGGAGGGTTTGTTTGGCGCGGTCGAAGATCAGCAGCGAATCCGACAGCATGAAGTAAAGCAGGGGCGTGCCGAGTTCGTCCTTCCCGGGCGCGGGGATGCTGGGTTCGATGCGGGTGGCGTATTCGTAGGCGATGAAGCCCACGGCGCCGCCGGTGAACCGAGGCAAGCCGGGGATTTTAACCGGTTGGTGCCCGGCGAGTTCGGCTTCGACCAGGGTGAGCGGGTCGGGCGGGGTGGGGACGGTGCGGTCGGGCTGGCCGGGCTCGCGGATCAGCGTGGTGACCGGGCCGCAGGCGAGGGTTTTGCGCGGGCGGCAGCCGATGAAGGAGTAACGGGATAGGGTGTCTCCGCCCTCGACCGATTCGAGCAGATAGGAAGGGCCATGGGCGCGGAGTTTGGCGTAGGCCGAGACGGGCGTCTCGAAGTCGGCCATCAGGTCGGCGTAGACGGGGATGAGGTTGCCCTGCGAGGCGAGGCGGGCGAAGTCTGCGGCGGAGGGGAGAATGGTCATGGCGGGGGGGAGGGTAAAGAGTAGCGAGTAGTGAGTAGCGGGTAGAGAAGGCGGCAAGCAGAGGCAGGTGGACGTTAAGCGGGAAAATGGGTGGTATGCTCGCTACCCTCTACCCGCTACTCGCTACTTCGATCAATCACTCCACCGTGACCGATTTCGCGAGGTTGCGAGGTTTGTCCACGTCGCACTTGCGGGCTACGGCGATATAGTAGCTCAGAAGCTGGACCGGGATGGTGGCGAGGATGGGCAGGGCGGCTTCGTGGCAGTCTGGGATGGTGATGAGTTCATCGGCCAGGCCCTCCGGCAGTTCCACGCTGTCCGGGGCGATGGCGATGATCAGGCCCTTGCGTGCCTTGATCTCCTGCATTGACGACACGACCTTGTTAAATAGCTCGCCCTTGGGCACGAGAAATACGCTCGGGCATTGCTCGCTGATCAAGGCGATGGGGCCGTGTTTCATCTCGGCGGCGGGGTAGCCCTCGGCATGGATGTAGGAGATCTCCTTCAGCTTCAGGGCGCCTTCTAGGGCGATGGGGAACAGGGACAAGCGGCCGAGAAAGAGGAAGTCGTTGAAACGCGCATAGCGCAGGGCGATTTCGCGGATGTGCGGGGCTTGTTCCAGTGCTCGGCGGGCGAGGTCTGGCACGCGGCGGAGGCCGGCGACATATTCCACGCCGTCGGCGAAGGACAGGTCGCGCATGCGGGCCACGTAAAGGGCAAACATGGAGGAGATGAGGAGCTGACTGGTGAAGGCCTTGGTCGAGGCGACGCCGATCTCCGGGCCGGCGTGCTGGTAGATGCCGCCATCGGCTTCGCGGGCGATGGTCGAGCCAACGACGTTGCAGATCGCCATGCACTTGTAGCCCTTGCGTTTGGCTTCGCGGAGGGCGGCGAGGGTGTCGATCGTTTCTCCGGATTGGGACACGACGAAGAATAACGCGTTTCGATCGAGCGGGGCGTTGCGGTAGCGAAATTCCGAAGCGTAATCGACCTCCACTGGGATGCGGGCGTAGCGCTCGATCAGGTGCTCGGCGACTAGGCAGGCGTGCCAGCCGGTGCCGCACGAAGTGAATACGAAGCGGTCGATTTGGCGGAAATCTGCTGCGGTGAGATTGAGGCCGCCGAAGTTGGCGGAGGAGCCGTCGGCGGAGAAGCGGCCGCGCATGGCGTTTTCGAGCGCCTGGGGCTGCTCGAAAATCTCCTTCAGCATGAAGTGCGGGTAATCCCCGAGCTCGGCCTCGTCGACGGCCCAAGTCACCTTGTCGATAACCGGCGAGATATCGGCGAGGTCCAGGGTGTTGAGCGTGAAGCCGCCGGTCGTGATATGGACTAGTTCGCCATCTTTCAGGTATACCACGTTTTGGGTCCGGGAGACCAGGGCGGAGACGTCGGAGGCGATGAGGTATTCCTGATCGCCGACGCCGAGGATGAGAGGGGAGCCTTTCCGGGCGGCGACGAGTTGGTCGGGGTGGGCTGGGGAGAGGACGGCGATGCCGTAGGTGCCCTCCACGTGCAGCAGGGTCTTGCGAACGGCATTGAGGAAACGGGGACCCTCCGGTGAGTTCTCCGGCTCCTTTGCGAGGTGGTAGGCGATCAGGTTGGCCAGCACTTCGGTATCGGTTTCTGACGCGAAGTTGTAGCCCTTGGTCAGCAGGAATTTTTTGATCGCGACGTAATTCTCGATCACGCCGTTATGCACAAGGGCGACCTGGCCGTCGCTGGACAGGTGTGGGTGGGCGTTGGCGTCGGTCACACCGCCGTGGGTGGCCCAGCGGGTGTGGGAGATGCCAGATGTGCCGGAGAGTTTTTTCCCGGCGGCGAGTTTGGCCAAGGCGGCGACGCGGCCGACGGTCTTCACCACGGTCAGGCCGCCGTTTTGAAGCACGGCGAGCCCAGCGGAGTCATATCCGCGGTATTCGAGGCGTTTCAGGCCTTCGATCATGATGGTGGCCGCGCGCTGGCGACCGACGTAACCTACGATTCCGCACATGGTTTTTTTAAGGTTTTAGCTGGCGAACCTACTCGCCGCTAAAGAAGCTCCGCAAGGTTTTAGCCTCACTATCATGACCCCAAAAAAGAATGTTCTGGCCGTAATCATGGGTGGCGGGCGCGGCACGCGCCTGCATCCTCTTACCCAAGAGCGCTGCAAGCCGGCGGTGCCTCTTGCGGGCAAGTATCGGCTAGTGGACATCCCGATCAGCAACTGCATCAACAGTGCGATCAACCGCATCTTCCTGCTTACGCAGTTCCATACGGCTTCGCTGCACCGGCACATTCAAAACACGTTTCATTTCGATCCCTTCGGGGGTGGTTTCGTGGATATCCTCTCGGCCGAGCAGACGGAGAAGAGCACGGATTGGTATCAGGGCACGGCCGATGCGGTGCGCCGTAATCTCCAGCATTTCCGTAACTTTCCGCACGATTTGGTGCTTATCCTATCGGGTGACCAGCTCTACCGGATGGATTTCCAGAAGATCATCGATCAACACATCGCGACCGGAGCCGACGTGACTATCGCGGCGATTCCGTTTCCCGTCTCCAAGGTTGAGGGCCTCGGACTGATGCGGGTTAACGACGACCTCTCCATTTCGCAGTTTGTGGAGAAACCTAAGGATCCCAAGGTGATTGAGAGCCTTACGCTCACTCCCGCCGTGGAGGCGGGCTTGGCCAATTCCACTGGGGAAAAACGCTGCCTAGCCTCGATGGGCATCTATGTTTTTAACCGCAAGGCCTTGGCCGACGCGTTGGACAACAAGATGACCGACTTCGGCAAGGAGGTCATCCCGGGCCTGCTTGGCGTGAAGAAACTCTACGCCCACATTTTCGAGGGTTACTGGGAGGATATCGGGACCGTGAAGGCATTTTTCGACGCCAACCTCGCGCTGGCTCAGCCGCTGCCGCCGTTTAACTTTTTCGATCCCGGTGCCCCGATTTACACTCAGGATCGTTACCTGCCTCCTTCCAAGATCAACAAATGCCAGATCGATTACGCCGTCTTCGGCGACGGTTCGATCATTGAGGATTCGACTATCCTCCATTGCGTGCTCGGGATGCGTTCCTTTGTGCGGGCCGGCGCAGTTCTTAAGCACGTGGTCATGATGGGCGCTGATTTTTACGAGAGCGAGGACCAGTTGCTCGATAACGTGAAACGCGGTCGGCCGCACTTAGGGGTAGGGCCCGGCGCCCAGATCGAGCATGCGATCATCGATAAAAATGCCCGCATCGGTGCGAACGTGAAGCTTAGCGCACAAGGCAATGCCGACGGTAATTACCCGCATGGAATTATCATCCGGGACGGTGTGCTGGTGGTGCCGAAGGGCGTGTCGGTGCCGGACGGCTACGTGCTCTGAGCCTGCGGCGGGGCGGTTTTGCCGTCCCGCTATGCAGCTGCGTGGTGCCCGAGGCGGGATTCGAACCCGCACGTCCTTGCGGACAACAGATTTTAAGTCTGGAGCGTCTACCGTTCCGCCACTCGGGCCGAGGCACACCGCAATTGAGAAAAGCGAACGCGCTCGCCGTAGCCACCCCAAATCTCAGAGACTTTTGCGGCGGGGTGCGGTTGCTTCAGTCCCGAGCTTGGAGTGACAAGAAGCTTGCGCCGCGTGGCTTGGGGCGCGTGCGTGGGGGGGCTAATTTTGCCTTCCCATGTCCGCCTTCGACCTTCCCCGTCTCGTCGCCCTGCTTCACGGTCCCGATCAGCCCGGCCTCGTGGCCCGCGTCTCGGGTTGGATTTTTGAGCGTGGCGGCAACATTTTGCACGCCGACCAACACCGTGATATGGAAGCAGGCGTATTTTTTCAGCGCGTCGAGTGGGAGCCCCGCGCCGCCGCTGATGGCGTGGCCATGGCGGCCGAGTTTGAGACCTTCGGTCGCGGCCTGGGCATGCAGACGCGGGTGGCGCGGAGCGAGGTGCGGCCGCGGGTGGCACTCTTTGTTTCCAAGTTCGACCACTGTTTCCACGATCTTATCCTGCGCTGGCGCACGGGAGACTTCGACGCTGATTTTGTGGCGGTCGTTTCCAACCACCCTGATCTGGAAGCGGCGGCGCGAGGTTACGGGCTGCCTTATTTTCACATCCCGGTGACCGCCGATACCAAAGTCCAAGCCGAGGCGCGTCAGGTCGCCCTGCTTCGCGAACTGCGGGTCGATCTCGTGGTGATGGCGCGCTACATGCAGGTGTTGTCCGCGTGGTTTTTGGAGCAAAGCCCGGCGCCGGTGATCAATATCCACCACTCCTTCCTGCCTGCCTTCGCCGGTGGACGGCCTTACCATCAGGCCTATGAGCGGGGAGTAAAATTGATCGGCGCGACCGCCCACTACGCCACGGCAATTTTGGACGACGGCCCGATCATTCAGCAAGACGTGGCGAGGGTCACTCACCGCCATGATGTGGCGGATTTGGTGCGCATGGGCCGTGATCTCGAGCGCATGGTTTTGGCTCAAGCGGTCCGCGTGCATTTGGAGAATCGGGTTTTGGTTTACGGTAAGCGCACGGTCGTGTTTGCTTGATTGGTTCTTAAGTATTTAATCAATAATTAATTAAAACTTAAAAATTCGCGGCTTTACGGTGAGGGGGCGGGGTGTTTTGTTCACATTCCCCCTTTTTCTTCCGCATGGCCGCTAACGCTCCACAGACTCCCGCCGGCGACGATCGCAATCTCGTCACCATCGATGAAAATTATCTCGCCCCCACGCTGGAGGACCGGCTGCAGATTTTTTGGTCGAGGCATTCTGGCAAGGTGTGGGCCCTGACCGGTATCGTGACGGTAGTATTGGTTGGCCGTTATGCCTTCGAGACCTATGCCGCCTACCGCGAGCGCCAGGTGCAGGCCGACTACGCCGCCGCCACCACGACCGCGCAGTTGCAGGCTTTCGTTCAGACGCACTCCACCGCCATCCTCGCGGGTGTCGCGCAGTTGCGCCTCGCGGATGAGGCTTATGCGGCGGGCAACTATGCCGCGGCCTGCGAGGCTTACACCGCAGCCGCGCCCCTGCTGGCGGACAATCCTTTGGCTGCTCGCGCCCGTCTAGGAGCGGCCTTCGCGCCTCTTCAGGCCGGTAATACGGCTACGGCCAAGCCCGCCCTTGAGGCGCTTGCGAATGACACCGCGCTGGCCCGCGCCTATCGCGCCGAGGCGGCTTATCACCTCGCGGTCGTGGCCCGGGACGCCGGCCAGGCCGCTGACGCGACCCGCTGGATCGAGCTTGTCACCACGGTCGAGCCGCAAGGTGCCTGGGCCAACCGCGCCAACCAGCTCCGCGATTCTCTCCCTGCGATTCCTGCGTCCGCGGCCGTCTCGGGGGGCGCTTCACCGGCCCCCGCTCCTGACGCGGCCCAGCCGAGCTCAGTCACTTTTCCTGGGAAGCAATAAAAACGTTTTTCCAGTCCCTTTCTCCCATTGGTTCTGGGGGACACCCGACGAGCCCGCCGCGGCCCCAAACGGCGGGTTTCGTTTTGTCTGGATGTTTCGATGCTAGCATTGACTTGGTCGCTGTCCGGCCCCTCGCTAGCCCTTCGCACGTGGTTTCGGGGTGTAGCTTAGCCTGGTAGAGCGCCTGGTTTGGGACCAGGAGGTCGTAGGTTCGAATCCTATCGCCCCGACCACTGTGTGTTTGCCGTATGTGAGCACTTTTATTCACATCGCGGGCCTAATCTCTGCTTGAATCTCCCGCTTGCACCGCCTACCCAATATTTTTTAATTTCAATCAAATGGACACGATTTCGCGCGAATCTTCCCCCAGCTACCTGCCTATCGCAGGTCTTATCGCCGGCTTGCTCGGCTTCCTTCTCGGGGGTATCGCCCTCCTCAATGCTACCAAGGCCAACAAGGCTGCGGCCGGTGCCGTGGAGCAGGTGACCACCCTTTCCACCAAGGTGGACGGGGTGGAGGCCGCCGCGACCGCTGCCAGTTCCGCTGCCGACCGGGCCGCGACCAATGTCGCCTCCCTCCAGCGCTCCACCCAGGAGGCCTTCACCGCCGTCGCCGGCGAGATCGGCAAGGTCAATGGCGAGCTCGCCAAGCTTCAGGAGGCCGCCACCAAGGGTTCTGCCGCGAAGGCGGGCGGAGCCAAGTCCGCTGGTCCGGTTGTGGCGGGTCCCGATGAATACATCGTCGTCGGTGGTGATACTGGCGCCAAGATCGCCCGTGCCAAAGGCGTAGCGCTTGCCGATCTCGTCGCTGTGAATCCTGGCGTCAACTGGAGCGGCCTCAAGGTCGGCCAGAAGGTCAAGCTGCCCGCCAAGAAGTGATTTTGGTTTCCGGGCTTCATTAAACGGCTCCATCTTCCTCCCGCTCTTTCAGCGGGAGGTTTTTTTTGCCTGTGTCCGACGATTCTTCACGCATTCCGCCATCTGCCGGCGGTGCCGAGCCCGCGCGCTGGCACCGAGGCGTGGCGCGGCACTTGGCCCGGACTCGCATCCTGGATTTACTGGCGGTGACGTTTTTGCATCCGCGTCGCGCCGTGACGCGGGACTTCGTCGTGGTGGATGCGCCCGATTGGGTGAACGTGCTCGCCCACACCGTCGATGACCGGCTCGTGTTGGTGAACCAGTTTCGCTACGGGATTGATGATTTTTCTCTCGAGATTCCCGGTGGGGTGGTCGAGCCGGGTGAGGATCCGGTTGTAGCCGGGCTGCGCGAGTTGGCCGAGGAAACCGGCTACGTGGGCGAGCGGGCACGGTTGCTTGCCCGCGTGCACCCGAATCCCGCGTTCATGAGCAACCGCTGCCACCTCGTGTTAGTCGAGAATTGCCGGCTGGTATCGCCACCTGCCTGGGATGCCGACGAAGAGATCGCGGTCTCCGTCCTGCCCGTGGCGGAGGTTTTCGCCCGGGCGCGCGCCGGAGATATCACGCATAGTCTGGTGCTCGACGCCTTGTTTTTTTTCGAACCGATCTGGCGGGCGGGCGGCACGCGTTCTGTCGTTTGACTCGCTACGCTGTTCGGTTTGCCTGCGACTATCGCTTCCATGTCCGCTTCGCCCGTCTTCGCCAATTCTTCCGCGCTCCTCGCCAGCGAAGCGGTTACGCGTCTGCCTTTGCCTCTCGAGCAAGAGATACGTCGAATCTATGAACTGAGCCCGCTCTATGGGAAACGTTTCCCGCTGCACCCCGACCCTCTGCACTGGAGTTGTTACCGCGAGATTCCTGTCCTTTCGAAAAAAGATATCGTGGCTCATGGTCACGAGGCGTTTTTCGACGACTACCGGGTTATTCAGCAGGGGCTCGATGAAAAGCGCTACGAATACGAGTCCACTTCCGGCACGACCCAGGGGCCGATGACCGTGATCATGGAGGAGGGTTGGTGGAACGCCCAGACCGCGCGCGCTTACCGGGCGCATCCCTTGCTCGCGCCCTACGCTGACCGGCCGCACCGCAAGTGCGTGCTGGCCCCGGTCGGTTGCTCCTCAAACCTCTGTCCCTACGAGGATCATCCCTTTCCGCACCGCTATTTCGAGGGCGTGGTATACCTCAACCTCACGAGTGATCCGTTTGTTTTTCCCGAGACCGAGTGGGACCGGATTGTCACGGAGTTGCAGGCGGTGCAGCCCGAAATCCTCGAAGGGGAGCCGATCTATCTCGCACTGCTAGCCCGAGCGACCCAGCGCCGGCGGGTATCGGTGCCCTCCCTGCGCGTGGTCATCCTCACCTACGGCAAAGCCAGTCTGGTTCACAGTCGACGTATCGCGGAAGCGTTTCCGTCCGCCGCGCAAGTTGATCTCTACGGTTCGACCGAGGCGGGTTATATTTTCGTGGGGGGGGCTTTTCAGGACGACTCACGGGTGATCGATGACAATGTCTTTGTGGAGCTCGTGCCCTTTCGGGGCTTAGCGGACGTATTTCAACTTTACGTGACGACTCGCGGTCGCGAAGCCATGCCATTGCTTCGTTACCATACTGGCGACGTCGTGAGGCGGTTGCCGACGGGATTTCGTGTGCTCGGGCGCGAGGGCGGCCTGCATTTCCGCCAGGACGGTTCGCTGGTGTCACCGACCGAGATCGACGCCGTCATTCCGGAGGAGTTCCGCTGCTGGCACTACAGTCTCGTGCAGTCGGGCGAGGCGCGGTGGAATTTTGAGTATGTAGCCGATGAAGTCGCCCCCGCCGGGCTCGACTCCGCCCTGGCTGCCGTGTTGGGCGATGGCGCGCGCGTGGCGACCTTTCGCAAGCGTCTGATCGCGCCGGCGGCCAGTGGCAAATTCGCCCTGCTCAAACCCCTCGTGCGCTGAGCACGCTAGTTTTTCGCGGTCGTGGGGAGTTCGTAGGAATAGGCTGGTTCGTCGCGGTCGACCCTCAGGAACTCGACTATCGCTTTCCCGGGTGCGACCCGCACCCGCAAGATCCCGGCACCAGGTAAAATGACACCGGAGCGGTAGCCGTATTCGGCTGCGCTTCTGGCCTCGGCGCGTGGATGGCCGGGTTGGGGGACTTCCTGATAAATGATCCCGTCGCGTTCCTGTTTTACGAAGAGATGGTCGTGGCCGTGAAAGACCGCACTGACCCCGTGTGCGACCAGCATCGCGTGTATGGGCCCCGGCCATTCGGGACGCCGGGTGGCGAAGGCATCCGTTCCATCTGGATTCAGGCCACCCCATTCGAAAAACCGCGATGCCTCGGCCCCTCCGCGCCCATCTTTACCCTCTCCCCCGACCAGATGGTGGATGAAGATGAATTTGTGACGGGCGTGACTGGCGGCGAGGGTGCGCTCCAGCCAGTCGTATTGCTCCCGGCCGAGTGTGCGCGGCCAGTTATCGCCTTCCCGAGTGCGGCTTCGGGTGAACCAAAAGGGATCGAGCACTACGAAAAGCGCGTCGCCCCAGGTCCAGGCGTAGTAGTTCTGAAGTGGACCGGCGATCGGGTGGGGGGTCGTGTTGCCGGTGTAGAAGGTGTCGGGTTCGGGGTTGGGGAAAAAATGTTTTCGCGTCGCGTTTGCCCAGACGGACATCGAAGCCTCGCTGTCGCCGCCGCGGGATGGGTCTTCGCCGTCGTGGTTGCCGAGAACGAGAAACACCGGTGTGGTCCGGCCGAGCAGGCCGAGGTAGTGGCGCTGGGCGAGGTATTGCGGCAGGGAATCGTGGAAGTCGGGCCGTTTGTCCGTCATGAAGGTGTCGCCTAGGTCGATATGGAAATCGGCGCGTGCGGCTGGCACCAGGGCGAGGCTGCGGCGGTAGAGGTCGGGGTCGGTGCCGCCGTCGAGATGTGAATCGGCCTGAATGGTGAATACGAAGGCTTCGCCGGGCGGACGAGCGGTGGTGAAGGTGCCCGTTATGGCTTCCGCCGCGGGCGTGCCGACCGGTTCTATCCGGTAACGGTGGCGGGTGCCGGGTCGTAGACCGCTCACCAACACCTCAATGGGCTCGCCCGCCGGAAAAGTGCGTGGGGGCAGGGTGTTCGCCGCGCCGGTCGCTTCCGGTTCGCAAGTGATCACGGCTCGGGTTTGCGTCTGGAAGATCACGCTGAGGGTAATCGAGCTGGCGGTGGGGCGGCCCAATACGATGTTCAGTGGCTCGACCGGGACCTCGGTGCGAAAGACTGCCGCTGCGCGCCGTCCCTCGGGTTTTTCTGCTGCGGATAGGACGAGTGCCGTAGCGATAAACAGGATGCCGACGACAGCGCGTTCCGGGTTACTTATGATTGATCGCATTTTCAGTGGTGAAGGCGGGGTTGGGTCGGGGGAGTTCGGCGTGGATGGATGCGAGGTAGGTGCTAAGCTTTGCATCCAGGACGGCGGTTTCGGTTTTCCGCTCGGGGGCGAGGTCTCGGTTTTCGGCTGCGTCTTGTTCCAGATCGTAGAGGCGACGACTGCCGGTGGCGTAGTTGCGAATCAGCTTCAAGGGGCCGAGTAGCAGGGCCGAGGCCGGGCCGCCGTTGCCCAGATCGTAGTGAGGAAAATGGAAGACGATTTCCTCGCGCGCACGGTGCACTGGCGCTAGCGCCTCGGGGTCGTGCAGTAGGGCGGCGAGGCTGCCTCCCTCCAGACCGGGCGGGGTCCGGCCGTGGGTGCCCGCGAGCTCGGCCAAAGTGGGCAGTAGGTCGCAGGCCGTCACCGGTGTATGGGCGCAGGCCCCGGCGGCTACGCCGGGACCGCGCACGAGGAATGGAACGCGAAGACCACCCTCGGTAAGTGAGCCTTTGCCGCCCGAGAGAGGTTCATTGCCGTGGTGTCCCTGCGCGCCGTGGTCGGCGGTGTAGAAAATGTAAGTGCGGCCGGCGAGACCGAGGCGGTCGACGGCCTCGAGCAGGCGAGCTACGGTGCGATCGACCAGATCGCTCTCCGATTGTGGATCGCGCCGTTTACCGCCGCCTTTGGTTTCCTGGTCCGGGTAATGGGAAAGTTGGAGGTAAAAGGGGCGGCCCGTCTGGATCGCATGTTCCATGAATTCTATACCGCGATCGGTCATGCCTTCGGCTTGCTTGGGGTTGGGCGCGGCGACGTTATCCGGCCCACCGTTATTGGTCGGGCCATCGCTTGCGTCGAAACCATGGCGGGCGGGATCGACGCGGCCGAGGTGCCATTTGCCGAAGTGCGCCGTTAGATAGCTCCCGTCTTTAAGCAGTTCCGCGATGGTGGTTTCTTCAGTGGGCAGTTCGAGCAGCGGAGTGGGTGTGAGCACAGGTTGCTCTGCGGTGGATTGATCGCGCCGGCCGACGCCGACGTAGGTCATGTGCAGTGCGCCGGGGGTTTTGCCGATCAGCAAGGCGGCGCGGGAGGGGGTGCAGCGTGGGGATGCCGCGTAGCCCCGGGCGAAGCGCATACCCTCGCGGGCGAGGCGCTCGATGGCGGGGGTCTTTAGGTGCGGGCTGCGGGAAGCCGGGTCGGCGGCATCCATCGGAGCGGAGGTGTTGGCCCAACCTTGGGCCTCCGCGAGGATGACGATGAAGTTTGGCGGCGGTTCGGCGGTCGGCGCGGCGAGGCCGGCCAAGGGCCAGAGCAGGGGGAGGAGACGCAGGTGTTTCATGGGCGGGGCGGGCGGCTTGATGTTTCCTGGCCGGGTGGAGTCGCCTGGTAGCCGGGCGGAAGGGTGAGCTCGTCCGGGGCGAGGCGACCGTCGTGGTTAAGATCGGTCTTGGTGAACATGCGCCCGGCGGTGGCATCGAGTTCGGCGGGTAGGATCACGCCGTCGCCATCGGCATCGACTTCCTTCGCGTGCTGGCGGAGGAAGCCACCCATCGCGGAGCGCACACCTGGACCGGAACCCGCGTATTCGGCCGTAGTGAGGCGGTGGTCGCCGTCGTGGTCATAACCGGAAAAGACCTTCTTGGTTTCGCTGGCCAACTCCTCGCGGGTCAGGGTGCCGTCGCCATCGGTGTCCATTTCCTTGGCGTGGACCTTTAGCCAAGGTTGCCGCGCTGGGGCGGGCTGGTTGGCCGACGGCGGAGCTTCACGGGGAGGGGGCGGTTCGGAAGCTGGCGAGCGGGCGGCGCTGTTTGGGTCCGGCTCGAAGCGGGTCGAGCCATCGGGCTTTATCGCGTAACGCACGACGAGGGTTTTACCGTCGAGCCGGTATTGGAGTTCAAAGTTTCCCGTCGATGCGCGGGTGAAGCCGGTGATCGTCGCTCCGCGCAGCGGTTTTTGCGCTGGGCGCACTGGTTTTGCGCGGGGCTGCGGGTCCACCTGGCCTTCACGTTCGGTTACCTCGCCATGGAAGCCGCCGTTTAAGTAGGGGTAGGTCTTTGAGGCGTGGTAGTGGTAGCCGAGCGGGGCGGTGGCGTGGCCGTTGAGGGCATCGAGGTCTTGGGCCGGCTTGCCGTCGGGTTCGGCGAGTCCATAGATCGGGTAACCGTCGAGCGCGTAGGCCACCGGCAGGCCGGGGCCGACCTGCTCCTGCAAATGCAGTGGCGCGATGTGGTAATGGTAGTCGTCGGCCCGACCGGCGTGCCCGCCGAATTCGTCGAGTTCGCCTGCGAGGAAGGTGTCGGTGTGGCCGTCGTTTTTGATTGGGTTGAAGATAGGCACGCCATTGGCGGCGATGGCGATGGCGCCGCGGAAAAAATGGTCTTTGGCAGAGAGCGGCAGGGCGGCAGGCCTGGGTTTGAGCGGGATGCGCCAGGCGTTTTCGCCGGTGTAGGCTTGAGGAAGGGGGACTTGCTGTTGCCAGGCGGTGATGCCGACCATCAATCGGTGGTCGGGCAGGCCGTCTGATTCGACGTAGAAAAAACGTTCGTCCCGGTGGGTGGTGACCTTGGGCGCGAAGGGCGCGAAGACTCTGGCTGGAAGGGGAGTGGCTGAAGCGGATTCGGTTCGTGGTGTTGCCGGGCGGGCTGCAGTGGCCTGCGGGCGGGGCGGTCCGAAATTGGGGTCATAGCTGGCGAGCAGGCTACCGGCTGCGTCTTGGTCTTGGAGCAGGTGGCCCTGCAGCGGGGCAATAGAGACGCACCCGACAAGTAAGGCGGTCACGGCGAGGGAGGTTTTTGGAGCGGGGGTCATGCTTGATAATATATCGGATAAACATGAATGCCGTGCGCGGATTATCGTTAAAACATCTTCATCTTTGATCGCTTGACCCACGGCCCGGTCGAATAGCCGATGGTGGCGTGAAAGTCCTGCTCGTGGAAGACGACGGCAAACTCTCCGGCCTCGTCCGCAAGGGTCTCGAGGCGCGTGGCTTTGTGTTGGACCACTGTGACAATGGCGACGACGGTTTCCTGCTGGCCACGACGCGGGTCTACGATGCTCTGGTGCTCGATATCATGGTGCCCGGGCGTGATGGGCTCAGCATTTTGCGCCAACTGCGCGAAAATCATGCGACCGTTCCAGTCATCCTGGTCACTGCCCGGAGCGCGCTCGACGAGCGGCTGGATGGGTTGGGACTGGGTGCGGACGATTATCTCACCAAGCCTTTTTACGTCGAGGAGCTTGCCGCCCGTCTGCACGCGGTTCTACGCCGCACGATAGGAGCGCCCGCCGGGATGCTGGCGGCGGGCGATCTCCATGTGAATCTAATCACGCGCGAGGTGAGACGGGCCGGCGTGGCGGTGGAGTTGACCGCGCGCGAATTTGCCCTGCTCGCTTATCTGCTGCGTTCTCCGGGCCGCACTTTCACCCGGGCCCAAATTTGTGAGCAGGTCTGGAACTACCACTTCGATCCAGGCACCAACTTGGTTGACGTCTACGTGCAGCACTTGCGCAAGAAACTTGGCGATACCGACCAGACCCGGATCGAGACCGTGCGCGGGGTGGGTTACCGTATCCGCGCTGAAAGCGGCGCCGTCCCGTGATCCCGTTATCCTTTCGCTTTCGTTTTGCCCTGCTCGCCGGTCTGGTCTCGACCGCCCTGCTCCTGGTTTCGGGTGCCGTGCTCTGGCGTCTTACGCGCGACTTCGCCCTCGACCGGCTGGATCGCGAAATTCGTAACCTTGGCCAGGCCAATCTCGAGCGCGTGGTGGGCCCGAGTCATTGGGCGCGTTTGGAAAATGCGTTTGGCTTTGTGGCCGGGGAGGAACGCGCCCCCGGCTATGTCATCTGGGCGCGGGGCGCGGACCGCGCGGTCTATCGCTCCGTTGCTTGGCCGGCGGGGCTGGATCCGGAGCGATTTTCAACCTTTGAAAGCGGCGTGGCCGCGATGGATGCCCCGCCTCCGCCCCGCCGTGATCGACCTATATCTCGCGAAAATCCTGCCCTTCCGTTGCGGGTGCCGCGTTTTTTCACCGTTGAGGTGGAGGGCCGTGCTTGGCGAATCGGACTGATGGGAAACCCCTATGTCACCCTCGCGCTAGGGGCGGATTTGGCCGAATTCGAAGCCGGGCTTACCCGCTTGCGCAGGGCTTTTACCGCGACTTTGGCGGGTGCCCTCCTGCTCGTGGTCGGAGGGGCGTGGCTGCTGGCGCGCAGCGCGTTCCGGCCGGTCGAGCGTCTGACCGAGGCGGTGGAGGGCATCACTGCGCGCGGCCTTGATCAACGGATTTTGCCTCCGGTAGACGATCCCGAGTTTCGCCGATTGGCGGCGGGGTTCAACGCCATGCTCGACCGGCTCGAACGTTCGTTTCACCAAGCCACCCGTTTCAGTGCCGATGCGTCGCATGAGTTGAAGACACCGTTGAGCTTATTGCAGGGCACTTTGGAGCACACGATCGAAGCCACTCCGGCGGGTTCGCCCACTCAGGCAGCGTGCGCGAGTATGCTGGAAGACGTGCAACGGCTGAAGGCCATCGTGCAAAAGTTGTTGATCCTTTCTCTCGCCGACGCGGGTCGCCTATCCCTGCATCGCGTGCGCTTAGCGCTGAAGCCTTTGCTGCGCAACGTGGTGGAGGATCTGCGCGCTCAAGCTCCGGATATTACGGTTAAATTCGAGGTCGAGGCAGATGCATGGGTATTGGCCGACGCCGACCTGCTGGAGCAGACCTTTCAGAATCTCGCGGCGAATGCTCTGAAATATAACCGGCCCGGCGGCCGGATAGAACTGGCCGTGAAGACGACCGAAGACAGGGTGCTGGTCGAGGTGGGCAACACCGGAGCGGGCATCCCTGCTGCCGACCAAGTGCATATTTTCAAACGGTTTTATCGCGGAGCGAAGGCCCGCGCCGACCGGGGTGCCGGCGCCGGGTTGGGTCTGGCCCTCGCCCGCGAGATCGTGCGGGGTCACGAAGGTGAACTTCTTTTATGCGAATCGGTTGCGGACTGGACTGTCTTCCGGGTTTCCCTGCCACTGGCGGGCAATTGAGTGAGCGTTGGTTCTTGCCCGGTCATCTATGCGCCTGGGTGGTCATTTCGCCGACTGGGGGCGGGTCTCAGTTTACCTAATAGCCATGGTTAGCCCTAGTCCTGTTCATGCGCCACCCTTTACAAGCGCCAGCGTGAGCCGTTAAATCCATGTCCGCGTGGGTTTTTTTACCCGCGCTTCAATATCCCATTTTACCCGCTACTTCGCGATGAGCCTTCTTGCTACCCTGTTTCAATCCTCGATCGGCCGTAAATTCCTGATGGCGGTCTCCGGCCTTATTTTGACCGGTTTTGCCTTCGGTCATCTTGCGGGCAACCTCCAGATATTCGGGCACCCTGACCACATCAACGGCTATGCTCATTTTCTGCAAAGCCTCGGCCCGGTGCTTTGGGCGGTCCGCCTCGTGCTGCTCGGTGCGGTCGCGGTGCATATCTGGGCGGCCGTGGCCCTTAGCCTCGAGAGCCGCGCGGCTCGCGGTCCGCAGGACTACGGCGTGCATCGATGGCTCGCTGCCGCCCGGGCCTCGCGCTACATGCGCATGAGTGGCTTGGTGGTGTTGGCCTTCATCATTTACCACCTTCTGCATTTCACCATCGGGGTCACCGATCCCGCCAATTTCAAGGCCGCCCTCCCGGAGTGGACCATGACTGAGGACGTCCGTGAATTCGGCATCCCGCTCGCCGTCAAAGGCACCGTGGTTCACGACGTCTACAGCATGATTTTCATCGGGTTCACCAGCCCTTGGGTCGCCGGTTTCTACATCCTTGCGACCGGTCTGCTTTCGGTGCATCTGCTACATGGCGTCGAGTCTTTGTTCCAGACGCTGGGTCTGCGCAACGCGAAGTGGTCTTGCTGCCTGCGCAAGGCCGTCGCGGTCCTCGTTCTTGGCTACTTCCTCGGCAACCTTGCCATTCCCGGCTCCATTTTGACCGGCCTTCTGAAGCCCGCCCCCGGCACCGCCGCCGCCGAACGGTCCGCCTGCTCATCCTGCTCCTCCTGCAAGTCGGGTTCCGCCCGCTGAGCGCCGCTTAACCCAGCCCTTTCAAACCCAATCCTTTTTCGGACATGGCCATCCTCGACTCCAAGATCCCCTCCGGCCCGCTCGCCGACAAGTGGCGCAAGCACAAGATCGACATCAAGTTGGTCAACCCCGCCAACAAGCGGAAATACCACGTGGTCGTGGTCGGCGCGGGCCTCGCCGGCGCCTCTGCCGCCGCCTCGCTGGCTGACCTCGGCTACCAAGTGACCTGCGTGGTCTTCCACGACTCGCCTCGTCGCGCCCACTCTATCGCCGCCCAGGGCGGCATCAATGCCGCCAAGAACTACCAGAACGACGGCGACAGCGTGTATCGGCTTTTCTACGACACCATCAAAGGCGGCGATTATCGTGCCCGCGAGGCCAACGTTCATCGCCTGGCCGAGGTCTCGGTCAACATCATAGACCAGTGCGCCGCCCTTGGCGTTCCCTTCGCCCGCGAATACGGCGGCCTGCTCGCCAACCGCTCTTTCGGCGGCGCCCAAGTGTCGCGCACTTTCTACGCCCGTGGCCAGACCGGCCAGCAACTCCTCCTCGGCGCTTACTCTTCTCTCTCCCGTTGCGTCGGCCAGGGCACGGTGAAGCTCGTCACCGAGCATGAGATGAACGACCTCGTGGTCGTCGACGGACACGCCAAGGGCATCATCGCCCGCGACTTGAAGACTGGTAAGCTCGTCCGCCTCGCCGCGGACGCCGTGATCCTCGCCACCGGCGGCTACGGCAACGTCTTCAACCTCTCCACCTACGCCCGCGGCTCCAATACCACCGCGATCTGGCGCGCCTACAAGCGCGGCGCCTGTTTCGCGAACCCCTGCTACACGCAGATCCACCCGACCTGCATACCCGTCTCCGGCGATTACCAGTCAAAGCTCACCCTCATGTCCGAGTCGTTGCGCAACGACGGCCGCATCTGGGTGCCCAAGAACAAGGCCGACGTGAAGAAGGCCCCGGCCGACATCCCCGAGGCGGACCGCGACTATTTCCTCGAGCGTATTTATCCCAGCTTCGGCAACCTCGCTCCGCGCGACGTCTCCTCCCGCGCCGCCAAACGCATGTGCGACGAGGGTCGCGGCGTGGGCGAGACCGGCCTCGGCGTTTACCTGGATTTTGCCGACGCCATCCAGCGCTACGGCAAGCAAGCGGCCGCCCGCGCCAACCTTCACGACGTCTCGCCCGCGAAGATCCTTGAACTCGGTGAGGCCGCCGTCGCCGAGCGCTACGGCAATCTCTTCGACATCTACAAGGAGATCACCGACGAGAGCGCCTACAAGCAGCCTATGCGCATTTACCCCGCCGTCCATTACACCATGGGCGGCCTCTGGGTGGACTATAACCTAATGAGCAATCTCCCCGGTCTCTTCGTGCTGGGCGAGGCCAACTTCTCCGACCACGGCGCGAACCGCCTCGGAGCCTCCGCGCTCATGCAGGGCCTCGCTGACGGTTTCTTCGTCGTTCCCTACACCATCGGCGACTACCTCGCCGGCCAGAAACCCGGCGGCCGCCCCTCCATCGACCACGCCGCCTTCGCGGCTGCTGAGAAAAACGTTGCTGATCTTGTTGCCAAACTACTTTCCATCAAGGGGAAGGAGCCCGTTTCCCATTATCATAAACGTCTTGGCAAAATCATGTGGGACTACTGCGGCATGTCCCGCACCAAGGAGGGCCTCACCCGCGCCATCGCCGAGATCCAGGCACTCAAGAAAGAGTTCTGGAGTAACGTAAATATCCCAGGCTCCGCCGAGTCACTCAACCAAGCGCTCGAAAAGGCCGGCCGCGTGGCCGACTTCATTGAGCTCGGTGAACTGATGTGTCGCGACGCCCTCACCCGCGAGGAAAGCTGCGGCGGCCATTTCCGCGAGGAATACCAACACCCCGACGGCGAGTGCAAACGTGACGACGAAAAGTTCGCCCACGTCGCCGCCTGGGAGTTCCAAGGCGAAGGCAGCGAGCCCCTCCGTAACGTCGAGCCGCTCAACTACGAAACCGTGAAGATGTCGGTCCGCTCCTACAAGTAAGACGCGCCGCCCCTAACAACGCCCACCCTTCGACCCCTCGCTCACCATGGTTGCCAGCATTCCCTCCTCCACGCCTATCAGCATCACCCTCCGCGTCTGGCGTCAGGCCGGCCCAAACCAGCCCGGCCGTTTCGTCGAGTATCCCGCCAAGAACCTCAACCCGAACATGTCCTTTTTGGAGATGCTCGACGTGGTGAACGACGGCCTTGAGGCCAAGGGCGAGGAGCCCATCGCCTTCGCTCACGACTGCCGCGAAGGCATCTGCGGCACCTGCTCTCTGGTCATCAATGGCAAACCCCACGGTCCCCACCGCGGCATCGCCAGCTGCCAGACCTACATGCGCTCGTTCAACGACGGTGATGTGATCGTGGTCGAGCCCTACCGCGCCAAACCTTTCCCCGTCGTCCGTGATCTCATCACCGACCGCTCCGCCTTCGATGCCATCCAGCAGGCCGGCGGCTTCATTACCGTCCGCCCCGGCTCCGCGCCCGACGCCAACGCCATCCCCGTTCCAAAGGACGCCGCCGACCTCGCCATGGACGCCGCCCAGTGCATTGGTTGCGGTGCTTGTGTGGCGGCCTGCAAAAACGCCTCCGCGATGCTTTTCGTCTCGGCCAAGGTCGGCCACCTCGGCCTCCTCCCGCAAGGCCAGGCCGAGCGCGATTCCCGTGTGCTCAACATGGTCGCCAAGATGGACGAGCTCGGCTTCGGCAACTGCACCAACCAATACGAGTGCTCCGCCGCCTGCCCCAAGTTGATTAGCCACGATTTCATCGCCCGGATGAACCGCGACTACCTCGGCGCCACCTTCCGCCAGGCTTTTAAGCCCAAGAGCAATGCTGCCGGCGGCGGCGCCTGATCCACGTTTTTTGGTAAAAACGGTTAAATCCTAGTGCCAGGAGTGATCGGCGGTGCACTTCCCGTCCCGCTTGGGTCCCGCTTTCGGGCCTAAAACCGAGAAATCGCGCGCGCACTTTCCAGCACCACCCAGCCCAACCCGCCGGCCGCAGCCAGCGAGAGCACGCCCTTGATGAGTTTCAGGCGTCGGAGACGACGGTCAAAACGGTCTGGCTGACGGCGGTCGCAGCAACCGCTGGCGTCCAGAAAGCTGACGAACTGGGCGTTGCGTATCGCCGTGCGCTGGATGCGTGCATTGTCCACCCGGCCCATACGGACCGCCGGACGGCGCAAAAATTTTTGGAGGAGTCGGAACACAGCGTGACGTAGCCGAGCAAAGAGTGAAATTTGTATGGTCTTCGCAAGGGGCAATCGGCCACTTTTCGCGTTTTTCCTACACTCTCTGCCCATTTAGTTTATCCGCCATGCACCACTTCCGCCACGTCGGCCAAAATCTCCACTGCGAAAACGTCGATCTCGCCGAGATCGCCCGCCTCTACGGCACGCCGGCTTACGTCTACAGCACGGCCACCATGGCGGACAATTACACTCGCCTCGCCGGTGGCCTGCGAGGGCTTGATCTTCAGATTTGCTACGCGATGAAGGCGAACTCATCCCTCGCGATCCTCCGACACTTCGCCAATCTCGGCGCCGGTTTTGACCTTGTGAGCGGCGGCGAAATCCGTCGCGTGCTTGCCGCCGGTGGCGACATCAAGCGCTCCGTCTTTGCTGGCGTGGGCAAGACCGAGGCCGAGATCGAGTTGGCTTTGAAGAACGGGATTTTTGCCTTTCACGTCGAGAGCGAGCCCGAGATTGCCCGCATTAATCACGTCGCCGGAAAGCTGGGCGTAAAGGCTCCCGTCGCCATCCGCATCAACCCCGACGTCGATGCCCATACCCACGCCAAAATCACCACCGGCAAGTCGGACAACAAGTTTGGCATCCCGCTGGCCCACGCCGCCGCCGCCTACGAGACCGCCGCGCGTTTCCCCCATATCCAGATCAAGGGTGCGCAGATGCATATCGGCTCCCAGCTCACCAGCCTCGCGCCCTTCGTGGAGGCGGTGAAGAAGGTCGCGCCCTTCGTGCAGGACTTGAAGGCCAAGTATGGGATTACCTACTGGTCAATCGGTGGCGGCATCGGCATCATCTACAAGGAGGCTCTCGCTAGCGGCGACCCCGCCTGGTGGAGCGCCCAACCGCCCGAGACCCGCCCGCTCACCCCCGAGGCCTACGGCGAGGCGCTCACCCCGCTGCTCGCTCCGCTCGGCCTGAAAATCCTCCTCGAGCCCGGCCGCTACCTCGTGGGCAATGCCGGCGTGCTGCTTTCTCGCGTCGAGTTCCTGAAGCGCGGCAAGGGGAAGAATTTCCTCATCGTCGATGCCGCCATGAACGACCTCGTGCGGCCCGCCATGTATGACAGTTATCACGAGATCGTCCCGCTTCGCCGCGACTCCGAGCGTGCGGCGTTCACCGCCGACGTAGTCGGTCCGGTCTGCGAGAGCGGCGATTGTTTCGCGAAGGACCGCACGCTGCAGGAGGTCGGCGAAGGCGAGTTTATCGCCCTCATGAGCGCCGGCGCCTATGGCTACACCATGGCCAGCCGTTACAACACTCGCAGCCTTGCCGCCGAAGTGTTGGTCCAAGGCGCCGCCAGCGATCTGATCAACGCCCGCGAAACCTTTGAGCAGCAGATCCAGAACGAGAAACTACCGGCGTTTTTGACCAAGTAGGTCTCGGCTGGAGCGCCGTTCTCTGTTTTTTGTTTCGGCATATGAACATCGTCGTCGTCGGTGCCGGGGCTTGGGGCACGGCCTTCGCTCTCCATCTTTCCCGGCTCGGCCACACCGTGACGCTGGTCCCGCGCCGTTTTGAGCAGGCACTCGCTCTAGCCTCTACCCGCGAAAACCCCGACTACCTGCCGGCACACCGCCTGCCGCAGTCGATCCAGATCGCCCATGAGCTTGCGCCGGTGCTGATGGAGGCCGAGTTGGTCTTGCTCGCATGTCCCTCCCAGGCCCTGCGGGAAACCTGTGCGCGGGTCGCAGCCGGACTCGGGTTGGCTACGCAGCTCAAGCTCGTGGTCTCGCTCGCCAAGGGCCTCGAACTCGGCTCGCACCTGCGCCCTACCGAAGTCATGGCCACCCTGTTGGCGGGTATCGCAGTTGGTTGCCTGACTGGCCCGACCAATGCAGGGGAGGTAGCAGCGGGTAAACCCGCCGCCATGGTCCTCGCCGCGACCGGCGCGGATGCGGCCCTGCTCGCCGCCGTGCAGGCTGCGCTCAGCGGGCCGACTCTCCGGGTTTACCTCAGCGACGACGTCCCCGGGGTCGAGTTTGGCGGGTGCCTGAAGAATGTCTACGCCATCGCCGCCGGGTGTTGTGACGGTCTGCGCCTGGGCGACAACGCCAAGGCCGCCCTGCTCACCCGCGCTTTGTCTGAGATGGTCCGCGTGGGCGTGGCACTCGGCGCGAGGGCAGAAACCTTTTATGGCTTGGGTGGCTTTGGCGACCTTGTGGCGACCTGCACCGGGGGTTGGTCGCGCAACCGGACCTTTGGCCAGCGACTGGGTGAGGGAAAATCGGCGGCGGAATTGCTCGCGGCGAGCAAGAGCGTGGTCGAAGGGCACCGCACGACGCAGAGCTTTTTCGAGCTGGTCAAGGAGCGCGGCATCGACGCGCCGATCCTGAGTGAGATCCACAAGGTCCTCTACGCTGCCAAACCGCCCGCCGAGGCGCTGGCGGCGCTGATGGGGCGAGAGTTGAAGCGCGAGTAAGCGGTTTGCGACGCAGAGGCTGGAGCTCGATCTGCTCAACGGCCCCCGCGTAAACGCGTTTTCCAACTCTCTGGCCCGCTCGCTACGGCGGGCGATTGCAGGGTCACGGGCACGCCCCCGGGGGCGATGACGATCGGAGTGGTCACCAAGGGCACGCCAGCGGCATCGAGCACCTCCAGGTGCCACTCCACGGTCACCAGGTTGCCCTTGGCCGTCCATGGTTCGGAGGGTAGGGGCACCTCGAAATCGCAATCCGTCCCCGGCGCGAGCTCTGGCAAGGAACGGGTCCAGACTACCTCGGCTTCGCGGGAATCGCGGATTTCTCTGAACCAGCCGAGCCTCAGGGTAAGTGCGCCCGGCTGGGCAACGGCATCGCGGACGATATTGCCCACCAAGGTTTCTCCGGGAGCGAGAGCGCCGGGTGCCAGCAGGCTGATGCCGCCGCCAGTCTGCACCGCCAAGGCGGGGTTGGCTGGGCTGGGCCGGGTTCGTTCCGGACCTCGCACTGGCAGGGGAAACTGCTCCGTCACCACGAGCCCCCGGCGGTTCGTGCATCTAGCGACCAATTCCCAGACTATTCTGCGGTGCTTGCCCGCCAGCGTCGGCAGGACGTTTTCTAATGGCAGCGTAAACTCGCTCCGGCCCTCCACGAGGGCGAGCGGGGCGTTCAGATCCAGCAAAGCGGCCTGGTGGAAGCAAGGTCGGGCGGTGTGCCGGTGTTTGCCGTTTCCCCCAGTGTCCTCCTCGCGCGCCTCCAGTTGGAGTTGTAGGCGCTTGAAACCCATTCGGTCAAAACGCCAGCGGAAGGGCACGTTCGATCCGAGTCGCAGGAGAGAGGGATCGAGCCGGAGCTCCATCCGGGGTGAGAAAGTTGCGGCGATGGCGTGAAAGGCCAAAAGCAACAGCACCAGCCCGGTCAGCACGAATGGGACGAGAAAGAGGAGGAAAATGAGGCAAAACCAGTCGAACCCACCGTGGAAACCTCGCAGCTCGGTGACGAAGGCATAGCCGACCGCGGTATTCCAGACTCCGGTGAAGAGTCCCAAGAACAGGGTTGCGCCGAGGCGGCTCGCGGAGGGTTTGATCACGCCCTCACCGCCGGCGAGGGTTTCTGGCGAGGTGTTGTTGGTGGGCGGCGCGTCTGCGGGCAGTGCGGCCGCCAATGGCGTGAGGCTTTCGGCCAGGCTTTGGCTGCGCGCGCGCACCCCGGACCAAATCACGCCGACGCCCGCGGCGGGGAAAACGAGCCCGAACAAAGCCCCCAGCCAGATGCCGGAGGGCAGGCTACGTTGGAGCACGGACTCCTCGGGATGGGCGGGATCGACCCAGCAGGATTTCCGCGCCCCGGGCGGGTGCGCCTTGACCGCGCCATGCATGGCGCCGACCCCGACGTTGGTGTGGCCGGTGCCGAAATCGTAGCGATCCCCGGTGTAGCGGCGGCCTTGGAAGGTATAGCGGTAGCGAATCTGGACCTGATAAGTGGAGCCGTCGGAGTCGCTCTTTTTGTCCACCTTGCTGGAGAGGATTTCGCAGGGCACAGACTCCCAGTTCCGGCTCTCCGCCACGAGCAGAACCGGGCGAAGGGCGAAGGCCCAGCCCGCCGCCAAACCGATGGCGATGAACAGGAGTCCGAAGGGAACGAGGAAACCGAGTCCCGTGCCCGGTTTGGCGGCGGGCGTCGCGAGCGGGGAGTCGGCGGCCTTGGTCACGCCGCCAGCGAAGGACGGCGGACGCACCTTGGCAATCCGGCGGCGTCAGTTAGTGCCCCGCGCCGGCCTGGTGGTCCTGGATGTATTCGTTCTTCAGGCCGAGGGCCTCGGGGGCGTGCAGCACGAGCATCTTCATGCGGATGTCCTTCGGCACGTCGCGGGCGGTGGCCTTGGAGACGATTATCATCAGCCCGATGGCGAGCGGCACGGTCCAGATCGCGGGTTGTTCGCAGAGGATGCGCAGAAGCGGGTGATGGCTCCAGAACTCGTTGAGCGGCGCGAAGGGGGCGAAGAGTTTGCCCATCGGGCCCTTGTCGAGCGCGAGGTTGCTGGCGTTGGTCAGGGCGGCGGCGAGAAGCGCGAGCACGCCGCCGGTCAGCATGCCGGTGGCGGCGCCCTTCATCGTCATGCCGCGCCACCACACGCTCATGAACAGCAGCGGGAAATAGCTGGCGGCGGCGATGGCGAAGGCCTGGCCGACCATGAAGTTGATCTCCAGCGGTTCGACGCAGCAGCCGAGGCCGACGGACACGGCACCGATGCCGATGGCGGCGAACTTGAACATCTTCATGCGCTGTTCGGGCGTGGAGTCGGGGCGCAGCATACGGCCATAGACATCATGGGCGAGCGCGCCGGTCATCGACACCAGCAGGCCGGAGAAGGTGCTCATGAAGGCGGCGAAGGCGCCGGCGCAGGCGATGCCGCTCAACACGGAGCCGAGCACGCCGTAGTTGGCGCGGATGAGAGTGGGTAACTCGAGCACGATCTTGTCGGTGCCCTTGGCGCCGACGCCGTTGTAGAGCTCGGGCATGAAGTTGCGGCCGAGCACTCCAATGACGGGCGGGAAAACGTAGAACACGCCGATCAGGATCATCACCCACATGGTGGTGCGTTTGGCGGCGACGCCGTCGGGGTTGGTGTAGAAGCGGACGAGGATGTGGGGCAGGCCGGCGGTGCCGCAGACCAGCGCGATAATGAGCGAGTAGGTGTAGAGCAGCGAGAGCGGGCGGGTCTCCTCGTGAGTGAGATGGGCGGCCTTGGCGGCCTTGGTCGTGAGGGGCCCGAAGGGCGAGATCCAGGCCTCGTCGGCGGGGGCCTTGGCGGGGAGTTCGAGACGGGGATGCTCGACGTTCTGCACCAGTGCGGCCCGCTCGGCGGGGCTGGCGGCGTTGACCGAGAGATTTTTCCCATAGCCGCCGAAGACGGCCGCGAGCACGAAGACGGGCACGCTGATGGCGAACATCTTCATCCAATACTGCATGGCTTGGACAAGCGTGATGCCCTTCATGCCGCCGAGGGCGACGTTCAGGGTGATGACCGCGCCTACAATAGCGACACCTACCCAGTAAGCTAAACCAACCAACGCAGTTCCGTCTGCGTCGTGAGGCGCAAAAAATTCCAGAATACCGCCTCGTAGATCCACGGTTTGAAAGATGTAGGCGAGGGTGGTGCCGGCGCCTTTCATCTGGGGCATGGTGTAGAAGAACCCGATGAAGAGGACGAAGCAGACGGCGATCTTGCGGAAGAGCGGCGAATCGTAGCGGCCCTCGGCGAAGTCAGGTATGGTGTAGGCGCCGAAGCGGCGCAGCGGGCCGGCGATGAAGAGCAGGAGGAAGAGGTAGCCGCAGGCGTAACACACCGGATACCAGAGCGCGTCGTAGCCGATGGCCATGACCATGCCGGCGATGCCCATAAAGGACGCGGCCGAGAGGTATTCGCCGGAGATGGCGGAGGCGTTCCAGCCGACCGAGACGGAGCGGCCCGCGACGAAGAAATCGCCGGCGGTCTTGGACGTCTTGGCGGAGCGGAAGCCCATCCACACCGTCACTGCCACGGTGACGAGGGAGAAAACTAGGATCCAAGGATCCACGCCGGTGGCGGCCTGGGCGAGGGGCAGGAGCGGGAAGGTCATGGTTGGCATTAGCGGCGGGCCTCCTCGACTTCACTGACCTCAAGGGCGAGTGAGCGGCGGATAAAGTGGAACGAAATCGCCCAGACGTAGGGGAAAAACAAGACACCAAGAATAAGCCAAGCCAGAGTGAAGCCGCCCACGCGCTTCGCCATGATGGCCGGTGCGAAGTAGTTGAGTAGAGGCAGCCCGAGCAGGGCGACCAGAAAGGCGAGCGCACACCCAGTGGAAAGGGCTAGCTGGCGGTTCATGAGTTCGCGCAGGAACGATTCGCTGTGGATTTTATCTACGGGGTCAGGGGTAGTTTGGGGTTGGGGCATGGGGGCGGATGGTGCGGGCGGGGATGCTTTTGGCGAACAAAAGTAGGCCCGTTAGACCTAGAAAATCGAGCAACACCGGTTCGGGGATGCGACTCCCGCTTTGACGATTCCCGCGAGATCGGTCGATGTCTTGGCAGCTTGAAATCCTTTCATTTTATTTTCTCTCGGGGTCCTTGGGCCGCTTTTTTGGTGCTCACCGCGACCGTTCATGCTGCCTATGACCCACCGGCGGGATATTACTCGACCGCTACTGGCCTGGGCGGCGCGGCCTTGAAGGCGGCGCTGCACAACCGGATCAAAGGGCACACGGTCCTACCCTACACTTCCGGTTCCACCGATGTGTGGGACGCGCTGGCGGTTCTGGATGCCGATCCAAACAACAGCGCGAATGTGCTGCTGCTCTATTCCGGTGAGAGCCGGAGCAACACCTTACGGGAGGGCTCCGCCTCGGGGAATACTTGGAATCGGGAGCACGTATGGGCTCTTTCCCACGGTCCAGGAAGCACTTCAGCCGTGCCCGGCACGGATGTTTTTCATCTCTTTGCCTGCGACACCACGGTGAACGCTAACCGGGGCAACCTGCCCTACGATGAGGTGGCCTTTTCACCCGATCCCGAGGCGTCCTCTTCTGGAAGTAATGGTTCCTCTTGGAATCCGCGCGATGCTGACAAGGGGGTGATCGCCCGAGCCCTTTTCTACATGGCCGTGCGCTATGAGAGCGATGACTCGGTGGACCTCGAACTCGCCGAGACCGCCGGCACCACCACGATCGGCAAGCTCTCCACTCTGCTGGCTTGGCATCGCAAGTTCCCGCCCACGGAGGCGGAGCGTAAGCGTAACGACACGATTTACACGACCTTTCAAAAAAATCGTAATCCTTTCATCGATAACCCTTTGTTTGTTGATCAGGTTTTTTCCAACGACACCCCGGCCGGGGCATGGAAGCGGGCGCGCTTCACGGTGGCGCAGCTTGCCAGCACGGCGGTCTCGGGCGATGCGGCTGATCCGGATGGGGACGGGCGCCCGAATCGGTTGGAGTATCTATTCAATACGAATCCGTTGCTCGCGGAGACTTCGGGCGAGGCGGCGACGGCACTCGAATGGTTGCCGCCGGCGGGGCTGGGTGGGGCGGCGCGGTTGGCCTTGAGTTATCGCCGGCAACGTTACGCGACTGATCTGGTGGTGACCTACGAGGCGTCGGCCGATTGCGCGACTTGGACGACTTTCACACCGTCCGCGACCACGACGACCTATGTGGATGGCTTGACCGACCGGGTGACGGTGGAGACGCCGTTTACGGCAGAGCGGCGGTTTCTCCGGGTGCGGGTGGATCGGCCCTGAACTGGAATCGGTCGTTGAACTCGCCGCGTTTGCGGGTGTGTTCGGCCTCGATTTCGGCGGCGATCACGGCGTCGTGCTCGTTGCCAAGGCGATCGAAACGAGCTCGCCAGCGGGTGGCGTGGAGGAACCTGAGTTCAATTGTCGGAATCCCGGCCTTCGCAAAACAAGGCCTGTTTTAACAAAGTATCACCATGGCTCGGCGGATCGTGGTATTTTTCGCGTCGCGTGCAGGTTCGGGAGCGGCTGTTTTCCGGGTATGGAAACTAGGACTCTGGAGCGGGCGCGGCGACTTTTGTGCGGTTTGCAGGATGACATCCAGCGCACGTTGATCGCGGCCCGGAGCCGGCAGGGACGGCGTTTTGCCGAGGTGGCGGAGGTGACGGCGGAGGACACCATTTTCCATGTGGATAAAATCTCCGAGGAGGCGATTTTGGGCTGGCTGGAGCAAAACTGGCCGCGGGCCTGGCCGGTGGAATTGGTCATGGAGGGGCTGCCTTCGGGCGCGACTTTCCCGCGCGGCGTGCCGCTGAAGGCGACCCGTTGGAAACTCATACTGGATCCGATCGATGGCACGCGTTGCCTGATGCACGACAAGCGCAGTGCCTGGGCGCTGGCGGGGCTGGCGCCCCAGCGGGGTTTGCGGACTTCGCTTCGCGACATCGTCGTCGCGGCGATGACCGAGTTGCCGACTTCGAAGGCGGGGTGGGCCGACCAGCTGAGTGCGGTGCGCGGCGGGTCCCTGCGTGCTACGCGGCGGGATCTGCGGGATGGCCGGAGCAGGCGTTGGACGCCCCGCCCGAGCGCGGCGGGTGATTGCGACCATGGGTTTGCCTCCTTGGTGAAGTTTTTCCCTGAAGCCAAGGCGGCCACGGCCGCGCTCGAGGAGGAGCTCTGGCGCGGGCTGGGGCTGCATAGCTGGAACGGCGGGGCGCGGGTTTTTGACGACCAGTATCCGTCCACCGGCGGTCAGCTCTACGAACTCATCGTCGGCCATGACCGGATGATTGCCGACCTCCGGCCCTATTTGCTTCCCAAAGTGGGGCTGGCGAGCGCGCTGTGCTGCCATCCTTACGACATTTGCACCGCCTTGTTACTCGAGGCGGCGGGCGGGGTTGTCGCCCAGCCGGGCGGGGGGGCGCTTGCCTCCCGGTTGGATCTCACCACCCCGGTCGCCTGGGTAGGCTACGCCAATCCTAGGTTGGCCCGGCGGGCCGCGCCCGTGTTGCGCCGTTTGCTCGCCGAGCTGGGCTGAGCGCGCGCGCTAGTTTCAGTCGACGGCGCGGGCGCGCGTGGTTTTCCCGTCCGCCCAGGACGCGCCGACCAAAGTGGCGCGCGGATATGCGGTCATGCCCGGTTCTTCGTGATGGAGCATCGAGACCAGCATATCGATCGCCGCCTCTCCGGTCAGGTCGTTGTGTTGTTCCAGGCCGGACCAGTCCTCGCAGCCTCGACGCCGTTCGAGCTGCACCAGGCCGATATCGCGCGGCGCCTTTACGCCGATGTTGGAAAGCCATTCGCGGACCACGGTGTGGAGCGTAAAGACGACGTCTGGTCGCTGGGCGCGAAACCAGGATTGAAAAAGCGCCGGGTCGGTCCGGGCGGCTTCGACGTCAAGAAATGCCGGTAACCGGTCGTCCTCGGGCAGGGTTTCCCGCGCGAACCAGAAACCTGCGCTGAAGCGGCCATCCACCAGCCGGTCGATGCTGCGCTCGAGCACGAGGGCCGGCCGGCGGTAGCCGAGTGCGCGGACACGCTCCATCGCTTCCAGCACGAGCGCATGGTGGTCTACGCAGGCGAAGGAAAGGGTGGGTTCCCGGGTGCGCACGCCGGTGACCACGACGGCGTGGCGTGGCCAAGTGACGGCGAAGCGCGCCGGCAGGCGGTTTTCCTTCATCAAACCGACGACCGCCAACCCCGCGATGCCTCTGGCGCGGAGCACGCGGTTGAGTTGCTCGCCGTGGAGCGCGGGCTCGTGCAGCCAGAATTCGTCGAGTGCGTAGCCGTGCATGGTCGCCCTCCGTCGGCAGCCTGCGACGTAGGCCGGGATGGTCGGGTGGCGGGTAAAGGCCTGCGGGTCGAGGTTGGCGTTGAGCAGCGCCAAAGTGCGGCGCCGGCCTCCGGAATGGGTTTTGCGCAACTCCGCCATGAGCTGGGCAACCACGGGATTGCGCACATAGCCGAGCTCGCGGGCCGCGCGTTCGATCCGCTCGCGGGTCGCGGATGGAATCTGCGGGTCGTGCCGGAGCGCGAGTGAAACGGTGTTTTTAGAAACACCCGCGTGATTCGCGATGGTGGACATGGTGACGCGAGGCATTTCATATGACTGTCAAGTGACTCCGGCGTTTACGAGCCTGCATCTCGTTGCGAGGGTATCGTTTTCGCACCATTTACCGTCGAATCCCCCTCTTTCCCATGTTCACCATCGGCATTGATTACGGCACTAATTCCGTGCGCGCGCTCGTCGTTCGCACCAAGGATGGAGCCGAGCTCGGCACCGCCATTGTCCAATACCCCAGCGGCCATCAGGGCGTGCTGCTGGATCCGAAGGATCACCACCTCGCGCGACAAAACCCTGCCGACCATCTTCTCGGACTGGAAAAGTCTATCAAGGGCGCGCTCGCCCAGGCGAAAAAGACGAAGGGCTTCGATGCCCGCCGGGTGGCGGGCCTAGGTGTGGATACGACTGGTTCCAGCCCAATTCCGGTGGACGCCACGAACACGCCGCTCGCGCTCGACAAGAAATGGTCGGGCAACCTCGCCGCCCATTGCTGGCTCTGGAAGGATCACACCTCGGTGAAGGAGGCCGCGGAGATCACCGCCCTCGCCGCCAAGATCCGCCCGAACTACATCGCCAAGTGCGGCAACACCTACTCGTCCGAGTGGTTCTGGGCCAAGATTCTACATTGCAAACGCACCGCCCCGAAGGTTTTTTCCGCCGCCTATTCCTGGGTGGAGTTGGCTGACTGGATTCCCTCCGTGCTCGCCGGCGTGACCGATCCGAAGGCGGTAAAGCGCGGGGTGTGCTGCGCCGGTCACAAGGCCCTCTACGCCGACGAATGGGGCGGTCTGCCCGACAAGGAATTTCTCGCCCAGCTCGACCCCGCCCTCGCCGACCTGCGCGACCGGCTCTACGACGTCGCGCATGACGCCACTGCCTCCGCCGGCGTGCTTTCCGCGGCATGGGCCAAGAAGCTTGGTCTTCCCGCCGGCATCCCCATCGCCATCGGTGAGATGGATGTTCATTATGGTGCGATCGGCAGCGGCGTGACCGAGGGCACGCTGGTCAAGGTCATCGGGACCTCTACCTGCGATTGCGGCGTGGTTTCGGCTGACAAGACGGTGGCCGACATCCCCGGCATCTGTGGCATCGTCAAGGGTGCCATTCTGCCCGGTTACTATGGCCTCGAGGCCGGCCAATCCGCCGTGGGCGACATCTTCAAGTGGTTTGTCGAGGGCGTGCTCGGCGACGTCTCGCTCCATGCCAAGCTCACCACCGAGGCGGCCAAGCTGAAGCCCGGGCAGTCCGGCCTGCTCTCCCTCGACTGGAACAACGGCAACCGCACCATCTTGGTCGACCAACTCCTCACCGGCCTTACCGTCGGCGCCACGCTCTACACCACCAAGGCCGAGCTCTATCGCGCGTTGATCGAGGCCACCGCCTTCGGGGCGCGCGCCATCATCGAGCGTTTTAAGGAATACGGCGTGCCCATCGAGCGAGTGGTTTGCGCCGGCGGCATCGCCGAGAAGAACCCCCTGCTCATGCAGATATACGCCGATGTCACCGGGTGCACCATGCTGGTGGCCGGCTCGTCCCAGGCCTGCGCGCTGGGTTCCGCGATCTCGGCCGCCGTGCTTGCGGGAGCGCATCCGAATTTCGCCACGGCTCAGAAGAAAATGACCCGCCTCAAAAAAGTCGCCTACAAGCCGAAGGCCGCGAATCGGAAGATTTACGACCGGCTCTACGCCTTGTATCGCGAACTCCACGATAGCTTCGGCGGAGTCAACAAGTCCGCCGACCTGTCCCGAGTCATGAAGGACCTGCTGGAAATCAAGGTAGCGAGCAGCCGGTAGCGAATAGCGGGCATCCCAGCCGCCAAACCTCCGCACCTGTTACCGCGCCGCCCCTCCTGTCGCTCCTCCTTTCCGACCTACCCGCTACTCACCACCCGCTACTCAACACTTCTTCCTATGATCCACCTCTCCAATCCCGAAATCTGGTTCGTCTGCGGTTCGCAGCACCTCTATGGCCCCGGCCCGCTCAAGCAGGTTGCGGCCAACGCCCAGGCCGTTGTCGACGGCCTCGTCGCCTCCAAGCGCCTCGCGCTTCCCCTGAAGTTCAAGGCCCTCCTCGTGGATGCCGACCAGATCGCCAAGGTCTGTGTCGAGGCCAACAGCGACGCCAATTGCGCCGGCCTCGTGCTCTGGATGCATACCTTTTCACCGTCCAAGATGTGGATCCGCGGGCTCACCACGCTAAAGAAGCCCTTCCTTCACCTGCACACCCAGTTCAATCGCGACCTGCCTTGGTCGTCGATCGACATGGATTTCATGAACCTCAACCAGGCCGCCCATGGCGACCGCGAGGCCGGTTTCATTCACACCCGCCTTCGCCTCGGCCGCAAAGTCGTGGTCGGCCACTGGTCCGATGCCGAGGTGCAGGACCGCATCTCCGCCTGGATGCGCGCCACCCGCGCCTGGCATGACTGGCAGGGCGCCAAGTTTGCCCGCTTCGGCGACAACATGCGCTACGTTGCCGTGACCGAGGGCGACAAGGTCGCCTCGGAAATCAAGTTCGGCTTCGAGGTCAATGGCTACGGCGTAGGCGACCTCGTCGCCCAGGTGAACGCCATCTCCGACAAGACCGTCACCGGCCTCTGCGCCGACTACGAGAAACTCTACGCCGTCTCCGCCGAGCTTAAAAAGGGCGGCAAGCGCCACGAGGAGCTGCGTTACAGCGCGCGCCTCGAGCTGGGTCTCTCCGCGTTCTTGGAGAGCATCGGCGCCAAGGGCTACACCGATACCTTCGAGGATCTCCACGGCCTCCGCCAGCTCCCCGGCATGGCCACCCAGCGCCTCATGGCAGCCGGCTACGGCTTCGGCGGCGAAGGCGATTGGAAGACCGCTGCGCTCGTCCGCGCGATGAAGGTCATGGGCCACGGCCTGCCCGGTGGCACCTCCTTCATGGAGGACTACACCTATCATCTCGCCCCCGGCGGCCATCAGGTGCTCGGCTCGCACATGCTGGAAATCTGTCCGACCATCGCGGCCGGCAAACCCAAGGTCGAGGTCCACCCGCTCGGTATCGGCGGCAAGGAGGATCCGGTGCGCTTCGTGTTCGACGCCCCCACCGGCGAGGCGCTCAACGCCTCCCTCGTGCACCTCGGCAACCGCTTCCGCCTGCTCATCAACGAGGTCGTGGCGGTCAAGGTGCCCAAGATGCCCAAGCTGCCCGTGGCCCGGGCCGTCTGGGAGTGCAAGCCCGACTTCAAGACCGCCTGCCAGTCCTGGATCCTCGCCGGCGGCGCCCATCACACCGGTTACAGCTACTCCGTCACGAGCGAGATGCTCGAGGATTTCGCCACCATCGCCGGTATCGAGACCGTGCATATCAATGCCGATACCCGGATCGCCCAGCTTAAGCAGGATCTTCGCAACAACGAGGTCTTCTACCATCTCGAAAACGGCTTCCGCGCCTGAGCCAAACTGCCAAACCGATTTACCACGAAATACACTAAACGCACGAAAGTTGGAGTTCTGTCTTCCGTGTAGTTTGTGTTTTTCGTTGTTACTATTTTCTATGCTCGACGATCTGAAATGCGAGGCCTACGAGGCCAACGTCGCCCTGCCCAAGCATGGCTTGATAAACCTCACCTTCGGCAATGCCTCCGCCATTGACCGCGCGGCCGGGGTTTTCGCGATCAAGCCTTCCGGCGTCGCCTACGCCGACCTGAAGCCCGCCGACATGGTCCTCATCGATCTGGACGGCAAGCAGGTCGAGGGCTCGCTGCGTCCCTCCTCCGACACTCCCACGCACCGGCGCCTGTTTCTGGCCTTCCCTGAGATTGGCGGCGTGGTCCACACCCATTCGTCGCACGCCACCGCCTTCGCCCAGGCCGGGCGGGAGATACCGATTTTCGGAACCACCCACGCCGATTACTTTTTCGGCAACGTGCCGGTGACGCGCAAAATGACCCCGGCTGAGATCGGCGGCGGAGCCTATGAGTGGGAAACGGGCAACGTCATCGTGGAGCTGTTCACCGGGCGCGCCCTCGATCCTGCCGATTATCCGGCCGTGCTGGTCAACCGCCATGCTCCCTTCACCTGGGGCAAGTCCGTCGCCAAGGCGGTCGAGGTGGCCGTCGCCACCGAGTGCATCGCGCATCTGGCTTTGATGTCGCTCGCCCTTGAACCTGCGTTGCCGACCATTGAGCCGGAGCTCCTGAACAAGCACTTCAAACGCAAGCACGGCCCGGGTGCGTATTACGGGCAGGGAAATTGTTGAACGGGGATTTGCCAAACGCCCCGGGGCAGTCTTCGTAGCTGGTGTGATCTGGTTTCTTCTCACCCCAGTCTTGCTGGTTGTCGCCGTGTTCTGGTTTGGCCGGAGGCATATCGCCATCCGCCGTCCCAACTGCTGCGGCAAAGGCTGCGGTTGCCTGTTTCCGGTGAAGTTACCGGAAAAGAAACCGGAGTAGCCCATCCTTATTTGCCTGCTCAGCCCAGGCGGCGGCGGAAAAGATCAATGGTCTGGCCGAGTAACTGGCGCGACAGCTCCGCGTCGTAGCGCAGGCCTTCGTCGCGCAGGAAGGCGTGGGCGGCGTTGACCTCGTGCCAAGTGAAATTCACCCCGGCGGCGGCGAGGGTATGGCGGATCAGGTCGCGCCCCTCGGCGGGCACGTGGGGGTCTTGGCGGCCGAGGATCATCATCAATTCGCCCCGGATCTCGGCTGCTCGAGCGAGGGAGTCGTCGTTCTGGCCGGCTCCGAGCCCCCGTTTGTGCAGGTCGGTCGGGTAGAAGCAGGCGGTCGCGCTCACGCCTTCCAGCAGCGCGGCGCGGAAAGCGAGGTGCCCACCGATGCACGGTCCAAAGGCGCCGACCCGGCCATTGCCGGCGGGGTGGTCTCGGAGGTAGGCGAGCACGGCGCGGTTGTCGTCGTCATAGCCTTGGAGCACCTTGGTGGTTTTTAGCCGGTTGCCGGTTTCCGAACCGGCGGCGTCATAGCCGAGCACAGTGCCGGCGGGCAGGTGCTCGTGGTAGATTTCCGGCAAGGCGACGATGAAGCCGTGGCCGGCGAGAAAAGCGGCGGTCCGGCGGATCGGCCCGGTCAGCTGGAAAATTTCCGAATGGAAAATAAGGCCCGGGTAGCACCCGTCTCCATCTGGCCTCAGCACCAGGGTGCGCATGGGGCCGGAGGGGGTATCAAGATTGATGCTTTCGGGTTCGCGGAGGGTCATGGGGATGGATCCCGAGTGTTCGGGATTGGAGCGAAGTGGCAATCCCGGCTCCTCGGCGGTTGCCTAGCGCGGGGCGGGCGGGCAAGCGTTGCTCATGAGTAAATCCCAAACGCGCCGGCATTCTCGCTTCAGCCTCTGGCTCTATATCAGCCTGATCGCCTTTTCCCTCGTTTGGTTTCTGTTCGACCATATCGGGGTGCTCCGTCCGCTGGAGAACCTTTCCGTCAACGCCCGCTTTAAGGTCCGTGGTTCGTTGCCCACGCCGTTGAAGCTGGTCTACGTGGATATCGACACCTCGTCGCTCAACGACCTTGGCAACTTCCCCTGGGACCGCGCGATTTTTAAGGAGGTCTGCGAAATGCTGGTGGAGCACGGCAAGGTGAAGGCCGTCGGGATCGACGTGGTGTTTTCTTCCGCCGGCGTGCCCAACCTTACTGATATGAGTCGCTTCGAGGCCGGGCAGACCGCCTTTGGCACATATCTTTTTGACCAGCCGCCAGTCGTGCTGGCCGCCAGTTACGCCAGCGGATCCCAAGTGGCGCCGGACGGCAGTATCGAGTCGCGCAGCCTCCCGCTGGTGAATGATCCCGCCAGCCTGCGCAATCGACCGGAAGTGCCTGAGTGGCCCCTGGGCCAGATGGTATTTACCCCGCCGCTGGTCGGATTGATCGACACGCTTGATGGTGACACCCGCCGGGTGCCCCTATACGCGGCGGCCGAGGAGCGGTCATACTATCATATCTCGCTGGAGCTGGCCCGGCTCTACTTCGGGGTGAAGCCGGATGGTATCCGGGTGGCTTCGGATAAAATCGAGTTGGTGCGGCCGGATGGCACTCTCGCCCAGACCATCCCGCTGATCAACGGCCAGATGCTCGATATCAACTGGTTCTCGCCCTGGATCAACCCGGGCAATCCCCGCTTTCCCATCGTCGGAATCTACGGTGTGGCCCAGGCGCTGAAGTCGCAGAATCCCGAGGAGCGAAAGCTGGGGGCAGAGGCCTTTGCCGAGATCGCAGAGGACTTTCGGGATGCGATCGTGCTGATCGGCCCGGTGGATCCGCTGATGCAGGATCTGGCGCCCACGCCGTTCGAGCGCATACCCGTGCCCAAAGTCGGGGTGCACGGCAATCTGGTGAAAACGATCGTCTCCGGTCGTTTCCTGAAGAGTCCTCCGCCTTGGGTCCTGCCCTTGATAATCCTAGGACTCAACGGATTGGTGGTCGGGCTGGCCTTGTCTGCCGAAGGGCGGCGCGGAGCCCTGCTCCGGTTGCTGGCAGGCGGGTTGTTTGCGGGCTACATCGCGAGTTCCTTCGCTGTTTTCAGTTGGTTTGACTGGGTGCTGCCGATGGTCGCTCCGCTGGGTGCGGCCTTATCCACCGTATTTGTCGTCGGTGCAGCCCAGCTGGTGCTGGCGCAGAAGCAAAAGAGCCGCATCAAAGGGCTTTTCGGCGCCTACCTCGCGCCTTCCTTGGTCAGCCAGATGGTGGACTCTGGCCAGGAGCCGAAACTCGGCGGGGTAGAGGAGGAGATCACCGCCTATTTCAGCGACATCCAGTCGTTCTCCACCTTCTCCGAGGTGCTCTCGCCGAACCAGTTGGTTGAGTTGATGAATGAATACCTCACCGCTTGCACCGATATCGTGCAGGCGGAGGGCGGCACCTTGGATAAATACATCGGAGACGCCGTGGTGGCGATGTATGGTGCTCCGCTTGCCCTGCCGGGCCATGCCCATCGCGCCTGCGTGGCGGCCTTGCGCGTGGATAAACGTTGCGGCGAATTAAGGGATAAGTGGCGCTCCGAGATCCCGCAGAAAAACTGGCCCGATCTCGTCACCCGCATGCGCACCCGCGTCGGTTTGAACTCCGGCCGCGCGGTGGTGGGTAATATGGGCAGCGTCTCGCGGTTCAGCTACACCATGATGGGCGATACGGTGAACCTTGCCGCGCGCATGGAGTCCGGCGCGAAGAGCTGGGGTGTCTACACCATGTGCGCCGACCCCACCCGCGTCGCCTGCCAGGCGGTGGATGGCGGCGAAGTGGTTTTCCGTTCGCTCGGTCGCATCGTGGTCAAAGGCCGCAAGTCCGCCGTGCCCATCCATGAACTCGTCTGTCTCAAGGCCGACGTCACTGACCGGACCTTGGAGGCGATAGCGACCTTCGAAGCCGGTTTGGAGCGCTACTATCAGCAGGACTGGGATGGGGCCTTGGCGAAGTTCGAGGCCAGCGCGGCACTGGAGCTCCGCCAGCCCGACCCGGCCGCTGGTGTGGAGAGTAATCCCTCGCGCGTTTACCAGCGCATCGTCGCGGAACTCCGCGCCGCTCCGCCCGGGCCGGGCTGGAATGGCGCCTACGTGATGCGCGAGAAGTGATGCTGCGTCTTCAGGCCCGCGTCGAATAGAGGGCGACCAGCGCGGCGCCGATGGACTGCGACAGCTCGCCGAGGGTGGCGGGCACGATGCGCAACCGCTCGCGCTGGGCGGGGAAGAGGTAGGGTTCGGCCGCCCGGCGGATGCCATCGAGGTAGCGCTGGCGGAACTCCGGCGTGGTGCTCTCGGGGTCGATCAGGCCGCCGCCGATGACCACGATGCCCGGGTCGAGCGCCATGGCGAGGTTGGCCACATGGAGCCCGAGGGCGCGCGCCTGGGTGTCGAAAATCTCCAGCGCCAGCGGGTCTCCCTTCTGCGCCCGCCCACGCAGGGAGAGGGCCTTGTGTTTGGGGGTATCCGCCGAGGCGCCGAGTTCATGGCCGGGATGACGGGGCAGAAAAAAATCGAGGTATTGGGGCAGGCCGGAGATGGTTGAGTAGGCCTCGATACAGCCCCAGTCGCGGCCGCAACCGCAGCGAAAGGCAGGCGCTTTTTCTAGACCGCTGCCGAGCAAGTGCAAAGGCACCGGCATGTGTCCGGCCTCCATGCCGGCAAACTGATCGCCGGTCAGGGGCAGGCCGCGTGCGTCGATGTAGGCCGCTCCCAGACCGGAACCGGGGGCCAGTAGCAGCACGGTGGCCTTGGTGTCGCCGCGCACCCGCGAGGCTTCACCCACGCCGCCGAAGTCGCCGTCGTTGCCCGAGTGGAGCGGGATGGGCCGCCCGGCCGCCCTGGCCAGGGCGGCGGCGTAGTCGGCCTGAAAATCCCAGCCGACGAAACTCTCCGGCAGGTTGGCTGACTTGGCCAGCACGCCGTAGCGCTGATAAGGGCCGGGCAACGCGAGGCCGGCGGCGGCGACGCGATCCCACGTCAGACCGTTGTCCTTGAGAAAACCCTCTGCGCCCTCGATCCAGCCCGCGACCACGGCGGCGGTGCCGAGCTGGGAATTGGTCGAACTCTGGCGGAGTTGACGCGAAATCGGCTCGCCGTTGGCGAAGACGCCTCCGGTCTTCGAGGTGGTGGCGCCGGAGTCGGTGCCGAGGTAAACGTCGCGGATCGGGGCGGTGGACATGGGTATGAGGGTGGAAAACGAGGTGCGGTCTAGCAGGCTCAGCCGGCGCCGTGGCACTTTTTGAATTTTTTGCCCGAACCGCAGGGGCAGGGGTCGTTGCGGCCGACTTTCGGCGTCTCGCGGCGGATGGGCTGGGCGACCGGCACGACCACCCCGCCGTAGACCCAGCGGCCCTCCTCCCGGATGAAGCGGGCCTTCTCGACGTGTTTGCGTTGCTCGCCGTTCACGCTGAAGCGGGCTACGAAATCCACCGTGCCCTCCTGATCTTCCGGGCCGCCGGCCTCGGTCGCGGTGATATCCAGGCCGAGCCATTGCGCGGACTCGGCCCAGTCGCGGGCATCCTTCAGGCTGAAATCCGCGCGCTGCTCTGCGGATAGCGAGTTTTCCAGGTGGCGGTAGTCGCGTTTCGCGTATGCGGTGTAGCGCGAGCGCATGAGCGCGGCGGCGGTGGGCGCGGGGGCACCGGCTAGGATGGGGCCGCAGCAAGCGGTGTGGGCGAGGCCGGAGCCGCAGGGGCAGGTTTCGGTTACGGGGGCGGAAGTCGACATGCAGAGGCCATGCCGGCGGGCCGGACGGGCGGCGGCAAGAGCGGAAACGCGGAAGGCGGGCGCGGTTTCGGGTTGAAAGCGCGCCCAGCTTGCGCGGCACTCCCCTCTTCTCGGTTCAGGAAACAAACCACTTTAACCCATCCCCACCATGGCCGGCGTCGGAAAACTGCTCAAACAAGCCCAGAAAATGCAGCGCTCGATCGAGACGCTCCAAGCCCAGCTGGCGGCCCGCGAATTTGATTTCTCGCGCGGCGGCGGCGCGGTTCAGGTGAAGGTCAACGGCGCCGGCCAGTTCGTCGCCCTGAAGATCGACGCCGAGTTCCTGAAGGAGGACGCCGCGACGGTGTCTTCCGAGATCCTCGCGCTGGTCCAGGAGGCCGCCGTCGCCTCGAAGAAATTCAACGAGGAGGAGATGCAGAAGGTTACCTCGGCCTTCCAGATGCCCGGTATGTTCTGAGGCCGGCCGCGCGCGCCGCGCCCCTCTCGTCCGTCCCGTGACGCCCGCCTTCGAGCAGCTCCAGCAGGCCCTCAAGCGTCTGCCTGGCGTCGGCTATCGCTCGGCGGAGCGCATGGCCCTTCATCTTTTGGTGGAAAAACCCGAGCGTCTACGCGAGCTCGTCGGGGCGCTGGAGGCGGCGTCTCGGGCGGTGCGGCGTTGCGCGCGCTGCGGCAACCTCGCCGAGGGCGAGGCCTGCGCGGTCTGCGCTGATCCCCGCCGTGATGGCGCGGTGGTGTGCGTGGTCGAGCACGTCCCCGATCTCGTCGCGATCGAGCGTTCCGGCGCCTATCGGGGAAGTTATCACGTCCTCCACGGCCGGCTTTCCCCGATTAATTCCATCGGTCCCGGCGAATTAAACTGGGCCGCGTTGCTGGGCCGTCTTGAGTCCGGCGAGATTCGCGAACTCATCCTTGCCCTGGGCAATGACGTTGAGGGGGAGGCGACCTGTCATTTTATCCAACAACACCTCCCGCCGGCCGGCGCGGTGAAAGTCTCGCGCATCGGCTTCGGTCTGCCCAGTGGGGGCGGGGTGCTCTATGCGGATGCGGTGACGCTGCGCAGCGCCTTGGAGGGGCGGCGGGACTACGCGTGAACGCCGCGCCCGAGCTTCACGCGCGGCGGCCGGCGGCGGCCGGCGGCCTCGGGGGCATGTGGGGTAAGATGCGGGCCTGGTCTGAGGCGGAACGGGCGGCGGGTGGGACTGCCCTGGCGGCGGCACTGGCCCTGCTCGCTTGGGCGGCGCGCCTTTTGCCGGAATGGATTCAAAATCCCGACCTCTCCCACGGGTTCCTCGCCGTCCCGGCGGTGGTGCTGCTCTGGCTCCGGGCCAGGGAGGACGCGCCGGCGGCCCGCGGGCTCGGGGCGGCGGCCCAGATCGCGCTGACGCTGGTCGCGGCGCTCGCCCTTGTCGGAGCCGCGTTGTTTGTCGCGATTTATTCGACGGCCTTTGGCTGGACCGCGGCCCCGACGCTTTTTCTTACCAGCACGGCGGTGGCGGCTGCATTGACCTTGGCCACCGTTCTGGCGGCCGGACGGGCGGTGCGGTGGATCGCGCCGGGCTGGCCGGCCCTCGTGCTGCCGGCGGTGGTGATGCTCAGCGCGCCTCTGCCGCCCGGCACCTATGCGCGACTCACCTCGGGCCTGCAAACGGGGATTACTATCGGGGTGGTGGAGACGCTGCGCCTTTTCGGCGTCGCCGCCATGCGTTCGGGCAATGTGATCAACCTTGGCATGACCTCGGTGGGCGTGGAGGAGGCGTGCAGCGGGGTGCGCAGCCTCGTCTCGTGCCTGCTGGCCGGATTGGTTTTGTCCGCGTTGCTGCTGCGTTCGCCTTGGCGCCGCGCCTTGCTGGTCGGCCTTGCCGCGCCCTTGGCGTTGGCCGCGAATTTCGCCCGTTCCCTTGTCCTCACCCTGCTGGCGCGCGGCGGGGTGGACCTCGGAGGTTTCTGGCACGACGCACTTGGTTATGCGGTATTGGTGATGACGGTCGGGTTGCTGGCTGCATTGGCCTTTTTGCTGGAGGAGCCGCCCTTTCGGCCAGTGATGCGGGTAGTCGAGCCGGCGGGCGGCGGTTGGAAACCTGCTAGTGTTTTCGCCTTGGCGGCGCTGGCGCTGGCCTTTGTCTGGAGTGGACAACTGCTGGCGCGCACCCGGTTCGGCGCGCTGGGGGTCTCGACACCGCCGGAGCTGGCGCGGGTGGTGCCGGCGACGGCCGAGGGCTGGGCCGTGACCACGCGCACGGACTTGGGGCGTTTTGCCGGCGCTCTGCGCACTGAGCACCTGCTGGAACGTTCCTACGTCAAGCCCGGCACCGACGGCGGGCGTGTGCAATTGACCGTCTACATTGCCTGGTGGCCAGCCGGGGCGTCTTCGGTCAGCGAAGTGGCTACTCACACCCCCGAGGCCTGCTGGCCCGGTGCGGGTTGGACGCTATTGCCCGAGGGCACGGCGCGGCGCGCGCTAGCTCTGGCGGACGGCCGAGTGGCGGGCGAGGTCGAGCAGCGGGCCTTTGTTGGCAATGGTTACCCGCAGCATGTATGGTTCTGGCATTTGGTTAACGGGGAGCCGCTGGGGCCCTTCGAGCCCAAGTCGTGGCGGCAGCAACTGCGTTTGTTTTTCGAGCGGGGAGTGCGGCGGGACGAGCCGCAGGTTTTTGCCCGGCTTTCGAGCAACCGGGAGTGGTCCGAGATCGCGGGGGAGGCCCTGGTGGCGGATACTTTGACCAGGCTGGCAAGGCTTGGCGTGCCTTTGGGTTTGCCGGAAAAAGCGACGCCGTGACGTCGGGGCCAAAAGGGGATTGCGCGCCGCGCGCGACCGCGTTGCAGTGTCGGCCACGTCGGTCCGCGGGTGTAGTATAACGGCTATTATGCGTGCTTCCCAAGCATGAGACGAGGGTTCGACTCCCTCCACCCGCACCAACTTTATCCGGCTTACGCCGTGCCGAGTTGGATGATCCGCTCAAAATCGGCTTTTTCCAGTGGCATCACGGACAGGCGGCTCTGGCGCAGCAAGGGCAGTTCTGCGAGGCGGGGATCGGCTTTGATCGCGGCCAGTTCCACCGGACGAGGGAGCGAGGCGCCGAGCTTGAGCTCGACCGCCGACCAATCGCCTTCGGTCGCGGAGGGATCGGGGAAATGTTCTTTGGCGACGGTCGCGGTGCCGAGCACGGCCTTGGTCGTCACGCTGGCGTAGAAGAGGACTTGGTCGCCCTTTTTCATCGCGCGGAGGTGGTTGCGGGCCTGATAGTTTCGCACTCCGTCCCAGACGGTGCGTTTCTCGCGGAGGAAAGTTTCCCACGCGTAGGCTTCGGGTTCGGTTTTCACCAGCCAGTATCGGATTGTCATACTACCCCCGGATGAATGCCTTCATCGGCGTGGACGCAACTCCGCCAGATAAAACGGACCCCGCTTCGGCTGCTCGCGCTGAACGCGCGCGCACCGTCCTGTGGATCGTCACCGCCGTGATGGTCCTCTTGCCGATCTTGCTGCTTATTATTTTTCATACCTAATCAGGAAAAACTATGCCCCAAGCGCTGTTCCTGATTTTCTTAAGCTTGGGGAATAGGCCCCTGTGCTGAAGCTCCCTTTATTGGCGGGGAAGGCGTTGATATAAAATTGGTAGAATCCGGCCAAGAGGGCGGACAGATCGTGGGTGAGCTGTCCGATGGCTCCAGGATCGTGGTCAACGTCGTCGGTCATGTCTCTGGGGCCGCCACCGCGAGAAACGACGCCAGAGCGGGCTCGGACATCGTCTCCTTCGCGCGCCAGCCGATCACCAAGCGGCTTTCCGGGGCCGGCCCTTCCAGGGGAAGGAAAGTCACGCCCTCCGGCAGCGGTCGGGCCTCGCTCGGGCACATGAAAGTCGCCCCCAGTCCAGCGCGCACCAGACCGACTGCATTGGCCCGGGGCCAGACCTCCTCGGCGATGCGCGGCGTTACTCCGGCGCGGGAGAAGGCCGCCAGCACCCGGTCGTAAAAACCGGGGTTGTGCGTGCGGGGGAAGAGCACCCAAGGCACCGCCGCCAGATCGCGCAACCGGAGCGACGGGCTCGCGGCCAAGGCGTGGTCGGCTGGCAGCAGCACCCCGTTTTTCTCCCGCAGCAGCTCTCTAGTCTTCAGTCCCGGGGTGGTCGCGTCGGGATGAAAAAACCCGCACGCGATGTCTCCGGCCGCCAGCGCCGCGAGTTGCGCTGAGGTGGGCGACTCATTCAGCTCCAGCCGTATCCGTGGATAGGCCCGGTGAAACTCGCGCAGGATGCCGGGCAGCACCGTCGCCATCGCCAATCCGGTGAATCCAACCTGGACCCGCCCGGTCTCTCCCTCCGCCAGCGCCCTCAATTCTCCCGGCAGCGCCGCCAAGCCCCGCAGGATGGGTTCGACCCGCTCCGCCAGCGCGCGCCCCGCCGCCGTGAGCTCCACTTTGCGCCGGGAACGTATGAAAAGCGCCGCGCCCAGCGCTAATTCGAGTTGCGCAATTTGCCTGCTCAAAGCCGGCTGCGCCACGGCCAGTGCCTCCGCCGCCTTCCGGAAGTGCAGGGTGCGCGCGACCTCGCGGAAATAGACCAGGTGGCGCAGTTCGTAGGAAAATTGATACTCGCGAGGCATCACTGAAGGGGAAACAAGTATTTCCTGGCAATGCAATCTCCTGTTAGGATAGCGGCCTTCGAAACTAATTTTTCTCCCTGCGTTTACCTTCCTCTTTTTTAAAACGAACCTTCGCTCATCATGTCCGCCCAACCCAAATCGCTCTTTGAAAAAGTCTGGGACGCCCACGCCGTCCGCACCCTCGCCAATGGCCAGACCCAGCTGCTCATCGGCACTCATCTGATCCACGAGGTCACCTCGCCCCAGGCCTTCGGTATGTTGCGCGATCTCGGCCTGAAGGTCGCGTTCCCGCACCGCACCTTCGCGACCGTGGATCACATCGTGCCCACCAACGAACTCGTCGAGCCCTACAAGGACAACCTCGCCCAGGCCATGATGGACGAGCTCCGCAAGAACTGCGCCCAGTTCGGCGTTACCTTTTTTGACCGCGCCTCCGGCAAGCAGGGCATCGTCCACATCGTCGGCCCCGAGCAGGGCATCACCCAGCCCGGCACCACCATCGCTTGCGGCGATTCCCATACGTCCACCCACGGTGCTTTCGGGGCGATCGCCTTCGGCATCGGCACCAGCCAGGTGCGCGACGTGCTCGCCACCCAGACCATGGCTCTCGGCGCGCTCAAGGTCCGCCGTATCGAGGTAAACGGCAAACTCCGCCCCGGCGTTTACGCCAAGGACGTCATCCTCCACATCATCCGTCTCACCGGCGTGAACGGCGGCACCGGCTTCGCCTACGAGTATGCCGGCTCCACCTTTGACGGCTTCTCGATGGAAGAGCGCATGACGGTGTGCAACATGTCCATCGAGGGCGGTGCGCGCGTCGGCTACGTGAATCCAGACGAGACTACCTTCGCCTACCTCAAGGGCCGTCCGTATTCGCCGACTGGCGCCGCTTGGGATGCCGCCGTCGCCCGCTGGCGTTCCTTCGCTTCCGACGCCGGTTGCCGTTATGATGACGTGATGGTCATCGACGCCGCCGACATCGCCCCGTCCGTTACCTGGGGTATCAACCCCGGCCAAGGCATCTCGATCAACGAGAACATCCCCAGTCCCGAGACCGCTGCTTCCGACGACGATCGCGCCGGTATCATCGAGGCCCTTGCCTACATGAAGCTGCCCGCCGGCCAGCCCATCAAAGGCACCAAAATCAACGTCGCTTTCCTCGGCTCCTGCACCAACGGCCGCCTCTCCGATTTCCAGGAAGTGGCCAAATACATCCAGGGTCGCAAGGTCGCCCCGGGCGTGCGCGCCATCGCCGTGCCCGGCTCGCAGATCGTCGCGCTCCAGTGCGAGAAGCTCGGCCTCGACAAGATCCTCGCCGAGGCGGGCTTCGAGTGGCGCGCCGCCGGTTGCTCGATGTGCCTCGCGATGAACCCCGACAAGCTCATCGGCGACGAACTCTGCGCCTCGTCCTCCAATCGTAATTTCAAGGGCCGCCAGGGCTCCATCACCGGCCGCACCGTGTTGATGAGCCCGGTCATGGTCGCCGCCGCCGCCGTCACCGGCGTGGTCGCTGACGCCCGCGAGGTCTTCGCGGTCAACTGATCAAACGAATATCAATTCAAGTTGCCCACGAAACACACGAAAGAGCACGAAACCCGAACCTCTGATTTCGTGTCATTTCGTGTGTTTCGTGGGCCAATAAATCCGACTTCTTAACAAACATGGCTCTCGCAAAAATCACCTCCGTCATCGGTCGCGGCGTTTACGTCCCCGGCAACGATATCGATACCGACCGCATCATCCCCGCGCGCTTCATGAAGTGCGTGGTTTTCGACGGTCTCGGCGAATTCTTGTTTTACGACGTGCGCCACACGCCCGAGGGCGTGCCGACCGGCCATCCTATCGACAAACCCGAGCACAAGGGCGCCACCGTCCTCCTCTCCGGTGCCAATTTTGGCTGCGGCTCCTCGCGCGAGCACGCCCCCCAGGCCATCCACAAGGCCGGCTTCCGGGCTGTGATCGCCGAGAACTTTGCCGAGATCTTCTTTGGGAACAGCACCACGCTGGGCATCCCGTGCGTGAATGCCACTCGCGAGGACATCGCTAAGGTCTCTGCTGCCATCGAGGCTAACCCCGCCTTGGAGATTATCGTAGACGTCGCTGCCCGCGAAGTCCGTTTCGGCGGCGAGAAAATCGCGATCACCCAGCGTGAGTCCGCCCGTGACGCGCTGGTGAATGGCCGCTGGGACGCCATCGGCGATCTGATCGACGGTCTGCCCGCCGTTCAGGCCACCGCCGCCGGACTGCCCTACATGGCCGTAGCCTGAAGCCGGCCCGGCCCGGTCTTCAGCGGGCGATGAGCTTAATAAACTCGTCGTTGTTCCGCGTCTTGCCGACGCGCGCGATCATCGTTTCGCAAGCCTCCTCGATCTTGGCTTGCACAAGGGCGCGTCGGAAAAAGTGGATCGTCTCCAGTCGCTTGGGCTCGATCAGCAACTCCTCCTTGCGGGTGCCGGAGGCCTGGATGTTAATCGCGGGCCAGAGGCGCAGTTCGGCGCATTTGCGGTCGAGGATAAGGTCGCTGTTGCCGGTGCCCTTGAACTCTTGGAAAATCACGTCGTCCATGCGCGAGCCGGTCTCGACGAGGATGGAGGCGATGATGGTGAGCGAGCCGGCCTCCTCGGTGCGGCGCGCGGAGGCGAAGAGCTGGCGGGGTTTTTCGAGGGCGCGGACGTCGAGACCGCCGGAGCCGGTGCGACCGGAGTTTTTGGCGGTGTTGTGCGCGCGGGAGAGGCGGGTGAGCGAGTCGATGAACAGCACGACGTCACGACCGACTTCCACGAGGCGGCGGGCACGCTCGATGGCGAGGTCGGCGACGCGGATGTGGTTTTCCACCGGGTCGTCATTGGATGAGGCCCAGACCTCGGCGCCCACGCTGCGGCGGAAGTCGGTGACCTCCTCGGGGCGCTCGTCGACCAGCAGGATCATGACGTGACACTCCGGGTGGTTCTCAATCACCCCGAGGGCCATATCGCGCAGAATGGTGGTCTTGCCGGTGCGCGGCGGGGCGACGATGAGGCCGCGGGTGCCCTTACCGACGGGGCAGAAGAGGTCGATCGCACGGGTGGTCATGCGGGCGTCCTTCGTCTCCAGCTTTAATTGCTGCTCAGGCGAGATCGTGGTGAGCTGGGTGAAATCCAATTTACGGATACGTTCCTCCAGATCTATCCCGTCGACCGACTCGATGAACTTCATCTTCGGATTGGGGAAGCGGCCCTCCGCGGGCCAGGCGATGCCCTTGATGATGCTGCCCTGCTTCAGGCGGAAGCGGCGGATCATTTCCTTGGGCACGAAGGTGTCGGACGGGCGGCGGCGGCCGTTTTTGGTCGGGTCGAGCAGGGCGCCGTTTCCGCCGCCACGCTGGAGGTCGATGTCGAGGATGCCTTCGACTTTCACCAGGTTTTCCTGGTAGGACGCCGGTGGTGCGACCACGGGGGCCGGAGCCGGGGCCGGAGCCGGGGCAGGAGTTGCCGTGGCCGGAGCGGGGACGGGAGCTGGGGTCGCCACGACGGCCACCGGAACGGGCTCAGGGCTGGGGGCGGGGGCTGGGATAGCCGCGGCCGGGGGCGTGGGGGTGGAAATCGGGGCTGGCTCGGGACGGTGCTCGGCGGGGGCGGCAATCACCCGACGGCGGGCGGGGGCAGCGGGGGCGATCGGGGCGGCCGCGACGGGAGCCGGCTCGATCTCTACCGCCGGGGTGGGGGCGGGGGCGGGTTCCTGGCTGAGGGCGAGTTCGGGCGCGGCGGATGCTGCGTCCTTGGCGGATGCTTTCTTTTTCGCGGGGGCGCGGCGGGTGGCGGGTTTCTTGGCGGGCATTTCGGAGAGTCGTAGGTTGGAGCCGGGGCGGTCGCGGAGAATGTTTTCCGCGGGGGCTTGACGCTGCCTAAAGCGGTCTGAATAAGGGCGACGCGTTTGTGGACATGCCGTTGGACGGCGCACTTACGAATCCCCTAACCTCAACCAGCACCTCAACGTGTCGGATAAAAACATCACTTCCGTGTCCCGTGAAAAACGGGTGTTCAAACCAACTGCTGAGTTTCAGCGCCAAGCCAACCTTGGCAATATGGCTTCCTACAAGAAGCTCCACGCCGAGTCTGTCAATGCTCCAGAAACATTCTGGAAGCGAATGGCGGCGGAGCACTTGGTTTGGCGCAAGCCCTTCCGCAAGGTCCTTGACTGGAAACCGCCGCATGCGAAGTGGTTCGTGGGCGGAGCTTTGAACGTCTGCGAGAACTGTCTCGACCGCCACCTCGGCACGGTGCGCGAGAACAAGGCCGCGATCATCTTCGAGGGCGAGCCGGGCGACGTCCGGACCATTACCTACAAGCAGTTACACCTCCACGTCTGCCGTCTGGCGCACGTGTTTGAGAACCTCGGGGTGGGTAAGGGCGACCGCGTGGCGATCTACCTGCCGATGATCCCCGAAGCTATGATCGCGATGCTCGCCTGCGCCCGGGTGGGCGCGATTCACACCGTGATTTTTGGCGGGTTTTCACCCGAGGCGGTGAAGGACCGCATCAACGATTGCCAGGCCAAGCTCGTTATCACCGCCGACGGCGGGTGGCGGCGCGGCAAGATCATCGAGCTAAAGTCCGCCGTGGATAAGGCCCTGCCCGGCTGCCCTTCCATCCAAGCTTGCCTCGTGGTCAAGCGCACCGGCCACGACGTCAAGATGACCGAGGGACGCGACATCTGGTGGCACGACGCCTGGAAGGGCGGTCCTAATCAGCACAAGGCCAAAGCCTTCGACGCCGAGCATCCGCTCTTTATCCTCTACACCTCGGGTTCCACCGGAAAACCCAAGGGCGTGTTGCACACCTCCGCCGGATACCTGTTGGGGGCGAAGGTCTCCTCCCACTACATTTTCGATCTCAAGGAGACCGACCGTTATTTCTGCTCGGCCGATATCGGTTGGATCACCGGCCACAGCTACGTGGTTTACGGCCTGCTTTCGAACGGCTCAACCGTCTTCCTTTACGAAGGCGCACCCAATCAGCCCGAGCCGGACCGGTTCTGGGAGATGATCGACCGCCATAGCCTGACCATCCTTTACACCGCGCCGACCGCCATCCGGGCCTTCATGCGCTGGGGCGACAACTATGTGCTCAAGCACCGCCTTGATTCGCTGCGTCTGCTCGGCAGCGTGGGCGAGCCGATCAGCGCCGAGGCCTGGCGTTGGTATCACAAACTCATCGGCAAGGGCCGTTGTCCCATTGTGGATACCTGGTGGCAGACGGAGACCGGCTCCATCATGATCACGCCTCTGCCCGGCGCCACTCCGCTCAAGCCCGGCTCGGCTACGCTGCCCTTTTTCGGGATCAACGCCAAGGTGGTCGACGAGACCGGCAAGGAAGTGCCCCGTGGCAAGGGTGGCAAACTCGTCATTACCAAGCCCTGGCCCTCGATGTTGCGCACCCTCTGGGGCGACGACGCGCGGTTTAAGCAGGCCTATTTCTCCGAGTTTCCCAAGCACCCGGAGTGGTATTTCACCGGCGATGGCGCGCAGCAGGACAAGGACGGCTACTTCTGGATCGTCGGCCGCATTGATGACGTGCTCAACATCTCCGGCCACCGCATCGGCACGGCCGAGGTGGAGAGCGCGCTGGGTTCACACCCGGCGGTCGCCGAGGCGGCGGCGGTGGGCAAGCCCGACGAGCTCAAGGGCCAGGCGCTCGTGGTGTTCGTGTCGTTGAAAAACGGCGTGGTCGCTTCCGAGGAATTGAAGGAGCAACTCCGCGCCTATGTGGGCAAGGAGATCGGCTCCTTCGCCAAGCCCGACCAGATTCGCATCGCGGCGGCCCTGCCGAAGACCCGTTCCGGTAAAATCATGCGTCGCATCCTCAAGCAGATCGCGGTTGGCGGCGAGGTGAAGGGCGACACCAGCACGCTGGAGGATTTCTCGGTCATCGCGGCGCTCCAGGCCGAGGATTGAGCAGTGTGGCCGCGGCGGCGCTCCCAGACGGGCGTCGCCCGGCTTATTCTAGAGAGGCAAGTAGTCCACTAAGCTCGATGGCCGGATCTTGATGATCCTGGGCTATGGCCAGAGCGAGCGCCTCCTCCAGCACCGGCCGGGCGGCTGCGCGGGCGCCCGGCTTGCCGGTGCGCAGCAGGGCTTTGCCGAGTAGGATGCGAGGCATCATCCAGTCGGCGCGGGCGTCGGCGCAGAGCTGGTAGTGTCGAGCCGCACCGGCCAAATCCCCCGCCGAGTCGAGGGCCTGGGCGAGGCTGAAGCGAAAAAGGGGATTGTCCGGCTGGCTCCCGACTAGTGCGGTGAAGCGGGCGACGCGGTCGTTCATCACGGTCGGTGGGTGGATTAAATCGCGTCGATGCGCACCAGCACGCCGGTGGCGTTATCCAGACCGCCTGCGATCAGTGAGTCTGCGATGAGGGCCGCGAGGATCGCTGAGGGCGTGAGGTCAGCACCGAGCCGTCGCACGATGCCGGCATCGTCGATCTGGCGCGAAATGCCGTCCGAACAGATCAATAGCTGGTCTCCTGACTGCAAGGCGTGGCGACTCACTTGGACATATAGAGGCATCGGCTGGCCAATGCAGCGGGTAAGGGCGTTGCGGTAGCGGTCCTCAAGCTCGATATCCTCGCCGTTGGCGCGGCGGCGAAGGACCTCGTTTTCCATCGTATCGTCCTCGGTAAGTTGCTGGAGGCGGCCCTCGCGGAACAGGTAACAACGCGAGTCGCCGACGTTGGCGAGGTGGAGAAGTTTGTCTTTCTCCGTGATGGTAAGGGCGCAGAGGGTAGTGCCTAGGCCGGTGTCCGGCGCTAGCTTAGCGGAAAGCCGGAGGATTTCTTCGTTCACCGCGTCGAAGGCGTGGGCGAGGTTGACTGCTTCGCCGGCCGCCTGGGCTTCCTCCAGGAGGCTGGCAATCGCGGTGGCGGCCGCCTCGGCCCCGCCCGGCAGGCCGCCGATGCCGTCGGCCACGGCGTAGATGCGCAGATCATCGTCACGGAGCAGCCGGTCCTCGTTTTCCGAACGATGGAGGCCAATATCAGTCTGGGCGGCGGAGGAAAGCTGCATGGAGGTGCGTGAAGTTGTCTAGAACCCGGTCAGCTTCAAATAAAAGGTTGGAAGACTTCGGCGCGGTTCCCGCGATTGAAACGGACGTGTCTGGGCTGGGGCAGGCAGGCGAGGAACTGGCGGCCGTAGGTTTTTTGCACGATGCGCGAGTCGAGAATCGTGATCACGCCGCGGTCGCGCTGGCTGCGGATCAGCCGGCCGATGCCCTGGCGGAACGTCATGAGGGCGTCGGGCAGGGTGAGTTCGGCGAAGGGGTTGCCGCCGCGCGCCTCGATGTGCTCGGTGCGGGCCTCCAGCACCGGATGCGTGGGGACTTGGAAGGGCAGGCGGGTGAGGATGACTTGGGAGAGGGCGTCACCGGGCACGTCGATACCGGTCCAGAAGGACTCGGTGCCGAAAAGCACGCCGTTGCCGGCCTCGCGCAACTGCCGGGCGAGTTCGGTGCGGTTTGAGCCCGGGCCCTGCATAAAAAAGGGCCGGTGGGCGCCCCGGTAGATCGGTTCGACGATCTCGGCCACGCGCTGCATGTCGGCGTAGCTGGTGAAGAGCACGAGCGAGCCACCGGTGGTGCGGCGGGTGCAGAAGTCGATGTGGTCGGCGAGCACGTCGAGCGCCAGCCGGGCCTCGTCGCGGGTTGGCAGCGGCACGTCGGCGGCGAGGTAAACCCGCATGTTCTTCGCGTAGTCGAAGGGCGAGTGCTGCACCTCGGCGCGCACGCGGGGTCCGCCGATGCGGGCGAGAAAGGGTTTCAGGTCATCGGCTACCGCGAGGGTGGCGCTGGTCAAGACGACCGCGGTCTGGCGGTCGAGCAGGGTCTCCTTCAATTGCGGGGCGATGTCGATCGGGGCGGAGCGTAGCGCCACCACGGTCTGGCGCCGGCCGGTGCGCTCCAGCCAGTAGACGTTTTTCTCCGGCTCCTCCAAGGCGAGGAAGCGGCGGATGCCGAGCTGGGCGCCGCGCAGCTTGCCGGCCTGCTCCAGTAGCTCTTCGCGTTCGCGCCCCTCGTCGAATTTGTCCGCCCGGGTGCGGACGGCCTTTTGCAAGGCGAGCAGCGGACCATCGAGCCACGACTCGGCGCAGTTCTCGGCGCGGATACGGACGATGGGGCGCTGGGCGAGGTGGTTCTCTTGTAGGGCGGAGAAAAACTGGTGGGAGGCCTCGAGTGCGTCCTGCACGAGCTGGCGCTCCTCCGGCGACCCCATTTTTTGCAACAGGCCGCGTTTCGTTTTCGGGTTGTAGAGATGGCGGAGCATGCGCTCGACGCCGTAGCTGGAGAGGCGCAGGCCGAAGTAGTCGGTGGCGACCTCGGGCACGGTGTGGGCCTCGTCCAGCACCACGAGGTCGTCGGGGAACAGCACGCCCTTGTCGGCCGAGCCGTTGGCGGTGGCGCCTCCGGCCGCGATCAAGGCGAAGAGCAGGGAGTGGTTGACTATGATGACGTGGGCGGAGCGGAGCCGGGCGCGGGCACGTTGGTAAGGGCAGTGCTCGGGGTCGCAGTATTTGCGGGCGCAGGCGGAGGACTCGGCGTTGACCAGCTCCCACACATCGGGCGAGGGCGCGGGCACGATCTCGTGGCGCAGGCCGGTCTCGGTCTGCTCGGCCCAGGCGGCCACGCGCTGGAGCTCGGCGTGCTCGGGGGTGGCGAAGAGCTCTTGCTTGTCGCGCAGGGCGGTGGCGAGGCGGGTGGTGCAGAGGTAGTTGCCCTTGCCCACCAGCACGGCGGACTTGAAGTCGGCGTAGGCGGCGGTGGCGGGGTCGGCGCGGAAAACGCGGCGGCAGAGCGGCAGGTCCTTTTGGTCGAGCTGCTCCTGGAGCGCGATGGTATGGGTCGAGACGATTAATTGCCGCTTCTGGTCGAAGGCGTGGATAATTCCTGGCAGCAGGTAGGCGAGGGACTTGCCCACTCCGGTGCCGGCTTCGAAAACCAGCGGGGTGTCGGAGGCGACGGCATCGGCCACGGCGGCGGCCATGCGGGCCTGCTGCGGGCGGTGTTCGAGGGAAAGGGCGACGTGGAGGATGCCGCCTTCGCCGAAGAGCTTCGCGGCGAGCTCGGGCGCGCGGACCGGCAGCGGCGCGGGCGGGGCGTCGTCGGAGTCGGGCGGGAGGGCTTCGTTTTCGTCGCGCAGACCGATCATGGCGGGTGGGGCAGCGTGGGCTCGCTAGACGGAGGCGCAAGCCCGGTGCGCAGAGAGAGGGTCCACGCTCTTGCTGGACGCCCCGCCCCCGGCCGCCAATCATGGGCGCATGAATGCCAACTGGACGGAGACGCTGGCCGAGTTTTTGCGCAACGAGCCCGGGGTAGGGGCGGTGCGGCTCGATGCCGGCGCGCGGCGCGTGCAGCTCGCCACTCTCGGCCAGATCGACGTGGAGGCTCTGCGCGCCCGGCTTGATGCGACTCTGGCGACCATCGCCGCCGAGTTGGCGAAGGACGCCGCGGCGCCGGCCGGGTTTACCCTGACCCGTGAGGGAGGGGTGGTGCAGCTCAGCGGGCCGGGTTGCGAGACCGCGCCCAAGCTCTGGCGCTGGAAGGAGTATGCCTGGCCGGCCTCGGAGAGCGGCGAGGCCGGGGATGCGCACGAGGAGGAGGATTGGCGCGAGCTGGCGGCCTTCGCGGCGACCTGCGGCGGGCTCGGGCTGGCGGGCTGGGCGTGCTCGGCCTTTGGCTGGGGGCCGCCTTGGCTGGCGACCGCGTTGTTCGCCGGGGCTTTGATTGCGGGTGGCTGGGATGCGGCCATCGATTCGTGGGCCAACCTGCGCCGCGGGAGGCTCGACATCCATTTTCTCATGCTCGCGGTCGCGGTGGGCGCGGCGGCCATCGGGGCCTGGAGCGAGGCGGTGTTGTTGTTGTTTCTCTTCTCGGCTTCGGGCGCGATGGAGGCCTTTGCCAATGAGCGCACGCATCGCGAGGTGGATGCGCTGCTCAAAACCGCGCCGAAACAGGCTACCCTGGTCGGCGGCGACGGCCTGGAGCGGGTGGTGGCAGTCGAGGAGGTCGGGGTAGGGGATCTTGTGCGGGTGCGGCCGGGTGAGGCGTTTTGCGCGGACGGCGTGGTCGAGGCCGGCGAGAGCGGGGCGGATGAGTCCGCCCTGACCGGCGAGGCTGCCCCGGTGGACAAGGTCAAGGGCGACCCCGTCTATAGCGGCACGATCAACCTCGGGGGAACCCTCGACTGGCGCGTCGTCCGCCTGCCCTCCGAGAGCACCTTGCAGAAAATCATCCGCCTGATCCACGGCGCCCAGAAAATGCGGGCGCCCAGCCAGCGCTTCACCGATAAATTCGGCACCGTCTACACCTACGCGGTGCTGGGGATCAGCGCGGCGATGTTTCTGGTCTGGTGGCGCGCCCTCGGTATCGAGCCTTGGCACGGCACGCCGGCGGCGCCGTCGGCCTTTTACCGGGCGATGACTCTGCTGGTGGTCATGAGTCCGTGCGCCCTGGTTTTGTCCATCCCCTCGGCCATCCTCGCGGCCATAGCGTGGGGCGCGCGGCGCGGGGTGCTGTTTCGCGGTGGTGCCGCCCTCGAGAAGCTGGCCGGGGTCAACGTGATCGCGCTCGACAAGACGGGGACGCTCACGACCGGCGAGATGGTGGTCGAGGCCTACGAGAGTTTTCCCCCGGGCCGGGAGAGCGAGGTCATGGAGCTGGCGTTGGCCCTCGAGGCGCGGTCCGAGCATCCGCTGGCGCGAGCCATCGTGCGCGATGCCCGCGCGCGGGGCGTGGCGGAGCGGGTGATCGAGGGTTTCGAGTCGCTCACCGGGCAGGGCGTGCGCGGGCGGCTCGGCGGCGCGGCGGTGATGCTGGGACGGCGGGAACTCCTAGAAAAGGGGCCGCTCAAGGGCTGGGCGGAGAAGTTGCCCAATTCGGCGGCGGAGTTTTCCGAAGTCTGGGTGGTGGGGCCGGGCTACCTCGGGCGGGTGCTGCTGAAGGACGCGATCCGCCGCGAGTCCGCCCCGGTGCTGGAAAGACTGCGCCGGGCCGGCCTGCGCACCGTCATGCTGACCGGCGACCGCCGTGCGACGGCCGAGGCGGTGGGCGCGGAGCTGGGGCTGGACGAAGTGCGCGCAGGGCTTTCTCCAGCGCAAAAGGTCGAGAGCGTGACCGCGCTAAAGGACGGCGGCCGGCGCCGGGTGGCCATGGTGGGCGACGGCGTGAACGACGCCCCCAGCCTAGCTGCGGCGGACGTAGCCATCGCCATGGGCGCGCGGGGTAGCGACGCCGCGCTGGAGCAGGCGGAGATCGTGCTGATGAATGACCGCATCGAGGGCGTGTTTACCGCGCTCGACCTGAGTCGCCGCGCCCGGGCGGTGATTCGGCAAAACCTGATTATCGCGCTCGGCGTGGTGGCGTGCATGGCGCTGGCGACGATCTTCGGGCGGGTGCCGCTCGCCCTCGGCGTCACGGCCCATGAAGGCAGCACCGTGCTGGTCTGCCTAAACTCGCTTCGCCTACTTTTCGCCAAGGGGGCCTGATGCGGGCGAGCAGATACGGCATATGCCCCAGAGTGTAACCTACTTTCTCGGTTCTATACTATTTTGGCTTCGACACTAGGTGGAACATTGTCGTGTGCAGTCTAGCCTATGGGCAGTCTAGCCTATGGGGTCGGGCCGAGAATCGTTAATTTTAGGCGGCATGTGATAGTTCTGTTGTTTGGCGGATTTCAACCGACATTCCCGGGCAACCTGTTCCGTATGTCCCCGTATCATAACAATCAACGGTTGCACGCTCACGAACACCTTTCAGGTCAACTTTTCAGCATTTCTCGGCCAGACCTCTTTGGCTTGTCGCCGTGCTTTCTGGCTGAACAGCGAAGAGTTTCTCCGGGAGATGGTTTGCCAGCTCTATAATCATCCGAGCGTCGCCTGGTGGGGCCTTTTTAATGAACTCGGCACCAGACCCATGCCCCCCAGCGATGAAAAACTCGCCCACCTGCAAGCGGTCGTAAAAGAAATCGATCCGAACCGCTTGGTCGTCTCGGCCTCTTGTCGCATGCAGGAATCGTTCAACTTGGTCACCGAACAGATAGGCTTCAATACCTACCCGGGCTGGTATCACCCAACCCCGCCGTCCGAGATGAAGGTTAACATCGAGAAACGATCGGCTGAAGTAGGAAAACGCATCGCCATCAGCGAATATGGGGCAGGGGCCAATATCGGGCACCACACCGAGGGTGCACTCGTGCAACCTGAGCCGAGGGGGCCATTCCATCCGGAGGAATATCAAGCCTATGTCCATGAAGAGGAATGGGCTACCATGCGCGACAATCCTCTTTTGTGGGGCACTTTCATCTGGAACATGTTCGACTTTGCCTGCCAGGGCAGAAAAGAAGGCAATATCTTGGCGCTTAACGACAAAGGCATGGTTACCCATGATCGGCGTATCAAAAAAGACGCCTTCTTTTTTATAAAGCGAATTGGAACCCCGAGCCGATGATCCACCTGACTTCCCGCCGCCTGGTTTCGAGGCTACACCCGGTCACCGAGGTGAAGGTGTATTCCAATTGCGCAGAGGTGGAGCTCAAGGTGAACGGCCAATCCCAAGGGGTTGTAAAGCCCAGCGATTTAAAGATCGCGCGTTGGCCCGGCGTGAAGTTGCAGCCGGGTATTAACACGATTGAGGCCACCACCCAAGCCAACGGTAAAACGCTTTCGGATTCCTGCAGCTGGGTTTTGCAGCAGGCTGCGAAATAACAATAATAGAGCGTAAATGAAGTCAGGCTGAGCGCCGTGAAAAGCCCGGCCTGACGGCATGCCGCTTCGCCCCTAGGCTAGCGGTTTCCGGCCAGATTCGTTTGGCCTTGGTTTCTGCCCGTTTTCGATACTTGGATAAAACTAACAAAAATCGGCCAGACCCCTTTGCCTAGGGCTTCAAACCTGGCCCCGTTTGGCTCGCTGCCGTTTGGCCCGCGCTTAAAGGTCCTTGGACTGCGATGCTTTTTCCTTGGCAGCCAATTCATGTATAAATTCCCACGACTCATTTTTTGGATTGAAGTCCATCATGCAAAGAAGAAGCTTGTCCTCATTGTTAGACTCAACCTTCTGCAATTGGATTAAATAGCGAGTTTCGCCGAGCGGACCACGGGAAAGTGACCACTGGTGATATTTCCCATCATTTCCTGATCCGATAATCTCACCTTTTCCGTATTTTTCGTTTAATCCTTGAAGCACTCCATCAAAGCAGTCTACTGGTATTGTTACCGTTATTGTTTGTAGACGCGAATTCTCCGGTTGCTTGTCCTTTAGGAAATTTAACTTCATCTCATACAGGGTGCTACCGCCTATAGAAGGGATGCGACTGTTAGTGGTTAAACTAACGTCGAAGGAATTCTCAAAATCAAAAGAAATTCTTTTTTGACTAAATCGTTCACCAAATGCGACCGCAAATACCTCATTAAGCGACGAACCGAGTTTAATGCCTTTTAACTCAGGGATGACTTTCTGATTTTCTCTTTCGGCCTTCGGGCTTCGATTGCAAGCAGAGAAGCAGAGGCAGGTGATAATGGCAGCGACCAAAGCATTTTTAAAGTGGGTATTCATTGTAATATTTTTATTTTTTTACGCGGCTTTCAGGCCACAGGCGCGGAAGAGGGATCTGGCTGGTATGGGCATTAAATTGAAACGGAGCTAAAATGGGGTCTGGCCGATTTTTGTTATTTTCGCCTGAAGATGCTATGGGCTTACTCGGTTAATCGCTTATTCCCTTACCGGCTCTATTTCGTTACTGTTCACTTTCTTTACGCGGCTGAACGGAGAACACTGCCGGAAAGGTTGCTCCAGTCGATTGCATGTTTTGTATGCTTTTTTTAAAGCAGCATTTCGCCGCATGTCGAAGGCAAAATTGGCGCAGGCGGAGTTCGGCGGATGGATCGGGCCGGGTTTTGTGGTTTTGAAATAAATCAGGGCGCAATCTTAAGCCATCAGGACATCGGGGGTATGATCAGGAGACCTAGGCGACAAGTAGTCCGGGGACGTAGGTTACATTTTGGGCATATGCCCTGGAGGACCACGACCCCAATGGAAGAGTTAATCAGATTCGTTACGCTGGCCCAGACGGAGCGTTTTACGCTCACGGAGCTTTGTAAGCAGTTTGGCATCAGCCGGAAGACCACTTCGAATGGCTTTTCTCAGTCTGCGATGAAGACGTGGTCGCCGACGCGGGTTTCTTCGTGGAGGGCGCCAATTCAAAGGGGTCAGGCCGAGAAATGTAAAATACATTTGCGTGAGCAAGACGGGACTGCAGAAATAGCTACAACATGGCGCGCAAGTTACGAATTGAGTTCGAGGGGGCGATTTACCACGTCCTCAATCGAGGGAATTACCGGCGGGATTTATTTACCAATGCCGGGGAGGCGCAGGCTTTCGTCGGGGCCTTGCGTGAAGCAGTCAAACTTTACGGTTGGCGGTTGCACGCCTATGTGGTGATGCGAAACCACTACCATCTCGCGCTGCAGACACCGGAGCCGAATCTCAAAGATGGTATGCATTGGCTGCAAAGCACTTTTGCGACGAGATTTAATCGCCTGCATGGCGAGCGCGGGCACCTGTTTCAGGGGCGTTACCAGGCTTTGTTGGTCGAAAATGACGCATCGCTGGGGCGTCTGGTGAATTACATTCATCTTAATCCGGTGCGTGCGGGCATCATCTCGGCCGAGCAAGTGGCGGTTTTTCGGTGGAGTAGTCTGCGTGCTTTGGTGGGCGGGGAACGTTTCGCCGGGCTGGAGGCGGGTGCTTGGCTGCGGGCGGCGGGGCTAACGGATGACACCGAAGGATGGACTACCTATGTGCAGCGACTGCGCGAACTGGCGGGGCGGCCGGAGGAGCAGGAGAGGCTGGGCTTCGGCGCCATGTCGCGGGGTTGGGCGATCGGCACGGAGGCTTGGCGGCGGGCGGTGGCCAAGGATCATAGCTCTCTGGCCTTGACCCCCGGCCTGTCGGCAAACGAGGCGCGCGCTTTACGTGAAGCCCGTTGGCAAACCACGTTGGCGGATGCTCTTGCCACGGCGGGGCGGTCGCCGGACGATCTGCGCACGTCGAATCGGTCCGCGCCGTGGAAATTGGAACTCGCCCTCGCGGTCCGAGAAACATGCGGGGCGTCGTTGGCCTGGTTGGGGGTAAACATGAATCTGGGCTCGGCCGATGCGGCGCGCAGCTTGCTCAGCCGACAACGGAACCAGCGTAAAATTTAACATTTCTCGGCCTGACCCCTTCGCGGTGGTGTTGGGTTCAGTCGAATGGTTGTGCTCAGTCGGTGATAAAGACGTGGTCGCCGACGCGGACCTCCTCGTGCAGGGTGATGACGTCGAGGTTGCGCAGGAGCACGCAGCCGGCGCTGGCGGGTTGGCCGATGCGGTCTTCGCGGTTGGTGCCGTGGATGTAGACGTAGCGGGCGTGGGTATCGATATCCTCCCCGGTGGGCGCGCGGCCGGCGTTGAATCCGGGATCCAGGCCGCGCAGCCAAAGGATGCGGCTGGTGATGAGATTGCCGTCGTCCGGGTGCTCGGAGAAGTGCCGGCCGGTGGGGCGGCGGCCTTTAAAAACCATGCCGGCGGGTTGTTCGCCGCCGATGCGCTCGGCGATCTCGTGCAGACCGCGCGGGGTGCCGAGCGAGTCCTTCACGTTGCTTGGCGGGCGCAGGGAGGTGGATACGGGGTAGGCGCGGACGAGGGTGTCGCCGCGAAAAAGCTGCAGGGTCTGGGTGGCGATGCAGACATAGAGGAGGCGGTCTGCGGGCTTGATGCCGAGGCGCAGGCGGGTTTTGTTCAACAACTCCCTATTTTCATCCATCGTGAGCACGCGTAAATATGTTGTCGGTATCGTCGGCGCCACTGGCGCGGTTGGTCAAGAACTGGTCCGCCTGTTGCAGGAACGCCAATTCCCGGTTTCCCGGCTGCGGCTTTTTGCCTCGGCGCGCTCGGCGGGTAAGACCATAACGGTCGGCGGCCAGCCCCTCGTGATCGAGGAGGCCAAGGCGGGCGCCTTCGCCGGCGTGGACCTGGCCTTCTTCGCGGCCGGCGGGCCGGTCACGCGTGCGCTGGCGGCGGATGCCATCGCCAGCGGCTGCACCGTCATCGACAAGAGCTCCGCCTATCGACAGCAGGCCGATGTGCCGCTGGTGGTCCCCGAGATCAACCCGGAGGCCCTGCGCGGACATCGCGGTCTGGTGGCCAACCCGAATTGCTCCACGGCAGTCATGCTTATGGGGCTTTACCCGCTGCACCGGCTTTTCGGGCTCAAGCGCATCTTTGTTTCCACTTTTCAATCCGTGTCCGGCACGGGCGCGGAGGCGGTGCAGGAGCTCGCGGACCAGATCGCGGCGCATGCCGCCGGGCTGTCCCTCGTGGCAAAGGTTTATCCCTACCAGATCGCGTTTAACTGCATCCCGCAGATCGATTCTTTCGGGGCGGATGGCTACACGGGCGAGGAGGAGAAAATGCGCCTCGAGAGCCGCAAGATCATGGATTTGCCCGAGCTGCGGGTCTCCGCCACCTGCGTGCGTGTGCCGGTGGTGCGCGCCCACTCGGTCTCGGTGGCGGCCGAGTTCGAGCGTCCGGTCAACGTCGAGCAGGCCCGGGCCGCCATCGCCGCTTTCCCCGGCGCCGAGCTGGTGGATGACCCGGCCGCGCGCCAATACCCGACCCCGCTGGCTTTTGCCGAGCGGGTGAAGTGCGGCGTCGGCCGCCTGCGGGTGGACACGGCCTTCGACAACGGTCTCTCCTTCTGGGTCAGCGGTGACAACCTCTGGAAGGGTGCCGCGCTCAACGCGGTGCAAAACGCCGAGCTGATGTGCCGCGAGGGCTGGCTGCTGAGCCAGCGGGGCGGCGCCGCCGTCTGAGTTTCGCGATTCTATGCCCCGTCGGTTTCCGGTTGCCGGATGCGCCGTCCTCGGCGCTCCTTTCAAATAACCCTTGTCAGCCGCCGAGGGCCTTGGCTTTCCTAGCTCCTTTGGTTCGGACGCTTAGCTCAGTTGGTTAGAGCACCTCGCTTACACCGAGGGTGTCGGGGGTTCGAGTCCCTCAGCGTCCACCAGCTTCCTTTTTCCCTCTACCTTTCCGCAAAACCCTTCGTCCATGCGTCACACGATCTCGATTCTGGTTGAGAACAAGTTCGGCGTCCTCGCCCGCGTCACCGGCCTTTTCTCCGGCCGTGGTTTCAACATCGACTCGCTCAACGTCGCGCCCACCCACGATGCCTCGCTCTCGCGCATCACGGTGGTGCTGAAGGGCGATGACACCGCGCTCGACCTTTCGATCAAGCAGGTGCGCAAGTTGGTAAATGTCGTCGAGGTGACCGACTTCAAGGATGGCCAGGCCGTGCAGCGCGAGCTCGTGCTGGTCAAGGTCAAGGCCACCGCCAAGTCCCGCTCCGAGGTCATGCAGATCTGCGAGATCTTCCGCACGAAGATCGTCAACGTCGACCACAACGAGCTCATCGTCGAGCTGGTGGGCGACGCCGCCAAGGTCACCGCCTTCCTCGATCTGCTCGCGCCGTTCGGCATCCTCGAGCTCGCCCGCACCGGCACCCTCGCGCTGAAGCGCTGAGTCTCCCGCGCCCCTGTTTCCCCAAACCTCAAACCCCGCTGTTTTTTCCCAACATGCCCGCCAAAGTATACACCGACAAAGACGCCGATCTCGGCCTCTACACCAACAAGACCATCGCCGTTCTCGGCTACGGTTCCCAAGGCCACGCCCATGCGCTCAACCTCAAGGACTCCGGCGTGAACGTGATCATCGGCCTCTACGAAGGCTCCAAGTCCAAGCCCGTCGCCGAGAAGCACGGCTTCAAGGTAGTCTCGACCGCCGAGGCCGTCCGCCTCGCCGACATCATCCTCGTCGGCCTCCCCGACATGAAGCAGGCCGACGTCTACAAGAAGGACATCGAGCCCAACCTTAAGAAGGGCAAGACCCTCGTCTTCTCGCACGGCCTCGCCATCCACTTTGGCCTCATCACGGTGCCGGCCGATGTCGACGTCATCATGGTCGCTCCCAAGGGCCCCGGCCACATGGTCCGCCGCCTCTACGTTGAAGGCAAGGGCATGCCCGCCCTCATCGCCGTCGCCCAGGACAAGTCCAAGAAGGCCAAGAAAAACGCCCTCGCTTGGGCCAAGGGCATCGGCAGCACCCGCGCCGGCGTGCTCCAGACCACCTTCAAGGAAGAGACCGAGACCGATCTCTTCGGCGAGCAGGCCGTGCTCTGCGGTGGCGCCTCCGCCCTCGTGCAGGCGGGCTTCGAGACCCTCATCGAGGCCGGTTACCAGCCCGAGATGGCCTACTTCGAGTGCCTTCACGAGCTGAAGCTCATCTGCGATCTGATGTATGAAAAGGGCATCTCCGGCATGCGTTTCTCCATCTCCGAGACCGCCAAGTTCGGCGACATCACCCGCGGCCCCCGCGTCGTGAACGCCAAGACCAAGGCCGAGATGAAGAAGATCCTCAAAGAGATCCAGTCCGGCAAGTTCGTCAAAGAGTGGGTCGCCGAATACAAGGGCGGCCTGAAGAACTACAACAAGCTGCTCAAGGCCGGCGAGGCCCACCCGATCGAAAAGACCGGCGAACGCCTCCGCAGCCTCATGCCCTGGATGCCCAAGCGCAACATCGGTGGCGTGCAAGGCGCCTACGCGGGCTGAGCTTTGAAAGAAGCTAGAAACTAGAATTCAACTCTCGAGGCCGCAGGCGTAATGGCCTCGGCCTCTTTTTATTCCAGCTCCCAGCTCCTGGCTCCTTTTCCCGTGCCGAAGCTCATCCTCGCCACCCGCCAGAGCCCGCTCGCACTTGCCCAGACCGGGCAGGTCGCGGAGCACTTGCGCGCCGCGCTCGGAGTCGAGCCCGAGCTGAGGCGCATCGTCACGACCGGCGACCAACGCGTCGAGTGGTCCCTCGAAAAACAGGGCGGCAAGGGGCTTTTCACCAAGGAACTCGAGGAGGCCTTGCTGCGCGGCGAGGCCGACGTCGCCGTCCACAGTTGCAAGGACCTGCCGGGCGAATTGCCCGCCGGACTGGCCGTCGCGGGCTATCTGCCGCGCGAAGACCCGCGTGATATCCTCGTCCTCCGCGACGGCGTGGAGACGCCCGCGGTGATCGCGACGAGCAGTCCGCGCCGCCGGCTGCAACTCGCGATGCTCTTTCCCGACGCGACCTTCACCGAGATCCGCGGCAACGTGGACACCCGCCTGCGCAAAATCGGCCAGGACCATGTCGCCGACGCCACCGTGCTCGCTGCCGCCGGCCTGCGCCGGCTCGGCATCGGTGGCTGGCAAGGCGTCAGCTTCCACGCCCTCGGCTGCGAACACATGGTCCCCGCGGTCGGCCAGGCTGCGATCGCACTTCAGACGCGCGTCGCGGATGTGGAGCGGATTCGCAGCGTGCTCGACCACCGCACTTTCCGTGCGGTCACCCTTGAGCGGGCTTTCCAGGCCGCGCTCGGGGGCGGTTGCCAGACCGCCTTTGCCGCGCACGTCACGGCTGACACGCTCTGGTTCTACCACCACGAGATCGGTCTGCGCAGCCTGCCGCTCAGCGACGCCGAGATCGATGCGCCCGAGGCCACGGCCCGGACGCTGCTCCGGCATTTTGGCTTCGCCGTGTGAAGCTCCCTGCCCGCCTAGATGCAGACTTGCAGCCGCGTGCGATTTAAAGCTGTAATTCTATGCAATTAAAATGATCCGTCCCCGCCCTCTGTCTTTCCCGAAGAACTTCGTCTGGGGCTTTGCCGCCGCCGCTCCGCAGATCGAGGGTGCCGCTTTCACCGACGGCAAAGGTCCGTCCGTGTGGGATACTTTTGCGCGTGAACCCGGCCGGGTGCTCAACGGCGACACGCTCGACACCGCCTGTGAACACTACACCCGCTATGCCGCGGATTTTAAGCTCATGCGGTCCCTCGGGGCGAGCCATTACCGGCTCTCACTCGCGTGGCCGCGCATCTATCCCGAGGGTGACGGCGCCCTCAACCAGAAGGGCCTCGATTTCTACCACCGGCTCTTCGACTCGATGGAAAAACATGGGCTCACGCCCTGGGTGACGATGTTCCACTGGGATTTGCCGCAAGTGCTGGAGACGCGCTTCGGGGGCTGGCGGGATCGCCGGGTGGCGGATGCCTTTGCCACCTACGCCGATACCATCGTGAAGGCCTTTGGCGATCGGGTGAAAAACTGGATCACTCTCAACGAGGTGATGTGCTTTACCCAGCTCGGCTACGGCAACGGCCAGAAGGCCCCCGGACTCAAGCTCGGCGCGGGTGTCGTCAACCAGACCTACCACAACGCCCTCCTCTGCCACGGACACGGGGTGCGGGCGGTGCGCGAGCACGGCGGTCGTGGGGCAAAAGTCGGCATCACCGACAACTCCTACTGCCCGATCCCGGTCACCGAGACCGAGGCCGACATCGCGGCGGCGAGGAAGGCCTTCCGTCAGGGCAACTGGCGGGTGCTCGAGCCTATTTATCGTGGTGCCTACGATCCGGCCTACTTCAAGGCCGCCGGTGCGAACCGTCCGGTCGTGGCGAAAGGCGATCTGGCGCTCATCGCCCAACCGACGGATTTTCTCGGACTGAACATCTACACCGGCGAGTTTGTGCGGGCGGGCAAACGCGGCGCGGTCGAGAAGCTCCCGTTTCCGGAGAGTTATCCAAAGGCCGACGCCGTCTGGCTAAAGATCGCGCCGCAGGCCCTTTACTGGGGGCCTCGTCTGGCGGCGGAAGTCTACGGCGTGAAAAAAATCTACGTCACGGAAAACGGCTGCGGCTACGATGACGCTCCGCCGGTGGCCGGAGAGGTCCAGGATCTGCACCGCCGCGACCTCGTGCGAAACTACCTCGGGGAGCTGCGCCGTGCCGCCGTGGACGGCGTGCCCGTGGCCGGCTATTTCCTCTGGTCGTTCATGGACAACTACGAGTGGGAGGATGGCTACCAGCGTCGCTTTGGCGTGGTTTACTGCGATTTCCAGACCCAGAAGCGCACGCCCAAGCTGAGCGCCCGCTGGTATTCCCAAGTCATGGCCCGCAACGCACTGGTCTGAGCCGGGCACGGGGCCGTTGGGTTTAAGCCGAATACCGCGATTATCGCGGGTCGTCTGGCACAAGCTGTTGGTCGGCGGCTCGGGCGTCCCCCGCGACCAGCCCCTTCCAGGTGCAGGCCGGGGATTATGCACCTACCCAACGGCTCGACAACTTGCGCGATACTCCGCCGGGATAATCGCGGTATCCGGGTTCAGGCCGGGCTCGCCAGCGTTTCCCGGTCTTTTTCGGTCTTAAGGCGGAGCTGCCCGCAGGCGGCGTCGATATCGTGGCCTTTTTCGCGGCGCAGGGTCACCGGCACGCGGGCCTCGCGCAGGATATCGGCGAAGCGCTCCATGCGATTACCCGACGGGCGTTTCCACGGCAACCCCTCGACGGTGTTGTAGGGGATCAAGTTCACGTGCGCGTGCAGATCGGCGGCGATATCGCGCAGGGCGGCGGCTTGTTCGAGGGAGTCGTTCACGTCCTCGATCAGGATAAACTCGAGCGTCACCATGCGGCCGTGTTTCTCGGTGAAGACTTTGATCGCGGGGATGAGTTTATCCAGAGGGTAGGCCTTGTTCACCGGCATGATCTTCTCGCGGACCTCGTCGGTCGCACCGTGGAGGGAGATGGCGAGGCGGAAGCCCAGTGGCTCGTCGGCTAGGCGGAGGATTTTCGGCACGAGCCCGCTGGTCGAGAGCGTGATGCGGCGCGCGCCGAAGCCGAGGCCCCACTCGGCGTTCACGATGGTCAGGGCGCGGAGGACGGCGTCGTAGTTGGCGAGGGGTTCGCCCATGCCCATGACCACGATGTTGTCGAAGGTGGCGAGGCCGGCGTGGGCGCGGGGATCGTGGGCATCCTCGCGGTAGCAGACGTGGAGGAGCTGGGCGACGATCTCACCGGCCTCGAGGTCACGTTTCAGTCCGGCCAGGCCGGACGCGCAAAATTTGCACGCCATGGCGCAGCCGACCTGGGTGGAGATGCAGATGGTCTTGCGCGACTCGTCGAGGCCCACGCCCTCCTGCGGGGCACGGATGATCACGGTCTCGATCAGAGCACGGTCGCCGAGCTCGAAAAGCAGCTTATCGGTGACGTCGCGCGACTGTTTGTCGAAGAGCAGGCCGATGGGTATCAGCTCGAAAGTCTCCGCCAGCCACGCGCGGAGGGGCTTGGAAAGGTTGCTCATTTCGTCCCAGGAGCGGGCGCGTTTTTTGTAAACCCAGTCGAGGATCTGGCGGGCGCGAAAGGCCGGTTCGCCGCGTTCGCTTAGGCGGGCGGAGAGGGTTTCGAGGGTCTCGCCGGTCAGGGCCGGCTTGGCGGGCGCGAACTTCATGCTTGGAAACAAGGTCGCACGCGCCGGATGCTTGGCAACGGCAACCTCGCGCCGCGGTCGCCTCTTTTTCCACCTTTCTGCTCTGCCTCGCCATGGGACTCTTGCAACGCCACCTTCTCGCCAGTGTCGCGGCGGCGTGCGCGGCGGCGGTGGGGCTCTTCGGCTTCGTCCTCATCGCGGGCCAGGCCCTCCGCGACTTGCTCGGCTACGTCGTGGCGGGCCAGTTGGATCCGGCCACGGCGGCGCGCCTGCTCGGCCTGCTGGTGCCGTTTGTGGCGGTCTATGCCTTGCCCATCGGGTTGCTGACCGGCGTGCTGCTCGTGCTCGGCCGGATGTCGAGCCAGCATGAGATCACCGCCATGCGGGCGGCGGGTTTGAGCCTGCGCTATATCGCGCGGCCGGTGTGGTGGATCGCCTGGGTGGGTGTGGCGCTATCTCTGGCTTTGAACTTCGAGATCATGCCGAGAGCCCAGACGGAGTATCGCGTCACCCTGCTCGAGGCGGTGCGGCAGAATCCGCTCAACTTCATCGTGCCCAAGACATTTGTCCGGGATTTCGATGGTTTCGTCGTCTACGTCAACGAGCGGAAAGGGTCGGAATTAAAGGATTTCTGGCTCTGGAAACTCGACACCCAGAAGCGGGTCACCGGCTTGGTTCGCGCCCGGCGCGCGACTATCGCCCTGCGCGAGGCGGACGACCGCTTGGTGCTGACGCTCTTCGAGGCCAGCGCCGAGACCCGGGCCCGGCTCGATCCGGAAGATTTTTCCAAGCCCCAGCCGATCGGTAATTCCGACTCGCTCACGGTTGAGCTCCCGCTGGACGGGGTGTTTCGGCAGATCCAGGCCGGGCAGAAAATCATGTTCATGACCTTTGATGAACTGCGCGCGCGGCGGACCGCGCTACTCGCCAAGGGGGCCGCGGCCAGCGATACGGAGCGGCGCGATCTCACCCGCATCGCGGTGATCTTGAGTTCGCGTGCGGCGGGCAGCTTCGCCGTGCTGGCGTTCGCCGTCATCACCGTGCCGCTCGGCATCAAAGTCTCGCGCAAGGAGACCTCGGCCAACCTCGGCATCGCGGTGGCTTTGGTGTTGGGCTACTACTTCCTCGACGCCTTGGCGCGGATGCTGGAGCGCAGCCCTGCACTCCACCCGGAGATTTGGGTTTGGCTGCCGCCTTTGCTCTACGCGGTGGTGGGCGGCTGGTTGTTTCAGCGGGTGGACCGGGCCTGAGGGTGCCCCTCGCTACGTTGCGCTTAGGCTACGATCTGGCGCACGCCATAAGCCGCGATCCACTGATCGCAGGACACCAGGGTTAGCCCTTCCTCCAGTGCCTGCGCCACCAGCATGCGATCAAAAGGGTCTCCGTGAACCGGCGGCAGGCTGAGCGAACGCTCGGCGTGGCGCGCGTGCACCGGCAGGTCGGCGAAGCCTCCCAAGCGCAGTGTTTGGGCAAAGTTCGCCGGCACGCGGAGTTTGCCTTTGGCGACCTTCAGGCCGATTTCCCAGAGCGAGGCCGCGCTCATAAACACCTCGTTCTCGGGATCGGCGATGGCTGCGCGGGCCGCCGGGGTCAGTTGGGCGGGGTTTTCCGCCCACCAGATGAGCGCATGCGAATCGACCAGCAGACGCATGGCTCAGGCGGTGGGGGGAGGGGTGGATTCGGCGACGCACTGCCCCGCCAGATCATAGGGCTGCGCCATCGGATACCGATAAGGCCGGGGCGCGGGCAGCGGGGCCTCGATCGAGGCAGCGAACACATCGTCGTCCGGGGCCCAGCAATCGGGGGCGGACCAGATCTGCCCGGCCAACTGGCCGCCCACCCGGACCGCCCGCGCCGGAGCGTAGGGCACGAGCCGCACGAGGGGTTTACCGGCCTTGGCGAGCACGATCTCCTCGCCCGCCACCACTTCCTCGACCAGCCTGGACAGGTGGGTCTTCGCAGCTTGGATGTTAATTGTCTTCATGACCAGACCAGACCAAGTCTGGTCTGGTCTGGCAAGGTTTTTCCGCGCGAAATCGCGGCGAGGCATCCACGAGATGGAAATGTGTTTCAGACCAGCGCCCGATTGAGGGCGCTGACGATGGCGCGGATGGAGGCGACCTCGATATTGGTGTCCACGCCTGCACCGAAGAGGCTATGGCCGTCGGCGAATTTTAGCTGGATGTAGCTGACCGCGCGGGCCTCGGCCCCGCCGCCGAGGGAGTGCTCGTTGTAGCTTTGCACGTCGCAGGCGGGCACCCGCCCGGTGGCGGCGAGGCCGCGCATGAAGGCGTCGATCGGGCCGTTGCCTTGGCCGGTTAACGTCACGGCCTCGCCGTGCACGGTCAGGGCGGCTTCGCAGGTCACCTGTTCACCGCGTTCGGTGGTGCGGAAGGCGCGCAGGGCGATGGGCGCGGCGGGTTGGGCGAGGTATTCGTTTTGGAAGGCGGCGAGGATCTCGGCGGGGGCGAGCTCCTTGCCCTCGCGGTCGGCGAGGTCGTTGACGACTTTGCCGATCTCCTTGTGCATGAGTTTGGGCAACTGGTAACCGAACTCGGTTTCGAGGATGTAGGCGACTCCGCCTTTGCCGGATTGGGAATTGATGCGGATGATGGCCTTGTAGGTGCGGCCGAGGTCGGCGGGGTCGATCGGAATGTAGATGACATCCCACGGGCGGCCGGGTTTTTGGTGGGGCCAGGATTTTTTAATGGCGTCTTGGTGCGAACCGCTGAACGCAGTGAAAACGAGGTCGCCGGCGTAGGGCTGGCGGGGCGGCACCTCCATGCGGGTGCAGCGCTCGTAGACCTCGCGGATGTGGGCGAGGTTGGAGAAATCCAGCCCGGTTTCGATGCCGTGGGTGTGGAGATTGAGCGCGACCGTCACGACGTCGAGGTTGCCGGTGCGTTCGCCGTTGCCGAAGAGCGTGCCCTCGACCCGGTCGGCCCCGGCGAGCAGGGCCAGCTCGGTGGCGGCCACGCCGGTGCCGCGGTCGTTGTGGGTGTGCAGCGAGACCTCGGTGAGGGCGCGGCGGGTGAGGTGGCGGCACATCCACTCGATCTGGTCGGCGTGGACGTTGGGCGTGGCGTATTCGACCGTCGCGGGGAGGTTGAGGATGATCTTGTTCTCCGGTGTCGGTTGCCAGACGTCGGTCACCGCCTCGCAAATCTCCACGGCGAAATCGAGCTCCGTGCTGGTGAAACTTTCCGGCGAATATTCCAGACGGATATGAGCGCCCTCCGCGACCAGCGGGCCCATGTGTTGCTTCAGCCAGGAGACGCCGCGCACGGCGATGCCTTTGATGTCCTCGCGGGTGGCGCCGAAGACGTAGGTGCGCTGCTTGGGCGAGGTCGAGTTGTAGAGGTGGAAGATGATGTTTTTGGCCCCGCGAAGGGCCTCCAGTGACCGCACGATCAGGTCCTCGCGGCACTGGCAGAGGATTTGGAGCGAGACGTCGGCGGGGACGCGGTTTTCCTCGATCAGGCGGCGGCAGAAATCGAACTCGATCTGCGAGGCCGAGGGGAAGCCCACCTCGATTTGTTTAAACCCCACCGCGACCAGCAGGGCGAAAAACTCGAGTTTTTCCTCCACGCTCATGGGTTGGGCGAGGGCTTGGTTGCCGTCGCGCAGATCGACCGAGCACCAGATGGGAGCGCGGGTGTGGACACGATCCGGCCATTGGCGATCGGGCAGGGCGACCGGCGGGAAGGGAGTGTATTTGCCAGCGGGAGAGAAGGACATGGACGGAAAAAGATAAGCGGATGGATACGAACTATAGGGTGGAGGAAAAACTCGCGATCCCAGAGTGGTCCGGGGCGGGGATTCAGGCGGGAAGGGGACGCACAATCAACCGCTCGCGCGGTCTCGCGGATCGTGCGTCTAGATAAGTCGTAGGGCCTGGGCGATGCGTTGCATCCGGGCCAAGGTAAACGCCCGCCCTGGCGGCGAGTCAAGGCGTCCGGCGGTGGCGCCCCGCGGCAGCGCGGTCCTTCGCGTGGTCTAGCCGATCGTAACCGGGGCGCATCCCGCGCGTCTTGAGTTTCGTGCATGCACTCCCCTCAATCGCCCCATGCTCCCGCCCGCTGAATCCGACGACGAATCGCCGCCCGATGTCGAGGGCTGGCTGGCGCGCGTCCGCGCCGGCGATCAGCAGGCCGCACGACTCCTCGTCGACCACCTTTACCCCCAGGTCATCCGCATCGTTCGCGCCCGCCTCCCTCGCCGGGGAGGGGAAGAGGATTTGGCCCAAGATATCTTCCTGAAAATGTTCACGCGCCTCGATCAATATCAGGGGCAGGTGCCGCTCGCCCATTGGGTATCGCGGATCGCGGTGACGACCTGCATCGACGCCCTGCGCGCCCAACGGCGCCGGCCCGAGTTACGCTGGGCCGACCTTTCTCAAGGCGAGGCCGATGTGCTCGACGCAGTCCTCACCCGTGACGACGCGGCCGATACCGGCGACGCCCTCGCGGCCCACGAATTGGTGCACAAGCTACTCGACCAACTCGCCCCGCCGGATCGCCTCGTCTTGCAACTGCTTGATCTTGAACAAAAAACCTTGGTCGAAATCCGCGAGATTACCGGGTGGAATACTACCCTCATCAAGGTCCGTGCCTTTCGTGCACGGCGGAAATTGCAAAAACTTTTTCAACAACTCAGTAGAAAGGAACGCTCATGAAACTCCGTCCCGCCACGCCTTGGCTGCGTCTCGCCGCCGCCGCCCGCCGCGCTCCTGCCCGTGCGGTGGACGATCTCGGCGTCGAGGCTCCGGCCGGCTTTGCCACCCGCGTGATCGCGCTGTCCGCCTTGGGGTCGTCCTCCGGTCTTTTTGGGGGGACGGCCTTCGAGCGTCTCGCCGCCCGCGCCCTCGGTTTCGCCTGCGCCGGGGCCCTCGCGGTGACCATCTGGTCCAGTTTGCCCGCCAGCACGGGCGCGGCAGCAGCCTTGGATAGTTCCGCTTTGGCCGACGCCTACGTCGATCCGGTCGGCAGCCTCCTCGAGGCCGTGGAAACATGAGCCGCACCCTCAAACTTTCCCTGGTTTGCGCGGGCATCTTTGCCTGTGGTCTAGTCGTGGGCGTGCTCGGCGGCAGGCATTTCCCGCCGTTGCCCCCGCGCGCCCAGACTCCCGCGCAGCCGAATGCGGCGCAACCGGACGGGTTTGGTCCGCAGCAGTTGAAGCGTTATTCCTCCGGTCTTGATCTAACCGAAGAGCAAAAAGTCGCCCTCACCCCCATCATGGACAAAACTGGCGAGGAACTTCGCCAGCTCCGGCGTGAGAGTTTTCGTCAGACCACGGCGATCATTGAGGCAATGGAGGCCGCCGTCAGCGAGTTGCTGACCCCTGTGCAGCGCGAAAAACTCGTCGTGCTCCAAGCCGAGCAGCGCGCCCGTATGAAGGCCAAGATGGAGGAGCGTCTGCGCCGGCGCGGCGAGAGCGGCGAGCGACGCGAAGGCGCGGAGCCCGGTCGCCGTCCGGACGCTCGGCCCGAGGGCGAGCCGCCCACCGCCCCGCCCCCTGAGCCGGGCAAAGATTCTCGTTGAACCTCTTCCGCCCCCCCCGCACGGTGCCGGCGGCCAGGTGCCATGCATGGGCAGGCGCGTGAACCCCGCCAGGGCCGGAAGGCAGCAACGGTGACGACGTTCTCCCAGTGCCGTGGAGTGCCTGGCCACTTTTTTAGCTTCCGCGGGAGTGGTCGACTCAAGCCTCTTGCCCCCGCCTGCTGGCTAGGTCTGCGAGATCCATGGCGTTGCCATCAAGCCCCTCGTCCAGCGGGCGTCGCGTTTTCGGGTTTGCGCTTCGCGCGTTAGCGCGTGCTTTGCTTGGCCTCACCCGTGTCGCAAGCCGCCTATCAAGTCATCGCCCGCAAATGGCGTCCGCAGACCTTTGACGACGTCGTCGGTCAGGATCACGTCGTCCGCACCCTCCGCAATGCCATCGCCCGAGGCCGCATCGCGCACGCCTACCTCTTCGTCGGCCCGCGTGGCACTGGCAAGACCTCGACCGCACGCATCTTCGCCAAGGCCCTGAATTGCACCGGCGGCCCCAAGGCCGACTTCGATCCCGCCGACCCGGCCTGCCAATCCATCGCCGCCGGCACCCACCTCGACGTGATCGAGATCGACGGCGCCTCCAACAACGGCGTGGACCAGGTTCGCGACCTGCGCGAGACCGTGCAATACACCCCGGCCCAGGGGCGTTTTAAAATCTACATCATCGACGAGGTCCATATGCTCTCCGCGGCGGCCTTCAATGCCCTGCTCAAGACCCTGGAGGAGCCGCCCGCGCACGTGAAATTCGTCTTCGCTACGACTGACCCGCAAAAGGTTTTACCCACCATCGTCTCGCGCTGCCAGCGCTTCGACCTGAAGCCCATCCCGGCCCCCTTGATCATAGAACGGCTGGCTCGTATCGCCACCGCCGAGGGCATCACGGTGTCGCCCGGTGCCCTTTCCTGCATCGCTCGCATGGCCGATGGCGGCATGCGCGACGCCCAGTCGATTTTCGATCAGATGATTTCGTTTTGCGGGACGAAAATCGACGAGCCCGACGTGCTCGACGTCTACGGTCTGGTAGCGGCGGATAAACTCGCCGCTCTCGCGGCCGCCCTTGCCTCCGGGGATCACGTCGAGCTCGTGCGCCTGGTGGACGAATGCGACGCCTCTGGTCGCGACCTGTCCCGCTTGCTCACCGATTTACAGGAGTTTATCCGCGATGCCCTGCTCGACGCCATCGCTCAGGGGGGGCGCAGCGCCCGCCTCGGGGGCGTGCCCCTCACCACCGAGCAACTCACCCGCATGCTTGACGTGCTTCGCTTGGGGGAGGACGCGGTGAAGCTTGGGCTATCCGATAAGATTAACCTCGAGGTCACCCTGCTCAAGGCCGTCGATGCCTCCCGCGCCCGCGCCATCGACTCGCTGTTGCGGGAATTGACCCAGCTCGGTGCCGAGTTGTCCGCTTCCGCCGCGTCCCCCGGACCCGGTGAGGAAAAAAAAAAGTCCTGATTGATCGGCTTGATGCCGCAGTGGTGGCTTACGTCGCGGCGTCCGCCGCCAGTGCCCCGCCTCCGCGTGGCTTACCCCTCGCCGCTTCCGCCGCGCGTGGTTCGGCCGCCCAGATGGGCGCCCCCGGTGGAGCCCTCGATCGGCTCGCTGCTGCATCCGGCGAGGGCGGCGGGGTGGGGGAAGAGGAGGCCGTTGCCGCCTTCCTCCCGGGCCCTCCGCCGTTCGATGAGGGTCCGCCGTTGGAGGAGTTGGAGGCCCAGATGGGTGGAGAGGTAGCTTCACGCGATGCCGCGTCGGGATCCGGACCTCGTCCCGCTCGTAAAGAGGCTAGCCGCCGCGACCTCGCCACGGAGGATACCGCGAAAAACACTCCGCTGCCGGAGCTCGACGACCTCGTCGCCCGCCTGCCCGCCGATCTCCGTGAGACGATGGAGGAATTGCTGCGGGTCCGTTTTGTCGCGGTGAAGCGTGTGCCTGGGCGGGACCTCTGCCCCCCGCCGGTTTAGGTGGTGTTTTGATCCGGCCGCGCGTCGCGTGTCCGCGTTTGCCAAGTCGGTTCCGGCCCTGTGATGCTGCCTGGCGACCAAATTCGCACCTACCAGTGAACATCCGTTTCTTCCGCCGCGTTTTCTTGTCTCGTATCGCTTCCTGCGTCCTCGCTGCAGTGGTCTGCGCCGGCCCAGTCCGCGCCGCGATCGAGAAGCTCGAAGTCAACTACGACTACGTTCGCCAGCAGGCCGCCGCCCGCGCGGCCGCGCCTTACCAAGAGCCCGACCGCGAGTTGCCCAAGCGCCTCGCCGAGCTAAATTACGACCAGATCCGCGATATCCGTTTTAAGCCGGAACAGGCGCTGTGGCGCAATGAAGGGCTGCCGTTCCAGCTGCATCTTTTCCACCGCTCCGCCGCGGTGCGCGAGGCGGTGCAGATTCGCGAATTCAGCGCCACCCACGTCCAGACTATCCCATTCATCCGCGATTTCTTCGACTATGGAAAACTCGGCACACTCGGTTCCCTGCGTTCCTCCCTCGGTTACTCCGGCCTACGGCTGCATTATCCACTGAACCGACCGGATATCTTCGATGAGCTGATCGTGTTTCACGGCGCTTCCTACTTCCGTGCTCTCGGTGCCGGCCAGATCTACGGTCTCTCCGCCCGCGGCCTGGCCATCGATTCCGGCGTGCCCGGAATGCCCGAGGAGTTTCCTGTGTTCACTGATTTCTGGATCGGTAAACCCCGCCCCGGCGCTACCTCCATCACCCTTTACGCCCTGCTCGACAGCAAACGCATCGCCGGCGCCTACGAATTCATCATTCATCCCGGCCGCCCCACCAACGTGGCGGTGCGCGCCGAACTGCATGCTCGCGAAGCCATCGACGTGCCGGGCTTCGCCCCGCTCACCAGCATGTTCTGGTTCGGCAAAAACTCCGACCGCCCCTCCGGTGATCCCCGTCCCCAAGTCCACGATTCCGACGGCCTTCTGGTTCACACCGCCGACGGCGCCCGGCTCTGGCGGCCGCTGCAAAACCCCCGCGTGATTGTTAACACCGACTTGCGCGCGGTGAAGCCGCTCCGCTTCGGTCTGCTCCAACGCGAGCGGTCCATCGCCGCCTATGAGGATTTCGAGGCCCGCTACCATGAGCGCCCCAGCTGCTGGATCGAACCGGTCGGCGATTGGGGCGGCGGCCAGGTGCGCCTCGCCGAGTTGCCCACCGCCAACGAATACGGCGACAACATGGTCGCCTACTGGGTGCCCGACCAGAAGCCTGTCCCCGGCCAGCCCTTCGCCCTCGCCTACAATATGGTCTGGTCCCTCGAGCAACCCGCCGACGAGAAGCTCGCCCGCGTCGTTTCCACTCGCGTCGGCAACCTGCCGCACGGGGGTTGGGGGCAGCTTTATTGGATAGATTTCGCCGGTGCCGGTCTCGGCCAGCGCAACCCCGACAACCTCGCGCCCCAGATCGACGTGGGCCCCGGGGCGAAACTTCTGCATCAGACCCTGATCCGCCACCCCGGCATCGACGGTTGGCGCGTCGCCCTGCAAGTCGAGGGCGAGGCCCCGCCCGAGGGTCTGGCCAAACCGCGCCCGGTCGAGCTCCGGGTGCGTCTCCGCGACGGTTATGAGCCGGTTTCCGAGACTTGGGTCTACACCTGGTTGCAATGAACCCTTCCCCAGTCTTCGCCGCCGCGCCTGAGTTCGCCTCGATTGATCCCGCTGGATTGGCTTGGGACGAGGCGTTTCTGCGCGTCGAGAGTTACTTCCGTGCCCACCAGATCGAGAGCCGCATTCTTCTGAATCGTCTCGTCATGGAAGTGATTTTGTCCGCCCGCGCTGCCGCCAGCCCCGGCGCCGACCCGGTCGCCTTGGCCATGCGCGAGGCCGAGCGCCGCACCAACGCCTGGTTCGCGCGCGTGCTCGGTGATGCCGCGGATCCCGATGACGAGCGCCTCGGCACCCGCGGTCGCATCGCTCTCGTGTTGTGCGATGTCCCCGCCCGCTGGCCCCAGCATTTTCTGGCCGACGCGCCGCCGCCGCCCGAGTTGATCGAGGCGATGCGCGCCGCCTACATCGAGGCCGGCCCCGAGATCGAGATCACCAGCATGTTTCCCCGTCCGATGGATTTCGGCCCCATCGCCAATGTCGCCGACGAGGCTTGGAAAACCTTCGCCCGCTGGCCCCTGCTCCGCGCCGCCCTCGGTTGGCTGCTCTTTCTCGGTCTGCTCGCCGCCGCCTGGTTCTTCACCCACTGAGTCCGTTCTCGGCTCTCGCCCTTCGCACCATGTTCGCTTCCCCGCGTTTCGATCCCGCCCTACTCGACGGCACCCGCATCACCCAGCGCCGCATCCTTGTGGCCAGCCTCACGCTCCTGCTCACCGGCCCGGCCGTGCTGCTGATGGCCGACCTGCACTGGCGCGTGGACGCCATCGACGCCCTGAAGATTTTTCACCTCATCCTCTTCACCATCCTTTTTTCCCTCGTCGCCTTCGGCGCGGTCCAGGCCGTGGTGGGCTTTTTCTGCCGCATGGGCCGGGGTGATCCTAACCGCATCCTCAACTCCCTCTCCCCGGAAGACGAGGCCCTGCCTGTCACCGCCCCGACCGCGATCGTGATGCCGGTCTTCAACGAAGATACCTCCCGCATCCTCGAGGGCCTGCGCGTCATCTACCGCTCCCTCGAGGCCACCGGCCAGCTCGAGGCCTTCGATTTTTTCATCCTCAGCGACACCACCAACCCCAACCGCTGGATCGAGGAAGAGTCAGCCTGGGTCGCGCTCACCCGCCAGCTCGGTGCCCGGGGGCGTATCTTTTACCGTAAACGCCGGGTCAACTTGAACAAAAAGGCCGGCAACCTCGCCGATTTCTGCCGCCGCTGGGGCAAGCGTTACCGCTACATGGTCGTGCTTGACGCCGATAGCATCATGACTGGCGAGGCCATCACCAAGCTCGTCCGCCTGATGGAGAAAAACTCTGGCGCCGGCATTATTCAGACCGTCCCGCGGCTGGTGAATGGTGAGACCATCTTTGCCCGCCTCCAGCAATTCGCCTCGCGGCTCTACGGACCGGTTTTCGCGGCTGGCCTGAATTTCTGGCAGCAGGGTGAGGCGAACTACTGGGGCCACAACGCCATCATCCGCGTCGCGCCCTTCATCGAGCACTGTTCGCTGCCTGATCTGCCGGGCGTCGAGCCCTTTGGTGGCCGTATCCTGAGCCATGATTACGTCGAGGCGGCCCTCATGCGCCGCGCCGGTTGGTCGGTCTGGCTCGCGGTCGGATTGGAGGGCAGCTACGAGGAATGCCCAGGCAACCTGATCGACTTCGCCAAACGCGACCGCCGCTGGCTGCAGGGCAACCTCCAGCACGCTTGGCTCGTCACGGCCCGCGGCCTGCATGCCGCCAACCGCCTGCACCTCGCCCTCGGCATCCTCGCCTACCTCGCCTCTCCCCTGTGGCTGGCCTTCTTGATCGTCTCGACGATCATCGCTTGGCGCTACGCCTCCACCGGCCTCACCCCGCTGCCGGTGGATAGCTTTGCGCGCTATCTGCGGCTCGATTTCCAGTCTCAGGCGCTTCTGCTTTTCGCCGGCACCATGGGGCTTCTTTTCCTGCCCAAAATTCTCGCCCTTATTGACCTGCGACGCATTCCAGGCGAGGTCGAGCGGTTCGGCGGATGGCTGCGGGTGATCGGCGGCGCGGTCGGCGAGACTGCGATTTTCACCCTGCTTGCGCCCGTGCTCATGTTGTTTCACTCCAAGTTCATTTTTCTGACCCTTGCCGGCCGTGGAGTTGCTTGGGTCGCCCAGCGTCGTGGAGCCGATGGTGATCCCGAGTGGCGCGAAGCCATCCTCACTCACGCCGGCCACACCGTCTTTGGCGTGGGTTGGGGCGTATGCGCCCTTTGGATCGACCCTGCGTTTGCCGCCTGGCTGGCCCCGATTCTGTTTGGGATGATGACGGCCATCCCGATGTCGCTCGTCACCGGCCAGCTCGCCCCTGGCGAGTTTATCCGCAAACTGCGCCTGCTCGCCACGCCCGAGGAAACCACCCCGCCCCCTGAGCTCACCCGCCTTGCCCGCAACCTCGAGGCCTGCCGCCGCCACACCCCGCCCCTGCCCGAGCTCGCTCCGGATTACGGTCTCATGCAGGCCGTGCTCGACCCCTACGTGAACGCCGTCCATCTCGCCCTCTTGCGCGAACGCGACCACGCTCCCGATCCTGCCGCCGAAAATCGCTTCGCCCCGCTCCGCGAACGCCTGCTTCGCGAGGGGCCCGCCGCCCTCACGCCGCGCGATAAACTCGCCCTTTTGCTCGACGCCGATTCCATGGCCGCTCTTCACCGCGATCTTTGGTCCCAGCCCGCCGAGCGTCTGTCGGTCTGGTGGCGCACCGCTATCCGCGCTTACAACGTGCTCGCTCCAGCTCCGCAAACTGCTCTCTATCGTTAATTTACATAAAAATATAGAGCATTTCGGCATCACTGGCCAACTGGAATTTATTCCTTTGGCGGGCGTATCCGTTAACTGTTTCTTCGGCCGTATTCGCGAAGAAACCGCTGGTTTGCACCGCTGCTGACATCTATCAGGCCTATTCTTACGTCGCGGCGTAAATCGGGTTTTATAACCGAGATTTAGCCATTCCTCTGAAACTCGGAATGACATTAAAACCGGGTCTTTGGCCACGGTTAACTAGGACGGCCGTAAGCTCTTCGAGCGGCTGTTGGCTGCGGGCCTTGGTTCCGGCGCCCGTTCTTGCGGGTTTTTGCTTTTCGTCGGCCGCTTCCCCCTGCCTCCTCTTCGTGCAATGGCCGATGAACCGATTGAATTCTTTAACCGCCGCAACGGCCGCATCGAACGCGAGCGGATTTATGGCGAGTCTTGGCTGCGCTTCATCTACGGCGGCAATCCCCTCGGCCGCCTCAGCCTCTCCGCCGTCGTGCGGCGGGCCTGGTTTTCCGCCTGGTATGGCTGGCGCATGAGCCGCCCGGATAGCGTTAACCGCGTGCTCCCCTTTGTCGTCGATTACGACCTCGATGCCGAGGAGTTCGCCAAGCCCGCGACCGCTTACCGCACCTTCAATGAGTTTTTTTACCGCACTCTTCGTCCCGGCGCCCGCCCCATCTCGCCCGGCGAGGACATCGCGGTATTTCCCGCCGATGGCCGTCATCTGGCTTATGCCGATGTCGACACGGCGGATGGTTTCTATGTGAAGGGAAAAAAATTCACTCTCGCCGCCTTGCTCGGTTCCGGGGGACTCGGCACGCGTTTCGCTGGTGGCTCTTTGCTTATTTCGCGGCTTTGTCCGGTCGACTACCACCGCTTTCATTTTCCCGTAGCCGGCACCCCTGCGGAGTCCCGCCTGATCAACGGTTGGCTCTACTCTGTCAGCCCGCTCGCCTTGCGGGTCAACCCCGGTTACCTCACGGAAAATAAACGCATGGTCACGCTGGTGGACTCCCCGGTTTTTGGTGAGGTCGCGATCCTCGAGATCGGCGCCACCATGGTCGGCGCCATCTTGCAGAGCTTTATACCAGGCCGCCCGGTGGCCAAGGGCGACGAAAAGGGCCTCTTCGCTTTCGGTGGCTCATGCGTGGTCACGGTTTTTCAACGTGGCCGTGTCCGTTTCGACGAAGACTTGATCGCCAATTCCGCCGTCCATCGCGAAGTCTATGCGCGGATGGGTGAACGCCTCGGGGTAGCCTGCACCACTGCCTCAGTTAAGGCCGGCTCCCCCGGCGCGTAAGCCCGGGCGCAAGCGCGAAGTCCCCGCCCCTCAGCCGAGCAGCTCCCGCATTTTCACCTCGGCGCGCACCAGGGCCTGCTCCAACTCTGCCAGGGCGGGTCCCAGCGAAGTCAGCGGCTCGTTCTTCGAACGGGCTTCGAGCATCTCCGCTAGTTTTTTCAACTCCCTAGCTCCCACATTCGCCGAACTCCCCTTGATCGTATGCGCACTGCGCGTGAAGAAAGGCTGGTCGTTTCGCTCCAGGGCCAATTTGAGATCACTCACGCGCTGCGGGACGTCATTCAGGTAAATAGCAAGAATCTCGCGGAGAAACGTGTCGTCTCCTTCATCCCCCAACAAGCGCAGGTTGGCAATGGCGTCCGGGTCCAGGACCAGTTCGTTTTTTGCGGAGCACATAGGGTCGTTTTTCGATCGAGTTAGTAATGATCAAAAAAATGTGAACAGGCGCAACCACATCTCGGATTTGAGCGCCGTAAGGCTAATTCTGCTTATTAATTAACATATCAAGGGATCGGTATATGTTGATATTTAACTTGCCCGGGTTTGTGGGCAGATGAGGCTAGCGGAGTCCAATAACTCCCATGGCAAACACCTTTGTTTTTTCCTCCGAGTCGGTCGGCGAGGGCCATCCCGACAAGGTAGCCGACCTCATTTCCGACAGCATCCTCGATGCGTGTCTCGCCTTCGATAAAACCGCCCGCGTCGCCTGCGAGACCTTCGTTAAGTCGAACGTCGTCGTGGTGGGCGGCGAGATCACCCTCCCGAAACTCCAGGACAAAAAGACCGGCAAGACCAAGCCCGTCGACGAGGCCTTCAACGTGGACAAGGTCATCCGCGACGCCATCCGCCACATCGGCTACGTGAACGATGACGATGTTTTCCACGCCGACACCGTTTTCATCAACAACTACCTCACCGCCCAGTCCGCCGACATCGCCCAGGGCGTGGACGCGAAAAAAGCCGAGGGCAAAAAGACCGCCGAGCAGGGGGCCGGCGACCAGGGCCTGATGTTCGGCTTCGCGTCCGACGAGACCGAGGAGCTCATGCCCTCGCCAATCATCTTCGCCCACCGCCTCGGCCGCGAACTCACCGCCATTCGCAAGTCCCGCAAGGTCAAATGGCTGCGCCCCGACGCCAAGACGCAGGTCTCCGTCCGCTACGTCGACGGCGTGCCCACCGAGATCGTCAACGTGGTGATCTCCACCCAGCACACCGCGGACGTTACCCGCGCCGATATCGAGGCCTTCCTGATTAAAAATGTGATTCGCAAGGTCCTGCCGCCCGCCCTACTTAATGCGAAAACCGAGTTCCTGATCAACCCCACCGGCAAGTTCATGATCGGCGGCCCGCAGGGCGATTCCGGCCTCACCGGCCGCAAGATCATCGTGGATACCTACGGTGGCTGGGGCCGCCACGGCGGCGGCGCCTTCTCGGGCAAGGATCCCTCCAAGGTTGACCGCTCCGCCGCCTACATGGGCCGCTGGGTCGCCAAGAATATCGTGGCCGCCAAACTCGCCAAACAGTGCGAGGTCCAGTTCGCCTACGCCATCGGCCACCCGAAACCCGTCAGCGTTTACGTGAACACCTTCGGCACCGGCGTCATCGCCGACGAGCTGATCACCGAGGCCATCCAGAAGGTCTTCTTGTTCAAGCCCGCCGACATCGTGAAGCAACTCGACTTGCTCCAGCCTTTTTACCGCCAGACCACCAACTACGGCCACTTCGGCAAAACCGGCCTGCCCTGGGAGGCGACCACCAAGGTCGCCGCCCTGCAGGCCGCCGTGAAGAAACTCTCCAAATAACCATAGCCTCCGCCACCATGAGCACCGCCACCCTTCCTCCCCCCTCTGCCGCCGGCCTGGATTACCACGTCGCCGACATCACCCTCGCCGAATGGGGTCGCAAAGAGATCTCGATCGCCGAGCACGAGATGCCCGGCCTGATGTCCGTCCGCAAAAAATTCGGCCCGGCCAAGCCCCTCGCCGGCGTGCGCATCACCGGTTCGCTGCACATGACCATCCAGACCGCCGTGCTGATCGAGACGCTGACCGCCCTCGGCGCCACCGTGCGCTGGGCTTCGTGCAACATTTTCTCCACCCAGGATCACGCCGCCGCCGCCATCGCCGCGACCGGCGTGCCGGTCTTTGCGTGGAAGAGCGAGACGCTTGAGCAGTATTGGGATCTCACCTGGAAGGCCATCGTCGGTCCCGACGGTCTCGGGCCCCAGCTCGTGGTCGACGACGGTGGCGACGTCACCCTGCTCCTCCACAAGGGCTACGAACTCGAAAACGGCAGCGACTGGGTGAATACCCCCTCCGGCTCGCACGAGGAGCAAGTGATCAAGGACCTGCTCAAAAAGATCCACGCCGAGAACCCGCTGGTGTTCACCGGCCTGGTCAAGGCCTGGCGCGGCGTCTCCGAGGAGACCACCACGGGCGTGCACCGCCTCTACCAGCTCCACGAACAGGGCAAGCTTCTGGTGCCCTCCATCAACGTGAACGACTCGGTGACCAAGTCGAAGTTCGACAATCTCTACGGCTGCCGCGAGTCCCTCGCCGACGGCCTGAAGCGCGCCACCGACGTGATGATCGCCGGCAAACTCGCCTTCGTGGCCGGTTACGGCGACGTCGGGAAGGGCTCCGCCCACTCCCTGAAGGGCTTCGGCGCACGCGTCGTCGTCTCCGAGATCGACCCCATTAACGCCCTGCAGTGCGCGATGGAAGGTTTCGAGGTGAACACCCTCGAGAGCACCCTCGGCCGGGCCGACATCTACGTCACCACCACCGGCAACAAGGACATCATCACCCTCGAGCACATGGCCGCGATGAAGGACCAGGCCATCGTCTGCAACATCGGCCACTTCGACAACGAGATCCAGGTCGACCGCCTGAAGAAGGCGCCCGGCGTGAAGCACGTGAACATCAAGGCCGGCTACGACGCCTACACCTTCCCGGCGGGCAACACCATCTACCTCCTTGCCGAGGGCCGCTTGGTGAACCTCGGCTGCGCCACCGGCCATCCGTCCTTCGTCATGTCGAACAGCTTCACCAACCAGACCCTCGCCCAAATCGATCTCTGGAAAAACCGCGATATCTACGCCGTCGGCGTGTATCGCCTGCCCAAGCACCTCGACGAGGAGGTCGCACGCCTGCATCTTGAAAAGATCGGCGCCGTGCTCACCAAGCTCAGTCCCGCCCAGGCCGAGTATCTCGGCGTGCCGGTCGAGGGTCCTTACAAGCCCGAGCACTACCGCTACTAAGCGGCAGCCCGGCTGCGACCGGCGTGTGGTTGAGGGCGGTGCGCTCCGGCGCACCGCCCTTTTTTGGGTCGACGGTGCTTACTTCAGCGCCGCCGCGATGCGGGCCAGGGCCTTCTCGACGTTTTCGCGGCTGTTGAAGGCGCTGATGCGCACGTGGCCCTCGCCGCACTTGCCGAAGCCCGCACCCGGCGTGCAGACCACCTGCGCCTCGTTGAGCAGCTTGTCGAAAAAGGCCCATGAATCGGTGCCGGTGTTCACCCAGATGTAGGGTGCGTTGTCCCCGCCTATGCAGGAGAAACCGAGCCCGGTCATGGCCGTGCGGATGAGGGCGGCGTTGGCCAGATAGAAGTCGGTCATCGCCTTCACCTCGGCCTGGCCTTCGGGCGTGAAGATGGCGGCGGCGGCCTTTTGCACCGGGTAGGAGACGCCGTTGAACTTCGTGGTGTGGCGGCGGTTCCAGAGCGCGTGGACCGGGTGTGCATTGCCCGCGGCGTCGTAGGCGACGAGTTTCTTCGGCACCACCGTGTAGGCGCACCGCGTGCCGGTGAAGCCGGCCGTCTTGGAGAAGCTGCGAAACTCGATCGCGACCTCGTCGGCGCCGGGGATCTCATAGATGGAGTGGGGGATCCGCGGGTCCCGGATGTAGGCCTCGTAGGCGCTGTCGAAGAGGATGATGGCGCGGTTGGCCTTGGCGTAGGCGACCCACGCGGCGAGTTGCTCGCGGGTGGCGACGGCCCCCGTGGGATTGTTGGGGAAGCAGAGGTAGATCAGGTCGGACGCACCCACGGGAATGGCGGGCACATAGCCGTTGGCCTGCGTGCAATCGAGGTAGGTGATGCCGGCGTAGCGGCCGTCGAGGTTGGCGCCGGTGCGGCCGGCCATGACGTTGGTGTCGACGTAGACCGGGTAGACGGGGTCGGGAATGGCGAGCTTTAGGCCCTCGGTGGCGAAGATTTCCTGGATATTACCGCAATCGCACTTGGAGCCGTCGGAGACGAAAATCTCCTCGGCCGCGATCGGGCAGCCGCGGGCGGCGTAATCGTGGGCGGCGATGGCTTCGCGGAGGAAGGCGTAGCCCTGCTCGGGGCCGTAGCCCTTGAACGTGGCGCGGACCGCCATCTCGTCCACGCCGGCGTGGAAGGCTTTTAGCACCGACGGGGCGAGCGGCTCGGTGACGTCGCCGATGCCGAGGCGGATGACGGGCTTGTCGGGATTGGCCGCCGTGTAGGCTCCGACGCGCTTGGCGATATCGGAAAAGAGGTAGCTGGCCTTCAGTTTGAGGAAGTTCTCGTTGATGCGGATCATGGGCGTGGAGATGGGTGAAACGCTTGAACAAGGGGCGGGAAGCGCCTTTGTTCAAGCCCCGCGTCTTTCGCGCGGCCACCCTGTCTCCGCATGCAAATCATCCGTTCCGTGCCTGAAATGCAGGCCCTCGCCGAGGCCCTCCGCGCGCAAGGCCAGCTCATCGGGCTTGTCCCGACCATGGGCGCCCTGCACGAAGGCCACCTCACCTTGATCCGCACCGCCGCCGGGCGCGCCGATGCCGTGGTCGTGACCATTTTCGTGAACCCCACCCAGTTCGCCCCGAACGAGGATTTTAACAAATACCCGCGCGAGTTGGAGGCCGACGTCGCCAAGTGCGAGGCCGCCGGGGCAGATTACGTCTTCGCCCCGCCCAACGAGGAGATCTACCCGAAGGGCTACTCGACCTACATCACCGAGGAACACGTCGCCAAACCCCTCGAAGGCGTCTCCCGCCCCAGCCACTTCCGCGGCGTCACCACCGTCGTGGCCAAGTTGTTCAACATCTGCCGTCCCGATCTCGCCGTGTTCGGCCAGAAAGACGCCCAGCAGGTCGCCGTCATCCGCAAGATGGTCACCGACCTGAATTTCACCGTCGATATCGTCGTGGCGCCGACCCTTCGCGAGCCCGACGGCCTCGCGCTGAGCTCGCGCAATCGCTACCTCTCCGCCACTCAGCGCGTCGAGGCCCTCGCCATCCACCGCGCGCTCGAAAAGGCCCGCGAGATGGCCGCCGCGGGCGAGATCCGCTCCGATCGCCTGGTCGCCGAGGCTACCCACATCCTCAGCCAGCACCGCCGCATCCGCGTGATCTACGTCTCGCTGGTCAACCGCACCACCATGGAGCCCGCCCGCGAGGTGGTCCCGGGCGAGACCGTCATGGCCATCGCCGCCTGGATGGACGAGGTCCGCCTGATCGACAATATCGTGCTGTGAGCGTCCCCCCCGCCTCCTCGTCCGTCGCCCCGCGCGCCCGCGCCTACGACGTCCTCGTGATCGGCTCCGGCATCGCCGGCCTGAGCTTCGCCCTGAAGGTGGCGCAGCAGGGCCGCTCGGTCGCGATCCTGACCAAGAAAAACAAGGCCGATTCCAATACGAATTGGGCCCAGGGCGGCATCGCGGTCGTGACCGCCGAGACCGACGATTTCGCCAAGCATGTCGCCGATACCCTCGTGGCCGGCGACGGTCTTTGCGATCGCAAGGTCGTCAAGCAGATCATCACCGACGGCCCCGCCCGCGTGCGGGAGTTGATCGACCTCGGCTTGAAGTTTTCCCGTGACGACGAAGGCGGCTACGATCTCGGCCGCGAAGGCGGCCACAGCGAGCGGCGCATCCTCCACGTGAAGGATATGACCGGCAAGGCCATCGAGTCCGCCCTCATCAAGGCCATCGCCCGCGAGCCCCGTATCGCCCTGTTTGAGCATTTTTTCGCCATCGACGTCATCACCGCCGGCAAACTCGCCCGCCGCCAGCGCAAGGCCCTCCCGGCCGACGCCGACCGCGTGGTCGGGGTCTACGCCCTGGACGTGCGCGACCGCCGCGTCGTTACCTTCCAGGCGCCGGTGGTGATGCTCAGCTCCGGTGGCGCCGGTCAGGTCTACCTCTACACCACCAACCCCGAGATCGCCACCGGCGACGGCATCGCCATGGCCTACCGCGCCGGCGTCGAGGTGCTGAACATGGAGTTCATCCAGTTCCACCCCACCGCGCTGTATTCACTCTCGGGGAAACGCTTCCTCATCAGCGAGGCCGTCCGCGGCGAGGGCGCCATCCTGCGCAATGCCGAGGGCGAGGCCTTTATGCCGCGCTACCACCCGCAGGCCGACCTTGCTCCGCGCGATATCGTGGCCCGCGCCATCGACGCCGAGATGAAGCGCACCGGCTCGCCCCACGTGTGGCTCGATATCACCCACCGCAACTCCGCCTTCCTGCGCTCCCGCTTCCCCCTTATCCATAAGTTTTGCTCCGACGAGGGCATCGATATTTCCAAGGACAAGATCCCCGTCGTGCCCGCCGCCCACTACACCTGCGGCGGCGTTGCCACCACGCTCGCCGCCGAGACCACCCTGCCCGGTCTCTACGCCTGCGGCGAGGTCGCCTGCACCGGCCTGCACGGCGCCAACCGTCTCGCTTCCAACTCCCTCCTCGAGGCCGTGGTCATGGCCCACCGCGGCGCCGCCTCGGTCGCGGCCTACCTCGGCCGTATCCGGAAAGCCGCCGCGCCCGCCGCCGCCATCCCCGAGTGGCGCGATTTCGGCGGCGGCGATCTCGATGAGCGCGTGGTTATCACCCACAACTGGGAAGAGCTGCGTCGCACCATGTGGGACTACGTGAGCATCATGCGCACGACCAAGCGTCTCGAGCGCGCCCGCACCCGCATCGCCAACCTCTCCCGCGAGATCCAGGAATATTACGCCAATTTCTCGGTCGATTCCCGCCTGCTCGAGTTGCGCAACATGATCCAGGTCGCCGAGCTCATCGTCGCCTGCGCCCTCCAGCGCCACGAGAGCCGCGGCCTCCACGCCGTCGCCGAGTTCCCCGCCAAACTCCCCCGCGCCGCCGATACCTCCGTGCGCCGGAAGTTCTGAACAGCGCCGGCTCCCTGTAAGGCTCTGCTAAAAAAGATTTTCATCGTTCTGCGGGCGACTGCAGACCCGTTTGAAAGAAAACGCTCGAAATCTCTCAAAATCTACCAAAATTCGGAATTTGCCTCCCATGTCCAAGTCTTCCTCCGCCAAGTCTTCCCCCCGTTCATCCCGCGCTTTTGTTGCTGCTGCTGAGACCTATGATGCCCTGGGGGTCGATGTGGAGGCCGCACTCGCCACCCTCGCGGCCACGCCCATCTCGCTCCACTGCTGGCAGGGCGACGACGTCGGCGGCTTTGAAAAGGCCGACGCCACCCTCACCGGTGGCATCCAGGCCACCGGCAACTATCCCGGCAAGGCCCGCACCATCGACCAGCTCCGCCAGGACCTCGATCTCGTCTACAAACTCCTGCCCGGCCGCCATCGCCTGAATCTCCACGCCATTTACGCCGACTTCTCCGGCAAACCCGTGGACCGCGACGCCATCGAGCCGAAACACTTCGCCTCCTGGGTGGACTGGGCGCAGGACCGCAAGCTCCACGGGCTTGATTTTAACCCGTCCAACTTCTCCCACCCCCTCTCCGCCGAGGGCACCTTGTCTCATCCGGATAAAAAGATCCGCGAGTTCTGGATCGCCCACTGCGCCGCCTCCCGCCGCATCGGCGCCCATTTCGGCAAAAAGATGGGCACCCGCACCGTCACCAACGTCTGGATCCCCGATGGCTCGAAAGACACCCCTTTCGACCGCGCCGCGCCCCGCGCCCGCCTCGCCGCCTCGCTCGAGAAGGTCTTCGCCGAAAAACTCAACGCGAAGCACCACCTCGACGCCGTGGAATCGAAGCTCTTCGGCATCGGCGCCGAGTCCTACACCGTTGGTTCTCACGAGTTCTACCTCGGCTACGCGCTGAAACGCGGCGACGTCGCCTACTGCCTCGATGCCGGCCACTTCCATCCCACCGAGTCGCTCGCCGATAAAATTTCCTCCGTCCTGCAATTCGCCCCCGCCCTGCTCCTCCACGTGAGCCGCGGCGTGCGCTGGGATAGCGACCACGTCGTGACCTGCGATGACCCCACTCGCGCCATTTTTGAGGAACTCGTCCGCGGTGATTTCCTCGGCCGCACCGCCATCGGCCTCGATTATTTCGATGCCTCCATCAACCGCATCGCCGCGTGGGTGATCGGCACCCGCGCCGCCCAGAAGGCGCTGCTCGCCGCCCTGCTCGAGCCCGCCGCCCTGCTGCGCGGCGCCGAGGAATACGGGGATAACGCGCTCCGCCTCGCCCTGTTCGAGGAGAGCCGCGCCCTGCCGCTCGGCCCGGTCTGGGACGAGTTCTGCCGCCGCCACAACACCCCCGCCGGCCTCGGTTTCATGGCCGAGATCCAAGCCTACGAGAAGACCGTCCTCTCCAGGCGCTGAGCATCCGATCCCGCCCATTCCCGCGCTTTCCTTTCCACATCCATGCCCAACTACATGCACGTTAATTACTCCTGGGACGACGCCAAGGCCGCCTCCCTCGATCCCGTCGGCCGTCTCGTCTACCGGTCCAATATCCTCGGCTCCGACCAGCGCATCACCAACACCGGCGGCGGCAACACCTCCTCCAAGCTCACCGGCAAGGACCCCATCACCGGCCAGGATGTCGAAGTCCTCTGGGTAAAGGGCTCCGGCGGCGATCTCCGCACCGCCGGGCGTGAGTTTTTCTCCTCCCTTTATCAGCAAAAACTCCTCGCCCTCCAAGGCGTCTACAACGCCCGCTCCGACAAGGGCCTGAAGTCCCAGGCCGAGGACGAGATGGTCGCCATGCAGGCCCACGCGACTTTCAACCTCAACCCCCGCGCTTCCTCGATCGACACCCCGCTGCACAGCTTCCTGCCGGGCAAGTTCGTCGATCACATGCACCCGAACGCGATCATCGCCATCGCCGCGTCGGCCAATTGCCAGCGCCTCACCCAGGAGATCTTCGGCGGCCAGATGGCCTACGTGCCTTGGATGCGCCCAGGCTTCGAGCTCGGCCTCGCCATGCAGGCCGTTTCCCAGGCCCAGCCCGGCGTGAAGGCCATCATGATGGGCCAGCACGGCTTCATCTCCTGGGCGGACGACGACAAGGCCTGCTACACCTGGACGCTCGATTGCATCGAAAAAGCCTCCGCCTACATCGAGGCGAAATACCAGGCCAAGGGCGGCGACGCCAAGGCCTTCGGCGGCCAGAAATACCAGACCCTCCCCGAGGAGCAGCGCCGCGCCACCCTCGCCTCCATCCTGCCCTGGCTGCGCGGCCAGGTCTCCCAGCAGAAGCGTTTCATCGGCACCATCCAGGACGACGAGAAGATCCTCCGCTTCGTCAACTCGGCCGAGGCCCCGCGCCTCGCCGCGCTCGGCACCTCCTGCCCGGACCATTTCCTGCGCACCAAGATCAAGCCCCTCTACGTCGATTGGAACCCGCAGGCCGAGGACGCCGCCGCGCTGAAGCTGAAGCTCGCCGCCGCCCTCGACCAATACCGCGTGGACTACACCGCCTACTACAACGTCTGCCGCCGGGCCAACTCGCCCGCCATGCGCGATCCGAATCCCACCGTCGTGCTCATCCCCGGTCTCGGCATGATCGCCTGGGGCAAGGACAAGTCCGAGAGCCGCGTCACCGCCGAGTTCTACAACTGCGCCGTCGAGGTCATGCGCGGCGCCGAGGCCATCGACAAATACATCGCCCTGCCCCAGCAGGAGGCCTTCGACATCGAGTATTGGCTGCTCGAGGAGGCCAAGCTCCAGCGCATGCCCGCCGAGAAGGAGCTCGCCCGCCAGGTCATCCTCGTGATCGGCGCCGGCTCCGGCATCGGCAAGGAGACCGCCCACCGCCTCGCCAAAGAGGGCGCCCACATCGTGTGCGTTGACCTCAACGCCGCCGCCGCCGAGGCCACCGCCAAGGAACTCGCCGCCAAGTTCGGCCAGGGCATCGGCGTCGCCGGCACCGGCATTTCGAACTGCGGCCCGGCCATCGGCCTCGCCGCCAACGTCACCGACCGGGCCAGCATCCGCGCCATGCTCGACCAGGTGGCGCTGGCCTACGGCGGCTTCGATTCCATCTGCGTGACCGCCGGCATCTTCGTGCCCTCGGATACCACCGGCCACATCCCCGACGACAAGTGGGCGCTGACCTTCAACATCAACGTCACCGGCAGCTACCTCGTGGCTGACGAGGCCTTCAAGACCTGGAAACAGCAGGGCCTGCGCGGCAACCTCGTGTTGACCACCTCGGCCAACGCCGCCGTGGCGAAGAAGGGCTCGCTCGCCTACGATACGTCCAAGGCCGCCGCCAACCACCTCGTCCGCGAGCTCGCCATCGAGCTGGCCCCGCTCGTCCGCGTGAACGGCGTCGCCCCCGCCACCGTGGTGCAGGGCTCGGCGATGTTCCCGCGGGATCGCGTCATCGGTTCGCTGGCGAAATACGCCATCCCCTACAAGGACGACGAGGCCACCGAGTCGCTCGTGACCAAGCTGGCGCAGTTCTATGCCGATCGCACCTTGACCAAGGCCCCGATCACGCCCGCCGATCAGGCCGAGGCGTATTTCCTCCTGGTCACCCAGCGCCTGAGCAAGACCACCGGCCAGATCGTGACGGTCGACGGCGGCCTGCACGAAGCCTTCCTGCGCTGAGCCCGCGAAACCGGGATCGCCCGTCGTGTTGACGGGTTGCGCGCGGCGGACCAGTGGTGGGCCCGCTGCGTGCCGTGGGTCCAGCTCGCAAAAACGAAAAAGCCCGCGGCCGAAAAAGCTGCGGGCTTTTTCGCGCCCGGCCACCATCGCCCCGCCTGCGCGTGCTTTCGGCTGCCGACCTTTCAGGCTCTTTTGTCTTCTCGCCCCGTTCCTTTTTTCCGCCCGCGGCCCGGCCGCCCGCTACGCTTCTACGCATGCCTCCCACCGCCGCCCTCGTCTGGAAGCGCGTCGGTTGCGATCTGAAGCTCATTGACGAAGGCGGTTACTAGCCCGGACGGAGCAAGACCCGCCTCCGCCAAAACCTCGGCGACTACAACCACCTCGTCGCCGGCCTGGGTGGCGCGCTCAAAGACGCCGCCAAAGAGCGCGGCGAAACGGTCGACGCCCCATCTTCGCCCACCCCCGCTTCGAGCACCTCGAAGCAGAGGCCCATTCGACCTGGGGACTGGACCGGGCGCTCCCTTACCAGGCCGGCGCCTCGTAGGCGCCCAGATCGGGGGCGGTGCCGAGCCAGGTGTCGCCGGTGATCGTCACGCCCCGGTCGATGAAACGGCTGCCGAAGACGGGGCGCATAAAGAAGTCCTCCGGCAGGCCGCCATCCTCGCGGCGGGCCGCGTTCATGGCGGCAGTCCCGTTGCTGTCGATAAAATCGGCCAGCTTGGCGACACTCGTGCCGGTGAAGAGTTGCCAGCCGTTGTTTTGCACGACGGGGGAGGTGCCGCCGATGGACACCGTTGCCGAGCCGGTGCCGGCGATGCCCACGTTGTTGCGGACCGTGTGATTTCCGACGAGCGTCACCCCGACGTGATTGAGGTTCAGCACTCCGCTCGCGTTGTCCCAGCACACGTTTTGATCGACCGTCAGGCCGGTGGGGTTGTTGTTTTGGTCTATGCCGTAGGAGCGGTTGCCCCAGGCGAGGCTGCGCACGAGGCGGTGGGGGGCGCCGACGTTGTTGCCGCCCAGCTTGAAGCCCTGGCCGTTGCCGTTGAAGGTCGCGCTGGCCCAGACGTTGATCCCGTTGCGGATGGCGCGGCAGTTTTCGATCAGCACGCTGCCGTCGCCCATCCAGAGATCCCAGCCGTCGTCGGAGTTTTCAATCGCGCGGCAACCGCGGAAGACATTGCCGGGGCCGAGATTCCACTTCGCGCTGAAGCCGTCGGCGTTGCCGCCGATGGGGGCGTCGAAGCTGCGGATCGAGTCGCAGTTCAGGTAGGTATTGCGGGCCGGATAGGTGGTGCCGGCGGTGCCACCGGTGATGTGGAAACCGGTGTTGCGGGCGGCGCGGCTGATGCAGTTCTCGATTGTGTTGTCGTTGCCGGAGATTTTCACCGAGTTGTGCGCGGAGCCGACGATTTCGAGGCCGTAGAGGCGGTAAAACGAGCCGCTGATCGAGATCGCGTCCTGGCCGGTCGAGGCATCCGTGGCGGAGACATCCAGCACCGGGTGTTCGCCCGGGTAGGCGCGGATGCGGATGGGGGTCGTGGCGGTGCCGGCGCGGGTGAGGCTGATTTTGGTGATTGCGGAGTAGGTGCCGCCGCGGAGGTAGACGAGCTGGCCGGGCTGGGCGAGTTCGGCGGCTTTTTTGATGGTGGCGAAGGGGGCTGCCTTCGTGCCGGCGGCGGCATCGTCCCCGGTGGGCGAGACGTAGTAGGCGGCGGTCTCGAGGGCGAGATCGACCGCCGTCACCCGCACGCGGGCGAACCAGGTGCCGCGGGCGGGCGGGCGGGTGTAGAACTGGGTGCGCACCGAGCCGGCGGGATCGCCCGTGCGCGCCGCCAGCGTAGTCCGCAGCCAGGGCGGGCGAATCCAGGTGGTGAGATTCGATGACAGTTCGAGATCGATCTGCACCCCTGCGCGGGGGCCGGCGCGTTCGAGCAGCTCGAAGGTGATTTCCCCCGTCGCGGCCGGTGCGGTGGGCGCTGAAAGCGGCGGCGTGTCGGCGGAGGGCGACTTGGGGTTTAGGCCGAAGGCGTATTCTGCCAGGTTGCTCAGGCCGTCCCCGTCCGGGTCGATCAAGGGGTTGGGACTGGCGGCATCGCCGATGAAATTAGCGTTAAGCCAATCCGCGTAACTTTCGGCGCGCAGGGTGGGCGCGAGCAGACACAGCAGCGTGACGGCGAGCCAGGCGGTCGGGTGGCGTAGGGACATGGGGTGAAGTTGGTTTACCCGACTTCCGGGAGGAGTCGAGTGCACCACAGGCGCATTGTTGCGCGCGCCTCGGGCGGAGGCGTTGGCCAGACTCAACGGCCGCGGCCGTTGACCAGCGGTTCGCCGGTGTCGCCTGGCTGGAAGGCGGGGACCATCGGGTCGATGGTGCGGATGGAGCCGGCGGGGTTGAATTCCATGCGGGCGAGGCAGGTTTCGCGTTTGTAGCCGCTGCCGTCGGGGATGGCGTGGCGGTGGTAGGCGACATACCAGCGGTCGGTGCCGGGCACGTTGACCACGCTGTGGTGGCCGGTGCCTTTGACGAGGCCGTGCTTGGCCAGCACGAGCGAACCCTCGGCGGGGATCGTCACCGGGCCGAGCGGCGAGCTGGCGGTGCCGTAGGCCACGCGGTAGTCGTCGCTGCGGGCGTCGTCCACCGACCACATGAAGTAGTAGCGGCCGGCGCGCTTGAAGACGACCACGCCCTCGCGGAAATCGACGACCACGCCTGAGCTGCGGCCCTTGATCGGGATGTCGATCAGGTCGCCCTCGACGGCGAGCATGTCGCGCGTCAGGCGGAGGGCGTTGGCGCGCTCGGCGCCGTTGCCCCAGTAAAGATAGGCCTGGCCGTCGTCGTCGATGAACGGATACGGGTCGATCGTGTTGGTGGTGAAGCGGGCGTCGGCCTTGCGGTCGAGCAGGGGTTTGCCGAGCGCGTCGACGAAGGGGCCGGCGGGCGAGCGACCGGTGGCGACGCCGACTTTGCCGTCGGCGCAGAAGTAGAAGAAGTAGCTGCCGTCGCGTTCGATGCAGTCGGGGGCCCAGGCGCGGATGTTCGCCCATTTCAGGTCGTTGGCGACGTCGAGGATCATGCGTTCCTTTTTCCAGGTCACGAGGTCGCGCGAGGACCAGACGGAGAAGTCGGTCGTCAGCCAGTCGGGTTTGTCGGAGGTCGGGTAGAGGTAGTAGGCGTCGCCGAAGACGCGGATGGAGGGGTCGGCGGTGAAGCCGTCGAGGATGGGGGTGGGCGGGGTGGCGGCGGGCATGGCGAGGGGAAGGAGGGCGGCGAGGCAGGCGGCGAGGGGGGCGGGTTGCATGGTGCAGAGTGGGCGGATTTTGCGCGGTTCGCCAAGTCACGCCAACGACGCCGGGAGTTTAGGGCAAGGCTTCGGGACTCCCGCTAAGACGGCACGGGTCACCCCGCCGCCGGGCGGTGGGCGAAATTGGGTTGCCGTTATCCGGGGCGTTAAGTGCCATCTGCATCATGCGCTACCGCTACGAGATAACTCTGACGCATAAAGGTCTCGGTCGTCACCGTGTCTTGCGCGGGGATGATGCCGATCTCCTCCGGGCCCGTGGTGCAGTGATTGGTGCGGAGTGGGAGTCATTGTATCGCCGCCGCCTGGAACTCGACGCCAAGCGCCAGTCAGTTGCCGACCGCAGGGCCACCCAAGAGGCTGGGCTTGAGGAAGCGGAAGAGAGAACGCGGGAGGCGCAGGCTGCGCTTCAGGCATGTCGCACGATTCTCAAATCAACGCTTTCGGTCGATGATCGCATCAATTTCGATGAACTGAAACGGAAGGACAACTTTGCGCCACCCCCCGCTGATCCGTTCTACCGCGATGTCCCGGCGGCGCCTCGCCGGGAAATTCCACGCTACCAGCCTGACCTATCGCTGTTCGATAAGTTAATCCCGTCGTTGCGCCGGAAGAAAGAAGCCGCAGCCCTAGCGGAATTTGAGCGAGACACGGCGAAGCACCAAGCAGACGTGGCCCGGATCACCGACGAGAATCAGACAATTTATCACCGCGCTTTGGCACAACACTCCGCGTGGACATCCGAGAAGGAGCAGTTCGAGAAAAAGAAGGCGGCCCACAATGCGGCCATTGATGCCAAGGAGGCGGCGTATCGCCGAGGAGAGGCGAAGGCAGTCTTGGACTACTGTGACATGGTCCTGACGCGCAGCAGTTATCCCGATCTGTTTCCGAAGGAGTTTACCTTGGATTTTCTGGAGGCGAGCGGAACCGTCATTGTCGACTACACGCTCCCTGACTATCCCAGCCTGCCCCGCTTGTCCGAGGTGCGTTACAACAAGTCCAAGGATGCTTTCACGGAAAAGAACATCACGGAATCGGAAGCGCAACGGCTCTACGCCGACCTGTTGGTGCAAACGGCGCTGCGCACCGTGCACGAGTTGTTCGAGGCTGACACCGCAAGCGTCGCGGGCGCGGTCGTGTTCAACGGTTGGGTGCGAGGTATCAATCCCGCGAATGGTCGGATGGAGGCTGTTTGCCTAGCCAGTATCAACACCCCGCGGCCCACTTTTCTCAGCCTCAACTTGGCGAATGTGGAGCCGCGGCTTTGTTTTGATCAGTTGGGCGGTGTCTTCAGCAGCAAACCGCACCAGATGGTTGGGGTTCGACCCTTGGTTTCGAGTGAGGACAACGCCCAGCGTGCCGAGGCTCCGGCTTACGCCGAGCGTCTCGCTGAAATCGCCTCCGACGACGCGTTGAGCCCGGGCGTCTCGTTTATCACGGCCGGCGAGCTGCGTTCGTTGGTCGGTCTGCCCGAGGAGGCGCGCGCTTCGGTGCAGTCGAGCCGGCAATTGGTGGAAAAACTTAATTCCGATGGATACTGCGTGGAGCCCGACGCGAGCGCTTTGGGGGTGAGCTACAAGGCGAAGGACGAGTTGGCGGTCTTCAAGTTCCTAGGCGTGGTCGCCACGCATCCCACGCCGACCTACTTGGGAGCCGCCACATTGCTTCAGCTATTCCATCTCGTCGCGACGGCCGACGGTTCGATTAGCAACGAGGAGTCATTGGCGATTCAGTCCCAGGTCGGGGCGGCACTGGGAGGCGATCCGGTGGACGATATACGGTTGAAAGCCTACGGGCAGCTGCTCACGCGGAATCGATCTCTTGCCTCGGCCAATCTGACCAAGGTAACCCGTCGGTTGGGTCCGGCGAAGCGTGAACAGATTGCCACCGCCCTCGTGCACCTCGCGGCGGCGGACGGCCTCATTACCGAGGGCGAAAAGAAAGTTTTGGCCCGGATTGTCGATTTGCTCGCGTTGCCGGCCAACACGATTGATCGGATACTTCCGGGGCTTGGTGATTTTCAGGAAAAAATGGTGGTTGAAGCGCCGGCCGAGGACGTCGGTGAGACTATTCCGCGTCCAATATTGCCAAAGCCGGCAGTTAGGCCGCCGATTGGCGGTAAACCTGTATTCGCGCTAGATGCATCACGGATCGCGGCGATTTCTCGCGAGACCTCCGAGGTCGTGAAGATCCTCTCGGCCGTGATGGCGGATGAATCTGAGGTTGCGCCGGCCGCTGCCTCTCAGCCCTCTCCGTCACCCGCTGCGGTCGCTCCGATTTCTGTGCCACCGAAGAGCGATTGGGAACTTGCCGGGCTGGACCCCCGTTTGCATGCGGTGGTCATTGAACTTTTCGCCCGTGCTCAATGGCCGATGACAGAGTTTTCGGCGTTGGTTGCTCGGCACCATTTGATGCCGGCCGGCGTGATCGACGCGGTAAATTCGTGGTCCGACGAGCATCTGGGCGATTTCGTGCTGGAGGGCGACGATCCGATTTCAATCCGCTTTGATCTGCTAAAACCCAACACCTAGCTTCCATGTCCACGCCCGCCCCCGTCGCCATCAAACGTCGTGAACGCGACGCCGTTATTCAGTCGCTACAGGCCGGGTTGGTGCCGCGGCAGGGGCTGCATTTGATCCAGGTCGGACGCAAGAAAGAGGTCGAAGCCATGCTGCAGGACCTCGAACGGATTGCGGGAGGCGCCGCGTCGTTTCGGATCGTCGTCGGGCGGTTTGGGTCGGGAAAGAGCTTTTTTCTTAATCTCGTCCGGACGCTAGCGCTGCAGAAGAACCTCGTGGTCCTGCACGCGGATATGACGATGGAGCGACGGCTCTACTCCACCACGGGAGAAGCACAGGCGCTCTACAATGAGCTCATGCGCAATCTCGCCACGCGCGCCAAACCTGACGGTGGCGGTCTGCCGGGTTTGGTTGAGCAGTGGATTTCGCGGATCAGCCAGGAAGTGAAGGGAGCCGGAGGCGGTGACGATCAGGTCAAGGCGCGTCTTTTCAGCGACCTCAAGGATTTGCAGGAAATGGTGGGAGGCTTCGAGTTTGCCGAGGTGTTGGCCCGATACTACGAGGGGCACGTCGCGGGAGACGATGCGCTGAAGGCGGCGGCATTGCGTTGGCTCCGAGCCGAGTTTCAGACCAAGACGGACGCGAGGCAGGCGCTGGGGGTGCGAAGGATTATCAACGACGAGTCGTTCTATGATTCGCTGAAATTGATGGCGGCGTTCTCTGTGAAGGCCGGTTACGCGGGAATACTAACCAACATCGACGAACTGGTCGTGCTGTCGCATCGCTTGCCGAGCAAGCGTGCGCGCCAAGCGAACTATGAGATGGTTCTCACCTTGATTAACGACTGCCTTCAAGGATCGGTCGGGAATCTCGGCTTCGTGTTCGCGGGCACGGATGAATGCGTCGAGGATTCGCGGCGCGGGTTGTTCAGCTATGAAGCGCTGCGGACGCGGCTGAAGGGGCATGACTTCATTCACGACGGGCTCGTAGATTTTTCCGGGCCGGTGGTGAAGCTGGCGAGCCTGTCGGCGGAGGAACTGTTCGTTTTGCTCGCGAACATCCGGCACGTTCATGCCTCCGGTGATTCGACAAAGTATGCCGTTACAGATGAGGCGTTGCTCGCGGTCCTGCGTCGCGCCAACGAGGTGCTGGGCGCGGAGTATTTCAAGACGCCGCGCGATGTGGTGCGCTCATTCGTTGGGCTCCTGAGTGTCCTTGATCAGAATCCCGGTGCGAATTGGCAGGATTTGGTGAACACCGGCGCCTTTATCCGAAAGGCTGAGAAGCCGACCACGGTGGAGGAAGAACTTGCCGCGGGAATTGTTGCACCGGACGACACGGACGATCTTTCGACGCTGAAATTGTAAGATGAGCGCATTCGAGTTGCTCCATCCCGGCGTCAAGCACGCGATCTGGGACATGGGCTGGGAGCAGCTTAATCCCATTCAGGCGGCCGCCATCCCGGTGGTAATCCAGCAATCGGCCCACGTAGTGATCACGGCTCCTACGGCGGGGGGCAAGACCGAGGCCGCTTTTTTGCCGGTTATGTCGATGATCGCGGATGAGCCCGATGGCTCGATCCGCGCGATGTATGTCGGGCCGCTCAAGGCCCTGATCAACGACCAGTTTGAACGGCTCGAGAGGATTTGTGAGCGTTGTCAGTTACCGGTGCATCGCTGGCACGGGGATGTTGCGCAGGGCGAAAAAGCGAAGACCCGAATTTCGCCGTCGGGCATTTTGTTGATCACACCGGAATCGCTCGAAGCCATGTTTGCTCGGCGCGGGCTCGAGGTGCCCAAGCTGTTTTCCGGACTTCGGTTCATCGTCATCGATGAACTGCACGCCTTCTTGGACAACGTGCGCGGAATCCATCTCCGTAGTCTGATTTCCCGCATCAGATCGCACGCCGGTTGCAACCCGCGCATGATCGGCCTTTCCGCGACCATCGGTAATTTGGAAGCGGCGAGGGTTTTTCTGAATCCCGATGCGCCGGCAGCGGTGGTTGTGCTCGAAGGCCCGAAAGTCGGGCGCTCAATCAAGCTCGGGATTCGCGGCCATCTCTCTGCCATCGAGAAAAAGAACAATGAGGACCACGTGGTGTCGCGGTTTCGGCTGTCGGCGTCTGAGTGGGAACAAAAACTTGAGGAGGTGCCGCCCGCCGAATTGAGCAAACCTGCGCCGCTGGAAAAACAGTTTGAGTCCGGGAAATATGTAACGGACCCGGAAATCGTGACCACCGAGGTGGCCGACATTGCCGGCGACATCTGCCGCCACTTTCGGAACGGGACGAATCTCATTTTTGGAAACTCGAAAAAGGTAATCGAACTCGCGGCAGATCATTGCCACCAGCGGGCGCTTCTGGAAAAGTGGAAGGCGGACCCGTTTCTGGTTCATCACGGATCGCTTTCGAAGGATGAACGCGAGTCGGCCGAGGAAATCCTTAAGAGCGGTCGACCGGCGACCGCCTTCTGCTCCAGCACGCTCGAAATGGGGATCGACATCGGGTCCGTGAAAGCCGTCGGGCAGATTGATCCACCGTGGACGGTGGCGTCACTGATGCAGCGTCTCGGGCGCTCGGGTCGACGCGCCGGAGACGTTTCCGTGTTGCGGCTCTACACCCGGGATGAAACTCCCAACGAAAAGAGCACGGTCACCGATCTCCTTTTCCCCGATCTGCTGCGGGCGATCGCACTTGTGCGGTTGGTGATCGAGAAATGGCTGGAGCCGCCGGACTACGACCGGATGAACCTGAGCACGTTGGTTCATCAAACCCTGAGTCATTTACGCCAGACCGGCGGTATGAACCTCCGGGACTTGTTCGATGCGCTCGTGGTCCGTGGTCCATTTCGTGCCGTCTCGCAGGGAGATTTTGTTTCGCTGCTGCGTGGCCTGCGCGACTTGCAAATGGTAGAGCAGACCGCCGACGGCTTGATGATTCTCGGTCTGGAAGGGGAAACGATTACGGCCGACCGCTCGTTTTTCGCCGCCTTTGAGAGTTCCGAAGAGTTGAGCGTTTTGCATGACGACCGGCATCTGGGAAATTTGGCGGCCGGTCTCGTGCCTCCGCCCGGTGAGAATTTATTGCTGGGTGGCCGCAGGTGGGAGGTGGTGGAAGTGCGAGACACGGAAGGTATCGTCTTGGTGAAGCCGTCCACGCATTCGCGGGTCCCTTACTTCAAGGGCGACCGCGGCGAAATCCATGATCGCGTTGTTCGCGAGATGTTCGCGGTTTTGACGGACACCGACGTGCCGGAATGGTTAGATGAAAATGCCAAGATTCTGCTGCGGTGTTCGCGCCGGTTTGCGCAACGGTCAGGCGTATCGTCGACGGGTATGGTTGTCACCGACCGCGGCGTGCAGTGGTTTCCGTGGCGTGGCACCAAGGTTATTCGCACCCTGGAGTTGTTCGCCCGGCATGACGGCGTCATCCCCGCGGTGGATCAATTGTCACTGACTTACCCAGGATGGGACCAGACCCGGCTGTTGCAGCACTGTGCCCTCATCGCTGGTTTCGATAGCGAGCCGACCGAGCTTAGTGCGGAAATGGCGACCAAGTGCTTCGAAAAATTCGACGCGTGTATTCCGCCGACGTTGCTTGATTCCTCTAATGCGCGGGACCGCCTAGATGTCGAAGGTGCACGAAGTCTCTCTCGAGAGTTTTTGGTCCGACCGTTCCAAGGAGGCGGCCCAGCGTCAGCCAATGATGAGCGCTACCCCCTTCGGCCTGCCTGACACGTTCAATTTCTCGCGCGCCACCTACCTAACCTTGGATAGACTTGATTCTGGGAGTTTTTCGGGCCCGCTGCATTCATGAGCATGGCAGACCAGAGACCGGCGATTGAAGGGCGGTGACTTACCATTGGTGCGAGGTCGAACTCCGGCGCGACGACGTAAATGTCGATTTCACGTCGTGATCGCGGAGATCAGCGGATGGGCTTATCAACGAAGGCAGGTGAGTTTGCACGGAATCACAGGGTGCCAAAGCGTCCAACCGTGCCCATCGGTGTTTTCCGTCGCCTTGATCTCTCTCTGCCGCTACCCCGCCGCCGGGCGGTGGGCGGCGGCGCGGAGGAAGGCTTCGGGGGCGAGGCCGGCGGCGCGGGCGAGGGTGTTGACGCGGCTCGCCTCGGCGGTGGTCAGCGCGGTCAGGCGGGCGGTGCCGTCGCGGTCGATCCACTTCAGATGCACGGTGCGCTGGCGGGAGGTTCTACCAAGGCGCGGACAAAGGCGTCGTCGAGGGTGGTTCGTCTAGGAGTTGGTCCGTGATAGGGTGATTTCCACTCCCCGCCCTTCGGTCGTGGCGAGTTTCAAGGCCGCAGGCCGAAAACGGGCGAACTTGACCGGATCGGGTTCGTGACTCATTTAGTTTCACATGAAAACGGCCACGGTCCGGCAATTGCGCACGGAGTTTCCCAAGGTGCTGGCCTGGGTGAACGCCGGCCAGGAGGTCGCGATCACGCGGCGTCGCAAGGTGGTCGCGAACCTGACGCCGGCGGGCGAAGCCCCGAAGAAAAAGCCCGTGCGGCCGGATTTTGCGGGGCGTTTGAAATCCATCTATGGCGACGCCGTCATCCCGGCGGAGACCATGGCTGAGATCCTCGGGGAGAACAAGGGACGCTACTGATGCCCCTGCCGGTGTATGCGGATACGAGTTTTCTCGTTTCCCTCTATGTGCAGGATGCGAACTCCGCCCGGGCCGCCGCCCTGATGGCGGACTTGCCGCCGGTGTATTGGACGCCGTTGCTGGAACACGAACTGCGCAACGCGGTTCGCCTGTGCGTGTTTCGCCGGCAAATCACCTCGAGCCAGCGGGAGAAAGCGCTGCACGCGCTGGACGCGGACCGGGAGGCGGGCGTTTTGCACGCCACGCCGCTGGATTGGCCGAAGGCGCTCAAACAGGCGGAGTCGCTCGGGCGGCAACACACGGAGACCATGGGCGCACGGGGCATGGACATTTTCCATGCCGCCTCGGCGGTGACGCTGAGGGCCAGGCGATTTGTCACGTTCGACGACCGGCAGCGCGCCCTCGCGGAGCTGGCGGGCTTGGACGTGACTTCGGGCGTTTGATTCAGCCGGGAGCGTCCGCCGCGGGTGGGTGGTGGTTTGGATGAAACTTGGCCACGGGATGACGCACGCCACGGGGCGTTGATTGGCGACCTATCCGTGGCCTCCGGTCAATTTGTGGTCACCCCGCCGCCGGGCGGTGGGCGGCGGCGCGGAGGAAGGCCTCCGGGGCGAGGCCGGCGGCGCGGGCGAGGGCGTTGACGCGGCTCGCCTCGGCGGCGGTCAGCGCGGTCAGGCGGGCGGTGCCGTCGCGGTCGGTCCACTTCAGGTGAATGGTCCGCTGGCGGGAAGTTTTCACCAAGGCGCGGACAAAGGCGTCGTCGTCGGGGGCGGGTTCGGGCGCGGGGGTGGAGGGGTTCATTTTTTTCGGCCCCGGCCGCCGGGCAAGAGGGACAACAACCAGAGCAGCAGGGTGGCGCCGCCGACGGCGGTGAGCAGGGTGGCGAGCGTGGTGGTGGCGTAAAAGCCGATCACGCCCAACAGGTATCTACCGAGGAAGGAGCCGGCCACGCCGAGGATGAGGTTGCCGACCAAGCCGAAGCGGCCGCGAGCCAGGATCAGCCCGGCCAGCCAGCCCGCGAGGGCTCCGACCACGAGCAGGATGCAGAGTTGTTCCAAGGTCATTCGGGGCGGGGTTCGGGCGTAGGCTCGCCGAGGCGCGGGAAGGTCTGCCAGAGGGCGAGCGGGATGTCCTCGGGGCGCACGGTGGCGGGCTGGCCGGCGGCGACCAGCGAATCGATCCAGACGCGGCCGCCGTCGGGCAGGATGCCGCGCAGCAGGCTGCCGATTTGTTTGCGGCGTTGTTGGAAGCAGGCGCGGATGGCGAGCTTGGTGCGGCGGGGGAAAAACAGCGGCTGCGGTTTCCTGACGAGGTTGAACAGGTAGGAATCGACGTCGGGCCGGGGGTGGAAGCAGTGCCCGGAGACCTTGTGGCCGGGGGCGATGTCAAAGGCGCTCTGGAGGAAGATCGAGATGGAGCCGAAGAGCTTCGAGCCGGGTTTGGCCATATAGCGCTGGGCGGCCTCGTATTGCAGCATCAGGACGAGGCGCTCGGGCAGGGGGCCCTCAAGGACGGCGTCCATCCAGGGCGTGGAGATGGCGTAGGGGAGGTTGGCGACGACCTTGAAGGGCAGGTCGGCGGGGATGTCGGCCACGGGGTGATCCATGGCGTCGGCTTCGAGCAGGTGGAGGCGACCGGGGTGGAGCGGGGCTACTTCCTCGAGCAGGTAGCGGGCGAGCATGGCGTCGCGCTCGACCGCCCAGACCTCGGCCCCGGCCTCAAGCAGGGTGCGGGTGAGGGTGCCGAGGCCGGGGCCGACCTCGACCACGCGGTCGCCGGGGGCGACGCGGGCGAGTTCGAGGGATTTGCGCACGATGTTGCCGTCGATCAGGAAGTTTTGCCCCAGGCCGTGCTTGGGGTGGACGCCGAGCTTGGCGAGGATATCGCGGGTTTCGGAGACGGTGAGGGGCATCGTGGTCAGCGCAGGGTGTCGTCCTCGAGGTGGAAGGCGTGCAGGGCGCGGTGGATGACGGGCGAGAGGATGACGGCGGCGGTGGTGAGGAGGGCGAAGCCGCAGTAGATGGCGTAGCAACCGGCGAACAGTTTGGCGGCGTCATCGCGGAGGGGGGCGAGCGGCCCCATGCCGGAGAGGATCATGGCCGAGTCGAGGAAGGCGTCGATCCACGGCAGGCCGGCGATCCAGTGGTAGCCGGACATGCCGAGGCTCAGGGAAAACGCCACCAGCACGATACCGGCGGTGCAGCTGCGGGCGAGGCGGTGGTAGAACTTACGCCGCGGCAGCAGGTGGCCGGGGCGGGGCAAGCCGGGGAGTTCGCCGGCACGGGAAGTGTGTTTAGCGTGCGCCACGGAAGGAGGCGGCGAGCGCGGCGGGATCGGGGGCCTTCATCAAGGCCTCGCCGCAGAGGATGGCGTGGGCGCCGCAGGCGTGGACGCGGGCGGCGTCGGCGGCGGTGTGGATGCCGCTCTCGCTGATGGCGGTCACGCCGGCGGGAAAACGCGGGATGAGGCGCTCGCTCAGGCCGAGATCGCAGCGGAAGATGGCGAGGTCGCGGTTGTTTACGCCGATGATCGTGGCTTGCAGGGCGAGGGCGCGGTCGAGTTCGGCTTCGTTGTGAATCTCGAACAGGGCATCCAACCCGGCGGCGCGGGCGGCGGCGTGGAGGCCGGCGAGCTCGGTGTCATTCAGGGCGCGCACGATCAGCAGGATGGCGGCGGCCCCGGCGGCGCGGGCTTCCAGGACCTGGATCGGGTGGACCATAAAATCCTTACGGATGCAGGGCCGGGCCGGGGCGTGGGCGGCGAAATGGGCGGTTACGGCTTCGAGGTCGGCGAGGGTGCCGCCGAAATATTTCTCGTCGGTGAGCACGGACAGTGCGTCGGCTCCGGCGGCTTGGTAGCGGGCGGCCTGGGCGGGAGCGGACACGCCGGCGCCGATGTCGCCGGCCGAGGGGGAGCGGCGTTTGATCTCGGCGATGATGGCGAGGGTGGCGTCGGGCCGGCGCAGGGCGTCGGCGAAGGACGGCGCGCGGGGCAGGCGGGCATCGAGCGCGGCGAGTTCCTCCAGCCCGACGGGGCGGGCGCGGGTGGCGACCTCGGCGCGTTTATGCGCCATGATTTCGGTGAGTTTGTCGGCCATGGGCGGCGGGGGGCGGCTTTATTTGGCCCAGGTGTCCTTGAGCGAGATCGTGCGGTTGAACACGAGGCGGCCGGGGGCGGAATCCTTCGCGTCGATGGCGAAGTAGCCGAGGCGCTCGAACTGGTAGCGGTCGTCGGCGGTAGCGTCGGCGAGAGAGGCTTCGAGGCGGGCGGTGATGGTCTCGAGCGAGCGGGGATTGACCACTTTCAGGAAATCGGGCTCGGCGGCGGGTTCGGCCACGGTGAAAAGGCGATCGTAGAGGCGGACCTCGGCCTCGACGCAGCGGGAGGCGGAGACCCAGTGGATGGTGCCCTTCACCTTCCGGTCGCTGTTCGGCTCACCTTGGCGGGTGGTGCGGTCGAAGGTGCAGCGCAACTCGACGAGTGCGCCGGCGGCATCCTTCACGATCTCGTCCAGCTTGATGATGCCGGCGTATTTCAGGCGGACCTCGCCGCCGGGTTTCAGGCGGAAATACTTCGGTGGCGGCACCTCGGCGAAATCGTCGGACTCGATGAACACCTCGCGGGTGAGCGCGACGGGGCGGGTGGCGGGGTTCTCGTCCTGTGGGTTGTTGGTGGCGCGGCACTCCAGCACCTCGTCCTCGGCGAGGTTGGTCAGCACGACCTTCACCGGGCGGAGCACGGCGAGGCGGCGGGCGGCGAGGCCGTTGAGGGCGTCGCGCACGGCGTTCTCGTAGACGGCGATCTCGGTGAGGCTGTCGAACTTCGTGACGCCCAGACCGGTGACGAAAGTGCGCAGGGCGGCGGCGGGCACGCCGCGGCGGCGGATCCCGGCGAGGGTGGGCATGCGGGGGTCATCCCAGCCGGTGACCACGTTTTCCTGCACCAGTTGAAGCAGGCGGCGTTTGCTCACGATGGTGTAGGCGAGGTTGAGCTTCGCGAACTCGTATTGGCGGGGGAGGGCGCGGGGCAGGGCGAGGGCCTCCAGAATCCATTCGTAGAGCGGGCGGTGGACCTCGAACTCAAGGGTGCAGATCGAGTGGGTGACGCCTTCGAGGTAGTCGCTCAGGCAGTGGGCGTAATCGTAGAGCGGGTAGACGCACCAGGCGTCGCCGGACTGATGGTGGGCGAGGTGGCGGATGCGATAGAGCAGGGGGTCACGCAGCCAGATGTTGGGCGCGGCCATGTCGATCTTGGCGCGGAGGGTGCGGGCGCCGTCGGGAAACTCGCCGGCGCGCATACGGTGGAAGAGGTCCAGACTCTCGGCCGCGGGCCGGTTTCGGAAGGGGGACTCGCGGCCGGGCTGGTCGAGGGTGCCGCGGTGGGCCTCGATCTCGGCGGCGGAGAGGTCGCAGACGTAGGCCTTGCCCGCCAGGATGAGGCGTTCGGCAAAGGCGTAGAGGGCCTCGAAATAATCGCTGGCGAAAAACGGCTCTGCGGCGGCTCCGCCGGGGGCGGGGCGGGCGTAAAAATCGGCTGCGTCGGCGGCGTCAGGCGTGGCGGCGGGGCGGGCGCCGGAAGGTTTCAGGCCGAGGTTCTGTTCGGCCCAGCCGGCGACCAGCCAGCGGACGTCCGCGGCGATGGAGTGGACGTATTCGAGATCCTCCTTGGCGGGGTTGGTGTCGTCGAAGCGGAGATTGCAGCGGCCCTGGTTTTCCCGGGCGATGCCGAAGTTCAGGCAGATGGATTTTGCGTGGCCGATGTGGAGGTAGCCGTTGGGCTCGGGCGGGAAGCGGGTGACGATGCCGCCTGGGTAGCGCTGTTCGGCCACGTGGGATGCCACGATATCGCGGATAAAATCGGCGGGGGCGGGAACGGGGGCTTCGGCGGCGGCGTTGGGCTCGGCGGTCATAAACGGCCGAGGTTGCGCGCGGGGACGGGTGGTAGGCAAGCGCGAGGACGCGGCCCTCTCGCGGGGCCGGGCTAGGCGCGTTGGGCCGTCGCCGGGCGCGGGCGGCGGAGCAGACCGCCGCGGGGGCCAAGGCAGAGCGCGGCGACGAAGCCCAGTGCCTGAACGAGCACGATGCAGGCGGCGGTGGAGGCATCGGCGAAGAAACTTACATAAACTCCGATGAAGGTGGAGGCCACCGCCCCGCCGGAGGCGAAGGCCAGCATGGCATCGAAGCGGCGCACGAGCAGAAATGCGGTGGCTCCGGGCGTGACCAGCATGGCGATGACCAGCACGATGCCCACGGCCTGGATCGAGGCCACGATGGCGAGGGCCAGCAGCGTGAGCAACAGGGTGTCGAGGGTGCGCAGCGGGAAGCCCAGCGCGCGAGTGTGCGAGGGGTCGAAGGCGGCCAGCAGCAGGGTGCGGCGCAGCGCGAGCACCACTGTGAGCACCAGCCCCGAGAGCACCGCAATCTGGCGGAGTTGACCGGGCTCGATGCCGAGCAGGTTGCCAAAGAGGATGTGGTCCAGGTGCAACTCGCTCGGCGTGCGCACGTGGAGCACGAGGCCAAGGGCGAAAAGTCCGGTGAAAACCACGCCCATGACGGTGTCCTCCTTCACGCGCGTGTGCCGTTTGATCCAGCCGGTTCCGGTGGCGCAGAGCAGGCCGCTGGCGAAGGCCCCGACCCCGAGGGGCAGGCCGGCGATGTAGGCCAGCACGATGCCGGGCAGCACCGCGTGGGAAATGGCGTCGCCCATGAGCGACCAACCGCGCAGCACGAGGTAGCAGGACAAGACGGCGCAGACCGCCGCGACCAGGCTGCCGGCGGCAAAGGCGTGCAGCATGAACTCGTGCCGGAAGGGTTCGAGCAGGGTGGCGGCGTTCATGGCGCGAGGGCGGGCGGGATCAGGCACCGCCGACGGCGGGCGCGGCCGGCGGCGAGCAGGCCGTGCTTCGGGCCGAACAGGAAGGCCAGGAAAAAGCCGAGGGTCTGGAGCACCACGATGCACCCGCCGGTGGCGCCATCGAGGAAGTAGCTGGCGTAGGCCCCGGCGAACGCGGTGACCGCGCCGATGGCGGAGCCCAGCAGCAGCATGCGGCCGAAGCGGTCGGTCAACAGGTAGGCGGTGGCGCCCGGGGTGATGAGCATCGCGACCACGAGGATGGCGCCGACCGCCTGGAGCGCGGCCACCGTGGTGGCGGAAAGCAACAGCAGCAGGGTGAGGTGCAGGCGGCGCACGGGCAGCCCGAGGGTGCGGGCTTGGTTGGGGTCGAAGCTGAAAAGCAGGAGGTCCCTCCATTGCAAGGCGAGCACCACGACGCACACGGCGGAGATCGCCACCAGTTGCACGACGTCGCCGGGGGCGATGGCGAGGATGTTGCCGAAGATGATGCTCTTCAGGTCGAGCTGGGCTGGGAAGAGCGAGATCAGAAGGATGCCCAATGCAAAAAAGGCGGTGAACACCACGCCGATCACGGCGTCTTCGCGCACCGGGGTTTTGAGCTTCACGAACGACATGGCGGCGGCGGCGAGCAGGCCGCTGGTGAATGCACCCAGGGCGAAGGGCAGACCCGCGAGGTAGGCCAGCGCCACCCCCGGCACGACGGCATGGGACAGCGCGTCGCCCATCAGCGACCAGCCTTTCAGGGTGATGAATCCCGACAGCAACCCGCAGACCGCGCCGATCAGCGTGCTCACCCAAAGGGCGGTCAGCATGTAGTCGTAGGAGAAGGGTTCTAGCATGGGGGGAGGGGAAGTAGCGAGTAGCGGGTAGCGAGTAGGGGAAGGCAGTAGCAGGTAGCGAGTAGACGGAAAAGATGGGGGAGAGATGGTTGGGGTGGATGCTCTCTACTCACTAGCCGCTACTCGCTACTTTTACCCCTCCCAAGCTCCTTCCCCGCCTCGCGGTCGGCGACGAGTTTTTCATGGGCGGAGCGGTCGCGGTATTCGAGGTGGCCGCCCTGGCCGAGCACGAGCGGACGCTCGTCGTCGGTGAGCACGGTCACTTGACGGCCGTCGTGGGCCTCGACGGTGGAGCGGGACAGGTCGAAGTGGCGGAGGGCGCCGCCAAAGGCGCGTTGCAGGTTCTCGGCGGTGAACACCTCCGACGTCGGGCCGCAGGCGAGCACGGTGCGGTTGATCAGCACGACTTGATCGCAAAACTCGGGGACGGAGCCGAGGTTGTGGGTCGAGACGAGGATGAGGCGGCCCTCGGCGCGCAACTCGCGGAGGAGGGTGACGATGGCTTCCTCGGTTTTCACGTCGACGCCCGTGAAAGGCTCGTCGAGCAGGATGATGCGGCCCTGCTGGGCGAGGGCGCGGGCCACGAACACGCGTTTTTTCTGGCCGCCGGACAACTCGCCGATCTGGCGGTCGCGCAGTTCCCACAGGCCCACGCGGTGAAGGGCGTCGGCGACGGCTTCGCGATCCACGGCCCGCGGCAGGCGGAGGAAATTCATGTAGCCGTAGCGGCCCATCATCACGACGTCGTGCACGTTCACCGGAAAGGTCCAGTCGACCTCCTCGGCCTGAGGGACGTAGGCGACCCAGCCGCGGCGTAGGGCTTCGCGGACGGGTGCGTCGGAGATCGTCACGGCGCCGGCGCTGGGGGTGACGAATCCCATGAGGGCCTTGAACAAGGTGGATTTGCCGGAGCCGTTGACCCCGACGAGGGCGCAGATGGTGCCGCCTGCGAGGGCAAAACTGGCGTCGGCGAGGGCGGCGTGGCCGTTCGGGTAGGTCACCGTCACCCCGCGGGCGACGAGGGTAAGCGGTGGTTCAGTGGCTGGTTTCATGGCGCGGCCTCCGGACCGAGGAAGCCGGTTACGATGGTGCGGGCGTTGACTTCAAGCAGGGCGAGGTAGGTGGGGGCGGGGCCGGAGGGGCCGGTCAACGAGTCCACGTAGAGCACGCCGCCGTAGCGGGCGCCGGTCTCGCGGGCCACCTGTTGGGCGGGCTTGGGGCTGATGGTGCTCTCGCTGAACACCACCGGGATGCCGGCGGCGCGGACGGCGTCTATGACGGCGCGGACCTGGCGGGGCGTGCCCTGGGCGTCGGCGTTGATCGGCCAGAGGTAAAGAGGGCTCAGCCCGTAGTCACGGCACAGATACGCAAAGGCGCCCTCGCTGGTGACGAGCGTGCGCTGGTGCTCGGGGATGCGGGCGAGGCGGGCGCGCACGGGGGGGTCGAGGGCGCGGATTTTTTCCGCGTAGGAGGCTGCGTTGGCGGCGTAAGCGGCGGCGTGGCCGGGGTCGGCCCGGGTCAGGGCGGCGCGGATGTTCGCCACGTAAACCAGCGCGACTGCGGGGGACATCCAGGCGTGGGGGTTGGGTTTGCCGGCGTAGGGGCCGGCGGAGATGGAGATCGGCTCGATGCCCTCGGTGAGCACGGCGGAGGGCACGTCGCGGACGTTGGCGAAGAATTTCTCGAACCAGCGCTCGAGATGGAGCCCGTTCCACAGCACGAGGTCGGCGTGGGAGGCGCGAACGATGTCTCCCGGGGTGGGTTCGTAGCCGTGGATCTCGGCGCCGGGTTTGGTGAGCGATTCGACGTCGGCGACCTCTCCGGCGACGTTGCGGGCCATGTCGGCGAGGATGGTGAAGGTCGTCAGGACGCGCAGGCGTTTAGCCGGGGAATCGGCCGAATAAAGGGCGGGGGCGGCCACGAGACAGGCCAGCGCCAGACCGGCAGCGAGGCGACGGTGGCACTGGGAAAGGAGCGGCATGAGAGATTGCTAACAGAGTTAGATTTAGGATCAACTAACATTTATAGTTGCTACGATATATTTAAGGTTTTTTTGCGTCATTATCGGGTGCAGGCTTAGTTCGGATTTGCTTCGCGCGACGATAGGCTATTTAATCTTTGGTAAGTTAACCCACATACCTAACATGGCACGTATCTATAACGACATCACGGAAACGATCGGCAACACGCCATTGGTGCGTTTGAACCGCACGGCGGCGGCGCATGGAGCGCAGGCGGAGATCCTCCTGAAGCTGGAGTTCTTTAATCCCCTCGCGAGCGTGAAGGACCGCATCGGCAACGCCATGATCGACGAGGCCTTGAAGAGCGGCCGGATCAATGCGAGCACGATCCTGATTGAGCCGACCTCCGGGAATACCGGCATCGCGCTCGCCTTTGTGGCGGCGGCCAAGGGTCTGAAGCTCATTCTGACTATGCCGGAGACCATGTCTTTGGAGCGTCGCAAGCTGCTCAAGATCCTCGGTGCCAAGCTGGTGCTGACCGAGGGGCCCAAGGGCATGAAGGGCGCGATCGCGAAGGCCGAGGAGCTGAATGCCAAAATCCCCAACAGTGTCATCCTGCAGCAGTTCGCCAATCCGGACAATCCCGCGATTCATCGCCGCACGACGGCCTTGGAAATTTGGAACGACACGGACGGCAAGGTGGACATCGTTGTCTCCGGTGTGGGCACCGGTGGCACCATCACGGGTGTCGGCGAGGTGCTGAAGGAAAAGAAGCCCGCAGTGAAAATCGTCGCAGTGGAGCCGGCCGGGTCGCCTGTGCTCTCGGGTGGTCAGCCCGGCCCGCACAAGTTGCAGGGTATCGGCGCGGGTTTCGTGCCGGCGGTGCTTAACACCAAGTTGATTGATGAGATCATTCAGGTAAAGGAGGCCGACTCGGGTCCGGTCTCGAAGCAGGTGAGCACCCAGGATGGCATTCCGGTGGGCATCTCTTCCGGTGCGGCCATCTGGGCGGCCCTTGAATTGGCCAAGCGCTCCGAGAACGCGGGCAAGACCATCGTGGTGATCGTGCCCTCGTGCGCCGAGCGCTACCTGTCTTCCTGGCTCTTTGCGGACATCGAGGTCGAGAGCGACAACATCGACTCGCTGTTTGCCAAGTAAGCCGGGCCCCGTCGAGGGGTTGGGCAGGCCGGGTAATGCGCAAAGCGCGCACTCGGCCTGGTTTGTTTGACTCGAAAGGCCGCCTTTGGGGCCTAGCGCCGCCTTTGCGTGCTAGGGTTCAATCGCACCGGGAGTTAGTGGTATCCAAGCTTCAGCTGGAGTAAAAAAGAGCCCGTGATGCCAAGGCACCACGGGCTTTTTGAACCAGCCCTTTGGCGGGGGGGATTATTTGGTCAGGCTGGCGCGGAGGTCGGCCAGTTGGCCGGCGCTGCCGAGGAGGACGTTGCGGCTGGCGATAAACTTCGCGTATTCCACGATGAAAATTTTGCCGGGCGGGCGGAAGTCGAACTCGGCGGGCTTATCGCGGAAGAACTCGCGGTGCACGCGGGTCCAGACGAGGCGGCCGTCGGTATCGATATTGATCTTGGTGACGCCAAGTTTGGCGGCGGGGAGGTATTCGTTTACGTCGACGCCCATGGAGCCGGCGATGGTGCCGCCGGCGGCGTTGATGCGGGCGACTTCGTCCTGCGGGACGGAGCTGGAGCCGTGCATGACGAGCGGGAAGCCGTTCATGCGGGCCTTGATCTTCTCGAGGACGTCGAAGTGGAGGGACTGTTTGCCTTTGAATTTGAAGGCGCCGTGGGAGGTGCCGATGGCGCAGGCGAGGGAGTCGCAGCCGGTTTGTTTAACAAACTCCTCGGCCTCGGCCGGGTCGGTGAGGCAGGAGTGGCCTTCCTCGACGACGATATCTTCCTCGACGCCGCCAAGCATGCCGAGTTCGGCCTCGACGGAGAGGCCCTTGGCGTGGGCGCGCTCGACGACGCGCTTGGTGATCTCGACGTTCTTTTCGAAGGGGTCGTGGGAGGCGTCGATCATCACGGAGCTGAAGAAGCCGGAATCGATACAATCATAGCAGGTGGCCTCGTCGCCGTGGTCGAGGTGGACGGCGAAAATCGCCTCGGGGAAAATATCGCCGGCGGCGCGGATGATGGCCTCGAGCATGCGCTTATCGGTGTAGTTGCGGGCGCCTTTCGAGATCTGGATGATGAAGGGGGCTTGGGAATCGATCGCGCCCTTGAACAGACCCATGGCCTGCTCGGCGTTATTGATATTGTAGGCGCCGATGGCGTATTTGCCGTAGGCGTGTTTGAAGAGCTGGGCGGTGGTGACGATCATGGTGGTGAAGCGACTTGCGTGGACGACGCGGGCTAAGGCTTGAGGCTAGGGAGCGGCCAAAGGCGCGAGCAAGGGTTTTTCTGCGTGTGGTTTACGCAAGGCCCGAAAAAGGCCCGCCGGTGAAGCGGGCCCGAGATGGAGGCAAAGTAGCAGGAGGTAAGAAGTTGGCTTACTCCCCGCCGCGACCGCCGCGGTTGCCGCCCCCGCCCCAGTTGCCGCGATTACCGCCCCCGCCTCCGCCAACGCCCGCTTCTTCGCGCAAGGCGCGCATTTTTTCTTCCACCACGATCTGGGCTTGTTGCTCGGTCTGCAACTGCTTCAAGGCGTCGACTTGCGTGGACGAGAGGACGCCGGTGGCCCGGGCGATCGTGGCTTCGGTGACGAGCACGTCGCGGCCGGATTTTTTGCCGGTTTCGGTGAGGATTTTGGTGAGTTGATCCGATTGGGCCGCGGAGAGGGGGGCGCCGGAATAGCTTAAGGTTTCGGCGAAGTCCTTTACGGCGTTTCGCTGGGGACCGGTGGCTTGGTAGGCATCGAGGGCGGCGTATGTGGCGTCGCCGACCGTCGCCTTAATGTTGGCGTTTACCTCGTTGCGGAGGTCCTCGGAGAGTTTGCGCAACTGTTCGCGGTTTTCCTGTTTGCGGGGATCGAGACCCGACGCGGCGGCGCTGGCGAAGACTTCGCGGCCGGCGTTTTCCCGCTCGATGAGCAGGGCTTTCAGGGCGGCGAGTTTATCGGGGGCGAGGTTGAGTTGTTTAAACAGGGCGCCGTAGCGCTCATCGATGCGGGCGGCTTGCTGGATTTTCCAGGCCTCGGCGAAATCGGGGTCCTTCATCAACTCGGCCATGCGGGTGGCGAAACGGGCGCCGCGGGCCGCGCCGTTGCCAACCGGGACGGCGTTCTCGGGCGGGCTGGCGGGGGCGTCGGCGGGCTCTTCCTTGGCGGGGGCAGCGGGAGAGGACGCGGTCGCTTGGGCGGCTGGCGCGGCGGGGGCTTGGAACTCACTACGGGTGACTTGCAGCGAGGGGGCTTTGCGGGCGTCGGCCAGTTGTTGACGGGTATGGACCAGCATGGCGCCGGTGCCGAGGGTGGTGCAGAGCAGGAACGCGACGGCCAGGTTTTTTTTATCGATGGAGGGCATGGGGCGGGTGGCGAGATCTAGACGCCGGGCGGATTAAACCGGTTACGTGGCGGACGCGGATATATCTGGGGCGGGGGGGCTCGACCCTTTTATCGGGGCGGGAACTCGAATTCCGCCTTCTTTTTGTCTTTGGAGAGAACGAGGTAGGCGCTGAAGGCGCGGCCGGCTTTGGACATGAAGCCATCGATCAACTCCGTGCGGCCCTCGGCGAGCAGTTGGCGGATGATTTCGGGGGTCATTTTTTTGCCGGCGACCTCGAGCTTGGTCTGGAAGACGGCCCGGGGCGCGGCGTCGGCACCGGGCTTGGCGACCACGAAGGCGTCGCCGGTTTGGTAGAGTTCGCCCTCTTTGTGGGCCGGGCTGGGGCCGAGCTTCACGGCGGTGGCGAGGTCGAGGGGGGTCTTGGCGGAGGCGCGGCGGGCCACGGGTTTGCCATCCTTGTCGGTTTTGGCTTCGCGGGGCGGGAACTCGAAGTTGGCCTTGGCGGCGGCGCGGACGAGGTAGGCTTTGAACGGGCGGCCGAACTTGCTGATGAAGTTATCAATCAGCGGCGTGCGACCGGTGGTGATGCAGGTGATGAGGTCGTCGCGGGTGAGCTCGCGTTTGCAGAGGATGCGGGAGAGCGAGAAGGTCTGTTCCCAGGCGCCGCCGTCGGTTTTTTCGCGCAACACGTATTTGGTGGGCGCCTCGCAGAGCTGGGCGCCGGTCTTGGGGTCGGTCCAGAAGGAGGGGAAGTCGCCGACGTCGGTCTTTTCGCCGAAATCCATCGCGATTTTTTTGCCGCCCGGCACCTTGGCTTTTTCGTTATCCACGATTTTCAGTTTGGCGGCGAAGCGGGCGCCGGAGCGGGGCGAGACAAAGCCGTCGAGCGGGCCCACCTCGCCGGTGGTGACGAGCTGGCGGACCTCGGACTCCTCGATTTTGCGACCGGTCATGACCTTGTAGATCATAAGGACGCCGTCCTGGGATTTATAGCCGCGGAGCGTCTCGAACATCGGTTTTCCGTCGGTGGGCGAGACGATGTCGGTGGTGCGGGAGTTGGACTCGTTCTCCTCGAAGCCTTTCACGCGCTCCACGATGCCCACGGTCTGGGCGATCACTTCCTGCATGAAGTCGTCGCGTTTTACCCGGCCTTGTTCCATCTGGCGCAGTTTGAATTCCCAATCGCCGGTCATGGCGGGGGAGGTGAGGGCCTCGGCCTTTACGGCGGCGAGGAACTGGAGGAGGGACTCGGCCTTCGGGGTGGGGACGAGTTCGCGTTGGGCACGCTCCATGTATTTCTGGTTGATCAGCCCGTCGATGGTATCGGCGCGGGTGGCAGGGGTGCCGAGGCCGCGTTCCTTCATGGCCTCGGCCATGTCCTCGTCCTCGACGAGTTTGCCGGCGCCTTCCATGGCGGAGAGCAGGGTGGCTTCGGTGTAGCGGGCGGGAGGCTTGGTGGATTCGGCGTGGAGGACGGCGTCGAGGGTTTTGGCCTTGGCGGCGTCGGCGGGGGCGAGGGCGGGCAGGGGCTTGGACGAGCCGGTGGCTTCTTTTTTACCGGAGGAGTCGGCGCCGGTGAGGTCGTCGTCTAGGGCGGCGGATTTGCCGTAAACGGCGAGCCAGCCGGCCTCGGTGAGGACTTTGCCCTCGGTTTTGAAATCGTGTTTCCCGGCGACGGTGGAGATGCGGGTGGTGACGTCGAACTGGGCCTCGGGGTAGAAGGCGGCGACGAAGCGGCGCGCGATCATGTCGTAGACCTTGGCCTCCATCTCATCGAGCGACTTGGGCTCGGCGGTGGTGGGGATGATGGCAAAGTGGTCCGAGATCTGGGCGTTGTTGAAGATCTTCTTGTTGCCGGCGCGGATCCAGCCGGACTGGACGACCTTGGCGGCGTGGGGGGAGAGATCGCCGGAGAGGGCCTGGAGAGTCTCGCGCACAGTGGCGGCATAGTCCTCGGGCAGGGCGCGGGAATCGGTGCGGGGGTAGGTGATGAGTTTGTGGCGCTCGTAGAGCGACTGGGCGATCTGGAGGGTGCGGCGGGCGGAGAGGCCGAAGCGGCCGTTGGCCTCGCGCTGGAGGGTGGTCAGATCGTAGAGACGCGGGGAGGCCTGGGTGGTGGGCTTTTTCTCGTCGCGGACGGTGGCGGACGGGTTGCGTTGGCAGTCGGCGAGCACGGCCTCGGCGGCAGCCAGTTCCCAGAGGCGGTCGGCGCGGTCGTGCTCGTTGGCGGCATCCTTCTTGAAGGCGGGCTTTTGATAAACGCCCTCGTAGGCGCCCTGAGTGACTTGGAAATTGGCGGTGAGACGCCAGAAGGCGCGGGGCTTGAAATTACGGATCTCGAGTTCGCGGGCGTAAACGATGGCGAGGGTCGGGGTCTGCACACGACCGACCGAGGCGACGTTACCGGCTTTGGAGCCGAACATGCGTTTGGTGATGGCGCGGGTGCCGTTGATGCCGATGAGCCAGTCGCTCTCGGAGCGGCAGCGGGCGGCGTCGGCCAGGCCGGACAGATCGGAGCCGTCGCGGAGTTTGGCGAAAGCCTTTTGGATGCCGTCGGTCGTCATGCTCTGCATCCAGGCGCGCTTCACGGGCATCTTGGCCTTGGCGAGCTGGTAGAGATAGACGAAGATGAGTTCACCCTCGCGGCCGGCGTCGCAGGCGTTTACGACCTGGTCGATGTCCTTGCGGGCGAGGAGTTTTTTGAGAAGGGAGAATTTCTCCTTGGAGTCCTCGATGGGCTTGAGGCCGAATTTTTCGGGAATGATGGGAAGGGTTTCGAGACGCCAGAAACCGTATTTCTTTTTATCGATGTCCTCGGGCATCTCGAGCTCGACCACGTGACCGACGGCGGAGGAGATCACCCACTCGTCGTTTTCGTAGACGTCGCCTTTTTTGGGGACTTTGCCGAGGGCGCGGGCAAGGTCGGCGGCGACGGAGGGCTTCTCGGCGATGACGAGGGACTTCATGGGTTGCGAGCGGGTAGGGAGCGTCCTCGGCGATTACAAGCGTGCGTTTTTTCGGGCTCGGGTTTCGGACACGGTTTGCGGACCGTCCGGCCGGGGTTGGCGCGGCGTCGGCAAATGGCGGGGTCTGTCGGAGGGGATTTCCGTGTTCTTGACCGGGCCCGTCCGGGGGGGGCGGATGGGCGCGTTCGATCCCCCCGAAATATTTTTTCGGGCTGTTGGTCAGCCGAAGAATTTCAGGACCTTGCGAAGCGCGGCGGCGAGGGCGGTGACGTCTTCCTCGGTGTTATAGAGGTAGAAGCTTGCGCGGGCGGTGCTGGGCAGGCCGAGTTTCTTCATCAGCGGCATATTACAATGGTGGCCGCCGCGGAGGGCGACGCCTTGCTGGTCGGCGACCATGATGACGTCGTGGGCGTGGATCCCGGCGAAGGCGAAACTCAGCAGGCCGGCGCGGGGTTCGCCGAGGCGTGGGCCGAGGATGCGGATGCCGGGCAACTCGGCGAGGGCGGCGTGGGCGAGGGCGGCGAGGTGGTGGTCGTGCGCGGCGATGGCAGGCCGGCCGAGGGCATCGAGGTAATCGCAGGCGGCGGCGAGGCCGATGGCGCCGGCGATATCGGGCGTGCCGGCCTCGAAGCGCTCGGGGGCGGGTTTCCAGGTGGAGCCGGCAAACTCGACGTTCTCGATCATGCCACCGCCGCTCCGCCAAGGCGGCAGGCTGTCGAGCAGGGCGCGGCGGCCGTAGAGCACCCCGATGCCGGTGGGGCCGCACATCTTGTGGCCGGAGAACGCGAGGAAATCGCAGCCGAGGGCCTGGACGTCGAGGGGCTCGTGGCCGATGGACTGGGCGGCGTCGATCATCGTCACGGCGCCCACGGCACGGGCGCGTCGGCAGAGCTCGGCGGCGGGGTTGAGGATGCCCAGGGTATTCGACAGGTGGGTGAAGGCGAAGAGCTTTACCTCGGGGGTGAGGTATTGGTCCAGGTGGTCTAGATCGAGGCCGTGCTCGGCGTCGGCTCCGAGGACGGGCAGGTAGCGCACGGTGGCGCCGGCGCGGGCGGCGGCGAGTTGCCAGGGCACGAGGTTGGAGTGGTGCTCCATCTCGGTGAGCAACACGACATCGCCTGGGCGGAGGTTTTGCGCGGCCCAAGCGAAGGCGACGAGGTTGATGGAATCGGTGGTGCCGGCGGTGAACACGATCTCGGCGGGGTCGGCGGCGCCGATGAAGCGGGCGAGGCGGGCGCGGGCGTGTTCGAAGGCATCAGTCGCGCGCATGGACAGGGCATGCAGGCCGCGGTGGACGTTGGCGTTGTCGCGCAGATAATAGCCAGAAATGGCGTCGATGACAGCGCGGGGTTTCTGGGAGGTGGCGCCGTTATCCAGATAGACGAGGGGTTTGCCGTGAACCTCTTGGGCGAGGATCGGGAAATCAGAAAGGGTTTCGTGGCCGGGACGCATGGGAAGGCGCGAACATCGAATGACTCGGCGCTAAAGTCGAATACCGGTGCAGGGTCCGCCGGGGTAAATGCGCGCGGATAGGACGGAAGCGGCTCAGGTGGCGGCGCGGGGACGGGACATCGGGCGGGGTTTGCCCCCGTGTTTGATCACGCGGTCGCGCAGGGCGGTTTTGAAGGCGTCGAGGCCGTCGCCGGTGAGGCAGGAGATTTTCAGCACCTCGACCTTATATTTCTTTTTGAAGGTGGTGAGGTTTTTGCGGGCGGCGGGCAGGTCCATTTTATTGGCGACGACCACGCGCGGTTTTTTGAGGAGCTTCGGGTCGTAGGCCTTCAGCTCGGCGAGGAGAGTGGCGTAGTCCTGACGCGGGTCGCGTTCATCCGCGCCGGCCATATCGAGGAGGAAAAGCAGAAGGGTGCAGCGTTCGATGTGGCGGAGGAAGCGGTGGCCGAGGCCGCGGTTCTCGCTGGCGCCGGCGATGAGGCCGGGCACGTCGGCGAGCAGCAGGCGGTCGTAGGATTCGGGGTATTCGATGACGCCGATCTGGGGGTGGAGGGTGGTGAAGGGGTAGGCGGCGGCCTTGGGGCGGGCCTTGGTGGTGGCGCGAGTCAGCGACGATTTGCCGGCGTTGGGGAAGCCGACCAGGCCGATGTCGGCGATGGATTTCAGGACGAGGCGGAAGTCTCCGGTCTCGCCCGGCAGCCCGGGGAGGGCGGTGCGGGGGGCGCGGTTGGTGGAGGAACGGAAGTGCGGGTTGCCCCAGCCGCCGTTGCCGCCGGCGCAGAGCACGACGCGTTGGCCGTCCTCGATGATTTCGGCGACCACCGCGCCGTTGTCTTCGTTGATCACGACGGTGCCGAGGGGCATGCGCAGGAAGGCGGATTTGCCTTCGCGGCCGTGGCAGTCCTTGCCCTGGCCGTGTTCGCCGCGCTCGGCCTTCCAGTGCGGCTTGTATTTGTAGTCGATGAGGTTGTTGGTGTCGTCATCGCCCACGAGGATGACGTCGCCGCCGCGGCCGCCGTCGCCGCCATTTGGACCGCCCCAGGGCTCGTATTTTTCGCGCCGGAAGGCCACGCAGCCGCGGCCGCCGTCGCCGGCCTTCACTTTAATCACGCACTCGTCGATGAACATCAGTGTAGGATGTAAAGGGACGGGCGGGGGCGTCGAATGTTAATCGCGGGGTGTGCTGAGTTGGCGGGCGGCTTGGTTTAGCCGCAGGCCTGGCAGACGAGCAGCTCGAGCGGTTCCATGGCAGGGGTCAGTCGGGCCTCGGCGCGGGCGGCGAGGAAGAAACGGGCGCCGGGGCGCAGGGTGAGTTCCCTGTCGCCGGCCTGGATGTGGCCGTGGCCTTTGGCGACGACGAAAAGGCGGCCGTGGGTGGCGGCGGGCCAGGTGTGGGTTGCTCGGACCCAAAGGCGGCGGACCTCGAAGCAGCGGGTGCGGGCGTGGGCAAGGCAGCGGGTTTCGAGGTGGGCGTCGGATTCATCCAAGAGCTCCGGCTCGACACGGCAACGGGCGGTCACCTCGGCGGTGGTGCGTTCTTGGTAGTCGAAAACATCGAGGCAGAAATCGAGGTCTCGTCCCATGTAACGGGCCTCGGGTGGCACGATGATGCCTTCGCGTTCGAATTCGCAGCGGACGACCCAGTCGGACGGCTCCATCACTTCGAGCAAGAGCAGGCCGGAGCCGAGGGCGTGGACCATGCCGCCGGGGACCCACCAGACCTGGCCGGCCTCGACCGGGATCTGGTCGAAACAGGCATCCATGCGGGCGATATCCTGGGTCGCGATGATTTCGCGCCAGGCTGCCCGGCTCGGCGCGTGTTGAAAGCCGAGGCGCAGCGTGCCGGCGTGGCCCGGGCGGACTCCGAGGATCACATAGCACTCGAGTTTGCCGTGGGGCGAGCCGAGGCGGGTTTGGGAAAATTCCCGGGTCGGGTGGACCTGGGTGTGCAGGCGCATCGAGGAATCGAGGAACTTGGCCAGGAAACCGAGTTGGGGGCCGAGGCGGTCGAGGTGTTCGCGGCCGAGGTAGAACTCCCCGTGTTCGCGAAATAGATCGGCCAGATAATGCGTGCGTCCGGTGTTGTCGAGGGTTCGGCCGAGGCCTTCACCGGGGAGATCGGGCATGCCGCGATTCACGGCCGGGGTGGTGGAGGCGAGCCAGTCCTCGGGTTGCGGGCCGTCGGCCGGGTTTGAGCGACACTCCCAGCGATCCAGATTCAGGCCACCGGCGTAGTTGCGGCGCACGCGGTTGGTTTCCAGCGCGAGCAGGGCCTGCTTCATGGCATTGGTTCCAACTCAGCGGGCCGTCTCGGCGTCGCGGTAGCGGCGGGTGCCGTCGCGCAGGGAGACGTAGGGATCGACGGCTGCGTTCTTCATCTGGGTGTAGAGGTCGAGCACTTCGGGTATCGTGCTCATGGTGTCTGTCACGGTGATGGCGGTCTGCCACTCCCACTCTAGGTTGCCGGCCCACTGGTGGTTGCCAAGGTGGATATATTCCCAGCCGTTGGGCGATACTACGGTATCGCCGAGGCGGCCTCCGAGGTCGCGCAGGCTAAAGCCGCCGAAGATAGGAATCACGAGGTAGGGGCCGTGGGGGATCCCGTAGAAGCCGAGGGTCTGGCCGAGGTCTTCGCGCGGGAGTTTGGCGATATCGGGCACGTTGTCGGACTGGCGGATGAAGCCGCCGAGGCCCCCGAGAGTGTTCACGGCGAATTTTTTCGTTTCGAGGCCCGCGCGGGTGAATTTGCCCTGGAGCACGCAGTTCACGAGGCGAACGGGGTAGCGGAGGTTATCGTAAAAATTGCCGATGGCACGGTTCACCGGGGGGCGAACGACCCACTCGTAGCCCTTTACCGCCGGGCGGAGGACGCGGGTGTAAGCGACGTCGTTGAACTTGAAGATCGCTCGGTTAAAACCTTCCAGCGGATCGGAGACGCTGACTGCGGCGTAGTCGCCGTAGTCGTCCGTCAGATCGGGCGCGGCGCCAGTGCGCTCGTCGATCGCGCGGGCGCTGGAGGAGCTTTGGGCGAGTGCGGTCTGGGCGAGCGCGGCCCCGAGGGCGAGGGAGACGGCAGCGAGCGCGAGGAGGCGGTGGAGGTTCACGGCAATGGCGATAAGGATCAGCGTGCGGAGGGTTCGGCGATTTTGGCGCTGAGCGTTTCGAGGAGGCCCTCGGCTCCGGACTTGCGCAGGATGGGTTCGAACTGGCCGCGGTAGTTGGCGATCAAGGATACGCCTTCTGCGACGACATCGTAGACGCGCCAGCGGGCGGGGGTGGCGCCGGAGTCGAGTTCCAGGCGGTAGACGATGGAATAGGTGTTGTTGGCGATGCGGATGACGGTCGGCACCTCCACGCGGCCGGCTTTCAGTTCGGTGGGCGCGCCGTAGGTGATGTCTGGCGCGGCGTCGCCGGCGATGCGGTCGGCGTAAGTGCGGATCACCAGTTTGCTGAACAGGTGCTCCACCTGCTTGCGCTGCTCCGGGGTGAAGTCGCGCCAAGCGGGGCCGACGGCGAGCCGGGTGGTGGTGGTGAAGGCGAAGTGTTTTTCCACCAAGGTGTCGAGTTGCGCGATCAGGTCGTCCTGTTTGGGGCGTTCGCGCAGGGCGGCGGAGACTTCGTCGATTCCGGTGCCCAGAGCGGCGCGAGCCTCATCCACCGGGGCGGCGGGGGAGGCGAGGGCCGCCAGTAAGGCGGACAAGCCGATGGTGGAGCGGAGCAAGCGGGCGAGGGACATGGCGACGAGTCGTTGGAAAGTAGACCTTTCTACCCTTTCCAAGAAACAAAAAAGGGCAACGGGTTCCCTCTAGTCTTGCGGTGACCCGGCCGGTTGGGCGGCGGCGCGCCCGGTTTTTGCCTAGCGCCGGCCGCTGCGGCTCTGCCAGTGGGCCCCGGGTTTGCCCTTGGGCGTGAACGGCGTGGGGGCACGGTCTTTGAAGCGTTGCTGGCCGCCGCTGCCCTTGCCGCCGGTGGTGCCGGGCAGGGGGGCGCCGGCTTCGCGCGGTTCATGGCGCGGAGTCGGGCCGGTCGCGGAGAGGGGGCGGGCGGGAGCACCGTAGGGCGAGGAGGGGTGGGCGGCCGGGCCGGGACCGCGTCCCCGGGATTGCGGACGGGGGCCACCGCCGAAAGAGCGTTGATCACGCTGGCGGGGGTCCCGCTCGGTCCGGGCCTCGCCCGGGGTGGGTGCGGTGGGCTTGGCCTTGTAGTCGAAGCCCTCGAGCTGGAGCTGGGGAATCTTGGCGTTGATGAATTTCTCGATCGCGCGGACCTCGCCGGTTTGGTCGGGGGACATCAGGGTGAAAGCGTCGCCCTCGGCGGCGGCGCGGCCGGTGCGGCCGATGCGATGCACGTAGTCGTCGGGTGTGCCGGGAATGTCGTAGTTGATCACGTGGGTGACGCCTTCGACGTCGAGGCCGCGGGCGGCGATGTCGGTGGCCACCATGACCTCGTAGCGGCCTTCTTTGAATCCGAGAAGGGCGTCCTTGCGCTGGCCTTGGCTGCGGTTGCCGTGGAGCACGGCGACCGAGTGCTGCTCGGCCTTGAGTTTCTTGGCGATTTTATCCGCGCCGTGTTTGGTGCGGGTAAAAACGATCACGCTGCGGAAATCGGTCTTTTCCAGCAGGGCGAGCAACAGCGGGAATTTCAGGTGCATGGGCACCGGATAGATGGCGTGGGTGACGCTCTCGTTTACCGAGCGCTGGCGGCCGATGCTGACGCGGGCGGGGTCCTTTAGCGCGAAGCGGGCGACGGCCTCGATCTCGGGCGGCACGGTGGCGGAGAAGAACAAGGTCTGTCGCTTGGGCGGGCACATCGCGACGATCTTTTTGACGTCGTTGATGAAGCCCATGTCCAGCATGCGATCCACCTCGTCGAGCACGAGGATTTCAAGGCGGTCGAGGCGGAGCGCCCTCTCTTGGAGGAAATCCATCAGGCGGCCCACCGTGGCTACGACGATATCGGCCCCGGCGCGGACGTCGGAGCGTTGTTTGCCGTAGCCCACGCCGCCATGCAGCAGGGCGCGGCGGACGTCGGTGAATTTGCCGAATTCGGCGAACGACTCGTCCACTTGGGCGGCGAGTTCGCGGGTGGGTTCGAGCACGAGCACGCGGGGGCCGGCGGCCTGGTGGGGCCCGAGGCGGTTGAGGATGGGCAGGGCGAAGGCGGCGGTTTTGCCCGTGCCGGTCTGGGCCGAGGCGATCAGATCGCGACCGGTCAAAACGATGGGAATAGCCTGTTCCTGGATGGGCGAGGGGGCGGTGTAGCCTTTGGCGGCGACGGCGCGGACGATGCTGGAATGGAGGCCTAGTTTTGCGAACGGCATGGCGAATTGCCGTCGGGCGGGGCGCCGAACGCGAGGGAAAACGCCCTCCGGCCCTCGTGGTTGTTTATTGGGCTGGACGCAGGCGCGGCGTCGCCAAACGTGCCGGCATGATCCGTGTTTTCGTTTCCGGTTGCTACGACATCATCCATGCCGGCCATGTGCAATTTTTCCGCGAGGCGCGCGCGCTGGGTGATCACCTGACGGTGAGTTTCGCCTCCAGCGAGGTGCTCTGGGTCCACAAGCGCCGCCGCAGCTCCCTGCCCGACGAGCACAAACAGGCGCTCATCGCGGCGCTCGGCTGCGTGGACGACGTGGTGGTGGGGCGCGGTCTCGACGAGGGCATCGACTTCCGCGAGGATTTTCTGCGTGTCCGGCCGCAAATCTTGGCGGTGACCGAGGATGATAAATATACCCCGTTGAAAGAAGCCCTCTGCGCCGAGGTGGGTGCTAAATACGTGCGGCTCCCGAAGACCCCGCCGCAGTTCGCACCGATCTCGACCAGTGAGATCGTGCGCTGGATCAAAGCCCCCGGCGAGGCGCCCTTGCGGGTGGATTTCGGCGGCGGTTGGCTCGACGTGCCGGCCTATGCGCGGCCCGGTGCCTTCGTGGTGAATTGCGCGATCTCGCCGACCGTCTCGCTGCGCGAGTGGGGTTACGAGCGCAATGCCGGCCTCGGTGGCAGCGGGGCTTGGGCGCTGTTGAACGGCAAGAATGGCGTCGGCTCCGAGCTCGATCTGGGCGTGGGCTGGCAGGATCCCGCCGTGATCGGCGAGACCGGGCTGTGCGTCTGGCATAGTGGCGCCCGGCCTGTGCTGGAGGTGAAGACCTCGGGCGAGTTTTTGCGCGGTCGCATGGCGATTTACTGGACTGGATCTTCCCACCACACGCCCGGCAACGTCGGCAAGGCCCGCGATTACGACGCTATCGTCCGGGCGGGCGCGCTGGCTCGCGAGGCGGTCTGGACGAACTCCATCGAAACCCTCGCGCGGGCCGTGCAGACCTCTTATGCGATGCAGATTGGCGAGGGCATGCAGCCTTTACCCGGTGATCCGGCGGCGGGCCCAGCCGTTCTTGGCGGCATTGCTCCGCTGGCTTGGAAATACTGCGGCGGCGGGCATGGCGGCTACGCGCTTTACCTCTGCCGGGACGCCGCCGAACGGGAGCATTTATGCGCCCGGCCGGGTTTCCGCCCGATCGAGCCCTACCTGATGCCGCAAGGTGTTTAGGCGGGTTTTGTTTTTTGTTCTCTGCTTTCCTCGGGCGTGTCGGCACGCTCGGGTTTATGGAAAAACGTCCGTTCGCCGAACTCGGTCTCTCGCCTGAAGTCCTCAAGGCCGTCGATAAGATGGGATTCGAGGAGGCCTCGCCCATCCAGACGGCTGTTATCCCGCTCCTGCTCGAGGGGCGTGACGTGGTCGGCCAGTCCGCCACCGGTTCGGGCAAGACCGCCGCTTTCGGCATTCCTGTCGTCGAGTGCATCGACGCCTCGGTCAAGAAAGTGCAGGCGCTCATCCTTTGCCCCACGCGCGAACTCGCCGTCCAGGTCGCGGAGGAGATCGCCAAGCTCGCCTTCTTCAAAAAAGGCGTGCGCGAGGTGCCCATCTACGGCGGCCAGTCCTACGAGCGCCAGTTCCGCGCGCTCGATGCCGGCGCCCAGATCGTGATTGGCACGCCGGGCCGCGTGATGGACCACATGGAGCGCGGCACGCTCAAGCTCGATGCCATCAAGCTCGTCGTCCTCGACGAGGCCGACCGCATGCTCGACATGGGTTTCCGCGACGACATCGAGCGCATCCTCGCCGGCACCCCGGCCGCCGGGCGGCAGTCGCTGTTTTTTTCGGCCACCATGCCGCCGCCGATCAAGCAGCTCATCCAGCGCTACACCACCAACCCCGCCTGGGTGAAGATCGAGGCGCTCGCGCAAAACGCGCCTAAGGTCGATCAGGTCTACTTCGAGGTGGACCGCCGTTCCAAGGTCGAGGCCCTCACCCGCCTGATCGACCTGCATGATTTCCGCTACGGCATCGTTTTCTGTGCGACCAAGATCATGGTCGACGAACTCGCCGAGATTCTCGCCTCCCGCGGCTACGCGGTCGATCGCCTGCACGGCGACATCACCCAGGGGCAGCGCACGAAGGTGATGGAAAAATTCAAGCGGCGCGGCTTCGAGTTTCTCGTGGCGACCGACGTCGCCGCGCGCGGGCTCGATGTCGACGACCTTGAAGTGGTTTTCAACTACGACCTGCCCAACGACGCCGAGGACTACACCCACCGCGTCGGCCGCACCGGACGCGCCGGCCGCACCGGACGGGCCTTTACGTTCGTGAGCGGTCGCGAAATCTACGGTCTGCAAAACATGATCCGCTACGCCCGCCTCCCGCTGCGGCGCGAGCGAGTGCCCTCGCTCGACCAAGTCGAGGAGGCGCGAGAGAGCGTGTTTTTCGAGCGGCTCCGCGCCACGCTCGATGCGAAGCAATTCCGCTCCCAGGACCGCATGACCGACCGCCTTCTGGAGCAAGGCTACGCCAGCACCGATGTTATTGCTGCGTTGATCCACCTCATGCAGGGCGGGCAGCCCGGTGGCGGAGCTGCGGAGGCTGTGGACGACCGTCCGCCCGCGCCGAAAATCACCCGGCCCTACGACGACGAAAGTCGTCCGCCCGTGCCCGTGCCGGCCGTGCCGCCCCGCGCCGCCGCCCACAAGGCCGCGCCGGCCTTCGCCCCGGAGGCCGCCGCCGGGCGCCTGGCCGTGAAACCCACCAAACAAAAATACGACCGCGTGGCCCGCACCGGTCGCGAGCCGGGCTACACCACCCTCTACCTCAACGTCGGGCGCAAGCACCTCGTCACCCCTGCGGATGTAGTGGGCAAGATCGCCGGCGTTACCCGCCTGCCGGCGGCGGTGGTCGGCGCCATGGATATCCACCAGCGCCATACTTTGGTGGACGTGTTGACCGAAAACGCTCCGCTCATCGTGGCCAAGATGGAGGGAATTCGGGTGAAGAATGTCGCTCTGACCCCGGCGGTGGCGACCGACGCGCATCGCGCCGAGCCGCAGGATTGAATTTCGTAGTTCCTTATCGGGCATCCAAGTGTTTTATCCACTGTTGGTTGCGATTGCATTTTTCATTCCCAGGGGGGCTCTGAACCCCTCTGGATTGACAGGGTCGGAACAGCGAGGGTGCGCACTCAGGAACACGATGCATCCCGTTTTTACGGGGCGTTAATGGCCATATAAACAGTTTCAGGTGATGATTTAATTGAGGAAGCATGGGCGCGCCAGCGCGTGATGGGCCTCGCGCGGGCCATGAGCGATTATGTCAATTCAGCGTGCGGTCGGTAGGCTTGGTTAAGCGAAGAGAAGGTGTTTTTTATACGGTCCACCCCTCTATGACCCCCAAGTCTGTTTCCTGCTCCGGACACGCGTCTGCCCGTTCTTCCGGCTTCACTCTGATCGAGCTTCTTACTGTAATCGCCATCATCGGCATTCTGGCCGCGATCATCATTCCCACCGTGGGCAGGGTGCGGGATAAAGCCAAAGACATGGATTGCGCCAACCGCATCCGTTCTTGGGCGGTTGCGGCCAACCTTTATGCGGCCGAGAACAAAAGTCGCTACGTGATCAAGGACACCAATGGCACTTTGTGGTGCCAGATTAGCACTAACAACACCGGTGGCATCTACATCCCTTACTTCTCAAAAGGGGCGACCAGAACTTACGATCGCACCCTGATGTCCTGTCCCAGCGGGCAGGGGCAGACCGAATACGATGCGGCCACGTCTGGAGGCACCAATACGCCGACGTATTTTGCTTATGCGATCGCGCAGCCGCACACCAACGGCGTCACGATCAAGGAATCCAACGGGATCTTTGTTCCTATCGGTAAGGCGCGTCAGCCCTCACGCACCATTCTCTTCATTGAGCGTTCCTACCAAAACGGTGGCAGTGGCGGTGCCTACGACACGGGCGCCAATGCCACCATCTGCAAGGAAGGTTCCCAGATTTCAGCCGGCTATCAGGCCTACACCCGCCATAACAAGCGCATCCACACGGCCTTCCTCGATGGTCACGTGAAGGGCATGGCCTGGGAAGATATCGACCCTAATTCTTCCCTGACCAAAGGCTCCGGACGTTCTGCTGGTTTCAACGAAGACTGGTTGAAGCTCGATTAACGTCTTATGTCTCTGATTTGCCCTTTTCAAGCGGCCGAACGCTTGGGGTCTGATCTTTTGTAAAACTGTCAATTTTAGATTCCCTTCATCCCGTATAACTTTCTCAGACCCCTGCAATATACCCATGAAATCGTTACCCTCCCTCCTGCGCTGCCGCCTCTCCCGCAAGCAGCTTGTCCGACTCCTTACCCCGGCTTTTGCCTTTGTCCCCGCCCTGAACGCGGCCGATGTCTTCAAGGCGAATAACGCCGATGCCTTGAACCTCACCACGAGTTGGACCTCTGGCGCGCTGCCTACCTCTTCGGACGTCGCGGTTTTCGATTCCACGGTGACCTCCATCGTTCCCGATGCGACCACCGGCTTGAGTTACATGAAGTTCCCCGCCGCCGCCTCTTGGAAGGGCATTCGCGTGGTCGGTGCGATCGATAAACTTTCGATCGATAGTTATCAACTCGGTTCTCCCGCGCTTACTATCGGCTCCGCGGGTTTGGATTTCTCCGCCGCAACCTCGGGAACCACTTTCGAGTTCTTTGGCCAAACCATCACAATCGGCGCCTTCCAGACCTGGAACATTGCTGATGGCGTCACGGTGAAGCTTAGCAGTGGAGCCAATGCCCGCTCCCAGGGTGCCACGCTCAAAATCAATCTGGGCGCGACCGGCACGGGCGTGATCAACCCGACCACGACCTTCGGTGCGGCCAACGCCGTCTTGTCTTACGCCACCATTGGCGGCGGCGACTTTGTCGCGGTAAACGGCACTCAGACAGCCCTAGTCTCGGGTGCGACCTTGGCGACCTACACCGCCAATCCCAACACCGGGGCCTCGCTCGGCAATATACCTGCCACCGCCAATCAGGGTTACGGTGTAATCGACGTCATCAATTCCAACACGACGGTTGCCTCCACGGCGTTCCGGATAAGCAATAATTTTTCTGCTGGCGGCATCCGCTTCAACACCGCGAATGCCAACGGTTCGGATTGGAACGTGGACGGCACCAATACTACTCGTAACATTAGCATTGGTAACGGCTCCGTCCTGGTCGGGCCGAATGTCGGCGCGAAGAATGTTAATTTCAACGGCGCCAGCCAGTTTCGCACGGGAACGAACCAAGAGTTCTACGTCCACCAGTTCAATACGCAGGGCGATCTGGTTTTCAATAACCCGATGAACCAGTCCACCGGCACCGGGACTCGTCTTACCAAGGACGGCCCCGGTCGGCTGATTCTCGCCGGTTCGAACACGCTCGGTGGCCAGACCACGAATCTGGAAGGCACCATGCAGATCGGTAACGGCGGCACCACCGGCACGCTGAACAGCGGCGCGGTGGTCAACCAGGGCACCTTGGTCTTCAACCGTTCCAACGACTATGCGGTTGCCAACCTGATCAGCGGTGCCGGTTTGCTCCGTAATATCGGCGCCGGAACCCTTACGCTGAGCGGGGCGAGCACCTACACCGGAGCCACCGAGATCACCGGCGGCACGATCAATTTCGCCAATCTCGGCAATCTCGGCGCCGGCACGCAGATTCTGCTCGCGGGCGGCGGTCTCGTCTGGGGCACCGGCAACACCGCCGACATCTCAGCCCGCACCGTCACCATCGGCACCGGGGGCACCACGCTCAACACCAACGGAAACAACGTCACCCTGGCCAACTCCATCGGTAACAATGGTGCGGGTGGTATCAGCAAGTCTGGCACTGGCGTGCTTACTCTGGGCGGCGCCAACCTCTATACTGGTGATACCAACGTGACGGCTGGCGGTTTGACCGTCACCAACACGGCCGGATCTGCCACCGGTTCCGGTAATGTCTCGCTGGCCAACACCACGGTCTTGAGCGGTGCAGGCACGATTTCCGGCACGGCCACGCTGGCCTCCGGCGCGAAGTTGACTCCTGGAACTGCCGGTGTCGGCACGCTGACCACGGGTGGACTCAGCTTGGCTTCAGCTTCCCTGCTGGATCTGGAGTTCGCCTCTACCTCCTCCTATGACAAGGTGGTTGTCACCAACTCAAACGGTCTCTCGGTCAACGGCGGCAACATCCTGCTCTACACCGCCGGCACCACCAACCCGTGGGCGACTCCTGGCACCTACGATCTGATCCAATACAGCGGCACGCTCGGCGGCACTGGCGCATCGGCCTTGAGCGTGATCAACACCCAGCCCGGCTATTCCTACACCTTTAGCGCGGATGGATCTGTAGTTAAACTTCAGATCGGCTTGGATTCCGTTCTTACCCAATGGAATGCCACTGCCGGTGGCAGCTGGGCCAGCGCCGGCAATTGGTCCAACGGAGTCGCTTCGGGTAATTACACCGCCCAATTCACAACGAACCTCGGCGCTCCCGCGACCATCACGCTCGATGGCGCTAGGTTCGCGAACGGCCTGTCCTTTGCCAGCTCCGCACCCTACACGATTGCCGCCGGTTCTGGCGGTAACCTGACGCTGGAGCGCAGCAGTGGCAACGTCGGCGCCATCGTCTCCTCCGGCGACCATGTGATCAGTGCTCCGGTGGTATTGAACACCACCTTGGCCGCCTCCATCTCTAGCGGCAGCAGCCTGACCCTCTCGGGTGTGGTTTCGGGCGTGGGTGGCGTGGCCAAATCCGGTTCCGGCACCCTTGACCTCACGGGAACGAATACCTTTTCCGGTGCGGTCAATGTCGTGGGTGGCGTGCTCGGTTTCGCGAATGCCGCCAGCTTGGGCTCGGGAGATGTCACCTTGAATGGCGGCACCTTGCGCTACGACACCGCCAACACCGCGGATATCTCGTCCAAAGTGATCAACTTTGGTTTGAACGGCGCGACCATCGACACCAACGGAAATTCGGTCACTCTAGCCAATCCGCTCGGCAACTCCGGCGTCGGTTCCTTCACCAAGGCCGGTCTCGGCACCCTCACCCTGTCCGGCGCGAATACCTACACCGGCCAGACCATTGTCACCGGAGGCACCCTCGCGTTTTCCGCCAACGCCAATCTGGGCGCGGCATCCACGGGGGCCGGCTTGACGCTGAATGGCGCGGTTCTGGCGCCTTCCGCCACGGTGAGCCTTGATAACGCCGGCGCCAACGCCCGCCCGCTTACGATCGGGGCCAACGGGGCTGAATTCAGTGTCGCGAATGGCTTGACCTTGACCGTGCCCGGAACTGCTTCGGGCTCCGGTGCGATTAACAAGACCGGTGCAGGCGATCTGGTGCTCAGTGGGTCCAATGGCGGCCTCTCTGGCCCGGTGACCATCAGCGCGGGCAATGTTCGATTGGGCAACAACACCGCCAACGGCCAAAACGGCCTCGGCTCGGGAGCGATCACGTTTGGTGACGGCAGCACCCACCTGTATCTGAACGGCTATCAAACCGTGGATGCCGGCACCTCGTTTGGCATTCTGGCCAACGCCTTGACCGTTCCTACTGGCGTGACAGGCAATCTGCACCTGCCCCAGCGCGGCGGTTATTCCGGTGTGGTCACAGGCGCGGGCACCTTGAACCTTTCGGTCGATGCCACCCGTAGCGATATCACTGGCGCCTGGCCGGCATTCACCGGCCAGTTAAACATCGTCAAGACGCCCACCGGAGCCGGCACGGAAACGGATGACTATCGTATGGTTGGTGCGCACAATCTCGCTGCGGCGAAAGTCAATGTCGGACCCGGCGTTCGCGTTCTCCAAGCCTTCAATCCGCCTACTGGAACCGGAACCTCCACGGTTAATAGCTTCGGTGAGCTGAAGGTAGATGCAGGCGCCATCCTCTCGGGTAATCCGGTCGGGGGTCGCTTCAATAACTACACCGTCGGTGCCTTGAACACCGATTTCACCATCAGCGGCCAGTTGACGGGTAATCTCGACGTCTTTGGCTACGGCTATCCCATGCTGACTAAGGTCGGCACCGGAACGCTGACCTTGAACAACTCGCATCTGATGACTGGTGCGGTCAATGTTAACGCCGGCACGCTCCGTCTACTTGGTGCCATCGAGCGCCATTACACCCTGGCCGGAGTCGATTTGACCTTCGGCCGCCACCCGACCAGTTTGGTGTGCGATGACGTGATTTCCCTCACTGAACCCACCACGGGCGTGCTGGGGACTGATTATCAAAACACCGAACCCGGTGCTGTCACTGTGGCCACTGGAGCTACTCTGGCTGGCAATGGAAAGCTGGGCGGTGTCACCACGATCAACGGCTCCCTCCGTCCTGATGCGACGGGCACTTTGACCGGCCTTCTGGCCTTCACCAAGGCCGCCACCCTGACCCTGAGTGCCAGCGCGACGACCCAGTTTGATTTCGCCGCGAACAAGTTTACGGGCGTGAGCGTGGAGGCTGCCGGCGGTCTTACCTATGGTGGTTCGCTCAAGCTGAACTTCCTCGATACCGTCTACAACGGTTCATACACGCTGTTCCAAGCTACGGGCGCCGCCGGAGCCTTCACTGGCGTATCGGTCGTAGCTTCAGGCACCGAGACGCCTCTCACCGATTCCGGTTCCGGTGTGTGGACGGGAACGGCTGGCACCGTTTCCTATACCTTCACTGCTTCCACCGGCGTTCTCGATGTGTCTGGTGGCACTGCGGTCGTGCTGCCCTCGGTTCCCGCCGGGCTCGCCGCTTCGGCCGGCAATGCGCAAGTCACCCTTACCTGGTCGGCGAGCAGCAACGTCACCGGCTACCTTGTGAAGCGTGCCACCACCAGTGGCGGCGCCTACACCACGGTGGCTTCCGCAGTCACTGCGACCAGCTATGTGGATAGCGCTTTGTCGAACGGCACGACTTACTACTACGTGATCGAGGCCGCCAACGCCCTCGGCACCAGCGGTAACTCCAGCGAGGTATCGGCTACTCCGACCGCCGTGGTTTACACCGCCCTGCAGAACTGGCGTTTCGCCCAGTTCGGCGTCTATAACGACGATGGCACCGTGCTCGCTGGCGACACCGAAGACTATGACGGTGACGGCCTGGTCAACATTTTGGAATACGCCCTCGGCACCAATCCCAAGATCGCCAACGCCAGCCCGGTCGTCGTAGCGCGTTCGGGTAACTTCCTCACGCTGGCCTACCCCCGCAACGCCACGGCTGACGCTGCTTTGACCTACACGGTCGAAGGCACCTCCGCCCTTGGCACGACGGCCTTCGCCGCCGGCACCGGCTCCACCAGCACGGTGGGCTCGAACTCGACCTACACCGACAACGTCGATCTCACGAGCAACCCCCGCCGCTTCCTGCGCCTGTCTGTCTCCTACACCGCTCGTTGATACTAAGGACGTTTACCCAGCGAACGGTGTAATCCGTTCGCTTTGGCCTTGGCCCTCCGGTTTCTAAAGCCGGAGGGCTTTTTTGTGCCCGATACCGGGGATTGGCCGCGCCTAGGACGATCTGACTACCTTGCGCTTTAAATACATTCCCCGACGGCCCGTGCCCCGTGCCAATAGCCCGAAACCAATTGAGTCTCATTCACAAAACGCCTCTTAAAGTTGGATGCGAACTGGCCCGACTCAGGTCTGGTCAGTGCTGCATTTAAAGTGGCGGAAGGGGAGGGATTCGAACCCCCGGAACCTTTCGGTTCGCCAGATTTCAAGGCTGGAGCAATCGACCACTCTGCCACCCTTCCGAAATATCTTAGCTGACTCTGAACGGTTGTGCGCGTGCACGGCGATGGAAAAAATGTGCTTTTACCGCCTCTCGGTCAGCTTGGCTGCAGGCCGAGTTCTTCGACCCGTTTGCGCAGCGTGGCCCGCGTCATCCCCAGTAATTCAGCGGTGCGGGCGAGGTTGCCGTCTAGGGCCTTGAACGAGCGCACGATCATCTCCCTCTCGAGACGTTCTAAAATCGGCTCCTCAAGTTTGCTGAGCTCTGATTGCAGGAAGTCCAAGGCCTGCTCGACGGTTACCGACGGGGCTGACCCTGAAACCATCGCCGGGGTCGCAGACTGGTGCCCCTGGTGGGCTGCTATCGCCGTCGGGGGCGTTGAAACCCGGTTACCTGCTCCGGTGGGCGGGGTGGGATTCGCCGGTTCGGCGGGCGTAGAACCAGCGCCTGCCGCCGCCAACACCTCGGCCGGGAGATCCTTCACGAGAATGGCGTCGCCTTGGGCGATCACCGCACTGCGGTAGACCAGATTCTCCAACTCGCGCACATTGCCGGGCCAGTCGTAGCGGGCGAGCACTGCCATCGCCTCGGGCGCGACCTTCGCGACGCGGGCCTTTTTTTGTTTCACCAGATTTTGCAGCGTGAAATCGACAATTTGCGGAATGTCTTCTCGGCGGTCGCGTAGGGGCGGCATCTTGATGCGCACCACGTTCAGGCGGTAGTAGAGGTCTTCGCGGAAGGTCTTCGCCTTCACCATGGATTCGAGATCCTTGTTTGTCGCAGCGAGGATGCGCACGTCCACCCTGATGGTGTCGGTGCCGCCGACTCGTTGGATCTCGCCTTGCTGGAGCACGCGCAGGATTTTGGTCTGGGTCGCCAGCGCCATGTCGCCGATTTCGTCGAGAAAGATGGTCCCGCGGTCGCAAAGTTCGAATTTGCCGATGCGCTGGTTGGTGGCGCCAGTGAACGATCCCTTCTCGTGACCAAAGAGTTCGCTCTCGATCAGATTGTCGGGGATAGCGGCGCAGTTGACGGCGATGAAGTTGCCCTTGGCCCGGTGCGAGTGCTTCCAGATCGAGCGCGCGACCAGTTCCTTGCCCGTGCCGCTCTCGCCGGTGATCATCACCGTCACATCGCTCGCCGTGACCTGGCCGATGACCTTAAACACGTCCTGCATGACCGGTGACGCGCCCACGATGCCTTCGCGATAGTCGTCGGCGTTGATGCTTGGTTTGTAGTCGCCGGCCGAGCGCATATCCGCGTGGGCCTTCAGGGCGTTCTCGGCCAGTGCGAGCACCTTCGCCGGGTCGAAGGGCTTCATGATGTAGTCAAAGGCGCCGTATTTCATCGCCTCGATCGCGGTCTGGGCGGTGCCAAACGCGGTCATGAGGATCACCAACTGCTTCGGATTTGCCGCGCGGATGTGTTGCAGCGCCTCTAGGCCGCTCATCCCGCCCATGCGCACATCGAGGAAGATCAGATCGGGCGTCGGGCCCTTTTTCACCGCGGCTACACCGGCTTCGCCGCTGCCGGCCTCGAGCACCTGGTATTTTTTTGAGGAAAGCACGCGCCCGAGCGAGTAGCGGACTTCGGCGTCATCATCGATAACCAGGATGGAGGGAGCTTTGCTTTCGGACATGCGGCGGACCGTGCACGGCCCGCGCCTGCCGGTCAACGCCGCCCCGCGCGGGCGCGTTTAGTCAGCGACGGGCACGATCCAGATGTTACGGAAACGCACACGGCAACCGTGTTCCTGGAGCTCCAGCGGAACCTCGGCGGGATGGGCGGAGTAAGGGGGGCGTTTTTTGTGTGCGGTCGGACCGGTAAACTCGAAGTTGTCCTGCACGAGCACGCCGTTGAACAGCACGGTCACGGCGGCGTGGCGGGTCACAGAGCCGTCGGCCGAAAAGCGCGGGGCGCGAAAAAAGATGTCGTAAGTATTCCACTCGCCGGCCGGGCGGCAGGGATCGACGCGCGGGGGATTCTGGCCGTAGGCGGCGCCGGCATAGCCGTCCGCGTAGGTCGTGTTTTCATAATTATCGAGGACTTGGACTTCGTAACGGCCCTGCAAGAACACGCCGCTGTTGCCCCGGTTCTGACCTTCTCCGGTCGCTGGCGAGGGTGCGCGCCATTCCAGATGGAGGTGGCAGGAGCCGAACGCCTGCCGGCTGGTTAGCGGGGCGCTCTTGGGGACGACTTCGAGGCAACGGTTCTCTACCTTCCAGATGGACGGCTGCCAGGCGGCCAGATCGGTCCCGTCAAACAGCATCACCGCACCTGCGGGCGCGATGGACAAGGCGGCGAGGGCGTCGGCGGCACAGGGTGCGACTGGTGCAGGGCGGGGCCTGGCGGGGTCGTGCACACCCCATTCATGGGTGATACCAGAAGTGGCAACTGGCTCGTCCGCGCGGACGCAGGCGAAGCCAAGCAGCAGGGATAAAAACCAACGGGAGCGGGAGGGGCACATCATGGGGTGGGGCGTGATAAAGGGGATAGCATACGGTGCAGGCGGGCCAACTCGAAGAGCATGCGGGGAGCGTCCGGCCAGAGACGGACGGAGCCGCCGGTTTTTTCCTGCCAAGCGATGGGGAATTCCTCGACGGCCCACGTTAGGCGGCCAATGCGGCCGAGTAGTTCCGCGTCGAAGCAGAGTCCAGACCCTTGAAATTCTGGCTCGATCGCCCGCCACGCGGCCGCCGGCACGAATTTCAGGCCACATTGGATGTCGGTGAGCGCACGGCCCGCGATGTGGCCGGCGAGGGTGGAAAAAACTTTTCCGGCCAACGCACGCAGAACATCGCGGCGCACCGTCGGGCCCGGGCTCCGCACCGCGAACCAGGCGCAGGGGTGTTCCAGCACGGCCGTAGCGGCGTCCAGCAGGCGGCGGACTTCTCGGGCGGGAACGGCGCCGTCGGCATCGACGAAGGCGAACCAGGCGGCGTCGGGATGGGCGCGCCAACCGGCCAGGATGGCGCCGCCTTTGCGGGTATTGGCCGGGAGGGCGAGCGGCGGTGGGAGCGTGCAGGCCCCGGACACGCGAGAAATCAGTGCGGAGAAAAGCCGCTCGCGCTCGGCGGCGGGCGAACCGTCATCCACGATCTGGATGTGGATGGGATAGGGGGCGGGCGCGAGCGCCGTGACCAGCTCGTCGAGAAAGGCGGGCAGTCGGTCCGCCTCGCGAAAGGCGGGGATACAGAGGACGCCGGGAGCGGGTGGCACTGCGGGTGGAGGTTTATTTTTTCCGGCCGAAGAAAAAGAAAAAGTAGAGACCCAGGGCGGCGAGCAGCACTAGCCACCAGAGGTAGCGCAGTTCTCGCGCGGCCAGTTCGACGAAGGCCAGTATGCGCGGGAAAAGCACGCAGAGCAGGCCGACCGCCACCACGGCGGCCGCCAGCGTGAGGACGCGTGAAACCCTAGGCGGGCGGGGTTCGGGCGGGGTTACATTGCGCATCGCGATAGGTGGTTCAAGGACGCGTGGTGGCGGGGGAGGCGGGCAGGGTGTTGAGCGGAAGGATGAAGTTGGTGCCGGCGTTTTCGCCGCCTGCGCCGCCCCCGATGACAAGAGGTGCGCGACCATCCCATTTTTCCACGATCTGGAGTTGGATCAGCCCCGGCGTGTCGCGCAGGGCTTCGCCGCGGATGCGGATGGCCTCTGCCTCGCCCTTGGCCTTGATGATGGCGGTGTCGGCTTCGATCTGGGATTTTAGCTGGGTGAAGCGGGCCTTGGCCGCCTCCTGCTCTTGCACCATCTTCGACTCGATGGCGGTCTCCAGCTCCTTCGAAAGCGTGATGTTTTCCAGGACTATGTCCTCAATGGTGAGCAGGGTTTTCAACTTTTCACGGGTCGAGGCGAGGGCGTGGGTTTTTATCTCCTCGCGCTTCTTAACGATCTGCTCGGCGCTTTGCATCGCGGTGACCTCCTTCAAGGCCTCCTGCACGCGAGGGGCGACGAGGCTGTCAAAGGGGTCGCCGGCGTAGTCTTGGTAGATCTTCACCACCGAGGCCTCGGGTATGCGGAAAAGCACCCGGAGCTGGATATTCACCTGCTGGAGGTCGGACGAGTAACACTCGGCGGGCAGATCGCGGGTTTGCTGGCGGATCAGGACGGTCTGCACGTGGGAAATGAAAGGTGACTTGGTGCCGAAACCCTCTGTCAGGGGCGCGGGGGAAACCTTCCCGAGGGTCACCAATACGCCGCGCGTGCCGGGCTCGACCACATAGGTAGACTGCGAGGCGGCGACAACCAGGACCAGGATGAGGATTACGGTGCCGATGAGTTTGCCGAGTGAGGAGGGGTTCATGGCGCCAGCAAGTGCCGCGGCCGTGGCATTCGCAAGCGCTTCCGGCCTTGCCGCCTCCGGGCTCCGGCGCGAGCGTGGGGCAGGTTCACATCCCTTTATGCCGGATCCCCAGACGCATCTGCTTGTTGACGGCTCCAACGTGGTTCAAGCGTGGGCAGACACGCGTGTGCTGGCGCGCCGCGACCGCGAGGCGGCGAAGGCGCTCCTGTTGCGTCGGGTGGCGGTGCTGCATGATTTTTCCGCCTGGCGCGTTACGGTGGTTTTTGACGGGCGAGGCGATGATTTGCGCATCGAGGCAGTGGGGGATTCGGAGGGTTTTTCGTGCGTGCATACGCCGGCCGGGGTGACCGCGGACGATGTCATTGAGCAACTGGTGGGGCGGGCGGCCGCGCCGGGTTGCTGCCTGGTCGCGACTGCGGACCAGGCGGAACGCGTCACCGTGGAGGCGGCTGGCGCGGCCTGGTGCGACCCGGAGGGGCTGGCCCGACGTATCGATACCGCTGATACTAGACAGGCGCGCCAAGTCGCGCGGGGAAACGCGGAGGCGGAGCGGGGCTGGCGCGGAGGAGGGGCGGGACGGTGAGCGCGGACCGTCCGGCAGATGTCGTGGCGGAGCTGGCCGGACTGGACGGCGCGTTCTCGTTTCCAGAAAAGTTGCTGCAACGCATCTGGGCGCGAGGTGATTTTGACCGACGCGGCCTTCACCTGCGGGACGGCCGCGCGCTGCGGTTGCGGAGGCGGGGGCGGTGGAACCGGCTGGCCGGGCCTGATTTTCTGGATGCCGAGATTGAGGTGGGTGAGGGGCCGGCGTGTGAGGTGTTGCGCGGCTCCATCGAGGTGCATTTGCGCGCGGCGGATTGGGATGCGCATGGTCACGCCAAGGACCCCGCTTACGACCGCGTGGTGCTTCACGTGGTCTTGTTTCCCTCCATGCGGGAGTGGACGGCGGGCGCGAGCGGGCGGCGCATCCCGATTTTGGAATTATTGCCGCGTCTGGAGCGCGATCTCGAGGCTTACGCCGAGGAGGCGGCGGTTGAGGGTATTGCGGGCCGGCCCTACAGCCTTTTGCGGGAGCAACTTGCGGGGGTGCCTCCGGCGGTGCTGCGGGCTCAGTTGGAACGCCAAGCGGAGCGCCGTTGGGTGAACAAAGTCCGTCTCGCGGCGGAGCGGCTCGGGCGGCTGGGCTGGGAGGAGGCGTGCCACCGGTCGGCTTTGGAGGTGCTGGGTTATCGGTCTAATCGTTTGCCGATGCTGGCGGTGGCCGAGTGTTTCCCGCTGGCGGCGTGGCGGGCGGGGGATGTCTCGGTCGAGGCGGCTTGGGAGGCGCCGGCGGAGCCGTGGCAAAGCGCGGGGGTGCGGCCGGCGAATCGTCCTTGTTTGCGACTTGCGCAATATGCGGAGTGGATCGCGGCGAGGCCGGACTGGCCAGAGCGGTTGGCGGCTATCGGCGGTTCTTGGGGTGCGGTTGAGTTGGGTGCGTCAAGCACGGCGGATTTACGCTCCAAGCGCAGGCAACTGCGAATGGGCTTGGCCCGTAAGGCGCTTTCGCAGGATGTTTGCGGGGGTATTTTGACCGGCACTCGCTTTGACACTTGGGTGTGTGATGCGGTGTTACCGCTATTGGCGGCGCGGTTTGGCGCCGGTCTGGAGACGGCGGATTCGGGCTGGGCGGAGCGCTGGCGGCTGTGGAATCCGGGGGATGCACCGGAGGAGTTGTTGCGCTTGGCGCGGGAATTTGAGGTTGGGGGAGCTCCGGAAGCGCCACTCGCGCAGGGGCATTTGCAAGGTTTGCTCGGATGGCTGGCCGCGTTGGCTTCGCGGGGCGGGCGCGGGGCTTGACAGAGTTTTGCTCGTTTCGCTTACTGCTAGACTCAATCACAGTTCACTTTTCAAGAAGTGGGCCTTTCGGCCCGCTTTTTTTTTCCCCTTAACACTCGAAACACATGAGCCAAGAAATCCTCGCCGTCCTAGAATACATGGAGAAGGAACGGGGCATCGCGCGTCCCGATATGATTGCGGCGATCGTCAACGCCATCAAGGCCGCCGCCCTCAGGGGGGTGAACTCTGGTCAGGATCTGAAGATCGAAATCAGCCCGAAGAACGGCCAGCTCAAGGCTTGGGCGGTTTTGAAGGTGGTGGATTCGGTCGGCGATCCCCGGCAAGAAATTCATGTCGAGAAGGCCCAGGCACTCCGTGCGGGCGCCCAAATCGGTGAGACGGTGGATAAGGAAATCAATCCCGCCGAGCTCGGCCGCATCGCTGCCCAGACCGCCCGGCAGGCGGTGATGCAGAAGCTGCGTCAGTTTGAGAAGGACCGTATTTACGACGACTACAAGGATAGCGTCGGCAATATCGTGACTGGCACCGTCCGTCGTAAAGAACGCAATGATATCTACATAGACCTCGGAAAATCCGAGGCTGTCCTGCCCGGTCGCGAGCAAGTGCCCGGTGAGGAATACCAACCCGGTGATCGTATCCGCGCCCTCTTGCTGGCCATTGAGAGCACCCCGCGCGGGCCCGAGCTGATTCTGTCCCGCGGCAGCCCGAAGTTCGTGCGTCGTCTGTTTGAGGTTGAAGTCGGCGAGATCGCTGATGGCACCGTCAAGATCGAGGCTTTTGCCCGCGAGCCGGGTTATCGCACCAAGATCGCCGTCACCAGCACCGACCCGAAGGTCGATCCGGTGGGGGCCTGCGTTGGGGCCCGCGGCGCTCGGGTGAAGACCATCGTGCGCGAATTGAATGGCGAGAAGGTCGATATCATCAATTGGTTCGCCGATCCCAAGCAGATGGTGCTCGAGGCTTTGAAGCCTGCGGTGCCGCGCGACATTGTGCTGGATGAACGCAGCAAGCGTATCCTGCTGCGCGTCGCCACGGACGATCTGGCTATTGCCATCGGCAAGAAGGGGCAAAACGCCCGCCTAACCTCCCGCCTCATCGGCTGGCGCATCGATATTGAGGAACATAAGAACGAGATCGTGGATCCTCGCACCCAAGCGGTGAAGTCCCTCGTGTTGGCTTTCGGGCTCGAAAAGTCCCTTGCCGAGCGTCTGGTTGCGATCGGCATCAATTCCCCCGCCGCCTTCGAAGGCGTGGATGCAGATGCGTTGGTCGAGGCCGGCTTCTCCTCAGATGAAGCGGCCGCCGTGATGCAAACCGTGGCCGGCGCCTGATCCCTTCGTTTTACCTTATTTCATCCCTCCAACGCCCGCCGCCCGAATGAGCATCCGTATCCACGAATTCGCCAAACGTTACAACATGGAGGGCAAGGACATGCTGGCCTTGCTGAAGGAGCTTAAGTTTGTGTCGGCCGATACCAAGTCCGTGTCCAGCACGCTGAGCACGATCTACATGGAGGAGTTTGAGAAGTATATGGCGGCCAAGGCTCCCGCGGTCGTCGCCCCGGCCCAGCCTGTCGCGCCCCCCGCTCCGGCTGCCTCCGCTCCCAAGGTGCCGACGGTGAAGTCCATGGACGATGTGGTGCGCGAGCGGGCCGAGACCGCCACCCGCCTGGCGGAAGAGGCCGCGAGCGCCCGGGCCGCTACCGCCCAACCGACTGCGCCTGCCGCCGTTGCCCCGCCTGCCGTGGCTCCAGCCCCTGCGCCGGTAAGTGCTCCTCGTCCGGTAAGCGCCCCGCCTGCGCCGCCGGTTTCCCGTCCTCCCGCGATTACTCCTCCGGTGAGTGCCCCACGCCCGGTCTTATCTAGTCCCGCAACTCCTCCCTCTTTTTCGGCACCCCGCCCGGCGCCCAGCCTGCCCACGCCCGGGTTGCGTCCGGCCGCGCCTGCCCCGGCCGCCCCGGCTCCATCCGCGGCCACTCCCCCGCCGGTTCGCCCCAAGATCGCCGCACCCGCTCCGCTCGCGCCTCCCGCAGTCGCACCAGTTGCCGTTACTTCGCGTCCCCCGAGCCCGACCCCGCCGCCCGCCGCCGGTGCGCCGCGCGCTCTGCCGGCTTTCCCGTCCGCCGCGCCGCGTCCTCCGGGGTTTGCCTCTACCGCGATCGCGCCCGCCGCCGCTGCCACCATCACTGAGGAGGGCGGAGTTAAAATCATTCATCTCAAGCCTCCCATCATCGTCCGCGATTTCGCGACGACTCTGGGTCTGAGGCCCTTCAAGCTTATCTCGGAACTCATGGAGGCGGGTATATTCGCCTCGATTAACCAGTCCATCGACGAGCAGGTGGCGGCCAAGGTCGCCGAAAAGCATGGTTTCCTCCTGGAGATCAAGCATCGCGGTGAGAGCCCGCCGCCCCAAGTTTCCAAGAAGGAAAAGGAGGCCGCCAAGGCCAAGCAACTCGAGGAGGACGAGGTCAAGAATCTCACTCTGCGTCCCCCGGTGGTTTGTATCCTTGGCCACGTCGACCACGGCAAGACCTCCCTGCTCGACGCCATCCGCAAGGCTAATGTCGCCAGCGGCGAGGCGGGCGGCATCACCCAGCACATCGGCGCCTACCAGATCGAGCACTCGGGCCGTAAGATCACCTTTCTCGACACGCCCGGTCACGCCGCGTTCAACAAGATGCGAGCGCGCGGCGCGTCCGTCACCGACGTCGCCATTCTGGTGGTGGCAGCGGACGACGGCTTCATGCCCCAGACTGACGAGGCCCTTAAACACGCCCAATCTGCCGCTGTCACCACCATGGTCGCGGTAAACAAGATGGACGTGAAGGGTGCTAACCTCGATCGCGTGAAACAACAGATGCAGGAGCGCAACATCGCTTCGGAAGACTGGGGAGGGGAAACGGTTACCGTGCCGGTTTCCGCGCTGAAGGGCACCGGTTTGTCCGAGTTGCTCGACATGATCATCCTGCAGGCTGATGTGCTGGAGCTGAAGGCGAACCCGAAGGCCGAGGCCAGTGGCATCGTCATCGAGTCCCAAGTCGACGTAGGCCGTGGTCCTCTCGCCACCCTGCTGATCCAGCGCGGCACTTTGAAGATCGGTGACGCTCTGGTGTGCGGAGCCCAGTGGTGCAAAGTCAGGGCGATGTTTGACGACAAGGGGGCCAACATCAAGGAGGCCCTGCCCTCCGCCCCCGTTCGTGTCATCGGTTGGTCCGGCGCGCCGGATAGCGGCGCCCAGTTCAAGGTCGCCAAGAACGCCCGTGCTGCCGAGGACCTCGCCGAGGAGGAGCAGAACCGCATCAAAAAGGAGGAGACCTCCGCCGCCGCCGCGCCCAAGAACGTGTCGGTCGACCAACTTTTCGCCGACATCGCTGCGAACCAGTCGAAGGTGCTCAAGGTTATCATCAAGACCGACGTCTTCGGCTCCACCGAAGCGGTCCGCCACGTGCTCGAGGGCATCAAGACCACCAAGGTCGAGCTCGAGATCGTTTCTACCGAGGTCGGCCTCGTAACCAAGAACGACGTGCTCATGGCCGGCACTGGCGGCGCCGTCATCATCGGCTTCAACACCAAGCTGGAGAACGGCGTAACTCCGCTCGCCAAGCACCACGGCGTGCGCATCGAGACCTATGGCATCATCTACGAACTCGCCGACAAGGTGAAGGAGATGATGGCCGACCTGCTCGAGCCCGATCTCAAGGAGATCAAGCTCGGGGCCGCTGAGGTGCGTGCTACCTTCCCGCTGGCCAAGGGCTTCGTGGCAGGCTGCCTCGTGACCGAGGGCAAGATCACCCGCAATGCCAACGCCCGCATCCGTCGCAAGAAAGAGGTCGTGGCCGAGGGCAAGGTCAGCACGCTCAAGCGCTTCAAGGACGACGCCAACGAGGTCCGCGCCGGCCTCGAGTGCGGCATCAAGCTGGGCGAATTCAATGGCTACGAGATCGGCGATCAGATCGAGGTCTACGAGATCCAGAAAGTGCGGGCCACGCTCTGAGTTTAAAGCAGCGAGCAGTGAGTAGCGAGTAGCTCCGGCCACTGTTCATCGCTTCCACCCGCTACTTTTTATTCTTCATGTCGACCCGAACTCTGCGTGTTAACGAGTTGCTGCAGCGCGAGCTGAGCGCGCTGCTGCGCCGCAAATACAACGCCGACGCCGCCCCCATCACGATCACGGCGGTGGAGGTGACTCCAGACGTGCGCGAGGGCAAGGTCTACGTCTCGGTGACGGGGGACGACGAGGTGGCGGCGGAGCGGATGAAGTGGCTGCGCAAACACTCCCGGGAGCTGCGCCTCGCTCTGGGTGACATCATCATCCTCAAGCACATGCCGGTGCTAACCTACCACCTCGATAACGTCACCGAGCGTGGCAACCGCATCCTCGGCCTGCTCGACGAGATCGCGGCGAAGGCCAAACCGGTCGCGCCAGTCGCCGCGCCGCCGCCGGAAGTCTGAGCCGCTTATTTCATGGCATTGTTGTATCCGCATCTTGGCGAAGTTTTCGCCGCCCTTTTGGGGGCCTGCGAGGGACGACGCGTAGTCGTGATCGGCCACGCGCGGCCGGATGGTGATTGCATTGGCTCTCAGGTTGCGCTCGCCCGTTTGCTGCGCGCGCGGGGAATCGACGCGGTTTGCTGCAATCCCGACGCGGTGCCGCGTCGGTTGGAATTTCTTGCCGAGGGCACACCCTTTGTCCCGCTCGCGGTTGCCACGGGTGAGGGTCGCGCGGCTATCTTCGTGGACTGCGCCGACCGCAACCGTGCATCCGAGGCCTTGGCGGCGGCCTTTCCCGCCCCGCTGGGTAACATAGATCATCACCTCTCAAATCCTGGCTTTGCCGAGATCAACCTTCTCGATACAGCCAGCGCCGCCACGACGGAGATTCTCGCCGGGTTGGCCCGGGACGCTGGCCTCGCAATCGACTCCGTGACCGCGAATGCCTTGCTCACCGGCATGGCGACGGATACCGGCCAGTTTCGCTTTGCCGCCACCACAGCACGCACCTTTCGGCTGGCGGCCGACTTGGTCGAGGCTGGTGCGGATCCGGCGGCGATGGGTCTGCAACTCTACGAGCGGGAGACCTTTGGTAAAATGCAGCTTTTGCAGCGTTTCCTTGCTTCGCTGGAAACCTTCGCCAACGGCCGGGTTTGCCTCGGCCTGCTTCCCGACGGTATCTACGCGGAGACCGGCACTTCGGTTGAAGACACCGAGGGGCTGGTCGACTACGCGCGCTCATTAGAAGGAGTCGAGATAGGCGTGCTAGTGGAGGTGCGCGCGGGCGCCATCAAGGCCAGCCTACGGGCCAAGGACGCCGCCCTGCGGGTCGACCGGCTCGCGGCGCTCTTCGGTGGAGGCGGCCATGCCTGCGCGGCCGGCTTGAACGTAAAAGGCGAGGCACTCGAACACTTTTTACCCCGCCTGCGCGCCGCTCTGGAAGCGCAGGTCGCGGCTGTCGCCGCATCTCGCTTATGATCCGCGCTGCCCAGGCTGAATACGACGGCGTTCTGCTGATCGACAAGCCCTCCGCCCACACGTCCCACGATGTCGTTGCCCGCGTGCGCGGCATCCTGCATATGAAGCGCGTTGGTCACGCTGGCACGCTTGATCCGATGGCGACCGGCCTGCTTGTTCTGCTCCTCGGCAAGGCGACCAAGCTTTCCCAGTATCTCATGAGTGTGGACAAGACCTACACGGGCTCCGTTAAACTCGGGCAGGTCACCAACACGCAAGACGCGGAGGGCGACGTTTTGGAAACGCGGCCGGTGCCCGAGTTGACCGAGGATGCGGTCCGTGCGGCCCTGCGCGGGATGGTGGGCGATCAATATCAGACGCCCCCGATGTTTTCCGCGATTAAGATCAAGGGTGTGCCCCTCTACAAGAGCGCGCGGGCCGGGGAGGAGATCGAGCGTGAGGCGCGCTTCATTCGCGTGAAACGTTTCGAGCTTACCCGCTGGGCGCCGCCGGATACGTTGGATTTTGTGGTCGACTGCACCAAGGGCACCTACGTCCGCACCTTGGCGCACGACCTCGGGCAGAAACTCGGCTGCGGTGCGCACCTGAGCGCCCTGCGGCGCATTTCCTCCGGCGCGCTCAATGTCGACCGTGCGGTCACGCTGGAGGCCTTGCAAAAAATGACACCCGCCGAGGTGCAGGCCGCGCTCGTGCCCGGCTATGAGGCGGCGCCGGCGGTGGCGCTGGGCTGAACTTTTGGCCTGCGGCGCCCGCGGAATGACACGGAAATAAAATCCGGCTCCTTCACATCGGTGAATAAAGTATTCAACAGTCTCACACACGCCGGGGGGCTGGCTGGGCGTCGTCCGCTCCACCTTGCCATCGGCATGTTTGACGGCGTGCACCTCGGCCACCGCGCGGTGATCGAGGCGGCCACGCGTTCGGCGCGGCGTAGCGGAGGCACGGCGGCCGTCTTGACTTTTGACCCGCACCCGAGCCGTTTTTTCCGACCCGAGGATCCGGTGCGACTCATCATGGATCGGGATCGGCGGGTGGAGGCCTTGCTCGCTCTCGGAGTGGGCGCGGTGGTGGTGCAGCCCTTCGACGCGGACTTTGCCGGGATCGAGGCGGAGGACTTCCTGCCGCACCTGCGGGCCCGTCTGCCCAATCTCCACACCGTCTACGTCGGTGAAAACTGGCGTTTCGGGCGTGGACGGCGCGGCGATGTGGCCCTGCTGGTTGCCGAGGCAAAAAAACTTGGGCTACACGTGGTCAGCGCACCGCGTATCAATGGTGACGGCGAGCCGATTAGCAGCACGCGTATCCGCGCGCTTTTGGCCGAGGGCCGGGTGGATGTGGCGAACGTGTTACTCGGCACGGCCTACGCCAGTGAGGGCGTGGTCTCCGGGGGCAAGCGCCTCGGCCGCACGATCGGCTTTCCCACCTTAAACCTGCCTTGGGCGCCCGACCTGCGTCCGCGGTTCGGGGTCTACGTGGCGGCGGTGGCGCGGGCAGACGGTTCCGATAAGCTCCGGCGCGGGGTGGCGAATTACGGTTTGCGTCCGACGGTGGAGACCAGCCTAGAGCCCTTGTTCGAAGTGCACGTGCTGGACGGGTGTCCGTATGGGACCGGCGACCAGCTGCGGGTCGAGTGGCTGGCGTTTTTACGCCCCGAGCGACGTTTCGCCGGGCTGGAGGAGTTAAAGGCACAAATCGCCCGGGACCGCGAGGCGGCCCTGGCTTGGTTCGGGGACTGATTTACCGTCTTTACGAGATTGGCGGCGTCTCCGAGGCGGGCGTTGGAGTGAAGGGCGTGCGGGTGACGGGACGGATGATGCGTTCTGGCTCGCGGGTGGGTTGCGCCGCCATGTGGGCGATTAGGCGTTCATTAAACGTGTGCGCCGGGTCGTGGCCCATGCGGCGGAGCGCCTGGACCATGGCAGCGACCTCAACGAGGCGGGCCATGTCGCGCCCGGGGCGGACGAAGAGCTCGAAGTGAGGGACTTGAAGGCCGAGAACCTCGTGGAAGTTTTCCTCCAGACCGGTGCGCTCCTCAACCACCTCGGGTGTCCATTCACGGAGGGTCACCACGAGGTCGAGCCGTTTGTCCAAGCGCACGGCGTGGACTCCAAACATATCGGAGATATTGATGATGCCGATGCCACGGCACTCCATGTAACCGCGATTAAGGGGACGCGCGGAGGCGAGCAGATCGCGTTCGTCGATCAACTTCACCACGGTGAGGTCATCGGCTACGAGCGAGTGGCCGCGCTCGATCAACGCGAGGGCGCACTCAGATTTGCCGGCGCCGGCCTCGCCGCGCAGCATCACGCCCATGCCACGGATATCGAGGGTAGTGGCGTGGACGGTGGTGACGGGGGCAAACTCGTTATCGATACACAGGGTGGCGAGGTTCACCCAGTGCATGGTGATCATCGCCGTGCGAAAAATGGGTAATTTCCGCTCGATCGATACGGCGAGCATCGCGGGCGTGGGCTGGTAGTTGCGTGTGAGGATCAAGCAGGGCACCTGGCGGTCGATCATCTCGTCGAGGATGCGGGTTTGTTCCTTCAGCTGGAGAGTGCGGAAGTAGGTCATCTCGGCGGCGCCCATGACCTGAATGCGTTTGTTGGCGAAATACTTGAAGAAGCCGGTGAGGGCGAGAGATGGGCGGTTGATCGAGCCTTCGCGGATCAGGCGGTGAAGGCCGTCGGGGCCGGTGAGCAACTCGAGTTTCAGTTTCTCGCGGTAGGTCTCGTGGAAGTGTGCGACGGTGATGCCGTGGATGGCCTTGGTAAGGGGCATGGGCGGGGGGGAGCGGGTTGAAATAGCGAGCAGTGGGTAGAGAGTAGGACGTAAAAGGAGCGAATGAAATGGGTGAGGGATGCTCGCTACGCGCTTCCTGCTACTCGCTACTTTTCATCACAGATTGAAGTTTTCCCCGAGGTAGAACTGGCGGGCTTCGGGGTCGTTGACCAGGGCGTCGGCGGGGCCCTCTTTGAAAACGCGTCCTTCGCGTATGAGGTAGGCGCGATCCACGATTTTGAGGGTTTCGCGGACGTTGTGGTCGGTGATTACCACGCCGATGCCGCGGGTGCGGAGGTCGACCACGATCTTCTGGACCTCGGCGACGGAGATGGGATCGATGGCGGCGAAGGGTTCATCGAGGAGGAGGAACTTCGGCCGGGTTACGAGGGCGCGGGCGATCTCCAGGCGACGGCGTTCACCGCCGGAGAGGGTGTAGGCTTTTTGGCGGGCGACTTGGGTGAGGTTGAGCTCGGTCAGATGCTCCTCGGCGAGGGCGCGGCGCTGGGCGCGCGGCACGCCGATGGCCTCGATGATGGCGAGCAGGTTTTGCTCCACGGTGAGTTTGCGGAAAGTGGACGGTTCCTGTGGCAAGTAGCCGAGCCCGAGGCGCGCGCGTTCATGCATGCGCAGCCGGGTGATGTCGCGGCCGTCGAGCAAAACGGTGCCGGTGGTGGCGGGCACGAGGCCGACGATCAGGTAGAACGTGGTGGTCTTACCGGCGCCGTTCGGCCCGAGGAAGCCGACGATCTCGCCGGCACGGGCGGTGATGTCCACGCCGGAGACGACGGTGCGCTGGCCGTAGGTCTTGACCAGGCCGCGGGTGGAAATCTCGGAGGTGGTGGAGGCGGACATGGGTGAGATGGGGTGGCGGAGACCCGGAAAGGGAAAGCGCTATTTGGCGGCAGGCTTGGGGAAAACGACGCCAGGGGCGGGAGTGGTGGCCGGCGGGGCCGAGCGGGGTTTGGCGGTCGCGCCGAGGTCACCGACGGGCGGGCCGGTGAAGCGGGGTTTGTCGATGAACACCTCGCGCTTACCGCGGAAAAGGGTGATTTTTTCACCGGCGCCGGCGAAGCCGTTGCTGTGATCGATGATCACGGGGTCCTCGCTTAGCACGACCTTATCCTCGCGGGGAAACACCTCGGCGCGTTGGGAGGTGGACTCGCGGTCGCCCTGGACGATGCGAACATCGCCGGTGGCGAGGATGTATTTGAACTTTTCGACCGCGCCAAGGGTGGCGTCTTTGTCGCCGATACGGGTGGCCACGAGCGTGAGCTGGTCGCAGGTGATGCGGAGGTTGGTGCCGGTGAGGATCACGTTGCCGGTGGCGACGGCGGTGGTCTCGTCGTCGGTCGAGGTCATTTGCAGTTTCTCGCTTCGCAGCTCCGTGGGCACTGGGGCGGGCGCGGCGGGTTCAGCTGCGCAGAGGACCGAGGCGAGGGCGGCGAGCAGGAGGGCGGCCAGGCAGGAACGGAGTAGGCTCATTTGAGGATGTCGCCGATGGGGGCGCGGAGGATGACGTGGGCGTCGTGGTTGATAATGATGCGTCGGGCGGGGTGGTCGTAGCTCCAGCCGGCACCGGTGACGGTGAGGTCAAGGCGTTCGAGGCGCACGGTCTCCGAGCCGGAGGCGAAGAGTTTTTCTGGCAGGAAGGAGGCGGAGGGAGCGGCGAGCATGGCGTCGATGGCTTCATCGGCGTGGCCGTTAAACAGGGTGAGCTCCATCTCGACGAGTTCGATACGCGTGGGATCGGGCAGGCGGGCCTCGCCAGCGCGGAGCATGGTGCGGCGAAAGCCCTCGTCGGTGAAGGTGGGCAGGCGAAAGTTTTTCACGGGCGCGGTCGAGGCCAGCCTGGCGGCGGGTTTGGGTGCGGCGGGGGGCTTGGGCGACGCAAGCAGACCGGTGGCGAGGAGTAGGCCGGAGGCCAGGCTGGGGAGACTGGATGAGAGGCGGAGCAAGATGGAAAAGGGAAGGTGACCTAGCTGAGACTCTTGGCGCGGAGGATATGTTCACACACTTCGCGCACGGCGCCGCGACCGGCGGTGCGAGCGGTCAGATAGTCGGCCGCGGCGAGGGCGGCGGGCATGGCGTCGGGGACGGTCACGCCGATGCCGGCCCACTGGATGGCGGAGGCGTCGATGTCGTCATCGCCCATGTAGACTATCTGGTCCTGGATCAGTTCGAGCGAAGAGGCGAGTTCTTGAAGGGCCTCGAGCTTGTCGGTGCGGCCCTGGATGAGGTGGGGGATTTTTAGCTCAGTGGCGCGGGCGGTGGTGGCGCCGGACGGGCGGCCGCTGATCCAGGCGGTGGCAATGCCGTTTTTCGCGAGACGAACGAGGCCCATGCCGTCGAGGATGGAAAACTGCTTCATCTCGGTGCCGTCGGAGGCGATGTGCACGGTGCCATCCGTGAGGATGCCATCGACATCCATGGCGAAGAGCTTGATCGCGGCCCAGCGGGCGTCGGGGAGATGGTGCATGGAGGGAGCGGGGAGGAGGGATCAGCCGAGCCAGGGGACAAGTTTTTCGATCAGGCCGTCGCGGGTGGGGCGGTAGGCGGCTTCGAGTTCGGGGGCGAAGGGCACGGGCAGGTCGAGGGAGGCGATGCGGAGGGGCGGGGCCTCGAGGTCGAAGAAATTTTCCTCCACGATCCGGCTGACCAACTCGGCGCCGAAGCCATGGGTGCGGCGGCCCTCGTGGAGGACGCAGATGCGGTGGGTGCGGGCGACGGACGCGCGGATGGTTTCCAGCCGCAGCGGGGCGAGGGCGCGGAGGTCCCAGACCTCGACGGATTTTTCGTATTCGGACTCAAGATAGGCGGCGGCCTCGGTGGCGAGATGGACCATTTCGCCGTAGGTCACGAGAGTGGCGTGGACTCCGGCGCGGACGCGGCGGGGCGACCAGACGTCACGGTAGGCGGGGTTCCAGGCCAAGGCGTGTTTACCGCGGCGATAGAGCGCCTTGTGTTCGAAGAGCAGGACGGGGTTCTCGTCCTCGTAGGCGGCGAGCAGGCAGTCGAAGGCGTCTTGCGCGGTGGAGGGGTAGAGCGCTTTCAAGCCTGGGAAGGCAAGAAGGGCGGACTCAAGCTCCTGAGAATGGAAGGAGCCGAAGGTGAGGCCGCCTCCGCAGGGGAGGCGGAACACCAGCGGGACTTTCGCACCGGAGCGGAAGTGGTAGGTGGCGGCGTTAAGGGCGATCTGGGTCATCGCCTCGGTTACGAAATCGGCGAACTGGAACTCCGCGATCACGCGGTGGCCACCGAGAGCCAAGCCGATCGCGTAGCCGGTGCAGGCGGACTCGGCCAGCGGAGTATTGAAGACGCGGGCGCGGCCGTGGATGGCGAGCAGGCCCTCGGTGACTTTGAAGGCGCCGCCGTAGACGCCGATATCCTGGCCGAGCAGGACGGATTCCGGCCGTTCGCGGAGGATTTTCCCGTGGGCCAGGGTGAGGGCCTGAGCGAAAGTGACGGGAGTGGTGGGTTCGGAATTGACGGAAGGGATCCAACCCAGGGGTGCGGCGACCGGCGCGTAGGCATCGGCCGGGAGGGAAGCGGGGGACGGCCGGACAATGGCGAGGGAAACCTGGATGCAGGCCTCGACCCAGGCGGCGAGTTCGGCGTCGATCCCTTCTAGCTCGGCGGCGAGGCCCTCGGCGACGAGGCGGGCGCGGAGTTTGGGCAGGGGATCGGAAGCCTGGATGGCGGCGTTCTCGGCGGCGGTCAGGTAGTCGCAGGTGTCGTAGGCGGCATGGCCGCGGAGGCGAGAGGTGTGGGCTTCTATCAGGATGGGCCGAACCTCGGCGCGGGCGCGCTCGATGGTGGCGGCGAAGGTCTGGGCGGCGCCGACGGGATCGGCGGTGACGTCCACGCGCAGACCCTCGATGCCGTAGCCGGCGGCGCGGCGCCAGAGCTCGACCGAGGCGGGAAATTGTTCGCGGGTCGGGGTGGAGTAGGCGTAGGCGTTGTTCTCGATCACGAAAACGATCGGGAGGGAGAGCAGGGCGGCCAGGTTTAGGGTCTCGTGGATATCGCCGGTGGAGGACCCGCCGTCGCCGAAGAGCGCGAGGCCCACCGCGGGGTGGCCGGCTCGGCGCTGTGCGTCCGTGAGCCCGGCGACGTGGGAAAGCATGGAGCCGAGATGCGAGATCATCGGCAGGGAGCGGTGGGCGGGATCGCCGTGGTGGATATTGCCTTCGCGGGCCTGAGTGGGGCTGGCGGCGTTGGCCAGGTATTGGTTCAGGTGGTCGCAGAGGTGTCCGCTCCACACGATGTGACCGGCGAGATCGCGATGGGTGAAGGAAACAACATCGATGGCTTTCTCGGCGAGGAGGGCGAGGGGCGCGATGAGGAGTTCATTGCCCTGACCGCCGGTGACGGTGCCTTTGATCAGGCCTTGCCGGAAGAGCTCGAGGATACGGTTGTCGGCGCGGCGCGCGAGGGCGGACCAGGCGTAGATGCGCAGCAGGGCGGTGGGCGCTGGAACGGGGCCGAGCTCCGAGGCGCGGAGGTCACGGTGGGCAAGGCAGGGCGGCGCGGGAGGGAAAGGGTGGGACATGGCCTGCGGTTAAACGTGGTGGCTGGGCGGCGGCGGGCAATGGCGAATGCCCGGTGGAGCCAGGACTCGCTTAAAGAGCTTGGCGGCACGTGGCGTGCGCAAGCGACCGTATGGAAATTGGCGCATACCAAGCCCGGCGGGAATGGTCGCCCGCCTTTTCCAAGTCGGGACCGCGTGGTTCCCGGCGCATCCGGGAAATAAGCTCGCCGTGCGCCAGAGGAACAACCCGCCCGGCCAAGGCCACCGAGGCGGAGCTAACCAGTGGTCCAGGCCGCCGAGGGTAACGCTGGGCCAGCGAGCTTCTCTTCTGGTTCGCGCGCATGATGAGTTTATTTCCCCGCACACAGCCCAAGTCCTTTAACTTGGATTTATTTTTTATTTACTCTTGTTTAACTGATTTTAGCCGTAGATTTTAAATTTTCGTGAAAAAACTACATTCTATCGTAGCGCTTACCGCTATTTGTTGTTCCCTCTCAAGCGGCCTTCAGTCCGCTCCGATCACTTACACGTTTGTCGATAATGCCGCTTTTCAGAGCGGACATACACTCAGTGGGAGCATCACCACCGACGGCACCATCGGTAACCTCGCCAATCAGAATATTTTGAATTGGAATTGGACGATTACGAATACTGCGACCTCGGCGGTGCTTTCTACTGGGGATAATTCCAATCCATTGGAGTCGAATACACAGGTTGGTTTAGCCTCCGCCAGCGCAACGCAGATCACCATGATGCAGCCTCAGGGGACCAACGGTTCAAATGCTGCTCTTTCCCTTTTCGGGCAATTGGGCTACGTGATGTGGCAGCGAATTTCAGCTGGGAACGCCCTTAGCCCGCTTCCCGTCGATCGCTATCTTGCCGAATATTTTGCCGCAGATGGTAACACCGACAATGGTGGTATGAGGTGGAATAACCGTGCGGAAGGCAATACGCTGTCTTTGGCAAGCAACCCTGACGGCGGTTGGGTCATTGCCGAGGTGTCCGCTATCCCTGAACTCTCCACCTACTGTCTAATCTTTAGCGGATTGACCCTCGCGCTCGTTTCGGTGCGCCGGCGGAATATCAAGCAAGCCTGAGTCGCTCAATAATTCAGCTGTTAGCTACGCCAAGCCCCGCGAAAGCGGGGCTTTTTTGTTGGGTTCGAATACAATCTGATTTTTATATCCCAAGCCTGTCTTTTGCGCACTTAACTGTCTTAAAGTTAATGGTTTTTGGTATCGTATAATTTCTTATACTATTGTTTCGTAGCGATTTTTGAGCTTAATCTTAAATCGAAATTCCGTTCCGGAATCCGACGTAAGTGCGCGAGCAACTGCTGGCTTACTCAGCCGCTCCAAGTGCGGGTTTCGGGTTAAATACTTAACGCGGACAGGTGAATTAAATCAATTCACGAGCAGCGCGCTCTTGAGTGGTTCTCGCCAGCGTTCGGCCGCCGGATCATAGGCGCCGAAGCCCGAGCTAAACTCCCAATACGCCCAACTAATCCCCAAGCGATTGGCTTCCTGCGCTACCTGGCGGGTCCAGTTCGCCCGTGATTGTATATCCGCTTTGGAGAACGCCCCGAATTCCCCCAAGAAAAGGGGACGTCCGTGCTCGCGTCCCCAGCGCGCGGCTTTTTCCAGATCGGTGCGAACGGCTGTTTTTTCCGCCTCGCTGCCCGTCCAAGCCAGCGAAGGCCATTGGTTGGCGTCTTTTATCCAACTGGCGCCTTGGTGGGTAAAGCGGAAGGGGTCGTAGTAATGCACCGTCACGATCAGGTTTTGGTCCGATTCCGGTAATTGGAGCTCGTCGAGCGCATGGATAGCGTTCCATGAAGTCGGCCCCACGATGATCGGGCGCACGGGATTTGATGCCCGCACCGTTTGCAGGATCGTCGTGATCGTCGGGTTCCACTTCTCCGCTGTGAAATGATTGTGCGGTTCATTGTAGAGTTCGAAATAAACCGAGTTGGGGAGGGTTTGGTAACGCTCGGCGACTTGCCTCCAGATTGCGGTCAGCCTTTCCAGATGTGCGTCCGGATCCGCGTCCATCTCCTCGTAGTGATGCACGTTCACTACAATGTTCAGTTTGCTCGTTAGTGCCTGATTGATCGCCCAATCGACGCGCGCGGCGAAAACGGGGTCGATGGTGTAGGGGGGCTCCTTGCCGGCGTGGGCTGACCAGCGCACGGGCAGGCGCACGCTGTCGAAGCCCGCCTGCCGGATGGTCTGGAAATATTCCGACTGCAGGACGACACCCCAGGCCCCCTCGGCCGGCGCGTCGAGGGCATTGCCTAGATTGATACCTCGTCCCAGCCGTGAATTGGCCGTGACGATGGGCGTGGTCTCTGCCGGGGCCGGTGTGACTCCGGCCCACAGCTGCACCGCGCCAAACAAGGCTGCCATCGCGAGGGGTAGTTTCATGCCGCCAGTATAGCCGCTTTGGCCCGCTGGCGAAGCTTGTTTCGTTCGAATGCAAGGCCTGGCCTGCGCTTGGTTGCTTTCTCAACGAGATTCGAGCACCTAGACTTGTCTTTAAGCACTCACTTTTCCGAGCTATCCGGGCCCGTGTCTTGACCCTCATTCAGGAGAGAACAGGAGGATTCATAGCAGGGTCTTTCCGAGTAATTCTCTCACCCAGCGGCGGTGGGGGCCGGAGAGCAGAATCGTTTCGAGTTCCGCGGGTGGGACCCAGACCAGTCCTGCGGGCGGGGCGGCGGGCAATGCTTCCGCGGGCAGGGCGTGGATGGGCTCGGTGAAAGCGAAGCGGGTGATCCCGCGTTTTTTGACGGCGAGCAGCGGGTGGGCGGTGAGGGTGGCGGGGGCGACGCCGAGTTGGGCGGCGGAGGGCAACTCGTGTTGCCCGGCGAGGCGGCGGGCGGCGGGATCTGTGCGGTGGAGGAGCAGGGCGCCGTCACCCGGTCGTCGGCACCAGGCGCGGAGCACGGTCACGGCCTCGATTTTCTTGGCGGCAAGGCGGGGGTAAGCCTCAGGGTCGCCGGTGCGGGCGGCGGCGCAAAAAGAGCGGACGGGGCAGACGGTGCAGAGGGGTTGGTGGCGGTGGCAGACAGTGGCCCCCAGCTCCATCATGGCCTGGTTGTGGTCGCCGGGTTCGGCGTGGTTGAGCAGGGCGTCGGCGAGAGGGGTGAGGGCCTTGCCGGCGGCGGTGGTATCGCGGTAGGCGGAGGCATCGGCGGTGAGGCGGGTCAAGATGCGCACGACATTGCCGTCCACCACGGCAGCGGTGGCGCCGAAACTGATGCTGGTGATGGCGGCGGCGGTGTAGGGGCCGATGCCGGGCAGCTCGCGCCAAGCGGCGGGGTCGCGGGGCGGGGCTGGCAGGGCGACGAGGGCGCGGGCGAGCTTGTGGAGGTTGCGGGCGCGGGTATAATAGCCGAGGCCCTCCCAGAGTTTTACTACTTCGGCCTCCGAGGCTGCGGCGAGCGCGGTGAAGTCGGGGAGCGCTTCCAGCCAGCGAGCGAAGTAGGGCAGCATGGTTTTCACCTGGGTCTGCTGGCACATGAACTCGCTCACCACCGTGCGGTAGAGGGAGGGCTCCAGCCGCCAGGGCAGGGGACGGTGATTGATGCGATACCAAGTGAGGAGGGCGGCGCGAAAGTCGTCGGGAGCGGAGAGAGGGGAACCCACGAAGGTATCAAGGGACAGGAAATGGCGGCGGTCGGAAGCTTTGTTTGCTGGCGCGGTGTTTTTGGCGGGATTTGGCGCGGCGACGCGTTCAATTTCTCACCGATGCCGAAGAAACCCGCCGCCGCCGATGACGCCCCCAAAAAGCTGGCCAGCTATACGCTCAAGCTGAGCGACGAGCAGATGACCAAGCTGGGCCGGTTGCTGTCCGCCCGCGGCTGGGAGGCGATCGAGGTGGCTTATGCGCGTTTCGGTTTCCGCAACGATGCGGCCAAGGTAAACGTCACCGGTTACGAGAGCCTGAAGCTGGTCGTGGCGGGCAAGGGCACGGAGGAGTTTGTCACCATGATCCTCGAGCCCGAAGTCACGGGTGCGCCCAAGCTCGGTTATGACGAGGTGTTGCACCCGGACTGGTTTGAGGAGCACGCGGGGCTGGATGAGTCCGGCAAGGGCGACTTCTTCGGTCCGCTGGTGGCCGCGACGGTGATTGGCTCGAGGAGCATGATCGAGGCTTGGCGGGCGGCGGGAGCGCAGGATTCCAAAAAAATCACCGAGGCGCGCATCCTGGAGCTCGACCGCCTGATCCGAGGCACGCCGGGGGTGGTGGTGAAGACCATCCTCTGTTCCAGCATGATCCAATACAACCAGCTCATGGGAACGCGGTTTCGCAGTCAGAATATGATCCTCGCCTTCCAGCACGCGCGCGCCCTGCAGGAGGCTTTGAAGGAAAAGACGGTGAAGTGGGGGCTGCTCGACCAGTTCAGCGAGACGCCGCTGGTGCAGCGCGAATTGGTGAAGCTGGGGGTGCCTGGCTTTGAGTTGCGTATGCGGACCAAGGCCGAGGAGGATCCGGTGGTCGCGGCGGCCTCCATCGTGGCGCGGGCCGAGTATGTGCGGCAGATGCGGCAGCTCTCGGACAAGTTTGGCAGCAAGCTGCAAAAGGGCGCGAGCGCGGCGGTGAAAGTCCAGGCGCGCGAGATCATCGAGCGCTTCGGCGCGCGGGCTTTGGGCGAGTTTGCCAAGCTGCACTTTCGCACCGCCTACGAGGTGGTCAGCGAGGCGGGTAAACTGAATGAGCTGCCGCTGCGGCCGCCGCCGCCTAAGCAGGAGTGGTGAGCGGACTTCCCTCCTGAACCGGCGCCCACTCCCAGATGGCTGCGAAACGACGACAACTGCGGGCTTTTGACCTGAAGCACCTCCACCCGAATCCCGAGCTCATCGGGGTGGACGAGGCGGGGCGCGGTGCGCTGGCCGGACCGGTGGTGGCGGCGGCGGTGTTGGTCACGCGGAAATTCTTGGAGAGTCGCTGGGCGGATGAAAACGCCCGGCGTATCAACGACTCGAAACAACTCACGGCGGCCGAGCGCGACACGCTGTATCTGGATTTCGAGGCGCTGGCGGCGGAGGGTCACATCCATGCCACGGTGGGCGAAGCCTCCGTGGAGGAGATCGAGCGGGTGAATATCCTCGGTGCGACTAAACTCGCGATGCGGCGGGCGCTGGAGGGCATTTATCCGCCTTCGGCCTTTGCCGAGCCCCCGCGCGAGCCGGACTTGTTTTCCTCGGCGGAGGAGGTGGCGGCGTTTCGTCCGCCGGGGCGGGCGCGCATCCTCATCGACGGGCTGGCGCTGCGGCATTTTCCGTATCCGCACACCGGGATTGTGCAGGGCGACGGGCGTTCGCTCTGCATCGCGATGGCCTCGATCATCGCCAAGGTGCAACGCGACCGCATGCTGACCGAGCTCGACGCGCGTTACCCCGGCTATGGTTTTGCCGGGCACAAGGGCTACGGCACGGAGGAGCACCGCGCGGCGGTTCTGCGCCTCGGGCGCTGCCCGGAGCACCGGGAGACTTTTCTCCGCAAGCTCATGGCCACGCGGGTTGACCCGGGGCAGCTGGGGCTGCTGGAGGCGCACGAAGTCGATGGGGCGGACGGCGATGCCGACGCGGAGGCGTGAGGCCGGGCGCTGCCGGCTCAGGGTTCTTGACTGCGGATTACGCAAAAGAGCGTTGATGATTATAGGTTTAAGCGGATTTCGTCCAGCGTTCCGATCTTAACCACGGATCATCACGGGGGAACACGGATACAGGCGGATTCTTTACCCTAGTTCGCGCGGTAGGATTCCTACACTTCGCTTGGCTGTTAGCGTTTCTCGACCGGACCCCATGCGCTACCCCGTGCGTTCGTCTGCGGAAGATGCACCGTGCCGCGAAACGAAATGCCGTAACACAAATGCATCGAGAATGTGACCCGACAGCTATTGTCAGATTTTCACCACGATAAATACCCATGGGGCGCGTTTCAACGCAACTTATGAACCAACCCTACCATTACCTGTCCGCGCTCGGCCTCGCTAGCGTGCTCGGACTCACCAATATTGTCGCCCAAGAGGTCGACATCAACATCAACGGCACCACCACCTACGTGCCCTTCGCCGCAGGACTCAGCATCGGTCAAGCCGTCTACCTCGACGCCAACACCAATCCTGCCTCTACCGATCTCCGCGCCACCCAACGTGATCTCGGCTACCGCGAGGTCGACTACAAAGCCGCGCTTTTCAACACCCTGACCGGCTCCACGGCCGCCTCCACGGTTACCAGCGGCAGCATCACCACGGTCAACTACACCGGCATCAACGTGTCCAAAAACAGCAGCACGATTCTCGGCTATTGGGCGGCCAAGGACGTTCCCATTGTCATCGGAACCGACGGCAAGGCCTACATCACCGACGGCCATCATACCACCGCCGGTTTCCTCGAGACCACCGGCTCTAATCTGACCGCCGGCACCTCGGTCACCACCAACCACATCGTGATCGGTCACGTCGTCGCCAGTTATTACACCGGCACGCCCGTCGCCCCGACTGACGCCAATTTCTGGAACGCCATGTCGGCGAAAAACAACGCCTACCTCTACGGCTCCAGCGGTAATCCCCTCGGTGGCGGCCACCCCCCCATCCCCGCCGACACCACGGCCGTCCCCCAGATCCCCGGCCGCGCCGCCGCCGGCGTCGGCATGGTCGATGACACCTATCGCAGCCTCACCTGGGGCATGGCCGACGGTGTGGTCACCGCCAGCAGCATGAAATTCAACACGTATAACTCCAGCGGTGCTTCCACCGGTCTCGGTTCCGCCAAAACCACCGGTTACCTCAAGGTCGATTCCACTAACACCAACTACGCCGCCCAGCCCGATGTAAACTTCGTCGAGTTCTACTACGCCGACTACCTGCGCAACCGCGTCACCTGGGATAATTCCAAGACCGGCAGCGCCCTCAACTCCGGCCAGAGCGACGCCAACCTCATCAAGGCCCCCATCGGCTTCTACGCCGCCATCGCCAACGGCAACGCGATGGCCCGCTCGGAAGCCTACAAGGACCAGAATGGCAAAAATGTCTCCGACTACGTCAGCTCCGCCGACAGCAATGTGAGCACCTGGGCCAAGGCTGACATCCGCAACGGCCTCGCAACCTCGGGCGATACCTATAATCTCTTCATTTTTGATGATTCCGGTTTCACCGGTGCCGTTACCCCCTCCGCCCTCTCGACCAACACCCTCAACGTCAACGTCACCTCCGACAAGACGATCGACAACGCCATTAGCAATGTCACCAGCCTGAAGATCAACGCAGGGGGTTCGATCACCACCAAGTGGAAGGACGCCGCCATGAACGGCCAGAACAGCACCCTCACCTACGCGGCCGGCTCGGGCGCCGTCACCTTCACGGGTGACAACAATTACAGCCGCCTCACCTCGCTGCAGATCGCCAACGGTTCGCTCCACATCGCCAACCCCATCGATGCCACCATCGGCGCCGCCCTGACCGGCTCCGGCGCTCTCCTCAAGGAAGGCTCCAAGACGCTGAATCTCACCGGCAACAACACCGCCTTCACCGGCGCCACCACCGTCGTGGACGGCCTCCTCAAAATCAACGGTGCCTTCGGCGGTGCGGTCACCGTCCAAAACGGCGCCAGTCTCGGCGGCTCCGGCACGTTCAACGCCCTCGCCACCATCGATGGCGGCGGTCACCTGGCCCCGGGCAACTCCCCCGGCACAATCACCTTCGCCAACGGGCTGAGCCTCGACGACGGTGCCATCCTCGATCTCCAGCTTGGAATCACTTCCAGCGACAAGATCCTGGTCACCGGCGGCACTTTCTCTCTCAACCCGGGCCTGCTGGGCGGTTTCACGATCAACATCGCGGACGCGGGCGACTTCGGCGCCGGCCCTTACACCCTCATCGACTACTCCTCCGGAGCCACGCTCGGCAGCGGCATTAACGTCGGCGATTTCCACCTTGGATCGACAATCGCGGGTTACGACTACGCCTTCACCATCAACAACAATACCCTGCAACTCAACATAACCGCCTCCGCCATCCCCGAACCCTCCACCTACGGAGCCATTGCGGGTGCGGTCATCCTCGCGACCGCGCTCATCCGCCGTCGCCGTCAGGCCTTGGTCTAAGCAAACTCCGCCTAAACCTCCGCCCCCATTCCGGCCTGCCCGGGATGGGGGCGTTTTTTTGCAAAAAGATCTCTTCCGGCACGACACGGCTTGATTGGCAGGCCCCTTTGCCCACCTTTCTCTAGCGAAGGCTTTTTGTGTAAACGAGACCCACTCCGTCAACCGACTCCGGTCCCTCTACCAACCCCCAAAACGTCTCAAATAGAAGTATAGCCGAATCGGGGTGGGAACCGACCGCTTTCGTCGCTCTGAAATTCTTTATAATTGGAATTTACACCGAAATTGTCGGCCAATCGTTATCGTGCGACGTCGAAGCTTTAGCTGCATCTTATTCCATCTTGTTCCAAGTGAGGTCGTAGCCGATGGAGTTGGTTGTAATGCGGCGGGACGAACAAGCCTTTATCGCTGAATTTGAGCTAACCTATCGTCGCGGCCTGCGGTGGGAAGGAGCGGACACGGGAGGGAGGCGAACTCAGACTCGTAGCCACTCGGACCTGCTCGCAGTCAGCGCCTCCGGGTTAAACGTCGCCACACCCGCGGCGCCCTCGGTAAGCTTGCCGCCGGTGGCTATGTTTTCACTTGAAACGATCCAAGATTCCGCGAATTCCGCTTTAAGACGTGGGCGATTCCGGGGAGGTGGAATTTGCCGGTGGGATGTCCGCAAATGCGCAAAATCTGTCCAAAATCGAATTTCAGCGGGTTGGTGGGGCGCAAAAAACCCCGGCCCGCGCGGGGCGGGACGGGGCTGGGGGGGGGGCTCGCTGCGGAGGGAACCGGTCGGCGACCGGTTCTACATCGGAGGCGGGACTTTACCGGCGGCCGGCGTAGATCGCGGTGGAGCCGAGCTCTTCCTCGATGCGGAGGAGCTGGTTGTATTTCGCGACGCGGTCGGTGCGGGAGGCGGAGCCGGTCTTGATCTGGCCGCAGTTGGTGGCGACCGCGATGTCGGCGATGGTGACGTCCTCGGTCTCGCCGGAGCGGTGGGAGAGGACGGCGGTGTAGCGGCTCTTGTGGGCGAGCTCTACGGCGTCGAGGGTCTCGGTCAGGGAGCCGATCTGGTTGACCTTCACGAGGATCGAGTTGGCGGTGCCGGTAGCGATGCCCTTCCTGAGGAACTCGGTGTTGGTGACGAAGAGATCGTCGCCGACGAGCTGGATCTTGTCTCCGAGGGCGACGGTGAGCTTCTTCCAGGTGGCCCAGTCGTTCTCGGCGCAGCCGTCCTCGATGGAGTCGATCGGGTATTTCGCGCAGAGGTCTTTGTAGTAGGAGACGAACTCGTCGCCGCTGAACTGCTGGCCGGAGGACTTCTTGAAGACGTATTTGCCGGTCTTCTTGTCGTAGAACTCGGAGGCGGCCACGTCGAGGGCGAGGGTGATGTCCTTGCCTAGTTTATACCCGGCGGCCTTCACGGCGGCGGCGATGGCGTCGAGCGCATCGGTGGTGGAGGCGAGGTTGGGGGCGAAGCCGCCCTCGTCGCCGACGGCGGTCTGGAGGCCCTTGGCCTTGAGAACCTTCTTGAGATTGTGGAAAACCTCGGCGCCGGCGCGGAGGGCTTCGGAGAAGGTGTCGAAGTTGATCGGGCGGATCATGAACTCCTGGAAATCGATGGGGGCGTCCGAGTGGGCGCCGCCGTTCATGATGTTCATCATGGGGACGGGCAGGACCTTCGCGTTCGGGCCGCCGATGTATTTGTAGAGCGGCTGGCCGAGGGAGTTGGCCGCGGCGTGGGCGGTGGCGAGGGAGACGCCGAGGATGGCGTTGGCGCCGAGCTTCGACTTGGTCGAGGTGCCGTCGAGTTTGATCATCAGGTGGTCGATGCCGACCTGATCGCAGGCGTCGGCGCCGACGAGGACGGGGGCGATCACGGACTTCACGTTGCCGACGGCGGCGAGGACGCCCTTGCCGAGGAAACGGGTCTTGCCGTTCACGCCCTTGGGCAGGGATTTGGCGGTCACGTCCGCGTCGCGGAGTTCGTGGGCTTCGTGTTCGCCGGTGGAGGCGCCTGAGGGCACGGCGGCTCGGCCGAGGGTGCCGTCGGCGAGGCGGACGTCGACCTCGACGGTGGGATTGCCGCGGGAATCGATGATCTCGCGGGCGGTGATGCTGGTGATGGTGGTGTTGCTCATGTGGTGAGAAAGGGTGGATGTTGCGATGCCTTAGCGGCGTGCGGCGCCAGCGAAGCGGGTGGGGTGGGGTCTGAAAAGCACAAAGCGGGTCAACCGCCGAGGTAGGCGGCTTTCAGGCGGGGATCGGCGGCGAGTTCGGCACTGGGGCCGTGGAGGGCGATGCAGCCACTCTCGAGAACGTAGGCGTAACTCGAAACGGCGAGGGCCAGGCGGGCATTTTGCTCGACCAGAAGGATGGTCAGGCCTTGGTCTCGGTTGATTGCGACGATGCGTTCGAAGATCGTCTCGATCAGGCGCGGGGCGAGGCCGAGGGAAGGCTCGTCGAGCAGGAGAAACTTGGGCGCGCTCATCAGGGCGCGGCCGATGGCGAGCATCTGTTGTTCCCCGCCAGAGAGGGTGCCGGCGAGTTGTCCGCGGCGTTCGGCGAGGCGGGGGAATAGTTCGAAAACGTGGTCGCGTGTCGCGGTGATGGCGGCGCGGTCGCGGCGCAGGTAGGCGCCCAGGGCGAGGTTTTCCGCCACGGTCGATTCGGGGAAGACTAGGCGGCCCTCGGGGACCTGGCAGAGACCGAGGCCCACGATTTCGTGGGGAGGCACATCGGTGAGGTCGCGGCCGGCGAACGAGATTTTTCCGCGGGCCGGCCTGAGCAGGCCGGAGAGGGTCTGGAGCGTGGTGGTCTTGCCTGCGCCGTTGCCGCCGATCAGTGTCACGATGGCTCCGGCCGGCACAGTGAAAGAGACGCCGGAAAGGGCCTGGATCGCGCCGTAGGAGACGTGCAAATCGGTGACGGTGAGCATGATGTCGGCGCGGCTTAGTGGTCGTCGGCGAGGGCGTGGTCGGCGGGGAGGTTTTCGCCAGACCAGATTTTCCCCCAAGTGGTTCTCTCGGCTGGATCGGTCCAGAATGGATGCGTGGCCGGCAGGCCGAGCGGCAGGAAGGCGAAGCTGCAAAGGTAGAGACTGCCGGTCGAGATGTAGCGCTCCCCCAGGGCGGGTTGGTGGCCGGCGAGGCCGATGCGCAGCCAGCCCTTTTCGTCAAAGGTGCCCGGGGCCTCCAGGGTGCGGCGGATGACGGAGGTGAGGGCGACGCGGGTCTGCGCGGCGGAAACATCGGGCGGCAGGGCGCCGCGCAGGGCGGCGAGGGCCAGGCCTTGAAACGCCCCGCAACGGTAGGCGATCGATCGACCGAGCACGGGATAGGAGCCGTCGGGTGCGATCATTCGCTCTTGGATAGCGGCGTAGCGGGTGAGGCGTGCGCGGGCTTTGTCGCGAAAGGTGGTGAGTTCCGCTGTCTCATTGCCAATCGCATCGAGGGCCTCGACCAGCATGGGCTGGATCACGAAGGCGTTGTAGTAATCCCAGTGGAACGCGGGACCGTCGCCATAGGCGCCGTCGCCGACATACCACGCGGCATGTTTGTTGATCCCCTCGAAGAGCCGGGCGTTGTCGCGGCCGGCGCCGGCGCGGTGGAGGAAAACTTCGACGGTGGTGGCGAAGAGTTTCCAGTTGTTTTCGCCGGCTGGAATCGGGCGGGTGGATTTTAGCGCGGCGATGACGTTGGCCTGGACGCGAGCATCGAGCGAGCCCCACAGCGCCTTTGGCGCGCGGAGCAGGGCCTGGGCGAGAAAAGCGGCATCCACGAGGGGTTGTCCGCCTTGGGTGAAGTTGAGGAAATCGGGCGAGGCGGGGTCGGTGGCGGCGTCAAGCGAGAGGCGGGCGAGGGAGGTGAGGCGGGCCCGCTCGATGCCTTCGACGGAGCTATCGGCGGGCAATTCTAGCCAAGGGGCCAAGCCGGCAAGCAGGCGGCCCAAGGCCTCGAGGTGAGTGACGGCGGCGCGGCCTTCAACACCGGGAGCCGACTCCACTGGCATGGTTGCTTTCAGTCGGTGGGCGGCGAGCGCGGTTAGCACGGGATCGGCTAAGCGGGTGGCAAGCGCACACCAGAGCGCGCGAGAGTTTGCGGAGGCGGGGGGGGCGAGAAAGGGCATGGATGCGCTCTGGGAAACGGAGCCGGTGGCGCTGGCCAGAAGGCTGGCGGCAGAGGTTTTTAGAAAAGCGCGACGAGATGGCATGGCGGGGCTTAGGGGATGGCGGCGGCCATTAGTGGTGGAATAACGCGGTGGCGTGGTCTGGGCCGAGGTAGGCCTCGATCACGGCCGGGTCGCGGCGGATGGCGGCGGGCGGGCCTTCGGCGATTTTTTTACCGTGGTCGAGCACGGCGATGCGCTGGCAGACGCCCATCACGACCTTCATCGAGTGCTCGACTAGCAGGATGGTCAGATCGAACTCCCGGTGCACGCGCTGGATCAGGGCGACGAGCTCGATTTTCTCCTGTGGATTCAAGCCGGCGGCGGGTTCATCGAGCAGCAGGAGACGAGGGCGGGTGGCGAGGGCGCGCACGATCTCGAGCCGGCGTTGTTCGCCGTAGGGCAGACTGCGGGCGGGTATGTCGCGAAAACGCTCGAGGTTGAACAAGGCCAGCAACTCTTCCGCGCGGCGAGTGACGGCGGCCTCGCTCTCGCGGAAGCTGCTTAGTCGGACCAGTGCCTGCCAGGGCGCGGCGGTGCGGTGGAGGTTGCCCGCTACGCGCACGTGGTCGAGCACGCTCAGCGAGCCGAAGAGCCGGATGTTTTGGAAGGTGCGGGCTATCCCGGCGGCGACGATGCGGTGCGGTGGCAGGCCCGCGAGGGGGCGGCCGGCAAAGGTAACCGAACCGGACGCCGGGGGATAGAGGCCGGTAATCAGGTTAAATGCCGTCGTCTTGCCGGCGCCGTTCGGGCCGATCAGGCCGACCAGTTCGCGCTCGCCGAGGGTGAGGTCGAGCGCATCCACAGCGGTGAGGCCGCCGAAGCGGACGGTGGCCTGCGAGAGCTGGAGTAGCGGGGTGGACATCAGGAGCGGGGGGCGGGACGCGGGGTTCGGAAGCTGAACAGCCCCTGGGGCCGTGCGAGCATCAGCCCGATCAGGAGCAGGGAGTAGAGCACGAGCCGGTATTCGGCCACCGGTCGCAGGAATTCGGGCAACAAGGTGAGCAGCACCGCGGCAAGAATTACCCCGATGGTGTTGCCCAAGCCGCCGAGAATCACCATGACCACGATCTCGATGCTGCGGGAAAAATCGAAACCCGACGGGGTGATGGTCATCTTAAAATGCCCGAACAGGCCGCCCGCGATACCTGCGAAAAACGCACCGACGGTGAAGGCGACCACTTTGTAGCGGGCGGGGTCGAGCCCGGCGGCGGATGCGGCGATCTCGTCGTCGCGCACGGCCAGAAAACCCAGCCCGTAGCTTGAGCGCACGAGGCATCCGACGGTGAACACGGTCGCGGCACCAGCCGCCACGACCCAGGCTACGGTGGTGTAGGCGGGGATGCCGTTCAGGCCAAGGGCCCCGCCGAGGGGTTCGAAATTTTGCAGCAGCACGCGGATGATTTCACCAAAGCCCAGCGTGACCAGGGCGAGGTAATCGCCCCGCAGGCGGAGCGAGGGGATGCCGACGAGCAGGCCGGCGAGGGCAGCGGCCAGACCACCGGCCAGCAGGGCGCCGCCGAACAGGGTGTTCTCCGCCAGACCGCCGGGTGGATCGTCGCCGAGCAGGCGTGGGCCAAGGAAAATTGTGACGGCGGCAGCGGCGTAGGCGCCCACCGCCATGAACCCGGCATGACCGAGGGAAAACTGCCCGGTGTGGCCGGCGACGAGGTTTAGCGACACCGCCAGCACAACGTTGATTCCGACCCCGATCAGCACGTCAAGGTGGTAGGGATCGATGCGGTCGCTCAGGGCGGATAGGGTGCCGCCTAGGATGAGGGCGAGGAGGAGGCCGAATACGGGGTGTCGCATTATACCGGGATACGGAACAGGGAATGTGGAAGGCTTGAAAACGAGTGGAGGGCGTCTGCGGTTTTTCCTTAATTCCAGCTTTCCACATTAAACTTTGAGGGAAGGTTTCTCATTAGACTTTTTCGATACGGGACTTGCCGAGCAGGCCGGCGGGCCGGAAGAGCAGGAATAGGATGAGCAGGGCGAAGGCGATGGCGTCCTTATACGTCGAGTATTCACTCCCGCCGACGAAGGTCTCCACGAGGCCAAGGAGCAGGCCTCCGAGGGCGGCTCCGGGAATGCTGCCGATCCCGCCCAGAATGGCGGCGACGAAGGCTTTTAGGCCGGGCAGCACCCCCATTAGCGGGTCGATGGTGGGATAGTTTACCGCATAGAGCACGCCGCCCGCCCCCGCGAGGGCGGAGCCGAGGGCGAAGGTGAAGCGGATGACGACGTCGTTATCGATGCCCATCAGCCGGGCGGCGCGGGGGTTTTGGGAGACGGCCCGCAGCGCCGCGCCCATGCGGGTGTGAAATACGATCAGGCGCAGGCCGACCACGAGGGCGGCGGCGAATACCAGCACAACCACTTGGTTGCTGGAAAAATCCAGACCGCCGACGGACAGCGCGCGGGCTGGGAAAATGACTGGAAAGGAGCGCGGGGCCGCGCCGAACACCAACTGCCCGGCGGACTGGAGAAGACAGGATACGCCGATTGCGGTGATCAGGACGTTCAGGGTTGGGGCATGGCGCAGCGGGCGGTAGGCGAGCCGCTCGATGGCCACGCCAAGCAGGGACGCGGCCAGCATCGCGCCGCCGGTGACGAGCAATCCTCCCAGGATCGACCCGGCGTGAGCGAGTGGAGCGAGGTAGAGGCCGGCAAACGCGCCGACCATGAACACATCGGAGTGGGCGAAGTTGATGAAACGCAGGACGCCGTAGACCATCGTGTAGCCCAAGGCGATGAGCGCGTAGATCGCGCCGAGCGAGAGACCGTTGACCAGTTGCTGGAGGAATTCAGTCAAGACCGAGAGGAGGGGGCCAAATCAGGGTGCGACGCTCTGCACGAATTTAAATTGGCCATCCTTGATCGTGACGATCACCGCGGACTTGGAGGCGTTGCGGGCGGGGTCCATGTTGGTCGTGCCGGTGACACCGGCGAAACCCTTGGTCCCGGCGAGGGCATCGCGCAGGGAGGGGCCTTCGGTGGAGCCGGCGCGCTTGATGGCGTCGGCCAAGACGAGCGCGGAATCGTAGCCGAGTGCGGCCATGGCGTCGGGCGTCTCGCCGTTCCAGCGTGCGCGGAAGGCGGCGACGAAGGCCTGCACGGCGGGCGCGGTGTCCTCGGGTGAGTAGTGCGTGGAGTAATACGTGCCTTCTACGGCCTTGCCGCCGATCTCAATCAACTGCGGAGCCTCCCAGCCATCGCCGCCAAAAAGTGGTATGGTCAGGCCGAGTTCGCGGGCCTGGCGGCTGATCAGGGCGGCTTCGGTGTAGTAGCCGGGGACGAAAATGGCGTCCACGCCGGCGGCGCGAATGGCGGTTAGCTGGGCCTTGAAGTCCTTGTCTCCCTCGGTGAATTTCTGCTCCAGCGCGATCTCGCCTCCGTCGGCGGCGAAGCGTTCCTTAAAATACTTGGCCAGTCCGACTGAATAGGCCGAGGAGACGGAGGTGAGGACGGCCACGCGGCGGGCCTTGAGGGTTTCCTTGGCGAACTTCGCCATCACCGTTCCCTGGAAGGGATCGATGAAGCACACGCGAAAAACGTAGTCGCCGACCTCGGTGACCTTCGGGTTGGTCGAGGAAGGGGAGATCATCGGGATCTTCGCGCGCTGGGCGATCGGAGCCATTTCGAGCGAACGGCTGGAGGCGACTTCGCCGAGCAGGGCGACGACTTTTTCACGGGACAGCAGTTTGCGGGCGACGGTGGCGGACTCGCCGGATTTGGACTGGTTGTCCTCAGACAGAAGCTCGAAAGAGCGGCCGAGCACGCCGCCGGCGGCGTTGAGTTGTTCCACTGCTAACACGGTGCCTTTGTGCGAAGATTGGCCGAAAGCGGCTTCTTTGCCCGTGAGCGAGGCGATCTCGCCGACCTTGATCGGTTCGGCGGCAGGCAGGGCGGTGGTGAGGGCGAGCATGGCGGCAGACCAGAGCGGGAACACGAATTTCATGGGGAGGCGTAGGACGGATGCGCGAGGTTGGAAAACTTTCCTAGCGTGCAGAGGCTCCGGCCGTGGTGACAATCCCAGACCGAGTGTCCGGGCCAGGCGATTCGTCGCGGAATCCAGGTATGGCGGTGAACGCGGAGGTTGCGCGCCGGGCGGGCGGGCGTTTTGGGTTTTCGGCCATGGTGGATCAAACGGTGGATTTGTTTGTGCGCGAATTGGGCGGGTCAGGGCGGCCGCTCCTGCTGCTGCATGGTTTGCTCGGCTCGGGTCGCAACTGGCAGAGCGCAGGTGCGGGGCTGGCTGAGGTGGGCGCAGGCCGGACGGTGCGGGCGGTGGATTTGCGCAACCACGGCAAATCACCTTGGAGCGAGCGGATGGACTACGATGCGCTGGTCGCGGATGTCCTGGCCTGGATGCAGGGCAACACCAGCGGCCCTGTCGATCTCATGGGTCATAGTCTGGGCGGCAAGGTAGCCATGGCGCTGGCTTGCCGGCACCCGGAGCGGGTGGGGCGTTTGGTGGTGGTGGATATTGCGCCAAAGGCCTACCTCTCTCACGGCCATCGGGCGGAATTTGCCGCGATGAATGAACTTCGTCTCGCCGAGCTGCGTTCGCGCGGCGAGGCGGAATTAAAGATGGAGGGTCGCGTGCCGGATTGGGGCATGCGCAAGTTCCTCACGACTAATCTGGAGCAGGACGCGGCCGGTGCGTGGCGCTGGCTCGTTAATCTCCCCGTGCTCACCGCCGCGCTGCCGGCGCTAGAGGTGAATCCGCTGACGGCGGGCGAGGGTTTCGCGGGGCCGGCGCTGTTTTTGCGTGGCGGGCGGTCGCGTTACGTCGAGGATACCGACCTGCCGGAAATCCGGGCGCGTTTCCCTGCGGCGCGGATTGAGACGATCTCTGCGGCCGCGCACAACCCGCACATGGAGACGCGTGCGGAATTTTGTGCGATTGTCGGGGACTTTTTAGGTGGATCGGGCGTTGCTTAGAGGCCGGGCAGGAAGGATACGGCGGTCGCGTATAGTGGTAGGCCGAGCAGGATGTTGAAGGGGAAGGTCAAAGCGAGTGACAGTGTGACGTAGACGCCGGGGTTGGCCTCGGGCAGGGCGATGCGGAGCGCGGCGGGCACGGCGATGTAGCTGGCGCTGGCGCAAAGCGTAACGAGCAGGAAGGCGTCTCCGCGAGCCAGCCCGAGCAAAGCAGCCAAGGCCAGGCCCAGCGTGGCGTTGATCAGGGGTGCGATAAACGCGAAGGCGGCGATGGGCGCACCCAAGCGCCGGAGAGCGCCTAGGCGCCGCGCGGCGAGGATGCCTAGATCAAGCAGGAAAAGGGCGAGCAGGCCGGGGAAAAGGGTGTCAATGAACGGTTTTAGCGGCGCAGCGCGGACTGGTCCGCACACCAAACCGATGAGCAGGCTGCCCAGTAGCAGGAAGACGGAGCCATTGAGCAGTGCGTCGCGGCCGAGGTGGCGCCAGTCGACCGAGGGCCGGGGCGCATCCGGGCCGGTGCCGGGGGCAAAACGCCGCGCGAGCATGACGCCAACGAGGATGGCTGGCGATTCCATCAAGGCCATCGCTGCGACCAAATGGCCGGAGTAGGGGATGTCGTGCAGGGTCAGGTAGCCGGTCGCGGTGATGAAGGTCACCGCGCTGACCGAACCGTAGGTCGCCGCGATGCCGGCGGCGTCCGCCGCGCCCAGGCGACGGCGCAGGGTGAAAAAAGTCCACAGCGGCACCGCTACCGAGGCGAAGGCGGCCGCGCCGAGGGTGGCGATGACCTCGGGGCCTAGCCCGCTCTGGGCGAGTGACACGCCGCCCTTGAAACCGATGGCGAAGAGCAGGAAGAGGGAAAGTGTCTTGGCGGCGGCGGGCGGAATCTCCAGATCGCTCCGAAGGAGCGCGGCCGCGAAGCCGAGCAGGAAAAGCAGGATGGGCGGGGACAGGAGGTTGGTGGCGAGATCGGTAGGATGCATGCGTTGGTGAGCTGGATACTAACGCACGAAAGACTTTTAGTGGATTACAGGTTTTGTAACTTGGGATTAAATTAAAATTAACCTAAAACAACTGCCATGCCGTTTCTAAATTACCACCATCTGCGGTATTTTCGGGTCATCGCGCGCGAGCTCAGCCTGACGCGAGCGGCGGAAAAGTTGAACCTCTCCCCGCCGGCACTGAGCATCCAGCTCAAGCAGCTAGAGGAGAGTCTGGGGCATGCCTTGTTCGCGCGAGAGCGGAGCGGTTTGGCTCTGACCGAGGCGGGGCGGCTGGCTTTGGAGTATGCGGACACGATCGGACGGACCGGCGAGGAGTTGATGGACGTCATGCAGCACCGGCCCCGCGGTGGCCGGCAGATCCTCCGGGTGGGGGCGGTGGCGACGCTCTCGCGGAATTTCTTACTCGAGTTTCTCCGCCCCGTGCTGCGGCGCGAGGCGGTCGAGGTGGTGGTGCGTTCGGGCGGCTTGCGTGAGCTAATGGTGATGTTGCACGCCCACCAGGTGGACCTGGTGTTGTCGAACCAGCCGGCGAGGCGGGATGTCGGCACGCCCTGGCACAATCATCTTCTGGCGGACCAACCGGTCTCGCTGGTCGGCGCACCGGAGTGGAAAAAGCGGCGGTTGAAGTTTCCCGCGGGCTTCGCCGACGTGCCGGTGATCCTGCCGAGCCTTGAGAGCAACACCCGCGCGGGTTTCGACCGTCTGCTCGCGGCGGAGGGGGTGCGACCGCGGGTGATCGCCGAGGTGGATGACATGGCGACGCTTCGCTTGCTGGCGCGCGAGGGTGGCGGACTGGCGCTGGTGCCGCCGGTGGTGGTGCGCGATGAAATCGAGCGAGGGGAGTTGGTGGAAACCCACCGCGTGCCCGAGCTGCGGGAGACCTTCTACGCCATCACGCCGAGCCGGCGCTTCCCGCACCCGGTCGTGGATGAATTGGTCGCTCAAAGTGATCGGTTGCTGCGGCCGAACGTATCGGCTGCAAACGCATAAATCCTAGCGAATTGCAGGGGTTTTATGACACGTTTTTCGGTGTCACATGAAAGTAACACCTAGATGGCTGACCTTGTGCCTTAAACCTTTCTCACTATTTCTCACGCCTCATGAAAAAACCTCTCCTTCTCGCACTCGCGACTCTTGCGTCCGTTCTCACTGCGTCGGCTCAAAAGCTGGTTATCAAAGGTTCCGACACGCTCGGTGCCAAGCTGGTCCCGACTCTGGCGGAAGAATTCAAGGCGGCGAATCCTAGCTTCTCGTTTGAAATTGCAGCTGAGGGTTCAACCACTGGAATCACGGCTATTTCCAGCGGCACGGCGGATATCGCCATGTCCTCGCGCAAGGCCAAGGCCACGGAGGTTTCCGCCGCCTCGGCCAAGGGTGTCACTCTGGAGCCCACGGTTGTGTGTTATGATGGTATGGCGGTGATCGTGCACATGGACAATCCGCTGAAGGAGTTGACCAAGCGGCAAGTGGAGCAGATTTTTACGGGTGAAGTAACGGACTGGTCGGCCCTTGGTGGCGCCGCGGGCGCGATTTCAGTTTATACCCGCAACACTTCCTCCGGCACTTATTCCGACTGGAAGGAACTCGCCATGAACAAGCAGGATTATGCGCCCTCCTCCCAAAAGTTGGCCGGTAATGAGCAGATTGTCTCCGAGGTGGCCGGCAACCCGAATGGCATCGGCTATGTCGGCCTAGCTTATATCAAGGAGCCCGGCATTCATGTCGCTTCCATCGACGGGCACTTGCCCACCAAGCACGAGATTCTGTCCAAGTCCTATCCTTACGCTCGCCCCACTTTTTATTACACCAATGGAAAGCCGGCGGGTGATGCGGCTAAATTCATCGAATTTACACTGGGTTCGGTCGGTCAGAATATTGTCGAGAAGGTTGGCTTCATTCCGGTCGCCAACTAGTCTATCTCGGGACACCTGACTGTAACAGCGGGCTGCTTGACGCAAGGTTGGGCAGACCTCTCGCTTTTTTTGCGTCGATTGCGGCGCATCCTTTATTCAACCGCCTCCTCTCGCATGCCGCCCGAGTCCACTACGACTTCCGTCGTTGAATCCTCCCCGCCTTCTTTTCGTATACAAAAGGAACGCACCCAGTTGCTGGGTTTGACTTTGGATGAGTGTATTCAGGGGTTTTTCGGTGGTAACGCTTTAGTCGCGGTTATCATTCTCGGTCTGATCACGTTTTTTCTTTTTCGTGAGGGCTCTGGTTTTTTCAGCCAAAACCGGGACAATCTTTCCATCTACCGTTTGGCGGGGCTCGAATACGTGGATTTGGGACGTCAGCCGGACAAGGACCACGCCGCCCTGTCGCGGTATCTCTCGGATCTGCGGCGAAGGACCTACCAATATTACATGGAGGAGGAAGGCTTGTCGGCCAAGGAGGCTGGTGGGCGGTTGGCGGACTTTGATGTTTACGCGGATCGTTTTGCGCGGGCCTCGGCGCCGATCCGGTCGCAATTGATGGAGTGGGGGGAGATCGCGAATGACATCAAGGCGCGTCATTTGGGAAATCAAAATTTGGCGGAGAAGCGCCGTCAGTTGCTGGCCGCTGGAAAGACTAAGGAAGCGGCGGCGGTCGGGATTCTCCCGGTTAATTTCGCTGTCGAGGTCTCGGCGATCACGGCCACGTTGCCTGCTTACGAGGAGGCGACTGCGACCTTGGCTAGATCTTTGGAGGAGTTGATCTTAGCGCCGCCCCCCTTGCCTACCGTCGAATTGACCGCGCGCATGGCTCGATTCCAAACGCTCACGCGCGATTTTATCGCCTCGTTTCCGGCGACCTTGGAATCAATGAAGAAGTGGGATGCTAGCGTGCCGGTGCCCCTTTCGCAGTCTTTTACCGCGTTTATCTTCGGTCGTCAGTGGCTGACGGCTAGTTTCTGGCAAGATTGGTATGGGGCCACGCCACTCATCGCCGGGTCGATGTTGGTTTCGTTGATCGCCTTGGCTCTGGCTATCCCGCTGGGTGTGGGCGCCGCTATTTATGTCAACCAACTCGCCTCACCGCTCGAGCAACGCCTGATCAAGCCGGCGATCGAGTTTATCTCTGCTATCCCTTCTGTGGTGCTGGGTTTTTTCGGCATAGCGGTGCTGGGCGAGTTTCTGCGCGTCGCTTCGGGTTGGTCCTTTTTTGCTTGGATTCCTGGTTTTCCCTTCGCCGAGCGTTTGAACGCGCTGACCGCCGGATGTCTGCTCGGTCTTATTGCGGTGCCGACGATTTTCACTTTGGCCGAGGATGCGATCAATAACGTTCCCCGCGCCTTTAAGGAGGCCTCTTATGCCCTGGGTGCCAGCCGGCTCCAGACCATCATTCGCATTATCGTGCCGGCGTCTCTTTCGGGTATCGTTTCCGCTATCTTGCTTGGTCTCGGGCGGGTGATCGGCGAGACGATGGTGGTCTTGCTCTGTGCGGGTAACCGTATCGCGATCCCCGATTTCACCGCCGGACTCGGGGTGGTCACCCAACCGGTGCACACCATGACGGGCATTATCGCCCAGGAGATGGGAGAGGTGGAACCGGGTGGCATCCACTACCGTGCGCTTTTTGTCGTGGGGCTCCTCCTGTTTTTTATCGCACTTTTGATCAATTATTTCGCACAGAAAATTGTGCGTAAATACAAGGTTTCGATCGGTTGAAGCCCGCGCCCGACATGACTGCCCCCTTCCATCGCTATACTTCGCGTCGTGGTTTTCAGCGCCGCACTGAGAGCACCATCGTCTGGTTCTTTCGTTTCGCCACTTACGTGATCTTGCTTTGCGGCGTTTTTATTATCGGTAATATCTGCCTGAAGGGGTTACCCGCGGTAACCGGGGCATTCCGCAGCCTTGAGCAGTTTCCCTATGTGACGAATACCTTTATTTTTGAGGCGCCGGAGAGTCTTTATGTTTTTAAACATGAAGGGGTAAAGCGAGAGATGGGTGATGCGGAATATCGGGCCTTTCGAGAGACTGAAACGGCCCGGGCTACCGCCGAGGGGCGCCCGGTGCCCGAGTTTAAGGCTTCGAGCTATGTTTATGCGGCCGGCGGCATCTGGCCCTGCATTGTCGGCACGTTGTTGCTCGTGGTGGGGGCGATGACGATTGCGCTTCTGCTTGGCGTAGCTTCGGCGATTTTTCTCAGTGAATACGCACGCGACGGCGCGTTTGTTCGCTTCATACGGCTCGCTATCCTCAATCTCGCCGGGGTGCCTTCCATCGTTTTCGGACTGTTTGGTTTCGCTATGTTTGTGCTCTATTTTAATTGGAACGTCTCCCTGATGGCGGGCTGGTTTACGTTGGCTTTCATGGTGTTGCCGGTTGTGATCACCGCCTCCGAGGAAGCGTTGAAGGCCGTGCCCAAGGGCTTTCGCGAGGGATCTCTGGCCCTCGGTGCGACCAAGTGGCAGACCATTCGTAAAAACGTGCTTCCTTACGCGCTGCCCGGCATTCTGACCTCTTCCATCCTGGGCATCGCCCGTGTAGCGGGTGAGACCGCGCCGATTATGTTCACCGCCGCGTATGTGGTGCGCGACAAGCTCCCGTGGGAGGTCGCGAAGTTCAGTGACTTCTTTTTTCAGGGCGTGATGGCGTTGCCCTATCATATTTACGTCGTTTCTTCGAAGATTCCCCAGAACGCCTACACTCAACGCGTTCAATACGGCACCGCCTTTGTATTTCTCGGGCTCGTCGCCCTCATCGCCGGCAGCTCCATCCTGCTGCGCAACAAGCTTCGCGGTCGCTATCAGTGGTGACCCCATCGTCGTTTCGCCGCATATCTTCCTCCTCCCAGGCCAGCCCCCCTTCCGTCGCGTTTATGGAAAACACTTCGCCCGCCTCCGCCTCGTCCTCCCGCCCGCTTGCGACGCCCCCTCGCGTGGCCCGCCAAGACGATACCGCAGCCCTACCCACGTTGATCGACGTTAAGGGCCTCGACTTCTACTATGGGGCTAAACAGGCCCTTTTTGATATCAATATTGCGATCCCGGACCGACGGGTCACCGCCTTCATCGGCCCCTCCGGCTGCGGTAAATCCACCCTCCTGCGCTGCCTGAATCGCATGAATGATCTCATCGACGGCACCGCGGTGAAGCGCGGCGAGATCAAGATTCGCGACATTGATATTTACGGGCCCTCGGTCGATCCCATTGAACTGCGCAAACGCGTCGGCATGGTTTTCCAGAAGTCGAATCCCTTTCCCAAGTCGATCTACGAAAATATCATTTATGGCCTTCGTATCCAAGGGGTGAAGAGCAAGACCAAGCTCGACGAAGTGGTGGAGAAATCCCTTCGCGGCGCCGCCCTCTGGGACGAGGTGAAAGACCGCCTGCATGAGTCTGGCCTTAGTCTCTCAGGCGGTCAGCAGCAGCGTCTTTGCATCGCCCGCACCATTGCGGTGGCACCGGAGGTCATCCTGATGGACGAGCCCTGTTCCGCGCTTGATCCCATCGCCACCGCCAAGGTGGAAGAGTTGATCCACGAACTGAAGAAACAGTTCACCATCATTATCGTGACCCACTCTATGCAGCAGGCCGCCCGTTGTTCCGACCGCACGGCGTTTTTCTATATGGGCAAATTGATCGAATTCGACGAGACCCATAATATCTTCATGAACCCGAAGAATCCTCAAACTGAAGCCTACGTCTCGGGGCGCTTTGGCTGATGCCGAAACGACCAAAGTAGCAGGCCGCGGTCAGTCTTAGTGATTATACCGAGTCGCCGCCTGCTTCTTCCGCTGGGATTTTACTCGGTATCCGTCACTCACTATCCGCTCCTTTTCCGCCTCCATGAAACGTTATTTTGACTCCGAACTCGAAACCTTCCGCTCCGATTTGCTTCGCATGGGTGAGGTCGCCGTGCGCCAAGTTCGTGATGCGCTCCAAGCGCTGGTGACTGGTGATGTGAAGCTGGCCGAACGGGTCATCGCGGCCGATGACGAACTGGATGACTTGGAAAAAGCCATCGATACCGAGGCTATTCGCTACATGAACCTCCGCGCTCCGGTCGCGACCGAGCTTCGGCTCGTGATTGTCGGCATGAAGGCCTCCCACGACCTCGAACGCGTCGGCGACGAGGCGACAAATATTGCCAAGCGCGCCATTCGTCTGGCCGGCGAACCTCCCCTCAAGCCTTACGTGGACATCCCTCGCATGGCGACCATCTCCATCGAGATGCTTCGCGCCGCCCTCGATTGTTTTATCCATGCTGATAGCGCCAAGGCTATCGAAGTGGTGAAGCGGGATCTCGAGGTCGATGCCATTAATCGCCAGCTCTATCGCGAGCTTAGCAGTTACATGGTCGAGCAACCCGGCACCATCACCCGCGCCCTTGAGTTGATGTTTATCAGCAAGAGTCTGGAACGTATTGCCGACCACGCCACGAACATTGCAGAGGAGACGGTGTTCCTCAGTGACGCGCAGGACATCCGTCATGAGCAAAGTTTGAAAAAGTCGGGACTTACGACCTGAGGCGCTGCTAAACTGGCGCTCTCCGGGGATTATGTTTAGGCCCCGGAAAACCTGCTTAACCCTTCGCGTATGAGCGCTGAGCCCACCGACCGGAATTTCCTCGATTACAAACAGGCCGAAAAAAAGGCGCTGGAACTCTTGCGCGAGATGAAGTCCGCCAGCCCGCGCAAGGTTGACATCGAGCTCGCCCTGCTGGTCGCCATCTTCGAGTTGCACAAAGGCACCCTGCCCGGTGCGACCGTTTCTTCTATCGTCCAAGGTCACCTTAAGACCCTTGCCCCCTTTTACGCCGGCCCGGCCGCGCCTGCCCCCTGAGCTGCCTACGGCTCTTTTACCCGCCGAGGCGGCGACGGACCTCTGCGAGCTCGAGTCCCTCGATGCGCAGCACCTTCTGGCGCGACAGCTCGCCGTGCCGCACCGTCACCGCGCGGTGCGGCAGGCCGAGCGAGTCGGCCAGGAATTCGCACAACTCAACCGAGGCGCGTCCCTCCACTGGCGGCGCGTGGACCTTTACCTTCAAGGCGTCGCCCAACCAGCCGCAGACCTCGTTGCGCGGGGCATTCGGGATCGCCTTTATGGCCAGCGTGCAGGCGGCCGGAGGGGCGGGGGCGGCAGGGGTTTTCACGACGTTCCCTTCAGCCGATAGTGTTGGCCGGGTAACTTCAAGGGTTCGGATAACGTCTTTCCGCGGTAAGGGGCTTTGCCTAGACTCCGTCTCTCCCGATGAAACGCACCACTACCCCTGGCTTCGCGCTGGCTGCTCTATTCGCCGCCAGTCTTGCCGTCCTCGGGTTGCGCGGGTGCGTTGGCGTGGAGAGGGCTCCTGAGCCGGCGTCGGCGACGTCCGCCGCCACGGTTGTGCCGCGCGCGGAGGCCGGGGCGGCACTCTCCTCTGACGAACTCGACGCCGACGACCGCGAAGCCTTCGCGGTCCTTTTGCGCAAAAAATTCAACCGCGCGCACGTGCGGGCCGACGAGGCGGTTTTGACGTTTAAGGACGAGGCCACCCGCCGGGCCTTTCTCGCCCGCGCCGCCGCCGCCGGTTTGACCGTGCTGGGCCGGCTCGACGCCCTCAACGCCGTGCGGGTGCGAGTGGGCGAATATGCCGCCTTTGTCTCCGAACTCGGCGCCCATCCCGACGGCTACATGGGGGTAATGATCAATCCAATCTTGGCTTCGAATCCACCCCCCGCCGAGGCGCGGTCGGCGCGGGTCGGTGCCCCGGTCGGAGCCGGGCTGCTCGCTGCGCTCGGCGTGGAGGGAGACAACTCCGGCTGGGGCACGGGCGTGACCATCGCCGTGCTTGATGGCGGCAGCGCCGCCGACACCACGCTCGGGACGCGACTTCGGTATCTGGATATTGGCTACGGTGTCGTCGGCGGCGGCGAGGACGGCCGACACGGCACCGCCGTGGCCGCGCTCGCGGCGGGCGCCTCGGCCGACGCCCGTGGCGTCGCCCCGGCAGCGGGTATACTCAGCATTCGCGTAACTGGGGTGGATGGGGCGAGCGACGCCTTTGCGCTCGCGCAGGGCATCTTCGCGGCGGTCGATGCCGGCGCGCAGGTGATCAACATCAGTCTCGGCGGCTACGCCACCAATGCCGTGCTCGGCGACGCGGTGGACTATGCCCTCGCCGCCGGCGTGGCCGTGGTGGCCTCTGGCGGCAATGATCAGGCCGCCCGCCTCGCTTGGCCCGCCGCCTATCCCGGCGTGGTTTCGGTCGGCGCGGTGGACGCGGCGGGCCGGCAGGCGATTTTCTCCAACTCGGGCGAGGGCCTGCAGCTCACCGCGCCAGGCTACGCGGTGCAGACCGCCGGACTCGGCGGCTCGCGGGTGAGTTTCAGTGGCACCTCGGCCAGTGCGCCGGTGGTGTCAGGAGCCATTGCGGCGGTGTTATCGAGTTCGCCCGGTCTCACCCCTTTGCAGGCGGCTGATGTGCTCACTGCTCATGCCAACGACGGCGGTGCGGCCGGCGCCGATCCGGATTATGGCAACGGTAGCGTCAATCTCGGTTGGGCGTTGGCCCGCGCGGATGCTGCCCGGGTGGACCCGGCCCTCACCAGCCAGAGCTACGACGCGGCGCGCGGCACGGTTACCGTCGTGGTTCAAAACCAGGGCGCGCAGACGCTCGCTGGTCTAGCTCTCGAAGCGAGCACCGGCGGCGAACCCCTCGGCTACGCCGTGCCCGCGTTGGCCGCAGGTGCTTCGATCGGCATCGAGGTGCCGGTCGATCGCGCGACGCTCGCGAGCGCGGGCGAGTTGACGGTGCGGTTTCAAGTGATCACGCCCGCCGGGGTGGTGGACCAAAACCCGTCCAACAACCGCAAGACCGGCGTGATCACCCCTTGATCACTTCGTCGGAGGCCGGGTGAATTGCGGGTGTTGCTCGATCGAGCGCTCGAATTCTGGGTGGCCTTCCGGCGCTAGGTCGGCCGGGAATTTCGAGCCGCTGCGTCGCCAACGCACGAGCCAATCCGGCCCGAGCAGGCGGGTGGCATCCTGGCCATCGGGACGAGTGGTGTAGGCGATGGTGGTCGCGGCCTTTGGACCGGTCCCCACGCCCTCGGCCACGAAGAACCCCGCGTGAAGCAGCGCGGCACGGACGCCGGTGCCGGCCGAGTAGGTGTAAAGTGCGGCCGGGCGCGGACGGAAGTGGCGGTGCAACCGGGCAAATACCCCGGTCTGCCAGAGTGCGGTGTCGGTCTTGCTGGAAAAGGGGTCGTAAAAAACGATATCCGGCGCGGGCGCGCCCTCAAAGAGCTCCAGAAAATCTCCCTGCAACAGGCGCCACTCGATCCGCTGGTCATCGCGTCGCCACTCGCCCTGGCGCAGCAGCGTGTGGGGCGCACGGTGGCGCAAGTGGGGGAAGTGCGAGGCGTGCCGCGCGGCGAGTTTGAGCGGGTCGAGGTCGCGCTCGAAGCTCACGAGGTGCAGCGGACGCGTCCCGGTCGGTCCAGCGGCGGCGAGTTCTGCCTCGGCGCGGTGGAGTGCGCCCATGGCGTTGGAGGCGGCGCCGAGGCCGACGTCCCAGACCACCAGTGGTTGGGCCTCCGTGTCGTCACGGCGGCGGAGCTGTTCGCCTAAGCGGGATTGCGCGACGTAGAGTCGCTCGGCCTCGTCGGCGGGGGCGGATACCGAGTGCATGACTTCGCCTGAACTGACCTGACGGATGCTGGAAAAGCCCTGCGGCGAGGTCTGGATCTCGTAATCGCCCAGACTCGGCGCGCGGCGGATTTTGGCCGGGGCGGGGTGCACAGGCGGGTTGGCCTCGTCGTCGCGAGAGAGTTCAAGACGTTGCCTAGCGTGGTAGGCGGCGAAGGTGCCGTCAAAAATGGCGGCGCGGATTTCGGCCATCAGGCGTTGGTAGAAAGCGATGTTGTGGTGCGCGAGCAACTGCCAGCCGAGGGTCTCGTCGCTCTTGATGAGGTGGTGAATATAGGCCCGCGGGTGGTTGCGGCAGGTGTGGCAACCGCACCGGGCGTCGAGCGGTGCCTCGGAAAACTTATACACTGCCCGGCGGCAGTGGATCTTGCCGTGGGAGGTAAAGGCGGTGCCGCGTTGGGCGAGTTGTGAGGGGATGATGCAATCAAACATGTCCACCCCGCGGTGCACCGCCTCGAGGATGTCGAGCGGTGTGCCCACGCCCATAAGGTAGCGCGGCAGGTTTTCCGGGAGGTAGCCGGTGACTAGATCGGTGAACTCGTAACGCTCGGCGTGGGTTTCGCCGACGGCGAGGCCGCCGATGGCGAGTCCATCGAAGGGCAGGGCGCGGAGGAACTCGGCGCTACGTTTCCGCAGGTCAGGGTGGCAGGCGCCCTGCACGATGCCGAAGAGGGCCTGGGGGGAATCGCCACGGGCGCGCAGGGAGCGCTCGGCCCAGCGATGGGTCAGGTGCATGGCCGCTTCGGTCTCGGCGTGCGGCGCGGTGGAGGGTATGCACTGGTCGAGCACCATCATGATATCGCTGCCGATGGCGCGCTGCATCTCGATGCTGGTCTCGGGTGAGAGGAAACACAGCTCTCCATCGACGTAGCTACGGAAGCGAGCGCCCTCTTCGGTCATTTGCCGGGAATCCGGCAGGGAGAAAATCTGGAAGCCGCCGGAGTCGGTCAGCACCGGGCGGTCCCAGTTCATGAATCGGTGGATGCCGCCGAATTTCTTAAAAACTTCGGGTCCGGGGCGGAGCAACAGGTGGTAGGTGTTGGCCAGCAGCACCTGAGCGTCGAGGGTGCGCAGGCCCTCGACGGTCATGTTTTTTACCGTGGCCTGGGTGCCCACCGGCATGAATACTGGGGTGCGGACCTCGCCATGGGCGGTGCGGAAGCGGGCGGCCCGGGCCTTGGTGGCGGGCGCGGTTTTTTCGAGGGTGAAGGAGAGGAGGGACATGCGGCGGCCGTGCCGGAGTGCCGGCGTCGGCGCGCGGTGTTATGCGGCGGTGCGGACCAAGCCAAGCCCGCTTTCGCGACGGGCCGGACTCGTCAGCGGAAAGACAGCGATTCCCTCGTAAAAGTTCGGGCAGGAGCGGGCGGGTGGCCGTGGGAGCGAGGGCCTTCGTCTGGGTGACTTTTTCTATCGGGGTGACGGCGGTAACCACTTGGGAGATGCCGTGGTTTTGCTGTGGTGAGGCCTGAGGGATTTCGGTGACCATCGTATCGAAATCGTGTCGAAGGCCCACGATTTCGAGGAGGCCGTCGATAATCTGGGTGCTTTTATGCCGGATTCTTTCGGCTTCCGGGTTGTTTGCTCCGGGCGGGTTTCGTTATTTGCTCCCTTATGTCTCATTACGATTTCCCGACTCGGTTTCGTGCCCTCTATGATCACGCCCTTGGCCTTTATCGCGCCGGACGCCGTGGGGCCGAGGGTTACTTCGATGCCGAACAGACGGCTTGGCTGGCGGCCAACGGCCTCACCGCGCAGCATCTTTACGATTACGCGGAGGACCACATAGGCGGCGGCGAGCCCGGTTTCGAGCACGCCCTAGCCATCGAGGTTGTGCGGCGGGATTATTTTCTGAATGTGCAGGGCGGGCGAGTATCCGACGTGGTGGCCGATCCCGCGACTTGGCCGGACAAGGCAGCGGCGGTCGACGGCATCATCTGGTTGCCCCGGCTCCTGCCCAAGGCCCGCGCCAAGCTCCGGGGTGAATTGCCGGCCTCGATGATGTATGGCTGCGGCGGCGACCGCTGCTTTTTTAAGGACAACCACATCCTGCCGGCGGAGTTTCTCGCCTGGGTCTGGCGTGCCGGCGCTGACGACGCGGCGATCATTGCCTGGGCAAAGCGCAGAAAAGCGAGCGCTTGAGACAAGGGATCCCGGGCGATTTACTGCGATTTAGCGCTTATCGGTCAGGCTCCCTAAGGTTGCCTTCTTTTTAGTATTTATCACCCGGTATTTTAATCCATTGCCTCCACTAATCACCCATGAAAAAATCCAGCATGGTCCTACCCTTGGCCATCGCCGTTTATTCACTGCTGAATCCCACTTTATCGCGGGCGGCGGTTAAGCCGTCGGTTTCTGCGGATACGATCTATTTTGGCGGTAATATTCTCACGATGAGCGGAGACGAGCCGCATTACGTCGAGGCGCTGGCGGTCGAGCAGGGTAGGATTCTTACCGTGGGCACAAAGTCCGAGGTGCAGCGGTATGGTGGTCCCGAGACCCGCTTCATCGATCTCGGTGGCAAGACGCTGCTCCCCGGCTTCATTGATGCTCACGGTCATATCGTGGATTATACCCTGCGGGGAAATTCGCCCGATCTCAGTCCTCCGCCGGTGAGTGATGTTAGTTCCATTGAGCAACTCGTGGCCAAGATGCAGCGCTACCTGGTCACCAACCCGCCCCCTCCGGGCAAGGTGGCGCTGGCGCTGGGTTATGACGATAGCCTCCTGGCGGAGCGCCGCCACCCCACGCGCGAGGACCTCGACCGTATCAGCCGGGATATTCCCGTCCTGGTGACGCATGTATCCGGCCATATCCTTGCCGTGAATACCAAGGCTATCGAGCTGGCCGGCATCACGCGCGATACTCCCGATCCGGCCGGTGGCCTGATTCGGAAAGATCCCCAGTCGGGCGAGCCCAATGGTGTATTTGAAGAACAGGCCGGGCAGATTTTTGTGCCGTTTCTCGCCGTGCCTTCGATCGCTGAACGCGGCCGCTTGCTGGATGAGTTCATGCACTGGTATGCCAGCTTCGGCATCACTACGGCCGAGGACGCCATCTCCAGCCCGCTCAATATCGCCATCCTGCTGGAAAAACGGAAACAGGCTGCCCGGCCGTTGATAGACATCATTTCCTATCCGATGTGGGCGATCTTTAACGACGTGCTCGCGGGGAAAAAGACGCTGAATATCGACTATACCCCGCCGAATTTTGATGGCTGCGCTAGCGTTGATACCAACGGTTACCTCCATCGTTCGGGCGCGGCCGACTTCGATCCCGAAGCCCGCGAAAAGGTCGGTGTCTATGTGAACGGGATCAAGTTTGCCGGCATCAAAATCACCGGGGACGGAGCGCCGGTCGGCAAGACCGCCTATCTGACCAAGCCTTATCTCCATCCGCCCGCCGGGCAACCTGTCGATTACCGAGGATACCCTACCTTACCCCAAGCGGAACTGGATCAGTGGTTTGATGCCGCCTATCGCCAGAACGTCCAGATCGTCATGCATTGCAACGGCGACGCGACTGCCGACATGATGATCGCGGCCGTGCGCCAAGCCATTGCCAAACACGGCCAGAAAGATCTACGGCCGGTGATGATTCACTCTCAATTCATTCGTCACGATCAACTTGTGACGATGAAAGAACTGAGCATAATACCTAATTTCTTTACTTCCCACACCTTTTATTGGGGCGACTGGCATGTAAACGAAACCGTGGGACGAGAGCGGGCCTTTGGGATGAGCCCGATGAATTACGCCCACTCTCTGGGCATGAAGTTCACGAATGGTGCGGATAGTCCCATCGTGCCGCCTAGCATCATGGACCTCGTGTGGACTGCCGTGAACCGAGTTAGCCGGAGCGGCTTGGTGGTGGGTCCGGATGAGCGGGTAACGCCATATGTTGCGCTAAAATCAGTTACGGATTATGCCGCCTATCAGCACTTTGAAGACAGTTTAAAGGGAACGCTCGAGGTTGGGAAAAACGCCGATCTCGTCATTCTGGACCATAATCCCCTGACCGTGCCCCCCCTCACCATCAAGGAAATCCGCGTGCTGGAAACCATCAAGGACGGTAAAACCGTCTATTCTGCCGCCGTCCCCTGAGCTTGGTTAAATAAAACCGCACCAAGCTAGAGCGCCTAGCCTAGGAATGATAAAAGGGCAGGGTGCGCTGGGTGAGGTAGTAGTGACTTGACTAGCGGGTAGCCAGTAGGGGCCGAACACACGTGGCGCGCCCTGGACGCGCTCGCTATCCCGTGTCCGATTCATTTTTCATGTAAAAGCTTAAACGGAGCAGCGGGCGGGTATTCCGGAGTGGCGGCTGGTTGCTTCGGAGTAGCGGCTGGGTATTTCTGAGCGCCCGTTGGGTATAACGGAGTAGCGGGTCGCTAGTTTTTTAGGCGCCAGTCCAGGCTCCCCCGCTTCCATTTTCCGGCTCAGTTATCTTTGGCCTTTCGCGGCTAGATCCGTTTGACTGGCCACGCTGTCGTTCTGGTTGAGCCATACTTACCCTCTCGTTGTTCCCCCAATCTATGTTCATGCGTTTCTTAACTGTGCCCGTGCTTTTCCTCGGGCTGATGCTTGGAATTTTGCCGGAACTTACGGCGGCCACGCCCGATTTCCGACTCTTGCTCGCACCGCAAACCCTCCGCTCCGAAGAGGCTACGTTAGTCTGGGACAAGCCTGAAGGGGCTGGCCCGGGCTTCGCTTACGAAGTGCTGCGCGACGGCCAACCTTGCGGGGAAACGCTCAAGACGCACTTCACCGTCCGCGGGTTGGCCCCGGAGCGCAGCCACGTCTTTCAGGTCCGCGTCCAGTCCGAGGCTCGCACCGGGGTTTCCGTCACCCGATTGGCGAGCAACCCGCTCGACCTGCGCACCCTTTCGCCGGAGCCGATCGTATCTGTCCTCGACTACGGAGCGGTCGGTGATGGCACCACGCTCAACACCCGCGCTCTCCAGGCGGCGATCGATGCCTGTCCCCGCGGAGGCGTCGTCCGCATGCCGGCCGGGGTATTCCTGAGCGGCGCGCTCTTTCTCAAGAGCGACATGACGCTCGAAATCGGGGCCGGTGCGGTGCTCAAAGGCTCGGTCAATCCCTCGGATTACGCCCCTTTTATCCGGAACCGCTTTGAGGGCTGGGAAATGGAGACCTATGCGAGCCTGCTCAACGCCGGCACGCTCGACGCCGCGGGGCCGGCCACGGTGCGCAACCTCAGCATCCGCGGCGCGGGCCGGATTTCCGGCGGCGGGAAAAAACTCTCCGATGCCGTCCGCGCCGAGTTCCCCGGGGTGAAGGGGCTGCGCTCGCGGGGAAGGTTGATCCTACTGATGAACGCCGAGAACGTCGAGGTGGCTGGGTTGACCCTCGAGGAGACCCCGTGCTGGACTCTGCACTACATCTACTCGAAAAACGTGAGCTTGCATGGGCTCTCGATCCGCAGCGATGTGCTCAACGGCGACGGCATCGACCCGGATTCCTCGGAAAACTCGCTCATCTTTGACTGCACCTTCGACACCGGCGACGACTGCATCGCGATCAAGTCCGGGAAAAATCCTGAGGGTAATGTGGTTAACCGCCCGACGGACGGCGTGCGCGTGTTCGACTGCCGTTTCGACCGGGGCCACGGCATCTCCATCGGCAGCGAGATGTCCGGCGGCGTGCGTGGCGTGCGCGTCGAGGACTGCGTGGCGGGCGAGTTGATCAATGGGTTGCAGATCAAAGGCACGCCAGAGCGGGGTGGTTTTGTGGAGGATGTGACGGTGCGCGACTGCTCGCTCCGGCAGATTACCGTCTACACCAAGTTGTCTTATAACAACGATGGTGCGGCCGCACCGGCTCAGCCGGTTTTCCGCAATTTCCGTTTCGAGAACATCGACCTCACCCAGGCCGCCCCGAAGAAGCCGGTGATCATCGTGAATGGTTTCGATGCTGAGGGCCACCGCACCGCCCGGGTGCGTTTCGACAGCATCCATCTGCCCGCCGGTGCGAAGGTGAAGTTCGATCGGGTCGAGGACGTGACGTTTGCGCGGGTGACTACCGCCGACGGTGTCGCGCCGGCTTACGAGATAACCCGTTCCGAACGGGTGCAGCGTTGAGCCCGTGCGACTAGCTCCGATACCATCCGCGTCGCCCCAGTTAGGCCTATCCGTGGCTCGCGCCTGCGGCTTGGGGTTGTTGATCGTTTCGGCGGGCTTGCCTCTGTGGCTGGTCGCTAGCGAAGCGGGTGCGCCGCGCGGACCGTCTCTTCAATTAACCGTGACGGAATTCGGCGCGATCGGCGATGGGGTTGTGCTGAACACCACTTCCATCCAGTCTGCCATCGACCGCCTAGCTTCATGCGGCGGGGGCACGCTGGTCGTCCCGCCCGGGGTTTTTGTGAGCGGTGCCCTATTTTTGAAGCCACGCGTGAATTTGCTGCTGGAGAAGGATGCCGTCCTCCGCGCCTCCACCGACGTCGCGGCCGATTTCCCGCCGCGTCGCACACGTATCGAGGGGCACTTTGAGGAACTCTTTACCCCGGCACTGATCAACGCCGACGGTTGTGATGGGCTGCACATCACTGGAGAGGGCACGTTGGACGGGGCTGGTCGGCCGCTTTGGGATTTATTTTGGAAACTGCGTCGCGCCACTCCTGACCCCAAGGCGTTTCGTAACATCGGCATCCCCCGCGCCCGACTCGCTCTCATTGAAAACTCCCGGGATGTCGTGATTGAGGGGGTGTCCTTTAAGGATTCCCAGTTCTGGAATCTTCATCTCTACCGCTGTCGTGATGTCTTGGTCAAAAACGCCCGCTTCTCCGTTCCAGACGACTACAAGCAAGCCCCGAGCACCGACGGCATCGACGTGGACAGCTGCCGGGATGTGACCATTGAGGGTTGCTGGTTTTCCGTGACCGATGATGCGCTAGCCCTCAAGGGAACGAAGGGGCCGTTTGCACTGGAGGACCGAGAAAGCCCGCCAGTGGAGCATGTGCGGGTGGTGGATTGCGTTTTTCAGCGAGCACACGCGGCCGTAACGCTCGGCAGCGAAGCCACCCGCGTGCGCGATGTGCTGGTGGAGCATTGCCGAGTTCTGGGGGCCATGGTTTTCGCCAATTTCAAGCTGCGGCCCGATACGCCGCAGCGTTACGAAAACATCCGGTATCAAGATATCACGCTCGAGAGTTCCGGCGGCGCGTTGGTTGCCATGCAGCCTTGGAAACAATATCTGGAACTGCAGGGACCCACGCCGCCTGGCTCGGTCGTGCGGGACGTTTCTTTTTCCGGCATCCGCGGTCGTTTCGGTTCCTTTGGTGGTATCGCCGGCAATCCCGGCCAAACCGAAATCACGAGCGTGCGTTTTGAGCATGTGGACGTGATTTTCAAGCGCCCTAAACTCAGCGTCTGGGACGGATGCGAAATCCAATTGGAAAACGTGAAGGTGAACGGCGCCCCTTATCTGCCTTAATCGCGCTCGCCGTTCCGTTTTGCTGCATCTTTTCGCGTCGGCATCTACCCCTAACTGCCACCCTAACCTCGTGCTTTCTCCATGTGCTTTGGTTTCATCGCCATTCTCCGTTTCCTGAGTTTTTTTTGCGCGATCTCCGGCGCGTGGTTCGGCCCGTGGCTGGAGGCGCAAACGCCGCCCGCAGACGCCGCGCCGGCTAATGCCCAAGGCTGGCCCGCGATTACGCGCGAGACCCGGCCTTGGACGTTTAACTGGTGGCTGGGCTCGGCGGTGGACGAGGCAAATCTGGGCCGTGAGCTGGATCGCTGTCGTGAGGCCGGCCTCGGCGGCATCCACGTCATCCCTATCTATGGCGCGAAGGACGCCGCGGCGCGCGGGATCCCCTTTCTCAGCCCCGAGTGGTGGCGGATGTTCGACTGGACGGTCGCGGCGGCGGAGCAGCGTGGCCTTGGCGTCGATCTTACGGCCGGCACGGGATGGTGCTTCGGCGGTCCGCAAGTCACGACGGAGGAGGCAGGGAAGCGGCTGGTGTTGCTCAATATCGCGTTCCCCGCGGACGGCCGTATCAATCCACCCAAGGGCTTTGATTCTATCAGGTGGCAGTCGTTCGCGGCAGTCTCGTCCACTGGTGCGCGCAAGGATCTGCGCTCGCTCGTGCGCGGCGACGGGGGGCTCGGCTGGATGCCGCTCGGTCCGGTCGATGGCTGGACGATCGTCGCGGTGGGCGTGCAAAGCACTGGGTTGAAGGTCAAACGCGCCGGTCCTGGCGGCGAGGGTTTGATGATCGACCCTCTCTCGCCGGCGGCGATGGAGCACTATCTCACTCCATTCCGCGCCGCCTTTTCCGCCGGTTCAGGCCACGCCCGCCCGCGGGCGATTTATCACGATTCCTACGAGTATTATGACGCGGTCTGGAGTCCGGCGCTCGCGGATGAGTTTTTCCAGCGGCGCGGTTACCGGGTGGAAGACCACTGGGACCTGCTCGCCGGCCTGGGCGAGGCCGAGGCGGTGGGGCGGCTATGGCATGACTACCGTCAGACTGTTTCTGACGTGACGGTGGAAAGGGTTTTTCCGCTTTGGACTGACTGGGCGGCGGAGAGCGGCCTGCGCACGCGTTTTCAGGCCCACGGGGCTCCGGCCAATCTGCTCGATCTTTATGCGCTGGCTGCGATTCCCGAGACCGAGATGTTCGGTCACGGCGGCCCTGACCCGCTGGACTCGCGTTTCGACGCCCATATCGGCGGTGCCGACCGCGATCTCCAGGTGAGTAAATTCGCCTCCTCCGCCGCCCATGTGACCGGCCGCCGGCTGGTTTCCGCCGAGACCGGCACTTGGATCGCGGAGCACTTCCACGAGACCTTCGAGGAGCTCAAGAGTTTCACTGACCGCTTGTTCATCGCCGGCGTGAATCATGTGTTCTACCACGGCAACGCCTACTCGCCCGACGACGTCCCCTGGCCCGGTTGGCTTTTCTACGCCGCCAGCGAGCTCAACACTCGTAACCCGCTCTGGCGCGAGTTTGCGGCGCTCAACACCTACGTCACCCGTGTGCAGTCCGTCTTGCAGGCCGCCGCGCCGGACAACGATTTCCTGCTCTACTGGCCGATCGACGATGTCTGGAGCGATCCCCGGCCCGGCGTTGCCCTGCTTACCGTGCACAACCGCAACTGGGTGCCGGCGCTTGGCTACGAGCTCTTCGCGCGGGGCCACGCCTTCGATTATGCCAGCGACCGGCAGATCGCTGGGTTGCGGATAAGGGAAGGGGGCGGCGTTGGCCTTGAAGGTGGCGCTGCTTACCGGACGGTGTTGTTTCCCGCTTCGAAGACCTTGCCGCTGGAAACGCTCCGCGCCGCGCTACGTTTAGCCGAGGATGGCGCGACGATCGGCTTTGTCACCCCGGTTGCGGACGACGTGCCTGGTCTCGGGCAAGTGGAGCGCCGGCGGAACGACTTGCGGGACTTGCTCCCAGACTTCGCGCATGCGGATTTGATCGAGGTCCGGGAACTGCGGCGGGGACGTGGTCGGCTTTTGCTGGGACCGGTGGAAAAAGTCCTCGCTCAGGCGGGAATTCTCCCCGAACCGGCGGTGAGCGCCCACCCGGGACTGCTTCTCCTTTGCAAAACAGAAGGCGGCGCCCCTGCCTATTTTATGGTCAACCACGCTTTGGAACCGCTCGACGCCTGGGTTGAGTTGGGTCGGCCGGCTGCAGCCGCGAGTGTGCTCGATCCGCTTACGGGCGCGATTGCCCCCGCCGGCATCCGCCAAAACGCCGCCGGCCGTCCCGAGGTGCGCCTGCGTCTGGAGCCGGGGCATAGCCTCTGGTTACGCACCCGCTGCGAGCGTGACCGCGCGGCATCGGTTGATGACTTGGGCCGCATGGCAACCAACGCGCGCCCGGGTCGGACTTTATTCACCTTGGACGGATCATGGCGGGTGCAGTTCATCGCGGGTGGGCCAGAGCTTCCGGATCCGTGGGAGCCGGCTGGTTTGGTTTCCTGGACGGAGGGTGGCGACGCGCGGCGCGAGGCTTTTGCGGGCACCGCCCGGTATGTCACCCATTTCTCCCCGGGTGAGCTTACTCCCGGGCAATGTTACCTCGAACTCGGGGAGGTCTTTCATGTGGCGCGCGTGCGGCTCAACGGCACGGATTTAGGCGTCACTTTTATGCGTCCTCATCGTGTGGTGGTTCCCGCCGGCCTGCTCCGATCGAGCGGCAACGAATTGGAGATCGAGGTGACCAATCTGGCCGCGAACCGCATCCGTGATCTGGACCGGCGTGGTGTCACTTGGCGCAACTTCTATTTCGTGAATATTCGCTATCGCGACTTCCAAGCGGCCGACTGGCCGCTGGCGACCTCTGGCTTGCTCGGGCCGGTCCAGCTGCGGGCTATGGAAAAACTCACCAATTAGGAGTGCAGTAAATCTATCTCTTGATGGGGCGCACCTTGAGTCCTGCCTCCAAGGCCTTTAATAGGGCCAAACTAGCGGAGAGGGAGGGTGCGGCCGGCGCTGCGCGGCGTATTGCTCACGGCCTATTCCCGCTGCGCTCCTTTGAACCTGGTTTCTCATCCCTTCCAAGAGGAAGGTATCTTTTCGTAAATGGCGGAGAGGGAGGGATTCGAACCCTCGGTAGGTTTCCCTACACACGCTTTCCAAGCGAGCGCATTCGACCACTCTGCCACCTCTCCAGGTTGCTTAATCGTCGCGGGCGGTGAGGCCTTTGGCGATGGGCGAAGGGGTCACAAAAACGCGTCTGCTTAGCCCAGGTCAATGGCGAAAATTATTCTGTCGGTTTCCTTTTTCACAATCTGCCCACTTCGTTGGGTATGGTCGGGAAATGCTGCTTGCGCGACCTTGGCCCCGTGCTTCTTTCTCGCCGCTTACTCACGCCCACTTTCCACGCCTAACGTCGCATCCCACCATGGTAACTCCGAATTCCGAGCTGGCCTATAACACCAAAATCGAGGGCGACATCGTCGTGACGAGAGTAGATGCCGTGATCAACTGGCTGCGTTCCAGCTCAGTCTGGCCCATGCCCATGGGTCTAGCCTGCTGCGCGATCGAGCTCATGGCCACGGCCTCGAGCCGCTTCGACATCGCCCGCTTCGGCGCCGAGGTCTTCCGCTTTTCCCCCCGCCAGGCCGACTGCATGATCGTCGCCGGGACCGTCACCTACAAGATGGCCCCGCACCTCCGTCGCATTTACGACCAGATGGCCGAGCCTAAGTGGGTCATCGCGATGGGCGCCTGCGCCTCCTCCGGCGGCATGTATCGCAGCTATTCCACCCTCCAGGGCGTGGACCGCATCGTCCCGGTTGACGTTTACATTTCTGGCTGTCCCCCGCGTCCCGAGGCCCTGCTCGACGCTTTGATCAAGTTGCAGGACAAAATGACGCGCAACGGCGGCACCGCCAAACAACTCCTCTCGGCCTGAGTGCCGATCCTTCCGAATCTCGCCTCCGCTCATGTCTTCCCTCGCCGCCGCTCCCGCGACCGATCTGCTCGCCGTCTTGCAAGCCCGGTTTCCAGCCGCCGTCGCGCGCCCCAGTGGCGACCATCCCGCCTTTAATTTGCCCATGGCCGAGGTCCCGGCCGCTCTCCGTCTATTCCGAGATGAGCATGGCTATGATCTCCTGATCGACGTCACCGCCGTGGACTGGGACGTCGAGGCTACCCCGCGCTTTTCGGTTGTCTGGCATCTGCTCTCCTCCACCGCCCATGGCTACGTTCGACTCGTCGCGGACTGCGCCAGCGATACCGAGCCTACCGCGCCCAGCGTCGTTTCTCTGTGGGCCGGGGCCAACTGGCACGAGCGCGAGACCTTTGACCTGATGGGTATCCGCTTTACCGATCACCCCGATCTGCGCCGCATTTTGATGTGGGACGGATATCCCTTCCACCCCCTCCGCAAAGATTTCCCGCTGGCCGGTATCGAGACCCCGCTGCCCGACCTCGAGGTCGCCGAACTCACCAAGGTCTCCGTCTTGCCCGCCCCGATGATGGGCGGCCCCTTTGTGGCCTCCACTGGCGAAATGAACCTCACCGATGCCGAACCGCGCGCCAAGGACGAGTCCTGGAACGAACGCAACGCCAAGCCCGCCGTCCTCTGAGCCCTGCCTCGCAACCCGCAAACTTTCCCGCCGTGCCCACCGATTACGCTTTTCCTGACAGCGCCGCGAAGACCGCGAACGCCATCGAGGCTCCTGAGTTCCAGACCGAGAAGATGTCCCTCTCGATGGGGCCATCCCATCCCTCGACCCACGGCGTGCTGCGCCTGCAACTCGAACTCGACGGCGAGATCGTGACGGGTTGCGACCCTGTCCTTGGCTACCTCCACCGCGGCGACGAAAAGATCGCCGAGAACATGACCTATAACCAGTTCGTGCCCTACACGGACCGGTTGGACTACCTCGCCCCGCTGGCCAACAACGTCGCCTACGCCTGCGCCGTCGAGCGCCTTGCCAAACTCGAAGTGCCCGAGCGTTGCCAGGCCATCCGCGTGATTTGCTCCGAGATGGCGCGCGTTTCCGCCCACCTCCTCGGCCTCGGCGCCTACGGCATCGACGTCGGCGCTTGGGCCATTTTCCTCTACACCTTCACCGAGCGCGAAAAGCTTTATAAACTCTTCGAGGAGCTCACCGGCGCCCGTTTCACTACCAGCTACACGCGCATTGGCGGTGTCGCTCGCGATGTGCCCGAGGGCTGGGTCGAGAAAGTCGACGCCTTCTGCGACCAGTTCCTGCCGATTTTGGAGAACATCCTGAATCTCCTAACCCGGAACAAGATCTTCATCGACCGCACCCAGGGCGTGGGCATCATCTCCAAAGCTGACGCCCTTGCCTACGGCCTTACCGGACCCAACCTGCGCGGCTCCGGCGTCCCGCTCGACCTGCGCAAGGACAAGCCCTACTCCGGCTACGAGCGCTACGAGTTCGACGTCGCCATCGGCGCGCACGGAGACTGTTTCGACCGCTACATGGTGCGCGGCGAGGAGATGCGCCAGTCCGTCCGTATCATCAAGCAGGCCATCAAGAGTTTCCCCAAGGGCGACTGGTATGCCAAGGATGCCGTCCGCATCTTCGCCGCCCGCAAGGAGAAGGTCCTCACGAGCATGGAGGAGTTGATCAACAACTTCATGATCACCACCGAGGGACCCCAGATGCCTGCCGGCGAGGTCTACTTCGAGGCCGAGGTGCCGAAGGGCGCGCTGGGCTTCTTCATCGTCAGCAAGGGCGGGGGAGTGCCCTACCGCATGAAGATCCGCAGCCCCAGCTTCTGCAATCTGTCCATTCTGCCCAAGGTCTGCCAAGGCAATCTCGTATCCGACGTCGTCTCCATCCTCGGTTCCCTCGACTTTGTGATGGGCGAGTGCGACCGCTGATGAACACCGAAGTCGCGAGCATCGAGCAGCGCGTAGCGAGCATCCTTCGACCGACCACCTCCCGCTGATCGACCTACTCGCTACCCGCTACTGACTACCCGCTACTTTTCCTCTATCCGTGAATCTCAAGCCAGAAACCTTCCAGCGTATTGACGAAGTCATCACGCATTACCCGGTCAAGCGCAGCGCCACCCTGCCGCTCCTGCACCTCGTGCAGGAGGATGCCGGCTACATTTCCGAGGACGCCGTTCTCTGGATCGCTCAAAAGCTAGAGCTCCAGCCTATCAACGTCCTCGAGGTCGTGACTTTCTACCCGATGTTCCGTCGCGCCCCCATCGGTCGCCGCCACATCAAGGTCTGTCGCACCCTTTCCTGCGCCCTCCTCGGCGGCTACAAGACCTGCGAGACCTTCCGGGACGAGTTCAAGACCACTCTCGGCGCTACCTCGCCCTGCGGCGAAGTCACGGTTGATTTTGTCGAGTGCCTCGCTTCCTGCGGCACCGCACCGGTCGTTCTGATTGACGAAGTTCTCCACGAGAAAGTGGATGCGACCAAGGCCCGCCAGATTAGCGCCCAGATACGCTCCGAGGCGGCCGCCCGCAAGTAGCCCGCACCTACTCGCCACTCACTACTCGCTACTTCTTCATCTCGCACCATGCCCGCCCCCGTCCAGACCCGCGTCATTTTTAAGCACATCGACGAGCCCGGTTACACCAACGACCTCGGGTGCTACCTGCGCCACGGCGGCTACGAGACATTGAAGAAGTCCGTAGCCCGCCCCCCCGCCGACCTGATCGAGGAGGTCAAGAAATCCGGCCTGCGCGGTCGCGGTGGCGCGGGTTTCCCCTGCGGCGTGAAATGGTCCCTCGTGGACCGCAAGTCCGGCAAACCCATCTACCTGATCGTGAATGCCGACGAGTCCGAGCCGGGCACCTTCAAGGACCGCTACATCATGCACCAGGACCCTCATCAGCTGATCGAGGGCACGATTATTAGCTGCTTTGCCAATAATGTGAAGCAGGCCTACATTTACATCCGGGGCGAGATGCCCGAGGGTGCCCGCATCCTCGAGAAGGCCATCGCCGAGGCCCGCGCCGCTAATCTCGTCGGCCCGAATATCCTGGGCACCGGCTATTCCTGCGAGATCTACGTCCACCGCGGCGCCGGCGCCTACATTTGCGGCGAGGAGACCGGCCTCATCGAGTCCCTCGAAGGCAAACGCGCCAACCCCCGCATCAAGCCCCCCTATTTCCCTGCCGTCCTCGGTCTCTACCAGTGCCCGACGATCGTGAATAACGTCGAGACGCTCTGCCAAGTGAAGCACATCGCCGATATCGGCGGCGAGGCCTACGCCAAGACGGGCACGCCCGGCAACACCGGCACCCGCATTTTCTGCGTCTCCGGTCACGTGCAGCGGCCTGGCTACTACGAGTTCCCCGCCGGCACCATCACCATGGGCCAGTTGCTCAACGAGGTCTGTGGTGGCCCGCTTCCCGGCCGCACTTTTAAGGCTGTCATCCCCGGCGGTTCCTCCGCCAAGGTTCTCCGCTTTGGGGAACGCTACAAGGGCAAGCGCAAGGTCGGCGCCGACATGGTGGATTACGACTGGGGCGTCGAAGACGTGCCGATGGATTTCGATTCGCTCGCCATGATCGGCTCCATGGGCGGCTCTGGCGGCGTCATCGTCATGGACGACTCGGTCAACATGGTCGAGGCCCTCGCCAACATCAACGCCTTCTACCAGCATGAGAGTTGCGGCCAGTGCACCCCCTGCCGCGAAGGCTCGCTCTGGATGAAAAAGATCAGCTCCCGCATGGTCCACGGCGACGCCCGCAAGGAAGACGCCGCCCTGTTGAAGAGTGTCGCCGACCAGATTCCCGGCCGCACCATCTGTGCCTTTGGAGAGGCCTGCTCTTGGCCGACCCAGAGCTTCCTCATCAAGTTCAAGGACGAGTTTGAAGGCTACGCCGAGGCCAAGAAAGCCCTCCCCGCCGACCGCCTCTCCCTAGTCTAAAACCCTGCAAGCGCCAAGACGCGAAGACGCCAAGTTCGATCCAAAGCTCCTCTTTCCAACTAATCCGCCCTACATCCTCCGACCTTAGCGCCTTAGCGTCTTCGCGCTTCAAATCACTTCTCCTCCTTTATTTCAGCAATGATCGCCGCTCCCAAACCCGACCTCGTCACCGTCAATATTGACGGCGTAGACATCGCCGTGCCGAAGGGCACCAACGTCATCGAGGCCGCCAAGCAGCTCCAAAAGGACGTTCCCCACTATTGCTACCACCCGAAGCTCACGGTGGCTGGTAATTGCCGCATGTGCATGGTGGAGATGGGTATGCCCGCCGTGGACCCCGCCACCAAAGCCCCGGTGATGGACGCCGCCACCGGCAAGCAGAAGATCAATTGGATTCCCCGTCCCCAGATCGGTTGCGGCACCACCGTCGCCCCCGGCATGCATATCAAGACGTCTTCGCCCATGGTGAAGGACGCCCGCGAAGGCGTGATGGAGTTCCTTCTCGTCAACCACCCGCTCGACTGCCCCATCTGCGATCAGGCCGGCGAGTGCAAACTCCAGGAGCAGGCCACCGGCTACGGCCGCGGCTACTCCCGCTTTATCGAGGAGAAAAACGTCAAACCCAAGCGCACCCAGCTCGGGCCCCGCGTGACCCTCGACGACGAGCGCTGCATCCTCTGCTCCCGTTGCGTGCGTTTCTCCAAGGAGATAGCCCAGGACGACGTGCTTGGCTTCGTCGATCGCGGCAGTTACTCGACCCTCACCTGCCATCCAGGCAAGAAGCTGGAGAACAATTACTCGCTCAACACCGTGGACATCTGCCCGGTGGGCGCCCTCACCAGCACCGATTTCCGCTTTAAGATGCGCGTCTGGTTCCTGAAGCAGACCAACACGATTGATATCGAGTCCTCTGCCGGCGTGAACGCCGTCATCTGGTCGCGCGAGGGTGTGATCTACCGCCTGACCCCCCGTCGCAACGATGAGGTCAACGACACTTGGATGGCGGACTCCGGCCGCCTGCTCTACAAGCAAGTCGCCGCCCCCGACCGCCTCGCTGCCGTTATCGTCAATGGCGCCGCTTCCAGCCTCGATATCGCGCTCAACGCCGCCGCCGAATTACTGAAGTCCGGCTCGGTCGCCATCGTGGGTTCCGGGCGCGCTTCGGTCGAGGAACAGTTCCTCCTCAAGAATCTTGCCGACCAACTCGGCGTGAATGCGTCGCTCGTGGCCCGCACCGGGCAGGGCGATAAACTGCTCATCTCGTCTGACCGTAACCCGAACGTCCGCGGCGCCCTCGTGACCGGCCTCGTCTCCGCTTTGCCCGCCGCCCAGCTCGCCCAGCTCGCTGCCGATATCGACTCCGGTAAGGTGAAGACGGTCCTCAGCCACGGTGAAGACCTCGCCGCCGCTGGCCTCACCGCCGCGCAGCTGGCCAAGGTCGCGATCATTTATCTTGGCACCCACGCCAACGCCACCAGCGCCGCCGCCAAGGTCGTGTTGCCCACGCTGCACACCTTCGAAAAGGCCGGCACCTTCGTGAATCAGCAGTTTCGCATCCAGAAGTTTGCCGCCGCCGTCCCCGGCCCGCAGGGCTCCAGCAACGATCTCGTCGTTCTGGCCAAACTCCTTGGCCCCGCAGCACCCGCGAGCGATGTGCATGGTCTCTGGCCCGCCCTCGCTGCCGCTGTCCCCGCGCTGGCCACGATGCTCTACAAAAACATTCCCGAGACCGGCCTCCTCCTTGACTCCACCCCGTGGGCCGGCCTGCCCTTCGTCGAGGGCGAGTCCCTCAAATACAAACCGGCGGCGGCCGCCTGATCTCAGAATTAAGCGCAAAGACGCGAAGAAGCTAAGTTCAAACCCAAGATTCCCTCCCCTCTTTTTTCGACCTTCGCGACTTCGCGTCTTCGCGCTTCAACTCTTTCCGACATGTTCGACTTCTACTTCGAGCTCCCGCTCCTCCTCCGCCTGCTCCTTCAAGGCACGGTGGTGATTCTTGTGCTCTTCCCGCTTGCCGCCGCCTGCTCCATGGCCGAGCGTAAAATCTCTGCCTGGATCCAGGGTCGCCCCGGCCCCAACCGCACCAAGCCGCCGCTCGCCGGCTTCCTCGCCCCTCTAGGTCTCGTTGCCAGTATCCCCGTGCTGGGCACCCTGCTCCAGAAACTCGGGATCTTCCAACTCGCGGCTGACGGTGGTAAATTCACCTTTAAGGAAGACCCGGTCCCCGGGCACGTGAACAAGTTCTATTTCATCCTCGCGCCCATCGCGTCGATGATCCCGGCTCTCTCGACCGTCGCCTTTGTCCCCTTCGGCGCGTATTTCAACGCCGCCGGCGAACTCGTCCCGGTCGCGCTCGCCCATGTTGATGTCGGCTTGCTCGCCGTCTTTGCCCTTGGTTCCCTCGGCGTCTATTCGCTCATTCTCGCTGGCTGGGCCTCCAACTCCAAGTATCCCTTCCTCGGCGGCGTCCGCGCTTCCGCCCAGCTCATCTCTTACGAGCTCTCCATGACTCTCTCGGTGCTGCCGGTTTTCCTCTGGGTCAATGCCCCCGGCGGTCAGGGCACGCTCAGCCTTTTTGAAGTTGTGCAAAGCCAGAGCCAGCCCGGTTTCTGGGGCGGCACTTGGTATGTCATGACCATGCCGGTCTCGGCCTTCATTTTCCTGATTGCCCTCTTCGCCGAGACCAACCGCCAGCCCTTTGATATGCCCGAGTCCGAAGCCGATCTCGTGGGCGGGTTCCATACCGAATATGGTGCCTTTAAGTGGTCACTGTTTTTCGTCGCCGAATACGCCCACATGATCGTCGGCTCCGGCATCTTCTGTCTGCTCTTCCTCGGGGGCTGGAACCCGTTGCCCTGGGTTTCGCTGGCCGATACCATTCACGCCTTGGCTAATATTTTGCCCTGCGTCTCCACCCCGCTATTCATGGGTCTCATCGCCATCGGGATTTTCCTGGGGAAAGTCGGTTTCTTCATTTTTTTCTTCATGTGGGTGCGTTGGACGCTTCCCCGTTTCCGCTACGACCAAGTGATGACCCTCGGTTGGAAAAAACTCCTCCCGCTTTCCATCGCCAACCTCATCGTCTACGCCCTTGGCATCGCTTGGCTCCAGACCCGCTAACCGGGCTTAACCTTAATCTTTCCTCCTAACCTTTAGAACGCCATGGCCGTCGTCACCGTCGAACGCAAACCGCTCAGCTTTCTGGAGCGCACCTACCTGCCCAATATTGCCGCCGGGCTCGCGACCACCTTCAAGCGCATGGTCCAACCTGTCGAGACCCTTGAATATCCCGAGCAGCGCCCTGCCATCCCTGCCGGCTACCGCGGCGTGCCCACCCTGGTCTACGATCCCAACGGGCGCGAAAAGTGTGTTTCTTGCCAGTTGTGCGAGTTTGTCTGCCCGCCCAAGGCCATTCGCATCACCCCCGGCGAAATTGCTCACGATGATGCCAACGCCCATGTCGAAAAGCGACCGGAGGAGTTCAAGATCGACATGCTCCGCTGCATTTATTGCGGCCTGTGCCAGGAGGTCTGCCCCGAGGAGGCTATCTGGCTCCAAAACCAATACTCCATGACCGGCTACACCCGCGAGGAGATGGTCAACGACAAGAAACGCCTCTACGAACTCGGCGGCACGCTGCCCGACTCCCATTTCAAGTGGGATAAGAAAGCGGCTGCGGAGAAGGCCGCCCACGCCGGAGGGCATCACTGATTTTTTGAAAGTAGCGAGCATCGAGTAGTGAGTAGCGAGTAGCCCAAGCCACCGAAACCCACCGAACGACTCACTCCATCTTACCGCCGATCTACTCGCTACCCGCTGCTCACTACCCGCTACTTTCCCTCCGTCCCGTCCATGTCTGACCTCCTCTTTCACATATTCGCCCTCCTCTCCGTGGCCTGCGCCCTCGGTGTGGTATTCAACAAGAACGCCGTCGCCTCCGCGCTCTGCTTCCTGCTCAGCCTGGTGGGCGTGGCCGGTCTCTTCGTGTTGCTCGACGCCTTCCTCTTGGCGGTGTTGCTGGTTCTGGTCTACGCCGGCGCGGTCGTGGCTTTGTTCCTCTTCATCATCATGTTGCTGGATATGCAAGGCGGTGACCGCAAACGGTTCACCAAGGCCACCATCCTTTCCTCGACGGTCGCGGCCGGCTTGCTGGTGACGGGCTTGGTTTCCTTCGCCTCGCACGGTCTGGTCGAGACTGCCGATCCCGCAACGGTCAAGGTCGTGGGCTCCAGCCTCCGGGCCTATGCCGAGCAATTGTTCACGGTCTACCTGCTGCCGGTGCAAATTGTGGGTTTCCTCCTCCTCATCGCCATGCTCGGCGTGATCGTCCTGAGCAAGAAATTCGAGGGCCTCGAAGACGTGAAATAGTCCGATCCCGCCTACTCGCACCCTGCCACTTATTACTCGCTCCTTTCCCATTGCCGCCATGTCCCCCCTTCCGCTCGCCGCGCTGTCCGGACCCTTCGCCGTCACGCTCAACGCCTACCTTTATCTCGCCGCCGTGCTTTTTGCGATCGGCTTCTTTGGGGTCCTGTTGCGGAAAAACACTCTGGTGATCTACATGTGCCTCGAGCTCATGCTGGTCGCCAGCACCGTGGCCTTGGTTGCCTTCTCCCGCTACAACGGTGTGCTTGATGGTGACGTCTTCGTGTTTTTCATCCTCACGGTCGCCGCCGCCGAAGTCGCGGTCGGCCTAGCCATCATCGTCGCCCTCTTCCGCCGCCGCCAGACGGTGCAGGTCGAGGAGCTCAATGCCCTGAAGAACTAAACCTTCGCAACGCTTCCCGGCACCGCATACCCGCCCGCTTCGCCTCCGATGTTCCAGAATCCGACCCAGCTCGCCCAACTCGTGTTCCTGCTGCCGCTCGCCTCGGCTGCCGTGATCGCGCTCACCCTCCGCCGTCAGGGCAACATCGCCGCGCTGGTCTCGACCTTCACGGCCGTGCTTATCGCCGCCGGCGGCCTCTTCCTCGCCTTTACCGGCGCCCGCTTCACTGCCTCCACCGAGTGGCTGAAACTCGGCTCCTTTACCCTCTCGCTCGGCCTGAAGTTCGATGACCTCTCCGCCCTCATGCTGAGTATCGTAGGCGTCATCGGACTCTGCGTCCACGTGTTCTCCTTGGGCTATATGCACGATGACGACGCCAAGGCCCGCTACTTTGGCGGCCTTTCTCTTTTCATGTTCGCCATGCTGGGGATCGTTTTCGCGGATAATTTGTTCATGATGTTTATTTTCTGGGAGCTGGTCGGTCTCGGCTCCTACGTCTTGATCAATCACTACCATTTCAAGGCGAGCGCCGCCGATGCGGCCAAGAAGGCCTTCATCGTCAACCGCGTGGGTGACTTCGGTTACCTTTGCGGCATCCTGCTCTGTTACCACTTCTACGGCACGGTAAACCTGACCGAGCTGGCTAAGTTGTCCGCTTCTGGCGTCATGGCGGCGAACAACCTCATCCCTCTGCTGCTCTTCTGCGGCGCGGTCGGCAAATCCGCTCAGGTGCCCCTGCATGTCTGGTTGCCCGACGCGATGGAGGGCCCGACACCCGTTTCTGCCCTCATTCACGCCGCCACGATGGTCGCCGCCGGTATCTTTATGCTATGCCGGATCGAGCCTCTCTTCGCTCTCGCGCCCCATTCCCTGACCATCGTTATGTGGATCGGAGCAGTCACCGCCCTGTATGCCGCGCTTTGCGCCGTCACCCAGCGCGACATCAAGAAGGTCCTGGCTTATTCAACCCTCTCCCAGCTCGGCTACATGGTCGCTGCCTTCGGGCTCGGTTCGCTCAAGGTCTCCCATGGCGAAGCGGGCGCGCCCGAGGTGCTGCTCACCGCTGGCCTAGGCGCCGCGATGTTCCACCTCACCACGCACGCTTTCTTCAAGGCCCTCATGTTCCTCGGTTCGGGCTCGGTGATTCATGGCTGCCACCACGAGCAGGACATCTTCAAAATGGGCGGCCTCTCCAAGAAGATGCCCCTGACTTTCGCGACCTTCAGCCTTGGCGTTCTTGCCATCATCGGTTTCCCCGGTCTCGCCGGCTTCTTCTCCAAAGATGCCATTCTCTATCTCGCGATGGAGAAAAACACCGCCGTCTTCGCCCTTTTGTGCGTCACCGCCGTGCTCACCGCCTTCTACATGATGCGCCTCTGGAAACTCGTGTTCCTCGGCGCCGCCCGCTCCGAAGACGCTGCCCATGCTCACGAGGGTGGGATCAGCATGACCCTTCCCCTGGTCGTGTTGGCCGTCCTTTCTGTTATCGGGGGTTATGAGGCGATCTACGGCGGCCACTTCGACGGCGTCCTCTCCCAGATCGCCCATCCGCACGGCTCCGCCCACACCATCATCTTGGGTGTTTCCCTCGCCGTCATGGCGCTCGGCGCCGGGGCGGCCGCCCTTTTCTACCAGACCACCGCCGAGGACACGCTCGCCACCAAGGCTTCCGGAGCCTTCACCCTGCTCGTCGCCCTGCAAAAATCTTTCGACGCCGCCTACGATTATTATGTGGCCAAGGTTCAGCAGCGTTTTGCGCTGGTGATTAACTACATCGACCTCATCGGCATTTCCGGCGTGCTCGTCCGTGGCAGTGCCGGGGTCGCCGGCCTGTTCGGCCTCGCCGCCCGCGCCCTGCATACCGGCAGCATTCACGCCTACGTTTATTGGTTCCTCGGCGGTTCCGTCGTCCTCTGGTTCCTCGCCACCCGCTAACCCAGCCGGAAATTCTGAATCTCCACTTCTAAATCTTAAGCAACGTTCGCCGTGCCCGACCTCCTTCTCCTCTCCATCTTCGCGCCTCTGGCCGCCGCCCTCCTGCTGCTGGTCCCCGCGCCCCTTGCCGTGCGCAAGTTCATTGCCGGCGTGGGCTTCGTCATCCCCGCCTTGATCGCGCTCTATCTCTGGAGCCAGTTTAACCCAACGGGCGGGGCGAGTTACCATTTTGTGAGCCGATACGACACCGGCCTGAAGGATACCCTGGGCATCACGCTTTACCTCGGGCTCAACGGCATCGCCCTGCCCTTGTTCGTGCTTGCCGGGGTGGTCGGTTTGGCCGCCGGGCTCTACGCCATCCAGTCCAAGGCCGAGCGTCTACCGCTCTATCTGGGGCTCCTGCTCATCATGCAGGCCGGCCTGATGGGGGTTTTCGCCAGCATGGACGTGTTTTTCTTTTACTTCTTCCACGAACTCGCGCTGATCCCGACCTTCATCATGGTCGGCGTCTGGGGCGGGCGGGACCGCGGTTACGCCGCGATGAAGCTCACGATCTACCTCACGCTCGGCGCGATGCTGTCCTTGATCGGCCTGATCGCGATTTATCAGCAGAGCGGAGCTGAGACTTTTGACCTGCTGGCTCTGCGCCAGGAGGTCGCCCATGGCTCGCTCGCCGCTGGTAATCAAAAGACCATTTTCGGTCTATTGATGGTCGGGTTCGGCATCCTGGTCTCACTTTTTCCCTTCCACACGTGGGCTCCGCTTGGCTACGGCGCCGCGCCTAGCTCCGCCGCCATGTTGCACGCCGGCGTGTTAAAAAAATTCGGCCTTTACGGGCTTATCCAGATCGCCTTGCCGCTTCTTCCCGAGGGTGTGGGCCACTGGGTAGGCTGGCTGGCCCTGCTCGCGGTCGGTGGCAACGTGCTTTACATCGGCTTTGTGACGATCGCCCAGCGCGACCTTAAGCAGATGATCGGTTACAGCTCGGTCATGCACATGGGCTACGCTTTCCTCGGCATCGCCGCTTACAACACCACCGGCCTCGGCGGCGTGGTCTTGATGATGGTCGCCCACGGCCTTTCGGTCGCCTTGTTGTTTCTGCTCTCGACCAGCGTCTACCATCGCACCCAGACCTTCGACATGGATGACATGGGCGGGCTCGCGCAAAAGGCTCCCGTTCTGGCGGCCTTCTTCGTCACTGCCACCATGGCCAGCATCGGTCTACCCGGTCTGGCCAACTTCTGGGGCGAACTGGCGATCTTCGTCGGCGCATGGAAGTTCTCCGCTGCCTACACCACGCTCGCCGTGTCCGGGGTGATCATCTCCGCCGTCTACGGTTTGCGCTCGGTCGCTCGTGTTTTCTTCGGGCCAGTCACCCCAGCCTTTGCCAAGGTCTCTGCCGAAAAGGCCCCGACCGATCTCGCATGGGGCGAGAAAGTTCCCGCCCTGCTCCTGCTCGTTGCGCTGCTCGCGATCGGTTTCTGGCCTAAGAGCCTCTCCACCCCGGTCGACACCGCTATCACCGCAACCTTCCGCAAGTAAACCGGCCGCGTTTCCCCTCTCCCCCTCCCTCCCTTTTCGGCCCATGACCATCGACCAACTTCAAGCCGCCGCCGCCAACAACCTCTGGGCCGCGATCACGCCCGAGATCACCCTCGGCGTGCTCGCGCTGCTGCTGCTCGTTCTTGAGATGCTCCTGCCCAAGGCGCGCCACGTCGTCATCCCGACCTGCGCCATCGCCGGTCAGCTCGGCATTCTCGCAGCCCTCGCCTTCAACTTCACCGCTACGCCTTATCTTGACCGCGACACTTTCAATGGCCTGCTCCATCACTCCCGCGATGGCCAATACCTGCGCGCCTTTTTCCTGGTCAGCTCCATCCTCGTTTCCATCCTCGGGGTGGTTGCGCTGGCGAAGCAAAAGATGCCCCGCGTGGAGTTTTTCCACATCGTGCTGGTCGTCACCGCCGCGATGATGTTACTGGCCCAGTCGGCCAACTTCGTCCTCCTCTTCGTCGCCCTTGAGACCATCACGGTCGGCTTCTATATTCTGGTTAGCTATACCCGTTCGAACCCTTTGTCGCTCGAGGCCGGTCTGAAATATCTAGTGCTCGGCGCCCTCAGCTCCGCCATTCTGCTCTTCGGTATCGTTTTGCTCTACGGCGTGGCTGGCAATCCGAACTCCCTCGGCTCGACCGCATCTCCGATGAGCTACGCCGGGGTGCGCCAGTTCCTCGAGGCCAACCCCGGCAACTTCCTCGCCTCTGTGGGCATCGTGTTCGTGCTGGCCGGCATCGCCTTCAAAATAGGCGCCGTGCCCTTCCAGATCTGGATTCCCGACGTCTACCAAGGTGCGCCCACCCCCGTCACCGCCTTCTTAGCCGTTGCTTCCAAGGCCGCTGGTTTCGCTGTGCTGATTAGCCTGCTCCCGGTGTTCCACTCCTATGCCGGACTGGTCACCGTCGTGCTCTCGATCATGGCCGGCGCGACCATCCTCTTCGGTAATCTCGCCGCCCTAACCCAGCATAACGTCAAACGCCTGCTCGGCCTCTCCGGTATCTCCCATGCCGGCTACCTGCTGATGGGTGTGGTCGCGGCCCAGACCGTCCCGCAGGCCGTTGGCGCGATCTATTTCTATCTTTTCGCCTACCTTTTGGCGTCCTTCGCAGTGTTTGCTGTCATGACCCACGTTGCCGGGGAGAATGACGCCGAACAGGATCTCGACCACTACACCGATTTCGCCAAAAAACACCCCTACCTTGCCGGCGTCCTTGCCGTCGGTCTCGGTTCGCTCGCCGGTATCCCGCCGCTGGCTGGTTTCATGGGCAAGCTCATGGTTTTCATCGCTGCCTTCAAGGCTGGCCTCTACCCACTGCTGGCCATCGCCATCGTCGGCGTCGTGCTTTCTATTTACTACTACTTCGGCTGGATCAAGGCCGCCTTCTTCAGCACCTGGCGCCCGCCTCTTGCCTCGGGCGAGACCGAACCTGCCGAGATCGCCGCAACTCCGATTGGGTTCTCCGCTGGCCTCGCCCTCGGGGTGCTCGCCGCTGGCAGCGTGGTCTTTGGCTTTTTCCAGGGTCCGATCGCTGCCTGGCTCTTGGCTCGATAAGTTTGTTTAGATCTAATTCTAAAAATCTCGATCTTAGCCGTAGCTTAGGCGGATAAAACTCGGCTGGTTGTTCCAGCCCCGTGTCCATTCGCTTCGCACGCGGTTAATAATCTGATGGGATGCTCCGATCGACTCGGCGTTTTGGGATAATACTCGCGCGATGCTTGCGGTTGCCTGTGGGGTCGCGAATTTGCGGTCGCGTTTCCGATGCCCTCAACCGTCGCACCCCTTGACCCCGCCGCCGCGACCTACCTCCTCGCCGGCGTTGATCTGGCTTGGGGGGAGAAAAACGGCGACGGTGTTTGCCTGATCGAGTATCGTGCTGCCACGGCGCGAAAGCCGGCAAGTGCACGCATCCTTGGTCATACCCACGTGCGGGGCGACGAAGCTCTTTTTGCGGCGCTCGCTGCCGCATCCGATCTTCTTCCACCCGCGACGCCAGATGCGCCTGTCTATCGGTTGTTTGCCTTCGATGCCCCCTTGGTCTGCATCAATGCCAGTGGACGCCGTCCGGTTGACGGCTTGGTAAGCGCCGCGTTTCGCGCCCGGCACGCGGGCTGTTATCCGGTGAATCTCCGGCTCGCGCCGCGTCCCCTGCGCATTGCGGCGAGGTTGACGGCTGGCGGGTTCGCGCTGACGCCCGCTCTACCCACGGCGGCGATGCCCTGGGTGGCGGCGGAAGTGTTTCCCCACCCGGCGCTGGTGCGCTGGCTCGGGCTTGATCGCATCTTGGAATACAAACGCAAATCGGGTCGCTCACGTGAACATAGCGACGCCGAGTTTGCGCGCTTGCAGCATTCGCTAGCCGGGCTGTGCGCCTCGCATTTTCCCTACTTAGCCTGGCACCCGGACTCGGCTGCGTTGCTGGCCGCGGCCTGGCGCAAGCCAGTCGAGGACCAGTTGGATGCCTGGGCCTGCGTCCTGATCGCGCTCTGGCATATCCACCACGAGGGCCGCCGCAGCGAAGTCTTTGGTGACGATGCAACCGGCTTCGTGCTGATGCCGGGCGGGGATGCAGACCGGCAAGTTTGCAACAGCCGCCTGCTGGGGTAACGTGTGAGTTGTGCCCGACCGGCGGTTCTGGGATCAGAGGTGCAGTTTCAAACCTTGGCGGAGGTAAGTGGGGACGTCCAGATCCTGGCCTTCAAAGAGGTTGCGGTCGCTCTTCTCGAAGGTGCCACGAGTTTCGTGTTCGCCGAGCGTTAGTTCGACCTGGCCGGCTGCGGTGGTAAGCGGGGCGATGGAGCGCTCGCGGGCGGAGGATTTTTTTTCCTGGGCGGCAGGAGCCGGGGTGAGCGTCTCCTCCGCGCGGGCAACGGGGGTGCCTGCGGGGCCGGCAAACGGCAGGCCTTCGGAGAGGGCTGGTTCAGGGCTGGTCTGAGGGCGGTTTCGCGCGGTATTCCGGCGCGGGGTGAAAACGCGTGAGCCTGAGTCGCTCGTGCCGAGCACCATCAGCTCGAGCCGGCCATGGCTGGTTTCGTCGATGACCGCACCCATCACGACGTGGGCTTCCTTACCGAACTGTTCGGTGACCGCAGTCATGATTTCGTTGACCCGCGGCAGGGTGAGATCGGTGCCGCCGACGATGTTAACTAGAAGGCGGTCAGCTTTACGGGCAAACTCAGGCGTGGCGAGCAGGGGGCATAGCTTCAGGCTTTCCAGTGCTTCGGCCACCGGATTTTCCCCAGCACCGGTGCCCAGTCCGAATAGCGTTTTTCCGCCGCGCGTATGGAATGACTGGCGCAGGGTGGCGAAATCCAGATTTATCAACCCGGTGCGGAACATCATGGACCAGATGGATTTTACGCCTCGCCCGATCCATTCGTCGGCGCGGGCAAAGGAATCGAGAACGGTCTCACCCTCGGTGCCTTCCTGCAGGAGAAGGTCATTGGACAGGGGGATGACGGCGTCGCAGATTTTACGAAGGGCGATCAGGCCTTCGTCGGCCTGTTTGGCGCGGCGCCCGCCTTCGAAGCTAAAGGGCAAGGTTACGAAGGCGATGACCAGAGCGCCTTGCTCGGCGGCGATCTCGGCTACGGTGGGTGCCGCGCCGGAGCCAGTGCCCCCACCCATGCCGGCCAGGAGGAAAACCAGATCACAATCCTTCACCACGGCGGCGATTTTCTCGCGGTCGGCCTCGGCGGCTTGGCGACCGAGGTCGGGGTCGGCTCCGGCACCGAGTCCCCTGGTCACCGACGCGCCGATCAGCACCTTGTCTTGAACGGGCGAGACGGCGAGAGCCTGGGCGTCGGTGTTGATCACCGCCATCTGGAGGCGGTCGAGGTTCTCCATTTTCAGCCGATCAACCGCGTTGGCGCCGGCGCCGCCTAGGCCGACGACCTTTATTGCGATGCGGCGATCGGTCAGTAGGTCGTCGGAGGCAGGGGGGGCGTTCTCGGCGGGGGACATGGTGGAAAAGGAGTCAGAAATCGGAATTCAGAAAGCGGCGGAAGTGGTAGGTCGAAAAGGGGAATCCAGGGGGTGAAACGCGGCAGCAGAAAATAATCAAACCAGAGTGCTGTGGTGCTATACTGAATACTGAAACCTGGTTTATGATTGCTGCGTTTCCCGCGTTACACCGAGGCTATGCGGTCGAGGAAGTTTTTGAATTTGGCGCCGAGGCCGGACTGGGACTGGAGGGTAGTCGCCTCGTGTTGTTGGGAGATGCCTTGGTGGAGTAGACCCAGGGCGGTGCTGCAGGACGGATGCCGGAGTGACTCGATGACTTCAACGTGGGGAGTGCCAACGCGAGCGGGCACCTCGAAAACCCTTGATGCGGCGTCTTCGATGCCGGGCAGGGCGGAGGCTCCGCCGGTCAGCACTACGCCCGCCAAGGTCTCGCCAGGGGTGTAGAGCGTGCCGAGTTTTTTCCGGACCACTTCAAGGGTCTCGCGCGTGCGGGCGGCGGCGATCTGCTCGATGGTCATCCTGGGGAATCGGCGATCGCCAATGCCCATGTCGCCATTCAGCCAGACTGAGTCGGCCCGGTCCTTGGCGGTGATGGTGGCGCGGGCATGGAGCAGTTTCATTTTTTCGGCCTGGCTTTCGGTGATGCGCAGGCCGAGCGCGAGGTCGTTGGTGAGGTGGGAGCCGCCGACTGCGACGACTCCGGCCAGACACGCGCGGCCTTGACGGTAATACGCGAAGTCAGTTGTGCCTCCGCCGAGGTCGATCACCAGCACGCCATGCTGACGTTCCTCGGGGGTGGTCAGGATATTCCCGGCGGCGAGGCCGGAGAGGACAAGTTCGCTCACGGGCAGGTTAAAATTCCGGATGATATGCACGCTATCGGCGATGCGATGCTGGTCGCCGTGGACGTGCCATACGCCCACGGAGAGGCGGTCCCCGCGGATTTCCTCAGGTGAAGGGCTGAGCGTGCCATCAAGGTAAAAGGGGCGGCGGAGGAAGTGAACGATGCACCGGCCCGGGGGCAGGGCCTTATGTTTTGCGAGTCTATAGACGTTGTCGATGTCGAGCTGGCTCACGCGGCCTTCGAGACCGCCGACGTTGACGGATGCCTCATGGTAAAAGCCGTCGATGTGGGCCCCGCTTTGCGCGAGGAACACCTGCTGGAGGCGGGCGCCGGCCGTTTTTTCGGCCCCGTCGATGGCGCGGTGGGTGGCTTCGCCCGCGGCTTTGCTGTCCACCACCATGCCTTTGACCACGCCGCGGGAGGGGAACTCACCGAAGCCGATCACATTCAAACTGGGGCCGGCGACTTCGCCCACGAGCACGGTGATCTTGGTGGTGCCGATTTCTACGGCGCCGACGATGCGGGATTTAGAGAAGGTGGGCACGGTGCGTAAAAATTGGCGGTGGGCGGTGGCGGGGGAAAATCAGGGGTGGAAAAAAGTGAGGGGCGGGCGGGCCGCTTCGGTCGCGCGCGGGGCCGGGCGTGACGCGTTGGGTTTGGGCGGGACTGGCGGAGAGTCGAAGGCTACAGGCACCTGGCGGCTGCCCACCGAAAGGTCGATCGAGTGGATCGGCGAGGCTCCGGCGGGTCGGGCGCGGAGTTGTTCCAAAATGTAGTCGAGCCGGGCGATCTGGAGGTAAAAGTCGTCACGTGTCCCGAAGGCGATCTCGGCTACTTCGGGGGTGCGGACGAGAATGACGCCGTCGCGGGCGAAGCGGGCGAGGGACACCACCTTAAACTCCTTGGCGAGGGCGGGGGCGGATGAGCGCGCCGTGCCGAGAAGGGCGGTTACAGGCTCCATGCCTTCGATCGGGGCAAAACCGTGACCGGCGGGGTCGCGCGTCAGGGTGACGCCGGCGAGCAGCGGCAAACTCTCGACCAGGTGGTCGGGGTAGAGCTCGCCGGAAAAGATAAAACCATCCCTCGCGACGTAGAGAGGGTCCTGCCCGGTGTTGTCGGCCGCGACCTCGGGCCGGGCGTGAGTGCGCAGCACGGGGCTGCGTTCCTCGATTATGACGGCCAGCACATCGGGAAAGCGGCGGGCGAGCACGGCGGTGCGGATCTGGCCGGATTGGAGCAACCGGTCGCGCAGAGCGGCGAGGTCGAGATTCATCAGGCCGGCTCGACGGTCTATATTGAGAATTCGCTCTACCCAGGCGCGGGTGAGCACGCCGTCGGTGCGAAGGGCGATTTCGCGCACGGGAACGGAAGAGGCGGGGGCGGCCAGCACCGCGGGGTTGTCGCGCCAGGCGCGCCAGCCGATGTATCCGAAAATCAGGCACGCGGTGATCGCGCCGACTGCGGCCCAGTGCCGGACGCTAGCCATGGCGAGACGGCGGCGGGCCGCGCCGTGGCGCGGACGCGGTGGCGTATCCTGGATAATGGCATCCCTCCAAGTGGGAGCGGTTTGCGAAATGAGCGGGACGTGATTCACGAACGTTGGGAAATTGAGCTCTCCATGAGACGGCGCACGGCGGGATTGACCAAACTTTCTACTAACCCCGTGAAATCCAGCCCTGCACAGCGCGCACTCATCGGGAGGAGGCTGGTTTCTTTCATGCCGGGTAGCGTATTGATTTCCAGCAGATAAAACTCTGCGGGGGAAATAAGGATAAAATCGACGCGGGCGTAGTCACGGCAGCCGCACGCGGCAAAGGCGCGCTCGGCGGCGAGGCGGACGGCGGCGGTGGCTTCATCCGGCAGTGGGGCGGGGGCAAAATACTCGGTGGCGCCTTTCATGTATTTGCTGGCGAAATCGTAAACCCCGGAGCGAGGCCGGATCTCAACCACGCCCAGGGCGGAGCCGTTCAGCACGCCCACGGAGAGTTCGCGACCGGTGAGGCGGGGCTCCGCCAGCCAAGAACCGGGGGTGAGGGCGGCGAGGGCGGAGGCAAGGGCGGCCCGGCCTTCAGGTAGCGCGAGGCCCACCGAGGAGCCTTGGTCGTTGGGTTTGAGGACTATATTCTCCGTGCCGAGTGCGGAGATCAGGGCTCCGGCACCGGGTAACTCTCCGGGGACACGAAAGGCGGTGTCGGCGGCTACCCGGACGCCCGCGGCGGAGGCCGCGCGTTTGGTGGCGGCCTTGTCCATGGTGAGAGCCGAGGAGGCGGCATCGCAGCCGGCGTAGACGATTCCAGCGGCGTCGAGTAGGCGCTGCATGCCGCCGTCTTCGCCGAAGGTTCCGTGCAGCGTGGAGAAAACGATGTCACGAGCGGGCTCCAAGCCGGGCGGCAGGCTGGCGGAGGTCACGTCGAGCAATCGGGTGGGCCAGAGCCGAGCGAGGGCGGCGGCCGAGGCCGCGCCGGAGCCAAGCGAGACCTCGCGTTCCGACGAGACTCCGCCGGCGAGGACGGTTATGCGAAAGGGAAGGGGCATGAAGATAAGCTGCGAGAGATCGGTAGTTAGGTGGAAGGAGGCGCGGGATGGGTGAAGGACAGGGTCTTTATTCCAGCTTCACGGCTCCCGTCCGGGTTCAGAGCACGTCCTTCCACTCCCGGCCGTAGAGCAGGACTTCGGGTTCGAGGCGAATTCCATGGGTTTTTTCGACGCTAGCCCTCACGTGGCGGATGAGAGCGATGACGTCTGCGGCGCTGGCATGGTTGTGGTTGACGATGAAGTTGGCGTGGACGGGCGAGACCTCGGCGTCGCCTTCGCGCGAGCCCTTAAGGCCCGCGGCGTCGATTAGGCGGCCGGCCGAGTCACCGGTCGGGTTCTTGAAAATGCAGCCCGCGGAGGGTTCCCGGGGTTGGGATTTTTTCCGTTTGTCGCGGTAGACATCAATCTGGCGCGACACGCTCTCGCTGGGAATGGAGGCGGCGGGCTGGAGGATGGCGGCGGTGGCGATGGCGTTTTCGAGTTCCGCGCAATGGCGGTAATTCACATGCATCGCCGCCTTTGGCAGGGTCCGGACCTCGCCTTGGAGGGTGATGAACTCGACACTTTCCACCACGTCGAACATCCACCCCCCCATCGCGCCGGCGTTCATGCGCAGGGCGCCACCGATGTTGCCGGGGATGCCTTCGAGGAACTCGAATCCGCTCACTCCGGCTCTGGCGGCGAGACCACAGAGGTTTTTCAAGCGAAGGCCGGCGCCGACTCGGATGCGACCGTCGGGCAGGGGGGTAAAGCTTTCCCAGAATGGGTGGCGAAGGCTGACAACTAGAGCGTCCACGCCAGCATCGGGCACGAGGAGGTTGGAGCCGCGTCCAAGCGGGAGCAGGCGGATACCTAGGGCATGGGCGGCGCGGACTAGACTCAGTAGATCCTCGTCGGTGCCGGGTTCGGAGTAGAGGCGGGCGGCGCCGCCCACCCCTAGCGTGGTGCGGGCGGCCAGCGGGGCTTCGCGCAAGAGCGGGGTAGCGGTGGAGACGGCGGCGGCAAGGGCGGCGGCCACACGGTCCCACCAGACGGAGGAATCCCGGGTAGCGAGCCAAACGCGGGCGGATGCGTCGAGGTCGCCCGCGCCGATGATGGCAACGAGATCCCCCGGGCACAGGTCGGCGGAGAGACGATCGAAGGCCGGGGCGTGTCCGCCGGGCAGATGAACTAAGGGAAGCGAGGGGTGCGCCGCGGCGAGGTCGGCGGCCAAGTCAGCGCTGGTGCCGCCGGGCAAGGTGTTTTCGCCTGCGCCATAGACGTCGAGTAGGGTTATGGCGTCGGCGGTGGCGAGGGCGGATACGAAAGCAGGGCGAAACCGCTCGGTGCGGCTGAAGCGGTGGGGTTGGAAGACGATTCGGAGACGACCTCCGGCACGAATGCGGGGCCGAAGGCTGGCGAGCAGGGCGGCAATTTCGGCCGGGTGATGGGCGTAATCTTCGATCACCACCACACCGGTGCCGCCCTCTAAAATGCCCTGACGCCGGCGGACTCCGGGATAGCGGGCAAGTAGGCTAGACTGGAGTGGGGCGCCGAGCAGGTCGGCGGCGGCCAAGGCGGCGGTGGCGTTGAGGGCGTTAAAATCGCCGAAGGCTCGGACCGTCGCGGCGGGCAGGACGGGAAGGAACCGGCCTCCCAGGTTCAAGGCTAGTCCGGCGGGGCCCTCCGGTTGGTGGGAAAGCAGGGCGTAGTGGCCCCTGTGGCCGAAGGTGAACACGCCGGACCGTCCGTTGGGGAGAGCAAGGGAGCGCGGGCAGGCGGCGTTGAGTAAAACCGGGCCGGAGGTGCGCGCGAGGAGGGATGAGAAGGCGGCGAGCAGATCGGCCTCGGCCGGGTAGTGATCGGGGTGGTCCCAGTCCAGATTCACCACCAGACAGAGATGGGGCGCAAACTGGTTTATGGTCCCATCGCTCTCGTCTATTTCGGCGATCAGCCAAGCGTCGCTGCCTACGGCGGCGGGTGGCAAGGAGTCGTCGCCGAAGAGCCCACCGCCCACGTAGCCAGGCGCGAGGCCGGCGGCGCGCAGGGCAGTGACAAGCATCGCGGTCGTGGTGGTTTTTCCGTGGGAACCACACACGGCGACGAGCTGGCGGTGGCGGGCCAGCTCTGCCAGTAGTTCACCTCGGCGCACTGCCGGTAGTCCCCTTGCCCGTGCGGCGGCGAGGATGGGGTGCGCCTCCGGAATGGCCGATGAAAACACGATCAAGTCCGCCGCAGCTGGAAGCATATCGGCGGGAACCAGGATGACGCCGGCACGAGATAGGTGGGCGGCCATGGCGTCGGTCGGGCCGTCGTCCCCGCCGGTTACGGCAAACCCGAGGCCGGCGGCGTAGAGCGCGAGCGGCCCGAGGCCCATCCCGGCTACGCCAATGCAATGCAGACCGCGCACGGGGCGTCCGAAAAGCAGGGGAAGCGAGTCGGTGGCGTTCATGCGGCGGCGGCCGCGCGGACGGCGTGGCGCTGGCGGGGGGCGATCAAAGTGTCGAGATCGTCGAGGATGAAATCCAAGGCGGGGCTGAAATCGAGACGGGCGAGGGCGGCGCGGTGGGCGGAGAGAATCCCGGGGGTGGCTAGCAACGCGACGGTGCGCGGGGTGAGTTGCGCGAGGGCGTCCTGTTCCAGGACCACGCCGCCGCCTTGGGCGGCGAACCAGGCGGCGTTCGCCCGCTGGTGGTCATCGGCGGCCTGCGGGTAGGGCACGAGAATGGCGGGAGAGCCGATGCGGGCAAACTCGGCGAGGCTGCCGGCGCCGGCGCGCGCAACCACGAGATCGGCTGCGGACAGAAGCGTGGCAACATCGTCGCAAAACGGTATCCAAACCGCACGCACGGGTTCCTTGTGGGGACCAGCCACGGTGGTGAGCTCGGCGGCGCCTTTGCCCAAACCGGTCACGCACGCGAGTTGCACGTCGCGCGAGGCGAGTTCTGCGGCTGCGGCGCGGGCCCATGCATTCAGCGGGGTCGCGCCTTGGCTGCCGCCAAAAACCACCAGAATTTTTTTGGCTGGGTCGAGGCCTAGCCGGGCCGCGGCCTCGGCGCGGGGCAAGGGGCGGATTTCGGAGCGGACGGGCAGGCCGGCGGCGCGGACCTTCGACGCGGGCACGGAGGGAAGGGTGACGCTGGGTGGCAGGTAAACGCGGCGGGCGAGACGGGCGAGGTGGCGCACGGCCTTGCCGGGCACGCGATTGGCTTCATGCAAGGCGACGGGGACTCCGTGCAGAGCGCCGGCTAGAATGACGCTCGCGGTGGTGAAGCCGCCGAAGCCAACGATCGCAGCCGGGCGCAGTCTGCGCACGAGCCCCAGGCCGGCGGCAAAGCCTTTTGACTGCGAGACGAGGAAGCGCGTAAGCACTTTTGGCGAGGCGCCGAGGGGCGAGCCGGGGATGGGGGTGAAGTCCAGGGCGGGGTATTTCGCGGCAAGGCGGGCGTCTACCTGCTTTTCGCTAATGAGCAGCACGGCCCGGTCGCCGCGGGCGGCGAGGCCCTCGGCCAGCGCGATGCCCGGGGAGAGGTGGCCTCCGGTGCCGCCGCAGGAGAGCAGGTAGGTGCGCGGGTTTGCGGGCATCAGCTGAAATCGCGGCTGCCGGGGAGCACGTCCTCGCGGAGCCAGGCGCGGTTGGTGTTGATGAGCAGTCCGACGATGATCCCCATCAGCACCAGATTGGACATACCGGCGCTGACGAAGGGAAGGGACATACCCTTGGTGGGCAGGCGTCCGACCACGACGCCGAGGTTTACGATTGCTTGTAGTGCGACGATGAGGAGGGCGCCAGCGACGAGTAGAAACTGGAATTGATTCGGAGCGCGACGCAGGTGCAGCACACCGCAAACGAAGAAAAGCAGGAAGGTCAGCACGGTCGCCAAGGTGACGACCAGACCGAGTTCCTCCCCAACCACGGCGAAGATAAAATCAGTGTGGGCCTCGGGCAGAAAATACACCTGCTGGCGTCCCTGGCCGAGACCGGCGCCGGTAAGGCCGCCAGCGGCGAAACCCAGGAAGCTTTGATAGACCTGGTAGGTGCCGGCCTGTTTATTGCCCTCCACGTCGAGGAAGGCGGTGAGGCGGGTTAGGCGGTTGGGGTTGAGGGCTACGGCGACGGCGAAGAGCGCAACCATGCTGGTAACCGAGGTCACGATGTAACGCCAGCGCGCGCCGGCGAGGAAGAGCAGGGCGACTCCGACCGCGCTTACTAGCGCGGTGGTGCCGAAGTCCGGCTGCAACATGATGGGGCCGGCGATGCCTCCGATAATAACGATCGGCAGGATGAAGCCGCGCTTCAGATTCTCCATCAGCGATTGGTTAAGGGCCAGATAGTGAGCGAGGACAAAAACGATGCCGATTTTAGCCAGCTCCGAGACCTGAAAACGAATCGGGCCGAAGCCGAGCCAGCGCCGGGAGCCATTCACGCTGATGCCGATGTGGGGGATGGCTACGAGCAGGAGCAGGCCGACCACGCCGAACGCGATCAGCCAGATGTAACGTCGGCAGAACTCTAGATCGAGCCGGGCGACCGCCCAGGCCGCGGCTACGCCGAGGCCGAGGCCAAGGACCTGTTTCCAGAAAAAGCCGGACGACTTGTAGGCAGTCGCACTAAATACCGCAATCAGCCCTAGGGTGCAGAGGGCGGCGACGCACACCAGCATCACCGCGACGGGGTTGAAGCCGACGCGGGGGCCCGGGGAGGAAGGATTCGGTAAATCTAGATCGCGGGCGTTCACGAAGGCGAAGTGCGGCCGGCTGGAACGGTGTTTAGTCGATACGGATCACGGGCACGGGAACCGATTCGATCGCAGCGGGGACGGGCTCAACCGGGGTGACCGGGGGGATGGCGGTTGTCGGCTCTGCGGCTACGGCAGCGCTCGTGGCCGGGGCGGTTTTGGCGGGTGCGGATATTTTGGCACCGGCGGGCAATTTCAGGACCTGACCGACGCGGAGTTTGGCGGGATCCGTGATGTTATTAAGCAGGGCGAGTTCACCGACCTTTACGCCGGCCTTGCGGGCGATGGAGCCGAGGGTATCGCCGGGTATGACGGTGTGGCTGCCGGAGCCGGCCTTGGGTGCGGGAGCGGGGGCGGGTGCGAGGGCGGCTTCGGCCGAGGCGGGCGCGGTGGCGTTGCCCGGAATAACGAGTTTCTGGCCGATGCGCAGGGTCTCCCCCGAGAGATTATTGGCGGTGCGCAGGCTGGCGACGCTGGTGCCTTGTTTGCGGGCGATGGAGCCGAGGGTGTCGCCGGACTTCACTGCGTAGGTGTTGTTGGCTTCGGGACTGGTAGGAGCAGCGGCTTTGCTGGGGACGAGGAGGGACTGGCCGAGGCGCAGGGTGGCGGAAGGCGCGAGCTGGTTGGCGGCGGAGAGCTCGGCCACGGATACGCCGTATTTTTTGGCTATGGACCAGAGGCTGTCGCCTTTGGCGACGACGTGGCTGGACTGGGTCGCGGCAACGGGGGCGGGCGCGGCGGGTTCGACGATGGCCGAGGGTCGGCTCGGGGCGAAGCGCACGGCGAAATCAACGGCGGCGGGGGCTACAGCGGCGGGAGCCACAGGGGCGACTGGGGTGACTGGGGTGCTGGCGACCGCCGGCGCGGCGCCGGCGTTGATATCGTTATTGCTCATCGGGGCGACGGGGGTGGCCTCGATGGCTTCCCCGTGGCTGGAGGTCGGCCCGGCTGCGAGGGTGTCCTCGGGTTTTGGCTTGGGCTTGCCGGTGGAGCGGCAGCCGGGAGTGGACATGAGGATGGTGAGGACGGCGACGTGGGCGCCGACGACGATACCGAATACTTTGGGTAGTTTCATATGTGAGATTTTTTTAGGCTCTAGTGGTTGAAAATGAATGGAAGGGCTAGCCGGTCAGGCCTTGCGGGCGGCGGCTGGCAGGGCGTGGACGAGGGCGGCGAATTGGTCACCGCGATCGGCGTAGCCCCGGAATTGATCGAGGCTGGCGAAACCGGGGCTGAGCAGGGCGTGGTCACCGGGGTGGGCGACGTCGGCGAGAGTCTGCACGGCCTCGCGCAAGTTCAGGCAAAGGGTGTGGGCGAGACCGGAGTCGACGCAAGCTGCGGCGAGGGTATCGCGCGTCTCACCGATCAGGGCGGCGTGGCGGACGCGGGGAGTTATACGGTGGATGAATCCGGCGATATCTCCGCCCTTGGATTTGCCGCCAGCGATCAGCAGAACGGGGCTTTGGAAGCGAGCGAGGGCAGCCTCGGTCGCGTGGAAATTGGTCGCCTTGGAATCATTCCACCAAGTGACGCCGGCGTGTGCCCCCAGATGCTCCAACCGGTGGCGCGAAGCGGCGAAGGTGCGGGCGGCGGCGTAAAGCACCGACTCGCGGAGGCCGGCGGCGCGCCACCAGGCGGATACGAGCAGGAAGTTTTCGCGCTGTGGGTAGTCGGCGAAGATCGTGTTTTGGAGCAGGATGTCGCCCGGCTCGTTTTCGGAGGCGACGCATGCCTCGGCAGGCAGGGACTGGCCGAACCGGGCGGCGTGGCTTTGGACGCTCGCACCGACGTGCACGTGGCCTCCGACGCAGCGTTCTAGCAGGTGCCATTTGGCTTCGAAATAGGCGGCGAGGCCTGGATGGCGTTCGAGGTGATCTTCGGCAAAATTCGTCCAAATCACGCTGTCGGCGCGGAAGTGGCGGAAAGTCTCGGCTTGGAAGGAGCTGACTTCGCACACGGCGGTGCAATCGGGGCCGCCGCCGGCACGGTCGACAACGAGTTGGGCGAGGGGGAATCCGATGTTGCCGGTGGCGACGGCGTCCCGTCCGGCGGCGGTGAGGGCGTGGGTGAGGAATTCGGTCGTGGAAGTTTTCCCGTTGGTGCCGGTGATGGCGACCAGTTGGCCGCGCCAGAAGAGGGCGGCGAAATCCAATTCGCCGAGGCAGAGCACGCCGCAGGTGCGGGCGAGCGAAAGCCAAGGGTGGGTAGGGGCAAAGCCGGGAGAAAAGAGCACCAGCCCGCAGATCTGGGCGTCGGTAGCGGAAAACCGGGGGGCCGGGAGCAGCGGTTGGTCGCCGGAGGGCAGGGAGGATGAAGCCGGGGAGGCGTCGAAAAGGCGGGGCTCGGCGCCCAGGGCCCGGACGAGGTTGGCCAAGGCGCGTCCGCTCACGCCGGCGCCGAGGATGGCGACGGGACGGGTGAGCAGCGGGCGAAGAAACTCGGGCGGGCGGAGCATGTGGGCGGCGGGGCGGAGCGGGGGCGGGATCCGGGCGGGGTCAGCGTAGTTTCAGGGTGGCGAGGCCGGCCAGGGAGCACATCAGGGAGATCACCCAAAAGCGCAGCACGACCTTGGTCTCGGGCCAGCCGAGTTTCTGGAAATGGTGGTGGATCGGGGCCATTTTGAAAAACCGTTTGCCCTCGCCGGTCGGGCTACGACGTTTTGTGTATTTGAAATACCCTACCTGGATCACCACCGACAGGGTCTCGGCGACAAAGACGCCTCCGACGATCAACAGAGTCAGGGGTTGCTGAACCATGAAGGCGATGACGCCGATCAGGCCGCCGAGGGCCAGTGAACCGGTGTCGCCCATAAAAACCTCGGCCGGGTGCGAGTTATACCAGAGGAAAGCCATGCCGGCGCCGACGAGGGCAGCGCAGACCACGGCGAGTTCACCAGTGCCTGGCACGAAAGAGATCAGCAGGTAACCAGCGATCTTGGCGTTACCGGCGGCGTAGGCCATGATCCCGTATACCAATGCGACGGTGATCGTGCAGCCGATGGCGAGACCATCGAGGCCATCGGTCAGGTTGATTGCGTTGGAAAAGCCTACGATCCAGAAAAACATCAAGACGAACAGGCCGACCAGACCGAGGCCCGCGCCGAAGACGAAGATGGGCTCCTTCAGGAAGGGCACCCAGAGCTCGCGGATCTTCTCGTGGCTGGTTGGATGCAGGACAAGTGCGAGCAGAGCGATCACGGTCACGAGTGTCTGGCAGATGATTTTCTCGCGTGAGCTGATGCCGTCCTTGTTTTTTCGCAGCACTTTCAGGTAATCGTCGCGAAAGCCGACGGCGGTGAGGGAGGCGTAGACAAAGAGCGCGACGAGCACCCAGATATTGGGCTCGGCCCAGAGCAGTGCGCTAAGGAAGACGGAGCCGAAAATCAGGAGACCTCCCATGGTGGGGGTGTTGCGCTTGTCGAACCGGGTGGCGAGGTCGCCGACGCGAGGGTCGTGGTTTTCGCCGAACTTCAACCGACGCAGGCGGGTCATTAGCCAAGGCCCGATAACGAAGCCGATGATCGTCGCGGTCAGGGCGGCGAGGAGGGCGCGGAACGTGATGAAACGCAGGAGGCGGAGAGGGCCCCAGAGGTGTTCGTAATCGGCGAGGAAGGAAAGCACGGCGGAGGAGGGAGAATGGGTTACGGCGTGGTGCCGGGGCTTTCGGCGCCGGTGGCATTGGGTAAAAGCAGCGATTCGAGCTGATAGCGGCGGGAGCCCTTGATAAAGACAGCGCCGCGGTGGGCTTCGTAGCGGCTGCGGAGGGCGGCCAGATCGCTGACGGCGGTCACTCCGGGGTGGTCGGCGCCGTTGACGACGGCTTGGGCGGAGTCGTGTCCAGCGAGCACCAGGGCGGAGTCGCTGCTGCGAAGCGTGCGGGCCAGCGCTACACCAAGCTTACGGTGGTAGGACGGTGATTCTTCGCCGAGTTCCTCCATGCCCCCGATGAGATAGAGGCGCGGCTGGTTGGCTGGAGCCATGCCGGCGAACGCACCCAGAGCATCGTGCATGGAAGCGGGGTTGGCGTTGTAGCAATCCACGTAGAGCCAGCGTCCGTCGTGGTCTCGATAGATCTCGCCGCGCAGAGCGGCGGGTTGCCAGTCCAGCAGACGACGCTGGGCGTCGATCGGGGAAACACCCAGCTGTAGGGCGGCGGCGACGGCGAGGGCGGCGTTGCGGGCCATGCCGTCAGACACGCGGCGGCAGGTAAACAGGACTGTTTCGGCTTTGGCGGGATCGAGATGCGGTAGACTGAACTGTATGGTCGTGGCTTCCGGTCCGTGCTGAATTTTTGGGTCCAGCGCGATGGCGGGATCGGAGAGTTGGCGGAAGGCGGAAAAATCCAGGCAGGATTTGGGGAAAAGTTTCGCCGAACCGGCACGGGCACGGTCCAGCAAAATGGCTTTTTCACTGGCCACGTTTTCCAGCGAGCCGAGCGCCTCGAGGTGGGCCGGGCCGACGTGGGTGACGAGGGCGAGATCGGGTTCGATCATCCGGGCGAGGACATCCATCTCCCCCGGGCCACCGATACCGGCCTCAATCACGGCGTAGCGGTGCGTGGCGTGGTTGAGCTTGGCGAGAGTCAGAGGGACACCGAGGTGGTTGTTGAGATTGCCGGCGGTGGCGAGCACGTCGCCCGATGTGGAAGACAGAAGTCGTGCGAGCAGTTCCTTGGTGGAGGTTTTGCCGACGCTGCCGGTGACGCCGATGACGATGCCCGGGAAATTACGGCGGTGGGCGGCGGCGATTGACTGCAGAGCGGCGAGGGGGTCTTCGACCACGAGCTGGGGCAGGTCGACGCGTGGATCGGGGCGCGAGACGAGGGCGGCGCCGGCGCCGGCGGCCTGCGCCTCGGCGAGGTAGTCGTGGCCGTCGCGGCGGGCGGTTTTTAGAGCGACGAAGCAGTGCCCGGGAGTGAAATCGCGCGTGTCTATGCCGAAGCCGAGGACCCGGGCTCCAGCGGCGGGCTCGCGGGTCCACCGACCTTGGGTGGCATGGGCCATGGAAGTGTGGGGGAATTCCGGGCTCACGGCTGGGGGCGGAGGCGTTTCAGGTGGATGAGCTCGCGCAGGATCTGGCGGTCATCGAAGGGCGTGATGGTATCGGCGAATTCCTGATAGGTTTCGTGGCCCTTGCCGGCGACGAGCAGGCAGTCGCCCGGACGGCAGAGGTCGAGGGCCAGGCTTAGCGCGCGGCGGCGATCTTCGATCCAGGTGAACTTTTCCGGACGGGTTACGCCGGTGCGCATGTCATCGAAAATGGCGGATACAGTTTCGCCGCGGGGGTTGTCGGCGGTGACTAGGGCGAGGTCGGCGTGCTCCTCGACGGCGCGGGTCATCAGCGGTCGCTTGGTGCGGTCCCGGTTGCCCCCGCAGCCAAAGACACAGATAACGCGGCCGGGGGTGATCGGGCGGAGCATGCTAAGGGCATTTCGCAGGGCGTCGTCCGTGTGGGCGTAATCAACGAGAACGTTGAAGGCTTGGTCTTCCTCGACGCGCTCCATGCGGCCGGGCACGCCGGGGAACAGGGCGAGGCGGGCGAGGAAGGCGTGTGGGTTGCGACCCAGACCGTAGGCGGCGGCGGCGGCGGCGAGCACGTTGGCGACGTTGTAGCGCCCGAGCAACGGGGAGCGGACGCGCGCGCGGCCCTCGGGCCAGACTAGGGTGAAGGTGGTTTCCTTGAAGCCGAGCTCGATCTGCTCGGCGCGGAAGTCGGCGTCAGCAGATTCGCCGAACGTGATCACGCGGGAGGCTCCGGCGGGAATGAGGGTGGCGAGGCGGCGACCGTGGGCATCGTCGGCGTTGATCACCGATACGGGCGGGATGGGGCCGGCCGCGCCGGTGAAGAGGCGGGACTTGACCTCGAAATAGGCCTCGAGGGTGCCGTGGTAGTCGAGGTGGTCCTGGGTGAGGTTGGTGAAGACGGCGGCGGCGAAGCCGAGCCCGAGCACGCGGCGTTGGTCGATGCCGTGCGAGCTCACTTCCATCACGGCCTCGCGGCAGCCGGCATCGCGCATCTGGGCGAGCATACCGAAGATATCGGGTGCCTCGGGGGTGGTTTTGAAGGAGGGCACCACGCGGGCGCCCAGATCGTAGGTGATGGTGCCGAGCAGGCCGACGCGGTGGTTTTCCTCGAGGAAAAGTTTGGCGAGATGCGTAACGGTGGTTTTGCCGTTGGTTCCGGTGACGCCGACCACGCTGAGGGCGGAGTCAGGCTCGTGGTGGAGGCGGCGGGCGGCTCGGGCGAGGGCGGCGCGGGGATCAGCGACTTGTATAAAGGTTACTTTCGCCGGGGCGCTGGCGGGCTCGGCGGTGGACACGATGGCTACCGCGCCGCGACTTACGGCTTCGGCGACATGCATGGCGCCGTCGGTGCGGAGGCCGGGGAGCGCGAAAAACACGTTTCCAGGCACGACGCGGCGGCTGTCCATGACCAAGCCGGAGATGGCGCGGTCGAGCGGGCCGCGGATGGCGATGATCTCCTCCGGAGCGAGAAGTTCGGAAAGGGCGGGAACCATGGGAAAGGCGCGTTGCAAGGGGGAGGGCTGGCGGCGGCGGGGGGCCGGGCCGGGCCGGCGGCGGGAGGTGCGGGCGGGGGCGCAAACGGCTGAGCCGCCGGCGGCGAAGGCGCGGATAAGCGCGTAGTTTTGGAGCAGATAACCGGTCATCGGGAGGCTCCTTCCGGCGCGAATGCGGCGAGCGCGACGCCTGGCGTGGTGATCGGCTTGATGTCCAAATACTGGATCAATTGCTCGGCGATCTTGCGAAAACTGGGGGCGGCGACGATGGCGCCGTAGGCGGTGCCGCCACCGGGAGGATGGCCGTCATCCACGATCACGCTCACCACGACGCGCGGACGGCTGGCGGGAAAAAAGCCGACGAAAGAGCCCACGTGATTCCTTTCCGAGTAGCGCCCGCCGACGAGTTTCTGGGCGGTGCCGGTCTTGCCGGCGACCTCGAAGCCGGGGATGGCGGCCACCTTGGCGGTGCCGTCGGGCGAGGCCACTTTTTGCAGCATCAGCGCCATGGTCTCGGCGGTGGCGGGGGCGATCACGGTGCGGCGGACGGCCGGGCGGAAGGTGTAAACCGGTTCGCCGGAGGCATCCAGCACCTGGCGGATTATCTGGGGGCGGAGCAACTGGCCGCCGCTGGCGATCACGCCCATGCCGTAGTGAATCTGGAGCGGGGTGGCGGCAATCGAGTAGCCGGCGGGAATGCGGGTGATATCCACGCCGGACCAGCGCGCGGGGTCGGCGAGCAGGCCGGGTTCTTCGCGTCCGAGCGGGTAGCCGGAACGTTCGCCATAGCCGAAGGCGCGAGCATAATCATAGAGCCGGCGTTCGCCGAGCAGCATGCCGATCTGGGCGGTGCCGACGTTGCTGGAGTGACTGATCACTTCGCCAAGGGTCAGGGGGTGGTCGAAGTGGTGGTCGTCGCGCATGAAGCGACGCGGTTTCCCGTTGTAGACCAGGCTATCAAGGGTGCAGTCAAACTTGCTCGCCGGGGTGACGAGGCCCTCGTTCAGCGCGCCGGACAGGGTGACGATCTTGAACGTGGAGCCGGGTTCAACGAGATCGGCGGCGGCGATGTTGCGTTGTTTCTCCAGGGGGGCGGAGCCGAATTCGTTCAGGTCGAAAGTAGGGTAATTGGCGAGGGCGAGAAGAAAGCCGGTGCGGGCGTCGCTGACAATGATGGTGGCCTTGGCGGGCTGGAACTTGGCCACGATGGCATTCATCTCCTGTTCCGCGATATGCTGCACGGCACAGTCGATGGACAAGACCACGCCCCAACCGTCATCGGCGGGGACTTCGCGTTGGCGGAACTGGGCGAGCTCGGTGCGTTTGCCATCGCGTTCGATTTCCCGCCATCCGGACAGCCCTTTCAGGTAGCGGTCGGCGTAGGCCTCGACGCCGCCGGAGGGAACATCCTCCTTGTTTACGTAGCCGAGCACGTGGGCGGCGAGATCGCGGTGGGGGTAGACCCGGCGGAAGCGGCGTTCGTGGGTCAGGCCGGCGATGCGCACGGGGTCTTTTTTCCCGGGGAGGTGGAGAGCCTGAATGCGGCTGAACTGCTCCTCGGTGACGCCCTCGAGGAACTTCACGTAGCGCACTCGCACGCGGCCGTCGGGCGCCTCGTCTTCGGTGTCCTCGGTGACGGGTATGGATTTCCAGGCGGGGGCGAAGGCGGCTTCGACTTTATCGGCGGGCATGCCGAGCAGTTCAGCCAAGGCGGCGCGGGCGGCGCATTGTTCGGTCACGAAGGCGGCTTTGCGCGATTCGAATTTCTGGGCTTCGATTTTCTCCGGCAGGGCCCAGGGGTCGATGGCGAGGGTGATGTCAGTGCGGGTGGTAGCGAGCAGGTCTCCGCGTGTATCCAGAATATCGCCACGCCGGGCGGGGTCGGGGACGACGCGGTGGCGGGCGTCCTGGATCTGCGAGAGGTAGTGTTCGCGGTCGAGCACGTGCAGCTCGACCAGACGGTAGGCGACGACGGCGAAGCTGACGACGACGGCGCCGGCGATCAGGTAGAGACGCAGATTATGGGCGAAGCCGCGGGCGGTCATCTATTCAGCGCGGGGCGCCTCCGAGGTTGAAGCGGACCGGGGCAAGGTTCTGGCCGGTCTCGGCTGCGAAGATCTCCGCCTTGCGGTTCGCGGCGAGGCGATCGGTCACGGAAATATCCACGCGGACGACGCGTGTCTCGGCCGGGGGCACGAGGCCGAGGGCGAGGGTTTGGTTGCGCTCTTCGAGCACTTCGGGTGACTGGCCGGCTGCGACGAGGCCGCCGATCTCGGCGACCCGGCGCTCGGTCTCCGCGATGCGCTGTTCGACGATGCGCGCGTTGTTAGCGGAGATGGAGATATCGCGGCGGAGATCCACGATGGCGAAGCCGAGGCTGCCGCCTGCGCCGAGGGCGACCAAGGAGCCGAGGACAATCTGGGTGGCGAAGGCGCGGGTGGAGTGGATTTTCATGGCGTGGAGGGCTTAAAGTTTGCGGATGGCGCGGAGGCGGGCGGAGCGGCTGCGCGGGTTGGCGGAGATCTCGGCTTCGGAGGCGACGACGGCCTTGCGGACGAGGGGTTCGGCGACGGCGTGGCGGAGATCGGCGGGACGGTGGTCGTCGCGCGTCTCGGGTTGGCCGCAGAGACGGCGGAAGGCCTGCTTGACCGGGCGGTCTTCGAGGGAGTGGAAGCTGATCACGGCCAGCACGCCACCCGGAGCGAGGGCGGCGAAAGCGGCGGGGAGGGCGCGTTCGAGGGCGCCGAGCTCGTCGTTTACCGCGATGCGGATGCCTTGGAAGGCGCGCGTGGCGGGGTGGATCCGCGAGGTGAAGCGGTCCTTGGGCGGGATGGCTTGAGAGATGAGTTCCGCCAGTGACGCGGTGCGGGCCAGGGCGCCGGTGCCGCGGGCGGCGAGGATGGCGCGGACGACGCGGCCGGCGTGGCGTTCTTCACCGTAGTCGGAGATGGCGCGGTAGAGCATCTCCTCTGTGGCGGTCTCGAGCCAGCGGGAGGCGGGCACGCCGTGGCGCGGGTCCATGCGCATGTCGGCGGGGGCGTCCGCGCGGAAGGAGAAGCCGCGCTCGGCGTCATCAAGCTGGAAGGAGGATACGCCCAGATCAAACAGCACCCCGTCGAGGCCGGTGAGGCCGAGGCTGGCGAGCTGGCCGAAGTCGCGGTCGAGCAGCGTGAAGTTTTCTCCGAACCGGGCCCGCAGGGTGGCGGCGCGGTCGGTCGCGGCGGGATCGCGATCAAGGGCGGTCACGCGGCAGCCTGGGGCGGCCTCGAGTAGCGCGCGAGTGTGGCCGCCGCCGCCGAAGGTGCAGTCGAGGTAGTGCCCGCCGGCGCGGGGGGCGAGCAATGCGAGGGTCTCGGGCAGCAGGACGGAGACGTGGCCGGGCGTGGACATGGTCAGGGCGGGCGCGGCGAGATCAGGGAGCGCGGCAGTCATGGGCGGCGGGCCTCCGGGCGGCGCGAGGGGCGGGCGGGGAGGCGGGTGGCTTCATGGGCGGGCGGATCAGATGCCCATCCGACGCAGGCGGTCGGCGGGTTTTTGCGCGGCGGTGGCGGCCTGCACGCGTTCCCAATGGGCGGGACTGTAGAGATTAAACTTCGTCATCGAGCCAACGAGGACGACGTCCTTGGCGATGCCGGCGTGGGCGCAGAGCTCGGGGGTGAGCATGAGGCGGCCGGATTTGTCGTAGCTGAAAGACAGCGTCTTGCCGAAGAACTCGGCCGCGGCCTCCTGGGCTTCGGCGTCGGCGAGCGACTTTTCCGCGACCCGATCGTAGAGGGCCTGGGCCTGCAAAGGGGGCAAAATGCTGAGGAAGCCTTCGAGCGGCACCACCAGGAAGGTTTCGTCTTCCGAGTGCGCGGAGCGCCAGGCCGACGGAATCGTGAGGCGATTCTTGTCGTCCAAAGTATGCCGGAACGTGCCGGTATAGAATGGTTTACCAGGAAGGGACATGGGGTGCCGTGGAATTGTCCTCCACAACGCCCCACTTTCTCCCATTTTGCTCCATTCTCGTCAAGCATTCCCCCAGAAAAACCTTACACTCCAGTGATTGGCGGTAACTGGGCACAGGTGCGGGCGGATTGGCAGGCATGCGCGGCGTATGCTTGGCTGGCGCGGTGGAGGGCGTTTTTAACCCCCTAAAACCTAGCCAATAAGCATTAAAAACTTAGTCCGGGATGGCCGGTCAGCCTGGCGACGGCATTGGGGGAGCGCGCGGGTGGATACCGTCGGCCTGGGGGGCCGGGCGGGGCGTTGTGGGCAACTACGCGAAACCGTTGCCGACGCGGTGGGCCGTGGTCGGGTAGGGCCCGGATTTCGGGCATACGCGCTGCGCTACCGAGCTGCCGGGGCAACCCCCGGGAAGGGTGAACGAACCCGGCTCAGATCAGGCCCAGCTTCATCTTACCTTCCTCGGAGATCATCGACTGGTTCCACGTGGGTTCCCAGACGATGCGCACCTCGGCGGAGGCGAGGCCGGGGACGAGCAGCAGTTTGCCCTTGGCGTCCTCGGCGATGGCCGGGCCCATGCCGCAGCCCGGGGCGGTGAGGGTCATCGCGACATCGGCGTGGTAACCGGTTTCGGCCGAGGTGACATCGAGGGAATAGACGAGGCCGAGATCGACGATGTTCACGGGGATTTCGGGATCGTAGACTTTGCGCAATTGGTTCCAGAGGGCCTCGGGATCGGGGGCGCCGTCGGCCAGGGTGGCGGCTTGCACGGATTGGTCGGTGGCTTGCTCGCCGATGGCGTCGGCGTCTTTGGCGTCGATGCGGTAGAGGCCGGCATCACCTTGCACGGTGTAGGTGCCGCCCAGCACTTGGTGAATGAAGACTTTGGCGCCGGCGAAGAGGGTGTGTTTATCCCCGCTCGGGATCTGGGTGACGACGACGTCGCGGGACAGGAGGCGATCTTTATTCATGGGAGAGGTTTTTTCGGGCGGCCACTGGAATTGACGGGGCGGAAGGGAGGGAAAGAGTGTGATGCAGGGTGCTTGCGCCAGGTAAACGACCTGCTCTGTGACCTTTCACGATGTCTGGGGCACTGTCCAATCCTGTGAGCGCTTCGCGGCGAATTTTTTGGGTGACCCGGCAAGCCCCGGGCCTGCAGGTCTGCGGGTTGGTGACGCTCGATTTTCTAAGCGGCCACACGTGGCGGTTTCCGCTCTTCGCGGTCCGGGCTACACCTGCCCCGCAACCAAAGCATCCCCGTTTCCGAGCCGATCGTGATTGGCTAAACCAGAAACCGCGATTGGATCCGCTGAGACGCCGCAAGAGCACGGAGCAGATGGCGATGAGCGGAACCCGCGGCGCTCCCACAGGGGCCAGAGGTGGTTTCGCAAATCGCCCGATGCCCGCCAGATGCCGGCAAACAATCGCGTTTTCTGGTTAAAGCTAAAAGCTGGTGAGAAACCGGGGTCGCTGCTCTGCGTAGCTTACGCGGAAAAGGCCATGAGGCCGGCTCTATTCTCGTTGGTTATCGTGCAAGGCCCTTGCCCTGTGTGATGGCCCAAAGGTGCTGGAGCATATATTGCCTAAACGGTTATTTTTTATCTACCAGAAGCTTAAGAAGCTTCTGCGAGGTTCCATTTTTTTACGTAGAAACCAACTTGAATTACCGCTTCGCCATTCGGTCGGCGCGCTCTCTGGCCTGCTTATGCAATCGGCTGGTGCTCAAAGGGCGCCAATGCTTGCGAGGCGTCTCCGCAGCATGGGTAATCTGTTTTGGCTGGCGTCATCGGAAGGCAGATGGCCGGCGAGAGCTTCTTGGAATGCCGGTTCCACATCCAGCGCCTTGATCTTTGCCACGACATAGCCCCGCAACCCGGGCGCCGCGTCGTCGATCTCGGCGACTAGGGCTCCGCGACCGTCGATGACGGTGATGATGTCCTCCAAGTCGTGGCTGCCGTAATAGTCGCCTTCACCGCGGTCGGCGAAGGCGGCGAGCTTGGTGGCGAGGAAGGCCACGGCGGATATCATGGGAACATCAACGCCCAGAAGGCGACGCGGCTTCGCTGTGGCCAAGGCCTCGGCAAACCACGCCGTGTTGATTCCGAGCAAGGCGTCTTCGGTCGGCATCACGTCCACGATCAGCCCATCGAACCGCCAGCGGCAGCGCGGAGCCCCCGGGGTCATATCGTGCTCGAAGCCCGCCTGACGCAGAATCGCCTCCAAGTCGGAATAGCGCCTGTTCGCCATCACCTCCACGATGATATCGAGGTCGAAGGTCGGGCGCATCGGCGACAGGTCCGGCCGGTCGAGCAGGAACTCGACGATCGAGCCGCCGACGAAGGCGTAGTTCAGCCCGAGCGGATCGAGCTTTTGCGCCACCTTGGCGAGCAGGCCGGGGTTAACCATGGGGCTCCTCTATCACGCGTTTTTCAAGCTCCTGTTCCGCCATCTTGCGCTCGCGGGCGCGCCCCAGGCGAAGGGCGTCCACCAAGGCGAGCAGATCGTGGAGCTTGGGGTCCTGTCTGGCCGCATACACGACGCTTGGATAAAGCGGCTTTACGGCCTGCCCCCGCACCTCGCCGTCGGGGTCCGGCCAAACCGGCGGTGGCTCGTTTGCGATAATCTTCCCGCCAAATACAGGCGCGGCCCAACCAGTGGGGATGCCGCGGGTCGCTTCTTTCAACGCCGCAGGGAACACGTAGGGGACACCATGCACCAGGAAGCCCAAGAGCGCCTGGCGGTTGAGCCGCTTCAGGCTGGAGTCCCACAACCGCGCCTCCACCAATCGCCGAACTGCGGCGTGAGACTCGGACGCGCTGATGCCCAGCGACGCACCCAGCTCCGCGAAGCTCTTGGCGGGTCCGGCGCTCAACAACTTGAGAGCAACGACGACATCTTGCGATTTCATTGGTATATACGCAATTCGCGAACGAAGAATAATGGCAATTCAAATCGCGCGAGGCCAAGGGCTTCACGATCGAGTTTTGTTATCTGACGCCAAAGGTTTAAACCCGAAAACCTCGATTGGAGTCGATGAGCTGCGGCAAGATCGCGGAGCAGATGGCGATTAGCGAAACCCGCGGCGCTCCCACAGGGGCCAGAGGTGGTTTCGCAAATCGCCCGATGCCCGCCAAGTGCCCGCCAGATGCCGGCGGATCACGGCGAGCAACCGTGGTTTCTGGTTAAACTCGGGCAGCCCCATAGTAGGGTAGCCCGCCGAAAACCTCCGTCTGCCCCGCAAGGTCCGCCAGCAGGTTGCCGAGCGCCTGCATGCCCGGCTTTGGCCGTCGAGCTTTGCCCCGGCGGTCGAGGAGGTTTGGGCCGACACGTTGAAAACCCGCCTCGACGACCTCGACAGCGTCCGCGTGCAAAGCTTGCCCGCTGCGCAGGTCTTGGCCCGCGCCCGCCGTCTGCTCGCCCGTCGATAAAGAATAAGCCCGCTCTCTAACACCTCGAAGCCGAGGCCGCCTCCCGGCGCCATGGCCCTTGGCGGCATAGCCCCGCCGTCACCGCGTCCGCCGCTTTCCCTGTGCGGTGATCTTCGCCGAGCGTCGCTACCGGGTGCACTTGGTTGCTGTAATGCACATGAAGCGCCATCCAGACTATTGGCGCGAGCGCCTGACCTGAATTTCCCGCCAAGCAGGGGAGGCGCAGAGAGGCATGGTTATCGATTGGTCAGGTAATCAGGCCTCATTCCTCCCATCACTGGGCCGTTGCCGTCCGGTCCGAAATCTTCGTCTCTTTGGGGTTAACCATTTATTTTGTAGGGTATTAATGGTTGAGAGTCCGCCTCGTTTGATTCATATTTGGGGTGCACCCGGCGCAAAGAGACGGCGTGATCCTATTTGCCCGACTTGGGGTCCCGTTCAGCCGCGAAGCGGTCGTTCTGGCTGCCCGCCGAGTGGCTCTACAGTGATTTACTTTTCCATTGACATACCGAGAAACACGGTCGAATAAAAAGCATGCAAAGCATGCAAAGCATGCAAAGCATGCAATCGAACGAAGCAGCCTCCTTCCTGGCGGTCTTTGCGTCGGCCAGCAATAGGGCAGCGCAAGCAATGCAAGCGACCCCATCCAGACGGGATCCTCTCGAGCCCCTCACCGTCCGCCTAACCAATTTCCCCGGTTAATTATTCTAAACTAACAAAAATCGGCGCGACCCCCTTTCGATCGCCTTTTAAAAATCCATAAACCCATTCTTTTATTTTTTACACTTGTATGAAATATTCGCACCGTATCAAGCTGCCGTTAATTATACTTGCTGCGCTGTTAGTCTGGGTGCCACGACAAATTATTTCACCAAATAACGGGAGTTCTTTCATACAAACCCTTGTCAATATACCCGAGACACCCATTCCTGGCACTTCAGTTAAGATAAAGCCCCAGCTACTCGGAACGGCTCAAGTTCGCGAAGGGGACGAAATGGCAAAGCGCGTAGCTGCCGTATTCGCCAATCTTTCTACGGCATCTTCCAACGTAGACATCCCGCCCGCTGCTGCTCTACCCAGAGATACCCCCGGGCCTAAGCAGCCTAAGTTATCGGAAGCGCAACGCCACAACTTGGCTAAGCTTCGCTGGGGTCCCACCAAATCGCTCCGCTATCGTGGGGATGGCGAAGATGCCACCGTTCGTTTGCTCGCTTCTCCGGCGCTAATTCTACCCAAAGATCCCGCGAACCCCAAGGCCGAGTCACCGGAGGCGATGACTGAACGGTTCTTATCTGAGAATCGCGAGTTGCTTCTTGTTAAAGATCCATCTGCAGAGTTTACGGTCACCTCCATCGAAACCCAACCCAAAGGCGATGTGGTTCTCCGGTTTTCTCAAAAACTAGGCGATCTTGAGGTTTGGCCCGGTCGCATTACTGCCAATGTCAGCGATGCGGGTTATCTGACCGTTATCACTGGGGCTTATGCGCCGACGCCGGAAGGTATCAAAACGACCCCAGCTATCACGACTGAACAGGCGCAAACCGCCGCGTTGCAGCACGCGAACGGAGATACTTCATCTCTGACAGTCAATCAGCCCCCCGTCCTAAAGATTTTCGCCGATAAAGGACGTGTGCCAGAATTGAGTTATGAAGTTCACGTTGAGGGTATGAATCGACACGAACGAGTGTTTGTTAGCGCACAAACCGGCGATGTCCTGCTTTCAGTTTCTGAAATTTGCGCCGGTGCAATTACGGGAACAGGTGTGGATACGCGCGGGTCATCAGGATCCATCAATGTATATTCAAGTGGATCGCCTATTAAATATTACTTATTCGATACAACTAAGCCGATGTTCAATTCAGCAACGGCCAATGGCTATTTTAATCCAGCAGATCCATCTCAATCCGCTACTGGATACATAGCTATTATTAATGCTGCCGCTGCATTTAGCCCCTCATTTTCATCGCAGCTTAATTCTGGTTACGACCCAGAGGGCGTAGGAGCCTCATTTAATATGAGTAAGGTGTATGATTTCTACAAAAATGTCTTTGGCCGGAATTCATACGATAACAATGGGAGTTCGATTTTCGCGATTATTCGATTCACCCCGGACGGAACTCCATGGGAAAATGCTTGTTGGAATGGGAAAGCAATGCTTTTCGGGACTGCTGATCGTTACACCGTAGCTACTGACGTTGTAGGCCATGAATTTACCCATGCAGTGGTTACCAAGACGTCCAATCTAACTTATCTTAATGAATCAGGTGCCTTGAATGAAAGCTTCGCAGACATTCTAGGCGAAGCAATTGAACGATCGGTGTATGGTGCGAATGACTGGTTGCTAGGTAGTTTTCTAAACCCTTCAAATTCGTATGGTGGCGCTTGCCGCAGTTTACAAAACCCTGAATCTAAGGGGCAGCCGAGTAAGGTATCAAGTTACATTAGATCTAGCGCTGACAAGGCTGGCGATTGGGGCGGAGTTCATACGAATAGTGGTATTCCTAATAAAGCATTCTATCTGCTTGCGGAAGGCCTAGGCACTGGTGGCATTGGATTTGATTCAGCTAGAAATATTTTTTATCGCGCCTTGGTGACGAAATTGAATCCGAATTCCGACTTTATTGCGTTGCGAGAGGCATGTATCTTATCAGCTGAAGAGATTCATGGCGTAGGCACTACTCAGGTGACCAAAGTTCGCGCTGCTTTTGATACGGTAGAAATTTTTGACGCAACCTCCGTCGCTATGCCAAGTGACCTCACCCCCGCATCTGGACAGGACTCATATCTTTTTAGTTATCTTGCGGTTGATGGCAATTACTACCTTGGTCGTAGGGAGGGCGCGTTGGGTGATGGTAGTGGTGTGGTTGGTATTGCAGGCACTCCGATGAATCCTGACACAAGACCTTCTGTGTCGGGCGATGGCTCGCTTGCTGTCTTTGTCAGCTCGACTTTCGATTTGGTGGTTGCGCCCACCAACGGTTCTGGCGCCACATCTTTAGGCTACCCAGGCCAAGTCTATGCCACCACTTTATCTGCAGACTCGAAGCATATGGCTTTCATAATGCGTGACCCAGCAACAGGACTGCCATTGCGTGAAATATCTTATTTCAATATTACTACTGGAAATTCCAAAGTAATACCGCTTTACTTGCCTGCAGCGGATGGGGGGAATTCAATATCGATCGATTTAATAGATGAAATTGATCTTTCTCCAGACGGGCAAACGGCAATTTTTGATGGTCTGGCTGAAACTACTCTTGGAAATGGCACGGTCCTTCGCGCGTGGTCGATTTTTGCGGTAGATATCGCTTCGGGTTCTATTTACAGCATAGCTGGACCTTTTGATGGATTAGATATTGGTAATCCATCTTTTGCCAGAACTTCCCCAAACCGTATGGTTTTCGAAACCTTGTCGACCAATTCAAGTATAGTGTCGCTTTCAATGGAGCCTGTTGGCGGCGCAGTCGTCAAAAACTACAGTATTGCCAGCGATTTCCTTGCCTATCCAAGATTTTCAGCGGCGGATAACTTTATAGTCTTTACGGATGAATACTACGACTACGGAACATTTACGTATAGACCGCGTGTAGTAAGGTTGAGCCTACAAGCTGATCACATAAATCCTACTGGTTCTGAAACCATACTGCAATACTTGGCGATCAATGGATTAAGTTATCGAAGAGGGACTTTCGCGGGTGCACCAGTTTTATCCGTGACAACCACGACCCCGACAGTGGTCGGTGGAAACTCCGGCTATTTCCGTATCAGTCGAATTTCAGGCGATCAGGCGATAAGAGTTCCAATCAGTTTTAAGGCGTTGGGCAGCGCACGTTCTGGAATCGATTATACGCGTATCAATCTTACTGCATCCTTGGCGCCAAATGTAAGTTATGTAGATATACCAGTGAGCGCGTTATTGAATCCAAACTCGACTGCGTGTGCGCTCACTTTAAGTTTGGACCCGCAATCACATTACCAACTGGCAAGCTCAGGCAGTAGCAGCACCATTAGCCTAGTTGCGCCGGCTATGACATACTTCTATTGGGCTGCATCCATGGGGGTTGGTGCTGCGGCAGAGGATCTGGATGGAGATGGAATTAAAAATCTTGTCGAATATGCGGTCGGTTCTAATCCAGCCCAAGCTGACTCAGGGATAATAAAATCGGCAGTGCGCAGGGTAGCGCTTCAAAATTTCTTAGAGGTAACTGTTAAGCGTTCACTTATTAGGGCAGGCATCACTTGGAGTTTGGAGCGCTCTAGCGATTTGACTACGTGGCAACAAGCTAGCATGTCCGTGATGACTGATACTTCGACGGAACTGGTTTTGCGGGATACTTTGCCGATTGACGGTGTGCAGCGCCGTTTCCTTCGCGTGAAGGCAACTGTTGAGTAAACAGCATGATCCACAGTCCCAAGTGACATATAGTCAGGGGACCTAGGTTATGCTTTGCGGCAAATAATTCTATGCCTTTCGGGCAGCTCCGGTTTTTCGGGGCTGGCCGGGCCTTCGCTCCAGTTTACCTGCAACCGGCTATTGCCTCCTGCGGGGGCGGGGTTTACGCGGGGTGTATGGGTGCATTGCTCCGCGGCTTCATTCTCTCGGTCCGGGGGCGGGGCGGGTGGCTGGTCGTCTTGGGGGCGGGCTTTTCCTGCTGCCTAAATGGGGCCGTCTGGATCAAAGGCGGGGACGTCTCCTCGCTCGCCAAGGGGGAGTCTTTGGGCGGGGTCTATCGCACGGCTGGCGGCACGCGGGGCGATGCCCTCGCCATCCTCGCGGGCAACGGCATGAATCTCGTCCGGTTGCGGGTCTGGGTGGCCTCGCCGGACGGGTTCCACGGCGCCGCCGCCATCTTGCCCATGGCCCGCCGGGCCCACGCCTTGGGGCTGCGACTCTTGCTGACCTTTCACTACTCCGACACCTGGGCGGATCCGGCGCAACAAACCAAGCCCGCCGCCTGGGCCGCCCTTTCGGCGGCGGACCTGCGCGCGGCGGTTTACGACCACACTTATGCCCTCTGCGCCGCGCTCGCCGCCCAAGGCACGCCGGCGGACTACGTCGAGGTGGGCAACGAAATCAACGACGGCCTGCTCTGGCCCGAGGGCCGGCTCTCCACCCAAGGCTATGCCTTTAGCGCGCTCGCCCCCTATCTCCAGTCCGGCATCGCCGCCGTCCGCGCCGCGTCCCCGACGACGGCGGTCGTGCTCCACATCGCCCAAGGCGGCAACTGGGACACGGTGCGCTGGTGGTTCGACGGCGTGAAGGGCGCGGGCGTGGCGTGGGACTACATCGGGCTCTCTTATTACCCGTATTGGCACGGGACGCTCGCCGCGTTGGAAAGCACCGTCACCCAGGCGGCGGCTTATTTTCAAAAGCCGGTCCTCATCTGCGAAACCGCCTATCCTTTCACTCTGAACGCCGGCGACAGCCAGGGCAACGTCATCGGCCTGAGCACGCAGTTGACGGCGGGCTATGCGGCCACCGCGACGGGGCAGGCCGCGATGTTGCGGGCGATTTTTGACATCCTCGACCGGGTGCCGGCGGGGCGGGGGGCCGGGGTGGTTTACTGGGATGCCACCTGGACGGTCCGCACGGGCAATGGCTGGAACAACCTCGATGCCACTTCGGGCAATAATTGGGAAAACCAGGCGCTCTTCGACTACACTGGCCGCGCCCTGGCCGCCCAGACGGTGTTCGCTGAGTTGCCGGCGCTCGCCGCGCCGTATTTCAGCGCCCGCGACATGGCCGAGCCTGCGGTCTGTGGCGACCTCGCCGACCCCGATGGGGATGGCGCGCCGAACCTGCTCGAACTCGCCCTCGCCGCCGATCCTCGCGCGGCGGCCAACCGGCCTGCGGTCACGTCCCAGTCGCTCGCGCTCAACGGCGACACCTATCTCTCCCTCGTTTACCGCCGCCCGTCGGCCGCGGCCGGGATCGACTACCGGGTGTTTACCGCGACGACGCCGGCCGGTCCGTGGCTGGAGAACGCGATCGCCGTCGGGACGCCCGTGATCGACGGGGCGGCCCAATGGTGCACCTGTCGTGGCCCGACCCCGCTGGCGCCGGCGGCGGGGGCGCCCGCCGCCCAGTTCATGCGCATCGGCGTCACGCGGGTCCCGGCGCTGACCTTGCCCTAGATTCGGCTTCGTTGCAGAAAGGGCGGGCCGCCAAAAGGCGTGGAGTGGGCCCACCCCGGCCGGCCTGTTCGCACGGCTCCGCCCGGCGGGTCAGCGGGCGCGCAGGGCGGAGCAGACGATGCCGGCGGCGACGGCGGCGTTCAGGCTCTCGGCGCCGCCGTGGCGCGGGATGGTGATGCGGCGGGTCAAGGTCGCCGCCACGCCGGGGGAGAGGCCGCGGCCCTCGCTCCCGATCACGACGACTGCGGCGGGCATCGGCGCCAGCGCGTAGACCGGGTCTCCGGCGAGGTCGCAGCCGAGCACGGGCAAACCGGCGGTCGCGGCGCTCGCCAGGGCGGGGGCCAAGCCGGTGGTGACGGCGCGCATGCGGGCAAACGAACCCATGCTGGCGTTGATCACTTTCTGGGAAAAAAGGTCGGCGCTGTCGGGCGATAGCAGCACGCGGGAGAAGCCGAACCAATCGGCGATGCGCAGCAGGGTGCCGACGTTGCCGGGATCTTGAATGCCGTCGAGCGCGAGGGTGAGTCCCCCGGTGAGTTCGCCGGGGGCGAGCGTGGCGCGGGTGAGGCGGCCGACGGCGAAAACCCCGGACGGGGTGGGCAGGTGGCTGATGCGGCCCAACTCGGCGGGGGTGATCAGGGTGGGGGGCGGGGAGCCGGCGGGGGCGGGGAAGGCCGGGGTGGCGTAGAGTGCCTCCAGTGGTTGGCCGGCGGCGAGCAACTCGGCCACGACCTTGGGGTTTTCGACCACGTAGAGTCCGGCCGCCTCGCGGTTCTTTTTATCCTGCAGGGAACGCAGGCGGGTGATCTCGGCCTTGGGCAGGGGCATGGCGGTGCGGCAGGGTGGGGGTGTCCGAGCGCGCTTGGCAATGCGGGCGATGTGCGCAGGTTGCGGGCATGGCGACCAGCCCTGAACTTCCTCCCCTGCGTTGGGGCATTCTTTCCACCGGCCGGATCGCGGGGGTTTTTGCCCGCGGGCTGGCGGCCTCGCGGGCCGGGCGTCTGGTCGCGGTGGGCAGCCGCACGGCGGAAAGCGCGGCGCGCTTCGCGGCGGAGCACGGGCTGGCGCCGGCGGCGGCGCATGGCAGCTACGAGGCCTTGCTGGCGGACCCGGCGGTCGAGGCGGTCTACATCGCCACGCCCCATCCCGAGCACGCGGTCTGGGTGGAGCGGGCGGCGGCGGCGGGCAAACACATCCTCTGCGAAAAACCGGCGGGCATGAACCTCGCCGAGGGCCGGCGCATGGTGGCGGCGGCGCGGGGCGCGGGGGTGTTGTTTATGGAGGCCTTTATGTATCGTTGCCATCCGCAGACCGCCCGCATCGCGGCGTTGGTGCGGGACGGGGCGATCGGGGTGCCGCGGCTGGTGCAGGCGAATTACGGGTTTCGCGCGGACTTCAATCCCGCCTCGCGGCTCTGGAATCGCGAACTGGGCGGCGGCGGTATCCTGGATGTCGGGTGTTATCCGATGTCCCTGGCGAGGCTCATCGCGGGAGCGGCGGCGGGCGGGGCGGAGGCTTTTGCCGAACCGGCCGGGCTCGTTGCCCAGGGGCGGTTGCAGCCGGAAACCGGGGTGGATGAGTTTGCCACGGCGGGGCTGGGTTTTGCCGGAGGTCTGGTGGCGCAGATCGCGACCGGAGTGGGGCTGGGTCTGGAAAACAACGCCCGGGTTTACGGCACCGAGGGGTGGCTCGAGGTGCCGCATCCCTGGATAATCACGCGCGGTGGCGGGGCCCTGACCTTCCGCCTGCACCGGCGCGGGGCGGCCGAGCCGGAGACGATCACCACCGAGGCGGGTAATATCTACGGGCTCGAGGCGGATGCGGTCGCGGAGGCTTTGCGCGGGGGCGGGCGGGCCGTCGCGGCCATGACGCCGGAGGATACGCTCGGTAATCTGGCTGCGCTGGATCGTTGGCGGGCCGCGCTGGGCTTGAGTTATCCGGCCGATGCGGTGGCCGCCGCGGGGTAGGGCTTCACCGGGCGAAAACCGCCGCGCGGGCCGCCGGATCCAAAACTTGCCAGACTCCGGGGGAGTGCAGCAGGCCCAGTTCCGCCAGGGTCAGCCGGCCGATGCGCACGCGCAGCAGGCGCAGGGTGGGGTGGCCGACGGCGGCGGTCATGCGCCGCACCTGGCGGTTCTTGCCTTCGTGCAAGGCGAGGGAGAGCCAGCTATCGGGCACGGTTTTGCGAAAACGCACGGGGGGATCGCGTGGGGGCAGGGTGGCGGATTCCGCCCCGGAAAGTGCGCGGACGTGCAAAGGGGCGCAGGCGTGGTCGGGCAGGCGGACGCCGGCGGCGAGGCGGGCGAAGACGTCCGGGCCGGGCACGCGTTCCACCTGGACCCAGTATTCGCGTTCGTGGGCATGGCGCGGGTCGAGCAGGCGGGTGTTTAAGCCCGGTTCGTCGGACAAAAGCAGCAGGCCCTCGCTATCGGCGTCGAGCCGGCCGAGGGGGTAGACCTCCGCCGGCAGGCGCGGGCCGGGTGCGAAGGGGCGGGTGCCGATGGCGGCGAGGGTTTTCCAGGCGGAGCCGGGCTCGGGGGTGAATTGGGACAGCACGCCGTAGGGTTTGTGGAGGGCGATGAGCACGGCGGCGGATTTCGGGTGGCGCGGGGAAGGTTTACGGTTTTGGTGAACCTCTCCTTCCATGCGCGCAATCCTGCTCACCGGCGTCAATCAACTCGAACTTCGCGAAATGCCCGAGCCCGCGCCGGCGGCGGGCGAGGTGGTGGTGCGGATCGCGGCGGCGGCGCTCAACCACCGCGACGTCTGGATCAAGCTCGGCCAATATGCCGGGCTGAAATTTCCCTCCATCCCGGGGTCCGACGGGGCCGGTCAGGTGGTGGCGACGGGTGCGGGGGTAGACGAGGCGTGGCGTGGGCGGCGGGTTCTCATCAATCCCTCCTTTGGCTGGGGCCCTGGTGAGGCGGCGCAGGGGGCGGATTTTTCGATTCTCGGCCTGCCACGGAATGGCACGCTGGCGGAATGCATCGCGGTGCCGGTGGAGCAGGTCTCGGTGATTCCGGACCATCTCGGCGAGGAGGAGGCGGCGGCGCTGCCACTGGCGGGTTTAACGGCGTGGCGTGCGCTCATGAGCCGGGCGGCTTTGCGCCGGGGCGAGCGGGTCTTGGTGGGGGGCATCGGCGGGGGCACGGCGGTCTTTGCCTTGCAATTCGCGGTGGCGGCGGGTGCGGAGGTGTGGGTGACTTCTTCCGATCCTGCCAAAATCGCCCGGGCCAAGACCCTGGGGGCGCGCGGGGGCTTTGATTATACCCGGCCGGGCTGGGCGGAGGCGGCGGAGCGGGAGGCGGGCGGCCTGTTTGCTGTGCTGGTGGACAGCGCCGGTGGCAGCGGTTTCGAGTCACTCGTCGATCTGGCGGCGCCGGGCGGGCGGATCGTGTTTTTTGGGGCCACCCGGGGCAACCCCGGGGTATTGCCTATGCGCAAAGTTTTCTGGCGGCAGCTCAGTCTGCTCGGCAGCACGATGGGGAGTCCGGCCGATTGGGAAGCGATGCTGGCGGCGGTGGCGGGCCATGCCATCCGGCCGGTGGTGGGCGAGGTATTCCCCTTTGCGCGTGCGGCGGAGGCCTTCGCGCTCCTGGAGCGGGGCGGACAATTCGGGAAAATTGTGCTGAAACCCTGAAGAGGCGCGGGCGTCCCATGTGAAGGTTGCCAAGCGCCGCACGGCCTGCCTGTCTCGTCCTTTCTGCAGTGAAACTCCCCGCCCTCCCCATTCTTCTTGTCCTTGCCCTGCCGGGGCCGGCCTTGCCGGCCGCGGATTTCGGCACCCTGGTCGAACGTTCGCCCTTTGCCCCGGCGGCCGGCCCCAAGGCCAATCCCGGCGAGGCGGCGGCCGAGCAGGGCACGCTCGAGTTTCGTGGTATGGCGGTGGATGAGACCGGCACTTCCTACAGTGTCTTCGACACGACGCAGAGCCGTGGTTTCTGGATCCGCGAAGGGGGCGAGGGTCCTTTGCGCGTGGTGTCTTACAATGCCCAAGACTCTTTGCTCGAGGTCGAGCAAAACGGCCGGCCGGTGAAGCTCCAGCTCAAGCGGGCCACCGTGCAAAACGGTGCGGCTGCCGTGCCGCATCCGGTCGCGGCGGTGCAGGCCGGCGGCCAGCCTCCCGCAGTGGGGCAGAGTAATCCCGACGGTCGCCGGCTCGAGCAAGTCGCCGCCGAAGTCCGTCGGCGCCGCGCGTTGCGCAACGCTGCCACGAAGCCCGGTCAGCCGGGCGCGCCCGCCCAGCCGGCGGCACCGGCCGCACCAGCCGCCGAGGCCCCCGCCCCTGCGCCGGCGCAGTGAGTGACCCCGGTTTTCGCCCAAAGTTTACTTCCCTATGTTAACCCACCTCCGCCCCCGTCTGCCGCGTGCCGCCCGTCAAGGTTTCACCCTGCTCGAGATTCTGGTCGTGCTCGCGATCATCGGCCTGCTGGTCGGCCTCGCGGTCAAGAACGTCGATAAGATCTTCGGCGACAGCCAGGCGTCCATCGCCAAGATTTTCGTCAACGATTCGATCAAGACCTCGCTGGTCCGCTACCGCATCGACCTCGGTGATTTCCCCTCCACTGCCGAGGGTTTGGAAGCCCTGGTCACCGCCCCCTCCGGCAAGGCTGATCGCTGGAAAGGCCCCTACATCGAGGCCAAGGGCGGCAAGCTGCCCACCGATCCTTGGGGCGAGTCTTACGGCTATCGTTACCCCGGCACGCGCAACAAGGGCACCTATGACGTGTTCTCGAAGGGCGCGGACAAGGTCGAGGGCGAGGAAGACATCGGCAACTGGTGATCCGGGTGCGCCGCGCACGCGCATTTCCCGCGGGTCGGCGGGGCTTTACGCTCCTGGAGATCCTGCTTGTCCTGCTGCTCATCGCCCTGCTCGGAACGGTGCTGATCGGCGGGGCGGTCTCGCTGCTCGACGCCAACAAGGAGCAGGACCCGGAGACGGCGCTGCTCGCGCTTTTACAGAAGGTGCGCGGGCGGGCGGTGGAAACCGGACAGGTCATCGAGATGGTCCAGTTGCCTGATGATCAGGGCTTTCTCTGGGGGACGGATCAGGTCGAGGTGCTGCCCCTGCGCGAGGGCGGCCCGCGCGTGCGCGTGATCAAGGCCGAGTTTGGCCGGGCTTCGCTGATCGGCGGCCAGATCGAGGAGTATCCCCTCGAGCGCATGCGTTTTTATCCTGATGGTTCCTGTGATCCCGCCCGGGTGCAGATCCGGCAAAAGGATGCGCGCCGGGTGTTGGTGATCGATCCGTGGACGGCCGCGCCGCTGCCGGCCGGTCTGGCGGGAGGTGCCTCGTGAGTCGTGGCGCCCGCAGGCCCGGCCGGGCCTTTACCTTGGTCGAGGTCTTGGTCGCCCTGGCCATCTTTGCCTTGGCGGCGGTCGCGCTCGGCGCGGCCTACGTCAACCTCATCCAGTTACATGCCGCGCTGAAGGCGCGGGACGGCTCCGGCGACGATATGCAGTGGGCGCGGGCGGTGTTGTTGGCCGAGCCGGACCGCGCGGTGGCCGAGCGGGGGGGCGACGTGGTGCTCCCCGACGGTCGCAGCGCCACTTGGCGGGCGGTGATCGCCCCGACCGGCGTCAGCGATCTTTTCGAGGTGGAGATCGAGCTCAACGCCCCGCCGCCGGCCGGTGGTGGCGACCTCGTCAGAACCCGGGCCAAGCTCCGCCTCCTGCGCCCAACCTGGTCCACTCCGGCCGAGCGGGAAGAGTTGCGCCGCAAGGCCAAGGACCGGCTGAAACGCGAACGGGAGGCGCTCAAGTGAACCGCAACCGCGCTACTTTTGTTTACCGCCGCGTGCGCGCCTTCACTTTGGTGGAGGTCTTGCTGGCGCTGGCCTTGCTGGGCTCGCTGCTGGTGGCCTTGAACATCTTTGTTTTTTCGATGGCCGAGGTCTGGGGCAAGGGGCGTGACGAGCGGCTCTTCGGCCAGCACTGCCGCGCAGTCTCGGCGCATGTCGAGGACTTGCTCCGCGCCGCCGTGCTCGGGCCGGGTGGCGACGGACTGGCGATCAAGGAGGTCAAGCAGGAGAACGGAGGCGAGACTCCCGAGTTGTGCTTCACGCTGGCCGAGGGCGATCGCCTGCTCTCGTGGCCGGGCGCCGCGATCCCCGACGTGGAGCTCTCGTTCACGGTTGATCCGCAGGGCAAGGGACTGATCCTCCACTGGCAGTCCGTTCTGGAGCTGCGGCGCGAGCAAGAGGCGCCGCGGGTCGTGGTGGTTTCGCCTTTCGTGGTTTCCATGGGCTGGGATTATTATGACGAGAGTTTCAAGCGCTGGGAGACGGTGGAAGAGCCCAAGCGCGAGCCCGATGGCACCTACCTCCTGCCGAAGCGCCTGCGCCTGCGTTTCGCCTACAACAAACTCACCGCCGAACGCGTGCTGCGCGTGCCGGTGCGCGGCGAAGGGGCGACGGACTACTGACATGACCTCACCTGTAATTTTTTCCCGGACCCGGCGGGGCTCGGTCATCGTGGTGGTGCTGGTCACGCTCTTGCTGGCCTCGCTCATGATCGTGAAATTCATGGAGAGCAGCGCGGTCGAGCTCACCCTCGCCACCCGGCGGGCGGATCGTGAGCGGTTGCGGGAGGACGCCTACGGGGCACTGGAGACGCTCCTGGCCGTCATGGCCGAGATCAAGGCGGCCGACGACGACCAGCTCAACGACCCCGGCCAGGGCTGGAACGACCCCTACACCTATGCCGGCGAGTCGCCGCGCGAAGGCGTTACGGTGGGTTACGTTTTCCAAGATGAGAGCGGCAAGGCCTCGCTGCCGGGCATGAAGTTCGAGGAACTGGTCGAGTTGTCCCGCGCGCTCGGGCTCGGTGACAACGACGCCAAGCGTTTTGCCGACGGACTTTTTGCGTGGAGCAAGGAGAACCATCAGCCGCAGGACATCGAAGCCGAGGCCTCGCGTTATGAACGCGATGACCCGCCGATCACGGTGCCGAAACGTTCGCTGCGGTCCTGGGACGAACTCAAGGCGGTGCGGGTGGCGCGCGAGTATGTTTATGACGAACAAGGTGTGCTCACGCCTTTCGGGGCTGCGCTGCGGGAGAATGTTTCCCTCTACGATTTCGAGGCCACCAACGTGAACTCCCTCGCGCCGGCCCTCGGCACCGCCCGGGGATGGGATGCGACGCAGGCACAGCAACTGGCGGGCTACCGGGCGGGCAAGACGGGGCGCAAGCCGGGTTCGCCCCCCTGGTTTCGCACCATGGAGGACGTCACCGGCGTGATCGGGGGCAATGTGGACGTCAAGGGACTGGATGCATCGATCAAGCTGCTCCGCGTCACCGTCACCGTGCGCGAGGGCGCTGCGTCCATGAGTCTGCAAGCCCTGCTCGGCTTGGCCAAAGGGGTCGCTTTGCCCGAGGTCGCCAAGCCGGGAGCGGAAAAAACAACCGCGGCCGGGACGAACGGAGGCAATTCCACCGCCTCGCAGGGGGCTGCTGGTAAAAAAAATCAGGCCGGCGCGAACCCAGTCGAAGGCAAGCAGGCGACGGCCGGGCAGGCCGGGCGCCGGACGGCGGGCGGAAATGCGGCGTCCGGCGGCGCTGGCGCAGCGGAAAAGTTGGACTACCCGTTTAGCATCCTTGAACTCGTGGAAACCGCCGCCCCTCCGCCGATTCCTGCCCCAGAAGCTGAAAACACCTCACTTTAATGTCCGCCTTCACCCAGTATCTGCCCTCCGCCCTGCCTCCGCCGCCGGTCTTGCTCGCGCGCGGCGACGCTTTTTTCGTGCGCCGGGTGGCGCTGGTCGAGGGCGAGCCGCTCGAGGCCCAGGTGACGTTGGCGCTGGAGGGCATGGCGCCGTTTCCGCCCGATCAGCTTTACCACGGGTATCTGCCTGCGGCGGATGGCCGTTCAGCGTTGGTTTTCGCCGCTTTTCGCCGGCGCTTCGATGCGCTTGATACGGACCTATGGGAGACTGCCGCCTTGGTTACTCCGGATTTTGTGCCGTTGCTGGTGGTCAGGCCGGCGGGGGCTGGCGTGACTCTGCATTCTGCCGAAGGCCGGTTGACAGCGCTGGGTTGGGTGGAGGGCGAGGATTTGCCGTCGGCGGTCATCGTGCGCGCCGGCGGGCCGGAACAGGCCGCCGCTTTGCTGGACGAAGTGCGGACGCGCTCGGGTCTGGCGGCGGACGTCGAAATTCGAGAGCTGGCCGGGGAGTTTCTCCTCACGGCCAGCGGGGAGGGCGGGTTCACGGTTTTTGAGGGGGAGCGACTGGTCGCGCCCCTGCCTTTGGCGTGGACGGCGGGTGCGGACGTGCGCGACCCGGAGTTTCTGGCTGCGCGCCGCCGCGCGGGGGTGCGTGATCATTGGCTTTGGCGTGGTCTGCTCGGCGCGGCGGCGATCCTCGCTTTGGCGGCCTTCCTGCAGGTCGGTTCCGGCGGCTTCGGTTTACTCACCCGCGGGCGTGAGGCGCAGGTCGCGGCGCAGAAGCCGGTGGTGGCGCAGATTGACGCGGCCCAGATGCTGGCCAACCGCATTGCCGAGCTGAGCGAGAAACGCCTGATGCCCTTTGAAATGATGGCCATGATCAACCCTGCAAGGCCCGAATCGGTGGTGTTTCAGCGGCTCGTCACTCGCGGCCTGCTCGGCCTGGAGGTCGAGGCGCAGGCGGTGAATCCCGAGGATGTGGGGGCTTATGCCAACGCGCTCAAGGCGCTGCCGGCCTTGGCCAGTGTGCAGACCCGCGAGGTGCGGGCGCGCGACGGGGTGACGAGCTTCATCCTCGCGCTCGAGTTCAAGGCCGACGGGTTGAAGAAAGGGGGTGCGTTGTGAATTTGCTCCGCACCTGGTTCCTCAGTCGTTTGTTACGGGAAAAACTGCTCGTGCTCGCCTTTGTGGGCCTCGGAGCGGCGATCTGGTTGTCCTCGGCCTATGATAATCTTACCGCCAACCTGCGCAAGTTTCGCGCCGCCGAGTCCGAGCTGGCGACTCAGGCGATCTGGCTGGGCAACCGGGAGGCGATCGAGGCCGCCGCCACCGCCGCGGCGCGCAACCTTGACGGTTCCAAGACCTACGACGCCACTTTTCTGGTGGCTGAGGTGCTGGGCATGGCCAAGCGCTCGGGGCTGGGCGTGGTCACCGAACCGCCGCGCACCCAGCGCTCGGCCCAGTTCGCTGTCCACACCATGCAAGTGTCGATGCGCAAGGTGGACCTCGCCGCCGTCATCCGTTTCTATCAGGAATTGGCGAGCAAGGCGCCCTACCTCGGATTAGAGCAGATCTCGGTGCAGGGTGACCGCAGTGCGCCGGGCATGGTCAATGTGACGCTTCAGGTGACCTCGGTGGAGTTGTTGGGTGACGCCGCCGGCCGGGCGGCGCCCCCGAAATCAGCCCCGCCGGCCGCGCCGATTGCGCCCGCCACGTCCACGCCGGCCAAGGTCCAGGCGAGTTAAACCGCGATGGCCGGATGGCCGAAGAGGCCGCGGCGTTTGATCGCGGCAACCACCGGGGAGGGGACCATGCTTTCCCACCGTTTGTCGCCGGCGCGGATGCGTTCCAGCACATCACGGGAGAAGATATCGAGAATGTCGTGGTTAAACCCGACGATGCACTCGAGGTAGTGGTTTTCCAGAAGGTGTTCGTAGAGGTTGCGCAGGTGGGGGGCGACCTGGACGTTGCGGGCGTTGATCAGCACTTCGCGGGCGAAAGGGGCGGCGCCGATGGCGGAGGGGCGCGGGGCGGTGCCTTCGGCGCCGGCTGGCGGCACGGCGTGGTGGCCGGTGTCGAGGTAGCGGTCGTAGGCGGCGCGCTGCATCGGATACACGTAGAGGCGGACGCTGTTGCGGAACAGGCGACCGAAGTTCTCGAGGATACCGCCCTCGAGGTGCTCGTAATATCTCTCGTTAAAGATTTCCAGGAGGTTGTTGATGCCCATGGCGACGCCGATCATCTCCTTCGAGTAGCGGCGGAAGTAGGAGGTCAGGCGGTAGTATTCGCTGTAGTTTGATATCAACACGGTGCAGCCGATGTCGCCCAGCATGTCGACCCGGGAGAGGAAATCGTCCGCGTCGAGTTCGCCGTCGGCGAGCAGGTTGTTCATGGTGATCTCCATCAACACGATCATGTCCTTGCCTTGCACGGCGGGCTCTTGGAGGAACTGCGCGGTGGCGCAGTTGATCATATCGACGTTCACGTGGGTGACAGGGCGGAAGCTGCCGCGCTCCACCAGGATGGCTTTTTTATAGAGGACTTCGGAAGGCTGGAGCACGTCGCCGTTGGGGCCGAACATCACCGCGTTGGTGAGTCCGTGGCGGACGAGGTGGAGGGACATCAGGCGGTTATCGACCGTGGCGAAGGCAGGCCCGGAGAACTTCAGCATGTCGATCTCGATGCGGTCGGAGCCGACGTTATCCGCGAGGGAGGAGATGAATTTCTCCAGATTTTCGCGGAGGTAGAAGGCAGCGTAGATGAGGTTGGTGCCCACGATGCCGATGGCCTCCTGCTGGCGGACGTTGTCCTTATCCCACATGCGGACGTGCATCATCACGTCGCTCGGGGTGGTTTCACCGGGAGCCGGTTGGAAGCGGATGCCCATCCAGCCGTGGCACTCGTTGTTACCCTTGTAGGCCTTGGCGGCGACGGTGTCGGCGAAGACGAAGAACTTGGTGGTGGCGCCGCGTTTTTCGCCCAGACGGGCGACCAGCAGTTCGTATTCGTGATCAAGCATCGTCACGAGCCGTTCTCGTGAGACGTAGCGCGGGGCTTTGCCGTAGATGGCATCGCTGAACGTCATGTCGTAGGCGGACATCGACTTGGCGATGGTGCCGGCAGCGCCACCGGCCTGAAAAAACAACCGTGCCACCTCCTGACCTGCCCCGATTTCGGCGAAGGTGCCGTATTTCGAGTCATCCAGATTGATTGTGAGGGCCTTGCGATTGGTCGTCAGCAGAGTGGCTACGGGTTCGTCCATGGAATCGAGCTTGGCCGGACGAACGCTGGCTGCAAAGCCCGGAACAGGTGACAATTTCAGGGCGAAGAGACCGTTTTTACGGATAGACAGATGTGGCTCGCCGCGCGGGAAGGGCGGGACCTAGCCTATGGAGCATGAAAGCCTTTTTTGCCTCTTTTGTCGGAACCCTGCTCGGGCTCGCAGCCTTTTGTGTCCTCGCGGTGGTGCTGCTGGTTGGCGGACTCGCAGTGTTGTCCAGTGTCTCGGAGAAGGGCGTGGCCGTGGTGAAAGACGGCGCCTATCTGGTGTTGAACCTCGACGGGCTCAATCTCACCGATGCGCCTCCCTTGGTGGAGCAGGCGGGGTTGGGCTGGCTGCTCCATGGTGAAGGCCCGCAGGCGCTTTCGCTGCGCCGGGCCTGCGCCGGTTTGCACCAGGCCGCCGTGGATAAACGGATCCGGGGCGTTTTCATCACCGGGGCATTTTCCCCGGAGGGCTATGGCACGGGTTTCGCGGCGTTGCGCGAACTGCGCGTGGCGTTGGGTGAGGTGAAGGCGGCGGGCAAGCCGGTGAAGGCTTATTTTGACGAGGTCGGCACGCCGGAGCTCTATCTCGCCGCGGGTGCGGGTGAGTTGGTGCTCAACCCCTTCGGCCTCGTGGTCATGCCCGGTCTGGCGAGCGAGCCGATGTTCTATGCGGGGGCGTTTGAAAAATGGGGGGTTGGCGTGCAGGTGACGCGCTCCGGCAAATACAAGGGCGCGGTCGAGCCCTACATCCGCACCGACCTAAGCCCTGAAAATCGCGAGCAACTCACCGAGCTCTTGCAAGGTCTCTGGGGCGATTTGCGCGATGAGATCGCGTTGGATCGCAACATGGATTCCGCCAAGTTGCAGGCGTTGGTCGATGCTGAGGGGCTGATTCCGCCCGAGGCGGCGCTGGCGGCTGGTCTGGTGAGCAAGATCGGCTACCGTGACGAGGTGCTCGATGAGTTACGGGCGGAAACTGGCGCGGAAGCCGGTGACACTTTCGTGCAAATCGCTCTGCCGGCTTATTTAAAGACTTTGGATCCCGTTCTGCGTCCGGACGGAAAGATCGCGGTGGTTTACGCCGAGGGAGAGATCGTCGAAGGGGAGGGGCGGGACGGCGAGGTGGGCGGGGCGGCCTATGCCCGGCATTTGCGGGCCTTGCGCGAGGACGACGAGGTGGCGGCGGTGGTCTTGCGCGTCAACAGCCCCGGTGGATCGGCCAGCGCGGCCGAGGAGATGCTCCGGGAGCTGCGCTTGCTGCGCGCTGCCAAGCCCCTGGTCGTCTCAATGGGCAGCTACGCCGCCTCGGGCGGCTACTGGATATCCACTTTCGGGGAGCGTCTTTACGCCGAACCCACGACCATCACGGGTTCGATCGGGGTATTTGGCCTGCAATTTGACGTTGAGAAACTGGCCGGCTCGATCGGTGTGACTTGGGATCGCGTGACCACCGGCGAGAAGGCTGGCCTGATGACTTCTGCGCGGCCCAAAAGCCCGGCCGAGCTGGCGGTTTTCCAGCGGCTGGTCGACCGCACTTATGACGAGTTTCTGCTCCGCGTGGCGGAGGGCCGCGGTCTGGAAAAGGCCGCGGTGCATGAAATCGCCCAAGGGCGGGTTTGGACCGGGGCCCGGGCGGTCGAACTCGGCTTGGTGGACGAGATCGGCGGCCTCGAAGCCGCCATCGCCCATGCCGCCAAGCTGGCTAAGATCGAGGGCGCTCCGGCCATCGAGGAATACCCTTCCACACGTCCGCTGGCCGAGGCGCTGGCGGAGATGATCGAGGAAGGGGAGTCGCCCGAGGCTCGTTTTGCGACCGGCCTGCGTGGGCCTCTCGGTGGCCTCGTGCGCCGGGCCGGGTCACAATTGCGTGAACTCGCCGGCTTCAACGATCCCCGGGGCGTCTATGCGCGCCTGCCGCTTGACCTGCGCGCCCGATAGAGTGCCGTGGCACCATGAGCACGACCCGACTACTCGAAGACGTCCCGGCCACCGTAATCCCTGCCGGCACTCCGGCAACGCTGGCAGCGGGCGAGGCCGTGCACATTGTGCAGACGCTGGGCGGCAACGTCACCGTCCGCACCGACCATGGCCTCTTCCGCATCGCGCGGGCTGACGCCGGGGCCATTGCCGGTCTCGACCTGGACAAGCTCGATCGCGAGGCCGGCGCGGCGGTAGTGGCGGGCGGTTTTTCGGAACAATTGGTCTGGGATGCGCTCAAGGGGTGCTTTGATCCAGAGATACCGGTCAATATCGTCGACCTCGGCTTGGTTTACGACCTCGACATCGGCGATTCACCCGCGGGCGGGCGCCGGGTTGACGTGAAGATGACCCTCACCGCTCCCGGTTGCGGCATGGGGCCGGTGATCGCCGAGGATGCGCGCCAGCGGGTCGCGGCTTTGCCCGGGGTAGTGGAGGCCCGCGTGCACATCGTCTGGGATCCGCAATGGACGCCACAGATGATTTCCGAGGCGGGACGCGTGCAGCTCGGCATCGCCTGAGCGGGATGAAGGGCGGGATGTTTTTAACATGAGGATCGCGCTGGTAACGGAGACCTATCCGCCCGAGGTGAACGGCGTCGCCATGACGTTGAGCCGGCTCGTGGGCGGCCTGCGCTCGCGTGAGCACGAGGTCCAGGTGGTGCGGCCCCGCCAGCGCGGCGAGACGGGGTCGGACGACGACCTGCTGGTGCCCGGCATGGCGATCCCCTTTTATTCCTCGCTACGGCTGGGTCTGCCCGCGCTGCACCGGCTCGAGGCGAGTTGGCGCTTTTGCCGGCCGCAGCTAGTGCATATCGCCACGGAAGGCCCGCTGGGGCTGGCTTCCCTCGCGGTCGCGGGTCGCCTCGGCCTGCCGGTGACCTCGAGTTTCCACACTAATTTTCACTCCTATGGCGGCCACTACGGGGTCGCGGCGTTGCGTGACGCTACGCTCGCTTATCTGCGCTGGTTCCACAACTCCACCCGCCGCACCCTGGTGCCAACGCGCCAGATGGTCGCGGAGCTCGCGGCGGAGGGGTTTCGCGGTCTTGGCGTCATGTCGCGCGGGGTGGACGCCGCGCTTTTCGACCCGGCCAAACGCAGCGACGCTTTGCGCGCGGCCTGGGGCGCGGGGCCGGACGATCCGGTGGTGCTCTATGTGGGCCGGATCGCGGCCGAGAAAAACCTCGGGCTGGCGGTGGAGGCCTTTGTTCGCCTGCGCGCCCGCGAGCCGCGGGCGCGCTTCGTCCTTGTTGGCGACGGGCCGGAACGCGAGCCGCTGGCGCGGGCGCATCCGGAGTTCCACTACGCCGGCATGCTGCGCGGCGCCGAGTTGGCGGCGCACTATGCCTCGGGCGACCTCTTTCTTTTCGCCAGCGTGACGGAGACCTTCGGCAACGTTGTCACCGAGGCAGCGGCGAGCGGTCTGGTGACGGTGGCCTATAATTACGCCGCGACGCGCGAACACCTGCGCGACGGTGTGGACGGTTTTAAGGCCGAGTTCGATGTGCCGGAGGCCTTCCACGCGGCGGCGCAGCGGGCGCTGGCGGCGCGCGCGCGCTGGCCGGAGATCCGGGCGGCGGCCCGTGCGACCGCGCTGGGCATCACCTGGGACGCGGTGGTGGCACGCTTCGAGGCGGATCTGCTCGAGGCGGCGGGGTGCGGCTAATCGGCCTGCTTCAAGGCGCGACTACGACGCGGTAGAACACGCGGGGCTCGGCGGGCGTGGGGGTGTCGGTGAAAAAGAGATTAGCGCCGGTGCCGGCCTGCGGTGCGCCGGTGTCGGTCCAAGGGCCGGTCGCCAGGTCGGTGGTGCGCTGGAGTTGATAAATGTGTCCGACTAGGGAGGTCAGGGTGAGTTGGATCGCGCCTCCGGTTTGGGCGATGGCGGGGGTGGGGATGGCTCCGGCGAGTAGCAAGGTGCCCGCGCCGGTCAGGCCGGCGGGCGGGGCGGAGCCGGCGGTGACGAGGTCTAGCGTGCCGGTGTTGGTGAAGGCGCCGGTTGCGGCGAGGGTGGCGCCGCGGGTGAGGCGGATCACGCCGGAGTTGGTCACTGCGCCGTTCAGATTCCAGGCCGCCGTAGTGCCGTCGGCGGTCAGGGTGCCTTGGTTGATCAGGGCGCTGTTGATCGTGCCGCCGCCGGAGAGGGTGCCGCCGGCGCGGATGGTAACCGATGCGACGGTGAGCGTGCCGGTGAGGTGCAGGGTTGCGCCGGAGAGCACCTCGATGGTGGAGGTGTTGGTCAAAGTGCCGGCGAGGGCGAGGGTGCCGGCGGAAACGATAGTAGGACCGGTATAATTGCCGGTTCCGCTCCAAGTCCAGGTGCCGGCGCCGACTTTAGTGATACTGGTGCGCGCGGGGCTGGTGCCGTTGGTGATCGCGCCGGCGAAGGTGGCGTCGGTCCCGAGGCCGCCGATCTGCCAGGTCAGAAGGTTGGAGCCGGGGGTGTTGTTATCCGGCACGATGCCGCCGAGGACGGCGTCGGCGGCGCCCGAGAGCGCGCCGAGCGGCAGGGTTTGGTTTTGGTTTAGGTAGGAGAGCAGGGTGACTTTGGCGCCGAGGTCGGTGTGCGCCTGGGCGAGTCCGGCGGTGTTCGCGAGGCGGAACAGGCCGCCGTCGGCGTCGGAGACGGCGTTGATGCGTCCGGTGAACGCGGACCAGTCGCCGAGGGTTTTGAACCGCACCCAAGGGACGTAGAGGTTGAGCGTGCCGGCGCCGGTGAGCGGGCCGGAGAGGTCCATGCGCGAGTCGGCGCGCAGGGTGGCGTTGGCGCCGGCGGGCACGCGCAGGTCGTAGGTCGCGGCGCTGTAGGACGCGTTGCCGTCGAGTTGCTGGAGCGTGCCGCCAAGGAGGGTGAGGGGGCCGGAACCGAGGCCGGAGAGGTTGGCGGTCTCGTCGGCTAGTGTGATCGTGCCGGCTTGGAGGGTGATGCCGCCGGTCAGGGTGTTCGCCCCGGTGAGAGTGAGTGTGCCGGCTCCGGCTTTGACGAGACTGGTGGCGCCCGTGAGGCCGCCGGCGGTGGCGGTGAAGGTGTAGTTGCCGCCGGCCTCGACCGTCACGGTGGCAGGGTTGAGGGGGCCGGCTACGGCGACGGCAGGGTTGCCTGTGCGGGTGTCGTCGAAGCGCACGCGATCCTGAGCGAGGAAGGTGGTCGCGAGGCCGGTGTCGGCGAATTTCCAGTTGCCGGAAGTGGTATCCCACGCGGCCGAGGCGGCGCCGGTCCAGACGAGATCGGCAGGGGCGCGGTTGGTGTTTGAGACGAGCGTGACGGTGACGACGCCGGGCGTGGCGGTGTTGAAGTTGGCGGTGAAGTTGGCGTCGCCCCACGTAAAGGTAGGCGTGCCGGTCAGCGATCCGGTGTAGGTGAAAAGTGGATAGGTGCCGGCGCCGAGGGGGCTGACCGGCTCGATGGAGACGGGGCCGGCGAAGGTGAGGGCGCCGGCGAAGACCGGGCCGGCGGAGCCGTTCGCGCGGAGTTTGCTTCCGGACTGGAAAGTGACGGGGCCCGCGAATACACCGGAGCCGCCGAGGGCGGCGCCGGAGGCGACGGTGACGGCGGAAGCGGACAGCACGCCGTTCGAGACGAGCGCGCCTGCCGACACCGTAGTGGCGCCGGCGTAGGTGTTCACGTCGGTGTAGAGGAGGGTGGGATTGCCGGTGGCGGTGGCGGCCTGGGTCAGGGTGAGCGAAGTGGCGTTATTGACCGCAGAGATGCGGGTGCCGGCGGGGATGCCGGTGCCGCTCACGGGCATTTGGGCGGTGAGGCCGGTTGTGCTGGTAAGGGTGACCGAGGCGCTGCCGGATGTAGTGGTGGTCGCGAGACTGGTGGTGCCGGCGGGGGCGAGGGTGAGCACGCCGGAGCCGACCTTGGTCAGACTGTTGCCGGTGATGGTGCCGGTGTAGGTGGAATCGGTGTTTTTTGCGCCGATGGTCCAGGCGGTGCCCGAGAGGACGGTGTCGGCTGAGCCGGACAACGAGCCGAGGCTGGCCGAGCCGGTCAGGGAGTAGACGTTGACGAGGTTAGCAAAATTCAGGGCGGCGTTCGCGTAGCCGGACGAGTTATTGATACGAAAATCGCCGCCATCGGCGTCGGTGACGACGTTGATCTGGCCGGTGAAGGCGGACCAATTGCCGCTCAGGGCGGTGCGGTTGAAGGGGGTGTAGAACGTGAAGGTGCCCGCGCCGGTGAGGGTGCCGGACAGGGTGCAGCGGCCGTCGGCGTTGAGGCGGCCGGTCGAGCCGGAGGGGACGATGAGGTTCCAGGCGCAGGCGTTGTTCGACTGCAGATCCGTCATCGACAGGGTGCCGCCGTCGAGGGTGACGGGGCCGGTGCCAAGGCCGTCCTCGTTGGCTTCGAAGGAACCGAGCAGGACGGTGCCGGCCTTGACCACGGTGCCGCCGGAGCGGGTGTTGGGGACAGCGAGGTTGAGCGTGCCGGCGCCGGTTTTGGTGAGCACGCCGGAGCCGGTGAGGTCGCCTGCCCAGACCAGGCTGGCGGAGGAAGTGGAGATCTCGATGGTGCCGCCCGCCGTTGCGAGGGTGGCGGAGCGGTTGGTGGAGTAGTTCAACGCGCCGGTGTAGCGAAGGGTGCCGCCGCCGAAAACCAGGTTGGTGGCGGAGGCATCGGCCGCGCCGAGCGGGCCGGGGGAGCCGGCGGGGCTGACGCTGGCGATGGAGAGGACACCGCCGTTCAGCGTGGTGGGTCCGGTATAGGTGTTGGCGGTCTGGACGGTGAGGGTGCCGGTGTTGGCTTTGGTCAGGCCGCCGCCGCCGCCGATGGCGCCCGAGCCGGAGAAGGTGTAATTCGTGACGGCGTCGACCGTGACGGAGGTGGGGAAAACCTCCGTCGCGAGAGATACCGAGGCGGCGGCCGCGCCAGTGGCGTCGAAGCGCACGGCGTCGCCGGTGACGAAGGCGTCGGGCGTGCTAGCGAGGAGCCAGTTGAGACTGGTGGCGACGTCCCAGGTGGCGGCGTTGCCGCGCCAGACGAGGGCGTCAGGTGCGCGGGTGGAGGCGATGTTCAGCACGAGGGCGCCGTTGGACAGACCGAGGGCAGCGGGCGCGCCGGCGAGGCCGGTCACCGAGATGTTGGCTGCGGATCCGGTCACGGCGCCGGTGTAAGTGATGAGGGGATAGATGCCGGCGGTGGGCGGGCCGGCGAGGCGGCTTAGTTCGATCCGGGTGACGCCGGCGAGAGCGAGGTCGCCGGTCACGGCGAGTCGGTCGGAATTGGCGGCGGGGGTGGCGCCAAGGTCGAACTGCAGGACGGCGGCGTTCAGTTCGAGCCGGGAGCCGACGGCGAGGGTGGCGGCGGTGCCGGTCGCGCCGGGGGCTACGCGGCCGCGGGGCTTGACCAGCAGGCCGCCGCCGAGGGAGCCGTAGCCGGAGACGCAGCCCAAGCCCTCGACGACCACGCGGCTGGCGGAGAAGGTGCCGTTGACGACGAGGTCGCCCTGCTGGACGCGGGTATCGCCGGAATAGGTGTGGGAGGACTGGAGGGTAAGCGTGCCAAGGCCGGCCTTGGTGAGGGTCATGGGGCCGGCGAGGGTGCCACTGCCACCGAACGTGTAGTCTTTGCCGACGGCGTTATGAACCACGACTTCGCTGGGGGTGAGGGTGCCGGTGAGAGCGAGGGCTGACGAGGTATCGCCGGTGTAATCGAGTAAAACGCTGTCGGTGCTTGTGAACGTGCTCGGGGTGGCGCTCCGCAGCCAGCGGGCGCTGGTGCCGGCATCCCACGTGTTGACACCGGGGGCGCCTTTCCAAACGAGATTCCCGCGCCAGATGGGTGCGCGGGGTGGAGTGGCCATGTCTTGGCCGAGGAAGAAACCGGGGTGCGGGGGCTGGTTGTAACCGGTGTTCTGCCACGCGATGGCCTCCCGATACTGGGGATCGTGCATCAGGGTGGTCAGGCGGTTGGTGGCGGGGATCGTCGTCGTGTAGACGCGAAGGGCGGTGTTGTCCGAGGCGCGCATCACGACCTCCTCGCGCCAGTCGCCGAGGAGGTCGCCGCTGAGGTTGGGGGTGGATTTGGTGCCGTTGTTTGATGAGGTGCCGGTCAGGCTCAGCAGGGTGGTGACGTTGGCGCTGGCGGGGACCCATTTCGAGATGGTGGTGCCGTCGAGCAGTTCGCGGAGGGGATCGGCGTCCCACCACACGCCGAAGTTCACGGCCGGGCGGCTGTTAGTGGTAATCGGCACGCCCTTCACGGTGTAGACAGTGGAGCTGTTGGTGGCCCAGGCTTCGTAGCCGGGGTAGCGGGGGTCGATGTCGAAGGCGACGCCGCGACCGACGTCGCCGCCGCCGGGCGCGCCCCACAGGGGGGTGCCGTCGCGTTGCTCCGTCAGGCTGGTCCCGTAAATGCCGTAGGCGGACGGCGTCTCGTGCGGCATGAAAAACTTCAGGCCTGGTTTGTCCGGGTCCATTTCCGAAAGGTGGGTGGCGTCGCCGTGGCCGAGGCCGGTGGACCAGAGGCCGGTGCCGTCGTCGTTGATGGCGCAGGCCCCGTAGGCGATCTCGTCCCGGCCGTCCCCGTCGAGGTCCCCGACGCTGATGCTATGCGCGCCTTGGCCGGCGTAGGCGCGATTGGAGGTGGGGCCGGAGCCGCTGTCGAAGACCCAGCGGCGGGTGAGTTGGCCGCCGCGCCAGTCCCAGGCGGTGAGGAAGGTGCGGGTGTAGTAACCGCGGCAGAGGATGGCGGACGGACGCTGGCCATCGACGTAAGCGACGGCGGCGAGGAAGCGGTCGAAGCGGTTGCCGTAGCCATCGCCCCAGAGGGTGGTGAGGCGGGAGCTGGAGGGGTTATCGACGAGGTTGTCCGGATCGCGCTGGGGGAAGAAGCGCGTGGTGGCCAACTCGGCGCCGGTGAGACCGTCAAAGACGGTGAGAAACTCCGGGCCGGTAAGGATGTAGCCGGACGTGTTGCGGTAATCGTCGGTATCATTGAAGGCGGGGCGGGTGCCGCCCTGCCACTTGGCCGCGCCGCCGACGTAGGTGCCGGTGCCGTCGATCGAGCCGGGGGCGCTGCGGCAGATGATCTCGGCGCGGCCATCGCCGTCGAAATCGTAGACCATCGGATCCAGGTAATGGGCGCCCGAGCGGATATTGACTCCCATGTCGATGCGCCAGAGGCGGGTGCCATCGAGTTTGTAGGCGTCCAGGAAGGTGTTGCCGGTATAGCCCGACTGGGAGTTGTCTTTAGAGTTGGTAGGATCCCATTTGACGATCAGCTCGTATTCGCCGTCGCCATCGAGGTCGCCGACGCTGCAGTCGTTGGCGGTGTAGGTGAAGGCGCCGCTTGCGTTGGTGCCGCCGGGGGGGATTTGCAGCGGGACGTCGAGGTATTGCCGGACGGGGGCGTTGGCGGAGAGAGTGAAAGACGCGGTGGCGGGTTGCTCTAGCCCAGTGAGGACGGGGCGGAGGGTGTAGACGTTGGTAACGGCTAGGTTGGCGCTGGCGTCGGTGTAGTCGGTGGTGGTGGCGAGCGGGGTGGCGTTGAGTTTTACCGGTGCGCTGCCATTGGCGGAGCGGTAGACATTGAATGCGATCGTGTCTGGATCGTCGCCAAGCAGACGCCAGCCGATGTAGGCTTGGGTGGAGCTGGGGCGCACCACGACCAGACCGCGACCGAGGGTTTCCATCTGGCGTTGGGCGTGGGCCGCTGGGGTGAGCAGGCCGAGCAGCAGGGCTGTCCACGCGCAGTTGAGGCGGGCTAGGCTGGAAACAACGAGGTTGCGCCGAAATGTCATGAAGCGAAAGGTGCGCGGCCAATCCCATGAGTCCGCGCCGCGTGTTTAATCGATTGATCGGCTGGCTGGGGCTCGCGCTGGCATTGGTTGGCGGCACGGTGGCGCTCGCGCATGATGTGAGGGAAATGACGGTCGATGCCCGGGTGCATCCGGACCGGATCGAGCTGGTGGTCGTGGTCTCGGCGCACTTCGCCGGCGTGATCCTTGATGAAAGCGGTGCAGGGCCGGCAGTCACGGCGGAGACCTTCGCGGTCTTGCGTCCGGGTTTGGAGGCCAGGGGACGGGAGTTGTGCGTCCTGCGCTCCGCAGGCGCAGGGGCGGGGGTGCTGCCGTTGACCGGCATAGACGTGGTCCAAGGGACGCAGGACGAGGTGATATTTTTTCTGGGTTACGCGGCGGCGGGCGGCGAAGGATTTACTCTGACGGTGCCTTTGCTGGATCGCATCGACGCAGGTTATTTGGTTTCGGTGCGGGTGGTGGATGCGAAGCGGCGGGCACTCGGCGCGAAGGCCCTCGCTCGCGGGGAGGCGAGTCTTGCGGTGCCGGCCGCAGATGGCAGGAGCGGCGCCGCAAAGGAGTAGGGGTGGCGAAAGCATCGGAAAGGGTCGACACTTCCGTGACTGGTGAGCGTCGATTAGCGGGGTGGAGCGAATGACGGTGCCGGGCTGCGCGTTTGCGGCAAAGCCTGTAAAATTGAACAGTCAGCATTTCGGCTGGTCGCCTGGGTCGAGCGCGCCCCCTTGTTATTTCGAAGGTGTTTTTTAATTTTAATTAAATCACGGGTTGCCCTGTATTTTTATACCCCATGAAGCCCACCCACCCCAAGCACGGCCTTAGCCGCCCCACGACCCTGGTTTTGTTTGCGCTGCTTAGCGTCTGGATCGTTCCAATTCTCCGGGCCCAGGACGGGGCCGGCCTTGATGGCTCCTCCGCCGTCGTCATGGCAGCCGAGACGCCTGCCCAGCATGACGCCCGACTCGCCTGGTGGCGCGAGGCCAAGTTCGGCCTGTTCATCCACTGGGGCACCTACTCGGCCTACGCCGGGGAGTATAAGGACAAGAAAGATTACGGGGAGTGGATCATGAACAATGCGAAGATTCCTGTGGCCGAATACCGTGCCCACGCCGTTAATTTTAACCCCGTTGACTACGATCCCGTGGCTTGGGTGCGTGCCGCCAAGGCCGCCGGAATGCGCTATATCGTCATCACTGCAAAGCACCACGAAGGCTTCGCGCTCTACCCGTCCGACGTCACGGACTGGGATATCGCCGACGCTACGCCCTACCGGAAGGATTTGCTCGCTCCCCTCGTCGCCGCGGCCCGCGCCGAAGGTCTCAAGATCGGTTTTTACTACTCCCAGGCCCAGGATTGGGTCCACGTTGGCGGAGCAAAGTCCCGCCATCCTGAGGGCGATGGCTGGGATGACGCCCACAAAGGTGATACCGACGCCTACCTGCGCGCCATCGCCATTCCCCAGACCCGCGAGCTGCTCACCCGTTATCAGCCCGACATTCTCTGGTGGGATACCCCTGTTTTCATGACCAAGGAGCGTGTCGCTCCCCTCGCGGCTCTGCTTGCCCTGCGTCCAGGCATTATCACCAATAATCGTCTCGGCCCCGGGTTTCCCGGCGATACTTCCACGCCCGAGCAATTTGTCCCCGTGACTGGCTATCCCGGTGATTGGGAAACCTGCATGACCATCGGCCGCCACTGGGGTTACAACGCGACCGACACCAAAAATAAATCCGGTTCGGATCTGATCCGTAAGCTCATCCACATCGCTTCCATGGGCGGCAATTTTTTGCTTAACGTCGGCCCCACCGCCAGCGGAGTGATTCCTCAGGGTCAGCTCGACCGTCTTGCTGAGGTCGGCGCCTGGCTCGGGAAAAATGGCGATGCCATCTACGGCACCACCCGCGGCCCTTTTCAGTCCCTCACCTGGGGCAGCGTGACGCGTCGCGGCCAACGCCTCTATCTGCATGTTTTCGACTGGCCTGCTGACGGCAAACTCCGCGTGCCGTTGCTCTCCCGTGCCACTTCCGCTGCCTTGCTCCAATCGCCGGATGTGAAGCTCGCCCTCCATCCGGAAGCCGGCCGTCTCGTCATTGACGTGCCCGCCACCGCGCCTGATCCGGTGGCCAGCGTGATCGTGCTTGAGCTCGCCGAGCCTCCCGTCGTGCAACCGCTAGTCAGCCGCGCCGCCACTGTCACCGCGTCCGCTGAGCAGCCCAGCCAGCCTGCCGTGGATGCCAATGACGGCACCGGGGCCAAGCGTTGGCGTGCCCCTGCGGACGTCACTTCCGCCTGGCTCGAATTCGCCCTGCCCGCTCCCGCGCTCGTCCAGGCGTTTGGCGCTGACGAGCCTGATGTCTGGCCCCGTTTGAAACAGCGCTACACGCTGGCCGCCGAGGTCGATGGTCACTGGCTTCAACTCGCCTCCGGGGCGACCGAAGGCCATGGGGTGGTCGGTCGCTTTGCCCCCGTCACCGCATCGCGTTTCCGTATCACGATGGAGTGTGAGAAGGGTCAACCCGGACTCGCCGAGTTCCAGCTTTACCAGGCTGAGTAAGGCTAGGGACCGGGTGGATTGGTTCCCGGCAAATCTGGCGGGTCCACGCTGAAGCCCTCGGGAAAAGGGCAATAGCTGCTGGCCCGGTTTATTGCCGGCGCACGCTTTCCAGTTCTGGGGCGGAGGATTTTTTAGTCTCGATCAAGCCGATGTCGAAGGCGTGGCGGGTGAGGCTGGCGACGTCGTGGAGGTTCAGCTTGCGCATCAGGTTGGTGCGATGGTTGTCGACTGTCTTGGCGCTGATACCGAGTTTGCTCGCGATCTCCTTGGTGCTGTGGCTTTCGGCGACCAGTTGGAGAATCTCGCGTTCGCGTTCGGTCAGGAAATCAGGGTTGCTGCTCGAGCGGGGGTTGGCGACGACCTCGCGCAGCAGGGCGGCGACGGCCGGGCCGAAGAAGGTGCCGCCGTTGGCTACGGTTTTGAGGCCTTTTTTGAATTCACTCAGGCCGGCGGTTTTCTCTACAAAACCGTGGGCGCCGGCCTCCAGCATTTCGCGCACGAGCATGGGGTTTTCATGGCCGGAGAAAACGAGCACGCGGATGTGGGGCAGTTGTTTTACCAGACGGCGCAGTAGATCGACGCCATTCATACCGGGTAACTTCGCATCGAGCACGAGGAGATCGGGTTTTAACTCTAGGCAGAGGGCCAGGGCCTTTTGACCGTCTCCGCTCTCGCCCACTAATTGGTAATGTTTATCTCCGCTAAGGACTTCCACAAGTAGTTCACGGATGGCAGTCTGGTCTTCAATGATGAGGAGGCGCTTCATGTTAAGGAGGGGCCGGCACAAGACCGGACAGAGTAAATTCCTTACCAATCTTATCGATTTTTTACGAATGCCAAGTCTTGTTCCTTGTATGTCATGCGGTAACATGCCGATAGGCAGATGGGGATTTTGCCTCAGTGGTGTGATCCTGTGCGGGCTGACTGGTTGTGTCACCGAAACGGTGACCGAGAAATCGGTGCCGGCGGTGTCACCTCCACGGGCAAACGTAAGTCTCAACCAAGCTTGGCGGGATGCCGAGAGCTTGGCGGCGTTGGATCCGGCCCGGTTGACGGTCATCGGGGCGGGTTCTTCGATGCGACCGGTTTACGGTGAAAATACGGTGCTGGTTTTGCAGAAAATACCCTATGCTGCGCTCAAGGCCGGCATGAATGTAGCCTATCGCAGCGACCTTGGCTCGCTCGTGTTGCACCGCTTGATCGCGCTGGATGCCGGGGGGTGGCGGGTCGCGGGCCTGAACAACGAAACCGAGGATCAGGGCCGGGTGACGTCGCAGAATCTGCTCGGCATTGTTTACGCGGCCTTTGCCAACGAAGCGGTGGAGTGAGCGGGCTGACGTGTGCCGTGCTTGGTGGGTCGACCGGGATTCGAACCCGGAACCAACAACTTAAAAGGATGCTGCTCTACCGTTGAGCTATCGACCCGAAACCAATGCACTTTGACGAATTGGCACTCTGCCGGCGCCCGCCGCTCTGGAGCCTGCGCCGGGGTCTTGTCGGATGAGGACAAAGCGGCGTGGAGGAACCTGAAGGGCAAGCCTTGGCAAAGAACCAAATCCCCGGCCGACTTTGGCACGAGGGGGGCGTTACTACGGGACGTTTTCCCAGCGCCGCAAGATAAAGTTTGTTCCTGTGGCCGCGCGTCTGGGCGGAAAAACCGTCCTCGTCCAACCGGCAACCGTCAGACGCCAGACGGCCCGGCGGGTTGGCGGGTTAGTTTAAAATCCACCGGATAAATCCCGGAGGAGGGATTATACGCGAAGTCGTGAAGGCGGACTCAGGCCCTTTAAACGATGCAGGGAGATTATTTCTTGGCGGCGGCGGCGGTGAGGCCGCCGGGGAGGCAGGCGCCGCAGCCTTGGGCGAAGAAGTCGTTGCCCTTGTCGTCCACCAAAATGAACGCTGGAAAATCCTCCACCTCGATTTTCCACACCGCTTCCATGCCGAGTTCTGGGTATTCGAGGACCTCGACTTTCTTGATGTTCTCTTTGGCCAAGATGGCGGCGGGGCCGCCGATGCTGCCGAGGTAAAAACCGCCGTATTTGGCGCAGGCATCGGTCACGGCTTTGGAGCGGTTACCCTTGGCGAGCATGATCAGGCTGCCGCCGAGCGACTGGAAAAGATCAACGTAGCTGTCCATCCGGCCCGCAGTGGTGGGGCCGAAGCTGCCGGACGCGTAGCCGGCGGGGGTCTTGGCGGGGCCGGCGTAGTAGACGGGGTGATTTTTGAGGTAGTCGGGCAGACCGAGGCCGGCGTCGATACGTTCCTTTAGTTTGGCGTGAGCGATATCACGGGCGACGACCAGCGGGCCGTTGAGCAATACGCGGGTGGTCGTGGGGTGTTTAGATAGCTCGGCCAGGATGGCGGGCATCGGCTGGTTCAGGTCGATGCGGACGGACTTGTCGTCCTTGATCTGGCGTTGGGCGGGGGCGAGGAAGCGGCCGGGGTTGGTTTCAAGTTTTTCGAGCCAGATGCCGGCCTGGTTGATCCTGGCCTTGATGTTCCGGTCGGCGGAGCAGGAGACGCCCATGCCGATGGGCAGGGAGGCTCCGTGGCGGGGCAGGCGGATCACGCGCACGTCTAGAGCGAAGTATTTGCCGCCGAACTGTGCGCCGATGCCGGTCCGGCGGGCGAGGTCGAGAATCTTTCCCTCCCATTCCAGGTCGCGGAAGGCGCGGCCGTGCTCGTCGCCGGTGGTGGGCAGGCCATCGTAGTATTTGGTCGAGGCTAGCTTGAGCGTCTTCATTGTCGCTTCGGCGGAGGTGCCGCCGATGACGAACGCGAGGTGGTAGGGCGGGCAGGCGGAGGTGCCGAGGTAGCCAAGTTTGTCGGTGACGAATTTCTCCAGACCGGCCGGTGTGAGCACGGCGCGGGTTTCCTGAAAGAGGAACATCTTATTCGCCGAGCCGCCGCCCTTGGAGATGAACAGAAATTTGTAATAATCACCGGGCGCGGCCATGAGGTCGATTTGGGCGGGAAGGTTGGTGCCGGTGTTGACCTCGCGCCACATGTCGAGCGGGGCGTTTTGGGAGTAGCGGAGGTTTTCCTGGGTGTAGGCCTCGTAGACGCCTCGGGAGAGGGCCTCGGCGTCGTTGCAATCGGTCCAGACCTGCTGGCCCTTGTAGCCGAGGATGGCGGCGGTGCCGGTGTCTTGGCAGAGCGGCAGGATACCTTGGGCAGCGACCTCAGCGTTGCGCAGGAGCGTGAGGGCGACGTAGCGGTCGTTGTCGGAGGCCTCGGGGTCGGAAAGGATGCCGGCGACTTGTTCGAGGTGGGCGGGGCGTAGGTAGAAATTTGCGTCGTGGTAGGCCTCGCGGGCCAGATGGGTGAGGGCCTCGGGCGCGACCTTCAGGATCGTTTTACCCTCGAAGGTGGCGGTGGCGACGCCGTCTTTGGACAGCAGGCGGTATTCGGTGTTGTCGGGACCGAGGGGGAAGGGCTCGGCGTAGTGAAAAGCGGGCGTGGGCATGGTGAGAATCTAGCCACAAATCCGAGAAACGGGACGACGAAAAACGTGATCCGGCCGGAGGTGGGAAAATGGGCGAAGGCGTCGCTGCGGGGTGCCTCGGGAGACGGGACCGTCTAGACGATCTTGAGCTTCGGCAGGTCCTGACCGTCGACGAGGCCGACGGGTTTGCCCTTGGCGTCAACGACGATGAGGTCGTCGATTTTGTGGGCTTCGAACAGGCGCAGGGCGTCGACTCCAAGGGCGTCGGCCGAGATGGTCTTGGGACCGCGTGTCATGAAGCTGGCTGCGGTTTTTTGCAGAAAATCGGGGCCGGTGAGGGCGCTGCGGCGGAAATCGCCGTCGGTGAGGATGCCGGTGAGTTTGCCGGTGCGTGGGTGGACCAACGCGATGCTGCCGCTGCGGGCTTTGGTCATGCGCAGGATGGCGTCTTGCACGGTGATGTTTTCGGGGGCGACCGGCAGGCGGTCGCCGGCTCGCATGATGTCGCCGACCTTCAGCAAGAGCACGCGGCCGAGGTTGCCGGCGGGGTGGTAGCGGGCGAAGTCATCCCGGGTTAGGCCGCGGGCCTCGAGCAAGACCATCGCGAGGGCGTCGCCGAGGGCGAGGGCGGCGGTCGTGCTGGCGGTGGGGGCAAGGGCGAGCGGGCAGGCCTCCTTGGGCACCTTGTAAACGAGGCGGAGGTCACAGCCCGAGGCCAGGTCGGATTCGGGGCGGGCGGTGAAGGCCACCAGACGCACACCGAAGCGGCGCAGCAGCGGCACAAGTTTCAACACCTCGTCGGTCTGGCCGCTATTCGAGAGTATGAGGGCGAGATCGCCTTCCGATACCATGCCGAGGTCGCCGTGCAGGGCCTGGGTGGCGTCGAGAAAGCTGGAGGGCGCGCCAGTGCTATTGAAGGTGCCGGCGAGTTTCTGGGCGATGTGGGCGGACTTGCCTACGCCGGTGAAAACGAGTTTGCGGCCGGCGACCAGGGTTTCGTGCACGGCGCGGGCCGCAGCGACGAACTCCGCGCCGAGCGCCTCGCGGGTGGCCGCGAGGGCCTCCTGCTCGATGCGAAGGACCTGGCGGGCGCGGCGGAGGACGAAGGTGGAGTCTAGGGCCATTTCGGGTTTGTGTCCTTGAGGGAGTCGCAAGACTTGGTCTGTCGGTTTTTTCGTTCAACTCCCTTTTCCCTCTGGTTTCCCGTCTGTTCCCTTTTTCGCGTCATGCGTCGTCGTTCGCCGTCCCTTTTTCTCCTCTCCGCGCTAGCCCTTGTGCCGCTCCTGCATACCGGGTGCGGGCCGCAGTCAGTCATGCCCTTCACGGCGGAGGCGGATGATCCCGACTACCGCCGGGCCAAGGAGTTGCTGCGCATGGGGCGGGAGCAGGAGGCGCTGGCCCAGTTTCTCCGCCTCATCGATCAGCGCGGCGGGGCGGCGGCGGAGTCCCACCTCGAGGTGGGCATCCTTTATCACAAGCATATCAAGGACCCGATCGCGGCCATCTACCACTACCGGCGCTACCGTGAGCTGCGTCCGGGCACGGAGCAGGCGCGGCTGGTGTTGCAAAGTATTGAGGCCTGCATCCGCGATTTTGCCCGCACCCTGCCGGCCCAACCGCTGGACAACCAGGTGGAGCGCACCGACCTGATGGACGCGATTGATCGTTTGCAGCGGGAGAATCTGCAACTCAAGGAACAGCTTGCGGGTGCGCGGGCGGCGGTGCTCGACACCACCCGCCAGGCGGCGGCGGGCGAGGGCCTCTCGGTTTCGCCGGGCTTTGAGCTCGAGCCCTCGCAGGGTGGGTTTATCGCCGACGCGCCCTTGACCGGAAAGGCGGCGCGTGGCGCCGGGCCGGAATATGCGGCGCCGGTCGAGGTCTCGCCGATCCCGGTCGTTCCGGCGCCTCTTCCGGCGCCCGCCCCAGTGGCTCAGGCTTTGCCGCCGCCTGCTTTATCCGCCCCGGCGGCCGGGATACGCCGGCATGTCGTGGCCAAGGGAGATACGCTTCAGCTAATTTCACTGCGCTATTACGGAACGCGTTCGCGTTTCCGCGACATCTATGCGGCGAACCGCGATGTTATGCCCAACGAGGGCACGCTGCGGATCGGGATGGAATTGAAGATTCCGCAGTAACCAGGCGTCCCATTTTTCGCCCGAGATGCTCTCGCCCAACCTTTTTTCCGATGCCCACGACTTCCCGGCGCACATCCGTCTTCACCGAATCACTGATCCGCGAGATGTCGCGGGTCGCTGCCCGCCATGGTGCAATCAATCTTGCGCAGGGGTTTCCCGACGGCGATCCGCCGGAGGCCCTGATCATGGCGGCGCGGGCGGCGATGGATGCCGGTCGTCATCAATACGCGGTGACCTGGGGTTCGCCCGAGTTGCGCGATGCCCTCGCGGCGAAGATCGGGCGTTTTTCCGGTCGCCCAGTCGATGCGGCGGGCGAGCTCGTCGTTACCTGTGGCGGCACTGAAGCGATGATGGTTGCGATGATGACGGTCTGTGACCCTGGCGACCGCGTGGGTATGTTCTCGCCGTTTTACGAAAACTACAACGCAGACGCCATTCTGACCGGGGCGACGGCGGTGCATGTGCCGTTGCATCCTCCTGGTTACGGTTTCGATCCAGCCGAACTGCGGGCCGCCTTCGCCAGCGGCGGCGGGCTAAAGGCCTTTATCCTCTGTAATCCGAGCAACCCAAGCGGGCGAGTTTTTACCCGGGCTGAGCTCCTTCAGATTGCGGCGCTCGCGGAGGAGTTTGATACCTTTATCATCACGGACGAGGTTTACGAGCACCTCGTCTACGACGGTCGTGAACACATCTACTTTGCAACGCTCCCCGGCATGGCGGAGCGCACGCTCACCTGTTCGTCGCTCTCCAAGACGTTTTCCATCACGGGGTGGCGCCTTGGCTACGTTCAAGCCCCAGCGGCGGTCATCGCCCAGGCGCGCAAGGTGCACGATTTTCTCACCATCGGCGCGGCCGCGCCGCTCCAGCATGCGGTGGTGACGGCGCTGGGCTGGGGGCCGGATTATTACGCCGGTTTGTGCACGGAGTATCAGGCCAGGCGTGACCTGCTGCTCTCCTATCTGGACCGCACTGGACTAGGCTACTCGCGGCCGGAGGGCGCTTATTTTGTCATGCTTGAGGTGACGCCGCTCGGTTTCTCGAGCGACGTGGAGTGCGCGCACTGGATGGCACGGGAGATCGGAGTGGCTCCGGTGCCGGGTTCCTCGTTTTTTCCGGGTGCGGAGAATCGCTACGTCCGGCTGCATTTCGCCAAGGGGCGCGAGGTTATCAAGGCGGCGGGCGAGCGCTTGTTGCGGCTGCGCCAAGGGCGGGTTTGAGCGGCGCGGCCATGGAGCGATCCGGCCAGCACGCGGATGGCGCGGGTGGCGACCTGGCGGCGCCCAGGTTTGGCGAGGCCCTGCGGTTTTGGCTGAAGCTCGGCTTCATCAGCTTCGGCGGGCCGGCGGGGCAGATCGCGATCATGCAGCGCGAGCTGGTGGAGAAAAGACGGTGGATCGGGCAGGAGCGTTTTTTGCACGCCTTGAACTTTTGTATGCTCCTGCCCGGGCCGGAGGCGCAGCAACTCGCGATCTACTGTGGTTGGTTGTTGCACCGGACGCGCGGCGGGCTGGCGGCGGGGCTGCTTTTCGTTATGCCCTCGGCGTTTATCCTCTGGGGGCTGAGCTACCTTTACGTGGTCCATGGCGAAGCTCCTTGGCTGGCGGGTATTTTGGCGGGCCTGAAGCCGGCGGTCGTGGCGGTCGTGGCCGCGGCCGTGCCGCGGCTTGCGATCAAGTCACTGGCGGCGCCCGCTCTGGCGGCTATCGCTGCGGCGGCCTTCGTTTTGCTGTTTGGATTCGGCGTCGGATTTCCTTGGATCGTGGGCGGGGCGGCGCTTGCCGGTTGGGCGGGGCGGCGATTCGTGCCGCAGTGGTTTCCGGTCAAGACGACTGCACCGACCGGTGGCGGCGCGCTGGACGCGGCGGCGGACCAGGGCGCCTCTGCGGCGGGCTGGCGGCGGGCCTTGTGGGTGCTTTTGCTCGGCGGCGGCCTTTGGGTGGCACCCATTGTGGCGGCGGGCTTTGTGGTCGGGTGGGGAAGCACGCTGGTCGCGCAGGGGCTCTTTTTCGGGCGGGCGGCAGTGGTTACTTTTGGTGGAGCGTATGCGGTCCTTCCTTACGTTGCGCAGCGGGCGGTCGAGGTGCACGGGTGGCTTGACGGGCCGCAGATGCTGGCTGGGCTGGCCTTTGCGGAGACCACACCGGGGCCGCTGATCATGGTGCTGCAGTTTGTGGGTTTCATGGGCGGGTGGAACCACCCGGACAGCGGCCTTTCCCCGTTATGCGCAGCAACGCTCTGCGCGGCCATGACGATTTGGGTGACTTTTGCGCCGTGTTTTCTATGGATCTTTCTCGGCGCGCCGCACGTCGAACGACTGCGAGAAAAACCCGCGCTGGGGGCGGCGCTGGGGGCGGTAACGGCGGCGGTGGCCGGCGTGGTGCTCAACCTGGCTGTTTGGTTCGCTTGGCAAATCTGGCGGCCAGCGACCGGGGCGGGCGTGCGGTGGGACTGGTTTGCAGTTGCGTTGAGCGCGGCGGCCTTCGTGGCATTGCACCGGTTCAAGGCCAACTTGATCGCGGTCATCGCGGCCGCCGGTGCGGCGGGGTGGTTGTGGACAACTGTGCTCCGCTGAGGCCGGGCGTTGTTCAGCGCCGGAGCTGGGCTACGATCTCGGGGTGGGCGTGCAGGTGGCGGGTTAGGCGTTCGAGGGCGTCCAGGGTCTCGCCACTTATGTGGTGTTCCATACCTTCCACGTCGCGGAAAATCACGTCCTCGGGTAACTCGAAAAAGCGTAGTAATTGGGTGAGTAACTCGTGGCGGTGCGCGATGCGGGCGGCCACGGCCTCGCCGGCGTCGGTCAGGACCATGCCGCGGTATTTTTCATATTTGACCAGACCCTCCACGTCCAAGCGCTGCACCATGGTGGTCACGCTGGCCTGGGAAATTTTCAGCTCGGCGGCGATATCAACGACGCGGGCGTAGCCTTTGTTTTTGATCAGCCCGGCGATGCGTTCCAAGTAGTCCTCGGCGGCAGCGGTGGTCCGGGGCGGGGCGGACGGGTTGGTGACGGGGTCGGTCACGGGCGGTGCTGGGAAACGAAAAGGCCGCGATCCGGGATCGCGGCCGCGAGGGGTGGATGCGGGCGGCGGGGCTTATTTGGCGGCGCGCTCGGCCTTTAGGCGTTTTTCGCCGGCCAGCACGACGCGGAACATCTGAATCGCCATCCAGAACACGCCGGTGACGCACAGCGCCGTGGAGGCGCCAAAGAATAAAATGAAGCCGGGGCTGCTGGCGGGCACGTGGCTCTTTACCCAGCCGAACATTTTGTAGAAAAAGACCGCGACCAGCACCAGATCGATGGCGATGGTGACGGGCGTGACGTGAGTCTGCTCGGAGGGGGCGTGAACGTTATCGAGGGAGTTCGGTTGCGAGGCCATGATGGTCAAGATTCAGGACCTCGCCGCCGCCTTGTCGAATGCGTTTTTCAACGGTGTGACCACCTTGGGCCCCAGTGGGCAGCCGATGAATTCGGACAGGCAGGATGGCTTCGACCTGTCACATTAAGATGATAAGAAACAGAATGCGTTTCTTGGCTTGATGCCTAAGGGCAACCGGAACTGCGCGGGCCCGCCTGCGTCTGAAGCGCCGGGCCTAGGCGGGCGTCTGCCTCGAGCCCTGCATTGGTCGAGCGGTTGACTAGTCTTTTTTGGCCGGGCGGAACTCCCGGTGTCCCTCTTTTTGCATGGTTCCCAGTCGGGCTAGAATCGTAGCGGCTTCGTCGTTTTTGCCGGCTTGGAGCGCGATCTCGAGTTTTTGCACCTCGGCGAGGAAGTCCTTCATCTTGGCCATGTAGGCGGCGACGAATTTCTCGCGGTCAGCCTCCGGGATTAATTGGGTTTTTTCGGGAACGAGTGGGATCGATGCTTCGGTGGCGGTGCGCAGGCGGGCTACAAGTTGAAGGGAGGAGGCGTTGGCGTCGGGGTTGGCGATCTGGCTGCGGAGTTTTTTGAAAGCGCCCCTCATCTCGTCCATTTTGTCATTTAGCTCGGTTTCCTGCCCGTGTTCGGCTTTCGGAGCGGGCGTGGACGGGGCAGGGGATTCGGCGTGCAGACAGACGCAGGCGGCGAGGAGGGCAAGAACGTGGAACGCGGTTTTCATGGGGTTAGTAGGATTTTGCGCCGAACTATCCGGACGGTCCGGAGTGAGCTTAAAGGGGGGGCGGATGCCGGTCGCGGAGTGCGACTCAGGTTTCGTCGAACTTGCGCGTAAAAAGCGCCTCGAGTTCGTCGAGCATGGCGGTGGCGTCGGCACCAGTGACGAGGAATTTCACTTTGGAGCCTTTGCCGGCGGCCAGCATCATCAGGCCCATGATTGATTTACCATTCACCTGCTCCTCGTCTTTTTCCACCATGACGTCCGACTTAAACTTGTTGGTGATGCGCACGATCATGGCGGCGGGACGGGCGTGGATACCCATCTTGTTCTGCACAACGAGCTCTCTGGTGAGCTGGGAGGCGGTGTCGGTCTTGTCCATGAAGAAACCTACCGTCCAGCGGGGGTGGACGGCTTGCAACTCCAAAACCGACGGCGCAACGTGGCGATCGTATGAGCGTATCCACGGCTATTATAGTCCCTTGTCGTCTCGAGTCTACTCGCTTCCCGCGCAAGCTGTTGCACCGCGTTAAGGGCAAGCCCCTGCTACTCTGGGTGGCGGAGCGGATACGGGACCAGGCGCCGGAGTTTCCGCTCTGGTTTGCGGTCGACGACGCCTTGCTGGCGGCCCCGCTGGAGGCGGCGGGCTTTCGCGTGGTCATGACCTCGGTGGCGCACCAGAGCGGCACGGACCGGCTGGCCGAGGCGAATCGGGCGGTCGGCGCGGCGCGGGTGATCAACGTCCAGGCCGACGAACCGTTGGTGACCGGCGGGCAGATACGGCGGCTCGCGGAGCTCATCGCAGGGCCGGCGGCGATGGCGACCTTGGCGACGCCCTTTCGTCGCGCCGAAGACTTTAACAACCCCAACCAGGTGAAGGTCGTGTTTGCTCCAGGGGGCGGGTGTCGGGCGCTTTATTTTTCGCGTTCCCCGATGCCTTACGCCCGGGATCTTGGGGGGCGGGTGGATGATGCATGGGTGGCGGCCAACCCCTGCTATAAGCATCTTGGCCTCTATGCATACAAGGCCGAGCTGCTGGAGCGCTTCGCCGGGCTGCCTGCGGGCCGTTACGAGCGCATCGAGAAACTGGAGCAACTGCGCGTGCTGGAAAACGGCTTTGAGATCGCCTGTGACGTCACCGAAGACCCGGGACTCGGGGTCGACACGCCGGAGGACGCGGTGCGTTTCGAGGCGGCTCTGGGCTAGGGCAGGCGGAAAAAAGAGGGGCCGCTGGAGTCATCCAGCGGCCCCTTGAAATGGTGGACCCTAGCAGGTTCGAACTGCTGACCTCCTCAATGCCATTGAGGCGCTCTACCAACTGAGCTAAGAGCCCCTGTGTGAAACAGGAAGTTCAAAAAGCCTTTTGCTTCCGGGGAATGCAAGCGGTTTTTCGTGGAAAATTTTATCCGGTCCACCCGTTACCTTCGGCCGGTGCTCAGGCCTTAGGGCGGGGACGGACCGTGCTGAGGCCGCCGTCCACGCCCCAGACCTGTCCGGTTACCCAGTCGGCGTCGGGCGAGAGGAGATATGCGATGGCTGAGGCGATGTTGGCCGGAGTGCCGACGCGGCCGAGCGGGTGCATCTTCTCCGAGAAGGCGCGCGCGGCCGGGTTTCCCAGCAAGCTGGCCGCGAGTGGGGTGTCGACTAGGGCGGGGGCGACGGCGTTGATGCGGATGTTGCGCGAGGCGTAGCTCGCGGCGGCGGCCCGGACCAAGCCCTCGATCCCGCCCTTGGCGGCAGCGATAGCCTCGTGGCCGGGCAGGCCGGTGGAGGCGGCGACCGAACTGAGCAATACGATCGTCCCCGCGCCCCGCGCCTGCATCGGGCCGACGGCGGCGCGCAGGCCGTAGAAGGCTGAATTCAAATTAAGGTCGAGCGTGCGCCTCCACTCTTCGATGGACGTCAGGTGGGCGGCTTTGAGGAGGATGGAGCCCACGCAGTGCACGTAGGCGTCGAGTTGGCCGCCGCCGCGCGCGGTGAGATCCGCGAGGGCGGTCTCGACCGCGGCCTGGTCGGTGGCGTCGGCGACCGCCGTTTCCAGACCGGGCAACTCCTCTGCGAGCGCGGCGAGCCGGTCATGGGAGCGGGCAAAGCCGCCGACCCTCCAGCCGGCGCGGTATAGGCGGCGCGCGAGTTCGGCACCGATGCCGCCGGTCAGGCCGGCGATGAGGACGAGCGGAGCGGGGGAATTTTCGATGGTGGACATGGCGACAAAAAGGGCGCGCTCAACGCAGGGCCTCGACCGCGCGGTCGTAGCCGGTGAGCTCGAGGTAGGCGGAGCCGAGCGGGGCGCCGGCGGGCGAGAGCACGCGGCAGGCGCCTTCCCAGTAGGTCACGCCGCCGAGCGAGCCGCCAAGCTCTTGGTCGGCATGGAGCGGCTCGACTACGAATACCGCCTCGGCGCCAGTCGCCGGATCCGTCGTGGTCAGGCGGATACGTTGCGGGTAGACCGCGCCGGTGTGCGGGCTTTTCCAGGTGGTCAGGTGTTCCCAGTGAAAGGGAGCGGTCGTGGCGCGGCCGTCGCGGTCCACCCAGGTGAGGGTGGAGGCGGGGTCGGTGCCGCCGTCGTTCGTGCGCAGGCGGTAAAACATCAATTCACGGCCATCTTCGAGCTGGGCGCTGAGCCAGTCCCAGCCGACCTGGTTCTGGTCGAGCTGGCTGCTGCTGTATTCGTGGTCCATCCAGGCCTCGCCCGCGACGCGCAGCGCGCGGCCATCGAGGGTCAGGGTGCCGGTGGCGGCGAGGCGCGGGAAGGTCAGGTAATAGCTGGCGGCGGTGGGCGCGGCGCCCTTGCGCGAGTAGCCGCCGGCGCCGAAGCGCACGAGGGGTATTTTGGGCACGAGGGTCAGGGCGAAGCGGGCGTCGGCGCGGATGCCGCCGACCAGCGTGAGCGTCTCGGTCCCGGGCGCGGCGGCGGGGTCGGCAAGGGCGAGGGACCAGTCTCCGTTGCGCACGTCGAGCGTGGTGGTGGACGCGGTCGCGTCCCAGCCGGCGCGGTTGAGGCGTTCCTGGTGCAGAAAGCGGCCGGTGGAGACGTCGATCAGCGCCATGTGTGCGAGGTAGATCTGGTCGTGGCCGAAGGCGGCGGGACTCTCGAGGGAAGCGATGCCGCGCGGCGCGGCAGAACGGAAAAAAGTCGCCTGGAAACCGAAGCGGCGCGGCGAAGGGCCCTCGTCGGCGTAGAGGTGGCCGGTGAGATACCACCACTCGATTTTGTAGTCGGGGTGGGAGCCGTGGTCGCGCGGGAAGGCGAAGACCGGGTCGGGGCGTGGCACGGCGAATCCGTCGGCGGTGAGCGCGGGAATTTCCTGGCCGCGCCCGGGGGGGGGCAGGGTTTGCGCGGCGAGGCCGGAGCCGAGGCAGAGCAGGGAAACGAGGGCGCGCATGGGTCGGGTTATTCCTCGCGGTCGGAAGGCAGGTCGGCGCCCCAACGGCCGACGAGGTGGCTCACGCTCACGCCGGTGCCGACGACGAGCGCGCCGAGGGCGGCGAGTTGTCCGCCGGGCACGGCGAAGGCGAGGGTCCAGCCGAAGCTCTGTTTGTTGATCACGTGGATGAGCAGCCAGCCGAGCGCGAAACTCAGCGCGATTCCGGCGAGGGTGGCGCAGAGGGCGAGCACACCGCCTTCCACGGCGGTGGCGTGGGCGATCTCGCCCCGGCGGAAACCCAGCGCCCTCAGGGTCGTCAGTTCGTCGCGCCGGTCGAGCAGCACACTGGCGAGGCTCAGCGCGAGGCCCACCACCGCGACCGCGAGGCCGATGCCCTGGAGGGCGTAGGTGATGGAGAAGGTCTGGCGAAACACGCGCAGCACCTCGGCGCGCAGGGCGGCGTTGGTGAAGATGGCGAGGCCGGGGTGGGCGGCGAGCAGCTCGGCGCGGACCGTCTCGGCCGAGGCGCCGGGCGCTAGGTCGAGCGCGAGGCTGGTGGCGTGGTCGTCGGCGAACCAGCGCACGGTGTGCGTCCGGTCGACCAGAACGGTGCCGCGCTCGTTTCCATAGTCGGCAAACACGGCCGCGACGCGCAGCGTTTGCGGGCCGTCCGGGGTGGGCACGGTCAGGGTGTCGCCGCGTCGGATGTGGAAGCGGTCGGAGAAACTCTCGCTCACGAGGGCGAGGCCGGCGTTGCGGGCGGGGTCGAGGGTCTCGGGCGGGGGCGGACCGTCGACCCACAGAAAACCACCGCGTCCGGCCTGGTCGGCGAGGTCGCCGCCGCCAAGTGTGGTGGGTTTGCCGTCGAGGGTGAGCGGGTAGGCGGAGAACACCGACGCGTGGGCGACGGCGGGGTGGGCGGCGAGGGCGCGCCAGGTGGCGGGGGCGATGTGGTTGTCGGTCGAGGCGGATTGGGCGCCGGAGCTGGAGAGATAGAGGTCGGCTTGCAGGGCGGTCTGGACCCAGGTGCGGACGGATTTTTCAAAGCTGGCCACCAGGATCGCCATGCCGGCGGCCATGCCGATGGCGCACACCAGGGCGGCGGCGGCGAGGCGATGGCGGCCCGAGGGGCGGGCGAGGTGGCCAAGCGCGACGCGCCAGGGCGCGCCGCGACCGGCGAGCGGCCGGAGGGCGCGGCCGAGGACCGGCAGGGCGAGGGCGGCGAGCATGCCGCCGCCGAGGATGCCGCAGAATGCGGCTAGGTGCCCGGCGAGCGGGAAACGCGTGCCGCCGCCGAGGTCGAGCGGAGGCAGGCGGGAGAGGATGACGCCGAGGGCGAGCACGCCGGCGGCGAGCGCGGGGCTGCGCAGCCAGCGTCCGCCGATCGCGCCGGGCGCGCCGCGCACCAGCACCTGGGCGGGCGGGGTCGCGGCGGCGGCGCGGGCAGGGGCCCAGCCGGCGAGCACGCTCGCGACGACGCCGGCAGCAAGGCTGAGCGCGGCCTCGCCCCAGGCCAGCCCGGCGGCGTCCACGGTGGTGGTGTAGTAAAGGGCGTTGACGGTCTTGCCCACCGCCCGGACGGCGACCTGGGCGCCGGCCCAGCCGAGGAGCAGGCCGAGCGCGCCGCCGAGCAAGCCGAGCAGGGCGGCCTCGGCCAGCCAGGCGCGGCGGATCAAGGCGGCGTCGACCCCGAGCGAGCGCAGCACTGCGATTTCGGCGCGGCGGCGCACCACCGCGCCGTCGAGGGCCTGGAAAACCAGGTAGAGCCCGACCAGCAGGGCGATGAGCGAGAGCACGGTGAGGTTGAGTCGGAACGCCTGGGTCATGGTCGCGGCGGTGTCGCGGCGCGCTCCGGGGGTCGAGACCAGCCAGCGGGCGGGTTCGCCGGGGGCGGGCGAGGCGAGTTGTTCCAGGCGGCGGCCGAGATCGGCGCGGCGGCAATCGAGGGCGGGGCCGGTTTCGAGCACGAACTCGACGCGGTCCACCCGGCCGGCGCGGCCGACCAGTTCTTGGAGGCGGGGCAGGTCGAGCACGAGCAGGTTGGGCGGGGCGACGGGGCCGTCGGGGGCGCGCGGGATGGGGCCGGCGAGGCGCAGGCGGACGGGGCGGTCCTGGATGATGAGTTCGAGGTGGTCCGGCAGGGGCGAGGCGAGGCGCGGGCTGACCCAGGCGAGCGGCTCGGCTCCGAGCAGATCGAAAAAGCCGGCGGGCGTGGAGGGAGTGTCCGCGGTGGCGCGAGTGCGGAAAAACGGATCGGCGGCGGCTTGTTGCGCGGCGAGGTTGGCCACGGCGACCAGATCGACGCCGAGCAGGGTGTAGGTGCGGCGGCCAAAGCGTTTTTCGGCGGGCGCGTCGGGCGCGAGGGGTTCGGCGGCGGTGCTTTCCACCACCGGGTGGATTTGCACGGCGAGGTCGGCGAGGGCGGCGCGGAGCTCGGGCAGGACGGCTTCGGGCAGGGGGCCGGCGGGGGCTTGGATGATCCAGTCGGACTGGCCGGTCAGGGTGTCGGTGAAATGGGTGAACGACGAGACGGCGGCGCGGTTGGCAAGGCGGACGGCGGTGAACACGGCCACGCCCAGCGCGAGTATAAACACCAGCAGGGCGGTCTGGCCCGGGGCGAGGCGCGCGTGCCGCAGGGACAGTCGGCGGAGCAGGAGCGGGAGGAGGGAGCCGTTCAAGGGAGGCGGGGGCGTGGGAACGGCGGAGCTCAGGCCGGGGATGACGCGGATGCTTCGACCACGCGGCCGTCGCGCAGGCGGACGCGGCGGTGGCAGATGGCGGCGGCCTCCTCGCTGTGGGTGACGAGGACGAGGGCGGTGCCGGTTTCGTCGGTCAGCTCGCGGAGCAGGGCGAGGATGTTGGCGCCGTTGGCGGAATCGAGGTTGCCGGTGGGCTCGTCGGCGAGGAGCAGGGCCGGGCGGTGGACGAGGGCGCGGGCGATGGCCACGCGTTGTTGTTCGCCGCCGGAGAGCTGGGAGGGCAGGGCGGCGGCGCGGGCGGCGAGGCCGACGCGGATAAGCAGAGTGGCCACGCGTTCGCGGCGTTCGGGGGCGGGGACGCGGAGCAGTTGCAGCGGCAGCTCGATGTTTTCGGCGACCGACAGGGTGGGTAGCAGGTGGAAAAACTGGAAGACGGTGCCGACGCGTTCGCGGCGGAGGAGGTTCAGGCCGTCGGCGTCGAGCTGGTCGATGCGCGCGCCGAGCAGGCGGATCTCGCCGGAGTCGGGCCGGTCGACGCCGCCGAGGCAGTTGAGCAGGGTGGTCTTGCCGCTGCCGGAGGGGCCGGTGAGGGCGACGCGTTCGCCGGGGGCGACGTCGAAGGACACGGCGTCGAGCACGCGGCGGGGGCCGTAGTGTTTGGTGACGCCGGAAACGGCGAGGGCGGGGGCGGAAGAGACCGGCATCAGCGTCTACGGAAACACGACCGGCGCGGGAAGCGAGCGGCGGGGCATGAAAAAACCCGCGTCTTTAGGGACGCGGGTTCTGGGGGAAACGAATCGATGTCCGATCAGGCGGCGCGACGACGGCGACGGCCGGCGGCGAAGGCCAGGCCGGAAAGACCGGCGAGGGCTGCCCAGGTGGACGGCTCGGGGATGGCGGAGAGGTAGCCGTTGCTATCGATGGTAGCCGATTCGCCGTTGATGCTGATGAGGCCCAGCTGTGCGGTGGTGATACCACCGCTGCTGGTCCCAAAGCGGATGGAGCTACCATTCACAAAGTTGCCTCCAATGCTCAGGGTATATGATCCCCATGCAGAGGATAGGGCGCTGCTATCTGCGAAAATCAATGAGCCACCGCTTCCCAGCGTGATGGATGAATTTGCGGATAGGCTGAGAGTCCCGAGGGTATCGGTGAATGTTCCAGCGGCGAGCGTGCCTCCGTTCAGCTTAATCGCAGAAGTGTTGGCGAGAACATCATTAGCCCCAAGGGCCAAGGTGCCGGCGCTGATGGTCGTGTCTCCAGTGAAGGTATTGGCGCCACTGAGGATAAGGGTGCCGGAGCCAACCTTGGTGATCGCGGTGGTGCCTCCGCCATTTTGAATCACGCCCGCGAAGGTAGTGTCCAGGTTTTTACCGCCAATGGTGTAGTTGATGTTTTGCACGTTGCCTGTGCCGCCCGTGGATCCTGAGAGCGTCGAACCAGAGGCGCCAATCAGGGCTCCGAGGGTTATGGAGGTCTGTGTGCTGCGAACGGTGATGCCGCGAGTGCCGAGGTCCAGCGTGACGGCGGAAGAGCCGGTGGCGCTGCCGAAGAAGCGGTAGCCTGCATCGCCACCGAGTGCGATGGTGCCGGTGAAACCAGACCATGATCCAGTGAGGTCGCCGACGAAACGAGTCGAGTAGGTCAGAGTGCCGGAGCCTCCGGTGATGTTGCCGAGGCTGAACACGTTGGCCGTATTGTTGGTCGCGGTTATGGAGTTGGTTCCGTTGACCGTGACGTTGTTGATGGTCTGGCCAGAGTTCTGGGTGATCGTGATCGCGGCATCGTTGTTGAGCACGATGGCCCCGCTGGGCAGGGCATTGACATTGCCGACGGTGATACCACCGGCATTGATCGTGGTGGAACCACTTGCAGTGGCTGTGCTTCCTAGGGTTAGCACTCCACTGCCGTTTTTGACTAGATTACCGGAGCCGCCGAGCGAGCCGGAGATGGTGACCGCGTTACCGTTGGTATTTAAAATACCCGTGCCGCTAGACAGGGAGATATTCCGGTTGGCGGCGAGGGTGGTGGCACCGTTGAACTTAACGCTCGAGGTATTACCCGCGCCAGGGTTAAGGGTGAGGTTCGTTGCAGCGACTCCCGGCACCGCACCGAGGGAGGAGTCCCCGGCCAACTCGATAAAGGTGTCGGCACCATTTAGCGTGGTTCCTCCTGTGGATGCGCTGGAACCGCCGAGCACGAGTCCGCCTCCGTTGATGGTGGTCGATCCCGTGAAGGTATTGTTGCCCTGCATCGTCAAGGTGCCAGTGCCGCTCTTGGCGAAAGCGCCTGTGCCGGTGACTGCGGTGCTGTAAGTGACGTTATTCGAGCCGATATTTATCGCGGCTCCGCCTGCGCCGATAGACAAGCCTTGGGAGGAAAGGTCGTCGGTGTTGACCCCCTTGTAGGTTAGCGAAGCGTTGTTGACCGAGATGGCGCCCGAGCCGAGGCCGCCGGTGACGAAGCCGACGGAACCACCGGTGATCGTAGTGCCGCCAGAGTAGGTGTTGGCACTATCAAGATCGAGGGAACCCGTTCCGGATTTAGTGAGGCTTCCCGTGCCGGAAATTTGTCCTGAGACGGTAAGGCCGGTGCCAGAGTCAGTGGAGGCGACAGTGTTGGAGGCGAGCGCTACCGGCGCACTGATGGTATGTGATCCGCTTGTGACGATGATGCTGGCTTGGCTGACGCCGCTATTGAGGGAAAGCGTGCCACCGGAACCGGCGGCGATGGTGTAGCCGTTGGCGCTGTTGAGGGTCAGGCCGCCGACGGTTTTATTACCGTCAAGGGTGATGGATGCCGGCGAGGAAAGTGCCTTATTAAGAATAGCCCCTTCACCCGCTCCGTTCGGAACTGCGCTGCTCCAGTTGCCCGCAGTGTTCCAACTGCCCCCCGCATCGACGTTCCAGTTAGAGAGGACAGCTGCGATATAGACTTGGAGGGTAACGAAGCCGCTCGAGGAGCCGAAGGTATAGCCATAACCAGCCTGAGGGTTCAGGACGGAAAGTGCGCTGGTTCCGGTGCCTTGGATCGAGCCAGTATACTGGATCAGGTTGTAGTCACCTGTTGTGGTCCAACCGTTGAGACTGCCTTCGGTGTAGAGATTGAAGCCGCCGCCGTTCAAGGTAAGACCATCGGACGAAGTGACGTTGATCCGGTCGTTGGCGGGGTTGCTGTTGAATTCAAAGTTGAAGATCGAACCCGAGGCGGCGGAGAGAGATCCCACGGTCAGTGTGCCGACGCTGTTACCGGGGGCGATGATGCCGCCTGAAGCCAAAGATACCGCACCTGAAATGGTGCCGGTGCCGCCCAGGGTGCCGCCTGTGTTGATTGCGACTGATCCGGAACCGGTGGCGGAGCCGGTGGTGTTGTTTGCCTTGAGCGTGCCAGCCGAGACGGTGGTAGTTCCAGAATAGGTATTGGAGCCACTCAGGTTTAGGCTTCCTACGCCGGATTTGGTAAGTGCGAGGGTGCCGGCTGAACCGTTCTGCAAGACGCCGGCATAGCTGGAGGAACCGGTGGTGTTAACGGTGAGAGTATTTGTGCCGGCGATTCCATTTTCAATTACGGGGGTGCCGACGGTCGCATTGCTACTCAGCCCGGTGACCGTAACGTTCTGGCCGTAGAGCTGGAGTTTACCGGTGCTGCTGGCTCCGAATGCGACCGAACCGGTGCCTAGGGCAGTGGCAGAACCAAGCCGGGTCGTGCCGGAGTTGAGCGACCACGACCCGACGTAGTTGCTCGCTTGCCCGAGGAGGATGGTGCCGGGGCCTGACACGTTAAGAACCGTGTCCGAGGCGCCGCCGGTCAGGTCGTTGGCGGCATTGCCGACGGTAAAGACATCGCCAGAACCGGTGGTGGACAGGGTCGCAGATGAGGATGCAACGGTCGTTACATTCACACGGCCATTGGTGGCTGCGGTTCCGTTGGAATTGATGGTGCCTCCGTTGTTCAGGTTCAGGGAGAGACCATTATCCAACGTGATTCCCGAATCGATGCGCAGCGTGCCGGTGCTGTTGATGCTGACTTGGTTCGCGTTCGCCGTGGCGCTCGTTCCTAGCGCGCCGTTGTTGGCGGCGGCCAGAGTGCCGGCATTAACCTGAATGCCATTGGCGACGGTGGTGGCTCCGGTTCCGGTGAAAATGTTTGCGCCGGAAAGAATCCAGGTTCCAGCCCCCGTTTTGGTGATGACGTTTACAGTTTGTGACCCAGTCGCATTGAAGAGTGCGGAACTGATCGTGTTATTGCCTGTGTTCGAACCGCCCAAGGTCAAAGTAGTCGGGCGACCATTGGCGTTGGTCAGCGTAGTGCTGGCGGCGTTGAACGTCAGCGTGGCGGACTCAGCGGTCGCGTTGTTAAGGAACGAATAGGCGCCGTTGGTGCTGGAAGCCTGACGAACCTGCCAAGTATTGCCAAAGATCTGCGCGTTGGCGGCTCCGGCGTTCATCGTGATCGACCCACCATTATAAAGGTAGAGGAGACCACCGGTGAAACTGTAGGCTCCGACACCGGTATCGAACACCATAGATTTGATGAAACGGGTGTTATCGATAGCGATAGTGGTGTTGGTCGAACCGGAGTTAAAAGTGACCGTGTCAGAGTTGGAGACGTTGTTGTTTGCTGGAGCAGTGGAGCCCGGGATCGTGCCGCCCCAATTCCCGGTCGTGGCCCAATTGCCGGTTGCGGCGGTGGAACTCCAGGTGCCGCTCGCGGCTTGGACTGAGTGCGTTAGGGCAGTCCCGAGCATGAGAGTAAGCAGGAGGCGGGCGGCGGGGGTGCTGGCGGAGGCGCGGGATTTCATAGGGGCTAGCGGGGTTATCATTAATTTTGAATACAAGAAAGCTGGGGCGAGCTGAGCGAAGGGGTGTCGGACAAAATGGATACTTTGTGACAGCATCGGATAGGTAAATTGAATCTTACAGTAAAAATATACTTATCTTATTATCTCTTCTTTTTGCTGGATAGGCTCACGGCCGAGAGCGCCATGACCGCGGCGCCGAGCGGGGCAAGGGTGAGGGTTCGGGCGGCCGGACGGCCGGTCAGCACGTCGACCCCGCGGTGCGCTCCCAGCGGCACGCTGACCGGGGTATGCCCGTGGTTGAGCACAAAGAGGTGGCGCGTGCCGTCGGCGGAGACGCGTTCCGAGACCTCGACCTCGGGCGGGGTGGCGAGCACGGGCGCGATGCCCGCCTCGGCGGCGAGGTAGGTGGCGAGGGCATCCCAGCCCGGGGCGTCGAGTCCGGCGGCGAGATAAAGGGCGCGTCCGGCGCCGACGCGGCGGCGAGTGAGGGCGGGGCCGCCGGCGGTGAGGTCGGCGGCGAAGGTGGCGAGCACCTCGGCGTCCTCCACGCGCACGAATTCGGACCACTCGCGGCAGGTTAGTTTCGCGCCGCCCTTGCCAGGAAGGCGGAAGGTGTTGGTAAACCGGTCCGCCAGCGGGACCCATTCCTCGACCCAGATGCCGAGGGTGTCGCGCAGCAGGCCGGGGTAGCCGCCCGGGACGACGCGTTCGTCGGCGTCGACGATACCGGTCGCGTAGGTGGCGACGAGGGTGCCGCCCTTTTGGGCGAAGGCGGAGAGGTTGGCCGCGCCGGCCGGGGTGAGCAGGTAGAGCACGGGTGCGACGACCAGGGCGTAGGCGGAGAGGTCGGCCTCGGGGTGGACAAAATCGACGGCGTGGTTTTGGGCGTAGAAGGAGCGATGCACGGCGTGCAGGGTCGCCATGTAATCGAGTTTGGTGGGACGGGCCTCGAGCTCGAGGGCCCACCAGGCGGCCCAATCCATCACGATCGCGACGCGGGCGTGGATTACCGAGCCGGCGACGGGGGCGAGCAGGCGGAGTTCGGCGCCGAGCGCGCGCACCTCGGCGTGGATGCGGCTGCGTTCGGGGTCCACGTGGGCGACCATCGCGCTGTGGTATTTTTCCGCGCCGGAAAGGGAGGCGCGCCACTGGAAAAACATCACCCCGTCGGCGCCGCGGGCCACGGCCTGGAGGCTTTGCAGGCGCATCAGGCCGGCGGGTTTGGGGCGGTTGAAGGCGCGCCAGTTCACTGCCGAGGTGGCGGCCTCCATCAGGACGAAGGGCAGGCCGGGCTTGAGCGAGCGGGTGAGGTCGTGGCCGACGGCGGCCCAGTGGCGGCCTTCGTCGGGCAGGGCGGGGTCGGGATAGGAGTCCCACGCGGCGAAATCCATCTCGCGGGCCCAGGCGTGGTAGTCGAGGGGCTTGAAGAACGCCATCAGGTTGGTCGTGACGGGCACGTCGGGCGTGGCGGCCTTCAAGATGGCGCGCTCCATCTTGTAGAGGTCGAAAAAGGCCTCGTGGGTGAAGCGTTTGAAATCGAGTTGCTGGGCGGGGTTGCTGGCGTAGGGGGCGCGGCGCGGGGTGTGGATCTCCTCCCAGTCGCCGTAGAGCTGGCTCCAGAAGGCGGTGCCCCAGGCGGAGTTCAGGGCGGCGGGGGTTTTGTATTTGGCTTTCAACCACACCCGGAAGGCGCGCGTGCTGTGCGGGCCGTGGCACTCGTTCATGTGGCAGGCGAACTCGTTCCCCACGTGCCAGACGGCCAGCGCGGGGTGTTTCGCGTAGCGTTTGGCGAGGCGGCGCACGAGGGCGGCGGCGTGGCGGCGATAGTCGGGGGAGCTGGGGGAGAACTGCTGGCGCGAGCCGATGTGCAGCGTGACGCCGTCGGCGGTGACCGGAAGGGAATCGGGGTAAAGCCGGGCCAGCCAGGCCGGGGGCGAGGCGGTGGCGGTGGCGAGGCAGACCCGCACGCCGTGGGCGTGGAGCAGGTCCATGACGCGGTCGAGCCAGGCGAAATCCCACGTCTTGGGGGTGGGCTGAATGCGGGACCAGGCGAAGATGCCCACGCTGACGAGGTTTACGCCGGCCTCGCGCATGAGGCGCGCGTCCTCGGGCCAGACGGACTCGGGCCATTGCTCGGGGTTGTAGTCGCCGCCGTAGGCGAGCGTGTAGGAGAGGGCGGGGATGAGCATGCGGAAAAACGAAATGGGGCGCCGCGTGAACTTCGGGGGTGGCGGCGGGCGGGGTGAGGATATTTTACGGTCAGCGTCTTTCTGGATGGCCGTCGGGCAACGGGGGTGGAAGCTGACAGTATGAAGCTAGTCTGGTCCAGCGTGAGAGTTTGGGTAGCCGGCGGGCTTGTCTGGCTGGCGCCCTTGGTGGCGGGTGAAGTCGTGGAGCGGGATGAGTTTCGCGGCGGGTTGGCGGCTTGGGTGGTGGAGCAACAACCGGGCGGAACCGTGGAGGCGAAGGATGGGGTGCTGACGATCACGGACCGCGCGGGTTGCACGGTCTGGTGGCGGGAGCGCTTGGTGGCGCCGCTGGTTATCCGTTACACTGCGACGATGAAGCGCGAGGCGCGGGTCTCCGACTTGAACTGTTTCTGGATGGCGGTGGATCCGAAGCGGCCGGACAACCTCTTTGCGCCGGGGCACTGGCGTGATGGGCGGTTTGGCACCTACGATGCGCTGGCGACCTACTATGTCGGTTGCGGTGGTAATGTTAACACGACCACGCGATTCCGGCGCTACGATGGCCGGGGGGCGCGGCCGCTTTTGCCGCAGCATGACTTAAAGGAGCCAGCGGCGCTGCTCGAGGCGGAGCGGACCTACCGGATCGAGATCACGGTGGACGGGGACGGGCGGACTACCTGGGCGAGGGACGGCGTGGTCTGGTTCACCTATGTGGATCCGGAACCGCTGCGTTCGGGCTGGTTCGGGTTTCGCACCGTGGATTCGCGGATCGAGATCCGGGATTTCGCCGTCGAGCGGCGGTGACGGCCCGCGACCGGGCCGGGCCTCCAATCACGCCTGGTTAGCGGTGGCGGTTTCGGCCCGGTAGGCCTCGGCGAGCAGCACGATGGGGTGGGCGACGCGCGGGGTTGCGCGGGTGGATGGCGCGGCCCGCAGGCCGTTTTCGAGTTGCAGGTGGCAGCCCGGGTTGGCGGTGGCGACGGTTTGCGCGCCGGTGGCGAGCACATGACCGACCTTCCGTTCCTGCAACCGGGCGGCGGTGTCGGGCTGGGTGATGTTATAGATCCCGGCGCTCCCGCAGCACCACTGGGCCTCGGCGCACTCCTTTAACTCGACGCCGGGCAAGGCGTGCAGGATAGCGCGGGGTTGGGCACTGAGCTTCTGGCCGTGGCAGAGGTGGCAGGACTCGTGATACGTGACGGTCACGGCTGGAGCGGAGGAAGCTGGTTTGCGGAAGCCAATTTCCACGAGATATTCGTGGATGTCCTTCAGCTTTTTATCCCAGGCGGCCGCCCGGGCGGCGTAGGCGGGGTCGTCGTGAAGGAGGTGTCCGTAGGTTTTAAGGTGGGAACCGCAACCGCCGGCGTTGGTGAGAATGGCGTCGAAGTCATCAGGGTTAAACAGGTCGATTTGGCGCCTGGCGAGAGTGCGGGCGGAGGCGAGGTCGCCATTGTGGGCGTGGAGGGAGCCGCAGCAGGGCTGGACGGGCGGGGTGTGGACTTCGCAGCCGTTGGCGAGAAGGACGTCCACGGTGGCGCGGTTGACATCGCTGAACGCGAGATCCTGCACGCAACCGGTCAGCACGGCGACGCGGCGTGGGGGCTTGGTGGATACGTCAGGGCTCGGTGCCGGGCGCTCGATGGGGCGGATGAGCTGATGGGAAAATTTTGCGCGGATGGCCGGCGATTGGGGTTCGAGGCGGCGCAGGTTGGCGGGCAGTAGTTTGGTCAGACCGGAGCGGCGGGCGAGGGACTGGAGTCCGGAGGCCTGCCAGAGCCAGAGGGTGCGGCCGACGAAGCGGAGCAGGCGGGGACGGGTGAAGAGGAACTTCACCACCCAATAGCGGATGAAGCTACGCTTTGGCGCGTCGAGCACTCCCTGTCGCTCGACCTCGGCGCGGGCGGTTTCGAAAAGCTCGGCGTAGTTCACGCCGGCCGGGCAGGCGGTGGTGCAGGCGAGGCAGCCGAGGCAGTAATACATTTCCTCGCCGAAGGTCTTCGAGACGGCGAGTTCGCCATCGGCCACGGCGCGCATGAGGGCAATACGGCCGCGCGGGCTGTGGCGCTCCAGCTTCGTCTCGTCGTAGGTCGGGCAGGTCGGCAGACAAAGCCCGCAGTGCATGCATTGCTGGAGCACCGAGTAGTCGAGGCCCTTGAGTAGGTTTGAGGAGGAGGAGTTAACCACGGAGGCCACGGAGCTAAGGAGTTTTTAACCGCAGATTACGCGGGTCGGCGCGGATAGCGGAGATGATTTGGTTTTATCGTGCTGATCCGCGTGATCCGCGGTCACGGTTTCAGTCGAAGATTTTTCCAGGATTGAGAAGGCTGTGCGGGTCGAGGGCACGTTTCACGAGGCGGAGAAGTTCGTAGGATTGGTCGCCTAGCTGGCGTTTGAGGAAGGGTTTTTTGGCCAACCCGATCCCGTGTTCGCCGGTTATGGTGCCGCCGCGCTTCAGGGTCTCTTCGACGATGTCGACGAGGGCGAGCTCGACGCGGTGCATCTCGGCGGGGTCGCGTTCGTCGGTGAGGATGGTGGGATGCAGGTTGCCGTCGCCGAAGTGGCCGAAGGTGGCGATATTCAGATCGTGTTTTTCGGCGATGGCTTCGACGGCGCGGATCATGCCGGCGAGTTCGCTGCGGGGCACGGTGACGTCCTCGAGGATCGTGGTCGGGCGGAGGCGGGCGAGGGCGGAGAAGGCGCTGCGGCGGGCGGTGGCGAGCCGGGTGGCCTCGTCGGCGTTGGCGGCGCGGCGGACGGAGGTGGCGCCGTGGGCGTGGCAGAGTTTTTCGATGGCCGCGGCCTCGTCGGCCACGGCAGCGGGGTGGCCGTCGGTCTCGATCAGCAGAATGGCGGCGGCGGCGCGCGGCAGGCCGACCCGGGCGAAGTCCTCGACGCAACGAAGGGTTTTTTGGTCGAGAAACTCCAGGGTGCAGGGGATGATTTTGGCGGCGATGATGGCCGAGACCGTCGCGGCGGCGGCGTCCATCGCCGCGAAGGTGGCGAGGAGGGTCTGGCGGGCGGCGGGTTTGGGGAGGAGTTTGAGGAGAACCTGGGTGACGACGCCGAGGGTGCCTTCGCTGCCGATGAAGAGGTCGCGCAGGTTGTAGCCGGCGACGTCCTTCACGCACTTCGAGCCCAGCCAGCAGATCGAGCCATCGGCGAGCACGACCTCGAGGCCCATGACGTAGTCGCGGGTGACGCCGTATTTCAGGCCGCGCAGGCCGCCGGAGTTTTCCGCGACGTTGCCGCCGATGGTGCTGATTTTCATCGAGCCTGGGTCGGGCGGGTAGAAGAGGCCGGCGGCGTCGGCGGTTTCGTAAATTTTCTGGGTGATGACGCCGGCCTCGACGCGCAGGGTGAGGTTGGCCGCGTCGAGTTCGAGGATCCGGTCCAGTTTTGCCAGACACAGCACGATGGAACCGGCGAGAGGCACGCTGCCGCCGGAGAGGCCGGTGCCGCTGCCGCGGGTGACAACGGGGGCGCGGTGCTCGCGGGCGAGGCGGAGGATGAAGGCGACGTCGGCGGCGTCGCGCGGGAAGACGACGCAGGCGGGCAGTTGTTTCAGAGCGGCGGTGCCGTCGAAGCCGTAGGGCAGGATATCCTCAGGCGCGGTCAAAACGCGGTGGACGCCGAGAAGGGCGGACAGAGCGGCGGCGAGGGGCGCGGTGGCGGTGGAGGGCGGGAGTTTGGCCAAGGTGGTGAGGGGAGCTGACGTAAACGAAAGGGGGGTCTTGGCGCCCCTTCAAGGGATCCATGCGGGGCCTCAAATCCCGCGCTTCAGACATTTGAGGCTAAAGTGGTGCCAGAGGCCGGGATTGAACCGGCGACCAAAGGCTTATGAGTCCTCTGCTCTACCACTGAGCTACTCTGGCGTTTGCCTTGGGCTGGGGAGGAAGTCGGTGACGCGCGGCGGTGTCAAGGCGGCGAGTTGACCTCCCGGCAAGTCGGACGCCTTCAGGGTGCGGCGGTCTCGGGCACCGGGATGAGCATCAGGTCGAGGCTCGCGCCACCGGACAACATGCCGGACTGCACGAGGATGCGCGTGCCGTCGGGGCTGAAGTTGGGATGTGTGTGGTCGGGTTTCATCACGTGCCCGGCCGAGATAAGACGGATCTCATTGGTGCGGCGATTTATCAGGAAAACTTCGCCGTCGAAATTATCCCCCAGGGCCCAGCGACCATCGGGGGTGCCGTTGCAATGCCAGAAGCCTTGGCCGCGTGGGGTCTGACCGAGGGGCAGCACCTCCCGGTTGCGGAGGTTGATCGACTGGATGCCGGTGGGGCGGAGGCGCAGTTCGGGTGTGTGCCCCATCAGGTTAAAGAGCACGGTGTCGCGATCGACGAACACCTCGTGGGTCACCCAGTCGGATGGGGCCTCGGCGAAGAGCGGGCGGTTGCCGGAGCCATCGGCCTGCACCAGCCACATGCGTTGCGGGGCGTCGCCTCCGGTTTCGTTGCAGTAGAGGATCTCCCCCGGGACCCACGGGTTGGCCTGCACGTGGCCCATCAGCCAGGGGGTGTCGATCACGGTGCGGTAAGACCCGGTGGCGAGGTCGACAGCGCGGATGCCGCCGGGGACCTGCGGGATGGGTTTGCCGGGTTCGCGGGGCGGGCCGTCGGCGAGGCGGACGCCGAAGTAGGCGGTGCGCTCATCGGCATCGAGGGTGAAGCCGCCCGCGCCCTTGAAATCGGCCGGCAGGGTGGCGAGCACACGTTCGTAGCTGGCGGCGGCTTTGACTGTGCCGGCGGCGGAGTCGGCGAGCAGGGGAGTCAGTTCGAGCTCCACCAGTTGCTGACGACCATCCGGGCCGGTGCGCTGGTAGTAGAGCCGGTTCGAGAGGCGGGCGACGTTCAAGCTGCCGGTTTCGATGCCGGATCCGGAGGTGAGCTGGGTGATGGCGCCGGTGACTTCATTCACCGCATAAGCCTGGGGGGTGCGGGCGGGATTACGGTCAGGCGAACGGAAAAGGATGTGCACGCCGTCGGCCGCCCACTGCGGGTGGGTCTGGTAATTTTTAAGGTCGTTGGAGGGTCCGGTGGTGAGGACGGTCAGCGGGCGGCCGGTGACGCGATCCACGAGCGTGCCCAGTTCGGACGGGGTGCGCCGGCCGAGTTCGGATTCCTCGGCGTGAAGGGGCAGGATTGGTGCGAGGGCGAGCAGGGTGAAGGCGAGCAAGGGGAAACGCATGGGGATGGGGTAAAGCGGCTGGGCGAGGCAGCTGTTCAAGGGGCGAGCGACACGCTCAGGCGAAGGAAACGGAGACCGGTGGACACGGGGACGGTTGCGGTGGTGGTGCCGTCAGCGGCCGGGCTGCCTTGGTTGACGCCGTCAGGGGTCCAGACTGGGGTCCCTGTGAGGTCGGCGGTGGTCTGCACGCTGTAGAGGATCTCGACGGGGCGGACGCGTTTGTAGGTCAAAGACAGGATCGCCGTGGTGGCGGACACAGCGGGGCAGCTCGTGTTGGCGTCGGCCACCATGGGTTTTCCACCGAGGGCGAATTCGAGCAGGTTGGCCACGCCGTCGGCGTCGGGGTCGGCGGTGGCGGTGCGTTGATCAGCGGGCACGCCCTCGGTGGTCAGAAAGGTGGCAAACACGCTGGCGGGGCTCGGCACTAGGGTGACCCGCAACTGGCCGGCGGTGGCGGTGCTGAGGGTGGCGTTGAAACCGGTGCCGCCCCATGTGAATGCCGGGGTGCCGGAGTAGGTGCCGGAGTAGGTGCAGACGGTGTAGGTGCCGGCGGCGAACGTAGTGCCGGGAGCGGGCGAGATGGTCACGGTGCCGCCCAATGCGAGGGTGCCGGTGATGGCGAGGGGGGCGGTTGGGCTCGCGAGAAGGGTGGCGCCGGAATTGAAGGTCACGTTGCCCGAGACGGCTCCGTTTCCGCCGAAGCCGGCGCCCGACTGGACGGTCACGGCGGAGCCGGTCAGCGAGCCGCCGGAGAGGATGAGTTTACCGGAGGAGACGGTGGTGGCGCCGGTGTAGGTGGAGGCACCGGTGAGGGTGAGCGCGCTGCTGCCGGTTTTGGCCAGGGCGCTGATTCCAGTGCCGTTATTAATGATGCCGGCGAAGGTGGTGTCGGTGCCGCGTGCGCCAATCTGCCAGGTCAGGGTGCGACCGGCAGTCACGCAACCGGCGAGGGTGCCGGAGCCGGCGAGGGCGCCGATGGGGTAGGTGAAGTTCGCCCCCAGAGTGTTGTTATAATAAGTGTAGGTCGAAGCGGCGACATTGAGCAGGGCGGCGGGCAGGCCCGCGGACTGCATCAGGCGCAGGTCGCCGCCATCGGCATCCGTAGTGACATTGAGGATGCCGGTAAAGGCGGACCAGTTTCCGGTGAGATCAGTGCGGATATAGGACGTGTAGAAGTCGAGGGTGCCCGCACCGGTCAGGGTGTTGGCCAGGGTGCTGCGGCCGTCGGCCTCGAAGCGGGCGGAGGCGCCGGCGGGGACTATGATTGGCCATGCGGAGGTGTTGTAGGAGGAGGTGTTGTCATACATCCGCAGCGTGCCGCCCTGAAGGGTGATGCTACCGGAGCCGAGGCCGGAGGTATTGGCGGTATCGGAGGCGAGCACGAGGGTGCCGGCCTGGAGGATGGTGCCGCCGGAGTGGGTATTGGCGGTGGCGAGGATGAGGGTGCCGGCGCCGGATTTGGTGAGGGTGCCAGCGCCGGTGATGCCGCCGCTGATTTGCAGCGTCACGGATGCGGTGGGGACGTCGAGCACGCCGCCGTTGGCGCCGAGGGTCAGGGCGCGGTTGGTATTGGTCTGGGCGCCTACTAGACGGAGGGTGCCGCCGTTGAGGGTAAAGTTGGCGGCGTCGGTAGGGGAGGCGCCGATTGAACTGGGCTCGCCACCGTCGGCGAGGTTGTCGATGGCCAGCACACCGCCGGTGATGGAGACGGGACCGGTGAAGGAATTCGTGGTGTTCAGCGTCACCGTGGAAGCTCCGGACTTGGTTAGGCCACCAGAGCCGGCGATCGCGCCGGAGCCGGAAAGAGTGTAATTCGTCGTGCCGGAGAACGCGAGGCTGGCGACTGGCGCGGCGACGTTGAGCGTGACTGCGGGGCGGGCGGAGCCGGTGTCGTCGAACGAGACGGCGTCACCGGATACAAAAGTCGCGGGCGAGCCGGCAAATTTCCAGTTTTGGGTGGAGGAAATGTCCCAGTTACCGGAGGTGCTGCCGGTCCAGTTGATGGAACCGGAGGAGCGGGTGACGGGCACGGTGAGACTCAAGGTGCCGGCACCGAGCGATAGGGAATAGGGAGTGCCGTCGGGGACGACCACGGAAAGGTTGGAGACCGAACCGGTCAGGGAGCCCGTGTAGGTGGCGAGGGTGTAGGTGCCGGGGGCGAGTTGGGCGGAGAGGGGGTTGATGACTACGGAAACGATGCCGGAAAGGGCCAGGTTGCCGTTGATGGCGAGGCGATCGTTGGCGGTAGTCAGGCCGGTGGGGTCGCGGGACAGGTCAAAGGCGAGCGTGGAGCCGTCGGCGGCGGACAGGCCCCCGCCGAGGGTCAGGGTGCCGGCGGAGTTCATGCCGCCGCCGGGGGTGAGTGTGCCGCGGTATTGGAGTGATACGGCTGGGGTGACGGTGCCGGAGCCGGCGAGGCGTCCGCCGGTCAGGCCCTTGGCGAGGGACCCGCCCCAGGTGCCGCCCCAGATTGTCACGGGGGAGGCAGACAAGGTGCCGTCAACGCGCAGGGCGCCGTCCCACACCGTGGTGGCGCCGGTGAACGATTGGGAACCGGTGAGGCGCAGGGTGCCTTTACCGGCCTTGACGAGAGTCATCGCCCCGGTGAGCGAACCGGCGGTGCCGTCGAAGGTGTAATCGATCGGGGAATAAACGGTGACGTCGCCGGGTTGCAGGGTGCCGGACAGGGTGACGGCCGCGGAATTGTTACCGGCGAGGTCGAAGCGCACGGACTGTCCGGCGGAGAAGGTCGCGGCGGCGGCGGTGGCGGTGTTTTTCCAGGCGGCGGTGGAGCCGGTGTTCCAAGTGGAGAGGCCGGTGCCGCCGGCCCAGGCGAGAGAGGCGGGCACCATGGGGGGCGGGGGAGGGGTGTTCATGCCGACGCCGAGGTAATAATCGACGTTGGAGGACTGGACGTAGCCCTTGGTGGTGGCCTGACAGCGGTAGGCCGGGTTGTGCATCAGGGTGTAGAGCCGGTTGGTCGCCACGCTCACCGGCGTGTAGATGCGGATGGCGGTGTAATCGCTCGAAACGAAGACCAGTTCCTCGCGCCAGTCGCCGAGAATATCTCCCCAAAAAGCGGGGCGTCCGCCGAAAGCCGTGCGGTTGATGAAGGAACCGAAGTCGCTGTAAATACTCCAGATTCGGTCTATGCCTCCGTTGGTTTCGTTGAATTTGTTGATGACGGGATTGTAGCCGTTGCCGTCGGCGGCGGCGATGAATTCGCGGAGCAGGTCGCCGTCCCACCAGAGCCCCTCGTAAGGGAAGAAGCTGTTGGCGTAAATCTGTTGTCCCTTGGCATTGAAGATCCCGGGCTGGGTCGAATTGAGTTCGTAGCCTTTGTTGCTGGAGTTAAGGTCTTGGGCGATGCCACGACCCACGTCGACGACGTCCGTGGCATACCATTTTTTCAGCATCTGGCCGGTGCCGGCGTCGTAGTAGGCGGTGGCGAGGAAGCTGGGGTTGTTCTGCTGGATGATAAAGTTTTCCAAGCCGGGGCGGTCCGGGTTGATATCGGCGACGTGGAAGCGATCACCGTGGGAGATCTCGGCTACGTCGAAGAGCTGGGTGCCGTTGTCGTCGATCACGTGGCCGATTTCGCAGATCTCGTCTTTGCCGTCGTTATCCACATCGGCGATACGGATTTGATGGCCCTCGGAGCCGTGGAAGGTCTGGGCGGTGGACCAGCGTTGGGTCAGTTGGCCATTGCGGTAGTCGAAGGCGCTGAAGGCGCGGTAAAACGGTCCGGAGCCGTCACGGTTGTAGCCGTAGAAAAGCACGCTCGGTCGCTGGCCGTCGAAGTAGCCGATGGCACATTTGCTGGTGAGGGTGCCGTATTGGGCCCAGGGGTTGGGCAGGGTGGTGCGGGCGAGTTCCGCGCCGGTGAGACCGTTGATGATAGATACGAACTGGGTGGTATCGTTTGAGGCGGAGATGGTGGCGACCACGACGCCGGCGGCGTTCGTCACGGTCACGCCGTTTGCAGTGCGGACGGCGACCTCGGCGCGACCGTCGCCGTCGAGGTCGTAGACGGTGACGTTATCGGTGTCGCCGACGGAGATGGCGGACGCGCCGGGTTCGTAGGCGTATTGGTTAACCGAATTTGCGCCCATATCCATACGCCACAGGTAGGTGCCATCGCGTTTGTAGGCCTCGAGGAACTCCTTTTCCGCGGTGGTGTTGGTGGAGATGCGATCGACGAGGAAATCGTATTCGCCGTCGCCGTCGAAGTCACCCACCCAGCAAAATTTGACCGTATAGGGGAAGGTGGACGCGGGGTTGGGATACGCGGTGGCTAGGGGGAGGCGGATGAACTGCTGGCCGCTGGCGGCGTTGGCGGCGAGGGTGTAGGGGGCGCTTGCGGTCTGCTCCATACCGTTCCGAACGGGGACGACGTAGTAAGACACGGTGCCGGACAGGGCGGTGGAGCCTGGGGTGTCGAGGTAGTTGGTTGAAGCGGTGAGGACCGAGCTGTTAAGTTTGGTCGCGGTGGCGCCGCCGATAGAGCGGTAGAGGTTGAACCCGAGATCGGAAGGATCGGAGCCGAGCAGGCGCCAGCCGACGTAAACTTGGGTGGAGCTTGTGCGCATGGCAACGACGCCACGGCCGAGGGGTTCCATCTGGCGCTGGGCGGGTAGGGTGGTAACGCCGGCGAACACGGCGGCGAACAGCAGCAGGCCGAGGCGGCGGAGGGGGGCGGGCAAGTTCACGGTAGGGCGGGGAAGGCGTGCACTGGACGCTCTTTGAACAAAATGGCGCGGCCGGGAGGGGTTGTTCGTTGGTCCGAGAGGGTGCAGAAATAACCGCGGGGCAAAGTGGCAAGGGCGGGCATGCTGAAGCCGGCCGGGCGGAGGTCCGAGGGGTAGAGTAAAAGGTAGCGAACCTCGCCCTCGGTGGTTAGCGACACCAGCACCCGGGTGGGATCCAGCATTTTGCCGGACGTGTCGGTCGCGGCGGCGAGCAACGGGGCGATAGCCAGGAGGGCCGGGCGGAGGCTATCGAAGTTCTCCGGCGTCAGCGGCAGCGTGGGCGCGGGCACCAGCAGAGCGGCGGCGTAGGGCTGGGCCAGTGTGAGGGTAAGCTCCAGATTATCCCGGGTGTTTTCGATACGCGCGGAGCTTTCCAGCGGCTGGTGTGCCCTGCCCGGAGCGGGGACGAGCCAAGTGGTCAGCAAACAGGCCAACAGGGGTAAGTGGAGGCGGGGCACGGTGTAAGGATGCGAATGGGGACGTGAAGGGCAAACGCCGGAAGCAACCGCGGCAGGCGGGGGTGGTTCTTTCGCGACATTCGCTGGGTGTCAGATGACGGCCTTTTAGCTGCCTCGGGAGGGCAGAGGATTCGAACAGTAAGATAACCCGCCGAAACCCCGCGGATCAGTGGGGCGTCAGTTGCGGCGCCAGACCGTGACTTCTTGCCAGCGACTGCGGCCCGGGTTGAAGCCGAACAGGCTCTGGCGGCTCCAGCCCGGTCCGGTTAAAAGGTTGGCCGGGGTGTTTTGGCTGCGCCAGCGATCAAGGCCGGTGAACAAATGCAGGGGGTCGATTTGACGCTCCACGGTAACCAGCACGATCGGGCCGGGGGTGGCGATTTCCGTCTCGATGGCCTTGGGGGAGGCATTATCGAGCCAGTGGCGGTGGCTGTAGAAAATGAGGCTAGGTTCGGAAAAGCCGGCGCCGACGAAGCGGGTTTCGGCCGGGGCGTCAGCCCAAAGGGCAGGCAACCGCACGCTCAAGCTGGCTGCACGCAAACCCGAGGCGAGTTGGCTGGCGCCAACCGCGACGATCAGGGCGCCCGAGGTGAGGCCGGTGCGTAACCAGCGTCCGCCGCGCACAAGGGCTCCGGCGATCAGGATCAGGCCGAAGACCGCGGCGAGCGCTCCAGCGAAGGCGGGACGGAGTGCGGAGGCATCGGCTGGCAGCGGGCGGACTAGAACCGCGGCGAAAAGAATCACGACTACCCCGCTAATGGCAGCGAGGGCGATCTCGCCGAAGCGTCGCCAGCGGTTTCTCCCGAGGCCGAGGCCCTCGGCGAGCAGCAGAAAAAAGGCGGGAAACGCGGGCAGGACATAGTGCGGCAGTTGCGTCGCGTAGAGGGTGAAAATCAGGTAGGGCGCGGTCAACCAACTCGCCAGCCAGCGGTGGCGGATATCCTTGGTTTTAAGAGCGAGGAAGGCGAGGGGGGCGAAGCAGATCCACGGGAAAAGGCTGAGGGGGGCGGTGCCGAGATAGAAAAAGGGATTGTAGCTGCGTCCGTTGAATTTCTCGTAGCCGCGGGCCACGACGTGTTCGCCGATCCCGACCGTAAAAAAGCGACCTTCGGTGACGATCAGGGCGGGCACGCCCCAGGCGGCGATCAGGGCGAGCGCGACCAGGGCGCCGCGTCCAGCGCCGAGTCGTTGCCACGGCAGAGGTTGCCGCCAGAAAGCGAAACGCAGCAGCAACAGGCTGACTATCGGCACGGCGAAGGTGATGGGGCCCTTGGCGAGAAAACCGAGACCGACCGCGAACCAGAGAGTCCACCACCAGCGGCGGGCATCGCGGGCGGCGGTGTTGGGCCCGGCGGTTTCTGCGGCTGACCAAGGGCGGTTAGCGGGAAACAACAGGGCGGAGAGCGCGAATTGAATGACGGTGATGGCGAGGATCATCGGCATGTCGGCCAGGGCGAGTCGCCCGTGGATAAATAGTTGCAGGCAGGAGGCGAGGCCGAGGCCGGCGAGCAAGCCCGTCTCCGGGCCGAACCAGCGTGCGCCGAAAAACCATACGGCCAACACTAGCGCGGCGGCACAGAGCACGGTGGGCAGGCGGGCGCCCAGCTCGTTTTGGCCGAACACGGCATACCCGCCGCGCATCAGCCAGTAGGACAGGGCGGGTTTATCGAAGCGGTCGCGGCCGTTGAAGGTGGGTTTGATCCAGTCCGCCCGTTCGGCCATCTCGCGGCTGGCGGTGGCGAAGCGCGGCTCGTCGCGATCGAGCAGCGGGACGGTGCCGGTTCCCGGCAGGAGCATGAGGAATACGAAGACGAGCAGAAGCAGGGGGGCGGAGCGGCCGGAGGCGAGGGTCTTCATGAAGAGGGCGGAAGTCGTCCGAGTTGACGTTTATAATCGAGGGCGGCCTGCCCGAAACATAGTCCGCAAAGCAGGCCGAGAGTGGCGCCGGCCAGCACATCGGTCGGGTAGTGGCGGGGCACCAGAATGCGTGCAGCCATTACGGTGACCGCGAGGGGGGCGATCCACTTGGCGAGGCGGGGTGAAACCATCCAAAGGGCGCCCACGAGGGCGGCCCAGTGCATGGAGTGGCCGGAGGGGAAGGAATCCCAATGCGGGTTGAACCAATCCAGTTGGTCGGGGACGTGCAGGTGGGGGCGGGGGCGTCCGAAAACGGGTTTGAGCAGTTGCGCGAGGATGCCGCTTGCAGCCATGGCAAGCAGGGTCGAGCCGAGCGGGATGCGCCGGTCTTTTTGATGGCGCCACTCGGCCACGATCCACGCTCCGAGCACCACACCGAGGGGGGCTAAGTGGAATTCGCCGAGCAGGCTGATAAACTTGGCGGCCGTCACCACTTCGGGCGTTCGCCAGGTTGCCAGCCACGTCATAACGGGGCGGTCTGCAGCGTGCCCGGCCAGCAGTGCGGCGGCGAGCCCGGCCAAAACCAGCAGCAGGGTCCGGCGCCGGGTCCAGCCTACTACTGCCGCTCCCCGACAGAGAACCCCGGCGGTTCTCCAGGCGGGCGTTGACGCGAGCGGAGGGGTAAAGGGGCTCAAGCCGCGCTGGCTGACCGGTGTTTGATGTCCAGCCATAGATTGTAGGCGGCGGTGAAGGCGGGGAACAGGTTTGATAATACTCCGACCGAGTCGTTTTTCCCAATGATGAAATAGGTGAGCAGCAGGAGACTGCCGGCGACGCTCATATACCAAAAGCTGCGGGGCATGACGGGTCTACCGGCGCGGCGGGAGGCAATCAGTTGCACTACCCAGCGGCCAGCGAACAGAAAGACGCCGATGTAGCCGACCAGCTTCCAGCCGGTAATGACGAGAGCGAGGGGGCCGAGTTCGAGGCGGAATAGGATTTCGTTCACTTGGTTAAAGGGGGCACAGGCGTCAGGCGCGGTCTTGCGGCGTGGACGAAGTCTCGAGAATCCCGGCGGCAAAACGAATCTGGCGTTTCAGCAGCCAGGAGACTCCGAAGAGATCGCGGATGCCGCGAAGGGCTCGGCCGCCGATGGTGTATTTAGACACGCCCCGCAAGCGGGGGCGGTGATTGACCGGCACTTCAACGAGGCGTAGGCCGGCGTTGCGCAGAAGGGCGGGGATGAAGCGGTGAAGGCCGTTGAACGGCACGAGCAGATCCACGTGTTCCCGGCGGAGGGCCTTCAGGGAGCAACCGGTATCACGGATGCCGTCGTTCAAGAAAGCGCGACGCACGCGGTTGGCGATGCGGGAGGCGGCTCGGCGGTTCCATGTATCGCGCCGGTTGCGTCGCCAACCGCAGGCCAGGTCGGCTTGGGCGAGTGCGGCTACGAGGGCGGGGATATCGGCCGGATCATTTTGTCCGTCGCCATCGAGCATCACGCAAATGCGGCCCCGGGCTTGCCGCAGACCGGCATAGAGGGCGGCGCTTTGACCGCGGTTAGCGGGGAAGAATACGGTCCGGATACCCGGTTCCGAGTGCAGAAGTTCCGTGGTGCCATCGGTCGAGCCGTCGTCGATCGCCACGATTTCGGCGCCGGGGCAAGCGGCGCGGATCTCGCGCAAGAGTTCGCCGACGTTTTCCGCCTCGTTGTAAAACGGCACGATGACCGAGAGCTCTGGGGTGGGCATGGGAGAAGAGGAGAGGGCACCGTTTGTGCGGGCTATCGACAAGCCTTTCTCGCGGTTGGGGCTTGGAGCGCGCGGGGCAAGCGCAGCGTTTGAATGGGTTTGGGGTTCTTTAGCGGAGGCGGGAAAAGGGATTGCGGGGGAGCGTGAGGCGCTTCGTGGTCTTGGGAATGTTTAACGCCATTGCTTCGAAACACGACCGTCGTTGGCGCGATCTGCTGGTCTGGATCGTTCTGGCGGCGGGGCTGACGCCGATTTTCTGGTTAACGGACTTGGATATCAGGGCGGCGGGCGTGTTTTTCCAGCGAGGGCATGCGGACGGCCCTTGGTTCATGGAGCGGGCTGGTTGGGTGCAGATGTTTTACTACGCGCCGCCGGTCTTGGTGGGGGCGCTATTGTTGGCGGTGGTTTGGGGATTTTTCATCGGCACCTTGCGGCCGGAGGCGCGACGCTGGCGGGGTGCGGCGGCGTTTTTATTAATCACTTTGATTTTAGGGCCGGGAGTTCTGGTTAATGCGGTTTTCAAGGACCACTGGGGACGGCCGCGGCCGAAGCATATCGTGCAATTTGATGGCACGCAGACTTACCGCCCGCCTTTGCTGAAGGGTGACGCCGGCACGGCCAAATCCTTTCCGGCGGGCCACCCCTCGGTCGCCTTTGCCTACGCGGCAGTTTTCCTTTTGCTGCGACCAAAACGGCCCCGGCTGGCTTGGGCGATTTTCGGTATCTCGACATTGATCGGAGCGGGCATGGGGGCGGCGCGCATGGCGGCGGGCGGGCATTTTCTTTCGGATGTGCTCTGGTCGGCCTTGATCACTTGGTGGGCGGCATGGTTTGCGTATTATTTTATCGTGCGAGTGGAGCGGGAGCCATCCTCGAAGCTAGGGACTGAGGCGGGTCGCCGGGCGGAGCGTTGGAAGAATCTAGCGATGGCGGCAGGTGTGCTGACCTTGGTCGCGGGGGTCTTGCTGGCTACGCCGACCAATAAACGCTCGGCCTTGAACTGGCCGGTCACGGTTCCGCCTCCGGAGGAGGTATTGGTAATCGCCCCGGGGGCGCAGGTGCGGGTGCGGGTCGCGGTCGGGGAGACCTTGCCGGCGCTTGGCTTGCGGCAGTCTATCCAAGGGTTTGGCCTGCCGGGCAATCATTTGAAGGTGAGGACGGATCCGCTCGTGCCGGCCGCCACGTGGAAATATTCGGGGCTGGCGAAGGGTTACTACACGGAGTTGGAAAACATTCTTGAAGTCACGGTGCGGTCCGGGGTCCGCGCCAAACTACAGCTGCAACTCGGCGCCGGGGGCCGCGTTGTCCTTGTAGGCGCGGCGGCGGAGTTGCCAGTCGAGGCGGACGTGCCTATCGTGCGGGAAGTCGAGTCACCGGCAGGTTCTGGTGCTGCCGATGCATGATCATCCCCGCCACGCCTAGGTTCAAAATAATCTCCTAACTATTATGCGAATATTGGTCACAGGTGCAGCCGGGTTTATCGGTTATCATGTGTGTCGTCGCCTGCTTGAAGAGGGCGGGCATGAGGTGCTGGGCCTCGATAATTTCAATGATTACTACCCAGTCGGTTTAAAGCGTGACCGGATGGCGCGTTTGACGGCGTGCGCGGGTTTTAGTGCGGTGGAAGGAGATCTGGCCGAGGGGGATCTTTATGCCTCGGTTCATCGTGCCTTCCGGCCTGAGGGGGTGATTCATCTGGGCGCCCAAGCGGGCGTGCGTTACAGTCTGGAGCGACCGGAGGCCTACGTTCACAGCAACCTGCTGGGTTTCACTAAGGTGCTCGAGGCGGTCCGGCGTGATCCGCCGGGGCATCTGGTATATGCCTCGTCCAGCAGTGTGTATGGCGCGGGCTCGGTTTCGCCTTTTCGGGAGGATCAGGCGGCGGACCGACCGGTGTCATTTTACGCGGCGACCAAGCGGGCAAATGAATTGATGGCGCACAGTTACGCCCATCTCTTCGGCTTGCCGGTCACGGGTCTGCGTTTTTTCACAGTCTACGGTTCGTGGGGCCGGCCGGACATGGCGCCTATGCTCTTCTCCCGCGCCATTTGCGAGGGACGGCCGATCCGGCTTTTTAATCATGGTAAAAATCTCCGCGACTTCACGCATGTCGACGATATCGCGACCGGTATCCTGGCGGCCCTGCGGTGTCCGCCTGTGGCTGATCCCGCTGCAGGCCGAGCGCCGGCGCGGGTCCTGAATCTTGGTCATAACGAACCGGTGGAGACCTTGCGGTTTGTGGCCCTCCTCGAGGCGGCGCTCGGGCGCAAGGCGACCTTGGAAATGCTCGGGCCTCAGCCCGGCGATATGGAATCGACCTGTGCCGATCTCACCTTGGCTCGCGAAACCATCGGTTATGCCCCGCGTATCTCGTTGGAGGATGGCCTGGCCGAATTTGCCCGCTGGTTTGTGCCTTACCACGGGTTTGGAAGCTAGGAGTCGGGGCAGGTTATGCGCCAGGGCCCCCGCTACTTAAAAAGTGTTCGGTGCGAACCGCCATGCCCCCGGCGGCGTGACGCTCCTGCGGCTTTTAGCCTTTTGCGTTGTTCTGTCATGGCGGCGGTCTGAGGATCGACGCGCGCGATCAGGCGCTCGATTTGATCTGCGGGTTTTTCCGAGCCCGCCACGTGGGTGCGCCACTCGTTGGGGTAGGCCTTGAAGCGCCGTCGGAAAACCCGGCATAAATCGCTGGCGCTGTTAAAGCCGCTCCGCCGCGCCACGACATCCAGCGTATCTCCGGTGGTGGCCAGAAGCTCGGCGGCTTTTTCCAGCCGCAAATGAGTAAGCACAAAGTGCGGGCTCTGGCTGTAAACGAGCTGGAACTGGCGGCGCAGATGGGCGGTGGAGACATGCACAATATCGGCCAGTGCTTCCAGTGTCGGGCGCTCGTGCAGGTGAGAAAGATACCACTCGATGGCCCGCTCCACTCGCTCGACCGCCACGGTTTCAAGGGGCAACGCGGAAGGGAAATCTCTCCCGCGTAAAAAAATAAGGCTAAGGTCAATTAACGCTCGATCGAATAGCAGGAGCGAGGCGGGCGAGGGCGAGCGGTAGTGAGGCTCCAGGGAACGGCCGAGGGCGTGCAGCATCTCAACGTCAACCGGTTCCAATTCCGCGCTGAGGAAGCCTCTTTCCGTGCAAGCTTCGCGGATCACATCTGGCACAGAAGAAAAATGTAAAACCAAGCGATCTATAGATTTGTGTGATACCCAGCCGTGTGGACGTTCGGGCGGAAAGACCCAGATGGTGGGGCGAAAAATGAATGGTCCAGGCTCGATCGTCGCTTCGGTGGGGCGCAGGCCACCCTTGAGGTTCGCGTAGAATTCCCAGTTGAACCGAGTGGTCACGTCGATCGGCGTCAGCGCCAGATCACGGGGGCCGTGGGCGAGATAGCGCAGCATGAAAGTAACCTAGCACGTCTGGCATTGTGGTCTTTTGTCAACGGGAAGACCTGACGCCGCGCAGATCTACGGGTGGGCATTTCGAAAATGCTAAAAACTGGGACTTGACGCCGCCTTTGGCGCATCAATGTTCTCCCTTCCGTTGGTTCCGCCCCCATCGTCTATCGGTTAGGACAGGAGATTCTCATTCTTCAAAGCGGGGTTCGATTCCCCGTGGGGGCACCACGTTAAGCCTTTGTTAGGGTGGGGTTTGCCGATACAAAATCGGGCCTAAACTGGCTTTCGGGCACTGTTTTGCACATGAAAAGCCCGGCTCCGCGTGTGAGCAGGCCGGGCTGGTGGGCTGGGATGGTGGCCGTTTGCTTTTTAGCGGAAGAGTTCGTGGTTGAGCAGGTTTTCCAGTTTCTCCTGCTGGCCGCTGCGCGGGGCGGGTTCGCCGAGCTGGTTTAGGACGAGCTTTTCGAGCGACTCGAAGGTGGCTTTGCCGGTCTCGATCTCTTTGCCGAAGCCGCTGTCATAGCTTCCGTAGCGACTGGCGACGTGTTTGGCGAATTTACCCTCGGAGTTGATACGGTGGGCGATCTTTAGGGCTTGGGCGTAGGCGTCCATGCCGCCGATGTGGGCGTGGAAGAGGTCGGCCAGGTCGGTGGAAGGGCGACGGAGTTTGGCGTCGAAGTTGAAGCCGCCGGAGCCGAGACCACCGAACTTCAGGATACTCATCATCGCGAGAGTAAGTTCCTTCACGTCGGTGTTGAATTGATCGGTATCCCAGCCTAGCAGGAGGTCGCCGGAATTGGCGTCGATGGAACCGAGCATGCCGGCGGATCCGGCGACCTCGATCTCGTGCTGGAAGCTGTGGCCGGCGAGGGTGGCGTGGTTGGTCTCGATATTGAACTTGAAGTGCTTATCGAGCTTGTAGGTTTTCAGGAAGCCGATGCAGGTGGCGCAGTCGAAATCGTATTGGTGTTTGGTGGGCTCTTTCGGTTTCGGCTCGATGAGGAACTGGCCCTTGAAGCCGATTTTTTTGGCGTAATCGACGGCCATGGATAGGAAGCGGGCGAGGTGGTCCTGTTCGCGTTTCAGGTCGGTGTTGAGCAGGGTCTCGTAGCCTTCGCGACCACCCCAGAACACGTAGTTTTCACCGCCGAGTTCCTGGGTTACCTCGAGGGCCTTCTTCACCTGCGCGGCGGCGTAGGCAAAGACATGAGCGTCGGGGTTGGTGGAGGCGCCGCACATGAAGCGGGGGTTGCTGAAGAGATTGGCGGTGCCCCAGAGCAGTTTTACGCCAGTGGCCTTCTGGAGGCCCTTGGCGTGGGCGACGAGAGCGTCGAGGTTTTTGTTACTCTGGGCCAGGGTGGCACCCTCGGGTGCGATATCGCGGTCGTGGAAACACCAGAAGGGCGCACCTATTTTTTGGTAGAACTCGAACGCGGCGTCCATGCGGACCTTGGCGACGGAGATGGGGTCCTGCGACGAGGACTCCCATTTGCGCACGATGGTGCCCGGGCCGAAGGGGTCTGCGCCGGTGCCGCGGAAGGCGTGCCAGTAGGCGATGCCGAAGCGGAGGTGCTCGGCCATGGTCTTGCCACCGATTTTTTCGGCGGCGTTGTAGTGCTTAAAGGCGAGGGCATTGTCGCTGCCGGGGCCTTCATAGGCGATCTTGGGGAGCCCGGCGAAGTGTTCGGCGGGTATGGACTTGGTGGCTTTGGCCATGGTGGTCGGTGGGTTTGGGTGGGTTGGATGGACGGGAAAAACGGAGTGCAGAAAGCGGAAAACGAAAAGGGCCGGCGGGTCAGCGGGGGGCGGCGGTGGTGGCGCCCTCGACCAGGCGTGGGGTGACCAGGGTGAGGCGGCGCTGGGAGGAGGGCTGGAGGAGGCGGTTTACCAGACGGGCGGCGGCGGAGGCGCCGATATCGGCGTTGGGCACGGAGACGGTCGTGAGCGCGGGCAGGCCAGGCGGGACGGGCTGGCCGTCGAAGCCGGTGATGGAGACGTCAGCGGGCACGCGCAGGCCGCGGGCGGCGACGTCGGCGATTAACTGGTAGGCTTGGTGGTCGGCGGCGCAGACCCAGGCGGTGACGCCGTCACGGAGGGTGATGGCGCGGACGGCGTCTGCCAGGGCGGCGGGCTCGGGGCAGGTGATGGAGGCGGGGCCGACATTGCAAACGCGGGCGGGGTCGAGCGGGAGGCCGCGGGCGAACAGCGCCTCGGCGAAGGCGGCGAAGCGGCGCAAGGCCCAGAGGCCGCCGGCGGGGTAGGCCCAGGTGGCGAATCCGATCCGGCGATGGCCGAGGTCGGCGAGGCGGGCGACCAGGACCCGCACGGCGCCGTGGTCGGTATCAACGGTATCGATACGCTCGTCGGCGCACTCGTGCAGGACGGAGACGACCGAGAGTTTGTCGGCCAGCATGGAGACGGTGGCCTCGGGGAAGGGGTAGAGGAGGAGGGCACCGCGCCAGCCGGCGGCGCGGAGGTGCCCGAAGAGGCGGCGTCGGCCGGCCAGCGGGGTGGTCTCTCCGGGGGCGAAGGGCAGCAGGTCGATTTCGGCGCGGTCTAACTGGGCACGAGCGCGGATGCCTTCGAGGATCCGGGGCAGGGCGAGGTGGTCGGCGGGGACGAGGGGTTCGCCCAGTAAGACGCCTAATTTAAGAGTCGGGGCGTCAGCGGCGCGGCGCACGCTCCGGGCGGCAGTCCCGCGGTAACCGAGCTCGTCGGCCAGGGCTTGGACGCGGGCGCGGGTCTCGGTGCTGAGTGCGGGGTGGTTGGCGAGCGCCCGGGATACGGTGGCTCCCGACAGATTCAGCCGGCGGGCGAGAAGATATTGGCTAGGGGGGCGGGGCACGTGACCAAACGACTGAGAAGAGGCCTCGCTATAAATGCAATATAGTGTGCAATAAAATTGATTATTACTTAATAATAATATGTAAGTTATTTATTATAAATGTTTAAATATAAAATATAGCGTGCAACTAAACTGTTATTTTTTCGAAACGAGGGACAGGTCCGAACGGGCCGGGAACGAGTTCGCTCCACATTGACCATGGCCGGACCCAGGGGGTGTCGGGCAGGGGGTGGCCTTGCTTGTCGAGGCGGCGGTAAAGCACCAGGGGTGAGAGATCCTCTGAATGGCGGACGAGGCCGAGGACTTCGTAGAGGTTGCCTTTGGAGTGACGATAGATCCCTGGTGTCGGGGTAGCGGGCAGCGGGGGGAGGGGGTCGTGGTGGGCCATGGGCGGGAGCGAGGCGGGCGGAGGGGATTTTTCAAGCTCGCGGGCAGGCGGGGCGGCGCTGTGGATGCGGGGGTGAAGAAGGTGATGATGACCCACGTGGACGGGCTGGCTACGCCGGCGGAGCTATGTGCGGGGGAGGTGACGGATGCACGGAGGTTTTTTCGGACGGATGGAGCGGAGTCCGGTGGGTGGCGTGTGGTGGGGGCAGGGTGGGAATCGCTGGCGGGCGGAGCCTATGTGCAGCGCCGGGATTTTCCGTTTTGGTCGGTAGAGTTTATTGCGGCGGGGCGTGGTCGGGCGGAGCTGGGCGGTTTGGGGCAGGCGCTGGCGGCGGGCCGGATCTATGCGACGACGCCGGAGACGCGTCTGGGGCTGCGCGGTGAGGCGGGGCGAGGGTTGCGTCGTTATTACCTTTGGCTGGATGGCCCTGAAGCGCAGGCGCGGATCGAGGCAGCGGGTTTCGGGCGGTCGCGGGTCAGGGCGGCGGCGGTGCCGGGCGAGATTCGGGAAGCGTGGGAATGGTTGTTGCGCGAGGGCTCGCGATCGGGAGAGGGCGGGGCGGATCTAGTGAGGGCGCTGGCGGAGGTTTTGCTCTTAAAACTGGCGCAGGCGCGCGATGCCGGAGGCTTGGATGAGATCGAGGGGGCGCGAGAGAGTTTCGAGCGCTGCCGGGCTTTGGCGGACGGCGAAGCGGTGCGTTTGCGTGGGGCAGCGGAGTTGGCCGGGGCGGCGGGCCTGCGCGTTGAGACACTCTGCCGGCTTTTCCGGCGCTATGCGGACACGACGCCGGGGGCTTATTTACGGAGGCGCCGCATACGAGTGGCGGCGGAGCGACTGCGAGAGCCGGGCGCGCGGGTGAAGCAGGTCGCGTTGGAGCTGGGTTTTGCGGATGCGTTTCATTTCTCCCGGGTTTTTAAGGCCGAACTGGGCGTCTCACCGAGGGTATGGCGGGGTCGGGTGGAGTCTATCGGCCCACAGTAGCACGGAACCGCTTCACGGGTTGCGCGTGCGGGGGTTTGGGTTTGGCGGATGGGTGGCCGGCCATTTGGGATGACGGCATGACGACTAATTTCTCCGCCCCTAAATTTTCCGCGCTGGTCACCGGCGCCTCACGCGGCATCGGCCGGGGCATCGCGCTCGAACTGGCCAAGGCGGGTGGCCGAGTGGCGATTAACTACGCCGGCAATGCCGAGGCGGCGGCCGAGGCGCTGGAGTTGGTGCGCGCGGCGGGTGGCGACGGCTTCATCGTGCAGGGCGATGTGGCGGTGGCGGCGGACCGTGAACGGATGGTAGCGGAGACGGTGGCTCGTTTCGGGCGCATAGATCTTTTGGTGAACAACGCCGGGGTGGCGCCCAAGGTTCGCGCGGATCTGCTGGACGCGGGCGAGGAGAGTTTTGACCGGCTTTTTGCAATCAACCTCAAGGGACCTTTTTTCCTCTCTCAGCTTGTGGCGAAGCAAATGATCGCTCAAGCGCCGGACGCGGAGGGATTTCGCGGCCGGATCGTCAACGTGACCTCGATCTCGGTTTATACTGCGTCGATCAACCGCGGCGACTACTGCATGGTGAAGGCGGGTCTGGCGATGATGACCAAGCTCTTTGCCGACCGGTTGGCCAACGACGGGATCAACGTCTACGAGATCCGCCCGGGTGTGATCGCGACCGACATGACCGGCGGGGTGAAGGAGAAATACGACAAACTCATCCTGCAGGACGAGCGAGGCATCACGCCCATCCGTCGCTGGGGCAAGCCGGAGGACATCGGTCGGGCGGTGCGAGCGATCGCGGAGGATCGTTTCCCGTTCTCAACTGGCGCCTGTTTCGACGTTGATGGCGGGTTCCACCTGCAGCGGCTCTGACAAGCAGACCGGAAATCTTTAACCGCGGATGGCGCGGATCAGCGCGGATTTTTAGACATCCAGAGACCCGTGGTCAGCGGATTTAAGGAATCGGAATTTTGACCACAGATTTGACGGATTATCACGGATACAAGCCGATCAATCCGTCCCCATCCGTGTAATCCGTGGTTAAAATCTGTCTCTGTCGGGTCGTTTGTGCAGAATTCAAGGCCCTGTGGATGAGCACTTACGGATTTCAGGGTCGATCCCGGCGGTTCCGTTCACCCTCTGGGAGGCATCGCCCGCGAGAGCTTACTTCTTTGTCGGGGTGACGTTCTTCACTGACTTGCCGCCGCGGGGGGCCGGGGGCGTGAGAGGTTCGTCCTTCACGTATTTATTGACCAGCAGTTGCTGGCCGATGGTGAAGAGGCCGTTGATGGTTGAGTAAAGGGCGAGGGCGGCGGCGAAGTTGTAACAGAACAGGGCGAACAGGATCGGCATGAACTTCATCATCATGACCTGAGGACCCTCCATCGTGGTGGGCTGGGGGGTGATGCGCATCTGCACGATCATGGTGGCGCCCATTAGGAGGGGCATGATGTTGAGCGGAAAGCCCATCCCGGGGATGCGCCAGACGGTGTCGGGACCGGAAAGGTCGTGCGCCCAGAGAAAATCCTGGAATCGCAATTCGGCCGTGCCTTGGAGCATGGCGAAGAAACCGATGAAGAGGGGGATAGTGATCAGGATCGGGATGCAACCACCGGCGGGGTTAACCTTGTGTTCCTTAAACAGGTTGAGGGTGGCCTCGTTCAGCTTCTTGGGGTTATCCTTATACTTTTCCTTAATCGCCTTCATCGGCTCCGAGAGTTTGGCCATGCGTTTGGCGGACTTGGAGGCGGCGAGGGTGAAGGGGACGCTGATCAACTTGAGGAGGATGGTCATCAGGATGATGGCGACGCCCCAGTTACCGACTTGGGCGTGGGTGAAGACCATCAGTTTGTTTAAGATGGGGGCGACGATGCCGGAGAGGAAAATGCGGTTAAAGAAGTAGCGGTCGAACTGCATCACCTTGTCTTCGCGGTGTTTAAATTCAGAAGAGTGGTTGAGGCGGGTGAATTCCTTCGGGCCGACATAGAGCAGGCCGGTATGGGTCTGGCTGGCGCCGGGGGCGAGGGAGGGTTGGTCGAAGCGGACGGCGGCGGTGATGCCGACATCGGTGCGGCTGCCGCCGGGCAAGGGGGGTAACTCGACGCGGCGTATGACGACGGACTGTCCGGGTTGGTCCGGGGTGTAGATGCTGGCGAAGAACTGGTTTTTCACCGCGGCCCAAACGATGGGGCGGGTTTGCTCCAGTTGGGTTTTGGGATTGGAGTCGCCGGCGCCAAAGCGGGCGAAGAAGCTGGGGTTAAAGGCGTTGCGATCGGTAACCTCGGAGTCTTTGCCGTCGTAGCTGGCGACGTTAAGGTAAAGGCCGGTGTCGTTCGGGCTGACGAGGGAGCTGGTGCCGAGCTCAAGGACGAGGCGGGGGAGGGGGACGGTGGCGTCAGTTAGATTGCGCAGAGTGGTCTCATGGCGGATGCGGTAGGGGTCGGCCTTGGGGTCGGTGGCGTGGGGCAGCGAGAAGCGGCGAGTCACCTCGAGGCGTTTCTCGAACACGGTGCGGTAAACGACTTCGGAGGCGGAGGCGGAGACGAGCTCGTAGCGGGTTTCCTGGCCAAGGCCGGCAAGTTCACCCACGGCGAGCATCGGGGCGGCATGGCGCTCGTTGAAGACAAAGGATTCTGGGCCGTGTTGGGTTGCCGGGTATTTCTTGAATGCAACATCTTGGATGGCGCCACCGAAGTCGGTGAGCCGCACGGCCACGAACTCGTTGGCGAGCACGGAGCTTTGGGCGTCGGTGCGGCTGGCGGTGAGGGCGGCGAAAGCGGTATTGGCCGCGGTCGGGGTGGCGGCGAGCACGGGGCCGGCGGGATCCGCCAGGCTTGTTGCCGGGGCGACGGCAGGAGCGGCGGCCACCGGTGCGGGGGCGAGCGGCGGTTGGAGTCGGGACCCGATGATGAGGGTGGTGAAGGCGGCGACGATAAAGACGATGCCGATGGTCAGGTTCTTCTTATCCATTTGGTAAAGTGAGTGAAGGGTGCGGATCAGACGGAAAGGGGTGCGGGGGGGACAGGGTCGGGGCCGTGGGCGCCCCAAGGGTGACAGCGAAGGATGCGCCGGGTGGCGAGAAAACCGCCCCGCAGGGCGCCGTGGGCGGCGAGGGCTTCGAGGGCGTAGTGGGAGCAGGTCGGGCTGAAGCGGCAACCGGCGCCGGGGCCGGCGAGGGCGTGGAGGGTTGGTGACACCGTCAGTTGATAGGCCCGAATGCCAAGGGTTAGGGCGCGCGCCGTGAGGCCGGGCGATAGCGCGATGGGGGCGGGGGGCTGGAGGTCAGGCGACACGAGAAGGGAAGAGTTTCCGGCAAAGATTCAAAAATCTCTCCTGCAGCGCGGTGTGTTCAAGCCCATTGAGTGAGCGGCGGGCGACGAAGATAAAATCAACATTGGGCGGGAAGGCCGTCTGGTGGGCCCGAAAGCCCTCGCGGAGGCGACGTTTGGCGTAGGCGCGGGCGACGGCGTTGCCGACTGCGGACCGGGATGCGACGAAGCCCGCACGGGCTGGCGTGGGTGAGGCTGGCGGCTGAGCTTCCGTCGTGCTCACTTGGGCTAACGGCGCTCGGCGGGGAGCGTAGAAAACGGTGAATGCACCGCAATCGAAGCGCCGGCCGACGCTGCGGATGTGGTCGAAATCCCCTTGGCGGCGGAGGTGCTGCTCGGGACGGAAGCGCATGGCGGGTGGCGGCTAAAACACGAAACCCCGAGCATAGGCCCGGGGTTTCGATGAACGCCTGCCGGCATGAAGCCGGGTGGCGGTAGGGGCGTCGCCGGAATTAGACGACGGTGAGGCGCTTGCGACCCTTGGCGCGGCGGGCGGCGAGGACCTTGCGGCCGCCGCGGGTGGCTTTGCGGGCGCGAAAGCCGATCTTGCGGGCGCGTTTCTTACGGTGCGGGCGGAAGGTGGGATCCATGGTGGGTGAAGGAGTTAAAGGTTGACGGAAGTGCGGGATGGAGGCGGCGGTGTCAATACAGGTTTCTCGAGGTGGACGATTTTCGTCTGGTGAGACGGCGTTTTAAATGGCGTGAAGAGCGGACTTGGAGACGGCGAGAGCGGCTTCTTTGACCGATTCCGACATTGTCGGGTGGGCGTGGATGGTGCGGGCGAGGTCTTCGGCGCTGCCACCGTATTCCATGTGGGTGACGATCTCGGAGATCAGCTCTCCGGCGTTGTGGCCTAGGATTTGGGCGCCGAGGATCTTGTCGGTCTTGGCGTCGGCGATGATTTTTACAAAGCCGTCGGTGGCGTCAGCGGCGATGGCGCGGCCGTTGGCGGCGAAGTTGAATTTGCCGACGTTGACGGCTAGTCCCTTGGCCTTGGCGGCGTCCTCGCCTAGGCCGACGGAGGCGACCTCGGGGTCGGTGTAGACGATGGCGGGCACGAGGTCCCAGTTCACGTGGCCGTGCTGACCGGCGATCCACTCCGCGACGGCGACGCCGTCCTCCTCGGCCTTGTGGGCGAGCATCGGGCCTGCGACGACGTCGCCAATGGCCCAGATGCCGGGGACGTTGGTGCGCAGGTGGGCATCGACGGCGATGCGTTTTTTCTCGTCCAAGGCGACACCGGCGACTTCAAGGCCGAGGCTGTCGGTATAGGGCCGGCGACCGACTGCGACGAGGACGACGTCGGCGGGGAAGGCGAGTTTCTCCGCGCCGCGCTCGGCGTGGAGCAGGCCTGCGTGGGCGTCGTAGCCGGTGACTTTGGCGCCGACCTCGATTTTCAGGCCCTGTTTCTGGAGAATGCGGGTGAAGGCGCGCACAATGTCGTCGTCGTAGGCGGCGGCGATCTTGGGCAGGAACTCCACCACGGTCACTTCGGCGCCCAGGCGGGCCCAGACAGAGCCGAGCTCGAGGCCGATGGCGCCGCCGCCGATCACCGCGAGGCGTTTCGGGACGGAGGGCAGGTTGATGGCGTGGTCGGATGACACGATGCTGGCACCGTCGAACTTCAAGAAGGGCAGCTCGACCGGGGCGGAGCCGGTGGCGATGACGATGTTTTTGGCGGTGAGGACTTGGTCGCCGACCGCGATGGTGTTGGCGGCGGTGAATTTAGCCGAGCCAGTGAGCACGGTGATCTTGCGGGCCTTGGCGAGGGCGGCGACTCCGCCGGTGAGTTTGGTAACGACGTCGTCTTTTTTCTTCAGCAAGGCGGCGAGGTCGAGACTGACTCCGTCGAACTTGATGCCGTGGGCGGCGGCGTGGGATTTGGCGAAGGCGTAGTGTTCGGAGGAGTGCAGCAGGGCCTTGGAAGGGATGCAGCCGACATTCAGGCAGGTGCCGCCGAGGGTGGTGCGTTTATCGATGAGGGCGACCTTGAGGCCGAGTTGGGCGGCGCGGAAGGCGCAAACGTAGCCGCCGGGGCCGGCGCCGATGACGATGAGGTCGAAGGAAGACATGAGGAGTAGCGAGTAGTGAGCAGCGGGTAGCGGGTAGCGGGTAGGTCGGAGACTGGCAGCGAGCGGTGGCGGGAGGTGATGGCGAGGGTTTGGAAGCTGCTCGCTACTCACTACCCGCTACTGAATCAGGCTCCAATCAGCAACCGGGCGGGGTCTTCGATGACTTGCTTTACCTTCAAGAGGAAGGTTACGGCCTCTTTGCCGTCGACCAGGCGGTGGTCGTAGCTCAGCGCGAGATACATCATTGGGCGGATGACGACCTGACCGTTGAGCGCGATGGGTCGGTCGTTGATCGCGTGGAGACCGAGGATCGCGCTTTGGGGGGCGTTGATGATCGGGGTGGAAAGCATCGAGCCAAAGATGCCGCCATTGGTGATGGTGAAGCAACCGCCCTCGAAGTCGGGCAGGCTGAGTTTGCCGTCACGGGCCTTCTTGGCGACCTCGCCAATGGCTTTTTCGATACCTGCCATGTCGAGCTTGTCACACTCGCGCACCACGGGCACGACGAGGCCCTTCTCGGTGGAGACGGCCATGCTGATATCGTAGTAATGGTGTTGAACGACCTCTTCGCCGTCGAGTTGGGCGTTGATGGCGGGGACCTCCTTCAGGGCGTGGACGACGGCCTTGGTGAAGAAGGACATGAAGCCAAGCTTCACGCCGTTTTTCTTCACGAAGTCGTCCTGATATTTGGCGCGCAGGGCCATGACGGCTGACATGTCGACCTCGTTGAAGGTCGTGAGCATGGCCGCCTCGTGCTGGGCGGCGACCAGGCGTTTGGCGATGGTCTGGCGCAGCTTGGTCATTTTTACGCGGGTCTTCTTGCCGGCGGGCGGGGTTGAGACGACGGGCGCGGTGCTGGGAACGCTGGCGGCGGGGGCGGCGGCGATCACGGCGGCGACCTCCTTGGGCGTGGCGGCGGCGGCAAGCATATCGCCCTTGGTAACGCGGCCGGCCTTACCGGTGCCGGTGACGCTGGCGGGGTCGATGCCAGTATCGGCGGCGATGCGACGGACTGCGGGGGAGGCCTCGGCGATGGCGGCGGGTGTCGCCTCCGGGGCGGAAACAGCGGCCGGAGCGGCGACAGGTGCGGCCGCGGCCGGAGCGACGCCGGTGGCAGCGGACTCTATGGTGGCGACCACTTCGCCGATCTTCACCTCAGCGCCGGTGGCGGCCTTTAGGGTGATCACGCCGGCGGCCTCGGCGACGCCTTCGGAAGTGATTTTGTCGGTCTCCAGCTCGAACAGGGGCTGGTCCTTTTTCACGGAGTCACCGTTTTTGATGTGCCATTTGGCGAGCACGCCGGAGCTGATGGATTCGCCGAGGGGCGGGATTTTGACTTCGATTTGGGACATGGGTCGGGAAGAGGAGCAGTGAGTAGTGAGTAGCGGGTAGTGAGTAGGCGGAATCGAGGCAGCGGGCGTCGGGTGGAGTAGCGGCTTGGAATGCTCGCTACCCACTACCCGCTACTCGCTACTTTTCAGGCTTGGAAAGCCTGCTTCAGGAAGGCGTTGAGTTCGATCTTGTGCAGGGCGAGGGCGCCGACGGCGGGGGACGCGGCGGCATCGCGTCCGATGTAGGCGGCTTTGCGGTCGAAGATGGTTTCGAGTTCCGGTGCGATGTAGCTCCAGGCGCCCATGTTTTGGGGTTCTTCCTGGACCCAGACTAGTTTGGCCTTGGCGTGGGTTTTGGCGAGTTCGGCGAGGGTGGAGCGGTCTAGGGGGTAGAGTTGTTCGAGGCGGATGATGGCGGTGTCCTCGATGCCGTTGGTTACGCGGTAGTGGTGCAGATCGTAGTAGACCTTGCCGGAGCAGAGTAGCACGCGTCCGGCCTTTTTCGGCTCGGGCAGGTGGGTGTCTGGCAGGATGGCTTGGAAAGAGCCGGTGGCGAAGTCCTCGAGCTTGGAGATGGCGAGGGGGTGTCGCAGGAGGCTCTTAGGCGACATGACGACGAGCGGCTTGCGCAGGTCGCTCTTCATCTGGCGGCGGAGGGCATGAAAATAGTTGGCCGGGGTCGTGATATTTGCGACCTGGATGTTGTCCTCGGCGCAGAGTTGGAGGAATCGCTCGAGACGGGCAGAGGAGTGCTCGGGGCCTTGGCCTTCGTAGCCGTGCGGGAGGAGGAGGACGATGCCGGAAACGCGCTGCCACTTCGACTCTCCGGATACGATAAACTGGTCGATTACCACCTGGGCGCCGTTGGCGAAATCGCCGAACTGGGCCTCCCAGATGCACAGCATCTGGGGGTAATCAAGGGAGTAGCCGTAGTCGAAACCGAGCACAGCGGCCTCGGAGAGCAGGGAGTTGTAAACGCAGAAGCGGGCCTGCCCCTCGGTGAGGTTTAGTAGCGGAACGTATTTTTCGCGCGTATCGGTGTCGTAAAGGACGGCGTGGCGGTGGCTGAAGGTGCCGCGTTCGCAATCCTGACCAGAGAGGCGGACGGGGGTGCCTTCAACGAGAAGGGCACCGAAGGCGAGTGATTCGCCCAGCCCCCAGTCGATTGCTCCGCCGGTCAAGGCGGCGGCGCGGGTTTCGAGCAGGCGTTTGATCTTGGGGTTAGGGGTGAATGCGGCCGGCATCTGGGTGAGGCCACGGATGACTTTTTCTAGGGTTTCGCGGGTGGCGCCGGTGGGGACTGGGGCGTGGGTATAGCCGGGCTGGAAAACGGGGTTTGAATCGCGGAACGGGTCGCCTTTTTTCCCGGCGGAGTGACGTTCGAGCTCAGCTTTTTTGGCCTTTTCGAGCGAGGCGTCCATGGCGGCGGAGTATTCGGCTTTGATGGCGTCGGCGTCGGCCTGCGTATGGGTAGCGGCCGCGATCAGGCGGGCGGTGTAGAGGGTGGAGATCTGGGCGTGGGCGGCTACCTTCTTGTATAGGGTAGGCTGGGTGAAGGCGGGTTCGTCGGACTCGTTGTGGCCGTGCTTGCGGTAGCAATACATGTCGACCACGGCGTCACGGTGGAACAGGCAGCGGAACTCGAGGGCCAGGCTGGTGACGAAGCACACGGCTTCGGGGTCGTCGCCGTTCACGTGGAAGACGGGGGCCTCGATCATCTTGGCGACGTCGGTGCAGTAGCGGGTGCTGCGCGAGTCCTGGGGCAGGGTGGTGAAACCGATCTGGTTATTGATGACGAAATGCAGGGTGCCGCCGGTGCGGTAGCCGGGTAGCTGAGAGAAGTTCAGGGTCTCTGCGACCACGCCTTGGCCGGCGAAGGCGGCGTCGCCGTGGATAAGCAGGGGGCACACGCGCTTACGCTCGGCGTCGCCGCGGATGCGCTGGCGGGCGCGGGCTTTGCCCTCGACGACGGGATTGACGATCTCGAGGTGGGAGGGGTTGGCGGCGAGGCGGACCTCGACGGTCTTGCCTGAGGTGGTGTTTAGGACGGCCTCGTAGCCGAGGTGGTATTTCACGTCGCCATCGCCTGCCACGGTGTGGGGCAGGTAGTTTTCGGAAAACTGTTCGAAGAGGACTTCGAACGGCTTGCGGAGGATGTTGGTCAGGACGGAGAGGCGACCGCGGTGGGCCATGCCCATGACAATTTCTTCCACGCCGAGGTCGGCGCAGTGCTCGATGGTGGCATCGAGCGCGGCGATCATGGTCTCGCCACCCTCGAGGGAGAAACGTTTCTGGCCGACGAACTTGGTGTGCAGGAACTTCTCGAAAAGCTCGGCCTTGTGCAGCCGGCGGAGGATGCGGGTCTGGCGCTCTTTGGTGAAGGACGGGATGTTCTCGACCGCCTCCATGCGGCTCTGCAACCACTCGCGGGCGTCGTAATCCTGGATATGCATATACTCGACGCCGATCGTGCCGCAGTAGGTGCGTTTTACGGCGGAAACGATGTCGCGTAGCTTTTTCTGACCGCCGCCCTGAAAGTTCGTCAGCGTGAAGCTCTCGTCCAGATCCTCGGAACCTAGGCCGAAATTTTCGAGCGTGAGTTTGGGGTGCCCGGCGGGTTTTTCCCCGAGCGGGTCGAGATGGGCTTCCAGGTGGCCGTGGGAGCGGTGGGCGTTGATGTAGCGGATGATCTGGGCTTGCTTGTAAGAATCGACCACTCGCACTCCGGCCGCCTGGGCGGTGGCGGCGGTGGGTGCAGCGCCCGGGGCGGCGATGGAGTTACCCAAGGTGAAACCTTGAAAAAAGGCGCGCCAAGTGGGGTCCACCGAGTCGGGATTATCCAGCCATTGGGCGTAGGCGGCCTCGATCAGGTCGGTGTTGTCGCGAGCGGCGAGAGGGACGGAGTTCATGGAGGGTTTTTGAACGGGAAAAAGGAACGGGAGTAGGTCAGTGAGAGGCGTAAAAAGCATCATGCTTGCGCGTTTTCGGCGCGCGCTCAAGGGAGGAAGGTGCGGATAAGGAGGTTTGAGTTTTGCTAAACGTCTGCCGCTATGACGTTAATTAATCAAATAAGCCGCTATGGAACCCGAGATCAAAGCCGCCCTTATCGCGCTCTTGGACGCGATTAAAAATATTAATGCGACTGTGGTAGCTTCAGAGATGGCTAGACTGGATGATTTTGCGGCGCGTGGGCAAGCGACGTTACATCCGCAATTAGTTCATTTTCTAGAACGTAGGAGTTATGCGAAGGCTTTGATGTTTCTTGGTGGCGAGTCGGATATCCCGGCCGGGTTGTGCGGCGGTCGGGCGTCTAATCCAGCGATCAGTGTGGGAAAGGCAGGTGGAGCGTGAGCCGGCCGGAAAAGGGTAAAATCGCGACCGACGGCGGCGGCGGGTTGGGGCAGAACCCTTTCGCCGGGCTGGCTGGTTTAGCGGGGCTGGGGGCTTTGCCGGAGGGGCCGGGAGCCGGTGGGGCGGTGGCGAAGCCCGCTGCTCCGGAGAAGAACCGCGGGCGCGTTGATGTTTTGCGGACCACGGCGGGGCGGGGTGGCAAGACTGTGACGCTGGCCCGTGGTTTTACCGGCATCGGGGCGCCCGAGAAGGAGGTCCTGTGTAAAAAGATGCGCTCGGCGGCCGGTTGCGGGGGCACAGTGAAGGATGGTGAAATCGAGATTCAAGGCGACCAGCGCGAGGTGGTGGCGAGGATTCTGCGCGAGGCCGGTTTCCGGCCGGTTTTGGCGGGGGGCTGAGCTAGGGCAGGGCGTTGTGGGATTAGGGGGCGGAAATGAGGCCACGCTTGCGCCGAGGGCGGGCGGGGTTTTGGTTGGCCAGCTTTCCCCATGGCTTACGACTGGCTCAAAGGTGTCGCGGATGAATACGACGTGATCGTCATTGGCTCCGGCCTCGGCGGCCTCACGGGCGCGAACGTCTTGGCCAAGGCCGGGCACAAGGTCCTGCTCCTCGAGCACCATTACCAGTTCGGCGGCCTAGCGACTTGGTTCACCCGTAAGGGCGGGCACATCTTCGACATCTCGCTGCACGGTTTCCCCAGCGGCATGATCAAGAGCTGCCGACGCTACTGGACGAAGGAGATCGCCGACTCGATCCACCAGCTCAAGGACGTGCGTTTTGTGAATCCCCAGATGGACGTCTGGACGACTTTCACCCGCGAGGACTACACCCGCGTGCTGGTCGAGCAGTTTAATCTCTCCCGGGCCGAGGTGGAGGCCTTTTACGACCACCTGCGGGCGATGAACTATTATGACAACAACCCCGAGACCACGGGCGAGATGTTCGAGCGGTTTTTCCCGGGGCGTGACGACGTCCACCGTTTACTCATGGAGCCTATCGCCTACGCCAACGGTTCCACCCGCGACGACCCCGCCATCACGTTTGGAATCGTATTCAGCAACTTTATGGGCTCGGGGGTATTCACCTTTCAGGGCGGGTCTGATCTGTTGATCAAAAAGATGACCGCCGAGCTGCGCAAAAACGGTGTCGAACTGCGCAAACACGTCCTCGTCCAGCGTATCTTAGTCGAGGAGCGCGAGGGGCGCAAGGTGGCGTGCGGTGTGGTGGCGGGCGACGGTCGGGTTATCCGAGCCAAGGCCGTGCTCTCCAACGCCAACATAAAAAACACTATCTTCCGCCTCGCAGGTGCGGAGAATTTCTCGCCCGAGTTTGTGAGACAGGCCGAGGCGGTGCGGATCAACACCAGCTCCTGCCAGGTGTATTTTGGAATCCGCAAGGGCGAGAGCATCCCGCACATTGGCGACCTCGTTTTCACCAGCGAGGCGCCGCGCTACAGTCCGGAAGAATTGACCGCGTTGCATACCACCAGCCGAACCTTTTCCGTCTACTATCCGGACACCCGGCCCGGCGGTGATCGCTATACCGTGGTCGCCTCGCTCAACGGTCGCTACCCGCACTGGAAGGAGCTCTCCGACGAGGACTACGAGAAGCACAAGGCCCGCCTGATCGAGGAGAGCCTGGTGGCGCTGGAGAAATATATCCCCGACGTGCGCGCCAAGATCGACTGGATGGAGGCGGCCACGCCTCGCACAATCGAACGCTATACCACGCACATGGCGGGCACGAGTTTCGGGACCAAGTTTGAGGGCCTGCCCGTGTCGATGAACCTCTCCGAGCAACTGCCTGGCCTCTTCCACGCTGGCAGTGTAGGGATCATAATGAGCGGTTGGCTGGGCACCATCAACTATGGCGTTATCACCGCCAACAAGATCGACAAACATCTCTTCGCGCTCAAGCAGGCAGCGGCCTGATTTTTGGGCCACGAAGGCGCGAAGGCACGAAGAACGAACCATGCTTCGCTTGGGAGGTTTTTATGACTTTCCGCACTTCGTGCCTTCGTGAGCTTTGTGGTTAACTCCTCCGTCATTCCCATACCTTTCTTCCATGTCCCTCCAAATTGAAAAAATCACTACCGGCACTGGTCGCGCTCCGCTAAAGGGCGAGCTCGTGACGGTCCACTACACCGGCTGGCTGACCACTGGCGAAAGGTTCGACAGTTCGGTCGACCGCCGCGAGCCGTTCCAGTTTGTGCTCGGTGCGAAACAGGTCATTGGCGGCTGGGACCAAGGTGTCGCCACGATGGTGGTTGGCGACAAGGTGAAGCTCACCATCCCGCCCGAGCTTGGTTACGGTCGTAGCGGTTACCCGGGCGTGATCCCGCCCAACGCTACGCTGGTGTTTGAGGTCGAGTTGCTCGGCGTCGGCTGAGCCGGCGCTATTTCGGATGCGGTCCGCTCAATGCGCGCGCTTTGCGGGTTTTTGTGGAATGAACAAAACCAAGGCGGTCACCAAGAGGATCAGGACGGCCGACGCCGAATAACGGCTAAGCGCCAAGCCGCCGTGATCCAAGGGCTTGTCGAGAAAGTCCCCAATGACGGCGCCCAGCGGACGCGTAAGAATGAATGCCGCCCAAAACAACACCGTGCGGGAGATTTTGCTCCAAAAATAGGCTGCGGCGACCACTGCCAGCATACCGCTGAACACGAGGGCCGCGCCGGTGTAGCCTAGTTCGGCGGTATCCGCCGTCCAGTCGCCCAAGGCCGTGCCGAGGGTCTGGGAGAACATGATCGTGACCCAGTAGAAGATTTCGGACTTCGGCGACGCCACCGTGTCCACGGCCACCGAACCGAGGGTGCGATACCAGACGACGAGCGAGCCGAGCAGCAGCGCGAAGAGGATCACGCTTCCGCCCGCGTAGCCGATACCCAGTGAACGAGTGGAGAAATCCGCCAGCGTCGTTCCCACCGTCGTCGTGGCGATGATGGTGGCCCAATACAGAAGCGGCTGGAACTTCCTAGCGGAGACCTGGGCGGAAACCGCGATCAAGAACAGGACGGAGAAAATTCCCGTTCCGACGAGGTATCCGAGATCCATCGACATCGAGACGGCATCGCCGCCCGTCTCGCCCAGCGTCGTCGCCAGAATCTTGATGATCCAAAATACCAGCGTCACCTCGGGCACCTTGCTGAGTGATATGTTTTTGTCCGCGTTCATATGGTTTTATTGGGGTTCACGGGCGGAGCTGGGTTGCCTCCTGCGCTTGGTGACGGAGTGGCGTATCCTCGGTGCGAAACCCGCGCAACGAAGGTGTGCGGCCCCACCGGTTTAACCCGCATCTTCGCTTGATCTCTCCCGCGAATCCATCACCGCCATGACATGCCCGCGCGCGCCGTCATCGTCCATCTCGACGCAGACGCTTTTTTTGTTTCCTGCGAACTGGCCCTGAAGCCGGAACTGCGCGGGACGAGGTGCGCGGTCGGCGGTCGGGAGCGCGGCATCATTTCCTCGGCCAGCTACGAGGCGCGGGCCTGCGGCGTCTATACCCCGATGCCGACCAGCCGTGCGCTCCAGGCCTGCCCCGACCTCATCCTGCTGCCGCATACCTTCGGACTCTATTCGCGGGTGTCGCGGCGCATGTTCGACCTTTGCGAGACGCTCACGCCGGTGGTGCAGCGCAACTCGATCGACGAAGGCTACCTCGATCTCGGGCCCTGCGGCTTGGCGGACGCGGCGGCGGTGGAAGCGGCGATGCGCGGTCTGCAGGCGCGGATCTGGGACGAGTTGTCCATTCCGGTCTCGATCGGCATAGCGACCAACAAACTCGTCGCGCAGATCGCGAGCAAGCTCCGCAAACCGCGCGGTTTCGTGGCCGTGGCGCCGGGAACGGAGGCGGCCTTTCTCACGCCGCTCGACATCGGCAAACTGCCGGGGGTGGGCGCCAAGACCGAGGCGTCGCTCAAGGCCCGGGGCGTGGCGCGCATCGGGGACGTCTTGGCGCGGTCCGAGAACGAGTTGGCCGCGATTTTTGGCGACGGTTGGCGCGATTTTGTGGCGATGGCGCATGGCGAGGATTATCGGTCGGTGGAGGTGGACCGCGAAGACGCCAAGAGCTACTCGCAACAGGAGACCTTCGGGGCGGATGTCGGCGATTTCGCGGCCATCGAGCGCGTGGTGAAGCGCATGATCGCCGAGTTGATGCCCCAGGTGCGGGCGGACGGGAAACGGGCTCGCACGTTCACGCTCAAGGTGCGCTACGGCGATTTCACGCAGGAGACGGCGGGGCGCAGTCTGCCCGAGGCCAGCGATCTGGAGGGTCCGTTTTATCCCTTGGTCGAGCCTCTGCTGCGGAAGGCTTGGACGCGGCGGCGACCGTTGCGGTTGGTCGGGGCGCGATTCTCGGGGATCGAGGACGGCCCGGCGCAGATGGACCTCTTTGCCGGCGAGGCCGACGAGAAGAAACGCCGGCTCGCGGCGGTGCTAGACCGCCTCAATGCCAGTGGCGGGGCGGCGCGGGTTAGGCACGGCCACCAGATTTAGGCTTCGCGGGGCGTGTTGGCCTGCGGTTGACTGCGCCAAGGCAGGCCGGGTGCGATAGCGAGGGCGATAAGCCCGAGTTGGCTCGTAGCGAAGGCAATCAAGGCCCAGAAACCGCGGTCGGTGAAGCCGTAGCTGTGGAGGCCGACGCCGAGCAGATTGGTGCCGAACCAGCTCCAGCTGGTCACGATGTTGCCGAACACGGCCAGGGCCATCAGGCCGCGCGGGCCGGTCAGTTTGCCCCAGCGCACGTGAAGGATCAGGGCGTTCCAGATCACGATGATGAGCGCGCCGTTTTCCTTCGGGTCCCAGCCCCAGAAGCGGCCCCAGGACTGGTCGGCCCAGATGCCGCCGAGGATGGTGCCGACGAGGCTGAAGAGCGTGGCGAAACAGAGGATGCCGTAGACCATGCGCTCCAGGGCGGCGGCGGTCTCGCGGTCTAGGGAACGGGTGAGGGCGCCGCGCAGGACGTAGAGCGCGGCGAGGAAACCGGCGAGGTAGGTGGAACCGTAACCCATCGTAATCACGACCACGTGGGTCGCCAACCAGAAGTTCGAGTCGAGCACGGCGCGCATCATTTCCAAGGTGTCGCCGGTGAGCGAAAGGTGGTGGGCGATGATGAGTCCGGAGAAGCCGATCAGGCCGCCGGCGGCGCTGGCTAGGCCGCGCGGGTGGATTTTTTCCAGGATCAGGCAGAGGCCGACCGCGACCCAGGCGACGAAGAGGGCGGAGGAGTAGAGGTTGGTGACGGGCGGGCGGCCCTCCAGCCACATGCGCGTGGCGATTCCGGCGGTCATCAGGACGAAGCCCAGCGCGAGCAGGTAGAGCGCGGCACGGCCGAGCGTCTCGGGCCATTTCAGCCACGAGCCGAGGGCGAGCAGCAGGGCGGCGACGAAGAGGACCATGCCGGTGTAGAAGGGTGCGGCGGCGGAAAAGCGGGTCTCGGCGTCGACCTTTACCAAGCGCGCGGCGAAGCGCTTCTCGGTCTCGGCGCGAAGCAGGCGCACGATGGTGTTGAACTCGTCCGTCTTGCCGCCGCGCCAGGCGTAGGCGAGGCCGGCGAAACTCAGGGCGTGGGCCTCGATCGCGCCGCTTTGGAAGGTATCGAGGAGGACGGCGCCGGTGTTGCGCCAGGCGGTGTCGTCCTTCTCGGCGTCGTCGGGCGGGATGGGAAGGAGGTAGGCGTTCTGGGCCATGAAATCAAAACGGCCGGCGAGGTCCATCAGTCGGGCGGCGGCGGCCTCGTCATGAGCTTGTTTTTGCTGGCGCAGGCGCACGGCGGCGATGCCTGCGGGGAGCGAGTTTTGGAATGACGTGAGGGCGTCGAGGGGCGTCTCGAGATCGGGCGGGACGAGGGAGGCCTGGAGGCGGACGTAGAGACCGACGTTGTCGCGCAGGCGGACGACCTCGCGTTGGAAACGGGTGCGCCGCTGGGCTTCGACCGGGAGGGCCAGCTGGGCCTGACGTTCGAGCTCCTCCAAGCCGGGGAGGAGTTGCTCATAGGAAAAACGCTTCTGGCCGGCGCCGTCCTCGGCCTTGAGTTTCAGCAGGGCGAGCACGTCGGGGTGCAGGATCTCGAAGACCGGGTAGGCGTGGGCTTTTTTGTCGGCGAGGAGGACGTCGGCGAGCCACTCGTCGGGGGCGAGTTTGCGGCCGTCCGCGAGGCGCACGGTCTGGCGGCCCTGGAATTGGAGCAGGGTGCCGCGCGCGACGGTGTCGAGGGGTTTGATCCGGCCGCCGACGAGCACCGGCAGGCGACCGAAGGCGACCGCGTCGGGCGCGCCGGCGGGCGCCCGCGGTTCACGCAGGGTCGAGCCGACGTAGAGCAGTCCGAGGGCGAGGACGACTAGGGGGAAAAACTTCTTCATCGGGTAGGCGGCGTTCAAGCGGCGGACGACGCGCGGGACGCGCCGTGTTTGCGGGAGAAGGCGAGCAGGTGGGTGCCGAACTGCCAGAGCAGGCCGAGGGTCATGAGCAGGCAACTGATGTATGGGACGAGCCAGGACGGGTTGCGCACGACCTGGAGCACGGTGGTCTTGTCGTTGTTGTCGAATCCGGCCTGATAGAACGTGAGCCCGTCGTAGCGGAGCGGGTTGTTCATGTAGATCAGCACCTCGCGGTCCTCGCGGCCGTCGGGCGTGGTCAGGCGGATGCGGCTGGAGAAGTTCTTCGGGATGTCGGTGCCCGCGTAGCGGTCGTGGGAGAAGTCCACCAGGGTGAGCGAGTAGGGTTTGTAGGCGCGGCGAAAGCGAAGGGAGAGGGCCCACTCGCGGCCGGCGTAGGAGAAGCGCTGCGGATCGGTCAGCATGGTCGAGACCAGGTAGGTGCCGAGGCTGCCCTCGGGGCCGAAGAGTTCGATGAGGGCGGCGGGCAGGTTGCGCTGGTCCTGCTGGTAAGTGATAGGGAGGGGCGTGATGGCGAGGCGGGCGCCGAGTCCGGCGGTGGCGGGGTTATTGACCACGGGGCGTCCGGGGGGAACGTTTTCATTCAGCATCAGCGAGGCGTTCGGATAATATGCGCGCGGCACGACACGGAAGGGCAGGGCGGGCACTTGGAGTTCATCGCCGAGGCTGCTGAGGCGCTGCTCGGGAATGACGGTCACGGTGTCGGTCGCGGAGTCGGTAGTGTCGGCCACGGCGAGTTCGTTGAAGCGCCAGCTTTCCGAGTAGTTACGGGTCTGGCCCTCGTCGAGGCGGAGTTGATATTCCTCTTGAAGCAGGCCGGTGAAGAGTTCGCCCAGCAGCATGAGAATCAGTCCGCCGTGCACGAGTTGGATACCGGCTTTTTTCCAGGTGAAGGCGAAGCGTTTCAGGTGGGCGGCGACGAGATTGATCAGGAGCAGGCCGCCGATGAAGTAGCCGCCGGGGAAGACCGGGACGGGGAAGCCCTTGATCTCATGCAGGACGATGAAGCTACGGAACCACTTTTCCTGCACCGCCCAGATGCCGAGGTGAACCTGGTCTAGGGTGGCGAACAGCACCAGCAGGGCGGAGAGGGCGAGCAGCCCCACGGTCAAGCGGAGCGAGACGAAGAAACGGACGAATTCCAAGTAAAGGGTGCGCATGGGGACGCCGCGCGGGCGCGGCGGGTCTACATATTAATAGTGAAGTTTAAGGCAGGGCGGCCGCGATGGCGACCGGTTCAGTCTACAGGCCTCAGGCTTTGCAGAAAGCTGAGGAAGGCGGATTTTTCCCGCGCGACGACCGCATCGGGGCCGTCCAGTTTGAAGAACCAGGTCGCGCCGGCGTGGGGCACAAGGGCTCCGAGCACACGGCGGGTTGGCGGAGTGCCAGCGGCGGCGAGCTCGACGTAATCAATGTGGAGGCCGCCCACGTCTAGGTGGGTTAGTGCGGTGGCGAGCTCGCTCTCGGCTAAGGCCGGGAGTGAGAGTTGTCCGCGCCAGCGGTTCACGTTGGCCAGCGGGCCGCCGACGTCGCCGGGGAAGGCGGTCACGGCCAGTTCGGCGCCCTGCGCCCCATTGTCGCCGGGGACAAGGTAGGTGGCCTTGCGCATGGCTTTTTCGGGGCCGGTCTTCCAGTGGTCTGGCGCGGCCCAGGCCAAGCCGGGGCCTTCGGCAGTGGTGACGGCGGTATTTCGCATCGCGGCATCTGCGCCGGCAGCGGTTGGGGCGCCCGCGATAGGGGTGGCGGCGGCTTCTTTTTTTACGGTGTAGGTCCGGATTTCCTCCCGGCGGCAGCCGCCGAGGGCGAGCAGGGCGAGGGATGCAAACCAAAGGACTGAAAGTGGGAGGCGCATACGGTGGGAGGGCAAACCTTTCGCCACTTGGCGGGGAAGGGCAATCCATTCCAGCCATTTATCAGTGGGTCTGAACCGGCGATAAGACCTCCGCGTGGCGGCTTGTGCCTGGGCAGGGGGGGCGCCAGCTTCGGTGCATGAGTCTGCATGCAATGGGGGACACGGCCTACTTGATCACTCTGGCGGGGACGCTGGATGCGGCCATGCTCGCACGGGTGCGGGGGCTTGCCGCTGATCTCGCGGCGGACCGTATGGAAGGGGTGGTTGAGATCGTGCCGGCCTATTCGTCGATCGGGGTGAGTTACGAACCCGAGCGGGTGCCGACGCCGCGCGGAGAGTTGCCTTGGCGGGTGGTGGCGGAATGGCTTGAGCGGCATTTGGCGGGTGACGGACCGACGGCGGCGCGCAAGGTTCGGGCGGCGCGCACGCATATCGTGCCGGTATGCTATGGCGGTGAGCACGGTCCGGATCTTGAGCACGTGGCAAAGGCGGCCAAGTTATCCTCCGATGAGGTGGTCAAGCTCCATGCCGGGGCTGACTATCAGGTGGCGGCAGTCGGGTTCACTCCGGGCTTTCCTTACTTGTTCGGTTTGCCGGTGACGCTGGCGACGCCACGCCGAGTCACGCCCCGTTTGAGGGTGCCGCCGGGCAGTGTGGGCATTGGCGGCGCGCAGACTGGTATTTATCCGCGGGAGACGCCGGGCGGTTGGCAATTGATCGGGCGAACCGGTCTGGAGTTGTTTAATCCCAGCCTAGAATCGCCGGCACGGTTGGTGGCGGGCGACGAGGTAAAGTTTAAGGCGGTTGATAAAATACCCGCGTTGCCCGCGGCCTTGGCCAAGGCGCGTAGCGGTGGCTCGAGGGAGCCGGGGCCGGGGCGTTATTGCGAGGTGGTGAAGCCCGGCGCGCTTACCACGGTCCAGGATCTGGGGCGGCGGGGCCTGGCGGCGGCGGGCATCGCGGCGGGGGGCGCGCTCGATCCGTGGTCGGCGGCGGTTGCTAACTTAGCGGTGGGCAATGCCCCTGGAGCGCCGGTGCTGGAGTGCACCTACGTGGGGCCGGTGCTGCGGTTCCCGCAGGCTGCGACGGTGGCTCTGGTCGGGGCTGAGGTCGAGGGCCTCGCGGCGGGCCGGCCGATCCGGTTGGAGGCCGGGGCGATCTTGGATTGTTCGGCGTTGGCCCGCGGGGTGCGGCTCTATTTGGCTTTCGCGGGAGGCGGGGTGGGCGTGCCGCGGGTGTTGGGAGGGGCGGGCACGGTAGTCGGTGCGGGATTTGGTGGGCTGGGTGGCCGCGCTTTGGAGTCGGGGGATCGCCTCTCTCTCGGCTCGGAGCGGGCCGGCGAGGTGCCGGTTGGCGGCGGTTGGCGGCTGGCTGCACCGGTGCCGCCGCCTGCGCGTCGGGCGGTGGTGGAGGTGAGGCTCATTCCGGGGCTGGATTGGGCGCGACTTTTCCGTCGTCACAGTCCGGCGGGGGCGGTGCGGGCGGTCGAGGCGCGGAGGTTTCAGCTCAGTGCCAAATCCGACCGGATGGGGCTCCGTTTGCAGGGCGAGGCCTTCACGTTACCCTCCGGGGAGGGCGGGGATGTATCCCGTCCGGTGGTGCCCGGGACGGTGCAACTGCCGCCCGACGGGCAGCCCATCGTGCTGATGGCCGAGGGGCAGACCATTGGCGGCTACGCCCAGCTTGGGCAGGTGGCTTCAATCGATCTGCCATTGCTCGCGCAGGCGAGGCCGGGAGCGCACATCGTCTTTCGGATAGCCGATGTTTCCGCCGCGCAGCAGGCGCGATTGAAAGTGGCGGCGGATATTGAGCGTGTCCGGGTTGGGCTGGGTCTCTTGCGATGAGTAGCCCGGGGCTGATCGATTTAAATGCTGATCTCGGTGAAGGCGTGCCGGGTGAAGCAGAGTTGTTTGTCGCGGGCATCACCTCGGCGAATGTCGCCTGTGGGGGCCATGCAGGGGACGAAGCCGCGATGCGCGCGGCTTGCCGGCGGGCGCGGGCGTGTGGGGTCGCGGTGGGTGCGCATCCTGGCTACGCTGACCGGGTGAATTTCGGGCGGTGTCCGGTTTTCTTGTCGTTGGACGGGTTAAGGGATCTCCTGGAGGGTCAGCTAGCCGCGCTGGCCGGGGCGGCGGCGGTCGAAGGTGTGAGGTTGGCGCACTTGAAACCTCACGGCGCCTTGTATCATTTTCTAAATAACGATGCTTCGGCCGCCCAGGTGTGTGTCGAGGTGGCGCGGGCGTTTGGCGATGAGGCGTTGGCGCTTTTCGGGCCTCCGGAAGGCGCTTTGCGCAAGGCAGCCCGGGTAGCCGGATTGTCCTTCGCGGCGGAGGGCTTCATCGACCGGGGCTACCGAGCGGATGGGACTTTGATTCCTCGGGGCGAGCCGGGGGCTTTGATCGACGACGAGCATACGGCGGTGGCGCAAGCCCTGCGGCTGGCACGGTCGGGCTCGGTGCGGACCCTCTGTGTCCATGGCGACGGTCTGGGGGCAGCGCGTTTGCTGGGTGCGGTCCGGGCGGCGCTCGCGGCGGATGGGTTTAGTTTTGTGGTTCCTCGCCGGTAGGAGCGGGGAGTGGACGCCCCGGGATTAGGCACAGTGCCAAGCCTCCGAAGATCATAAAAATCGAGTAGAAGGTGCCCCGACTGAGACCGAGAATCAGGCCGGCGTCCGGTTCGCGGTAGATTTCCCCGATCGCGCGGACCACGGCATAGGCTAGCAGGTAGACTCCAGTGAGACGACCGGGCGCGCGTCTAATCCAGTTGGTTTTCCAAAGAAGCGACTGGGCGAAGGTCAGCAGCAGCAATCCTTCGAGTGCGGCGGCGTAGAGTTGTGAGGGGTGCCGAGGCGTGATCAGGGTGACTGGCGTGCCCTCGGGGGCGCTGGCGGGAAAAATCACCGCCCATGGGACCGTGCTGACTTTGCCCCAGAGTTCCCCGTTGATGAAGTTGGCCAGGCGGCCGAAAAAGATGCCCACGGAAGCGGTGCTGGCGATCAGGTCGGCGAGGTGGCGCCAAGGAAGGCGAAATTCCGAAGATGACCAGGCCAGGGCAAGGGCGACGCCAATGAAGCCTCCGTGGCTCGCCATGCCGCCGTCCCATACGGAAAAGACGCTCAAGGGCGAGGTGAGCAGCGCCTCCGGTTGATACAGGAAAAAATAGCCTAGTCTGCCGCCAGCCAGCACTCCGATGACCATGGCGGTCATCAGGTCGCCCGTTTGCTCGGCGGTCAGTCGGGCAAATCCTCGTTTCGCATAGCTGCGCAGAAGCACCCAAGCGACGGCAAAACCGGCCAGGTAGGCGAGGCCGTAGTAACGAATTCCCATCGTTTCGGTGAAGCGGATCAAAAAGGGGCTTAAATCGTGGACCCAATAGGTCAGTAGGGGGAGCATGGGCGGAGTCTGTATCTGGGAATTTCCAGCGAGTAGAACCAATAGCAAAAACGTCTAAACGGGTGCCTTCATTGCCCTTGACCCTCTGGCCAAGGGTAAAAAGAGTCGTCCATTGCCCTATGAAACCCTCTGTGTTGTTCATTTCTGCTTTGGTCGGATTTGCTGCTCTTTCCCATACCGGTTGCGCAGTAGTTACGCAGGGGCGCAAGCAGGCTGTGGTGGTGCGCTCCACTCCGGAAGGCGCAGTGACGAAGATCAACGGCACCGAGATCGGCCTGACGCCCCTGAAGGTTAAACTGAAGCGCGATGAGGTTTTCCGAGTCGATTTCGAGAAGAATGGGTTCAAGAGTGAATCCTCCCTTTTCCTGCCTTCCTCCTCTTCTTATGATGCAAGGTATCTGCGCTGGGGTATCGATTACGATCTCGGTGCGGCCAAGGAGTTGCTGCCACAGGAAATGTCGGTTGATTTGCAGCCTTCCCTTGCAGAGACCGGTGCGGGTGATCGTTATACCGAGCTGACCGCTCAGATCAACCGTGCCGACGCCCTACTTATCAGCGGCGAGCTCAATCAGGCAGAGCACAAATATCTGGTGGATAAGATTCTCTCTGGCTTCCAGACATTGAAGTGAGTCATAGCCCGGATTAAGTTACCCGAGGCTAGATTATTTTATGAGGCACCTTTGCGGGTGCCTTTTTTATTGCCCGTCCAGCCCGTCCGGTCGCCTTCTATATCCTCTTTTAATGAGTGACCTTCAACGCACCCCGCTTCGCGATTTCCACGCCGCCCGCGGCGGTCGGTTGGTGGACTTTGCGGGATGGGAAATGCCGGTCCAATACCGCTCAATTTTAGAGGAGCACAAGGCGGTGCGCCGGGCTGCCGGGCTTTTTGACGTCAGTCATATGGGCGAGGTTGAAGTGAAGGGGCCGCAAGCCCTGGATTTTTTGGAAAATCTTGTCACCAATGAGGTTGCTCGCCTGATTCCAGGTAAAGTGCTTTATACCCCAATGTGCGCGGCTGACGGCGGCACGTTGGATGACCTTTTGATTTATCTGCGGGCGCCTGGCGAATACCTGCTCTGTGTGAATGCCGGTAATATTGCTGCCGATTTGGCCTGGATGGCGCGGCAGGCGGAGGGGTTTGCGGTGACGGTGACCGATCGCAGTGCGGACTATGCCCTGCTGGCGATCCAAGGGCCAGCGAGTGTGGCCATCTTGCAATCGCTCACCGGGGCAAAACTAGGGATGCTGGCGAACTATACTTTCTGCGAAGGCACCGTGGCGGGTGTATCCTGTCTTATCAGCCGCACCGGTTATACCGGGGAGGATGGGTTTGAGCTTTATCATGCCCCGGCGGATGCCGTTGGGCTGGCCGAGGCGTTGCTCGCCGCCGGCGCGCCACATGGACTGGAACTGGCCGGGCTTGGCGCGCGCGACAGCCTGCGCTTGGAGGCGGGGTTTCCTCTGCACGGTCATGAGCTCTCGCCTGCGATCTCGCCGGTTGCCGCGGGCCTTGGCTGGACGGTTAAGTTGGGCAAGGCCCGCCCTAGTCTCGCCCACGCCGCGCTGACCCGAGAAATGGCCGAGGGCGCGGCGCGGCGCGTGGTTTTTTTTCGCACCGGAGACCGTCGTATCGTCCGCGCCGATGCCCCGGTCAGGGGAGCGGATGGTGCAATCGTGGGCCGGGTGCTTTCGGGCACTCTTTCCCCGCTTTTGAACGAAGCCATCGGTTCAGCCCTGATTGACAGGGCCGCCGCAGGAGGACCGCTGAGTGTTGATATACGCGGGGTGGAAATCGGGTTACTATCGGTTCGTCCTCCTTTCGTGCCTCTGCGGCGCGGTTAATTTTGATCGGTTTTTTCCTTTTTCCCATGAGTAACATTCCTGCCGACCTCCATTACGCTAAATCCCATGAATGGATTCGCCTCGCTGCAGACGGCACCGCGTTGGTGGGTATCACTGACTACGCCCAGTCCAGTTTGGGTGACATCACTTTTATGCAATTGCCCAAGGTCGGCGCAATACTCGCCACCGGCGCTACCTTTGGGGTGGTTGAGTCGGTGAAGGCCGCATCTGATCTCTATCTGCCCGCTGCCGGCGTCGTGCTGGCGGTCAACCCAGCCCTCGAAGCATCACCTGAGATGTTGAACCGCGATCCCTATGGTGAGGCCTGGATGCTCAAGCTAAAGCTCGACGGCAGCGCGCCCCTAGAACTGCTTGATGCGACCGCCTACGCCCGTCATGTGGGGTGAGCGTTGGGCCGGTGGCAAAGGTTAGCGGATGGTTTTCCGCGCTCTGGCTTGCCCACAACGTGAATGCCGTCACCCAGTAGGGGCATGAGGACCGACTCCATTTTGTTCGCGATTCTGCTGCTGGGGCTGGCGGGGTGCAAACCGGGCGGCGCTGCCCCGGCCTCCGTTCGCCCCCCGCAGCGGGTGGAGGTGGTTACGCTGGCGCGAAAAAATCTGAGCCAGACCCTAGAGGTCGCCGGTAGCTTGGAGGCCAATGAAAGTGTTTCCATTCATCCCGAACTCGCCGGTTTGGTGCGGGATATAGCCTTCCAAGAGGGACAGGCCGTGGAAAAAGGTGCCCTGCTCGCTCGGCTTGAGGATGCTGAATTAAGGGCGGAACTGGCCGCGGCGGAGGCCCGCGCTGAGTTGGCCCGCTTGAACCGCGAGCGTTCTGACGCGCTCGCGGCGGACCGCAGCCTGGCGCAAGCCGAGGTCGATCGGGTGCGTAGCGAGGACCGCGCTGCTCAGGCTGCGCTGGAACTTCTGCGAGTCCGGTTGGCGCGCACCCGCATAGTCGCACCTATCTCTGGAACCTTGGGTGCCCGGCTACTTTCACCCGGCAATTACGTCACGCCTGTCACGGTGCTAACCACGCTCGAAGATCTTTCGGTTTTGAAAGTATCTTTCCGAGTGCCGGAGCGCAGTGTGCCTGAAGTCCGGCCCGGAACCCACGTGATCGCTCGGGTCCGCGTGGGTGCCGACGTCCGTCCCCTGGAGGTCGAGGGAGATGTTTTTTTTGTTAGTTCCGGCATTGATCCCTCCGTCCGCGCCACCGAGGCCAAGGCTGTGCTCCGTGACCCGCCACCCGCGCTCCGGCCGGGGATGTTTGCCTCGGTGCGGATTCTTCTGTCTACCCGCGAGAACGTCTTGGTGGCGCCAGAGACCGCCTTGCTCGCGGGCGCGGATGGGGTGCAGGTGATCGCGGTCGGCGAGGCTGCCGGCCGTCCGGTTGCCCGTTATGTCAAGGTTCACACTGGATTTCGACTCGGCACGCAGGTCGAGTTAAGCGCCATCGCCCCCGATACACTTGAGGCCGGCGATCGGGTGCTATCCTCCGGGGTGGGGGCGATCGTGCTTTTCCCCGGCGCCCCTCTCGATCCGGTGCCGGCCTACGTTGAGGTGCGGCCCTTGGATGAGGAGCGCCCATGATTCTCTCGGATTTATCCATCCGGCGTCCGGTCGCCTGCGTCGTCCTTTCGCTGCTTATCGTCACCGTTGGACTGTTGTGCTTTCGCGGTCTGCCAGTCCGCGAGTATCCGGATATCGATGCTCCAGTTGTCTCGGTCACTACCCGTTATCCGGGGGCTGCCGCCGAGGTGGTCGAGACCCAGATTACCGATCCGCTGGAAGAGCAATTAAGCGCGATCGACGGAGTGCGGCTCATGCGCTCGGACTCGACCGAGGAGCGCTCCACGATCACCCTTGAATTTAACTTGGGCCGCGATGTTGACGCGGCGGCCAACGATGTGCGCGACCGGGTGGGCCGGGCCCTTGAGCGCCTGCCGGATGAGGTGGATCCGCCCGAGGTCGCCAAGGCCGACGCGGATGACGACCCGGTGATCGTGCTATCCTTCAACTCCCCGCGTTTTAGCCGGCTGGAGTTATCGGAAATGGCGGACCGTATCGCGGTGCAACGCCTGCAGACTATACCTGGCGTATCCCAAGTGGAACTGCGCGGGAGGCGCTACGCCATGCGACTCTGGATCGATGCCGAGCGGCTGGCCGCCCAAGGGCTGACGGCAGGGGATGTCGAGGCTGCGTTGCGCGCCCAGAACGTGGACGTGCCCAGCGGTCGCATCGAGTCTGTCGGGCGGGAGTTTCCAGTGCGGCTAGACGGACGGATGAAAGAGGTGTCCGACTTCGAAAACCTCGTGGTTGCGGTGCGCGCTGGATACCAAGTGAAATTTCGCGACATCGGTCACGTGGAACTCGGTGCCAACGAGTATCGCAGCGACATCCGATTCAACGGCCGCAACAATGTCGCGGTGCGGGTGCTCCGCCAGTCGCAGGCTAACCTGCTGGCGGTGGCTGGCGGTGTAAAGGCGATGATACCTGAGATCAAACGCAACCTGCCCGCAGATGTGAATGTGGACGTCTCCTACGACACCAGTCTCTTTGTCGAGCGTTCGGTTCAGGAGGTCTACCGGACTCTGGCCGAGGCCTGCGTGCTGGTTGTGCTGACTATCTTTATTTTCCTGCGCGACTGGCGGGCCACGGCGGTGCCGCTGGTTGCTATCCCGGTGTCGTTGATCGGCGCGTTCGCGGCTATGTCCTGGCTCGGTTTTAGTCTTAATCTACTCACCTTACTCGCCCTGGTGCTGGCGGTGGGCTTGGTGGTGGACGACGCGATTGTGATGCTGGAGAATATCTATCGTCGTATCGAGGCGGGTGAGGATCCGGTGCGCGCGGCGGTTTTGGGCGCGCGCCAGATGGCATTCGCGGTGATTGCGACCACGCTCGTGCTGGTCGCCGTATTCGTTCCGGTGGCCTTTCAAAAGGGTAACACGGGCCGACTTTTTTATGAATTCGGGCTCACGCTCGCCGTGGCGGTGCTGGTTTCGGCGTTAGTCGCGCTCACCCTTACACCCATGCTTTGTTCTCGTCTGTTACGTTTGCGAAGCGATGCCAATGGCGCCCCGAGTCACAGCTGGTTGCACCGCTGGACGGAGCCGGCCTTCGCCCGTTTTAATGCGGTCTTCGCCGGTCTGCTTGCGTTGGCCATGCGCGCGCGGGCGGTGGTTCTTGCGGGCACGGCGCTGCTGGTGCTTCTAGGGGTTTGGAGTTTTACCCGTCTGCAGCGGGAGCTAACGCCGGAAGAGGATCGCGGTTTATTCACCGTGAATATGAACTTTCCGCTTGGCTCGACCCCAGCCTACGCCACGGCCTACGCCGGCGAGCTTGACGCCGTGATGCGGGCCACGCCTGAGGTGCAGAAATGGTTCCGGAGCACTGGTGGCGGCGGGCAACTCGGCGGGGCTAGTCGCGGCTTTGCCTTTGTTTCGCTCAAGCCATGGGAGGAACGTTCGCGCTCCACCCAAGAGGTGCTGCGCGAACTGCGGGGCAAACTCGCCGCCAATCCGGGCGCTCTCATCATCGCATCTCCGGTGCGCCCGCTTGGCGGGCGCCGCAGTGGCTCGGGCGGGGTGCAACTGGTCCTGCAGGGGTCCGATTATGAAGAACTGCGCGCCACCGCCGAACGTTTCGTGGCTGAGTTGCGCGACAACCCCGTCGTCGGCCAGATCCGTATCACCCCGCAGCCGAACAAACCCCAGCTGGACGTGCGGATTGACCGCGCCCGGGCGGCTGATCTTGGCGTGCAGGTGGCTGATGTGGCCACCACGCTGGAGACACTTTTTGGCGGGCGGCGGGTAACGCATTTCCGACGGGGCGCGGAGGAGTATGACGTGATTGTGCAAATGGCCGATCGCGACCGTGTGCAGCCCTCGGACCTCGCTTCCATCTACGTGCGCGGCACCGGCGGGAGGGCGGTGCAGTTGAGCAATCTGGTGGACACGCGCGAATCGACCGTGCCGGAGGGATTTCCCCATCTCGACCGTCAGCGCTCGATCACCATCAGCGGGCAACTCGCGCCCGGCCGCACCCAGGGCGACGGCGTGGCCGTGCTGGACGCGGTCGCGGAGCGCGTGCTGCCTGAGACCATCCGCACCGCTTGGGAGGGCGAGACGCGCGAGTTTGTCGAGAGTGCCGGCGACGCCTGGGTTCTATTTGTGCTGGCCCTCTTATTCGCTTTTCTGGTGCTGGCGGCCCAGTTCGAGTCGTGGCTGCACCCGGTTACGATTTTCTCTGGCGTGGCGGTGGCGATCGCGGGCGGCTTGCTGGTGCTTTATCTCAGCCGCTTCTGGGGCCGGCCGATGACGGATAATCTTTTTTCCCGTTTTGGTCTGATCATGCTTATCGGACTGGTGGCAAAAAATGGCATTCTCATCGTTGAATTTGCCAACGAACTCCAGATAGAGGGCCGTTCGGCGGCGGAGGCGGTCTTCGAAGCGGCGACCCTGCGGTTTCGTCCCATTTTGATGACATCCCTCGCGACCATTCTCGGCGCGGTGCCGCTCGCGCTCGCCACCGGACCGGGTGCGGAATCACGAAACCCGCTCGGGCTCGTTATCGTGGGAGGGCTTGGGATTTCGACCGTCATCACGCTTTTTATCGTGCCGATGATCTATCTCCTGATCGACGCGGCCTGCTTTCGCCTGACTGGATACGGGAGCGCCCACGGTTTGAGGCATGCGGCCCGAATCGGTCGGGAAATCGAGTTGGCGCGGCGAGATGAATCGGCGGTTTGACACAGCTGCCTCCGGTATTGCCGGCTGGCACCTTTAGTCTATTTTTGTTGGCATGAAATGCCGTTTAGCCGCCGTCCTCGGTTTCGCCTGCGCGCTGATATTGATGCCCGCCTGCTCCACCGTTCCGGAGACTGGACGCAAGCAGCTAATTCTTATGTCCGCCGCCGAGGAGGCGGCGACAGGACTATCCGCCTTCGCCCAGATAAAAAATCAGGAGAAAATTTCCACCGATCCGGCGTTAAACGCCCGGATTCAGCGCATCGGCCAACGCATTGCCGGCGCGGTGGGGCGGGACCTGCCAAACGCCCAGTGGGAGTTTGTGGTCTTTGAATCCAACCAGCTCAATGCATTCGCGTTGCCGGGTGGCAAGGTCGGGGTCTACACCGGTTTGATCAATCTGGCAGGCGGGAGCGATGACGAGATCGCGGTGGTGATGGGGCACGAGGTGGCGCATGTGAGCAGTCGCCACGGTGCGGAGCGCCAGTCACAGGCAGCCTTGATCGCGCTGGGCGGGGTCGCGCTGGGGGTGGGCACGCAGGATGACAAGAACCACGAATACTACCTTCTCGCCTACGGCGTGGGCAGCACGCTCGGTGCGCTAGCTTATTCACGCGAACACGAAACCGAGGCCGATACCGTCGGTCTCGGCTTCGCCGCGCGGGCCGGCTACGATCCGCGCGCGGCGGCGGTTTTCTGGCGCAAGATGGTCGCGAAGGAAAACGGGGCGCGTCCGCCGAAGTGGCTTTCCACCCACCCGCCATCCGGCGAGCGCATTGCCAAGCTTGAAGGCCTCGCGCCCTCACTGGTGCCTGTCTACGAGCAAGCGCGGGCCCGCCTCGAGGGTTTGGCCCCCGCCGCTCAGCCGATAGCTCGCCCGGTTAACACATCAAAGGCGGCGACGGCACCCGTCTCTCGGCCTGTTTCGACGGAGCAGCGGGAGCTGGATAAGTTTCTCGGGCGCTGAGTCTGCATCGGGCTGTCTGGAGCTCGCTTTTCGCCACTCCCGAGGCTCAGTCTAAGTCATCATGTTCGATCCAGTTTCCGCGCTTAAGGATTTTATCCGCTACCCCAGCGTCTCCGCCGATCCGGCCTTCCGGGAAGGCATGCATGGGGCGCGAGATTTTATCGCCGGTCTGCTGGAGCAAATTGGATTCGCGGTGGAGATCGTGCCCACGCCGCTTCATCCGGTCATCTTGGCCGAGCGCACCGGACCGGCGGAGTGGCCGCATGTGATTATCTACGGCCACTACGATGTGCAACCGGCGGATCCGCTGCACCTTTGGACCACCCCAGCTTTCGCGCCGGAGGTGCGCGGCGAACGACTCTATGGGCGCGGGGCGGCGGATAACAAGGGGCCGCTTCTCACCCATGTCACGGCGGTGGCTCGCCTGCTCGAACGCCGCCCGGATCTGCCCTTGCGGATCACTTTCATGATTGAGGGCGAGGAGGAGATTGGCAGCCCGAGTTTCCCCGGTTTTCTCGCCGCTTACTCGGAACGCCTGCGCAAGGCAGACTTCGTTCTGCTTTCCGATACCGGCAGTCCGCGTGAGGACCAGATCGTCATCACCTGCGGCCTGCGCGGTTTGGTATTGTTTGATCTTGAGGTTACCGGTGCACGCACGGACCTGCATTCCGGCCTGCACGGAGGCGTCTTGCGCAATCCGATCCAAGCCCTCGCGGAGCTTTGCGCCTCACTTCATGACGCCGACGGCCGCGTCAACGTGCCCGGTTTCTACGACGACGTGCTCGACGTGCATCCGTGGGAACGCGAGCAACTCGCGCGATTCGGGCAGAGCGTCGAGGAATATCGGGCGTTTCTGGGCATCCCTTCCTTCTACACGGCCGTGGGTTTCACGCCTTTTGAGGCGACACGTTTTCTGCCGACTCTGGAATTCAACGGTATCGGCGGAGGTTACCAAGGGGAGGGAACCAAAACTGTCATTCCCAGCAAAGCCTTCGCCAAAATCAGCTGCCGTCTGGTGGCGAACCAGACGCCCGAAAAGATCCGCGCACTCCTTTACGCGACCATCGCGGAACGCATGCCCAAGGATGTCACCTTCCGTCTGGTCGACCAGCATAGCGGCCAGCCTTACGTGGTGGTGCCGCCCGATCGGAGCAACACCCCTGCCGGGCAGTCTCCGGTGCTAGCCAACGCATTTCGCGCTGCCGACGCCGCGATCGCGGAGGTCTTCGGTCGTGCCCCGCTTTATCTGCGCGAGGGCGGCAGCGTTCCCATCATTGCCGATATCCGGCGCGTGCTCGGGCTTGATTCGGTCATGATGGGTCTGTTTTTGCCCGAGGATAACCTGCACGCTCCGGACGAGAGCTTTAACCTTAACGTTATGCGCAAGGGTATCGCCGCTTCCGAACGCATACTTGAGCGTGTGGCGGCGGGTGGGGGCCTTGGCAAAAGCGGAAACGTGGAAAGCTAAAATACGAAAACGCGCAGAGCGTAGGCGTAGAAAACAAAAACCCTCGGGCCGCGAGGCACCGGGGGTTGGGAAAGGGAGCTAATGCCTAGGGCGGTCCGATTTACTTCTTCAGCACTACGATATCGGCGCGGCGGTCCTTGGCCATGACATCATCTGCAGCGTTTTCGCTGGCTTCGAGGTCACCCTTGGAGAGGACTTCCACCTTGGTGCCGGCCACACCGAGGGTGGTGAGATACTGTTTGGCGGCATTGGCGCGGCGGTCGCCCAAGCCGAGGTTATAGTCGCCGGTGCCGCGCCAGTCGCAACGACCTTCGAGGAGCAGGCGATATTGGGGGTTAGCTTCGAGGTAGGCCTTGGCGGCGTCGAGCTTGGCGCGCTCGGGGGCGGCGATGGCAGACTGATCGTAAGCGAAATAAACGGGTTGCAGTAGGCCGCGGATCATATCCTCGGTCTCGATCACGCCCTCGCGGCCTTCGAGGCCGGTGCCGGGGGCCTGGCCGGCGTTGGCGCCGTCCGCGCCCCAAGCGCCTGCATCGCTGGGGTTGATGGTGCCCTGTTGGGACATCACGGTTGAGGAGGGGTCGGGGCGCTTGGGCTTTTTGCTGCAGCCGGTCACTACGATCGTGGCTGCGGAGAGAATGATGAAGAGGGCCTTGCGGGTGGACGCTTGCATAGTGGAGGTGTGATTGACGTTAAGAATCACACCCCTTGTCTCCTCAAGCAGATTATCCGCCCAAGTCTGCCTTTACCATTTTATGTCCGCCCCTTTCGCCTGTTTCTTGTTTGATAACGGCTCTTTCCGGGCGGATTCAACGCGTTCGCTGCGGGAACTGGCGGTGCGGTTGGCGCTGCGGGTGGGGCACCCGGTGCGGGCAGTTTCTTTGCTTCATTCCACTCGGGTGCAGGCGTCGGACTTGGACGGCGAACCCGCGCAACTCCTCGAGCCAGCGCTGGATGCTTGGTTTGCGGCCGAGCCTGCTGGGCGGGCCTTGCTCGCACCGTTGTTTTTTGGCCCCAGCGGGGCCCTCGTCGATTACGTGCCGGAAAGGTTGGCCGCGCTCGCGCAGCGGCATCCGGCGGCGCGAGCGGTTTTGGCGGAGGCTCTGGTGCTTCCTGACGAGGAACCGAGCGAGCTGATTGCGATTCTAGCCGACCGGGTGCGGGCCACGCTGGCCGAAAAGGGGTGGGTGCGCCCGCGGGTGGCGCTCTGCGACCACGGCACGCCGCTGCCAGCGGTCACGGCGGTGAGGGATCGGCTGGCGCGAGGTTTGGCGCGGGTCTTGGGCGACGAGGTGGCCGGGGTGGCGGCGTCGTCGATGGAACGCCGCGAAGGGCCGGAGTTCGCCTTCAATGAGCCGCTCTTGGAAACTTTGCTCACCACGCCTCCTTTTGATGCAGGTGACGTGGTGATAGCCTTGCAGTTTTTGTCGCCTGGCCGGCACGCCGGTCCAGGCGGGGATGTGGCGGAAATTTGCTCGAGGGCGGAGGCAGCCCGGTCCGGGTTGCGCACGGCGATGACCGCGCCGATCGCGGATGATGCGCGGTTAGTCGAGGTGTTGGCGCGGCGCATCGAAAAGGCGCGTGCATTGCTGGGGGCAGCGGTTACCGGCCCAAGTTGACGCGCGCCAAGATGGTGCTCCCGAGTGGAATCGAACCACTATCACCGGCTTCGGAGACCAGTGCACTATCCGTTGTGCTACAGGAGCGCGAGCCTACCCAAAACTAGGATGGGCTGAACTCGCGACCTTGCGTGTCCGGGCGCGGGTGTCGAGCGGTTTGTGCGGAACTCTCCTAGCGCAGCAGGAAACGGACGGCGGCGAAGTAACCTTCCAAGCCGAGTCCGGTAATCACGGCGACGCAGACAGGAGCGGTCAGGGATTTTTGGCGGAACTCCTCGCGTTTGTAGATGTTCGATATGTGGACTTCGACGGCTCGCAAGCCGGAGCCGGCGAGGGCATCGCGCAGGGCCACGCTGGTGTGGGTGAGGGCGGCGCCGTTGATCACGATGCCGTCGATCTTCGCGTCGGCCAGAACGGATATCCGGTCCACCAGCTCGCCCTCGTGGTTGCTTTGGAAAAATTCCAGCCGGGCGACGCCATCGAACTCGGCACGGAGCCGTGCCTCCAAGTCGGCCAGAGTGGCGTGGCCATAGATCTCCGGTTCGCGTTTGCCTAGGCGGTCCAGGTTCGGGCCATTGAGGATGGCGAGGGTCTTCATATCGCGAGGGTTTACGGCGCAGGCTGGCGGGCGTCACGCCTGAATCCGCCTTCAAAGCAGCGGCCGCAGCGCAGTTTTCCGCCGAAGCTCGTCCCTGCGCGCTTGCGCCTGGGCTGAGACGGCGTGCAAATCGCTACACGTCCCGCCTGATGCCCGCCTTCGCTGCGAAACGTTTTTCCCGCCCGACCGGGCTGCGCCTGCTCAACTGGGGGCTGGGCGCTTGGACCGCGTTGGTGTTTCTTTTTCTATACGGTCCCATCGCCGTGCTGATCGGCTACTCCTTCAACAGCTCCAAGCTAAACGTAGTCTGGGAGGGGTTCACCTTTCGGTGGTATGGGGAGTTAATCGGGAACGAGCCCATTTTGCGGACGCTCGGCAACAGTCTCGCCATCGCTAGCGCGGCGACGTTTCTGGCGGTTTTGATCGGCACGACCGGGGCGTGGTTGCTGTATCGTTATCGCTACCGTTTGGCCCGCGGTATCCAGGCTCTTGTCTGCGTGCCAATGATCATGCCGGAAATCGTGATGGGCGTGAGTATGCTCATTCTTTTCCGCGTGGCTTCGCTGGAGTTGGGTTTCGCCAGCGTTATCCTTGCGCACACGACCTTTTGTTTCCCCTTCGTGCTGGTGGCGGTGCAGGCCCGCCTTCAAGGGCTGGATCCAGCCCTTGAGGAAGCCGCGCTGGACCTCGGCGCCACGCCCTTGCGGGCCTTCTGGTTGGTCATCGTGCCCTGCCTGCGACCAGCGGTGATTTCCGGCGCGCTTATGGCCTTCACGCTCTCGATGGATGAACTCATCATCAGTTTCTTCACCGTCGCGCCGGCTTCGCGCACCCTGCCGCTGCAGGTTTTCGGCATGGCGAAAGTCGGGCTCAATCCGATGCTGAACGCACTCTCGGCAATCTTCGTCGTCACCACCGTGGTCTTTGTGCTTTTCACCGAGCATCTCAAAAGACTCGCCGCCCGTTGAGGCGCCCGCCGCTGCTTTTTACATAGTATAATCTCACCCAAGCCACCATGAAAACGCTTCGCTCCCTGTTTATGCCCGTGCTAGCCGCCGCTCTTGTCGTCGCTAACGCCTGCGCCGCCTCGAAGGGCGGCAGTCTTAATCTCTTCGGTTGGTCCGAATACGTGCCCCAGGCTGTAATTGACGGCTTCACCGCTGAGACCGGGGTGAAGGTCAACTACGAGACCTATGCCTCGGGCGAGGAGATGCTCGCCAAGCTCCTAGCCGGCGGCGGTTCCTATGACCTGATCCAACCCCCTGATTACATTGCGGAAGCCCTCATTAAAGACGGGCTCCTCAGTCCTGTAGACCGGGCCAAGCTCCCGCACTTCGGTAATCTCATGCCCGAGTATCTGCATATGCCCCACGATCCTGAGCAGAAGTTCACCGTGCCCTTCATGGTCGGCACGGTTGGCATCGTGACGAATACCGAAAAGGTGCCTGAGCCCGTCACCAGCTACGCCGACCTCTTCACCGAGGCGCATAAAAACCGGATCGTGGTGCTCGATGATGGGCGTGAGTTGGTAACCGCTGCGCTCTACACCCAAGGCAAGAACCTCAATGCCATGACGGCGGAGAATATCGCCGGCACCCGCCCCGTGTTGGCCGCCTGGTTCAAGCTGATCAAGCTCTTCGACTCCGACAGCCCCAAGACCGCGTTGCTTAATGGCGACGTCGATCTAGGCATGGTTTGGTGCGGCGAAGCCGCCATCCTCCATAAGCAGGATAAAAAGTTTAGCTACACGCTGCCCAAAGAGGGTGCACACATCTTTGTCGACTTGCTGGCCATTCCGAAGGACGCCCATAATGTCGATAACGCGCATCTTTTCATCGACTATCTGCTGCGCGCCGAGGTTAGTAAACTAGTGTCGGACGCCTTTCCCTACACGAATCCCAACGCTGCTGCGCGAAAACTTCTCACCGAGGAGCAACTTTCCAACCCCGCCAGTTATCCCGTGACTGACCGTAAGCTCGATACCTTCCGGCACATCGGGGACAGCGGCGCGGCGATCGACGAGCTCATCACCGACCTGAAGAACGCGAACTGAGGCGCCACGCGAACGCCTGACATTCCGTCTCTGACTTGATATGCAGGCCTTGCCCGCTCCCGACGCCGAGCATCCGCACGCGCGGCGGGCCACGCCCATGGGGTGGTTGTTACTCATGCCGATGTTGCTTTGGTTGGTCCTGTTCGTAGTTGCACCGCTCCTTATTCTCGTCGTCTACAGCTTCTGCACGCGTGACGATCTGGGGCGGGTAGTTTTTGAATTTACTTGGACGAACTACGCTCGGGTTTTTGACGAGACCTACATTAAAATTCTCGCCCGCTCGGTCGGCTACGCTGCCCTCACCACCGGGATCTGTGTGGCGGTGGGGTTTCCGGTGGCTTGGTATATCGCGCGGCGGCCTCCGGCGGCGCGCGATCGGTTGTTGCTGTTAGTAATGATCCCATTTTGGACCAGTTTCCTGATCCGCACCTACGCGTGGATCGCGATTCTAAAGAGCGAGGGATTACTCAACGCCACCCTGCTGGCGGCCCGGCTCGTGCCGCAACCGCTGGAGTTACTCTACACGCCCGTCGCGGTGGTGATTGGTTTGGTCTATGCCTACCTGCCCTTCATGATTTTGCCGGTTTACGGCAGCGCGGAAAAACTTGATAACGCTCTCGTCGAGGCGGCGCACGATCTCGGCGCGGGGCCGCTGCGGGTCTTCGGCGAGGTGATCATCCCGCTGACTTGGCCGGGCATCGCGGCCGGTGTGCTGCTGGTTTTTGTTCCGGCCATCGGTATGTTCGCGATTACCGACCTCATGGGTGGCGCCAAGGTTGCGATGATTGGCAACGTTATCCAGAATCAGGTCTTCAAGGCTCGCAACCTGCCTTTCGCGGCGGCGCTCGGGGTGGTCTTCACTCTGCTTTTTGTAGCGAGCTACCTTATGCTCCAGTGGCGAGGGCGGCGCGCCCGCTCCTGAGCCGGCACGTGCGCCGATTTCTAACTCTTCTCCCATGCCCGACCACGAATACATGATCGACGTCCGCGCGGTGACAAAACGGTTTGGTGATTTCACCGCGGTCAACGACATCACGCTTGGCGTGCGCGCGGGCGAGTTCATCACCTTGCTCGGGCCCTCCGGCTGCGGGAAGACGACACTGTTGCGGATGCTTTCCGGCTTTGAGACTCCCGATTGCGGCCAGATTTATATCGAGGGCCTCGATGTGACCCGTCTCGCGCCCTACCGGCGCAACGTGAATCAAGTTTTCCAGAGCTATGCGCTCTTCCCGCACCTTTCGGTTCGCGACAATATCGCCTTCGGGCTGCGCATGCAAAAGGTCGGGGGCGAGGAGACGCGCCGACGTGTGGCCGAGGTGGTCGATCTGGTCGCACTTGGCGGCTTTGAGGACCGTATGCCGCACCAACTCTCGGGCGGCCAGCGGCAGCGGGTGGCGTTGGCCCGTGCCATCGTGCCACGTCCGGCCGTGCTGCTGCTTGACGAACCGCTCTCTGCGCTCGACGCCAAGCTGCGTCACCAGATGCAGGTGGAGTTAAAGCGCCTGCAGAAACGCCTTGGCATGACTTTCGTCTTCGTCACCCACGATCAAGAGGAAGCCCTGACTATGAGCGACCGCATCGCGGTCTTTAATCAGGGCCGATTGGAGCAAATCGGCACAGCCTTGGAGATCTACCACCAACCGCGCACCGCTTTCGTGGCGGATTTTATCGGCGAAGCGAATCTACTCGAAGCGGAGTGGTTGGCCGAGGAGGGCGTGCACACTCGGGTGCGATTAAAGGGTGGTTTGGAACTCCGCGTGCCGCTGGCGGGCTGGCCAAGTGACGGTTCCAGCGCGATGATATCGGTGCGTCCGGAAAAGGTCTGTATTTCGCGCCGTCCGATCGAGGGCGCCGAGAACTCGTTCCAGGCGGTGATTACTGAAGAAGTTTTCCAAGGTGCCATCGATCATCTCACGGTGCGCACGGACGCGGGCACGGTCTTGACGGCGTTAGTGGCCAACGAAAGCGCGATAATGGACGCCTTCCACGAGGGGGAACGCGTCTGGTGCGGCCTGCACCTCGACGATCTCGTGGTGGTGCGTGCAGGCTGAGTGCCTGATGGTTCGCCACCTGCCAGTCGGAGGATGCCCTGGCAGGGAGGCTGGCGGTCGAATTGCGGGTGTTGCCATGCATACACCAGATGGAAATTTCGCCGGTTCCGGTATTTTGGGAAACGAGCTCGGATTTGCCGTCGGCGTTCAGATCGCCGGCAGAGGCAGGGTGCGGGCGCTGGCGTCGCTTGGAATCATCTCGAATGACTGCGAAGTGCGCGACCCACTGGTGAAAGTGGCCCCGCCTATTCGGTGTCCGTTCGGTCAGAGAAATAAGTGAATTTACTTAAATTAGGTGCGCTGCCTTAAGCGCGTGCCGTTGTCGGTCGTTTTAACGATATTATGACAAGTCGCGTCGCTCTATCTCTTGCAGCGGCCGCCGCCATAGGCGCTGCCGGGCTTTGGTTGCGATCGCGTCCGTCTGATGTGCCGTTGGATAAGGTCGAGGCCCCCCGTTTAACTACCGATGAACTCCCGGCTGCAACGTTGAGTTTACCCGCAACGAGTGAGCCGTCCGGGCTCCCGCCCGAGCCGCCCGATCCGACGATTCGTGGAAACTGGACCGGACGTTTCGACCCGCCGCTCTTTGAATTGGCTCGCGCCCGGTTGAACGGGGAGACTGAGGCAGCAGAGCGGATTTATGTCCCTCTCAGTCAGTCTGAGGCGGTCACCGTGGCAGTGGATAAACTTACCGCGCTCGGTCCCGACGAGGGTGTCTTCGAAGGTATTGTCGAGGGAAAATCCGGTAGCACCGTAATTCTGAGTTATGTCGGGCTGGCGCAGTCTGGCATCGTTCACCTGCCGGCCGAGCACCGCGTTTTTCGCATCCGCGGGAATGACGTGGGGGTTGTTAACATCACCGAGGTCGATCTAACAAACGCGCCCGATTGTGCGCCGGTGATGCCGGAGCGTCCCGTTGCAGCGCTCCCGCGTTCCTGATTATTTAGCCATGAAGCACTCAATCATTCTGGCGTCCTTCCTCTTTGCCTTTTCCCCGGTTCTGTTCGCGCGAGGACCTGAAATGGCCGTAGGCCCCGTTTTGGCTTCGGGACCAGCTACTAGCCAGACGATCGTGCCTTCGACCTCGACCGCTACTCCTCCGCCAATGGCGCAGGCTAGAATCGCGCCGATCCGCATCGACATCCTCATGCTCTACACACCCGCCGCGCGGACCTACGCGGGCGGGGCAAATGCGATCAAGGCTTCGATCAACAGCTTCATCGCACTTGCGAATCTTTGCTACACCAATAGCGACATGGCGGTCTCGCTGCGGCTCGCTGGAACAGCCGAGATCAGCTATGTTGAAGACGCCAATATGAGCGTTGATCTCAGTCGCCTCGCCACTTCGGGCGACGGGTATATGGATCAAGCCCAGACACTACGAAACACCTATGGGGCTGACCTTGTATGCCTTATTCGCCGCGATGCCGCCGCTGGAGTCGCGGGTATAGCCTATGTCGGGGACGGCACATCCAGCTTCTCGCCCTACGCCTACAGCGTGGTCGCGGACGTGTGGGCGGCGGGAAACATCGCCTTTCCTCATGAGGTGGGTCACAACTTCGGCTGTCTGCATGATCGAGCGAACGCAGGCGGAGGCACCACGGGCTACGCCTACGGATGGAGGTTTTACGGCAACGACAACGTGCAGTATATTACCGTCATGGCCTACTATCCGGGGACACGTATCGCCTATTTTTCCAATCCTTCGATTCTATACAGAGGCGTTCCCACCGGCGTAGCGTCCGGCCCGACTGCGGCCGACAACAGCCTTCGTCACGAGGAGACGGCGGCGGGCACCGCTCGTTACCGCGTCACCAAGGCGGGCCCTGATTTCGACGGCAACGGGACGCCCGACATCCTGTGGAGTGATAGTGCGACCGGCATCCGGCGTTTGTGGCTGATGAACGGCACGGGGCCGCGTATTGGGACGGTTGAACTCGGCACTATTCCCGCGACTTGGCAGATCAACGGGGCGGCAGACTTCGATGGCAACGGGACGCCCGACATCCTGTGGACTGATAGTGCGACCGGAATCCGGCGTTTGTGGCTGATGAGTGGCACTGGGCCGCGTATTGGGACGGTTGAACTCGGCACGATTCCCACGACTTGGCAGATCAACGGGGCGGCAGACTTCGATGGCAACGGGACGCCCGATATCCTGTGGAGTGATAGTGCGACCGGCATCCGGCGTTTGTGGCTGATGAACGGCACGGGGCCGCGTATTGCGACGGTTGAACTCGGCACGATTCCCACGACTTGGGTCTTTGGCAATCGGTGATCCGTAATGCTGGTGTCAAGTTATAGGACTGAAGCGTTGCAGCCCATATCCGCCGTTCATCACTAAGATGTTCGCCCCGCTCAGCTCGCGTGCCTGTTTTTTTGCGGCGAGGAAACTAGCCATAAACGCGAGCAAGGTTAATTATTCCAGCGACTGTGAGGGTGGTTTGATTGCGCGCTTGGTGCGCACAACTAGCCAGTTTGGCTGACAACCAAGCTCTGGATCGTCTGATCAATATTGTCAGATGTGCCGCATAGGTCCTCTTGGTTGGTTTTTAAGGAGAAACCGAGCACCAGAGCTACGCGCCTTGCCAGGCTCCGAGATCGCTTTTTATTGAGGGGCGATTGCCTCGGCGCGTGCGAAAAGCGAGCAGAAGCGATACTCTCGGTCCGGCACGGCGTAAGAAAATGCAGGCAGTTGCCATGAGTATTCCGGTGTTCCTGGTTGAGGTGGATGGGCGACCCGACGTTCGACCCAGGCCTCGTGAATCTCCTCGGCACGGGCCTCGACGGGTTCGAAGCCGATCCGCTTGATGTCGTCGCGGATGGAGTCTGGGTGAAAAGCGCTGAGGCCGAGCACGTGAAACGCGCGGTCGGCCATGTGGCGGATCGCGATGGACTGTTCATCGGGAGAGACGTAGGTGAGGGCGTTCATCGCCAGGACCGCGTCGTAGGGTCCGTCGTTGATCGGCTCAAGGAACGACTGCGCATCCCTGAACCGAACTAGCTCGCGGGCGGCAGCGGGCACGCGCACGAGGTCGTCGGGTAGGATCTCGAACCAGCTTCGCTCCTCCTCCGTCATGCCCTCGAGAATGGACCGCGGGTAAATGCCGGTTCGCGCCACATTGAGGAAAGCCGGTTCCACGTCGGTCGCGTCGATGATGGGCAGAAGCGTCGTCTGGTGTTGAGCGCGGTGGAGATACCAAAGCGCCAGCGAATAGGGCTCGGCGCCGACGGAGCACGCGTGGAAAAAGATCCGGGGGCGCTCGGCGCAGCAGATATCCAGGGCGTCGATCAACAGATTCAGGAACGGTCGGTTACGGAAGAACGCGGTGGCGCCTTTATGTGCTCCGGCATAAACTCGTATCATCGCGGGATCGACTGAACCTGATAGCGGGTCCGTCTTGCTTTGGACGAGCAGGCCTAGGTTGGCCGTCAGCGATTGAAACGAGGCGGAGTTCATTGTGGGTGCGAGTGGGTGTGGCTTTAAACGACCGTGGGGGCGGGTTTGTAGTATTTGGTCCGGAGGTCAGTGGCGCCGGCGAGCGAACCAGCGTTTGAGAAAAATGCGCTTCGAGCGCGCCTCGTTAGAGGCCGTTGAAGTTGTTTTCCGCGTAGCCGAGCACCGCCGCGAGAGTTTCAGGGGACGTGAGACCGGCCTGCCCGCGCAAGGCGGCGTCGATGGCGTGAGTGCTCTTGGTGACGAACTCGGGGTCCGTGTAGGCGATCGGTGCGTCTAGCCCGAACAGCCCGCACATAGCGGATGTCTTTGGCGTGTTGCTGGGAAACGTGACCGCGGGTGTGCCGAGCGTGGCCGCGGCTATGGTGTGGTGAAATCGGCCCGATACGAGACAGGAGGCGGTGGCGATGGCCGTGAGCCATGACTCCATGGTGCGGGCCTCCAGTAATTCGAGTTCCGGCAGGCCGGTCCTCATCCACTCGTAGATGACCGCGTCTTCGGGCGCAGGGTAGCCCTTGGCTCCTGCGAGGAAACACACGCGCCGACCTGGACTGAGGTGCGGTCGGACGGCGGCGGCGACACGTGCGGCCGTTTCGGCGTTCATGTTTACCCCGCCGGAAAGCAGTAAGGGCCCCTCCGGTCGTGAGGCGCCGGTAAAGCCGTGGCGTGCGATGTAGCGGGGCAGGCAATCGAAGCCCTGCGCACAATCAACGCCTAGACGCGCGAGAATACCGCGTGATACGGGTTCGCGAGGCACAACGCGGGTTAGGGTCCTTGCGACCCGTCCGTAGAGTCCGTCCGCCGCTGGATCGATCGACTCCCCGCCGGAGGGAAAGAAGGAGTGGTTGATGAGATACACTGGTTTGCCGAAGATATTTCGTGCGGCGTGCATCAGAAAGAGCAGGTTAAGTGGGGCGCGGTAACTGCGGTGCAGAGTGCCCTCGCCATTGACCACGACCACGTCGGCGTCGGTGAGCGCAAATTCGAGGTTTGGATGGATTTTGAAGAAGGTGGCGACGAAGGCGACCGAGCTGAAATCGGCTTCGCCCTCGGGCTGGGGCGTCAAGGCATGCGTGCTGCGCACATCGAGCCAATTCACCTGGTAGCCCCGTTCGAGCAGGCTCTGGTAGATCTCCGCAGAGGTGCCGTGACAGCCCCAATGGTAGACATTACCGGTAAAGTTCAAAATCAGGGCGGTGGGCCGTTCGAGGCTGGGCATGGCGGGGGCGGGGTTACCTGGGCTGCGCGTGCGGTTTTAGGCTACGGTGCGGCCGGGGACGTAGAAATCGGCGCCGGCGGCAAGGCGCGGGCGGAAACCGGGATTGGCGTCTGGTGCGTTCTCGTTTTCGCGCCAATGGAATACGGGCGCGCGCCAGACCGCCTCACGAGCGGTATCTCCATTTACACCCAAGGTTTGCAGCACGAGGGTATGGGCACCGTGAGAAGAGCCTGGCACGGATAGATCGAACCACCACCATTTGCAGTCCTGTGGGGCGTCGCGCAGGTCCAGCGTAGCGTCGAGAAGCTTCTTCTCGTCGGCCGAGATGATCAGGCGGCAGAGTCCGGAGTCGGGGCGGTTCCAGCAACGTGGGTGCAGTGACACAGCAAGGCTCAGCCGACCGGGCAGACCGCAGGGGATAGCGTATGTAAGGCTGGTGCTTGCGGGGGTGACAAGCGCGCGCACGGCACGACCGCCGATCGCCACGTGTTCGATGATGGCCGAGCCTTCGATGCCGGCGCTGGGAAGCTGGTCGAGTAGCGAAAACACTCGTGTTTGCCGGATGTCGCCGCCGGAGAAGGCTTCATTCAGCTCCAGCGCGTCGCGTTGCAGAAAACCTTTTTCGTGCCGGGTGTGGCGCAGCAGGTGTTGGGCGGCGGCGAGCTCGTATTGCAGGACAGGGAGCGAACCCAGGGAGAAGGCGCTTAACTCGGAGTGGACTTGGCGGAAATCGAGGCGGCCGTCGGGCCGATCAGGTGTGGGCGCTGGCGCGTCAGGCAGGGAGCGAGGGCGGTTGATGGCCGCGAGCAGGACGGCGGCAAGCGCTGCGTTGGCGTCACCTGACTCCAGCTCGTCGGCGAGACAAGCATCCTGCCAGGCGAGTTTTTGGGGCGGCGGGTAAAGCAGTTCTTGGACGACGCCAGGGATGTGTTCGGCGCAGCGTATTTCCCAGGCGGCGGTGACGTAGAGCGGGGCGGCTCGGTAGTCGATAATCGCGACTGGGATGCCCTTGTGCATGCCTTCCAGCACGCAAGTGGAGGTGAAGGATACCAAGGCGGTGCAACTGGCTAGGACCTCGGAGAAACCACCGCCAACGTCGGCGGACACGCCGATATCCTCGGCGAGGTCGGCGGCGATGCGCCAGACGGGTTCGATGTGCGTCTGGGTGTCGAGCCAAGTCTTCAGGTCTCGCAGGGCCCGGCGGGCCATGACCTGTTGCTCGACGTCGTGGCCGGCGGTCCGGGCGGTGGCGACGAGCAGGCGCGGTCGGCTACCGGCCCGGAGCACACGTTCGCGCGGGAGTTTATCGAAACGGGGCAGGCCGACTACGTGGATGCGGTCGCCCAGTCCGAGCGAGGCGAGGATGCGGGCGGGGTGACGGCCGATCACGCACAGATCGCTTGCGATCAGCGGTTGGAGCATGGTGCCCCACGGGCGGATGAAACTGAGGTTGTTCCAGAGGTAGGACCACTCGATGACGCCATCCATTACGTAGACGACAGGCACGCCGGCGTGGCGGGCGGCGGCGGCGGTCAGGCGCCACTCGTGGGTCCACTCACTGCTCAACAAGATCACGGCGGGGTCGAGCGCGAGCACCGCGTCGGCATCGCGTTCGCCGGCGTGGACCACAGGACGACCGAGGGCAAAGGGGGCCAAGCCGTGGATTTCCGATGCGCGCCCAGGGCCATCGAGAATGATGACGGGGCGTTGATCAGGTGGGACGCTGGAATGCGCCGGGATCATGCGGCGGAGCGGGCGAGGGTAGTCCGGGGAGCGAGCCTGTGGTATACGGTCAACAACCGGTCAGCCACGGCAGGCGGGGCGCAAAGTTCAGCGAGCCGAGTGGAAAGTTTTTGGCGCTGGCCGGCGTTTTGCGAGTGACTGCGGTGCGCTGTCAGCACGGCGCTCCGGATGGAGGCGATGTCCGCCGGGTTGCAGTAGTGGGCGACTGAGCCAAACAGTTCCTGCTCGGCGGGACGCTGGGAAACTACGAGGGAGCAACCCGCGATGGCAGCCGCCATGGAGGGCGCAAGGCGGCATTCCTGCCAGCTAGGGGTAGCGTGCACGAGAGCGGCATGGTAGGCGGAGGCGAGTTGGTCGGTTTCCAGTTGCTCGATAAACAGGGTCTCGGGGGTGGCGTGGCGGCGGCACAGTTCGGTGTAGTCGCTGTTGCGCCAACGTCCGACGAGCACGAGAGGCAGACCGGTGCCTCGCAGGGCCTGGAGAAGCAGGAGTTGGTTCTTCTGAGGATCTAGGTCTCCCACGCAGAGAACAAAATCACGTGCTGCGCAGCGGGCGTGGAACCATTCTGCGGAGGCGGCACGCAGGGCGGCAACGGGCAGGGCTGGTGTCAGAAGGGTATGCGGACGTTGCACACTGAGTTCGCGGCGCAGCTCGGCTTCCTCGGCGGTGGTAAAAGGCAGGAGGTGGTCAACGAGCTGGAGAATGCGTTGCTGGCAGGTTTCTTGCGCGGTGCGGTAGAGGTGGACGTTGCGCGGGACCGGGCGGGCCTCGCCAGAGACGGGCGTGACGCCGCGGGCCAGGGTGCGGAGGGACTGCTCGATCTGGGCTTGGGTCTGGGAAGGTGAAAAAATATCTTGGATGGCGGAGATGCTCCAAGTGGTCTCGCGTTTATCCTCGTAAAGCGGGGTCAGGCAGATCGGCAGGTTGGGGGCGGCAACGCGGAGTGCATTTACTTGGGAGAGCGTCTGGTAGGGGAAGCCGAGGTTCCACACGTGTGCGATGTCGAAGCCTGTGGGGTCCGGTCTGGCGACGTTGGCGATTTCGACCTCCACGCCGCGAGCACGCAGGGCCTCGGCGCATGCGTGCATCAGGCCGAGGTCATCGTCGGGGAGTCGAGGCTGAAAGGCGTTCACCATCAGCACGCGCAGGGCCCCGGTGGATCGGGCGGTGGCGGGTTGGCGCGGTGCTGGGCTAGCTGGAGCGGCGGCGGCGCGAGCAGCGAGTTCGGCCAGTGCGGAATCTTCAGGGGCAAGGTGGAGACCGCGGCGGGCGGCGGCATGAGCCTGATCAACGTAACCGAGCCGGTGATAGGCGTCGGCCAGTCCGGCGAAGGCCTCGGGTCGAGTTGGGTGGAAGTTGACCGTGGTCAAAAACACGTCGAGGGCGTCCATGAAGAAGCCCTTGGCGAGTAATTGCCGTCCGCGCTCGAGGTGGGCACGGGCGAAAGCGAGGAGCGAGCCGTCGGCGCCGTCGGGGGTGGCGAGCGAGAGGTAAAGATCGTCGAGCACTTTGCGGTGGCCGGCGCCGAGCAGCGCGGCCTGGCGCGGGAACTCGGCCGGGCGGGGGCCGGCGGCGAGCCAAGCGGAGGTGTCGCCGTCGTCGGGTAGGTAACGGCCCTCCCGCGAGAGCACGATGGCGGAGTCGAGCCGCTCGAAGATGTCGCGGCCCCATTTGCCATACATTTTAGAGCCGTTTGCGGAGGCGCTGGCGAGGCCGGCAAAGGAGCGGTCGAGGCCGGTGCTGATCTTGTGCACGACGTGGGTGCGGCCGTCATAGAGCACCTCGTAGCCGGCATGGATCAGGGCGAAATTATGGTCGATGTCGTCGTATTGGGTCGGGCTGTAGCGGATATCAAAGAGGCCGCAGCGCTTGAAAGTGTCGCGGCGGTAAAGAATGCAGCAGCCGTGGATGGCGGCAACGCGAGCGAGGTAGTCGGCCTGGCCGAGATTGGGTTCGTCGCGGTAGTTGTAGCCGTTCGGGTAGCTGTGGGGACAGGCCCACTGGAGGGTGCGGGCAGGGTTGTCGTTGATCGTCTTGGTGCCGACGCAACCGGCGAACGGGCGCCGGCGCAGATCCTCTACGAAGGCCTTGAGCCAGCCTGGCTCGAGGGCGATGTCATCGTCGAGGCGCGCGACCAGTTCGGCCGAGCCTGCGAGAATCGCGGCGTTGATGCCGGCGGCGACGCCGGTGTTGAGTGGCAGGGTGATGGCGTGGAGGGCGAAGGGGTAGTCGGCGGCGAGAGCGGCTAGGTATTCGCCGGTGCCGTCGGTGCTGCCGTTGTCGGCGACGTAGACGCGGACCTTATCGGCTGGGTAGTCGGTGGCGGCTAGGGTTTCGAGGGTGCGCTTCAGTAGTTTTAATGAATTCCACGTGACTAGGGCGCAATCCACAGGTGGGAATTCCTCCGCGCTTTGGTAACGCAGGGTTTCGCCGATTCGCCAGCCGATCTCGGTGTGGCCGTGGAGGCGGCGGATCTCATTCAGGTCCGGGTAGTGGGGATTCCAGCCCCATTTGGCCTCCCACTGCGTGGCCTGCACTTGACCAGCGGTTTCCTTGAGGTGACCGGTGACTTGGTGAAGGGGTTTTTCGGAGCCGGCGACCTTGGGCGCGAAGGCGGGGCCGGCGCAGCGGGTGTAGTGGACAGCGCGGACGGCGGGCTGAACGAACACCTTGTATCCGCGGTGGCGGGCGCCGATGCAGAAATCGTCGTCTTCCAGCCAAGCTGGGCCATAGCGTTCATCCAGGCCACCGACGGCGTCGAGCGTGGCGCGACGGTAGTAAGCAAGGGCGCCGGCTGCGGAATCGACCTCGGTGACTGGACCGGCGGGACCGTCGGCCAGGTAGGCACGGAGGTTGCAGTGGCGGGGATGGAGGCCAAGGCCGGTGATAAGGCTGCGGCCTTCGGATTGGATGCGACCGTCTGGATAAATTAGGCGGGCACCGATCACGCCGGCGGCGGGACGACTGGTGGCAGCCTCGGCGAGCAGGGCGAGCCAACGAGGGGTTTCCACGATTACGTCGGCGTGGAGGCGCACCACGTCGCGACCAGCGGAGAGGGCGTGGGCAAAGCCGGCGTTCAAGGCGCGGGCGACGCCGCCGCGGGTGGGCAAGTCGAGTATCGTAAGGTCGGGAAAAGCGGCGCGGAGCGCGGTGGGGCCGCCATCGGTGGACGCATCATCGACCACCAGCACGTTTATATCTTCTAGGCCTGGATCGCGCAGCGCAGAGCGCACGCAGGCGAGGAGAGTCGGGGCGTCGTTGTGAACCGGGATGACTAAAGTTACGGCGGGCATGGGCGCGGTGTTGCTGGAGCTTTTTGTTCAGGCGGCGGAGCGATCGGCGCGGATCGTCTCGAAGAGGTCGAGGGCGGCGTCCACGATCTGGTCCATGTTTAGGTAGCGGTAGGTCGCTAGGCGGCCTGCGAAGTAGGTATTTTTCTCGTTCCGGGCGATTTCGGCGTAGGCGGAGTAGGCGCGTCTCGATTCCTCGGTCGGGACCGGGTAGTAGGCCTCGCCACCGCGCACGTAGTCGGCCGGGTATTCGCGCACGATGGTGGTGTTAGTGCAGAGCTGCCCGGTGGCGTGTTTCACCTCCACGATGCGGGTGAAATCAAATTCGTTCGGGTAATTCACCTGAAGAGCTGGCTGCCAGAAACCCGCGTGGCCGGAGATCTCTTCGCGCACCTTGAGTTGTTCCGGGGTGAAGCTCTCAGGTTCGAAGCGGAGCGACCGGTAGGGCAGCACGCCGGCGCGGTAATCGTAGAACTCGTCGATCGCACCGGTGTAGATCAGCTTCGTGTGGCTGACCGTGTTCATAACTTCACGGTAGTCGGCTTTTAACAGCACATGGACCCGGGGTGAGGCGGCGAGGATGCGCTCAAACATGCGGGTGTAGCCGGCGGCGGGGAGGGCTTGGAACTTTTCGCGCAGGTAGGCGTCGTCGCGGTTGGTGCGGAGGGGGATGCGGGCGCAGACCGAGGCGTCGAGTTCGGCGGGGGACTTGCGCCATTGTTTCTGGGTGTAGCCCTTAAAAAACTTCTCGTAGAGTTCCCAGCCGATCTGGGAGATGATAATTTCCTCGGAATTTGCGGGATTAGCGATCGGCACGCGGACTTTTTCCAGATGGGCCTTGAATTCCTCCTCGGTCGAAGGGCGGCCGATCATCTGTTCGAACGTGTTCAGGTTTACGGGGAATTTCCAATAGCGTTGCTTGGTCCATGAAAGAATCTGGTAATTGACCGGCCGCCAGGAGGTGAAGCGCGACAGATAATCGAGCACGCGGGCGCTATCGGTGCGGAAGTAGTGTGGGCCGTATTTATGCACCAGCACACCGTGGTCATCGTATTCGTCGGCGGCGTTGCCACCAAGGTGGGCACGGCGGTCGACTACGAGGCAGGACGCTCCGAGTTCGTTCGAGAGACGTTCGGCGAGCACGAGGCCGGAGAAGCCTGCGCCGACGATGAGGTAATCGTAGTGCATGGTGGAGGCGGTAGAGGGTTCAGGCGGCGATGCGGGCGCGCAGGGCGGGGAGTCGCTCGTCCTCGGGACGTAACTCGGCGGCAAGGGCGAGGGCCTCGCGGGCGAAATCGAGCGAGCCCACGTCGGCGGCGAGTTCGCAGATCGCGATCCAGGCGGCGGCGTTTTTGTCATCCAAGCGCAGGCTGGCTTCGAGCGCTTCCAGAGCCGAGCGAGGCTGGCCGGCGGCCCGGTAGGCGAGGGCGACGTCAAACCACAGGGTGGCGTCGCCGCCGGCCCGCTGTAGAGCGGAGAGCAGACAGGGAATCGCGCGCTCCGGGCGACCGCGCGCGATCAAGACGCGACCCTCGGCCTGCAGGTCACCCGGGTGGGGTGAGTGCGGCGAACTGGAGCGCACGGGCGAGCGTGTCCGGCGGAAACGGGCGTAGCCCATTGCGAGCAATTCGTCCCACGCGGCTTCGAGTAGAGCAGTAAAATCCTGGGCGGCGGCGTAGGCGTCGGCGTAGGCGGGAAGCTGGGCGTGGGCAGATGCGATACGTTCGCGGAAATCCGCGTTGCTGGTCAGGCAGGAGGCGAGCACGCGGTGCCATTCTTCATCAGATGCAGTAAGGTCGGCGGCCAGACCGGCGACCCGGAACAGTGCGGCGGCGGGCGAAACGGAGAGGGCCACGGCGGGTGTGCCGGCTTCGAATGCAAGAGCGGCGGCGAAAGGCGTAGGGTCGAGGCAGATATCGGCTAGGGCGGCGAGCCGGGGCAGATCGACGAAGCCGTCACCGAGATTTACCGGATGAATACGGTGGGTTTGCACGCCTGCCTTCGCCAAGCAGCTTAAAAGTTCCTCGCGGACGGGTTCTGCTTCGGGGCTTTCGACGGCTAGAATGAGCTCCGCCGAAGGGTGTTCGGCGAGGGCGCGAGCCCAGCGGGTCAAGATAGACGGGCGGGGAGGCGAGGCGGGCAGCAGGGCGAACAGCAGCGGGGAGTTCTGCGGCAGGCCGAGCTGCGCGCGCCCAGTCTCGGCGGCGCCCGGTTGGTGGAGAACGGAGAGGTCAAAGGCGTGGGCGGTGGCGGGTAACAGCGCAAGGCGTTCGGAGCCTTCGGTGGCACGGTCTAGGTCGACGGCACCGGCCACGCGCAGGTCCAGACCGGGTAGGCCGCAGGTATGGGCCGCTCCGATATCAACCAATTGGAGTGGAGCGATGCGATGTAAGGCGAGCCACGCGAGCGGGCCGTTGTGGCTGGATAGGTCGTCGGAGAACACGAGGACGTCCAAGGTTTCGGCCCGCAGGGTCTCGACCTGCTGGACGAAGGAAGATGGCAACAGCCGGAAATCGCGTTCTGGATCGGTGAAAACGGGGGCCGAGGTCTCAACATCTAGGGAGAAGAGGACGGCTTGGATACGTTCGGGATCGAGATGGGAGAGTCGGGCGAGCAGTCGGCAACCAGTGGCATCTAGGGTGTGGCGTTGGCGGATAAAACCGACGCGCAGAGGGCGTCCGCGCCGGTCGCGAGGGACCGGGGTGAGAGGCGCGGCGGCGCGACCGTGGAGCCGGAATAGGATGCGGGCGCGGGCGGATTGCAGGGCGTGCAGTTGATCGGCGGGCAGACAGTCCAGAGCGGAAAAATCCGCCCGTGAGTAGGCGTCGGAAGCGGCGAGGACGGCGGGTGCGGCGAGGTTGCGGTCCATCCAGTCGGCGATTTCGGCTACCCGGCGGACTAGTTGCCGGGCAAGCGCGTTGGTCTCGACTGGATCGGTCGCGCGTCTGGGCCTAGCCAGCAGCCAATCCAAGTAATCGCCCCAGTGGGCGTCAGGCACGTCTGCGAGTGGAGGGGCTTCAGGTAGGGCCCAGGCGGGGGCGAGCAGGGCGGCGTCGGCTACTCCGGGCCAGCCGCGTTCAAGGTGGTCGCGGGCGGTGGCGAGATCGGCAGGCGGAATGGTTGAACTGCCCTCACGGGCCCGGCGGGCGGCCTCGGCGAAAGAGGTGCGGATAGACTCTCCGTGAGTCGGGACGAGCGCGGCATCGGCAAGAGTTTCTGGCAAAATCATACCGAGGCCGAATGCAGTGTTTGCGCCAGAAGAGTAGGTGATTACTTAAGGGTTTATTAAAAAGTGAGATAAAAATTATATTTTTAAATATCCTACCGATTAAGCAGTCTGTTTCCGAGGCGTCAGAGCCGCCCGGCAGAAAATTCCAGTCGGTTGACTTTATGCCGGAGCCTGAGCTTTCAGGCATGGACCGGGCGGTATCCTTTCAGACCGTTGTATTAGTAGATGGGCCTATTCCGGCGCGATTTTTCATCGTGGCCTAAACTTGGGGGCAGGCTGTGCCGTTTTGACCGTGTCATAGCCACGCCCTTCCTCCTTATCCACCCGTCTCAATGAACAGCCAACCGGCGGCAGACAGTTCCTATTTAAACGAGGAGGTTAAGCAACGCATTGAGCGCTGTCCTAAGCTTGCTTCTTTGGATAGCATTAATCGCAAACTGGCCGGCCTAGTTAATTCCGAGCACAGTTATACCGCGCAGATCGCCGAGACGATCCGGCGCGATCCGTCTTTGACCGCGCGATTGCTGCGCATGGTAAACAGTGTTTACTTCGGCCTCAGCGCCAAGGTGAACAACATCGAGGAGGCGGTGCTGTATCTGGGAATGCGGCAAATTCGCGAACTCTCGATGGCAACGCCGGTTATCGATGATATGGAGCGCATGAGCAGCTCTTCCTTGCGTTTGCCTTGGCGCGAGCTTTGGCAGCACTCGATCGGCACCGCGATCATGACGCGCAAGATTTTGGGGACAACCAGCCTGATGATCGATGATGACACCGATTACATCATCGGGTTGCTGCACAATGTAGGCAAGGTGGTCATGGCGATGGCGTGGCCGGATGTTTTTAAACAGCTTGTGAATAAGACTCACGCCAGCCCCGCGGCGGTCTGCACGGCCGAGTGCATGGCGATCGGCTGGGATCATGCGCAGGTGGGTGGGTATTATCTGGAGCGTCATCAGTTGCCTCCGGAGATTGTGCAGGCGGTCTTGCATCATGCTCATCCGCATGATGCGGGGGATTACGCGATGTATGCCGCGGCCATTCAGGTTGGCGATATGATCGTGCGCGAAGCGGGTATCCCGAGCGGCTTTGAGAAGGTTCCCGCCCTTCCGCGCGGAGCTTGGGTTGAAACGGATGGTTGGAAAATCCTGTTTTCTGAAAATCAAAAGGAGGCGGCGGCGGCCGCCTCGTTGGCGGAATTTTCCGCCAATCTTCCGGCGATGTTACGGGGAATGGTGTGATGTCAGGCATGGAAACCCCTTCACTCACCCTATCTCCCAAGGGCGGATCCCAATTGGCGCCCTGGGCGGACAGTCTGGAACTGGCGGTGATTTATGCGCTGGAACCACTGCGACTGGTGGAGGTTAACCGTGCGTTCGCCCGAAAATTCGGCCAGCCTGCCCCGGTCTGGTGCGGGCAGTCCCTCCAGGCACTTGTGCATCCGGATGATATGGGCGACTGGCAAAGTTCTGCCGCCAGGGTGGTGCGTCCGCCTTTCCATATCTCGCGTGAGCACCGCTGGCAAACGGCGCAGGGCTGGCGCTGGATTGCTTGGGAGGAGACGGCGGTGCGCGATGTCGACGGTCAGATCCGCGAGGTTCGCGCGGTCGGGCGCGATGTGACCAAGCACCGTCTGGCCGAGGAGCATTTTCGCAAGCTCTCCCAAGCGGTTGAGCAGGCTCCGGTATCGATCATCATCACCACGCCCGGCGGGACTCCCCAGTATGTCAACTCGCGTTATACTGAGGTGACGGGCTACACGTTGGAAGAGATTTTTGAGCAGCAAATTCCGCTGCTGCGCGAGGGTCATGCGAGCGATGCGGCTTACCGGCATTTCTGTTCCCTGGTGGCCGCTGGGCACAAGTGGTCGGGTGAATTGCGCACGGGCCGTAAAGACGGCTCGGAGGTTTGGGAGTTTGTTCAGATCTCGCCGATCCGTAATCATCTTGAAGAGGTCACTTACCTGCTCTGCCTGCGTGAGGATATTAGTGAGCGCAAGGCGCTGGAGGAGCAACTCCGCCAAGCGCAGAAGATGGAGAGCCTCGGCACGCTGGCGGGGGGGATCGCGCACGATTTCAATAACATCATCTCCATCATCCGCGGCTTCACCGAGCTCGCGGTGGCGCTCCCAGCCGGGGACGAGCGATTGGCGCGCTATCTGGCCACAGTCCATGACGCCGCCATCCGCGCCGCTTCTCTCGTAGGGCAGATCCTCGCCTTTAGCCGTAAGACCGAGTTAGCTTACCGTGCGGTCCGAATAAACCAGATGGTCGATGAGCTGGTTGGCTTACTGACCGAGACTTTCCCGCGTGATATCGAGCTGCGTCGCGATTTGGACGAAAGCATCGAGGCGTTTGCGGCCGATCCCGATCAAGTGCGCCAGATTCTGATGAATCTTTGTGTAAACGCCCGCGACGCAATGGCGAGCGGCGGGGTCCTGACCATTTCGACCCGACGCGTGGACGGGGCAAAACTCGTCGGCTTGCAGGCCGATCCGAATCAGGATTACGTCCACATCTGCGTGGCCGATACCGGTTCGGGAATGTCGCCCGAAATTTGCGCGCGTATTTTCGAGCCATTTTTCACCACGAAGCAGGACGTAGGCGGCACCGGACTTGGCCTCGCGGTGGTCTATGGCATCGTTGTTTCCCACAAGGGCCTGATCGACCTGGCGAGCGAGCCCGGTCTTGGCACGGTTTTTCATGTTTACCTGCCGCTCAAGCCCCGTGGCTTAGAGGCGCCGCTGGCCGGCACCCCCGCTTATCCAAATAACATTCCCGCGGGCTCCGAGCATGTGCTTCTGGTCGAGGACGAGGTTGCGATCCAAGAAATGCTCGCGACCGTGCTGCGCCAAGTCGGCTATACAGTTACTTCGGCCAGCGACGGTGCTTTCGCCATCGATAATATCCAGTCGGCCGGTAATCAATTGGACGCGGTGCTGCTCGACTTAAACATGCCGCGACTGGGCGGCGTGGAGGTGTTGAAGGTCTTGCGCAAGCAACTCCCTGATCTGCCGGTCTTGATCATGAGCGGTCATCTGACGGAGTCGGTTCTCGCCGAACTGAGGCAGTTGGGCCACCCCCATGAGCATATCATCGAAAAACCCTTCGATTTTGTGAGTCTGGGTCGGGCCTTGCGGCGGGTTATCAAAAGCAGAAACCAAGCCTGAGTCGGACTGGTCTCAGTTCTCCGGCGCGTCGTTTAGACCTCCGGAACCGGACTTGCGGCGTGCAACCGCGCGGCGCAGGGTCGAGGTTTCTTTTAAACGACCATGTTCACTGGCATCATTGAGGAGACTGGACGGGTGGAGCGCTTTGAGCGCGGGGGCGACGCGTGGAAACTCCGCGTTTCTGCCCGCGTCGCGCTGACGGATGTGGCCCTCGGCGACAGCATCGCGGTCAACGGTTGCTGCCTCACGGTGGTGAAGGCCGACGCAGACGGCCTCGAGTTCGACGTGCTGGAGGAGACGCGCCGCGTGACCAGTCTCTCGGCGGTCGGCGTGGGCGGGTTGGTCAACCTGGAGCGCAGCCTGCGCTTCGGCGGCAAGATGGGCGGCCACTTCGTCAGCGGCCATGTGGACGGGCTCGGCGTGGTCGAAGTTTTCGAGGCGCGCGGCGCGGACCGTTACCTGCGTGTCCGGGCCCCGGCGGGCGGCGGCCGTTACCTCATCCACAAGGGCAGCATCGCGATCGATGGTATTTCGCTGACGGTGGCCGAGGTCGAGGGAGATGCCTTTGCGGTCTGGCTTATCCCGCACACCGTTGCGGCGACTAATCTGGCGGGTAAACGGGCGGGCGATCCGGTGAATCTCGAATTCGATTTGCTGGGTAAATACGTCGAAAAACTCATGGCGGGGCGGACGGGTTGAGGCTCGACGAACGATGCACGCGATCCTGAACGCCATCGCCGAGGAGCTGGCGCGTCTCAAGGCCGACGGCGAGATGACCGTGCCGGTTTCCGACGCCACGCTGGACGGTCTGCGAGCGATGGTGCGGGCGCGGGCGGCGGGCGCGGCGCCGGCCGGACCCGCGGCGATTGGGGCGGGTCTGGTCACGACGGGTCCGGCGGCGGTCCGGCCGGTGGCGGCCGCGCCGGTCAATCCCCTGCGGGTGGAGCGCGAGGCGGCGGCGGCGAAGGCCGCGCCGGGCG
>CAIQAB010000016.1 GCA_903869675.1 uncultured Verrucomicrobiota bacterium | reverse complement strand
TCGGCATTCAGCTCCTGCAGTGCGCGCTCCAACTCGGCCTGGCTGTTTTCGCCGCGCAGCTGGCTGGCGGGTAGCTCGCGCAGCCGCAGGTGCACCCGGCTGAAAGGGTGGGGCAGGTAAAACTTATCCCAACTGGGCAGACGCCACGCGGCCTCAAAGTGCATGCCGACGAGCATAATCGGCACCCCGGCCCGTCGGGCCACGATGGTCGCGCCGGGTTTGCACGTGTAGCACGGGCCGCGCGGGCCGTCGGGTGTGATACCGGCGTCGTGGCCCGCGCGCAGAACGGCGATCAGGGCCGACACCGCCTCGCGACCGCCGCGGGAACTCGAGCCGCGGACGGCGCGCAGGCCCACGCTGTTGAAAAAGGCGGTCAGCCAGGCGCCGTCTTTGCTGCTACTGACGAGCGAGTGCAGTGGACGCTCCGGCCGGAAACGCCGCGAGATCTCGGCGGCGGCGAAGAGCCGGTTGTGCCACAGGACAAACAGGCACGGACCGTCCAGACCGGCGAGTAAGCGGCGGGAATCCCCGGACAGCGTGATGCGCAGCGTGAGCGTCCACAGTCGCATCAGCCCGCCCGCCAGGCCAGCCAGGCCGCGTTTCCAGCCATGGATAACCTGGGGCACTGGGGCAGCTCGGTGGGGGGCGGGGGGGGCGGACATGGCTGGACGGGGAACGCTCAATCCCCATCCACCCAGGCTGCCAGCGCGGGAGGCAGCGGGGCGCGGTCGCGGGTGCGGGCCTCGATGCAGACGTGCTCGGTGCGGGCGATGGCGGCGCGTTTTTCAGTCGCCGGCGAGGCGTCCTGGCCCGGCACGATTTTCCAAAGGGTGAAGTCGAGGGCGAAGCTGTGCTCGCTCAGGCGCGCGGGCTTCACCTCGATGCGGAGGTGGTCGCCGCAGACCAAGGGGCGGAGGTAGGAGGCTTCGCTCTTGGCGATCGGCACGACGAGACCGGTATCGGCAAAAAACCTCGCCAGCGGCAAACCGGCGACGGCGAGGGCCTCTTCGTAGGCTTCGTGGCAAATCGACAGGTAGCGCGCGAAAAAAACCACTCCGGCGGCATCGGTGTCGGCGAAGCGGACGGTGCGGGTGTGCGAGAAAGGCATTGGCTAGGCATGACGCAGGAAGGCGCCGGGTTGAAGGCCGAAAAAACAGGTTGTTTCGTCGCACAACGCGGCGGGAAGTTGACCCGCCGCTTCGGCTGGATGCTCTCGCGTCATGAACAAGCACGAGATCGCGGCGATGTTGGAGGAGATCGGCACGCTCCTGGAGTTGCAGGGGGAGAATCCCTTCAAAACCCGTGCTTACCAAGGCGGGGCGCGCGCGCTCGAGGCGTTGGAGGCGGATGAGTTTACCGCCCGCATGGCTGCCGGCACGCTCGGCGAGCTCAAGGGCTTCGGCGAGGCGCTGGTGGACAAGATCGGCAAACTCCACGCCACTGGCCGGCTCGAGTTCTACGACAAGCTCCGCGCGCAGATCCCCGATGGTGTGATCGCGCTGCTCGAGGTTCCCGGGCTGGGGCCGAAAAAGATCAAGGCCCTGCGCGAGCAACTCGGCGTGGAGTCGCCGGAGGCACTCGCGGAGGTATGCCGGGCGGGCAAGGTGGCGGGCCTGGCGGGGTTTGGCGAGAAGACCCAGGCCAAGCTGCTCGAGGGGCTGGCCAACCGGGCCGCCTACGCCAAGCGCCACCGTTGGTGGGATGCTCGGGCGGTGGCCGCGCCCATCGTGACGGCCTTGCGGGCGCTGTCCGGCGTGCGGCGGGCGGAGGCGGCGGGGTCGCTGCGGCGCAATCTGGAGACGGTGGGCGACCTCGATTTCATCGTTGCGGCCGAGGCGGCGGAGGCCGCCGCCATCACCGGCTGGTTTTGCGGGCAAGACGGGGTGAAGGAGGTCACGGCGCGGGGAGATACCAAGGCCAGTGTGCGTTTCACCAGCGGTTTGCAGGCCGACTTGCGCATCGTGCCGGAGGCGCAGTTCGCCTTCGCGCTCCACCACTTCACCGGCTCGAAGGATCACAATGTCGCCCTGCGCCAGCGGGCCCTTGCGCGGGGTTTCTCGTTGTCGGAATGGGGGCTGGTGCCGGACGCCGGCGAGGGCACGGCCAAGGAAAAAGCCGAGGCGGGCCTGAGCCTGCGCGCCGAAAACGAGGCGGAGTTATTTGCCCATCTGGGCTTGGCCTTCATCCCGCCGGAGCTGCGGGAGGGGCTGGGCGAGATCGAGGCGGCCGAGGCGGGCGGCTTGCCGCGTTTGCTCGAAGCGGGCGATCTGCGCGGGGCTTTTCACAACCACACGACCGAGTCGGACGGGAAAAACACCCTGGCCGAAATGGCCGCGGCGGCGGAGGCGCTGGGTTGGGACTATCTGGGCATCGCCGATCATTCCAAATCCAGTGTGCAGGCGCGCGGGCTGGATGAGAACCGGCTGGCGGCGCAGGTGGCGGCCATCCGCGCGCTCAATGCGGCCGGCACTTACCGCACCTGGGTCTTTGCCGGGGTGGAGTGCGACATTTTGCCGGATGGCCGGCTGGATTATGACGATGCCGCCTTCGCGGCGCTCGGCCTCGATTACGTCGTGGTCTCGGTGCACAGCGCGTTCACGCAGGATGAAGACGAGATGACGCGCCGCCTCGTGCGCGCCATCGAGCATCCCCGCGCGACGATGCTGGGCCATGCCACCGGGCGTATCCTGCTGCGGCGCGAGGGCTACAAGGTGAACCTCGCCCGCGTGATCGATGCCGCCATCGCGCACCGCGTGATCATCGAGCTCAACGCGCATCCTTCACGGCTGGATCTCGACTGGCGGCACTGGCGCCGGGCGGCGGAGTGGGGCTTGCTCTGCTCGATCAATCCCGATGCCCACGACACCGGTGGTCTGGCCCACGTCGAGGCCGGCGTGCGCGCCGCCCGCAAGGGCTGGCTGGCGGCGGAAAACGTCTTCAACACCCGCGATCTCGCCGGGGTGCGCCGCTGGTTCAGTGAGCGGCGCTGACCGCGCCGGCGGGCTTGAGCGCGTGCAGCACCTGAAATTTCTGCCCCATTTGCGCGGGGTGGAGCAGCTGCATGAGGGCGCGTTTGCGGGGGCTGTTGGGTTTACCGCTCTCGGAGGCGAGGGCCTGGTCGAGGGCGTCCGCAGCGTGGTGGACAAAAAAGCTTTCCTGCGAGGAGACGGTCGGGGCGGCGCAACCGCCTCCCGCGAGCGCGGCGCCGAGCCAGTCCCAGCACACGTGGGCGGTCAGGTCTTGTTCTCCGGGACGGGCGAGAAGGTCGTTGTGCTGGGTGTGTTGGAAATATGCGCGGGCGGTGCCGGCGGGAACGGAGTGGCCGAGCTCGGCGAAGGACTTGCCGTAATCAAAGGCGACGAAGAGTCCGTGCCAGGGCTGTTTGGCGAGGGTGGCGGCGAGCTCGGCGGCGGCCAGCGGCGCATCAAAAAGGTAGGCTGCGGGCGTCTCGGATACCGCTGGCAACGAGGCGAGGATATCCGCCGGGGCGGGGCCAAGGTCACGCTCGGCCAGGGCGGTGTCGTTGGCGACCAGCGCGACCCCAAGCTCATGCCAGGCGTCGGCGCGGCGGACAAAACGGCGCACAGGTTGGGCGTCGAAAAGCTCGTTGGAGAATACGACGCAGGGGCCGTTTAACACGAGGGGTTCGCCGACCCGCAGGGTGTGCAGGGCCGCGAAGGGATGCGTGGCGGCGCCGGCCAGAACTCCGCCGCTGGGCTCGGCGCCGATTTCGACAAAGGTATGCGCGGCGGGCTCGAGGCCGGCGGCGGTGAGCAGCTTGGCGGCGGCGGACGCGACCAATTCGCCAAACAGCGGTCCCAGACTGGTGGCGGTGTAGAAATCCGTGCCGCGGGTGCGGCCCACGCGGGCACGTTCGTGGCGGTAATAGCCGAGCCCGGGATCGTAGAGCGCGAGGCCCATGAAGGCATCGAAGCGCAGCGTATCCGCGCCGCCGGCGGCGCGGCGGAACGCGGAGGCGAAGGCGGGCGAGGGCGGGGTGGGGGGAGGGTTGGACGATGCCATTTACAAGCTAGTAGCGCATGGGCACGGTGCGGGGATGTTCAAACGGATTATCAGCACAGGGCCGGGCTTGGTCGCGGGGTATTTGATAACACTCGGCGTTATGCAGGCGGTTCAGGCCCGGGGTTTATGGCCCGATCTCGCCACCGATCGGGTAGCGCCGACCGCAGACCGGGAGGTGACGTCATGATTTTAGCCCTCGAAACGTCCTGCGATGAAAGCGCGGTTGCTTTGTTTGACCCGGCACGGGGCTTGGTCGCCGAGTGGGTGCACAGCCAGATCGCGATCCATGAGCGCCATGGCGGCGTGGTGCCGGATCTGGCCGCGCGCGAGCATTTGCGCACGATCGAGCCCTTGCTGGGACGGGCGCGGGACGCCACGGCGGGCTTTACTGGCGTCGCTGAGATCGCGGTCACGCAAGGGCCGGGGCTCGCGGGGTGCCTGGCCATCGGCCTGGCCTCCGCTAAAGCGCTCGCCCAGGTGTTGGCCTGCCCGGTCAAAGGCGTGAATCACCTGCGGGGCCATGTGTGGTCGCCTTTCATCGGGCTGCACGCGGCGGAGCCGGGGCACTTTGGTCCCGCCCTCGCCGCGCTTTTGCCGCATCTCGCGCTGGTCGTTTCGGGCGGGAATACTTTGTTGGCGAGGCTCGATGCGGAGCGTGGCATCACGGTGCTCGCCAGCACGCGGGATGATGCCGCCGGGGAAGCGCTGGACAAGGGCGCGAAGCTCCTCGGCTTGGGGTATCCGGGGGGGCCGGTGGTGGAGCGACTGGCCGCGACGCGCGGCGCGGGTGGCGGCCCGGCGCGGCTCGATGCGTTTGATTTTCCACGCGGGCTGGGGCCGCGGGCGGAGTTGGACTTCAGCTTTTCCGGCTTAAAGACCGCGCTCCGTTACCAACTGGAAAAAATGAGCCCGGCCGAGGTGGAGGCGGGCATGGGGGAACTCTGTGCGAGTTACCAGCAGGCGGTGGTGGATGCCTTGGTCCGCAAGGCCGGCATCGCGCTCGAAACGCGCGGTCCTTTTCGCAGCATCGGGCTGTCGGGGGGAGTGGCGAACAACCGTGTCCTGCGCACGGCGCTCGGTGCGGTGGCGGCGCGTCGGCGCATTCCTCTGCTCGCGGCGGAGCCGCGGCACACGGGGGACAATGCCGGCATGATTGCCTTTGCGGCCTGGGCCGACCCTGCGGTGCAGGCGCGAACGGCGGAGGCGGAGGGGCTGGAGATCCAGCCGGGTTGGGAAATCGGACAGGCCTGAGGCGGCCGCTCAGCCGGTGTAATCGCGGCGGAGATTGCTCGGCAACAGACCGAGCTCCTCCCGGTATTTGGCCACGGTGCGACGGGCGATCTTGATGCCCTTGCTCTGCAGTTTGGCCACCAGTTCCTGATCACTCAGCGGGTGGCTCTTGTCCTCCAGAAGGATGAGCTCGTTGATCATTTCCTTCACGCTTTTGTTCGAGACGGACTCGCCGGTGGCGTTCTCGTAGCCCGGGGTGAAGAAAAACTTCATGTCGAACACCCCGTGCGGTGTGCGGATGTATTTATTGGCGATGGCGCGGCTGACGGTGGTCTCGTGCACGCCCACGACGTCGGCGATCTGCGTCATGGTCAGCGGGCGCAGTTTGTGGACGCCGTCCTCGAAAAAGTCTCGTTGCACCTTGAGGATTTCGCGGGTGATGCGCTCGATCGTCTGCTGCCGCTGTTCGATCGAGTTGATGATAAATTTCCCCGAGCGAATGCGCTCGCTCAGGTAGTCGCGCTCCTGTTTGCTGAGGGTGCCCCGCGCGATCATCTCTTTGTATGTGTTAGAGATGCGCAGGCGGGGGATGTAGTCGTTGTTCAGGATGATCTTCCATTCATCCTCGTCTTTTTCGACCACGACGTCGGGCACGACCACGCGGTTGTTGTCGTCGGCAAACTTGCGGCCGGGGGCGGGGTCGAGGCGGCCGATATCCTCGATCGCGTCCTGCACCTCGTCCATGTCCGCGCCGGTTTTGCGGGCGATTTCGGGGATGCGGCGGCGGGTGAGCAGTCCGAAATGATCACGCACGATGCGGGCGGCGAGGGATTCGCCGCGGCCCTTGTTTTGCAGCTGCAGCAGGAGGGATTCGCCGAGATTGAGAGCGCCTATGCCTATGGGATCGAAAGTTTTGAGCAGGCGGGCGGCTTCCTGTGCGGCGGCGAGGGGCAGGCCGGCCTGGAGCGCGGCATCGGCGGGGGTTTGGGTGAGGAAGCCACGCTCGTCGAGGCCGCCGACGAGGTGCCGGAGGGCGTCCTGAACCTCGGGGGTGACATCCAGCATATCTGCCTGGCGGAGGAGGTGTTCCTGCAGGGAGGTCTCGATGACGAGGGAATCAAAAAAATGCTGTCGGCGTTCGGCATCCTCGGAGGTGAAGGGCTGGTTGCCCGAGCCTTCGGCGAGGTAATCGCGCCAATCTTCGCCGAGCTTGGCGAGCACCTCGAACTCCTTGGAGAAATCGAGGGATTCCGGGGCGTCGCCCGGCGCGTCGTCCGTGGGCGGCGGGGAGGCGTCCGCGCCTTCGTCCTCGGCAGCGGCGGGGTTGTCCAGCGAGCTATCGGCGGCGGCGTCCAGGCTGTCGGTCTCATTGGAGACGTCTTCGAGCGTCGGATTGGCCTCGAGTTCCTCCTGGATAACGGAGCGCAGGTCGAGGGCGGCGACTTGAAGGATTTTCAGCGACTGCCGGAGCTGGGGGGCCAGCACCAGCGACTGGCTCTGTCTTTGGCGGAGATCTTGGTTAAAGCCGGCGCACATTTAGCGTTCAGGTCCTTGGGGGGCGCAGTGCCGGGGGAGCGACCTGCGGCATTTCGAACTCACGCAGCCAGCAGGTCGCGCAAGTAGGCACCCAGCTTTTCGTTGGTGGGGCCATAGCCTTCGCCGTAGAGGTAAACCTCTAGGGCGGTGAGAATCTCGGTGGCGGACTGATAACGTTGTTCGCGGTCCCGGGTCAGCGCTTTTTGGATGATCACTTCCAGTTTGGGGTCGATATCGGCACGCAGTGTGGAGAACTGCGGGATGGGCAGGTTCAGGATGTTGCGGCGCGACTCGAGGCGGTCGTGGCTGCGGAAGATGTTACGGCCCAAGAGCAGTTCGGTCAGCACGATGCCGAGGGGGAAAATATCCGCGCGGGCATCCGTCACCGCGTAGCTCGCCTGCTCGGGCGAGAGGTATTCATCTTTACCCGCAATTACTTGGCCTTCTTCATTATACATCAGATCGAGGGCTTTGGCGATGCCGAAGTCCGTCAACTTCACGTCACCCTCGTGGCCGATCATGATATTCTTGGGGCCGATGTCGCGGTGCACGATGCCCAGCAGGCGGCCTTCGCGGTCGCGCTTGTTGTGCGCGTAGGCGAGGCCGCGGGCGATGCGGGAGATGATGAAGGCGGCCAGATCGACCGGGATTTGGCGACCGAGGGCGATATGACGCTCCAGGAATTGCTCCAGATTTACGCCATTAACGTATTCCATCACCATGAAATACTGGCCGCTGATCATGCCGAGGTGATAAGTCTGGACGATATTGGTGTGGACCAAATCAGCCACCAAGCGGGCTTCGCCGATAAAATTATTCTGAAACTCGGGGATGTTGGAATACTCTTCGCGAATCAACTTCACCGCGACCGTCTTGCGGAACTGGCCGGCGCCGCGCTGGCAGGCTTCGAACACCATGCCCATGCCGCCTTCCGCGATTTTGCGGACCATCTCGTAGTGCAGCTCGTTAAAAATATGTTTCAGGGCGCTCAAGGTGTTTTTAGAAAAGCAGCCCGCGCCTGACTGGCAAGCGGGTAAATCCTTTCTAGCATGGATTATGCTTCCGTGGTTTTGCGGCGGCTATTTTCAGCCTCACGGTGTGATAAAACCCACCGCCGGCGGATTGACAGTTGAGGGTGAACGTGGAGTTTGCCGGCGTGATCACTCTGACTATCCGCGCTGCCGCGCAAATTCGTTCCATGCAGCAAGAGCTGGGGGCCGGGGGCAAGGCGCTGCGCCTGTTGGTCGAATCAGGCGGGTGCTCGGGTTTCCAGTATGGCATGTCCTTCGACGAGCCCAAGCCGGATGATGCCCGTTGCGAGAGCGAGGGTATCCCGATGGTGCTGGATCCGGCCAGCGCGGCTTATCTCGGCGGCACGCAGATCGATTTTGATGACGGGTTGCAGGGCAAGGGCTTCGAAATCAAGAACCCCAACGCCCAGAGCACCTGCGGTTGCGGCAAGTCCTTTAGCTAGGACCCCCGGTCAGCGTGTGCCGGAGTGCAGCGCCACGATACCGAGGGTCAGCCGGGTGCAGGTCACTTCCCGGAAATCGGCGTCGCGCAGCTCCTGGCTGATTTGGGCATGGCCGGGATAGGCTTCGATGGAGGCGTTGAGGTAGGCATAGGCCGCGCGGTCTCCGGTTAACCAGCCCGCCATCGAAGGCAGCAGGCGCTTGGTGTAAAAATAGTAGAGCGGGCGAAACCACTCGGTGGGTTGGGAAAATTCCAGCACGTGCAGTTTGCCGCCCGGACGCAGCACGCGCCGCATTTCGCAGAGGGCGCGGTGCCGGTCCGCCACGTTGCGCAGGCCAAAGGCGATGGTCACGGCATCAAAGGATTCGGCTGCAATGGGCAGGGCGAGCGCGTCCCCTTGGCGGAACTCGATGGTCGTGCGCTGCGCGCGGGCCTTTTGTTTGGCAATGGCCTGATCCAGCATGGGCTGGCAAAAATCTACGCCCAGAATCCGCACCCCGGCCGGCAAGGCCCGGGCGAGGGCAAACGCCACATCTCCGCTGCCGGTGGCCAGATCCAGCAACGCGGCCGGCTTTGCTTTTGCCACCGTCCGCACCAGTCGCCACCGCCACCAGCGATCCACGCCGCCACTGAGCAGCAGATTAGCCGCATCATAACGGGCGGCAATCCGCGCAAACATGGTATTAACTGCGATAGGGTCGGGCATAGGCGTGAAGCAGATATGAGACCGGGAAATCACATAAACCACGTCTTTCTTTATGTGCCATTCGCCCCTCCGGTGCAAACGCGATAGTGATATCTCCCTGCCGCCACGCCGGATCGGTTGGGAAGTCTTACCATGGTGCGTGTAATTGCTCATTCAATCACTTAAAATAATCTATATCAATGGTTTAATACCTATAAAATGCCTGATCTGGTCGCGGGCAGTGTGTTGGGTAATTGACGCAATTGGAGAACGGTGAATCACTTAGCTGCGTTCTGAATCCTTAGTATTAACACTAAACCCACCAAACATGCCCGCCGAACAAGCTAATCTTACCAAACGCGAAATCGTCCTCGAGATCTACGAGAAGACTGGGTTTCCGCAGAAGGAAATCGTCGCTACCGTCCAGATGACCCTCGATATTGTCATGAGCGCACTGGCGAAGGGCCGCAACGTCGAGTTGCGCAACTTCGGCGTCCTCGAGGTTCAGCGCCGCAAGAAACGCATCGGCCGTAATCCGAACAAGCCCGCCGCCCCCGTGGTTATCCCCGAGCGCGCCGTGGTGAAGTTCAAATCGGGCAAGATTCTCAAGCAGATGCTCAAGAAGCTGGATATCAGCAAACTTTGACCCCCGCCGCGGGCGCTCTTCGCCTGTTTTTCCTGGCCGGCCCCCTGCACGGGAGCCGGCCAGTTTTTTTGAGGTGGCGCTGCGCCGTTCGCCCGCGCCAAGTTCCACGGTTTGCGTCCGCCGTGCTTGTCGTCGCGGCGCGATCCTCGTTTCGCCCGTCCCCCCGTTTTTCCCATGGCCCAGTTCCAGTCTCTGCCCGGTTTCCGCGAATTCTATCCCGACGCCCTTGCGCGCCGCAATCATGTGTTCCGCCACTGGCGGCGCGCGGCCTACGCGTATGGTTTTTCAGAATACGACGCGCCCGTCCTGGAGCCGCTCGATCTGTATCGGGCCAAGTCGGGTGACGAGATCGAGGCGCAGCTCTTTTCCTTTACGGACAAGGGCGGTCGCGAGGTCGCGCTCCGGCCTGAGATGACCCCGACGGTGTGCCGCCTGGTGGGGGCGCGGGCCAACGCCCTCAAGCGGCCGGTGAAGTGGAGCAGCATCGGCGAGTTCTATCGTTACGAGCGCGCCCAAAAGGGCCGGGAGCGCGCCTTTTTCCAGTTCAACTGCGACATCTTTGGCGAGCCCGGTCCGGAGGCTGAAATCGAGCTGATCGGCCTGCTGGTGCAGGCCTTGGCGGGCTTTGGTCTGGGGCCGGAGGATTTCTACGTCCGGCTCAGCGACCGCACGCTTTGGTTGCACTACCTGGCCTCCCTGGGGCTGAACGAGGCACAATCCAAGTCCGTGCTCGGCGCGGTGGACAAGTATGAGAAAATCGGGGACGATGCCTTCAAGGCTTACACCGAGGCGCACGGTGCGCTGCCGGAGGAGGCCAGGGCCAGGATTCTCGCCTTTTTGCAAATCAAGAGCCTCGCCGCGCTCGAGGCGGTGCTTGCACCGTTGGGCGGAGAGGCCTTGGCCGCGCGGTTGGGCGATTGGCGCAAATTACTCGGCGGCCTGGCCGCGATGGGGTTGGGCGCGTATGTGGAAGTCGATTTTGGGGTGGTGCGCGGCCTCGCCTACTACACGGGCTTTGTTTTCGAGGCCTTTGATCGCAAGGGCGAGTTGCGGGCGATCGCCGGCGGCGGGCGCTATGATGATCTCGTGGAGAAACTCGGCGGCCCGGCCTTGCCGGCGGTGGGCTTTGCCATCGGTGACGTCACCATGGGGCTCTTGCTGGAGCAGCGCGGCCTGATGCCCGCCTTCGGGCCGAACGCCGAGGTCTACGCGGTCATCGGTGGCGAGGCCGAGCGGACGGCGGCCTTTGGGGACATCGCCGCCCTGCGGGCGGCGGGCTATCGCGTGGAGTATCCCCTCAAGGACCTCGCCTTCGGCAAGCAGTTCAAGGCCGCCGCCGAGTCCGGCGCGAAGCTGGCGCTGATCTACGGCGGCGACGAACTCGCCAAGGGCGTGGTCAAGCTCCGCGACCTGACCGACCGCAGCGAACACGAGGTGCCGCGCGCTTCCGTGGTCGAGGCGGTGCGGGATTATTTCACGACCGGTGGCGCTCGTCCGGACGCAGAGGGCTGAGGCCGCGTTCTGCGTTTTCCGCGCGCTTTGGCGGCTAGTCCCGGAGCGTCTAAACGCCAGGATTAGCCGGCCTTAGCGAGCGACTTGCGCCACTTCTTCTGGCCGTTGTTCACCAGGCTGCCCGGTTGCGTGGTGTAGTAGTCATAGCCGGCGGCGTTTTTGGCGACCATGGCCTCGTAGCTATCGTAAATCAGGCCATCGCGTCCGGGGAAGATGGGTTGCCCGGTTTTCAGGCTGTAAAAACGGGCCCAGTAAACTTCCGTCGTGGCGGGGTCGATTTGGTAAATCGTTTTTCCGCCTACTTTGTGTCTGGCCACGTTGGTGACTTTTACCGCCTCCATCCATTGCAGGCCCGCTTCGATGGCGGCGATGACTTCCGGCGACGGCCGCTTAATCGACATGAGAAACTCCAGGATGTGAGCGCTCTCCAGGCCGCTGAGACTGGCGGGCTCCATCTTGCGGGCGTCCTCCGCTTGCAACGTGATGGCGTCGTGTTGCGCGCACCATACGGTCTTGGCGCCGTTCAAGCTGATCTGCGTGGCCAGAAGACAACGCAGACCGTTTTCGAGCGCAGCGGCTGCCCGTGTGCGCTGCGGTGGCTCGATCAACCCGTAGGCGGGGTCTTTTTCGGCGATGGCCTTCAGCAACTCCAGCACGCGGGTGGTGGCATCGTCATTGAAGGTGATGTTGTCGTGGTAGCCGCCTTCGAGCGGGTAGACCTGCGGCCAACCCCCGGTGGGGAATTGGGCGGCCAGGACGAAGTCGATGCCGCGGCGCACCGCCTCGGCGCAGTCTTGGCGACCGGTTGCGAGAGCCACGCGGGCCAGAAAGTCGATCTGCTCGGTGGTCGAGCGATTATCGAAGGTGGCCAGATAGTGGGGTTTCTCGCCGGGGGGGTATTGAGAAGACCAGAGCATGCCGGGTCGGCGCGGACCTTTCGAGTAGCCCGTGTGTTTCGACCAACCGCCGGACGGCGTTTGGTAAGAGATAATCACGTCGGCGAGCCGACCGCTGTCTTCGCTGGCGTAGAACGCCGGGTCGGGCTTGCCGGGTTGTTTAAAATCTCCGCCGTCGGGAGCGGGGAGGGGGAGGGAGAGCTTTTGGCTGGAAAGTTCGGCGGCCAGCGCGGCTGCATTTTTTCCGGCGAGCGCGGCGGAACGGGCCAGGTATTCGTTCCACGCACTTTGCTCGGTCGCGGGTAGGGTGGCGACGCGTTCGGCCGTGACTGGCGCGGCCAGCGCGCGTGAAGCCAGGAGCATGAGGATGGCCGGTAGCAGACGCAGAAGGGGGGTAGCGGGGTGGGGCATGGATAGAGTTTTGCTCGCCGGGCAGAGTTCGGTCAACTGGCCGTGTGCCTGTAAAAGAGTGGAAAAAGCCCGCAAGTTTACCCTTGCCGGCCCGGGATTACGCGGGCGATTCTGACCGTTCGCGGCATTTTCTTTGGTCAGGCCGGTGACGCCGCGTCGCTCCCATCGGCCCAATCGCAGCAACCTTCAACCCGCGCGTCGCAAGCCGCGCCCACGGTTCGGAGGCGTCTTCGGAGCGGGGACGTCATCGAGCCGTATTTCCGCACGTTATGAGTTCCATCATGCAAGAGCTGCTGGCCCAATCCAGCCTCAGCCAGCTCCAAGAGGGCAAGATCGTCTCCGGTGTCATCACCGAGATCCGCCAAAACGAAGTCGTCGTCGACATCGGCGGCAAGTCCGAGGGCGTCATCCCCGCCAGCGAGTTCATCGATATCGGTGATCTCCAGATCGGCGGCACCATCGAGGTGCTGATCGAGAAGATCGAAAACAAGGAGGGCTATCCGGTCCTCTCCTACGACAAGGCCGAGCAAAAGAAAAACTGGGATAACATCCTCACCAAGTTCCCCGAGGGCTCCGTCGCCACCGGCCGCGTCAAGGCCAAGGTCAAAGGCGGCCTCATCATTTCCATCGGCGTCGATGCTTTCATCCCCGCCTCCCACGTCGACATCCAGCCACCCAAGAACCTGGATCAATACGTCGGCCAGACCTACGATTTCAAGGTCATCAAGATCGACCAGCTCCGCAAGAACGTCGTCCTCTCCCGCCGCGAGCTCATCGAGGAGCAGCGCTCCTCCAAGCGCAAGGCCCTGCTCGACTCCATCCAGCCCGGTCAGGTCCGCAAGGGCGTGGTCAAGAACATCACCGATTTCGGTGCGTTCATCGACCTCGACGGCATGGACGGCCTGCTCCACATCACCGACATGTCCTGGGGTCGCATCACGCACCCCTCCGAGGTCCTGAAGCAGGGCGAGGAGATCCAGGTCATGATCATCGAGGTCAACCGCGAGAAAGAGCGCGTTTCCCTCGGCCTCAAGCAGACCACCAAGAATCCTTGGGACGAGATCGAGCACAAGTTCCCGGTCGGCGCCAAGGTCCACGGCAAGGTTGTCAACCTCGTCCCCTACGGCGCGTTCATCGAGATCGAGCCCGGTGTCGAAGGCCTCGTGCACATCACCGAGATGTCCTGGACCAAGCGCATCACCAAGCCCTCCGAGATGCTCAAGGTCGGCCAGGAGCTCGACGCCGTCGTGCTCGGCGTGGGCAAGGAAGAGCAGAAAATCTCCCTCGGCCTCCGCCAGCTGGAGCCGAACCCGTGGGATATGGTCCGCCATAACTACCCGATGGGTGCCCGCGTCCGCGGCAAGGTGCGCAACATGACCACCTACGGCGCTTTCATCGAGCTCGAGGAAGGCATCGACGGCATGGTCCACGTCTCCGACATGACCTGGAACCGCAAGGTCAACCATCCGTCCGAAGTCCTCAAGAAGGGCGATGAAGTCGACGCCATCGTGCTCGACGTCGATCCGTCCCAGCAGCGCATCAGCCTCGGCATGAAGCAGCTCGCCGAGGATCCCTGGTCCGACATCGATTCGCACTTCAAGATCGGCGACGTCGTCAAGGGCACCGTGTCCAAGATCACCACCTTCGGCGCCTTCGTGGAGCTGAAGGACGGTATCGACGGTCTGGTGCACATCTCGCAGATCAGCGAGGACCGCATCGAGAAGGTGAAGGATCACGTCAAGCCCGGCCAGGAAGTCACCGCCCGCGTGGTCAAGATCGACCGCGAGGAGCGCCGCCTTGGCCTCTCCATCAAGGCTGCCAACTACAGCGCCGACCAGCTCGCCGCCGAGACCAGCGCCTTCGAGGCTCTCAATCGCGACAGCTCCGGCGATATGATGAACCTCGGCGACCTGCTCGACGCCGCCTCCGACAAGAAGTAAGCGCCCCGCGCCTGCTTCGGTTCGTGAAACTGAGCGCCCGGTCCTCCTTGGAGGCCGGGCGCTTTTTTGGGTTCAAACCGCCAAATCAGGGGGCCCACGAAACACACGCAAAGACACGAAAGGATCGATCCGCTGAATACCGATTTGCCCGCGGAAGGCATCGAAGGACACTGAACAGGGGATACTGATTTTTAAACCACGGTTGGCACGGATGAGCACGGGGGTTTCGGTCTTATCCGTGAAAATCCGTGTGACCGGTGGTCAACTATCCGGATCAGCTTTCGTGCTTTTTCGTGTGTTTCTTGGGCCAAATCGCTCCGCTCCGCCTGCCGTCACACCTCCGCCGATGCGCGGCGGCGTTCGAGGACGAAGCGTTCCAGCTCGGCCACGGCGTTCGCCGGGCCGTTTTCCTGCATTAGTTCGCGACCCACTTCGGCGGCTCGTTTGACGCGCACCGGGTCGGCCAGCAGGCGGTCGAGCGCGCCGTGGAGTTGCTCGGGCCAGACTGCTTTTTTCAGCCGGAAGCCGCAGCCGAAGCGCTCGACCTCGGAGCCAAAGAAATTCTGGTCCCCGATGTGCGGCACCACGATTTGGGGGACGCCCGAGTAGAGTGCGCTGGCGGTCGTGCCGGCGCCGCCGTGGTGGATGATGGCGGAGGCGTGTTTGAAGAGCTGGTCGTGGGAGACTTTGCCGATGATTTTGATATGCCCGGCGTCGCCGAATTGCGGGAACTGGGCCCAGCCGCGTTGCACGATGATGCGGCGGTCGCGCGGCCAGGCGCGGATGAAGCGCTCCATCCACGCCCCCGCGTCTTCGTAGACCATGCTGCCGAAGGTCAGCACCGGCACGCGCCCGCCCGCCGGGGCGGTGAATTCACGCAGCTCGGCGTCAAGGGCCGGCACCTCGGCCGATTGCCAGCGCAGGTAGCCGATGTAGCGGAAACGGGCGTCGATCTCCGCCCCCGGCACGCGGAAAAGTTTCTCCGGCACGGTCACGAGCACGCGCTCGGCCGGGCGCGAGAAAAAGTTGCGCACCTTGGGCAGGCCGGCGGCGCGCAGGGCCTCGGAGACGGAGCTGTTAATGGTGCGGTCCACGATCGCGTTGCCCGTCCGCCAGAGCCAGCGGTTCCAGGCGCGGTGCGCGGCGCGGCCCAGCCAGCGGGGGGCGGGCAGGTTTTCCGGCGGGTAGTCGGGGGAAGGGATGACGTGCGGGGCGAAGGCGAGCGTGGCGAAAGGCACGCCATGGCGGTCCGCGATGCCCTTGTTCATCGGGAACAGGTAGCTGGAGACGAGCAGATCGGTCTCGGGCATGATCGCGTCCATCCGGGAAATCATCTGCGGGATATAGGAGCGGGCGCCGACGTAGATCTCGCGCAGTTGGTAGACGGGGTTGCGGATCTTGTTCAGCCGGCCCATCCAGTAGGTGAGATCGGCCTGTTCCCAGTTCGGGCAAAGCGCGTAGAACTCCACGCCCGCCGCCTCGATTTCCGCCTGGTAGTGGGGTATTGTGGCGAAACGCACCGTGTGGCCGGCCTTTTGAAGGGCGACAGCCAGGGCAATGACTGGATAGATATCGCCGGTGGAACCGTGGGAAGTGAGGACGATGCGCATTGAGTCTGGGAAGCGTAGGTAGTGGCGAAAGCGCCGGCGAAGGGCGCCAGACGTCTAACCCAAAATGTAGCTAGGGCAATGCTTCGCCGCAGGGCGAGCGCAGGGGCGTCACGTTTAGGTGACGGCCAAGGCGGCCGGGCGGGCGGGTTCTTTCGTTCACCCGGACCGCCGGAAAGAGCGGATCAAGAGCAAAACTTGCCGCTGGCGGAACTGCGCACACCCCTCGAAAACAACGAGAAAGGTCCACGGTGGGTCCGCACTGCTTTTTTCAGGGTAAAGCCCGCACCAAGGGACTTTTCCGTTGCGTCCCCCTGCCGGATTTTTCAGTCTGATCGTCTCCCCTTATGTCTTCCGCTGTCTCCCGCGGCGGGCGAGACTTTCGGAAAGTGCCATCATCCAGCTTCTTATACGGTCTTTAGCCAGTCTCCAGCCTCCCCATCGTTTTGGCCGCCACCGCCTGCCTTCCCCCTGTGACCCGCCTGCCGCAAAATCCCGCCCAGCACCACCCCGCCGCCGATGCGGCGGCGGAGCGTTTGCGCGAGCTGGCCGAGCAACACCTGCCCCACGCCCGGCTCTGGATCTTCGGCTCCCGCGCTAAAGGCACCTACTTCCGCCGCAGCGATTTCGACGTGGCGGTGGAGCCGCTTCCGGGGTTCACGCACCAAGAATACGCGCGTTGGTGCGATGCCTTGGAAGCCGACCTGCGTATCATTTACCCGGTGGACACCCATTGCATGGACGAGATTCCGCCGGCCTGGGTGGCGCGAATCCGCGAGGAGGGCGTGTTATGGAAAAACTAAGCAGCGCCCGGCAGGCTTTTATCACTTTGGAAAACGGTCTCCACTTTGCGGTGGAGCATGAGCTGAAACGCGACGCCGTGATCCAGCGTTTTGAATACACCGCTGATACGACTTGGAAGGCGGCCAAGGAAGTTCTCCTGCGTCGGTATAGTCTGGACGTGCGTTTTCCCAAGGAGGCGTTTCAGAAGTGTTTCCTGGTCGGCTTGGTTAACGAGGAGACCTGCGCCGCCCTGCTGCGCCTGGTGGATGACAGAAACATCACCGCGCACACCTACTCTATGGCCAAGGCGGAAGAGATCTACGGGCGGATTCCGGCCCATGCGGCCACTCTCGGCAAGCTCCTCTCCGCTTTGGAAAACGCCTAGCTCCCTGCCCCCTTCCCATGTCCGCCCCCAACCCATCCCGATACTTGAAAGCGTTTACGCTGATCGAGTTGCTTACCGTGATTGCGATCATCGGCATTCTGGCGGGCATTACCTTTGGCGTGGCCAAGGGGGTGGGGGATCACGCGAAAATTACCCGGGTAAATTCAGAGTTGGCAGCACTTTCTGTCGCCCTGGAGGGTTACAGGCAGTATTATGGTGATTTCCCGTGGGTAGGCGCGGATGTGCACGGCGATCAGATCGACCCCAAGGAGTCAGGTTTCATTCCTTTGGTTAATGATCGAGCCTACAACCTTTTCCGTGCCCTGAATGGGCGTTTGGCCCCGCACCGTCTGAGCACGAACAATTACGGTGTGCTTACGAGACAGATTGATAAAAACGGCACCACTAAAAATAAATACGGCCGTCCGTTTATAAAACCCGGTCTTTTCACCCTGGAGAGGTTGAGCCAATTAACCGATGCACCGGTTAATAATCCAATCCTGCCCGATGCCGAGGTAACGCCCACTGCGGATGACCCTGATTTCGTGAATGCCTTGCTCGATCCGTGGGGGAATCGTTATTTATATTATTTCCGCGACCAGACCGCCACCACCCTCTGGAAGTCACCGTCTTATCTCCTCTATTCCGCAGGCCCCGATGGTTTAGCCAGTAAGCCGGCAGCAGACGGAACCAGACCCGCTGCGACCGGAGTGGATGCCGATAATCTCTACGCCCAGCCCTGATCCCATCCTGTAAGTTATTAATATTATTTTATTATGACCACCGTTTCCCAGCCCTCGCGTCCCCTTCTTCGCGCTTTTACCCTGATTGAGTTGCTTACCGTAATTGCAATCATCGGTATCTTGGCTGCCATTACGATTCCGACCGTGAGTGGCGTGCGCAACAGTGCCAAGAAAACCAAGACCCGTATCCAGTTCACCCAATGGTCGGCCGGCATTCGCACCTTCAAGCAGGTCTACGGTTTTTATCCCCGTTTTGAAGTAACCGGTGGCAAGCACAAGGTGAATGGTTCATTGGCCTACAACGGTGCCACTTTGGCGGACGAGGATTATCGTTTTCGAGAACTCCTTAGCGGCAAAGGCGCGAAATCCATCATCGGTGGCTTTGAATTTGCCAGTGCGGAGAAAGATAGTTCGTCTGCCAGACAAAACTTGAAGCGGCAGACTTTTGTCACTTTTGATATTAGCGAGGTGGTGTCCACTACCGGCGCGGACAGTGGCGATCCCGACTTGAAGGCCGATGGCGCCCTCAAAGATGCCTTTGGTAATGTGGATATCGTAGTCCTTGTGGATCGCAACAATGACGGGTTTATTAATGACAATGACCTCGCCACCGGCGTGTCTCTTTTCCCCCCGGTCATTGCTAGGGGCGGCAACGGAACTTTGACCTCCGCGATGGTCAAGGCCCGTATCGACGCTTCGGATCCTAAGAAAAACGGCGTCCGCTCGGATGTGATTTTCTACAGCCCTGGAAAGGGTAGCGGGAACTCACCCGCGGCCGAGATTTCCACTACCGAGGCTGTTTGGAGTTGGTGAGTCTGGACTTAATCACCTTTACCTCCTTCTCTATGCGACACCGGATTCACAGCGCCTTTACGCTCATCGAGCTGATGATCGTCATCGCGGTGATTGGCATTTTGGTGGGCTCCATCGGTCTCGCACTCAAGGGCGGTAACAAGCCCGCCGCCTTGCAAGGCGCGCAGTCTACCCTTATGTCGCTGGTTTCCGCCGCCCGCGCTCAAGCCGCCCTCGAAAGCGCCACCGCCACGGTTTTGATCTGGGCCGATGCCGAAAACTCCGAAACCTACTTGCGCCGGGCGGCAGTGTTTGTGGGGGTCGATACTAATAATGACGGGACGCTGGATTATTATTTGCGCAAAAGTGAGCCGTTGGATTTGCCCGCTGGTATCTTCTTTGTTCCGAGTGATGGCGGTTTGACCATGCCGGTCATTCGCCAGCCGGTTGCTGATTGGGCCGGCCTCAAGTTGACGGAAGCGCAGAATAGCAACGCCCCTACGGGCAGTTTGGTATTTAAGCGGTATGATGCCACCGATGCGCTGGTTATAGATTCGGAGGCTCCGGTTAAGGCTTACGAAAGCATTGCGTTTGATGCTTACGGACAACTGAAATCTCTCGTCAAAGGCTCGACGAGCAGCGCGGTGAGCTACCTCGCGGTGGCGCCGGGAGATATCGAGCCTAATCAAGGGGTCACCTTTTCCGAGGTCGATTCGCTGCGCGGCGTCAAACTAAGTGCCTATGGTATACCCTTGATGTTAAACGAGAAAAACGCGTTCAAGTGACAATACCTACGACTCGAATAATTCGCATGATTTCTCCTGTCTCAAAACGTTCGCATCGCGCCTTCTCGCTGGTGGAGGTGGTGATCGCGGTGGGGATATTTGCAGTCGCGGTGCTCGCCATTCTGGCCCTTTTGCTTCCCAACACACAAAAGGTCGAGACCCTCATGGACGTCGACGTGTCGCGACGCTTGGCCGAGAATATACAATCTGAATTGCAACGATACTCGCGCATCGTGGCCGAGGGAAACCGGGGGAGTGCCACCGATAAGGGTTTTGCGAATTTCGACGACACTTTTTATAACGGGTCCACCCCGAATCGTTCGGTATTTATGGTTGCTACCCGCGACGGGCAACGCGTGCTGGTGACTGGTGAGGACCCCTATCTCGCATGGAACGATACTTACAGCAAGACCTACAGGCCGGAAACGGCCACTGCCAACGTCACCACCTCTAATCTTCCCGCAGAGCATAATCTAAATACAGGCAATCCACCGGGCATAGCATTGCGCGATCGCTATTTCCTCATCGAGGTCTTTTTGCCGAAAAGCCCCGCCTACCGAAAATTCAAGACCACGATCAACGCCGGATTAGGTTTTGTTCCGCTCGGTGTTCGGGTCGTCTGGCCCTATCGTTTGCCCGACGGGCCCGCGACTTCCCCGACCCCGGTTGAGTATAATAGGGATCAATCTGTCGTGACTCCGCCTGATCGCCACACGGTTTATAATTTTAATCTCGCGCTCACTCCATGATCGCCTCCTCGCGTCGCCTGTCCTCCCTGCTTGATCGTTCCCGGTTCGCCCGCCGGGGAGGTTTTACTATAGTGGAGCTAATGGTCGCTGCGGCCATCACCCTGGTGGTGCTCGGTTTCATGGTTCAGATCACCTTTTCGACCCTGCAAACTTTCGACAAGGTTTCCGGCACCCTGACCAGCAAAACCCAGGCCCAGCTCGTGTTCGACTACCTGCGGCGAGATTTCTCGACCCTGGTCTGGCGACGCGACGGCAACGTCTGGCTGCTCGCCACTGTGCAACCGGACCAAACTAATCTAAACGGTGGTCGAGGCGATGCCGATATTAGCACCGCCGATTGGAAACCCACCAACCCCAAGCCGGGGGTCAAGACGGCCGGAAATCCCGATTCTTCATTGCGGCTCGAAAAGCCGGGCGCCGCTTCCGCCGTGCAGAAGCTACAGCCTATTTCCGATTACCGATTCGGCCAGGCGGGAGTTTGGTTGCGCTTTTTTACCAATCAACCGACAAACGACACCAAGCAAGCCGCGCCCATTGCGGTGGCATATCAGATCGTCCGAATCAAACCCCAGTCCCAGAGCACCACGAGTGAAATGCGTTATTGGTTGTTCCGTTCAGCGGTCCGGCCGGCACCGACTGCTTCGACTACGAAATGTGTAGTTTATGCTGGTTATGATCTTACGGAGAATACTTCTTCGGACGGTTACAACAAACCTGATGCCATCGGAATCGACAAAAACTCAGGTAATGGTGCTCCTGGTGGTATCCGAATGCCAGATCGGGAATTGTTATTGGCGAACAATGTTATCGATTTTGGTGTCCGCTTTTGGAAACGTGACCCGGCTAACGGCAAGGAGACGCTAATCTTTCCGGCGAATAATAGCAATAATGCTGACAATGACAATCTTGGCTACGCCATCACCACTCGTTTGCCTGCGGTTCCCGGTGGTTTGCAGGTGGTCCCATTCTTTGGCCAAAGCCTGAGCGATCTCAATTTCCAAACCGCTGGTGAAGCGGCCGGCGGTTACCCAGATTACGCCGAGGTGATGATCCGCGTATTAACCGACGAAGGCGCGCGCCTCATCGCCGCGTTTGAAAGTGGCGATAGTATTGCTCCCTCGGCCACCGGCACTCCGACCCAGACCGAGAACGACACCTATTGGTGGACCTTGGCGGAAGCACACAGCATTGTTTACACTGACCGCATACCGATCGTGGCCCGTCCGTTTTAATCGTCAGCTATCGTCTATCGTATGTTTATACGCCCCCGAAATCGTTTCTCCGCCGCTCGTCCGCGCGGCGTGGCCCTTCTGGTCACCATTATTTTGTTATCCTTTTTGGTGCTCCTGATGGTGGCGCTCAGCTCGCTGGTGCGCGTGGAGACGAAGATCACCGGCAACAACGTTGCGCTCGACCGGGCGCGCCAGAATGCGCTCATGGGCCTGAACGTCGCCTTGGGTAAACTTCAGGAGACCGCCGGGCCGGACCAGCGCGTGACCGCGCGAGCCGATCTGTATTCGGCTACGAGAGGACCAATCACCTACATTGATAACTCGACGCGTAGTTTGGCTGCGGGAAGAGACTATCAAATGAACCTCACAGGAGTCTGGGACACCACCTCGGGCAATCCCAAGCTGATTACTTGGTTGATCAACGGCAACGAGGATATAGACGGGAACCCACCTAATATTGAGCCCGACGGAGCAGCTTCGGCTGACAAGATCGCGGCTACCACTTTGGTTTTGGATGCAAGCAACGATCTAAATCCCAACCCGGGTAACCCGTCCACGTCCCCGCTGTTTGATGACGTAAACCCTCCTGCGCCAGCTACTCCATTCAACCCCACCTCAGGTGCGCCGAATTTCCAATTTGGCGCAGGTCATGTTTATCTGGTCGGCAATGGGTCGGTGGACGTATCCAGCACTCAAAACAGCACCATAGCGGGGAAGTCTTACAAGCATGCCATCGCCGAGCGAGTGATTGCGCGCAAGACGCCGATCATCGTCGATGGAGCCAAGGTCGCCGGCAAGGCACCCGGCACCGACGTTACGATCGGCCACTATGCCTATTGGGTTGGCGACGCCGGCATCAAGGCATCGCTTTCGGCCGGAAACCGGCTCGATCAGGTGAATTACGATGATTCGGGCGCTGTTGACGACGGGGCTGATTATCAAGCTGCGAGTTACGACGGAGCGGATTCGGAGTATATAAACTTGAAAGTGCTCAATCAACTTCAGTTGCAGGGCAACCGTCTTGATTTACTATTACAGCCAGATCCTAGCCTCGGCAACAACGATCTGTTTCAGTCAGGCAAAGTGCCTGATTTTTTGATTAACAATGACAGCACTGAAAGACGCGATTTTTACGGTGTCCTGTCCCACCCATACGCTTATGATAATATTAGGGGGCTTTTCGAGTCCGCTCAACTGCAGTATACCTTAGGCGACTCATCTTTCAACTCACCGGCTGTAACCAACAACTTCAGTGATATACCGGCGAGGACAAACGCCACCGGAATGAAAAATTTCGGGTTGGTTGTAAACCAGCGTCTTAAGCAGGGCTTTCATGATGTAACTCCGAAAAATTTCAGCGTTCTTACCAATATGCTGAAAGGTGGCCTAAAGTATGATTTCGGGTTTCTTGCTGCTGAAAAATTCAAGAATTCCCCCAACTACGATTCTGTCACGGCCGTTGCGAAAATGCCTCTGCTTTTGGATGCAGCCAAAAAAGTCGAATTGGATAACTTGATTCCAGGCGCAGCAATTTACGCTAATATTTGGCGAAAAGGATACAAATACGAAGCAGTCAAGGTAGACACGCCAAACGTAGGCACGCCTTCCGTTTCAACCGGATTACTTCAACAGATCATCCTTGCTATACCTCCTGACCAAGCGATTTTTTCAGGTGCTACACCACCGCCAACATCAACGTATTCTTTATCACCTGTAATCAGTGAGTTTTCGCTTTTTATAATACCGGAACTTGATAATGCAGCAGGATCAGTCAAAGTAACCGTTCAAGGCAAAGTCGAATTATGGAATCCATATAACGCAGAGTTGGTTTTGCCAGCCGGAAAAACACTCCAGATAGCAATTCCCGATGCCTTCGTCGCAAATGTATTGAGAAATGTGACTCTTCAGGACCGAGATGACACCTCCAAGAAATCAGAAATTGGAGTCGCCTATGCGTTGGGGTGGGACGGTAGCTCTACGTCGACTGATTTCGTAATAAAGCTGGATCCGGATAGTCTCAATGCCAACAACTCTAAGTGGCCGCCCGGGACGGCGACTAGATGGAAGTTTACGTTGGCATCCAAAGCAGCGGTAACCCCTTCAAATACTCCTGTAACAGGATTTATTGGCACGACGAACTTGCAAGCCAAGACAGAAGATGCGGATACTGTCCTTTCGTTCATTCTGGAATACGGCGGCACCGAGAAGCTATATAAGGTTAACGCAGTGAAATTTGATCGGATTACTGGATTCACAGATAATACCAGCATTAGCTACACATTTCGACTGCGTGACAGTAAGGATTATGCGTCAACAGATAACTGGCCATTAATCAATGACCCCAGGGGGCCTGCACTCAATCAGGCTGTGTCTGGAACAACTCCGTATGAAGCCGATTCTTCGAAGAACCCAATCTTGGACGTCAATACATCTCCTCAGATAGACGTCTATCCAAGCCAGCAAATATTGCTTACGGAGTCTTCGAAGGTGATATTGTTTGACGCGCCAAGACAGGAAATGCTCGGCTTGGCGGCTTTGCGCGCATTGGG
>CAIQAB010000015.1 GCA_903869675.1 uncultured Verrucomicrobiota bacterium | reverse complement strand
TGCTGCTCCCCATCCAGCACGATCTAGTGGCCTTGATGGGCGAGGTCGCCTGTGCCGAGAGCGACGCTCCCCGCTACTTGGAATCTAATTTTAAGAAACTGGACGCCGATGCGCTCTCTCGCGTGGACCTAGCCGCCGCCGAACTCGAGGCCCGTGGCTTGCGTTTTGATGGCTGGGCCACCCCTGGGGTCGGCCCCCTCGCCGCCGCGCTGGATCAAGCCCGGGTGGTCGCCCGCCGAGCCGAACGTCACCTCGTAGGCCTGCCCGTCCAAGCCGGCCGGAACCCGCGGCCAGTCATCTTAGCCTACATCAACCGGGTCTCCGATCTGCTCTGGTTGCTCGCCCGCGCAGCCGAACAAGAGCTCCTGCCGCCCGCCTCGTAAAATAGCTCCCCCATGTCCGCCCTTCTTCAGTCTCGCGCACGCCTCATCGCATTCGCCGCTCTGACTGGCTTCACTGCCGTCCTGTTGGGGGCCTTGGGCGCGCATGCGTTAAAAACGACCCTGCTCGCCCGAGGCACGTTGAACGCATGGGAAACCGCCGCGCACTACCAACTCGCGCACGCCATCGCCGCCCTTGCCACCCTCGTCTGGTCCGCCGCCGAACCCTCGCGAGCGCCCGCACTGCATCGCATCTCTGGCTGGTGGTTACTCGGTGCATGGCTTTTCTCCGGATCCATCTACACCCTGGCCTTGGGCGGACCACGATTCGTCGGCCCATTCACGCCCCTCGGCGGCCTCGCTTTTCTGGCCGGTTGGGCCCTCCTGTTCACGCTCGCGCTTCGCCTCCGTGGCGATTCATCCGATCCGGACGCCCGCTAAACTGCCGCTTTGCCCAGCCCCATGCAGTTGCCCGTCGAACTTGCCCCGGTCCTCTCCGCTCTGCGCCGCGTGGGCCGCCCGCGTATTGTCGGCGGAGCCGTGCGCGACTGGCTGCTCGGCCTCGCACCGAAAGACCTCGATATCGAGGTCGGCGGAGCCTCCTTCGCCGACCTGCACCGCGTGCTCGCCCCGCTCGGCGCCACCGATGTCGTCGGCCGCAGCTTTGGCGTGATAAAGCTGCGTCTCTCCTCCGGCGTCGAATACGACATCTCCCTTCCCCGCCGCGAATCCAAGACCGGCGCCGGCCACCGCGGGTTCGCCGTTGCGCCTGACCCGCTGCTTGACGACGCCGGAGCCGCCGCCCGCCGCGATTTCACTGTCAACGCAATCGCCTGGGACCCCTGTGCCGCCTGCCTCATAGATCCCTACGGAGGCGAGTCCGACCTTCGCGCCCGTCGCCTCCGTCACACCAGCCCGGCGTTTGCCGAGGATCCGCTTCGTGTCTTGCGCGCCCTGCAACTCGCCGGTCGCTTCGACCTCACGCTTGATCCCGCCACCGCCGAGCTGTGCCGTGCCATCGCGCCGACCTACCATGAACTGCCCGTCGAGCGCGTCTGGCACGAGTGGGCCAAGTGGGCCGAAAAGTCCGCTCCACCCTTCGGCCGCCCCTCCGCCGGTCTCCGCGTGCTCATCGAGACCCGCTGGCTAAGCCATTTCCCCGAATTAGCTGCCCTCTCAGGCTGTCCCCAAGACCCGGAATGGCACCCCGAGGGCGATGTATTCACCCACACCGCCCACGCCTGTGACGCTCTCGCCCGCGATCCGGATTGGCTAAACGCGGACGCTCGCCGCCGCCGCCTGCTGATGTTCGCCGTGCTGCTCCACGACGCCGGCAAACCCGCCTGCACCCGCTTAGAAGAAAAACCCGTCGACTCCGGCCGCCTCCGCTGGGTGAGTCCAGGCCACGAACCCGCCGGCGTAGCCCCCGCCGAGGCTTTCCTGACTCGCATTGGCGCTCCCTTGGATCACACCCCCGCCATCACCCCGCTTGTGGCCAACCACATGGTCCACCACCACGGCGGCCCCGATGGCCTCGGCCCAAACGCCATCCGCCGCCTCGCCCGCCGACTCCACCCATCCACCCTGGCCGAACTTGCCACCGTGATGCGCGCCGATAACGCCGGCCGCCCCCCCCTCCAATCACCCGAGACCCGCGCTCTCATCGACCGCCTGCTCGCCCGCGCCAACGCCCTCGACCTCGCGACCGCCGCCCCTCGCCCAGTGCTGCTCGGCCGCCATCTAATCGCCGCCGGCCTCGCCCCCGGCCCCGAATTCAAACGCCTGCTCGACCTCGCCTTCGAAGCCCAGATTGACGGCGCCTTCGCCAATGAAGCCCAGGCGATCAGTTGGCTGGCTGCCCGCTTGGTTTCGCAGTAAACCGACACGTCCTGTATCCGCACCAGGCCGCCTCAGCCCAGTCGTTTTCGTCCAGCCGCGTCCACCCTCCGGCTCGACTCGCGCTCACGAATCCCCTTAGTTCTCATACCCACCCCCTTCCCATGTCCACCCAACTCGACCAACTCAAAGCCCTTACCGTCGTGGTCGCCGATACCGGCGACTTCCAAAGCATGAAGGCCTATGCCCCCCGCGACGCCACGACCAACCCTTCTCTGATCCTCAAGGCCGCCGCTATGCCCGAATACGCGGCCCTGCTGGACAAGGCCATCGCCGACGCCGGCGCATCCGCCCGCCTCGATCAGGTGATCGACCGCCTGCTCGTCGTGTTCGGTCTCGAAATCCTGAAGATCGTCCCCGGCCGCGTGTCCTCTGAAGTCGACGCCCGGCTGTCCTTCGACACCACCGGCACCTTGGCTAAAGCCCGCGAAATCATCGCCCTCTACGAAAAGGCAGGCATTTCCCGTGACCGCGTCCTGATCAAAATCGCCTCCACCTGGGAAGGCATCAAGGCGGCCGAGATCCTAGAGAAAGAAGGTATCCACTGCAACCTGACCCTCCTCTTTTCCTTCGCCCAGGCCGTGGCCTGCGCCGAGGCCGGCATCACCCTGATCAGTCCGTTCGTTGGCCGCATCCTCGATTGGCACAAGGCCAAGAACCCGGCCGGCGATTTCGTCGGCGCCAAGGACCCTGGCGTCATCTCCGTCACCCAGATCTATACCTACTATAAGAAGTTCGGCTACAAGACCGAGGTCATGGGCGCCTCCTTCCGCAACAAGGGCGAGGTCCTTGAACTCGCCGGCTGCGACCTGCTCACCATCGCACCAACCCTCCTTGCCGAACTCGCCGCGAGCACCGATCTGGTCGTCCGCAAGCTAGACCCCGTCTGCGCCGCCTCGGCTGATTTGAAGAAGGTCAGCCTCGACGAAAAAGCCTTCCGCTTCGCTTTGAACGAGGACGCCCTCGCCACCGAAAAAACCGCCGAGGGCATCCGCCTCTTCAGCGCCGATATCGTTAAGCTCGAACAGCTCATCGCCGCCAAACGCGGTTGAGCACACCACACCTGACGCCGTCCGCGTCTCCTTGGCCCGATCCGCCCTCGCGCGGATCGGGCTTTTTTATCTTCCGCCCGGGCTTGCGTCCCGCCTTGCGACCCGACCGGCCATGCCTCTTTTGTTAACAAACATGTCAGCCCCCGCCGCCACGCCTACTCCCGCCGTCACCACACCCATCCCAGTCACCGTCCTGACCGGCTTCCTCGGCGCCGGAAAAACGACCCTGCTCAACCGCATCCTCACCGAAAATCACGGCAAGAAACTGGCGGTCATCGAAAACGAGTTCGGGGAAGTCGGCGTGGACAACCAGCTTGTGATCCAGTCCGAAGAGGAGATCTTCGAGATGAACAACGGCTGCATCTGCTGCTCCGTGCGAGGCGACCTCCTCCGCATCCTCGGCCGCCTGATGAAGCGCAAGGATCGCCTCGACGGTATCCTTATCGAGACCACCGGCCTCGCCGACCCCGGCCCCGTCGCGCAAACTTTTTTCACCGACGACGAGATGAAGACCGCCTTCCGCCTCGACGCCATCGTCACCGTGGTCGATGCCCGCCACGTGCTCCAGCACCTCGATACCTCGCCCGAAGTGAAAAAGCAGATCGGCTTTGCCGATGTGCTCATCCTCAACAAATCCGATCTCGCCACCTCGGTCGAGCTCGACGCCCTCGAGGCCCGCGTGCGGCGCATGAACGGCGCCGCCCGCCTTCTGCGCGCGACCAACGCCAACGTGCCCCTCGACCGCATCCTGAACGTCGGCGGCTTCAATCTCTCCCGCGCCACCGAGCTCGACCCGGCCTTCCTCGCGCCCTCCTACCCTTTTGAATGGGCCGGCGCCTACGCCCTCCCCGCGGGCACCCATGAACTCGTGATCGGTCACGCCCATGACGACTGCTGCGGTCACGATCACGGCCACGATCATAATCACGACCATGCCCACCACCACCATGGCCCGGACGGCACACTGGATATCGCGATCCTGCCCGTAAAATCCTTGGGCCCTGCCGATCTCGCCGCCGCGCGTGACGCCGCCGTTCTAGTCTTCGCCGACTGGGAAAATAACGTGCGCCCCGGCGAAGGCATCGCGCCCGGCGCTACCCTCCACCGCCTCCACCTCGGCGAGCACGGCCACGCCCATTTCCCTCTCCCCATCGCCGCACCCGGATTTTACCTCGTAGTCGAGGCCTGCGGCCACCACCCGCTGCACATCCACGTGATGGGCGAGACCGCCCGCCCCGGTTGGCAGCAGGATTACGAACACACTCATTCCCACGATTCGGACGTCACCAGCGTGGGCATCCGCCATGCCGGTGACCTCGACGGAAAAAAACTCAACGACTGGATCGGCCAGCTCCTCAAGGACAAGGGCAACGACATCTACCGCAGCAAGGGCGTGCTCGCAGTAAAAGGGTCGCCCAACCGCCTTGTCTTCCAAGGCGTGCACATGCTCTTCGATGCCAAGTTCGACCGCCCCTGGGGCAAGGACGCGCGTGAAAACACCCTGGTTTTTATCGGCAAGAACCTGGATCGATCCGCTCTGAACGCAGCCTTCAAGGCCTGTTTGGCATGATGACCGGGCAACGCGGCCAGAACTAAAGACTTCCGAGCCAGGTTATTTTTTCGCTCCCACCAGACGCTCAGCTACGTCACCGGAAAGCTCGATGGTCTGCGTCGGATAAGCGAATCGCAGGCCGTGCGACTCGACTAGGCGCATGACAGCCAAGTTGATACGCTCTCTCGTCGCGAAACACTTCAAGAGGTCGGGCGAGGAGGTGAAATAGATGATCTGCACATCCAGCGAAAAGGCGCCGTAGTTGAGGAAATTTACCGCAATGAAATCCTGATGCACCTCGTGGTCATTTTTGAGAAGACTACGAATCTCCCCAAGGAGCCCCTCCACTTGGGTGGATTTGGCCGAGTAGGTGAGCCCGATGGTTTGGTCCACCCGGCGCTGCGGCATGCGGCTGAAGTTATTAATAGCCTCACCCGCTACCGTCTTGTTCGGGATCGCGATAAGGCTGCGCCCCGGCGTGCGGAGCTTCGTCGAGCGTAAACCGATGTCTTCCACCGTTCCTTGGTGCGCGCCGATCTGCACAAACTCACCGATGCGGAAAGGCTGATCGACCGCGACGACGATTGATCCGAAAACGTTGGACAGGGTGTCTTGAGCGGCGAGGGCAAAGGCCAGACCGCCGATTCCCATGGCCTTGAGAAAGGCGCCCACGTCTGCCCCGAGCGATTGCGCCGCAATGAGAATACCAAAAATGAGAACCAAGGCGATGACCGTCTTTTTGATCCACGGCATGAAAGCCGCGACCGCCGCGCCTCTGGCCTTAGCCGTTGCTTGGAGATGATCCAAAACACACGATACACTGCTGATGGAAAACCAAAGCGCGACCACCTCATAGGCGATGGTGCTAAGATAACGGAACGCGTTATCCGCCTCGGGCGTGAGCTTAAGAACCTTGATCGCCACCACTGCACCGACCACCGCTATGAAGGCTGAGACCGGCTTGTGCCAGGCGGCGATCAACTCGTCGTCGAGCGTTGTCTCGGTGCGTGCGGTAAGTCGCTTGAAGAAACCGAAAACGACGTTGGCGACGACTTTGCGCAGCAGATAAAAAAGCACCGTGATCAGGCCGGCTATGGCCCAGTGCTGCCAGGTGTTGCCCGCAGACTTAACCCCGAAAAGCCCGAGCAGGAGGTCAACGAGATGCTCCACCAAATCGGGCGAAGCGGTATGGACCGCACCGCTACCCACCGCCGCAGCCACTTGCGTAGCCACATCGGCCGCCGCGCCAGCCGAAGCGTCCTGACCACGCAGAACAGCAGATAAAAAAGCGGGGGAAAAACCACCAAGAACGTAGATTAAGCGCATGGCAAAGAGTGAGAAAAGGGAGCACAGAACTAGCGCCTCACATTTTGCCGAGTCAATCGCCGCGCCAACCCTGCGCACGCTGCCCAAAAGTCGTCCGAATCATGCGATTGGCGGGCGCCACATCGATGTCGGCACGGTTGACGCCAGACCGCCCAGCCCGCCAAGGTGCGCGCCAGCCCATGAGCTTCGACTTCACCACCGTCCACCCGCGCCTCGGCACCGATTCGCAAAAGTGGCAGAAATACCCGGACCGCGACATTCTACCGATGTGGGTCGCAGACATGGATTTCCGCTCCCCGCCCGCCATTATCGAGGCCCTGCATCGCCGGGTTGACGACGGTATTTTCGGCTACGCGCGGCCAGTAAAATCCACCGTGGACGCCGTGGTCGTAGCCTGTGCTAACCGCTACGGCTGGGCTATCGATCCCGCCTGGATTGTCTGGCTGCCCGGCCTAGTTTGCGGATTAAACGTCACCGCCCAAGCTTTTGCCGCCGCCGGCGAAGAGGTGCTCTGCCTCACACCGGTCTATCCTCCGTTCATAACCGCGCCGAAGAACTCCGGCCGCGTCTCGACCGCGGTGCCGCTTGCGCTCCATTCTGGAACCACTGGCATCGCCGACGGGCGCTGGGAAATCGACTGGCCCGCGCTCGAGGCCGCCGTCACTCCTCGCACGCGCCTCTTTTTTCTCTGCAATCCGCATAATCCGGTCGCGAGGGTCTTCCGCCGCGAAGAGCTCGTCCGCCTGGCCGAATTCTGCGCCCGGCATGATCTCGTGCTCTGCTCCGATGAGATTCACTGCGACCTCATTCTCGACCCTTCGCTACCCCACCTGCCCACCGCGCTGGTGGCGCCGCAACACGCTGCGCGCACCATCACCCTGATGGCTCCGAGCAAAACCTACAACGTGCCCGGTCTTGGCACCTCCTTCGCCATTATACCCGATCCGGTCCTCCGCGCCCGTTTCCTGCGCGCCAGCCAAGGAATCGTCGCCGAGGTGACATCCCTCGGTTTCGCCGCCTGCGAGGCCGCCTACCGCGACAGCGAGGCCTGGCGCCGCTGCCTGCTGGAGACACTGCGCGGCCACCGCGATCGCCTGGTTGATGCACTCCGCGGCGGGGAGTTACCCGGGATTCGCCTCGCGGCCCCGGTCGAGGCCACCTACCTCGCCTGGCTTGACGTGTCCGCGCTCGGCCTCGCCGATCCGGTTGCACATTTCGAATCACACGGCGTCGGCTTGAGCGACGGCAATTATTTCGGAGCACCGCGCGGCACCCACGTTCGTCTGAATTTCGGTTGCCCCCGCGCCACCCTGGATGAATGCCTGCGCCGGATGTCCGCCGCACTCGCCGCGCGTTGAGCGAATACCCGGATCAGGTTAAAAACCTCGCCGCCGTCGCCGGGTCCGCCGGTTCGCCTGCCCGATACTCCACCCGTCCCCAAATCCGGTGGCGTAGCCTCGCCACGCCTCGGTAAACCACATCGCTCCACGCCAAAGGGACCACCGCCAGCACCTGCGAGGCGAACCGCCATCCTCCGCCGAGACACGCCAACGCCGAAATCACCCCAGCGACGCGCAAATGAAATTCCTTCCCCCCCGCTTCCCGCAAGAAAACCAGACTCTCGAAATCCCCCGTAGGCAGCCCGCACCGCCGCAACGCCGCCTGCGCGAAAACGCCCTGCAAAGGAGCATAACGTAGCGCCGCCCTCCGGTCCGCCCTTGCCAGCCTCCGCACTGCGGCGCGGCAAAGCCCGCATTCCCCATCATAGAGCAGGACCGGTCCGTTATTCACTGGCATGAACCAACCGTGGGCGTTCGCACGCCCGAAGCAACCCAGCCCGCCGCGCTTGCCCGCCCGCCCAGGCCGCGTTTCGCTTGCATCCCTCGCATGCGCCTAGGTCCGCTCAATCTCGCATCCAATCTCTTTCTGTCACCGCTAGCCGGATACACAAACCTGCCCATGCGACTGACCGTGCGCGAGCTCGGCGGCCTGGGCTTTGCGACGACTGATTTGGTAAACGCCCGCTCCCTGATTGAGCGCAGCCCGGGCGCACTTAGATTAGTCGCCTCCGCGCCGGGCGATCGCCCCTGGGCGATCCAGCTCTTCGGCGCGGTGCCCGAGGAGATGCGGGACGCCGCCGTAATCTGCCAGGAACTCGGCGCCGACGCCGTCGATATCAACATGGGCTGCCCGGTAAAAAAAGTGGTCAAGATCGGAGGCGGTTCCGCCATGATGACCGAGTTGGATAAGACCGCCGCCCTCGTCCGCGGCATGATCTCGGCCGTGAAAATCCCCGTAACCGCCAAGATGCGCCTCGGTTGGGATGATCAGAATCTCACCGCTCCAGACTTGGCCCGCGTTCTTGAAGATGCCGGCGTCGCCGCCGTCTTTGTGCACGGTCGCACCCGTGCGCAGGGCTTCGCCGGGCGGGTAAATCTCGCCGGCATCCGTGGCGTCGTTGAGGCGGTCAAGCACATCCCCATTATCGGCAACGGCGACGTCACCACGCCCGACGCCGCGCGCCACATGCTGAACGAGACCGGCTGCGCGGGGGTCAGCATAGGTCGAGGGGCGTTCTACGACCCTTGGATTTTCCGGCGCACCGACCACCTCCTACGCACTGGGGAACTCCTGCCAGAACCCGATTTTCCGGAGCGCATTCGGGTGCTGCGCATCCACTTCGAGCGCTACCTCGAGTTCTACGGCGAGGAGCACGGAGCCCGTCTTTTCCGCCGCGTGGCCCCTTGGTATGCGCGCCGCTTCGGTCCCGCAAAGCCCTTTAAGCAAGCGATTCTTAGCATCTCCTCCCGCACCGATTTCGAGCGTTGCGTCGCCGACTACACCACTTGGCGCGCCCGCTTCTGCGACGAACGCGGGGAGTTACTGCCGAAATTTCAGCCCGATCCCCTGGTTGCTTCCTTCATGCGAGATGCGAATGACCCGCTGCTGGAACGCGATTTTATCCCTGTTCCCAAAGGCCCGGTTGAAAACTGGTAGTTCACTTATTGCAGATAGCGCCAGCTCAGTGATCCATTTGGCGTAAGTGCAGGAGGACGCTCCAAGCTGAACAGGGAAACTTATTGGGCGGAGTCGTCGCGGGTCCTTTGATGACCGGCACACTGCAGGCTTATAGGCATAAGTTATAAAATAAAAACGGCGCACCATAAGAGGTGCGCCGGGAATACAGTCAGACTGGGCGTGCCAAAGGCGCGCGCAGGGATCAATAACGGCGATCGCCGCGATCGCCGCCGCCGAAGCCGCCACGGCCGCCGCCGCCGCCGAAGCCACGGCCGCCGCCACCGCCACCGAAGCCACGGCCGCCGCCGCCGCCGCCACCACCGAAGGAGCGACCAGCGCCCTCTTCCTTGGGACGGGCCTCGTTGACAGTGAGGGCGCGACCACCGAGGTCGGCGCCGTTCATCTTCTCAGCGGCCAACTTGGCCTCTTCATCGGTGCCCATGGTGACGAAGGCGAAGCCGCGGGGACGACCGGTCATCTTGTCCATGGCGACGTAAACGTCGGTCACGGAACCGAATTGGCCGAAGGCCGAGCGAAGCTCGTCCTCGGAGGTCTTGAAGGACATGTTGCCGACATACAGTTTGGAGTTGCTCATGATGTTTGATTTCGTCGCTCACGCGTCTCTGCCAGTCCGTTCCCGACCATCGGGTTTCAAATCATCACTAGAGCCTAACTCTTCTGACGACTCACCAGTTCCTGTCATCTAACGTTTCGCTAACGATAAGACAAATGAATATATTAATTCATTATCTGGCAACTATTATTTTTATGATTTACATAGTGCCTCGATTCGCAAAGCGCCGGGAATCGTCTGTTTTAAAAACTTTCTAATTTAAAAGTGTTATGTTCGCCCCTCTTGCCCGCTACTTTCACCGAGCCCCTAACCCGGCGGACGCAGACCGCGCTTTCATCTCCGAGGTTGCGGTTCATCAACCCCGCGAACCCCGCAGCCGGCGCTCGGAAGCCGTGCTGGCGATCGGCTGGGCCCTGATCGTGGCGAAGTGCTGGTGCGTGCATTGGCTCTGCACCGCCTATGCCGTCCCCATCAACCCTTGGTGGGTGATCGCTCCGTCGCTCCTTTTCGCCACCATTTGCACCTGGCTTTATTGGCGACGAGATTGAGTCATCTTCACAAATCTACCGAATTGGAATCTGCCCTCAGTTCCATTCTGCTTGTTTGAACCCTTCTCGTATGACGCCCATCCGACGCCTAGCTTTCGTGGTAAATGCCCAGAAAAGCGGGGCGCACGAACTTTCGGCCGATCTTATCAGCCGGGCCGAGGCCGCGGGGGTAGCGACACGCGTAACCCGGGATTTCCCATTGCCTGAAGGTCTCCTTCAAGACGTCGACGCCTGCTGCGTAATCGGAGGCGACGGCACCTTGCTCGGAGCAGCCCCCGCGGCCGCGGCCGCCGGCATCCCCTTGCTGGGAGTGAACCGAGGCAGCCTCGGCTTCCTCACTACCTGGACCGCCGAAGAAGCCCGTGATTACCTCCCCACTCTTCTGGCCGGAGACTTTGCCACCCAGGAACGCGCCCTGTTGTCGTGCCGGGTTGGCAATTCCGAACCCGTGTCTGCGCTCAACGATATCCTGATCAAGGACGCCTCCAATTCCCGCCTCGTCCGCCTCGAGGTCTTTGCGGATAACGAACTGGTCACCGATTATCTCTGCGACGGCCTGATCTTCAGCACCCCGACCGGCTCGACCGCCTATAACTTGTCCGCCGGCGGCCCCATTATCCACCCCGATGCCGAGGTGCTGGCGATGACCCCGATCTGCCCGCATACCCTTTCCAACCGCTCGATTATCTTCCGTGCCGGGGTCCGCCTTAGAGTCCGCAATCTATCGGAAAACGCCTGCGATTTGGTAATCGCGGCCGACGGCCGCGCGCGCCCCGCCCCCGCCGCTGGCGATGCGATTGAGATTTCCCTGTCCCCCCGGCGCCTGCGCTTGATCCAGCGCCGCCACCACAGTCATTTTGCCGTCGTCCGCACCAAGTTGAGCTGGAGCGGCGGCGCGGCGGCGGACAAAGTCTGAGCCAGCAGCCGTAAAACCGCTGCAGCCACGCCCGCCTGCATCGCCGTTCGGTCAAGCCCCGCTCCATCCACCCGCTCCGTCCGGGTCTCGCCTCCACGCGCCACCGCCACCCACGCATGAGGCGTGGTCACCCCTCGGGCCGCGTCGGGCTCAGCGTAGCCGGTCGTCGCCAGCCCGACCTCGCACCCAAACAGACGCGCCACCCCGCGGGCCATCTCCTCCGCCACCCTCGCTGAAACCGCGTTGACCTCCGCCGCATGCGCCGCATCGACGCCGAGCAGGCGCACCTTCGCCTCCGTCGTATAACCGGTCAGGCCGCCCGCGAAATAACCGGAGGAACCGCTCCACCGCCCCAGTTCGGTTTGCACCCGCCCCACCGTAAGGCTCTCCGCCACCGCGATTTTCGCCCCGTGCGCCAGCATCCGCGCCTGCAGCGCCCGCCCCTCCTCTTCCGTCCATTCCACCCTGTTTTTGTCCGTATCCATCGGTTCCTTCCGTGGTCAAAGCGCGATGTCCACGCCCACCGGACAATGGTCGCTGCCCATCACCTGCGGCTCGATCCAGGCCCGGCTTAATTTTGAGCGCAGGCCGCCCGAAACCAGGAAGTAGTCGATTCTCCACCCCACGTTGCGCGCCCGCGCCCCACCCCGGTAGCTCCACCAGGAATAGTGGCCCGGCCCCTTCTCGAATTCGCGAAACGTGTCCACGAACCCGGCGTTGATAAAGCGGGTGAAACCCGCCCGCTCCTCGGGTGTGAAGCCCGGGTTGGCCACATTGTCCTTTGGCCGGGCCAGATCGATCTCGTGGTGCGCCACGTTGAAGTCCCCGCAGGTCACGACCGGCTTGCTTCGCTCCAGCCCCTGCAGATACCGCAAAAACACCGCATCCCAACGCTGCCTATACTCGAGCCGCCGCAGCCCGTCCTGGGCGTTGGGCGTGTAAACATTCACCAGAAAAAAATCAGCAAACTCCGCCGTCAGAACGCGCCCCTCGGCATCATGTTCGGGTTCACCCATGCCAAAGCGCACGCCGATGGGCGCGTGTCTGCTGAGAATGGCCGTCCCGCTGTAGCCCTTTTTCTCCGCCGCGTGAAACGTCACCGAGCAATAGTCCGAGGGCCAGGAAACATGGGCCACATCCCCGGGATGGCATTTGGTTTCCTGCAAGCAAAGCACGTCCGCGCCACTCGCCTCCATCCACGAGACCAGCGTGCCCTTGTCCAAGCCCGCGCGGGCCCCGTTAACGTTCCAGGAAAGTAGTTTCATTTTCGTATTCCATCGCAGGCTCTCCATGGCCCGCCACCTTTTCAACCCTGCAACGATAACGCACCCGGTTGCTACTGCCTTGCCCCCGGCCACCGTTCGTAGGAGAATGTATGTATCCCGCCGTCCATGTCCGCCCCCGCCTTAGTCCATCATCCTCTCGGCCAACGCATCCCCGACCGCCTCCACGCGGTCTCCTGCAGTCTGCCCACGATGCGCGATGTGATCGGCTATGAGGAAAAGGATCCCGCTATCACCCGCCATCTGACCAGCGGCTATCCACGCTTCGTGGTGCATCCGCTCCTGCGCCGCCTGGCCGATAGCCTGCGCCAAGCAAATCCCGCCCTTGCCGATCGAGAAATCTGGCTCTGCGCCGGCCCCGCCGTCGCCGCCGCCCTGTGCCAACACCTGGCCGGGGCGGGTGAAATCCTTCCGCTAACCGCCTGCCTCACCGCCCTCGTCCTGCCCGCCGGGGCCGCCCCCGGGCTTTCCCGCCGCGCCCGCCACTACCTCCAGCATACCGGCGCCTTCGCTTCGTCCCGCGCCGCCGAGGCTTGGCTGTTCGCCCGGGGCGGGATCAGCTCGATCGAGACCGAGACGCTCTTCCCCGGGCCGTCCGAAGCGGCCGCCACCCACGTTCGCGCCGCCGTCGCCCGCTCTTTTGACCGCCGTTTGCCCGCCACCGAGATTCACCTCGTCCCCAGCGGCATGGCCGCCACCTACGCCGCTTTCCAGGCCGTGAACGCCGTGCAGGCCCCCCTCGGTCGCACCCGCTGGATTCAGCTCGGCTGGCTCTACCTCGATACCATCGCCCTGCTGCAAAAGTTCACCGCCACTCCGGACGGGGATTACCTGCACCACCGCGACGTCTTCGACCTGGACGGCCTCGCCCGCTTGCTCGCCGCCCACCCCGGCCGCGTCGCCGGCGTTTTCGCCGAGATACCCACCAATCCCCTCATCCAGACCCCCGCCCTGCCCGCGCTCGCCGCCCTGTGCCGCGCCCACGGCGCCGCCCTCGTGCTGGATCCTACCATCGCCTCACCGCTGAACGTCGACGTCCTGCCCCACGCCGATGTGGTGGTAAACTCGCTCACTAAATACACCGCGTCCGAGGGCGATGTGATCCTCGGCGCCGCCACCGTCAACCCCGCCTCCCCCCTCGCCCCGGCGCTGCGCCCCGCCCTCGCCCGCGCCTCCGCCCTGGCCGCCGTTTACCCGCGCGACGTCGCCCGCCTCGCCGCCCAGATCGACGCCGCTCCCGCCCTGATCGCACAGATCAATCGCACCGCCCCGCGCGTGGTGGCCTTCCTCGAAAGCCACCCCAAAGTGACTGCCGTCTTCTGGAGCGGCCACTCCGATTCCGCGCTCAACTACGCCGCCCTCGCCCGCAGCCCCGGCAGCGTCGGGAGCATGATCACGTTTGTGCTCCGCCCCGACGTGCCGGTGGCCTCGGTTTACGACCGTCTGCGCCTTGCCAAAGGCCCCAGCTTCGGCCTCGCGACCTCGCTGATCTGCCCCTTCCTCTACCTCGCCCACTACGATTTGGTCACCTCCGGGGCCGGTCGCGCGGAACTCGCCGCCCAAGGCCTCGCCCCGGAGCTCCTCCGCCTCGGCCTCGGCGCCGAGCCCGCCGAGGATATCATCGCCGCCCTCGCCGAAGCCCTCGCCTAAAGCCTCCCCCATGAAACCCACCCTCGCCGCCCGCCTCTTTGCCCTGGTCGCGTTTTCCCTGGCCGCCTGCGCCGCCCGCGCCGCCAACGTGCCGCCCGAGCGCTACCTCGCCTTCCCCGATCTCATCCTCGCCCGCGGCGCGACCCCCGCCGCCATCCCGCTGGCCGCCCACCTGCGCGATCCCGACGTCCCCGGCACCGCCGCGCGCATCACCGTGCGGATGGCGGGACAGACCCGCACGATCGACCTCGCCCTGCACGACGCCGAGGCTCCGCTCACCGTCGCCAACTTCATCGCCTACACCAACGCCGGCCGCTACGGCGCCAATTTTTTCCACCGCTCCGTCCCCGGCTTCATCATCCAGAACGGCGGTTTTTATTTTCTTAACGATACCACCTTCGACTACGTGCCGACCTTCGATCCGGTGAAGAACGAGCCCGGCCGCTCCAACCTGCGTGGCACCGTGGCCATGGCCAAGCTCGGCGGCGACCCCGACAGCGCCACCAGCCAGTGGTTCATTAATCTGGCCGACAACTCCGCCAACCTCGACGCCCAGAACGGCGGCTTCACCGTCTTCGCCCACGTCCTGGGCGACGGCATGACGGTCGCCGACGCCATCGCCGCCACCCCGCGCTACGACGCCTCTTCCGTGGATGGCTCTTGGACGGACCTGCCCCTGACCACTAACGTCCTGGCTCGCGCCAATTTCATCGAGACCACCACCGCCATCATCCCAACGCTCAGCCACACCGTCACCTCCGACGACTCCACTCTTGTATCCGCCACCATCGAAAACGGCATCCTCCGCCTCGCCCCTTCAGCGTCCCGCAGCGGCTCCACCACGATCCGGCTTACCACCACTGACCTAGAAGGCGATAGGTTGGAGTCGAGTTTCGGTGTAGCCGTTTATGCCACTAAGCCAGCAATTTCTGCGGGCAGCCAATACAGCCTCTTTCTGCATTCCAACGGCACCGTCTGGGCCACTGGACACAATTATAATGGCCGACTCGGCGACGGCACCACGACCAATCGTAGCACGCCCGTGCAGGTGATGACCGGCGTTTCGGCCATTTCTGCAGGTGAAGCACACAGCCTGTTTCTGAAAACCGACGGCACCGTCTGGGCCACTGGATATAATAGATATGGCCAACTCGGCAACGGGACCACGACCAGTCGTAGCACGCCGGCGCAGGTTATGACCGGAGTTTCGGCTATTTCGGCAGGTGGAGCACACAGCCTGTTTCTGAAAACCGACGGCACCGTCCAGGCCGCCGGATCTAATTCTTTTGGCCAATTAGGCGACGGGACCGTGACCAATCGAAGCACACCCGTGCAGGTAATGACTGGCGTTTCGGCCATTTCGGCAGGTGCCCGCCACAGCCTGTTTCTGAAACAAGATGGCACCGTCTGGGCCACTGGATATAATGACAGCGGCCAACTAGGCAACGGGACCACGACTAGTCCAAGCACGCCGGTGCAGGTGTTAACCGGCGTTTCGGCCATTTCTGCGGGTCAATACCACAGCCTGTTTCTAAAACAAGATGGCACCGTCTGGGCCACTGGATACAATTACAATAGCCAACTCGGCGACGGCACCACGACCAATCGTAGCACGCCGGTGCAGGTGATGTCCGACGTTTCGGCCATTTCTGCGGGTCTCAGCCACAGCCTGTTTCTGAAAACCGACGGCACCGTCTGGGCCACTGGATATAATGGCAATGGCCTACTCGGCGACGGCACCACGACCGATCGCAGCACGCCTGTGCAGGTAATGACCGGCGTTTCGGCCATTTCTGCGGGTGGCGGCCACAGCCTGTTTCTAAAAACCGACGGCACCGTCTGGGCCACTGGAGATAATAACAGTGGCCAAATCGGCGACGGGACCACGACCAATCGAAGCACACCCGTGGTAATTAAATTACCCCAAACCATCACTTTTACCCCTCCTTCGTCCGCCAGCTACGGTGACGCTGCTCTCACCCTCGCCGCCACCGCTACTTCAGGACTGCCCGTAACCTTCACCGTCGTCTCCGGCCCCGCCACCCTGAGTGGCAACACGCTGACTCTCACCGGCGGCGGTTCGGTCGTGATCCGCGCCACTCAGGCCGGTGACGCCGAATACTACGCTGCACCTGGCATCGAGAACACCCTCACCGTCGCCAAGGCCGGCCAAACCATCGCTTTCACCCCGCCCGCCTCCGCCACCCTTGGCGAAAGCCCGCTCACCCTCTCCGCCACCGCCTCCTCCGGTCTTAAAGTATCCTACACCGTCGTCTCCGGCCCCGCTACGATCTTCGGTAACCAGCTCACCCTCACCGGCGCCGGCTCGGTCACCCTCCGCGTCACCCAGTCCGGCGACGCCAACTTCAACGCCGCCTCCGCCGTCGAACGCACCATCACCGTCGCCAAGAATGCGCAGACCATCGCCTTCACGCCGCCCGCCTCCGCCGTCTTCCACGACGCTCCGCTCACTCTCTCCGCCACCGCCAGCTCCGGCCTTCCAGTCGCATTCTCCCTAGTTTCCGGCCCCGCCACCCTGAGGGGCAACACGCTGACTCTCACCGGCGCCGGTTCGGTCGTGATCCGCGCCACCCAGGCCGGGGACGCCAACTACGCCGCCGCGCCTGACATCCAGCGCACCATCACCGTGGCCAACTTGGCTCAAACTATCGATTTCCAGCCGATCGCAGACCGCGTTTTTGATCCGGCCGACAACTCGATCAACCTTTATGCGTCCGCCAGCTCCGGCATGGTGCCGGTCCTCTTCGACGTGATCAGCGGCCCGGCCTTCATCGGCAAGTCTTTCAATGTTCTCATCATCACCGGGACCGGTCCCATCACGGTGGCAGCCCATCAATCCGGTAATGATAATTACGGGGCCGCCTCCGCCACGCGCACTTTCACCGTGGCCAAGGCCGGCCAGACCATCGCCTTCACGCCGCCCGCCTCCGCCGTCTTCGGCGACGCCCCGCTCACCCTCTCCGCCTCCGCCAGCTCGGGCCTGCCCGTCGCCTTCACCCTAGTCTCTGGTCCGGCAACCCTTTCTGGTTCCGCGCTAACCCTCACCGGGGCCGGAACGGTCGTAATCCGCGCCACGCAAGCCGGTGACGCCAACTATAACCCCGCCCCTGCCATCGAACGGACTCTGACCATCAGCCAAATCGCAGACGCCCAAATCACCCTTCAGCCTCGGAGCGTGACTTACAGCGGTGCTCCCCAAACGCTGACGGCCACCACCAGCCCGGCCGGTCTGCGCGTAACCTACACTTACAAGCTAGGCACGGCCGCGCCCGTCTCCACCGCGCCGACCTCTCCGGGCGTTTATACCGTTACCGCCACCCTCGACGACCCTGCTGCGAGCAACAAACCCACCGCCAGCGCCACGCTCACCATCTCCAAGGCCCCGCTGACCGTCTCGGCGCAAAACCGCTCCCGCTTATTTGGCACGGCCAACCCGGCTCTCGCCCTCTCTTACTCCGGCCTCGTCGGCAGCGATACCCCTACGACCGCCCTGACCAAAGCGCCCGTCGCCGCCACCAAAGCCGACGCCAAGAGCGCTCCCGGCAACTACCCGATCACCCTGACTGGCGGAGTTTCCGCCAACTACGCCCTCACGCTCGTGCCCGGCACGCTCACCGTCGTCGGCTTCGGCGGCACCTACGAGGCCCTGCTGCTCGACCAGTCCTCCGTGCCAGTCGGCAAACTCAGCCTGACCATCCCGGCCAACGCACTCAGCTACACCGGCACGCTCACCCTGGCTCGCGAAACCGGCTCCATCGCGGTCAGCAGCACCTCCAAATCCTCCGGCACCACCGCCTTCGCGGGCTCGGCCGACCTCGCCAACGCCGCGGCCACCTGGACGCGCACCACCGCCGGCCTCGACGCCCTCGCGCTCGCGGTGACCGTATCCGCCGACGGCTCGCTCACCGGCAGCCTGATGCGCAACGGCCAACCCTTCGCCACCCTCGCCTTTGGCTCCCGCCTGCGCGTCTTCGCCAAGGGCCAGACTGCATTCGGCGCCGGCGCCAACACCCTCGTCCTCCACCCCGCCTACAACCTCTCCGACTCCGCTTCCGGCTCCTTCCCCCAGGGCTCCGGTTTCGCCACCGCGCCCATAGCCGCGGCCACCGGCGTGCTCACCCTTACCGGCGCCACCGCCGACGGCTCGCCGCTCACCGCCTCGCTCAAGCCCACCGTCGACGACACCTACCTGCTCTGGGTCAACCCCTACGGCACCCGCACCGACTCCTTCCTCGCCGGTGCTCTTCCGCTCCAGGCCCATCCCGAGACCACCCGCTTCCCCGGCCGCGCCTACATCCCCCGCGACGCCGGCTTGCTCACCTGGCAAAAAGCCGCGCTCCCGGCCAACACCGCCACGGCGAAACTCGATAAATCCTACCGCGCCGGCTTCGGCCCCCTCGGCGTAGAGGTCTCCCTCGATCCCTGGCTGCCCCCCGCCACCAAGGCCGCCGGCGCCATACCCGCAGGCACCCTCGCCCAACGCCTCGGCCTCGCCGCCAACGCCACCACCTCGGGTGTATTGAGCATTTCCCACGGCCCCGACGCCCTCGACCTCGGCGCGCGCGAAAGCCTGCTGCCCCTCGAGGGCTCTGTTTCCCCGAGTGGCGTCTTCACCGCGACCAACGCCGCCGCCACTGGCTGGTCAATCAAGCTAACCCCCGCGACCGGAGCCTTCACCGGCAGCTTCACCCTGAGCGACCAAGTGGCCCAATCGGCCGCCAAACCTGTCACCCGCCTGGTCAACTTCTCCGGCGTGCTCCGCCAGGCCCCCACCGCAGACCGCGAAGTCGGCGCCGGTTTCTTCCTCGTCCCCGGCTTCGCCGTCCCCAAGGGCGCCGCTCCCACCGAACAACCCTCCGGGGAAATCCGCTTCTCCGCCCCTCAGCCTGCGGTATCGTGGCAATAAGCCAGGACAGCGCAGGCGATGTCCCACCCGCAGGTGATAATCGTTGGTCATAAGGCTGCGGATCCTGACCACGCATCCCCGGACATCCCGAATCTATGAGGATAAATCCGTGCCCAGCCGTGTAGTCAGTGGCGAGCGCCGGGCTGGTGGACAGCGCTGTTTGATTACGCTGAGGGGGAATGTTAACCCCCGTAAAAAATAGATGCCGGACGCCTACCCCTAGGCGTCCGGCAATTGCTTTCTTAGTTACCCCAAAAACCTCTGCATAACAGAGGCAGGCCTTTACCCTGCACGATGAGGGAAAGGGCGCAAGGGATATCTTTGTGAAAGTGAGAAATAAGTGCCCGGGACGTTTCTTCAGGCAGCAACTCAACTCAGGCCGCGCTGGCTGTCGGCGTGATGGCGGCGCTGTCGGCCGAATTTTCCACCACGTGATCGACCAGACCGTAGTCCTTCGCTTCGTGGGCGCTGAGGTAGTAGTCGCGATCAGAGTCCTTCTCGAGCTGCTCGACCGTCTTGCCGGTGTGACGGGAGATGACCTCGTTCAAGGTCTTGCGCCAGCGCAGGATTTCCTTGGCCGCGATGGCGATGTCCGAGGCCTGGCCACCAGCGCCGCCACTGGGCTGGTGGATCATCACGCGGCTGTGCGGAAGGGCGAAACGTTTACCCTTGGTGCCGGCCGCGAGCAGCACCGTGGCCATGCTGGCCGCCTGGCCGATGCAGTAGGTCACGACATCGCACTGGAGGAAGCGGATGGTGTCGTAGATCGCCATGCCGCCGGTCACCACGCCACCGGGGGAGTTGATGTAGAGATGGATGTCCTTCTTCGGATCCTCCATCTGGAGAAAAAGAAACTGGGCGATCACCACGTTGGCCACGCCGTCGTCAATCGGCGTTCCGATAAAGATGATCCGGTCCTTCAGGAGCCGGGAGTAAATATCCATCGACCGCTCCACGCGGCCGTTGTTTTCAATCACCATCGGAACGTAGTAACTCATAGGAAAAGCTGAACTTCGCCGGGAAGCCGCGGAAGGCAAGCGCGACCCTCGTCTCTTTGCCCACTTGATTTAGCGCACGCCCCTGGGCTGTGTCCGGGCACTAAACTCATCATGCGCGCAAGCCAGAGGAGAAATCTCCGCTGTCGCACGGCGGGGTCATTGCCCGGACACACCCTGAATCGACGCAAAAAAGCCCCGCCACGCATTGCGCGGGCGGGGCCGGAAGGGACGGGGACGCTACGCTCGCTTTACCCGACGCTCCTCAGGCGGAGGGCGCGGAGGCGGCCTCGGTCACGACGGCTTTGCCGACCACGAGGTCGAGAGCCTTGTCGAACACGATGCTCTGCTGCACCGAGCGCAGGCGGTCGCGATCATTGGTGAGGTCCTTGACCAGCTTTTCCGGCTTCACCCCGGTCTGCATGGATTGGCGATAGAGGAACGCATCGATATCCGAGGCCTCGACCGCGACTTTCTGATCCTCCGCGATACGGGCGAGGATGAGCTGGGTCTTCACGCGGCCGATGGCGGCCTGGCGGGCTCCGGCGATGAGCTGATCTTTATCCTTTTCAAACTGCTCCACCGGCACGCCGCGGCGTTGGTTTTCCTGCACGAACTGGCGCAGGACGGACTGCGTTTCCTGCTCGATCAAGCTCTCGGGCACGGGGAAATCAACCTGCGCGAGAAGGGTATCGATCACCTGGCGGCGTTTGCCGGCCAGGTTTTCATGGTCCTTGCGGGCCTTCAGATTGTTACGGACCTTGGCCTGCAAGCCGGCGAGGTCATCGACTTGGTTGGCCTTGAAGAACTCATCGTTTAGCTCCGGCAAGGCACGCTCGCGAATCTCGAGCACCTCGACCGCGTAGACCGCAGTCTTTTCGGCGAGGGCGGGAGCCCCGGCGAAGCCAGTCGGGAAAGTCACGGTGATATCCTTTTTCTGACCCGCTGCGAGTCCGGCCAACTGCTTGCCGAGACCGGGGATCAAGCCCTCGTTCTCACCATCCACCTCTTCCCAAGTCTGGGGAACTTTGCCGTAGATCTGCTTGTCCGGGACCAAGGCCAAAACGGGTTGCCCGTCCACACTGCCCTCGTAGGCCAACTTCACGTAATCGCCCTTCGCGGCGGCACGCTCGACGACCTTAAAATCAGCCCGCTCACTGCGCAGGGCGTTTACGCCGGCCTCGACCTCGGCCTCGGTGGGCTCGATCGGGGCGACGGTCACCGCAATGCCGTCGAGGGAAGGCAGCGTGAAAGAGGGGCGGATATCTACGGTGATGACGATGGAAGCGAACTTGTCCGGAGCGATGTCGCCCTCCTGGACATTCGTGACCTGAATCACATCGAGCTTCGACTCCTTGATTCCGTCGCGATAGGCCTTGCCGACGACCTTTTGCTTGAACTCATCGGTCACGGCCTTGCCATATTGCTTTAAGATCATGCTCGCCGGAGCCTTGCCCGGACGGAAACCGGGGATGCGCGCCTGGCGGGAGACCTCGCCGATCACCGACTTATACTCGGTGGCGACTTCGTTGGCATCAAAGCTCACAGTGAGGCTCTTACGGGTGGGGGAAACGTCTTGGATTTGGATGTTCACAGGCTAAATTTCAGAGGGTTTTGCGGATAGAATCTGGCAACCTACTCACCCGCGTAAAAGCCGGTCAATGCCCGATTCTCACGCTTGCCCGGAAGGCTCGCGCCTCGCTTGCTGCGATGTTTCCCGCTCGTGCCCAGCCTTCGCCAACTCCTCGTCCTGCATCCCGTGCTTCTTGCACTGGACACCTGTTCCACCCACGTCGAGGCGGCGCTCTGGCTGGGTCTATCGCCGGAACCCGCCCATCTGGCCACGGTTGAAGGAGAGGCCTCGGCCGCGCTCCCTGCCGCCATCAGCCGGGTGCTCGCTGCGGCCGGTCGCAGGGTGCGCGATCTGGATGCCGCCGTCTTCTGCGCCGGACCAGGCTCCGTGCTCGGCATCCGCTTGGCCGCGGCAAGTCTCCGCGCCTGGCGGGCAGCACGGCCCGAGCTGGCGCTATACTCTTACCTCAGCCTCCCCCCCCTCGCCGTCGCACACCCCGCGTTTACGATCGTGACCGATGCGCGCCGTGATACTTGGCACGCCGTGCAACCCGGCGACGCCCACACCGTAACCCGGCTCGCCACCACCGAACTCACCCACCGCCCGCCGCTCGCCACGCCCGCGCACTTCCGCCGCTGGTCCGTGCTGCCCGCCAGCCAAGTCGTCACGGAATTACCTTGGTCCGCCGCTGCTCTGCTCGCCGCCGCGCCCGACGAGAACTTTTTCGCGCCCGCACCGGAACCGGAGGCGTTTCAACACGAGGCCCCCAGCTACGCCGCCTGGACTCCGCACATCCACCGCGCCCCCGCCGCGCCATGAGTCCTCCCTCCGGCCTACCCCTGCGCTGCTGGGCGGAAATCGATCTCGCCGCCCTCGAACGCAATCTCCGCCTCATCCGCGCCGCCCTGCCCGCCCACATCCGCTACGTCGCCGTGGTTAAGGCGGATGCCTACGGCCATGGTCTGCCGCAAGTCGCCGCCCGCCTGATGCACGCCGGGGCGGATCTTTTCGCCGTGGCCAACCTCGCGGAAGCCGCCGCATTGCGCGAAATCACTCCCGATTGGCCCATCTTGCTGCTCAGTCCGCTGCTGCCGGAGGAAATGCGCTTCGCTCCGGATTACGACGTCGCCGTGACGGTGTCCTCCGTCGCAGAGGTCGAGCGCCTGGATCGTGCCGCCGCCGCCGCCCGCCGCCACTTGGAGGTGCATTTAAAAATCGACACCGGAATGGGGCGCGCCGGCGTCTGGCACGAGGAAGCCGGTCCGGTATTCGAAGCCGTGCGCTACGCCGCCTACCTCCGGCTCGCAGGGGTATTCACCCATTTCTCCAGCCCCGACGAAGACCCCGCTTTCACCGCCGAACAACGCCGCCGCTTCCTGACTGCGCTCGAAGCGCATCACCCTGCCGCCGGGCGCGACGCCTTGTTTATCCACGCGGATAATTCCGCCGGTCTCGAAACCATTGAACTGGCCGGCCCCTTCAACGCCGTGCGGGTCGGTCTGCTTCAATTTGGTGTCATGCCCAAGCCCGGCGCGCTGCTCGCCGAAGTGCCCGCCGAGCCCGTATTCAGCTTCCGCACCCGCGTCGGCTTGGTGAAATCCCTGCCGGCCGGCACGCGCATAAGCTACGGTGGCACCCATACCCTCGCCCTGGCATCGCGCGTCGCGATCCTCACCGCAGGCTATGGCGACGGCATCCCGCGCGCCGCCAGCAACCGCGGAACCGTCCTCGTGCGCGGCCAACGTTGCCCCATTCTGGGCCGCGTGACCATGGACCAGACGATCATCGACGTCAGTCACCTGCCCGAGGTCAGCGCGGGCGACGAGGCCGTGCTGGTCGGGCGGCAAGCAGGCGCGGAAGTGCCTCTGACCGAGTTCAGCCGGAACGCGGAAACTATTCCTTGGGAGACCCTTTGCTCCGTAACCAAGCGCGTTCCCCGCATCTACCGCACATCGCTGGGCGTGTAAGAGGAAAAAACCTGCTCGCTCGCCCAAACCGAGGCTGGCGTCTGGAGTGGATTCAGGCAGCATCAACCAACCCCGATGTCAGCCCCGCTCACGCCTGAACAGGCTTGGCAACCCCTGCCGGCCACCGCCTGGGACTCCTCCGCCGCCCGCCACCTGCTGCGCCGTGCCGGCTGGGCCGCCCGTCCCGAGGACGTCGCCCGCGCCGTCGCCGACGGCCTGACCGCCACTCTAAATCGTCTTTTCCCCGCCACGCCGCCGGCTTTCCCCCGCCCGGTTTTTATGGCGAAGGCCGAGGAACGCCTCTCCGCGCTTCGGCCTAAAAAACGCGCCGCCACCACACGCGAGGAACGCCAGATTCTGGATCGCGAGGAACGCGAACTGGAGCGCCTCGCCTCCGTCGATTTTTCCATAAGATGGCTCCAGGCCGCCGCCGAGCCCGCGCGCGGCGCCTATGAGAAATGGGTGCTGTTCCTCGCCGATGTCTATGTCGTCGCCTTTGAAAAGGTGCGCCGCGCCGACTACCACTACATCCATCGCGACTTGCTGCGCACCCTCGGCGCCGGTCCTGCTCCCGAACTCACCAAGGCGATCTCCCGCTCGCCCGCGATGATCGATTACCTGGACCTTTCGCGAAATTCGAGGCGCGCACCCAACGAAAATTTCGCCCGCGAACTATTCGAGCTCTTCGTGCTCGGCGAAGGGCACTACACTGAAGACGACATCAAGCAGGCCGCGCGCGCCTTCGCCGGTTATCGAATTGGCAAAAACGGCTTTCGCCTCGATCCTCGCTCCTCTGACTCCGGCACCAAGACCGTCTTCGGACAGAACGGTGCGTGGAGCGGCGACGAGGTGATCGACCTCGCCTATACCCAGCCCTCCGCGGCCACGTTTCTGCCGCGCGAAATGGCCCGTTTTTACCTCACCGACACTCCGCCGCCACCGGAGTTTTTCACACCCTTGGGTGCAACCTGGCGTGCTTCGGGGCTCGAACTGCGCGCTCTTTGCCACGCCTTCTTCGGCTCGACCGTTTTTTATCATCCCGACTACCGGGCCAACTACATCAAGAGCCCCGTGCACTACCTGCTCGGCCTCGTTCAAGATCTGCGGCTCGACCTCACGCCCCTGCCTCGCGCCACCCTGCAACCCCTGCGCCAGATGGGGCAAAACCTGCTCGAACCACCCAACGTTCGTGGCTGGGTGGGCGGACGGCTCTGGATCAACTCGTCCACCCTCGCCGCCCGCCGCCAACTCGCGAGAACCCTATGCACGCCGCTCGACGAGGAAAACCTGAACGCCGACGAGCGTCTGGAGCTAACCGCCGCGCGCGACTCCGGCCGCAGCCGTTTCACCGTCGATGACGAACGCATTCGCGATCTCGCGTCTTTGGGTGCTAACGGCGTGGCCGACCGGCTGTGCGATTTTTTTCTACCCTTGGCCGTCCCGCCCGCCTACCGGGCCACTGTGGTCGATTACCTCGAAACCGGAACAAGCGAGGAGCTCGAGGAACGCGTGCGCCGCGCAACCATCGCCCTGCTGCAGTCGCCCGAATACCAGCTCTGCTAACCGCCCGCATAACCCCGGCCCGCCCATGCTGCTCCCTTCCACCCGCCGCGAATTTCTCCGCCACTCCACCCGCGGCATCGGCCTGCTCGCGTTCAGCCGCTTCGCCCCGCGCTTCCTGGTCCAATCCACCCTCGCCGCCCCCGCCCCGGAAAAGGACCGCCGCATCCTCGTGCTCGTGCAGCTCGCCGGCGGCAACGATGGGCTCAATACCGTGGTGCCCTTCGATGACCCCGCCTACCACGCGCTCCGCCCCTCCCTGGCGTTGAAGCAAAATACCGTTCTGCGTGTCTCCGACCACCTCGGCCTCCACCCCGCCTGCGCCCCGCTGCACACCCTTATGCAGGAAGGCCGCCTAGGCATCGTGCAAAATGTCGGCTACCCCAACCCCAATCGTTCCCATTTCCGCTCCACCGAGATCTGGGAAACCGCCTCGGACGCCGATGAGTCGCTCTCCTCCGGCTGGATCGGACGCTACTTGGACAATGCCTGTGCCGGCACCCCCGGCCCGACCGATCCCGACGCCATCCACATCAGCGCCGAGGTGCCTCAATCCTTCGGCGGCGCCCAGCCCCACCACACCTTCAGCCTTTCCCCGGGGACTGGCCGCGCCAACCGCACCGAAACACCCCTGCTCGAGCACCTCGCCGGTAGCGACCACGCCGCCGCCGAAGGCAACCACTCCTTCCTGCGCGCGACGCTGATGGACGCACTCGTCGCCGAGAAAAAAATCCAGCGCATCCTCGAAACCGCTAAACCCGCCACGCCCTACCCCGCAGGCAATTTCTCCCAGTCCCTGCGCAACGTATCCGCCCTCATCGCCGCCGGCCTGCCAACCCGAGTCTACTTCGTTTCGCTCGGAGGCTTCGATACCCACGCGAACCAAGCCAACGCCCACGCCAACCTGCTGCGCCAACTGTCGGAGGGCCTCGCCGCCTTCCAGGCGGACCTCGTCGCGCGTCGCCTCGACGACCAGGTGCTCACCATGACCTTCTCCGAATTCGGGCGCCGCCCGGTCGAGAACCAGTCTCGCGGCACCGATCACGGCACCGCCGCCCCGCTCTTCGTCATGGGCCGCAGCATAGCCGGTCCACTGCACGGCAGCACACCCGACCTGCGCGTGGAAAAAAATGCCGATATCCGCTTCGGCACAGATTTCCGCTCCGTTTACGCCACGGTCCTAGACCGCTGGCTGGAAACTCCCGCCGACGCCATACTCGGCGCCCATCACGAACGCCTCGGCTTCCTCGGCTGAGGCAGGCCTGCTAAACGAAAACCTGGGGTTAAGAAATCTGACCGCGATTCCGCGGATCAACGCGCCTTTTTTCAGCATGTGCGCCAATCCGCGTCATTCGCGGTTAAAAATCCGAACGCCTCACTCCTTGCGTCGGGCACGCGACCGGGACGGCTTGGACGGCTTTTCGGCCTCGCCTTCGGCGGAAGGTTTCTCCGCCGCACCATCGTCCTTGGCCTTGGGCTTGCGGGCAACCGGACGGGCCGCCTTGGCGTTCAACCAGAGTGAACCGTCCTTGGTGTAGCGACTGAGCCAGAAAATCTCGGCCCCATGCTCGACGAAAACCGGCTTTGCCTCCGCTTCGCCCTCGGGCGCAGCGATCGGTTGCACCAGGCCTTGGCCGACCAAGGCCGCCAACAACTCGGCCTCACTGCGTCCGAGCGAACCGGCTAAAAAGGCCAACGAACCCGAGACTCCGCTGCGGCTCTTGTTCGGTTTCATGAGCAGGCGCAAGGCAGCCAGACGGTTCGCCTCGCCGCCCGCCGCTAGAGCGGAAGCCGCCACCGGCTTGGGCGCGGAATCGACCGCCGGCTCCGACGCGGTGGGGATCGGTGGCATGGCGCGCGGCACGGCGCGGAAAATCGGTGGTGCTCCCGCCTCATGGCGTGATGCCTCGGGTGCTCGCTCCACTTGCCCGAGGGGCTCGGAATGGACGGCGGCGGATGATGTCACCTCAGGCGGGACCGGGGCGGCCGGGGCGGCAACCCCGCTGGCCTCGGCGCGCTCCCGGGAAGTGGCCTCGCGACCGTTTATCCAGAGGCCGCCGTTATTGTCCTTGTTCGCCCAATACGCGTAGGCTCCGATGACTCGGACCTCCGCCTTGGCGGCAGGGTTTTCCGTCGGCGTCAACCCGAGGGCGGCGAGGGCCGAGCGCAAGACCTCCTCCTCGACTTTGAAGTGTTTCGCCAGATAAGCGCTCGAGCCAGAGTAGCCGGGGCCACGACGGTTACGGCGCATCTGAGGCCGGATGGCGTCCAGCAGTGCATCCCCGGCGGGCAGGCCGCCGCCAGTAGCACCGGCGGCGCCAGCCTCCGGAGCCAAAGCCGCGCCATCCACGACGGAGGCAGTCACCTCAGTTGGTGCGCCGGGCTCGGGAGCCGTCGTTGCCGCCGCCGCGCGGGCGGCATCGCGCATCGCCTGCGCCGCCGCCTGCTGCTCGCGGCGGGCCTGCTCGGCGGCGAGGCGCTGGGCCTCGCGCTCGGCACGACGGGCCTGCGCCTCGGCTTCGCGTGCGGCCTGTTCGGCAAGACGCTTCGCGCGCTCGGCCTCGGCGGCGGCCTGCTCCTCCGTCAGCGCCAGATAAGCGGGATCGGCGGCATCGAGCGGCTTACCCTGCACAACGCGAAACTTGGGCCGGGGTTTTTCGCGGGTATTCAGGAAAAACTGGGCGCGGTTGTTTTTCTCAACCCAATATAAATCGCCCTCAAACTCCAGATACACCGGTGCATCGGCATCGGATTCAGGAATCGTGAAGCCGCACTCGCGGAGGGCGCCATGGAGGTCCGGTTCAGGCTGCTCCCAGCGCTTAGCGAGGTAATTGAGCGCCACCGACTGGCCGGGAGTATTCGGATTTTTTCGCAAGTGGGGCTTGATTGCGTCGAAAAAGGTCGGGAGATCCTCCTCGAAGTTCTCGAGGTTGTTCCAGTCCTCGGCACCATGCGAAGCCTCGTCGGCCAGAGCCTCGGGATCGCCGTCGCGATCCGTGTCACGGAGTTGACGAAGCTCCTCGGTGGCGGCCGGTTTATCAACGGCCGCATCACTCGAAGCCATGGCGTCGCCCGCGTGCTGCTTATGCATCAGCTCGGCCCGGAGCTTGTCCGTCTCGGCCTTGGCGGCGGCGGCGATGGCCGCCTCAAGCGTCCACTCACGCTGCGTCGGACGCCGAGCCAAGCCGGTAAAAACCAGGGGATTCGTCGGGTCGGCACGAAAGTCGATGATCTCCCACTCGTCCTTGCCGAGCTGGTTCAGAAAGCTTTCCAGCATGGTGGCGGAGGCGAATCCGCCCCGGCCGCTGGTGATCGTTTTATATTCCCAAAGGGCCATGATGTCTAAGATATGCGAAAGTGGTGAAAAAAGGACGCCTGAGCCATCCCAGATGCCTTTCGCCTTGCCGAGCCTTAACTGTGATCGTCGATGAAGTGCCCGCTCACGTCATGGGATTGGCTAGCACCTCCGCGTAACCTTCACGAAAGGTTGGGTGCCGCGGTCGCCAGCCTAGCAGAGCCCGCGCTCGCGCCGCATCGATGATACGATCCGGCGTCACCGCCCGACGCCCCCCCGCCGGCACTCCAGTGTAGACCGGAGCCGGCAGACCAAGACGACCAGCCAACCAAGACACGACCTCCCCTTTGGTCGCCGCACCGTCATCGGCCAGATTAAAAATCTCCGCCCCTCTCCCGCCGCGCGTCCAGACGGCCGCACAGGCGTCCACGATGTCGTCACGATGGATCAAATTCAGATGAGCCTGCGGTTGCCCCGAGGCCTCGCCTCGCCGCACTTGCTCCACGAGATGAGTTCGCTCCGGACCATAAATCCCCGCGAGGCGGAGGATAGTCGATGCCCCGGGCCAGTCCGCCGCAAGCCGCTCTGCCTCGATAAGCGCCTGGGTGGTCTCCGCCTCTCCGCCAACCGGATGCTGCTCCGTGACCCGCACGCCACCACCCTGCGGATAAACCGAGGTGCTGCTGGTATAAATCAAATGCCCCGGCAATTTGTCGGATTTAAGCGCCCGCTTTGCCCAGCCCGCCACGCTGGCCAAACCCTCAACATAACTTCGCCGGTAACCTTCCACCCCACCGCCTCCGGCCGCTACGGTCACGGCCACTCGCTGAAACTCGCCCGCCAATTCCGGTGTATCCCACCAATCAACCTCGTTGATCCGCGCGACGACGACCGCGCAACCTCGCGCACGTAATGCCGCCGCCGTATCGACGTTACGCGTCAACGCCGTCACGGACCAACCCTCCGCAACCGCCCTGCTCGCCAAGGCCCCGCCAATGTAGCCGGCGCCAAATACGACCAGACGACGACCGGTGCGGACGGTTTTTTCCCCAACCTCACCAGTTTTAGTGGCCAAGCCCGCCGCGTGGTCGTCATTCCATTGCATTGAACCATTATGCCCACGGTCCTCGTAATCTTGCCAGAGGGTTTTGAAGAATTGGAAGCCGTCGCGCCGATCGACGTGCTCCGCCGCGCTGGATGCACCGTGACCGTCGCCGCGCTTGGATCTGGCATCCACGTGACCGGACGCAACCAACTGGTTATGCATGCCGATTTGCCGCTCGCATCGCTGCCGCCCGCGGCGTGTGTGCACGATTGCCTCTTGTTGCCCGGCGGTCCGGGGGTGGCGCTACTTCGCGCCGCACCCGAGATCCGCACTTTAGTGGAGCGCCACCACGCCGCCGGAAGTTGGCTCGCCGCGATCTGCGCCGCCCCCGCCGTGCTGCATGATGCCGGCCTGCTTGCTGGACGCCGCTACACCGCCCACCCCAGCGTGGCAGGCGAACTCCAAGAAATCCTTGCCGATGAACGGGTGGTCAGGGACGGCCTTCTCATCACCTCACGCGGCGCCGGCACCGCGCTCGATTTCGGCCTCAAGCTCGTATCTGTCTTAGTCTCGCCCGAAAAAGCCGCCGAGATCGCCGCCTCGATCCGTTTTTAGACGCCAGACTCTACGCTCCCATGTGCGGCATAGCCGGTTTTGTCTCCTTTCGCCACGCCCCCGCAGCCCGGGAGGCCGCGCTGGCCCGCATGCTAGCCATCCAAGTGCACCGCGGGCCTGACGACGCCGGCTCCGTCGTAAACGATATCGAAGCGGGTCGCATGCATGTGGAGGCCATAGTCCTCCGCGAGTCCACCGCTGACCTGCCCGCAGGGATCCCCGACCGTCTGGTGCGACTGCATTTCAAAGGGATTCCCACCTACAGCCTCGAACTTTTTCACGAGCGTATTTGGGGCAAGATTCCCCTCTACCGCATTAACCATGCTTGGCTTTTTCAAGGCGGGTTTCATCTGTCCCGCGAACCGCTATTTGAACGCGTAAAACGCACGAGTGACATAGTCCTCGCACTGTCCGTGCTCGTGTTGTCCTCGCCGTTGCTCGTGCTGGCAGCGATCGCGATACTCTTAGACAACAGTGGACCGGTCTTTTTCCGCCAGACCCGTGTTGGCCGCCACCGCGCTCCGTTTTCTCTCTACAAACTGCGCACCATGCGCTCAGCCGTTGACGGTGCGCGCTACACCGCCAAGGGGGATAAACGCATCACTCGCATAGGCGCTTTTCTTCGCGCCTTCCGCCTCGATGAACTGCCCCAGCTCTGGAACGTGCTCAAGGGCGATATGAGCATGATCGGCCCCCGTGCCGAATGGGATGTTCTGGTTAGCGGCTACGAGCGTGAGATCCCCTGCTATCACTTCCGCCACCTCGTGCGCCCCGGCATAACCGGTTGGGCCCAGATCAACTACCCCTACGGAGCAGGAATCGAGGACACCCTGCGCAAACTAGAATATGACCTCTTCTACATCCGTCACTACAGCTTTCAAATCGACGCATCCATAGTGCTGAAAACCATTCACGTGATGCTATTCGACAAGGGTTCGCGCTAAATCCTGCCTGCCTGTCTTTCACCATGCCCAAACCCGCTCATCCACCCTCCTTCGACCTTGTCGTGCTCGGCGGCGGCTCCGCCGGTTTCAATGCCGCCAGAGTCGCCGCCGACCTTGGTAAAACCGTCGCAATCATCGACGGGGCCCCCCAACTAGGCGGGCTTTGCATTCTAAAGGGCTGCATGCCCTCCAAAACCCTGCTCCACGCCGCCGAATTACTCCACCACGCACAGCACTCCGCCCGCTTCGGACTGGATGTGCCGAAGGCGGAAATAAACATGAAAGCCCTTAACGCCTGGAAAAAACAGGTGATCGGCGATTTCGCAGGCTACCGAGACCGAGTCGTCGCCAATCCCGACCGCTACACCCTGTTCCGCAGTCACGCCCGGTTCATCGATCCGCACACGGTAGAACTGGCCGACGGCCGCCGTGTGAAAGGCCGATTTTTCCTCGTCGCCACCGGCTCCAAGGTATCCGTGCCCTCCGCTATCCCAGGACTCGCCGGCACCCCGCACTGGACCAGCGACGACGTGCTTGACCTCGATTTTATTCCCCGATCCGTGATCGTGCTGGGCGGCGGTATCGTCGCCTGTGAACTAGCCCAGTTTCTTACTAGGATCGGCAGCCGGGTGACGTTGATCCAGCGTTCGCAAAACATTCTCCGCGACCACTCCCCGGCCGCCTCAGCAGTCATTCAAGAGACGTTTCGCGCCGAAGGCATCGACCTGCACACTGACACCCGTATCAATGCCATCCGCCCCCGCCGCCAGTCCGGCGTGGAGGTGTCCTTTGAGTCGGCCGGACGCACCCTCGTTCGTCGCGCGGACCACCTTTTAAACGCCCTCGGACGCGAGCCAAACGTGGCGAGCCTCGACCTCGCCTCAGCCGGCGTGCGCCTGACCCCCGCCGGGCGGGTGCGCGCCGACCGCTGGCAACGCACGACCGCGCCGCACATTTACGCCGGCGGCGACGTCTGCGGCCCGCACGATATCGTTCACCTCGCCGTCGCCCAGGGCGAACTCGCCGCCCGCCACGCCTTCGGCGTGCCTAAAAAACAACTGCGCCCAGTCTCGGACCTGCCCCTGCTCAACGTTGTTTTCACCGACCCGCCCGTCGCCACTATCGGCTCCAGGGAGAGCGAACTCGCCGCGAAAAACCGCCCCTACCTCACGGCCTCCTACCCGTTCGACGACCACGGCAAGTCTATCCTCATGGGCCAGACCAAAGGCTACGTGAAGGTGATCGCCGAACCCGTCCGCGGCCGCATCCTCGGTGCCGAGATTGTCGGCCCGCAGGCCGGCGAATTGATCCACTGCTTCGCCGGACCGCTGGCCCTACGCGCCACTGTGCGCGACCTGCTTCGCGCCCCTTGGTATCACCCGACGCTCGCGGAAATTCTCACTTACCCGCTGGAGGAGATCGCCGAGAAACTACCCTCCGCGAGGCAGACTTGATTTAACGCGCCTCGACCAGGGCCTCCCCCACGGTGAGTCGCTTTTCGTAAATCGCCTTACCGATGATCACGCCGTGCAGATTGGCATGGGCACGAGCCAGCGCGACCAGAGCTGTAACATCCGCCATGCTTGCAACACCCCCGCTCGCGATGATTTGCGCACCTGACGCCACCACCGCATCGGCCACCGCCGCTTGAGCGGGCAGATTCGGGCCAGTCAACATGCCGTCGGTGCCAATATCCGTGTAAATAATCGTCCGCACGCCAAGCCCCGCTACCCTCCGAGCGAGCTCGAGCGCGCCGGTGTCGGTGGTGTCTACCCAGCCCTTGACCGCCACCTTGCCGTTTTTGGCGTCGATCCCCACCGCCACTCGTTCGCCATAAAGGCCGACCATCTCGGCAACGAAGTCTGCACTCTCCGCCGCGCGCGTGCCGAGCACCACTCGCGTGGCACCGGCAGACAGCGCCCGGGCCAGAGCGGCCGCGTCTCGCAAACCACCGCCGAGTTGCACCTTTAGCCCGGTCGCCACAATAGCCGCGACGGCAGCGAGATTTTGCGGTTCACCGCAGAAGGCCCCGTCGAGATCGACCACGTGCACCCACTCGGCCCCCTCGGCCTTGAATTGCGCCGCAACCTCGGCCGGATTGAGCGAATAGACCGTCTCCTGGTCGGCCTTGCCCTGGGTCAGGCGCACGCAGCGGCCGGCTTTGATGTCGATGGCGGGATAAATGGTCATGGTGAAAAGAAGCGGAGGATTGCCCACGAAATCGGCCAAAAGGCACGCAAAAGATTTTAGAGCCCGCGCCCGCCATTGGTTTCCCCGGTTGCGCATCTTCACGGCTTTTCCCAAATAGAAACGCCCCATGAGTCTTTTCATCCGCCGCGCCCGCGTCCTCACCCTCGCGCTCCCCGGGTCCGTCCCCGGCGCTCCGGTGCGCCCCCGCCGCGGCCCGGCCTTACGTGAGCTGGGTCTTATGCCGCGGGCCGACATCTGGATCCAGGGCGACAAGATTAGCGCTGTCGCCCCCGAGCTGCCCCTGCCACCGGACGCCGAGGTTATCGATGCCGACGGCCGCGTGCTGATGCCGGGCTTCGTCGATTGCCACACCCACGCTTGCGCTCCCTCCGCGCCTCTCGACGAGTGGGAACGCGCCCTCTGCGGCGCCACACCCTCCGAGCTAGAAAAGGACGGCGGCGGACTCCCTGCCATTATCCACGCCGCCCGCACAGCCACCCGTAAACAACTTGCCGCCGGCCTTCGGCTCCGACTCGACGCGTTGCTGCGCGGCGGCACCACCACGGTAGAGGTGAAGAGCGGCCTCGGTCTCGCCTCGGAGGCGGAGCGAAAGCTGCTCGGTGCCATCCAGCGCGCCGCGTCGGAGTGGCCCGGCACAGTTGTGCCCACTGCCACTCTCGGACACGCGGTCGAGGGCGAGGTCGCGGCTTTCACCCGTCAAATCGTCCGCGAAGTGCTGCCTGAGGTTTGGCACGAGTTCCCCGGCTTGACCATTGATGCCCGCTGCGCGCCCGATGCTTGGCCGGTCGAAGCTTGCGTGCGATTGCTCGAACGCGCCCGTAAACACGGCCTACCGGTCCGCGTAAGCGCGGATCAACTTGCCCCCACCGGCATGGTGCCCGAGGCCCTCACCCTGCACGCGCGAAGCATCGACCACCTGGAAAACGCTTCCAAGGCCGATCTGCTCGCACTTGCGGCGAGCGATACGTTCGCAGTTTTCACCCCAGCGGCGAGTTTTCACTCGGGCCTGCGTTACGCCCGCGCCGGCGCTTTCGCCGACAGCGGCGGCCTGCTCGCCCTCGCCAGCGACCACGGCCCCGCTGCCTGTCCGATCCACGCCATGCCCTTCGTCATCGCACTCGCGGTGCGGCACTGCGGCCTGACCGTCGCCGAGGCTATCGTGGCCGCTACCGTCAACGCCGCCGCCATGCTCGGCTTAGCCGATCGCGGCACAATAGAACCCGGCCGGCGCGCCGATCTGCTGCTGCTGCGCCACCTAGACGAGCGCCAACTTGCGCATGAAGTAGGTGACAACCCCGTCGTGCGCGTGATCTGCGGCGGACGCACCGTTTTTCCATCGTAAAATCCGCCAACCGCCCCGTTGCTCTAACCATGGCAAAATCCCGAAAAAAACCCGCGACCGCCTCCCGCCCGCTCGTGCCAACCTTTCTAGCCGAGTTGCTCGCCGCCCGCTCGCCCTCCGGTGCCGAGCAAGAGGCCCAGGCGGTGTTCGATGCCCACGTGAAAGCTGCCGCTGACCGCTACGAGAATGACGCGCTGGGCAACCGCATCGCCACCCTGAATCCCTCCGGCGACCCCGTGCTTCTCCTCGCCGGCCACATCGACGAACTCGGTCTGCAAGTCAGCTACGTAAACAAGGACGGCTACCTGTATTTTAACACCATTGGCGGCCATGACCGCGTCATGATCCCAGGTCGCCGTGTGATCATCTCTACCAGGAAAGGCCCGGTGCTCGGCGTCACTGGGAAACGAGCCATCCACCTGATGGATGACGCCGACCGAAAAAAAGTTCCCGAGATCCACGAAATGTGGATCGACATCGGTGCGAAGTCCAAAAAAGAGGCACTCGCCCGCGTGCGCATCGGTGACGTTGCCACTTACCAGCCCGGCTTCGAGCTGCTCCACGGCAGCATCGGCGTAGCCCGCGCCTTTGACGACAAGGTCGGAGCTTACGTTGTTGGCGAAGTCGTGCGCCGTCTTGCTCCGCAAAGCAAAAAGCTCGCCGCCCGCGTCGTAGCGGTCGCCACGGCTCAAGAGGAAATTGGCGTCCGCGGCGCCACCGCCGCCGCTTATTCGGTTAATCCTCACCTCGCTATCGCGGTGGACGTCGGCCACGCCACCGACCACCCGGACTGCGACCAGCGCAAATACGGCGAGACCACCCTCGGCGGCGGCCCGATCATCTGCCGCGGTCCGAACATTAACCCGTTCATTTACGACCGATTAGTCGCCTGCGCCGAGGCCCTTGGCATCCCCCACCAATTCGAGGCGGACCCGCGTCCGACCGGAACCGACGCCCGCGCGCTACAAATGGGACGTGGCGGAGTCGCCACCGGCCTGGTCAGCATTCCCCTTCGTTATATGCATACCCCGAGTGAGCTGGTTGACCTCGAGGACGTGGAGCGGACCGTGCAACTTCTCGTCGCCTTCGCCCTCAACCTGAAAGCCGGAGAGCACGGCCGCTGGTAGCCCGACTCCAAGCGTCAACTGCGCGCCGCCAGTCGACGACGGCACGTGAGACCAGCCAGCAAGACGGCCGCGCCAACCAGACCGGTTGCCACCGCCGGCTCGGGGATGGGGCTGGCTGCTCCGACCGTATCAAAGATGAAGCCACGGTAGTTTACGATGTCCGCATAGCCGTTCAGATTATAGTAAGTGCCGATGTTCTTACCCGTCGCCACCGCACCACCGGGCGGAGAAGTGTCCGGATTATTGAGGCTGAGTAACGAACTGGTGATACCACCTAAAACCCACTGGCCGCTGATGCTATAAAACAGCGCACTGCCCGAATCGCCGCCCACCGCGAGAGTCGAGCCACTGACCGAATCAAAAGAGGTCACTACATTTGCGGTCGGTCCGGTGCCACTTACATCGAAGGTAAAACCGCTACCGTAAAAATAAGCCTGCCCCCAGCGTTTCCCGATGCCACCAGACACGGTATAACCCACATAGTCGGAGGCCAGCACCGAGGCGGTCTCGGTCCAGACGTCATTCTTGGTTCCCGCGACCGTGGTGACGTCCCAGCGCTTGAAGGTGCCCTCAACGCCGCCGTTCCCGATCAGGGTGACTACTTCGCCAGGATTCGGTCGATCCGTCGCCAATGTGAGATTCGGGAGCGACGGGGTAGTGGCGATGCGGAACAAGGAAAGATCAGTCGTAGTATTATCCGCATTGCGGACCTGAACGCCCGAACCGGCGACGCCGGCGTAAAAAATACCTCCGAGGGTGATACCCGGCGCACCGCCGCCCGTGACATGCGTGGCGCTCAACACCCAGCTACCCGTTTCGAAGTTGCCCAAATAAACACCACTGGCTCCGCCGACCGAACCGGCGTTGTTCCAAGGCAGGCCGCCACTAGGATCCGTGGTATTGCCCGAGCCATTAGCGCCGAAGATCACCAGCGCGCGCACCGAATTAGCCGAGGCAAGGGCAAATAACGCGGCACAAAAAATGGAAAGCGTGCGGGTCAGGCTCATCCTTTCACTCTTAACCGAGCGGGGTCGCAATTCAAGCGGCCAACCGCCCTGCACCGGATTTTTACCCAGACCTAGCGACTCACTTGCCGATGCCCGAGGCACGGAAGCCTATGGTGCGGAGTTTGGCGAGATCGAGTATGTTGCGCCCGTCGAATAGGAAGGCGGGCTTAGGCATGCCGGCGTAAATCGCGGCGTAATCGAGGGTCTTGAACTCGTCCCACTCGGTCACGATCGCGATGGCGTGGGCGCCCGCGCAGGCCTCAAGCGCGCTGGAGGCGACGGCAAGACGGGGATTGGCCTGCGCGCCCTTGCCCAGCACGTCCGCCACGATTTCGTGGGCCGGAACTTTCGGATCGTAAACGACCACATTGGCCTGCTCGCTTAACAAATCGCGACATACGCTGATAGCGGCCGTCTCGCGGGTGTCGTTGGTGTCCTTCTTGAAGGCAAACCCCAGCACTGCGATGCGTTTATCCGCCACCGTGTTATAGAGCGCCTTGACGATGCTGGCGGCGAAACGTCGCTTCTGCCAGTCATTGATCTTGATCACACTCTCCCAATACGCGGCGACCTCGGGCAGACCAAAGTGTTCGCACAAATAGGTGAGATTGAGCACGTCCTTCTGGAAACAGGATCCGCCGAAACCAACGGACGCCTTTAGGAACTTCGGTCCTATGCGGGAGTCCTTGCCGATGGCGTTGGCTACCTCATCCACATCCGCCTCTGTCGCCTCGCACAGGGCCGAGATGGCGTTAATCGACGAAATGCGCTGAGCGAGGAAAGCATTCGCCACCAGCTTGGATAGTTCGGAGGACCACAGATTGGTGGTGATGATGCGGTCTTTCGGGACCCAGCGCGCATACACTGACACCAACGTCGCGATGGCCTTCTCGCCATCCGGCGTGCGTTCGCCACCAATGAGGACGCGGTCCGGGTTGGTCAAATCAGCCACCGCCGTGCCCTCGGCTAAGAATTCGGGATTGGATAACACCTGACACTTCGCTGCACGCGGATGGGCGGCGAGGATCTCCTGGATGGTCGTGGCGGTGCGCACCGGGATGGTCGACTTCTCGACAATGATTTTAGGGCTGGTCGCCACCTCGGCAATAGTGCGGGCCACCGACTCGATGTAGCGCAAGTCGGCTGCGCGACCGGCGCCCACGCCGTAAGTCTTGGTCGGCGTATTCACCGACACGAAGATGATATCCGAAGCGGCAATCGCTCCCTTGACGTCATTGGAAAAAAACAAGTTGCGGCCCCGAGCCGCCTTCACGATCTCATCCAGACCAGGTTCATAAATAGGCAAGGTATCCGAGTTCCAGGCCGCGATCCGCCTCTCGTTCAGGTCAACCACGGTAACCGAGATGTCGGTCGCCTTGAATGCGATCATCGCCATGGTCGGACCGCCCACATAACCGGCGCCAATGCAGCAGATTTTCATAAGAATATGAATTCATTCGACTCACACCCGCACGGGAATCCAAGCCGCATTTTTAGCCATTTTTACGAACGAGGCTGCCCAACCGTGTCACCTCTGCGCGCGCTGGCCGGTAAAGCGTGGTTGTAACATTCAGAGTTGGACGTCCGGCAGGGGCTTAGCGATTTTGCCATCACCCCGCCCGCCCCAGCCCATGCCTAAAGCTGATCAGACGAACCAACAAAACCTGCATTTTGCACGGATACGCCGGGTAAAATGGCTGCTGCGTTACATGCCGCGACGAGCGCGTTTTCACACTTATCCGCTCGTCGGTCGCTTCGCGGCCTTCGCGCGCCGCCGTAATTTCCTCTGGTCGTTTCAATACCCGCAGGTCCGGGCCGCATTCTACCTTGGCTCGGTGCTCACGCTACTTCCTGTGCTGGGGCAATTGCCCATCGCCTTCGGCCTTTGTCTGCTTTTTAGAACCAATTTTATGATCCTCGGAGGCCTGCAGTTCGCGAGCAACCTCCTGACCTTCCCGTTCATTCTCTGGGGCACGTTTCATCTCGGCACCTTCGTGCTCGGTGTCACCGGCCTTGATTCCTTAGCGGGGCTCATCCCGCCACCCCCGGCCGATCCGGCGCTTGCCCCCCTCGCAAGCGAGTCGGCGGCCGGCTCCAGCTTCAGCCTTTACGCGAGCGCCTTCTCCATCGGCGGCCTGATCGCGGGAGTGGCACTTGGCGCGGTGCTGGATCTGCTTTGGCGGAGCTTGGTGGTGCCCGCCGCCAAGCTGCGTGCCTCCCGCCAGCCCATCACCGCCAGCATCACGCCACACGAACCAGCCCCGGCTCCACCTCCCTCATCTTCTGTTCTATGATATTCCGCGTCTCTCGCCCGCTGCTCTGCCTTAGCTTGTTTTTCATCGGCCTCTTCGGCTGCAGCAGCACCGCCCCCACCCCGCCACGCTCCACTCCACCGCGGGCTGCCGCGCCGGCTCCCGTGCCGACCCTACCACCAGTGCGAGTCTCCCCCGTCAACGCCCCCGTCCTGCTTGGAATCGACGTGCTCTCCGCCGATGGTTTCAAAGCGGTCAAAGGCAAACGCATCGGGCTCCTGACCCACGCTGCCGGGGTGAATCGCGATGGTCGCAGCACGATCGACATCCTCTCCAAGGCTCCAGGAGTAAAACTCGTCGCCCTTTTTGCACCGGAACACGGCTTGGACGGGTCGATCAAAGCCAGCGTTAACTTCGGCGATGACCGGCACATCCCCACCGGCCTGCCCGTCTACTCCCTTCACGGGAAAAACCGAAAGCCCACCCCGGCCCAACTCAAAAACCTAGATGCCCTCGTCATCGACCTGCAGGACATCGGCGTCCGCAGCTACACGTTCAACGTCGTGATGCGCTACGCCATGGATTCGTGCTTCACCTATGGCGTGGAAGTGATCATGCTCGACCGCCCCAACCCCCTTGGCGGCCTCAAGGTCGACGGCCCCCACCTCGACCGCGCTTGGATGAGCGGCGTCGGCGCCTTCCGCATCCCCTACGTTCACGGCCTGACCATGGGCGAACTCGCCCGCATGGCCGCCGAGGCGCCCGGCGTGCTTGAGGTGCCCGAAGAAGTTCGAGCCAAGGGCCGTCTGACCGTCATACCCATGCGGGGCTGGAAACGCTCCATGCGCTGGCCTGAAACCGGTCTTAAATTCGTGCCCACCTCCCCTCTGGTGCAGGATTTTCCTGCCGTCGTCGGCTACGCCATGACCGGACTCGGCTGCGAATACAGCGGCTTCCACCACGGCGCCGGCAAGGACCACCCCTTCCGTGCCTTAAGCTACAAGGGCAAGACTCCCGCCCAGCTGAAAGCCGATCTCGACCGGCTCGCCATCCCAGGCCTTAGCTTCCGCCTGCTACCCATCAAAGATGCGGAAGGTAGCCCCACTACCGCGCTCTACGTTGACGTGATGGACTGGAACGTCTGGCGCCCCACCCAGTTAAGTTTCGAGTTGATGCGCTTAGCCTGCCGCTACGACCCGCCTAACCCCTACGCCAAACTGGATGGCAAAAGCACTCGTAGCTTCAACATCCACGTCGGCAGCACCGCTTGGTGGGATGCGCTGTCTCGCGACGGTGCAAAAGTCGATCTGGACGCCTTCCAGGCTGATTGGGCCACACGTTGCGCGAACTACCAACACCAGACCGAGCGCTACTGGCTATACCCGCGCTGAACTTTAAGCCCGAAGCAGTCCGCCGGGATTATTCCACGCGGAAGGGAAAGTTGTCCGCGCTGGCCCCACCCCGGCCATCCCGGGCGTAAAGAAAAACCCGATAGGCACCCGATCGCGCTGGCGCCTGCAACTCCACCCTAGCGCCCTCCACGCGGACCACGCATTCAGGCAAGGCCGCTGGTTCGGCCTCGTGATCTCCGCCCTCCTTGCGATCGGTGCTCTCCTCCACCACCCTCCAGTCGAAAGTAAGCGGATCGCCGTCGGCGTCGGATACCACCGCCTCCACCCTTAGACTCGCACCCGGCTTAACCACGCCCTCGGCAAAATCCGCGTCCAACCGCTCGATGCTTGGACTACGCGACGCCGGCCACGCGCCCGTCCAAGCGTGCGCAACCGCGTCCACTGCTGGAAGTTTTTCCCCAGTGGGCAAAAACATCCCATACCAAGTCGAGGTGACCTCTTGCTTCTGGCCCCAGACAAAGGCGAAGGTCCCCACACAAAGGCCTCCCGAGTCCTGCATCGCACCACGATAGGCCTTGAGGTAGTTTTCCGCTTTCTCCCTCGCCGGCGCCTCGATGGGGGCGCCCCAAGGAGTCTGACGCACTTCCCAATGCCCCACCGGGCCGTATTCGGCCAAAATAAATGGCTTGTTCCAGCCAGCCTCAGCCAAAGCCGTTCCCACGCCAGCCGCCCCCGCATAGGCATTTACGCCGAGAATATCGATCGAAGGATAGTCGCGCATCATCGCCTTCACCTTGCCCGCCGCCGCCCCTGCGATGACGGTGCAAACAGGGTGATCCGGGTCCTCCTCTTTTACGATGCGAGCCAACTCCTCCAATTCCCGCCAGATGCGTGGATCACGGCCATCCGCCGAAGGACCCTCCATTTCGTTACCCAAACCCCAAATCAGGATAGCCGGATGATTCTTGAACTTACGCACCGCCGCACGAACCTCCTCCCGCTGCCGACGCACTTGCAGAGGATCGGAGTAGTCGAAGCCATGACGCTCATGCTGCACCCAGATGCCCGCCATCACGGTAATGCCCAAGTCCTGACAACGGTCGAGCAGCGTGCGACCATCTACATGGCGATCCAACTGCTCCACCCCCCAAGTCCGGATGGTCGAACCGCCCAATTCCCGCAGCAGTTCGAGTCGACTGTCCCCACCCGCGCCGCGCACCGCGTAAGGCTCGCCGTTACGCATCAGGGTCCAGCCGCCTCCGGGGGCCTGGACTACCTTGACCGGCGCCGCCAGCGCGGCGGCTGGTGCCGTCGCAACGCAACCCAATGCCAACCCGCAGATACGACCCCACCACCCGGCGCCCATGAAACCGGGCTCGAACGCGTTTTTCATAAACGCAAACGTGCGTGACCTCACTTCGCTTTGTAAAGGCGTATCACGTGCACAAAATTGCATCGATTCCTCCGTGGTAGTTTGCAAGCTGCGGACCATGATAGTCTCCGCTGCGCCGGCCCGGCCCGCTCAGAATACATTTTACTCGGCACCTGACCGGCTGGTTCATTCTTCCCCTCAAGCAGTTATGGGGAAAATAAATCAGCAGCTCATCGCAGATCAACTTCAGCTCTCACGGGCAACCGTCTCGCGCTGCTTCACTAATCATCCCGGGATCAACCCAACCACCCGGGCCAAGGTCTTTGCCCTCGCCTCCCGCCTCGGCTACAGCCACCAGGAGAAACGCGAACCTTCCGGGGGACGCCGCAGCGCCCGCCGCCTCGCATTCGGGGTGCTGGTATGTGTCGAGCTACCGAGCTTTAAACACACCGATTACGCTAATCCAGGCCAGGAGTTGCTGAACGGGCTTTCCGAATTTGCCCGCGTCCAAGAGGTCCGCCTCGACCTGCACTTCGTCCGCCCACAGGACCGCCACCTCGAGGACCCATCCTACGCGCACATCTTGCGCTCCCGCCGTCGCGTCTGGGACGGCGTGGTCCTTATCTACCCCTTCCCGCTCAGTGTAGTCGACGAGCTGAAGGCACGCTACCCAGTTGTCTCCCTGGTCGATCAATATGGCACCCTGCCACTCGACTGCGTGGACGTGGACCACTACCGTGGCATCAGCCGTTTGATCGATGAGCTCCACCGCCTGGGCCACCGCCGCATCGGTTTCTTCACCTGGCGCTACCCCGTTGAAGCCAGCTGGGCCCTTCGACGCTACAGCGCCTTCGTGGAAAAACTAACCGCCCTCGGGCTCGATCTAAATCCTGCCGATGTCATCAACGCCGGCCCCCGGCACTCCCTAGAAGTTGACCAGGCCCACGCCCGCGCCCTGGAGCGCACTCGCCACGGGGTCACGGCCTGGATCTGCGCCGCCGATCACCAAGCCTATGATCTCGTCGCTCACTTTAAAAAAGAAAAGCTTCGCGTCCCGCACGACGTCTCCGTGGCCGGCTTTGACGGCATAGCGCGTCCAGCCGGCGCCTCACGACTCTCTACGGTGCAAATACCCTACCACCAGATCGGCCTAACCGGCGGCAAACGCCTGCTCGATCTCGCCATGAAGCGTTACGATTCACACCAACACATCCTGCTGGACTGCGACTTGCGAACAGGGGACACCCTCGCCGTCCCGCCAGCGGGCGCGGCGTGATCATTCAAGTCCGGCTCAAAAACCTGGCACCTCGAGGCTGAGCCCATTATCCTTACGCCCGAGCTGCATAAGAAACGGCGCCGCCGTCTTCGCCCAAGCATCCGCCTTGGGGTAGTTGGCCGCCTTGGCCTCATAGCATTTTCGCAGCATCGCGGTATCGATGATCCCCGGGCTCAACGGAACCGCCGCAAGCGGGGCCGGCAACTCTTCCGCCAACGCTTTGGTCAGGCCTTCAATCCCCCACTTGCTCGCGCAGTAAGGTGCGAAACGACCCGAAACCGAACGACCCCAACCGGAGGATAGGTTTACGATCACGCCCGACCCATGCTCAATCATCGCGGGCACAAAACCCTGGATAACGTGAACCACTCCAGTGAGATTAACCTGAAATAGCCGCGCCACCGCCGCCGCGTCCTGCGCCCATAGCGGTGCCGGATTGGTGAGCAGACCGGCGTTATTAATCACTAGATCGGGCGCGCCGTGCTGGGTCAGCATACGCTCCGCCCAAAGCGCAACTTTAGTGGGTTCGGCGACGTCCAGAACGTCAAAAGTGCTCGGTGCCGGCACCGAAAAACGCAGGTCTAGCACCGCCTCGGGATCGCGCCCGCAGCCGATGACGGTGTGGCCGCCCGCCACGAATTCTCCTACCAAAGCCCGCCCCAGCCCCTTGGTGCATCCGGTTAAGACAATTTTCATCCAAACACCCAAGCCGCAACCCGCACGAGGCGCAACCGCCTAGCGCAGGTCGGTGAGTCGAACTGGTTGATTTGTTTTCCCTCGGCGCGACGCCGCCGAACCGAAATTATACATACAACCCCAACCGTCAGCCCCTTCCGCCCATGATTACCCTTCCTCGACACTTCCCTTGGCTTGCCCTGCTGCTTACTGGCCTCCTCGCCCTCGCCGGCCTGCGTGCCGATGAGGCCCAGCGCGTCGTAGAGGACTCAGCCAAGTTTAAACTCAATGCGAAGGCGAACCCCGCTCTGCCCACCCTTTATCTCGTGGGAGACTCCACCATGAAGGTAGGCACGCCCGGCCAGCGCGGTTGGGGCGACGAATTGGCCCGCTTTTTTGATCCGACCAAGATCAACGTCGTCAACCAAGCCATCGGCGGTCGCAGTAGCCGCACCTACCAGACGGAAGGCCGCTGGGCCGCCGTCCTCGCGACCCTTCAGCCTGGGGATTTCGTGATCGTGCAATTTGGCCACAACGACTCCAGCCCGGTGAACGAAGACCCTCCAGTCACGGCCAAAACCCGCGCACGCGGCACCATCCGCGGCGTTGGCGAGGAATCATGCGAGGTCGACAACATCCTAACCGGAAAACACGAGGTCGTGTATTCCTTCGGCCGGTATATGCGCCGCTATGTTGATGATATCCGCGCGCGCCAGGCCATGCCCATCGTGCTTTCCCTCGTGCCTCGCAACGCCTGGAAAGAGGGCCGCGTCGTGCGCTCCCGTCCCAATAATTACGGCGAGTGGGCGCGGCTCGTCGCCGAGTCGACCGGCGCTGCTTTCATCGACCACAACGAGATCATCGCCCGCGCCCTGGAAAGTCTGGGCGCAGACAAGGTCGGGCCGCTCTTTGCCGACAACCTCCACGCCGCCCCCGCCGGCGCACTGTTTAATGCTCGCGCCGCCATCGCCGGCCTAAAGTCCCTGCCCGGCGCCCCCTTCGCCGCGTGCTTGTCCGCCGAAGCCGCGGACATTCCCGCCTTCGCGCCCTGAGGAATGCAGGCAGAGAGCCACCTGAACTTGGAGAAATCACCAGCGGCCTTCACGCAACGGGGTAACTGATCCGCTAGGGCCCGCTGTCGATGAATAACAGTATAAAAAGCTGGAGCCGATGGTCAGGATTGAACTGACGACCAGCGGTTTACGATACCGCTGCTCTACCACTGAGCTACATCGGCGTGGCCAACAGGGAAAGAGGAACAAACTCGCACCAACGCACAGGGCAAGCTTCTTTCCCTGCACGCATCCAACTTTGACCCGCCGCGCATGCCTCCCCTGCCCACCGAACTTTTTGATTACACCCTCCCCGATGCGCTAATCGCCCAGACCCCGGCAGCCCGGCGTGATGCCTCCAGGCTTCTCGTCGTGCACCGCGCGGAACGCCGGATCGAACACCGCGCCTTTTCCGATCTCGGCGAGTATCTCCGCCCGGGGGACATCCTCTTGCGTAACAACGCCGCCGTGCTGCCCGCCCGCCTGCTCGCCGCTCGCCCGACCGGCGGCGCGGTCGAGTGCTTGCTTCTCCGTCCCGCCGCCTCCGGCGACTCTAACGAATGGTGGTGCCTGCTGCGTCCTGGCAAAAAGCTTCCCGTGGGAGCATCATTCGGCCTTCCGGACGCGTTTACTGCGACCGTGCTGGAGAAAGACGCCGAAGGCGCCGCCCGCGTCGCATTCACTTGCCAACCCAGTCCCGAAGGCAGTCCGTCAACCATCATAGCTATCGCCAACCGCGTAGGCGAGGTCCCGCTACCGCCCTACATTACCCGCCAGCACACGGCGGAAGAACGCGCCACCGACCTCGAACGCTACCAAACCGTCTACGCCGACCCTACCCGCCAAGTAGCCGCCGCCGCGCCCACCGCCGGCCTGCATTTCACGCCGGAGCTGCTCGCCTCGCTGCAGGCCGCCGGAGTGCGCACCGCCGACGTGACCCTGCACGTCGGCCTAGGCACCTTCAAACCCATCGCAAGCGATACCATCGAAGCCCACGCCATCCATCGAGAAGTCTACGAGGTCCCGCCCGCCACTCGTGAAGCCGTGCTGCACCCCGCCTTCGGCACCCGCCGCGTGGCGGTCGGCACCACCACCGTGCGCACCTTGGAGGACTTCTGCCGAAAATACGCCGGTCGTCCCACCGCGCCCGAAGAGGCCTTCCGCGACGAGGCCGGGCTCTACCTTTACCCGCCGGCCCGCTTCGCCGCCATCGACGGATTGGTGACCAACTTTCACCAACCGCGCTCTACTCTGCTCTGCTTGGTCGCCGCATTCCTCGCCCCGGGCTCGACCAATGGCATCGCTTGGCTGAAGGAAATCTACGCCGAGGCCATCGCCCGCAAATACCGCTTTTTTAGCTACGGTGACGCCATGCTCATCCTATAAGTCCCTCCGATGCTCGCACCCCGCCCGCAAACCCGTTGCGTGACTGCGGCTCCTTTCATGACTCAATTCCCCGCTTCCCCGACGCCCGAGTCTCCGCTGCCGCCGGAAAAGACCATCGCCGCCTGGCGCATTCTGCTTCGCGGGGCGGGCGCGTTTTTCGTGCTCTATGTTTTTTGCGTCTGGGCAGCCAAAGGCTACCATCGGGGATGGACTCAGAATCAAGTGCCGGTAAAACACATCGATCCGGTCACCGAAATAGAATTTGTGACGTATGAGAAAAGATTCGTGCCCGGGCTCGACGTGCTCGCCGGCGGGGTCACCACAGGACTTTTGGTTTTTGCAGTAACTTTTCTCGGCCGTCGCTGTCCCCAATACCGATCCTGAACTTTACCTTTATTCGCCTAAACCCGCCTACGCTATGAACCAAATGCTCCGCACCATCGCCTTCGCCGGCTTTACTATCGTCTCCGCCGTCGCCACGACCAAAACCTACGACTTCAAGGACCCAAAAGGCGTGAACGCCATCCAGTTCACCCTCGACTCTATCCTGGAGCCCATCGTCGGGAACGCCAACGCCGTCGAAGGCAAAGTTACCTTCGACCCGGCCAATGTTCCCGCCACCAAGGGTGCACTCGGGGTTGCGAGTTCATCTCTGAAGGTGCCCAACGACAAGATGACCGAACACCTGCTCAGCGCCGACTGGATAGACGCCGCCAAGCAGGAGGATATCAGCTTCGAATTCTCCCAGCTAGATTCAGTGCGATCTATCAGCGACGGCAAGTGGTCGGCCATTGCCGCCGGCAAGTTCACCCTCAAGGGAGTTTCCAAGGAGGTCTTGGTGCCCGTTACCCTTAGCTACCTCCCCGACGCCTACGGAAAGCGCCTTAACAAACCCGAACTGCCCGGCGACCTTCTTGTGGTCCGAGGCGTTTTCACCATTCTGCGTTCTGATTTCGGCATACAACCCGGTAAAAACGAAGACAAAGTAGCCCCCGCCATCCAGTTGACTTTCGCCCTCGTTGGAGGCGCCCCCGGAGCCTGAGTCAAAAAGACCGTTCGGAGTTCCGACTTTGAAACCAGCCGCGTCACCTTGTGACGCGGCTTTTCTTTTGGTTAGGAGTGCGCATCTTGGCGCTATGACCGAAGACGAGCTGCAATCCCTGATCGACGACGCCAGCTACGATCATGCTATGGGCGACTCCGACGCCGCGCTCGCAAAATTAGAACGCGCCGCCGACGCTGCACCCGCTTGTTTCGACGCTTGGCACGCGCTGGCCGAGATTCATTTTTCACGGCGCGATCTTGATCATGCTCTGGCCGGCGCCGAACGCGCACATGCCCTCCGGCCAGACGATCTATTCATCAATACAACCCTGTCCCGTATCTGGATGGAAAAAGGCGACAAAGCCGCCGCGGAGAAATTCGGCGCCCAAGCCAAGATCCTGGGCTGGAAGGACCAAATTCAAAACCCCGCTACTCACGAAGGCGGGCTAAAGTAGGCGAGCCTGCCCGTCCTACTCCGCCGGTAGAGCCGCCAGCACGCGGTCGGCGACACGCGCAACTTCCTCACTGAGACGCCGAGCTAACTCCGCGTAGTCTCCTTCGCGCCACGGAGTCTGCGGCGCCTCATAGACCTCGCGCAGCAGCACCTCACCGGCCCCTGCCTGCTCGCCCGCGCGCACTAGCTCAATCCCGCACATAAAACTCACGGAGGCCGTGCCGTCCTTCTTCACCATACCCTCGCAACGCAGGATGTTTACCTGCACGTCTACGTCCCGGGTCGTGTCAAAAGGAAAAGGCTGGGGTATGACCCGCTGCACGCGTTCAGAAAGATGTAGACGGGCCACCAGCATGCGATTGATCCCCGTGGCCAGCGGCTCGGCCCAGCGCGCATAGTCGCGGTAGTCGATCTCATTAGGACCGCGACGCACGATCATGGTCTTGCCGTCGAGGTAAGGCGCGACCGTGACCGAACGCACGCCGACCTTGATTTGCCCCTTTTTATGGCCGCTATTTAGCTCGTTCGCGCTGGGTCCGGTTAGGACATAAAACCGGGTCGGATCTTTCCTGGGCGCGGGAAGCAGACTGCAGCCGACCAACCCCAAAACCGCAAAGAAGAGCAGAGCAGAATGAACAATGGATAAAAATGGGCGCGTTTTCATGCGGGTAAGAAAAGACAACAAGACGGAAGGCTTCACTTGGCCTCCTCCGCGCGACCGCTCAGAAGGGCACTAGGATTGCGCTCCAGAAAATCAGCCAGCCTTCCGACCGCCGCCGCCGCCTCGCCCAGCCGAACAAAGGCCTTGGAGGCGTCGTCGCCTAGGTATTGCTGGGCGTTGATGAAGCGCTTCATTACGGTCGAGGTTTCCGTAAAGTCGGACAGAGCGGTGCGGGCCTCAGACAGCACTAGATTTAGCTGCTCCCCGCTCGGTCCAACCGTCTTCTCAAGATCTGCCAATATGTGGTCGAGCCGCGCTGAGGCCGAGGCCGCGCTAGCCAGCATCTGCTTGGCTTCGGGCGATTCCACGAAGCCACGCACGGCCTTTCCCGCTTCGGCCCACTCGCGTGAGACCCTCGCTAGGTCGGCGGCATTGATTTGCCTGCGGGTATCCACCAGCAGTCCCTGAACCTCCGCACCAATTTCGGCGAAATCGATGCGCTTCACGTCGGTCAGAATCTCCTCCAAACTACGCAAGAACTCGGCGCTTTTAGAGGGCACGGCCGGCAGTTCCAGATACTCTGCCCCGGCACCGTCACGTGGCCGCGCCGGGTAGTCCTTGGGGTCGTAGAAATCGAGCTCCACGTAAAGCAGGCCAGTGGCGTAACCTATGACACCAAGCTGGGCGCGCAGTCCCTCATCGACCAAGTGCTGCAACTCGCCGCGGTCGGAGACATCCACCGGCTCGCCGCTAGCGTTAGCCACCACATCGCGGCTGAGTTCGCAGACAACCGCAACCACCGAGCGCGGTTCGTCAGCAGAACGACCGGGGATCGCACGCACTTTCATACCAACTACACGTCCGATACGCACACCGCGGAGCTTGACCGGCGAACCTTGGTCCAAGCCGTGGATCGATTCGTTAAAATACACTACGAAACGCTCTGGTTTGGAGAAAAAGCTAACACCGCCAAAAGCGAACAGGGCAATCACGCCGAGCAGGATCGCACCCAGGACAAAGAGACCTACGACGGTGGGGCTAATTTTGGTCTTCAAGACGGCGAATGGTTAAATGCTTTAAATGCGGACGCAGCTCCGGGCTGTCGAAGCCGTTTTCACCCGGCCTAAGATTGCGGCCGAGAAACTCGCGCACGCGCGGATCCTCGCTACCAAGCGACAGCGCCCGCGGATCGCCAAGCGCGATCTGTCCGCGCACCTGTTTGTCGAGCATCAGCACGCGGTCCGCAATGCCGAAGATCGAGTCCAACTCATGCGAAACCACCACGCAGGTCGTGCCCAACAAGTCGCGTATCTGCAGGATCAATTCGTCCAGTTTTCTAGAGGTGATGGGATCGAGACCGGCGGAGGGCTCGTCGAAAAAGACGATCGCCGGGTCCAGTGCGAGCGCCCGCGCCAGCCCCGCGCGTTTTTTCATGCCACCAGAAATCTCGGAGGGATAGTAGCCTTCGTAGCCAGCGAGACCGACCTGGGAGAGCTTGAAGGCCGCCAACTCCTGACGCTCACGAGGATTGAGGGTAGTGTATTCCTCCAGCGGCAGGCAGATATTCTCCATTAACGTAAGCGAACTCCAGAGCGCACCGCCCTGATAGAGCACCCCGAAAGTCTTGAGTAACTGGCGCCGCCGCACTGCGTCGGCATCTAGGAAAGAGCGCCCGAAGAAACGCACGTCACCCGACGTCGGGCGGTTCAAGCCGATGAGATGGCGCAAAAGAGTGCTCTTGCCGCAACCTGAGCCGCCGATGACGAAAAAAATCTCCCCGCGCTTAACCGAGAAACTGAGATCTTTGATGAGGGGCTCACCGCCGTAGCCGCAATCAATCCCCTGAACCTCGACGGCGGCGGGTTCAACCAAGGAAGTATTTGAAATGGGTAGCATGACTCAGAGTCCGAAGACGTTGAAAGCGATTGCGAAAATAGCGTCCGCGATGATAATAAAAAGCAGCCCCATAACGACCGCCGACGTCGCCGCCCGCCCCACGCCAGCAGCACTACGTTCGGCAAGCAGCCCGCGATGACACCCCGCCAATCCCACCAGCACACCATAGGTGCCGGCCTTGATCACGCCGGTGGCCACATCGGACAAGTCGATCGCCGACATGGTCTGCACCCAGTAGGCGGCGGGGGGTATGTCGAGAAGCCCGAGCGAAACCACCATGCCGCCAAGGATGCCGAGGAAATTTGCGTAGAGCGCCAGCAAGGGCAGCATTAGACCGAGCGCGACCAACCGAGGCAGGACAAGAAAATCGACCGCACGGATTCCGAGCGTCTCGAGCGCGTCGATCTCGTCGTTAGCACGCATGTTTCCCAGCGTCGCCGCAAAGGCGGCGCCGGTGCGACCGGCGAGAATAAAGGCCGTCATCATCGAGCCGAGCTCGCGCACCATTACAAGGCCGACGGCATCCGCTACATAGATGTCCGCTCCGAACTGCCGCATTAAAATTGCCGACTGATATGCCATGATAAGACCGACCAGCAGGCTAATCAGGCTGACAATAGGCAGAGACATTGCCCCGCACTGCTGAATTTCTTCCAGACAATCCCGCACGCGAAATTTCTGCGGATTTCGCGCAAGATAAACCCCGCTGAGCACGCATTCACCTAGAAAATGCGCGATCTCGCGGGTCTTGGCCCATGCATCCGCCGCCGCTAGACCCACCGTGGCCAGAAAGCTCTCGGTGCGATCCGCCGGACGAGACTTCTCGCAGGCCTGGGTGAACTGCAGCAGCATCGCCTGCATGCCATCCGGAAGGTGATAGATCTCGCAGCGCACGCCGACTCCCTCCGCCCAACTGCGTATCTCGTGGATAAAAAGCAGCAAAGAACTGTCCCACTCGCCTAGATCATTCCCGAGCACGATGTGCAGGCCGTGCGGCTGCGCCGCCAGTTTTTCCGGACTCCAGTCGGGTTTTTCGGCCGTCACCCGCCACACGCCCCCAAGGGCGACGCGCAACTCGCCCCCTTCCGCCTCGACGCGCACCGTAGCCTCGCAGGGCGACGCAACGGGAGGTGGAACGGGATGATGCATACCGCCAAGTTGTGAACACCAAGCGCGGCCGCGCAAACGATTCCTTGCCGCCCGACCGCTTCATCCCGCTCCCTTGGTGGATGTCACCGCGTTTCCGAACTGTCCTATTCGACCTTGATGGCACCCTACTCGACCATTTTTCCGCCATCCATCGCGCCCATACCCACGTGCGCCGGCACTACGGTCTGCCTGATGCCACCCGAGAAGAAGTGTTGCGCGCGATCGGGGGCGGATTGCCCGAAGCCTTAAAAAAAACCCTCGGCCCCACCCACGATCATCTCCTCGAGGAGGCGCTACCCGTCTACCGCGCCTACTGGGACGCCACCATGCTAGACGATGCCGTGCTATTCCCTGGCGCGATTAACTTGCTGGCGGAACTCCAAGCCGCCGGGGTCGTTTGTGCCGTCTTTACCAATAAACACGGCCCCTCCGCCCGCCGGGTCTGTTCTCACCTCGGCCTCGATCCCCTACTCGCAGGGGTTTTTGGCGCGACCGATACGCCTTGGTTGAAACCACAGCCAGAATTCACTGCGCACGTCCTGCGCGCGCTCAGCGCCGAGGAGGCGTCGACTGCACTGGTGGGTGATTCACCTTGGGATGTGGATGCCGCTCGTCTCGGCAAGCTGATCGGTTGTTTCGCCGTCACCACTGGCACCCACTCCGCCGGGGAACTGCACGCCCACGGCGCAGTGTTTGTCGCCCCCGGTTTATCCAACCTGAAAGGCGAATTGTTAACTGGAACTCACTCGTAGCGCAGGGCCTCGATCGGATCGAGTTTGGCTGCTTGGATGGCCGGGTAGATGCCCGCCAGCACGCCGGCGCTTACACTAAAGACAAAGCCCACCACGAAGGCCGACGGCGAAAGTAGCGGCGTGCTACCCGGGGGGAGCGTGGCGGCGAGAACCTTGATCAAGGCGACCGCGACGGCGACTCCCGCCGCGCCACCGAGCAGACTCAGCGTCACCGCCTCGGCCACGAACTGGCTAAAGATGTTGAACGGCGTCGCGCCGACCGCCTTGCGAATACCGATCTCGCGCACGCGCTCATTGATCGAAGCAAGCATGAGATTCATGATCCCAATACCGCTGACCAGCAGTGAAACACCCGCTATGGCGCCACCGCCGATCACGAAGCTCGCCTTGGTGCTGGCGAAACTGGCCAGTTGCTCCTCATTGGTGCGCACATTGAAATCAATGATCCCGCGGTGCTGCTGGGCGAGGACATTGGTCGCTGCGTCCACCGTCTCGCGCAGGTGAGAGATATTCGCAGCCTTTAGGTTTAAAAAAGAGAGGCGGTCGGACCTCTGCACCTTGGTTGCCATCGTGGTAACGGGGACAAAGGCGATCTCGTTCTTCCAATCCAGAGTATTGTAGGTGCCCCAGAATCGCTCGTAATTGTGCAAAACGCCAATGACACGAAACGGACGGTTGTTAAAATCAATAAAGGCCCCGAGCGGTTCCTCGCCTGACGCAAATAGCGCTTCCCGAACCTTGCTGCCAATAATGATAACCTCCGAGTCGTCGTGCATATCGAGATCGGAAAAGGCACGACCGGACCCGATCTCATAGCGGTTGATCTCCAAAATAGCATTCGTCACCCCCATGACGCGCGCCCCCCGCCGACCCTCGAAGGTTTTTCCAGCGCGGGCTAGCCGGGGAAGCGTGGCATCGATCTCCGGCGAGATCACTCCAGCTTGGGTCACGAGTTCACTAAGAGCGCGGGCGTCGGCCAGGGTGAGGCCTGGAGAGACGGCAGCGAAGGGTTCCTGCCGCTCCTTGACGCCCTGGGCGGAGGCGAAAATTTTCTCAATACCGCCCTGATCCTGCAAGGAGTCCTCCCAGTTTTTGAAGAATCCCTCCATGAACCCCGTGGTCAGCACCATTGATGCGACGCCAAGCATCACGCAGCTAATGGTGAGCAGCGAACGGAGCTTATGCCCCCAGATTTCAGCGAAGCCGTTACCCACACCGGATAAAAGACGTCTCATGCGACGCCTCCTTCAGTGACTAGGCCGTCGCGCACGTGCAATTGGCGGCGGAAGTGCCCGGCGATCTCGGGCGAGTGGGTGACGATCACAATGGTGCGTCCAAGTCGGTTTAGCTCCTTGAACAAATCGAGGATCGCGGCCGCGGTCTTGGTATCGAGATTACCCGTGGGCTCGTCGGCGAGCAAGATGCGCGGCTCATTGACTAGCGCTCGGGCGATGGCGACGCGCTGGCGCTGGCCGCCGGAGAGTTCTCCCGGCTTGTGATGGGCGCGATTGGACATGCCGACCAATTCGAGGGCGCGGTCAACGCGATCCTCCGCGTCGGCGGGCGGCGATCCGTGGTAGGCGAGCGGCAGGGCGACATTAGCGCGCACGGAGAGACGCGGCAGGAGATTAAAGGCCTGAAAGACAAAGCCGATCTTCTCGGCGCGGATGCGGGCGCGCTGACTCTCGGTTAGCACGGCGACGGGTCGGCCCTCGAAGAGGATTTCGCCGGAGCTGGGCGAATCGAGAAAGCCCAGCAAGTGCATGAGCGTGGACTTACCCGAGCCGGAGGGGCCGAGTATGGCAACCGCCTCGCCTTCCCGCAGCGTGAACGAGGCATCCACCAACGCGTCCACGATGACATCACCCATCGGGTAACGCTTACCGACGCGGTCGAGGCGGAGGACTTCGGGGGCCAAACTCATCTTAATTAACCACGAAACACACGAAGGGCGCAGACGGTAGAATAGAAGCGGGTTTGGTGTTCGTGTGTTTCGTGTCTTTCGTGGTTCCTCATTTATCCTGGCCGAACTTAACGCCAGCAGGGCGTTCCCGGGACACCTCGTCGATCTCGGCCAGGCCGGATTTGATCTCGACGTGGAGATCGTCTCGCACGCCGATCTCGACCTTGGCTTTTTCCGGGGATGCCTTGGGATCGGAAACGCGCTTGAAGACAAACCACTCGCCGGTCTCGTGGTCGTTGAAGACGGCGTTGTGCTCGATGGAGAGAACGTTTTTCACCATCGCGGTCACGATGTGGACGCGGGCCGTCATTCCGGGACGCACGCGCAGGTGGGACTGGTCGATGGCGATCTGCAGCGGAAAATCGCGGGAGCCGCCAGATGTCCCTCCCATACCGCCTGAAACGCCGCCCACTTGGGAGTTCCCCCCGGCGGCCTTGCCGGCGGCCGGGGCGATGAAAGTGATGCGTCCGGATGCCTTGGCCTCGGGCACGGATTCGAAGGTGATCTCCACCGGCATCTCCGGGGTGAGCACAGCGACGTCGATCTCGTTGATCGCAGCCTCGACCCGAAGGCGGGTGAGGTCGGCGAGTTCGAGCAGGGTGTTCCCCTCGCGACCGGCATCGGCGCCGGTGACGATCATGCCCGGGCGCGCAGCGAGGCTAAGCACGCGACCCGCGTAGGGCGCGGAAATGACACCCTTTGCCAGGGAGTTTTCCAGCAGCCTCACCCGCGCCTCCTGCGAAGCGGTTTCGTTCTGCGCGAGACGGAGGGCGATCTCCGCCTCCTTGCGCTCCTTTTCGCTGACCAAGGCGCGGTCGGCGAGGGTTTGCAGACGCTTGAACTCCAGCTCGGCGCGCTCGGTGCGCAGGCGGGCACCGGCCACGCCAAGGCGGGCGTCGTCGAGCTGCACCTGGAGCGTGCTCTGGTCGAGTTCGATCAACGCCTGGCCGGCCGCGACCTCGGCCCCGGCTTCGACCAGCACGCGGGAGATGCGGCCGCTGACCTCGGAGCGAATCTCGGTGGAAAGCACGGGCGTGATCGTGCCGTTTATCACCACGGTCTGGCGAAGATCGCGCAAGGCGGGCTTTAGGTAGGTGTGGACCACTGGCTTCGCGTCGGCGTTGGTCCGCGCGCGCACCACCCAGGCGATGCAGAGCACGAGCAATCCGAGCGCGGCGACGATCCAGAGCAGACGTTTCATGAAAGGGGATAGTGTGGGGCGGGACCGCTGGGACAGCCGAGTCGGTATTTGCGAGGCAGTCCCAGCGGTCCCGCCCCGCGCCGACCTTAGGCGGCGAGGTGATGGCCCACCGCGTCGAGCAGCGCCTCCCAGGAGGCGTCGATGATGTTGTCGCTCACGCCCACCGTGCCCCAGACGCGGGTGCCGTGGCCGCTCACGATGAGGACTCGGGTGCGGGCGTTGGCGCCGTTGCGGCCGTCGAGGATACGGACCTTGTAATCGCGCAACTCCATGTCGCGGATACGCGGATAAGCGGGCTCGAGGGCGAGGCGCAGGGCCTTGTCGAGCGCGCCGACGGGACCGGTGCACTCGGCGACGGTGTGGCGGGCCTCGCCATCGACGGTAAGCTTGACCGTCGCCTCGGCGACGAGACTACCGGCCGGACCGCGCTCGACGATCACGCGGTAGCTCTCGACCTCGAAGAAGCTCTTCGTCTTGCCCAGGGTTCGCGCGATGAGGAGGGCGAGCGAGGCGTCGGCGGCCTCGAACTCGTAGCCGCGGAACTCGAGATCCTTGAGCTGCTCGATGAGCGCCTTCATCTCGGGCGCCTTCTCGTCGAGTTCGAAGCCGAGCTCCTTTGCCTTCATAGCGACCGAACTGCGGCCGGCCATATCGGAGACCAGCACGCGGGTGCGGTTGCCGACGATGGCGGGATCGATGTGTTCGTAGGAAGACTTTACCTTCTGGGCGGCGTTGGCGTGGAGGCCGCCCTTGTGGGCGAAGGCGGAGGCGCCGACGTAGGGGGCCTTCGTGTCGGGCTTGAGGTTGGCGAGCTCGTCGAAAGTAAGGGACAACTCGCGCAGGCCGGCGAGGTTTTCCGCGCACCGGGCCGTCTTGCCCATCTTGAGGAAGAGGCTGGGCAGGATGGTGAACAGGTTGGCGTTGCCGGTGCGCTCGCCGTAGCCGTTGGCCGTGCCCTGCACGAGGGTCGCGCCCGCCGCCACCCCCGCAAGGGAGAGCGCGACGCCAAGGCCAGAATCATTATGGGTATGCACGCCGACCTTGTCCGCGCCAAACTCGGCCACGACCTTGGCGACGATGGCCTTGAAGTCGTCGACCAGGGTGCCGCCGTTGGTGTCGCACAGGGTGAGGTTGCTGGCGCCGCCCTTGATCGCGGCGCGGAGGGTCTGCAGCGCGTAGTCGGGGTCGGCCTTGAAGCCGTCGAAGAAATGCTCGGCGTCGTAGACCACTTCTCGGCCCTGGGACGTGACGTAGCGGACGGAGTCCTCAATCATGGCAAGGTTCTCCTCAAGCGTGGTGCGGAGGATCTCGGTGACGTGAAGCGTCCAGGTCTTACCCACCAGAGTAAGAACCGGCGTCTCGGCAGCGAGCAGGGTGGCGAGCTGGGTATCTTCGGCGGCGGTGATGCCCGCCCGGCGGGTAGAACCGAACGCGGCGAGTTTGGCATGAGTGAACTTCAATTTCTTAGCCTCAGCGAAGAAGGTGATATCACGAGGGTTCGAGCCGGGGAAGCCGCCTTCGATGTAATCCACACCGAAAGCATCGAGCTTTTGCGCGATGAGGAGTTTATCCGTGACGGAAAAACTGATGCCCTCTCCCTGCGTGCCATCGCGGAGAGTGGTGTCGTAAATTTTAACGGCGTTGCTCATGGTAAGATCAGTCGGCGCGGGGACGGCGGGTTTGGGGTCGAAGGGTGGACGGTGGAGGGATGATTGAACGGGGGAAACGAAAAACCCCGGGCGTTTTGACCCGGGGTTTTAGAAAATCAGAGGCGTGCGTCGTGCGTTTACGCCAAGATTCCCACCCCGGAAGGGCGGGTAATAATCGAGAGGTCGTTAATCATTGCCCGATACACTTTATCTCAACGAAGCCTAGGCCTCGCGCTTGTCGAGGGTGTTTTTTCAAATGGGCAGACCGTGGTTGGTTACCTTCCTCCGCTTGCCAGCACGCTCCCGCTGTTCACTTTATCGACTTCCGTGCCGCCTCCGCCCCCCAAGCTTCGTCCTGCCCCGTCCGTCGCCGCTGGGACCGCCAACGCCCTGACCGGCGTGCTGGAGCGCATCGTTTTTCATAACGAAGAAAATCACTACACTATCGCCGATTTCCGTGCCGACGAGAGCGACGAACGCGTGACGATCGTCGGTGCCCTGCCCGGCGTGCAATGCGGGGAAACCCTCCACCTCCACGGTTCCTGGACCAGCCACGCCCAGCATGGCGCCCAGTTCAAAATCGAGCGCTTCTCCAGCGAGTTGCCCTCCAGCGTCTACGGCATCCGCAAATACCTCGGCTCCGGCCTCGTGCCCGGCGTGGGCAAGGTCTACGCCAATAAAATCGTCGACGCCTTCGGCACCGCCACCTTCCGCGTGCTCTCCGAGGAGTCCGCCCGCCTGCGCGACGTGCCCGGCATCGGCAAGGTCCGCGCCACCGCGATCAAAAAGGCCTGGGACGAGCAGCGCGCCTTCCGTGAACTCTACATTTTTCTCCAGACCTACGGCGTCACGCCCGGCCAATGCGTGAAGTTGATCGAGAAATACGGCGCCGAGTCGCGCTCCATCCTGCAAAACCAGCCCTACCGGGTGGCTCGCGAAATCGACGGCATCGGCTTCAAGACCGCCGACCGCATCGCCATCAACCTCGGCTTCGCCAACGACGCCCCGCCCCGGCTCGACGCCGGCCTGCTCTACGCTTTGGAGACGCTACAGGAGGAGGGCCACACCGCCCTGCGCGAGGCCGACCTTCGCGACTACGCCGCCACCCTGCTGGAAGCCTCAGGCGAACGTATCACTGCTCGCATCGCGGCCCTAGTGGAGGATAAAACCCTGGCGCTTCACACTCCTGCCGGCGTGGCCGAGCCCCTGCCCGGCTCCAGCCTCATCCAACTACCCGTGCTCGACCGCTTCGAGCAAAAGATTGCCGCCGCTCTGCACCGCCTGCGCATCGTTCCCAGCGGTCTGCCTCCGATCAAACACGATGCCGCCCTCATATGGGCCGAGGAAAAAGCCGGGTTCACCTTTGCCCAGGCCCAGCGCGACGCCGTCCGCGCCTCGCTGCTCGCCAAGATCTCCATCCTCACCGGCGGCCCCGGCACCGGAAAAACCTCCTGCCTGCGCGCCCTCGTCGAGATCCTGAAGGCCAAAAAAGTTCGCCTCGCCCTCGCCGCCCCCACCGGTCGCGCCGCCCAGCGTCTGACCGAGACCACCGGCGCCTTCGCCCAGACCCTGCACCGCCTGTTGAAATTCAACCCCCAGCGCGGCGGCTTCGACGCCAACGAGGACGCGCCCCTCGCCACCGATTTCCTGGTCGTGGACGAGGCCTCCATGCTCGACACCCGCCTCGCCGCCGCCGTCTTCGCAGCCATGCCATCGCGCGCCCACCTCCTGCTGGTGGGCGACACCGACCAGCTCCCCAGCGTCGGCGCCGGCAACGTGCTGAAGGACCTCATTGCGACCGACACCGTGCCCGTCACCCGCCTGACCATCGTCCACCGCCAGCAGGGGCAGAGCGAAATCGTAACCACTGCCCACGCCATCAACGCCGGCGAGCCCGCCCTGCCCATCGCGGTCGATTCGCTCGAAAAACTCCAGCCTTGGGCCGACCTCACCTTCGTGGTGGCACGCGACGCCGACGATTGTCTCCAGAAAGTCGTGACGCTCTGCGCCGAGTTTATCCCGAACCACTTCCCCTGGATGAAGCCCGGCCGCGACATCCAGGTGCTCGCGCCGATGCACAAGGGCGTGGCCGGCGTGGGCAACCTCAACCTCCGCATCCAGGCCGCGCTCAACCCCCATGGCGCCGGTCTGCGCGCCCCCGGCGGCGAGTTCCGGGTCGGCGACAAGCTCATCCAGCTGCGCAACAACTACGACAAGGGGCTCTTCAACGGCGACATCGGCGTGGTCGTGGCGGCCGACCCCGAGGCCGGCACGCTCGACGCCGAGTTCGACGGCGTCCGCCACGCCTTCATCCGGGGCGAGCTGAGCGACCTCGCGCTGGCCTACGCCATCAGCATCCACAAGAGCCAGGGCAGCGAATACGCCGCCGTGGTCATCCCGCTGCTGAAGGCGCATTTCATGATGCTCCAGCGCAACCTGATCTACACCGCCATCACGCGCGGGAAAAAGAAGGTCTTCCTGGTCGGCGAGCCGGCCGCCTACGCCATGGCCGTCCGTAACAACGAGGCCAAGACCCGCTCCACCCACCTGAAGGAAAAAATCCTTGTGGCCGTTGCGAGCGACTGAGCCACGCCGTGCCGCCGGCATTTCTCCCGGTTGACAAGCCCCAGCCGGCGCGCACGGCATGGCGTGTGTCGTCCAACATCCCGCCTCCGCCTGAACCAAAGACCCTCGTTGCCCTCTCCGGCGGGGTGGACAGCTCCGTCGCCGCACTCCTCCTGCGCGACGCAGGCGTGCCCATCGAGGCCGCCTACATGAAAAACTGGATCAACGAGGACAACATCCTCGGCGATTGCCCATGGGAGCAGGACATCGCCGACGCCCGCCGTGTTGCCGACCAGCTCGGCATCCCCTTCCGCGTGGTCAACCTGATGGAGGAGTATCGCGAAAAGGTCGTAGCCTACCTGCTCGACGGCTACGTGCGCGGCCTCACGCCCAACCCAGACGTGATGTGCAACCGCGAAATCAAGTTCGGAGTGCTCCGCGCCTGGGCGCGCGACCACGGTTTCGCCGCCGTGGCCACCGGCCACTACGCCCGCCGCACCGAGTTGTTCGAGCGCCACAATGACTTCGCCCTGCTCGAAGGCGCCGACTCGAACAAGGATCAGACCTATTTCCTAGCCCTCCTCGACCAAGACCAGCTCCGTGGCGCGCGTTTCCCAATCGGCGACCTGCTGAAGCCGGATCTACGGGCCATCGCCCGCCGCGCCGGTCTCGCCACCGCCGACAAGAAAGACAGCCAGGGCATCTGTTTCATCGGCCAGGTGAAGATGGCCGACTTCCTCCGCGCCTATGTGCCGGACGCCCCTGGACCGATCGTCCGCGACACCGACGATCGCGTGCTCGGCGAACACCGGGGGCTGCACTTCTTCACCCTGGGGCAGCGCAAGGGGATAGGCGTGCCGTCAAATACAGACGGTCGCGCCTACGTGGTGGTGGGGAAACGCGCCAACGACCGCGCCCTTCTGGTGGGCTTTGACGGCGAGTCCGCGCCGGGGCTCTTCACCCGCGAGGTCACTGTGCAAGGTCTGCGTTGGAACAGTCCGACTCCGCCCGACCCAGCCGCCGGCCCGGTCGCGCTGGAGGGCCGCGTGCGTTACCGAGATCCACGGGTGCGATTGACGTTCACCCCGACTGGCCCGGACGAGGCGAAGGTGGTTTTTAAGGAGCCTCAACGCGGCCTTGCTGCCGGCCAGATCCTAGCGATTCACGACGGTCCACGCCTGCTCGGAGGCGGGGTCTACGCCCCAAGCAACCAAGCCTCACAAGTCTAAATCTTTTTCGAATTGGGTCGTTTGGCCCGAACCAGCATTCGCAACTGGCGCCTGGCCTCGTTAAATACCTCTGTGGGCGGCGCCCAGCCTTCGCGTGATCCGTAGCGCAGACGAAGCAAGCGTCCGCGAGTCTCGACTAGCCCGGGCGGTTGGGATTCGACAAGCAAATCCGCCCTACTTTGCAGCCTGGACAGCCAACGCGAGGCCTCGCGTCGCACCGGATCCTGTCGATACGACCCTGACCGAAGACTTCGCCAATCCATCCACCAAAACCGACCGGACCTGCGCCAGAACCAAACGCCAGCAACGATTACTCCGAGTGAAGCCGCGCCAACGGAAATGCGCAAAAACCTCCAAGGCTGCCAAAACCATTCCACCAGCTTGCGCAAGCGGGTGTCCACCAGCTCGCGGACGGCGAGCATGATCGTCCGCAACTGGTCCTTGGTGCCGCGCACCAGCTCCAGTTGCGCAGTCTGATCAAAATTAACAATGCGCCGATACCAAAAGACCCGCACCCCATCGAGCCGCGCTGACCAACCAGTGTCCTGCTCCATCCGACTGGCGCCCGCTTTGATCTCAGCTGCGGTATTCGATGGCGTGATCTGCGCACCCGGCGTAGCGTCAATCCGGACCCAGGAACCGATTTCCTCATCCCAAATCTCGCACCAGGCATGGGCGTCGGAGTTGCGCACCGTGATACTTCCACTCGTCGAATTCCAGACCCCTCCTTTGAACCCCGTCACAAGCCGAGTAGGATGACCTGCCACGCGGGCGAGCAGAACCATGCTACCGGCAAAAAGTTCGCAATGGCCCGGTTCACGTGAGTCTAACCAGCGAACGATGACGTCCCCCTCGCCGGCCGGCGTGGTGGAATCGAGGCTGTAGATGTGGCGGGCTTGGAGCCAGGCGCCCGCCGAACGGGCGAACTCGGGGCCGCCCGCGCCGTTCCCGCCGATCTCCGTGACCCAAGCCCGCAATTTATCGAGATCGCCCAAGGCAACTCCATTGAGTTCAAGAAAGTTAGGTTCGCTACCCCCGCCAGCGCGCCCGACTGATGTCTCGTCTTCGGCCGACTCACGGGGCAGGGCAGCGTGGTTAAAAAACATCCGCGCGCGCGGAGAATCCCAAGCGGGGAGAATGTGCTCGCGGGCAAAGAGGCGGTCGCGAAGAACGCCATCGGTATCCATACCCTCGACGCGGTAGCCGACCATTTGGGCCGGTTCCGAAGGTAGCGCTGCGATACGCAAAGCCGGACTCTGTGATAGCGACTGGGGTGCGCCAAAATACAGCCGACTGAAGCCGCCCATCAGAGGAAGATAGCGGCTGACGCCAGGCTGGTAGTAGATCGTCCAGACGGTGCGGTCCTCGCGTGCTCGGCCGATGCCACCGTGGACAACGGACTTTTCGCGGCTGGGCGAGAAGCTGTTGCGTAGGCCCGCCGAGGCGCGGAAGCCCTGTCCTGAATACTCATCTAGCACCAGCATACGCCAATAGAGTTCCGCCGGCAGGGCGCCGGGGTCGCTCACATCCACCGCGAAGGCCATGCCGCTATCTTGAGCGATTTTATTCAACTCACCAAAGAGGATGTTTTCCGAAAAACCCGTGCGGGAGGACTTGTTGATCTGTCCGCCGATAAAAAAGTCGTTGCTAATCTCAAAGCGAGGAAGAGCGAGGAAGAGCAGTGCCGAGAGCAGCACTACACCGCAGAAGAGAGTTCCGGCCAGCGCGACCACCCGAATGTCCGCCGTTGCCCAAAGACGACGCAGGAGATCCCGCCAACTCACCTGCTCCCAGCCGAAAACATTATCTGCCAAGCTCGCGGCTCGAGATTCCGAGAGCGTGACCGCGAGTAACAACCCGAGCGCCGCGCCGGTAAGAAAGAGAATCTGCACCACAAAGGCGGGCGAAATGGTGGAAACCCCCGTGACTACGACCACGAAGAGGGCCAGCAATATAAGCTGCAAATCCTCCCGCCGTCCACGCGGCGAGAGACAACGGTAGCCAAGCAGCATAAGGTCCAACCGGATCATCGCTGGCAGGGGTTGGCGATTGCCCCACAGGTCGAGCGCGAAAACGCTAACTATAAAAGGAAATGCCAGTCGGTGGAATAAAGCCGGAAGAGCCTGAGAGAGGACCGGATATACGACAAAAACCGGCACCGTAAGGGTGATAACCCCAAGCGGCAGCATGGCATCCACCTCCGTGTAGAAAACCGTCCAGGCCGAGACTATGCCAATCAGGCCGCCAAGGAACCAGCGCAGTTGCTGAAGCTCGATCTGACTAAGCTGAGGCCGCGGGCTTTCCATTGAGCATCGCCGCGACACCGCGCGGTCCCTGTGGTTGGAGATGGAGGACTAAACGATGCAATGCGGGAGAAACCGTCGAAAACCGCGGGCGCGAGCCTGCCCTTGTTCGCTCGACAGTCTCAAGCAGGGCCAGCCGATCGAGGAAATGCTCCACATCGCGCAGTCGGCCCACCGGATGTGGCGTCTCGTCATCAATCACCACAGACTGCAGTCTCTCCATCCGGAATAGATCCTCGGCCAAAGTCGCGGCGAGAGACACGGCGAGTTCGAATTGGTCCGGACGCGGCCAGACTGACGTATCAGTATCGATTCGCAGGCAGAATCCCTCCATACCCTCAGCTGAAAACTGCCGCACCATCAGATGGCGGAGCCGCGCGCTAGCTTTCCAGTGGACTTTACGCGTAGCATCGCCGGAGGCATAGCGACGAAGCGCCAGAAGGTCGCCCTCGTGCCCAACCCGGTTGACCCGCCCGTGGCTGCGCACCAGACGCCAGCATGCGCCTTCCGCATGGCTTCGATACTCTACTGGGGCCGGCCGGACTAGCACCTCAGCACACAAGCCAGATGCGACGGATTTGCGGAAAAATCCGAAGGGGAAAAGCGAACCGACGGACCGCAGTCGCAACGTCAGCAGGCCACGCCGCACCGACTTGACCGGCCAATCCAGTCGGGTCGAAGCACCGGGATCGAGCCGGATTATCAGATGCCGGCGCTGGACCTCGTCGGCCGCTGCTAAATCAAACCAAAGGCCATAAGTCGGCAACAGGCTCTTATTGTTACGCAACTCCAGTGCAACCGTCTTGGGCTGGCCTGCTCGCCAAGGACCACCGTGATGCACTCGCCACTCAACGCCGCTCAAATTTAGCCATGAGAGCACGCCACTTAAGATTATACAGGACAAGAGCAGCGAGAGCGTGATAAAAAGAATGTTATTGGCGGTGTTATAGGCCGCCGTGCCTATGCCGATAGAGACCGCGAACAACATCACTCCGGTGATGGTGGGCACAATCCGGTCCCCGCGCGGCGGATAAAGCAGGGACCACAGCAATGCGCGCCAACGCTGACCGCGCCGCGTAGCGCGGGACCACGGTTTCTGCCATTCAGTGCAACTTGAAGCCTGCGGAATAACCCCTTCTGGCGCGGTCGCAGAACGGCCCGTCACCGGACGGGATTGCTGAAGGGTCGTAACCATGGCGCGGAGCCGTTCAGACCGGCGCAGGCAGGGAGGAAACGATGCGTTTAAGGATAGCACCCACCATGCGGCGCTCCTCCATACCATCCGAGACCGGGCGGACCAGGGTGAGGCGGTGCGCCAGCACTGGGACGACCAGAGCGGCGACATCCTCGGGCACCACAAAGTCGCGGCCTTCCAGCAGGGCACGGGACTGGGCTGCGTGCTTTAACGCCAGCCCACCGCGCACCGATACGCCGGCGCGGAAATCCTCCTCGGTGCGGGTCGCGCTGACAATGCGCAGGATATAATCGAGCACTGTCTCTTCGATGAAAACCTGCTCCGCGAGCTTTTGAAGCTGCAGGATTTCTGAGCGTGTCACCACCGGGTCCATCGCGATGGAATCATAGCCGGTCCGGGCGCTGCGTAGGATCTCGAGCTCATCCGCCGCCTGAGGATAACCCATGTGCAGACGCATGAGAAAGCGGTCCATTTGGCTTTCGGGCAGCGGAAATGTCCCTTCGTAATCGACCGGGTTCTGCGTCGCCAAGACCATGAAAGGCGTGCCCGCGGCATGGGCCTGGCCGTCGACCGTTACCTTACCGCGATCCATGACCTCCAAGAGCGACGACTGGGTCTTGGGGGTGGCACGATTAATCTCATCGGCCAGGACAATATTGGCAAAGACCGGTCCCTTCTTGAAGACGAACTCCTTGATGGTCTCATCGTAAATTGCGACGCCAGTGACGTCGCTGGGCAACAAATCGCTGGTGAACTGGATGCGGGAGAAAACACAATCCATCGACCGAGCCAGCGCGTAAGCCAGGGTGGTCTTGCCGACACCGGGCAGATCCTCGATTAACACGTGACCGCCGGCGACCAATGCGATCAACACCTGGTCGATCACCGTATCCTTGCCTTTGATTGTGCCACGCATCGACACCCGAATCTTCTGCAAGCTCTCACGCGCGACCGATAGTTGATTAGCGGAGTAATGATCGCTCATGAAGTGCCTGCACTAAAGCCAAGGCAGACGAGTTCGTCAACGAACCTGCCGGGAAATGGGCACCGACGAAACCCCGAAGAGAGGGGCTGAAGTGAGAAGAACCGAGCCAGCCCCATTGAGTGCCCCCAAAAAGGGCACGTATTAGCAAAGAACCACTAAGACATAACTTCTAGTAGCCGGACGATGAAACGGTTCACCCGCTCTTGGTTATCATGCACCATTTGCTTGAAGGAGGCATAATCAATCGCCGCGCCCTCGATCCCGTTGGCATAGTTGTCGACCATGCCGAAAGAATTGTAACGCAAGCCCAGCTCGGTGCACAAATCCGCCTCATGGGCGAGGGTCATGCCCACCACGTCACCCCAAGTCTTCATGACACGGATCTCGGCCTTGGTCTCAAAGCGCGGTCCGCGAGTGTGCACATAAGTCTGGCCGGTCGCGATCGTGAACTCAGCGGAAAGTGCGTCCAATATAACCGGAACAAGGTTGTTGGCTATGCCCGGTGCACCCGCTTGGAGCACTTCGTCATAATAGGTCGCTGGAGGCTGCTGAATGGCCACGTAATCCGAGCAAGATACCAAGGTCCCCGGCGCGAGTGACGGACGAAGCGATCCTACCGAATTGAAGGATACTATATCCTTAAAGCCCAGCTGGGCGAGCGCGGCAAAATTAGCGCGAGCATTAATCGAGTGAGGCGGCAGCGGCGCCGGACCGGACCCGTGGCGATTTAATACCACCTGGTCCCCGCGCGCGCGGAACATGACCGATCCATATTTCGTCTCGACCGTGAGTGGACTCCAACCCGAAAATATCGGTGAATGACTGATGCTGGTTCCACTCACGAGGGCGAACTTCATGGAGCTGACTTAGCCGCTCCCAGCTCCCGCGCAAAACCAAAGGGGCCACTACGCGAATTCGTTAACGTGGGGCTTCTCGGCCTGGCCCTGGGTGCAGCCGGTTGCAGCACCCCCGGCCCCAGCCATGCCTATCTCTACGTTCCGGCAAAGGAAGCGGTCCTGCACGACATCAACCCGCTCAACAGCGAACCAAACGCCGATGTCCCCGCCTTTTTAAAAAGGGGCGAGCACGTGACTGGCCTCGCCTATGAACCCTACACCGACCACCTTTACATCCGGATTTCTCCCGGAAACCATGTCCGCGTAGTCGACCGCCCGGCCCGCGCGATCAAACGCGAAGTCACCGTGCCCCGCCTACCGCCCGGCGGGCACGATTTCGCGATCCGCTCGCGAGACCGGCACTTCTTCTTTTCCGCCCCGGACTCGCCCGCGCTTCTTGAAGCGGATCTCGAGGGGAATTTCAAAAATTACATTCCGCTCGAAGGGCTCGAACAACCGGTCTGGGGCGTGGCGCTAGACAAAACAACCGGTGAAATTCTCCTGCTAGCGACGGAATACACCGATCTGGTGCGACGTCACGGACTAGACGGACGCATCCACTCCGAACTGAAGCTAGAAAAACAGGTGCGCGGCCTGTCACTCGACTATGATCCGGATGCACGCCTTTACTATGCTTGCCTAGCGAACGGCTCAGCCATCGGCGTTTTTGATGATCAAGGCCATCTCTTGCGCACCCTTGCGTGTAACGTCCCTTCTCAAGAGACCTTCGTCGCGGTGGGGCCGCGTTCGCTACTTCGGCTGTTTTAGGGAGCCCCAACATAACGAGGCCCAGAAACCACGCGGCTTGCACGTTGCCAAGGCCGCGCCAACGTGTCCGTTTTTACGCATTTAACATGTCCACACCTGTCGAAAACGTCGTCATCGTAGGCACCGGCTGCGCCGGACTAACCGCTGCGATCTACACCGCACGCGCCAATCTCAATCCGCTCGTGCTTGAAGGCCCTTTGCCCGGTGGCCAATTGACGACTACCAGCGAAGTCGAGAACTTCCCCGGCTTCCCCCATGGCGTGGATGGCTTCCAGCTCACGCAAAACATGCGCGAACAGGCCACGCGCTTCGGCACGCGTTTTGAACAAGCTCTCGTCACGGCCGTGGATTTTTCGGTTTCTCCCCGACGTCTGACGGTTGGCAATCGAGAGATCCTCGCCAAGGCGGTGATCATCGCCACCGGCGCTTCGCCCCGCATGACCGGGATTCCCGGCGAGAAAGAACTTTATGGCGGCAAGGGCGTAACAACCTGCGCGACCTGCGACGGCGCCTTTTACCGGAAGATGGAAGTGGCCGTGCTCGGCGGCGGCGACAGCGCGGCCGAGGAGGCCCTTTTCCTAACGCGCTTCGCCAGCAAGGTCTACCTCGTGCATCGTCGCGACTCCCTACGCGCTTCGAAGATCATGGCTGACCGCGCCACCGCTCACGAAAAGATCCAAATGGTATGGGACTCCGTGCCCGTGGAGGTGCAGGGCGTATCCGAGGGCGCTGTCTCCGGCCTGAAGGTAAAAAATGTAAAGACAGGCGCGGAATCTGTGCTACCCGTAAAAGGTATCTTCGTTGCCATCGGCCACATCCCCAACACCGGCCCCTTCGTCCCGGCCCTTGAGGTAGATGACGGCGGATATTTTAAACCCGCGGCCGGATCCCAAGTGCAGACAAACGTGCCCGGGGTATATGTCGCTGGAGACTGCTCCGACCACGTCTACCGCCAGGCCATCACCGCGGCTGGCATGGGCTGCCAGGCAGCCATCGAGGCCGAACGCTGGTTGGCAGAACACGAGGAGTAAAAGCCCCATCGCAGCCTGATCCCGTGTTTCATTTCAGAAATCAGGCGACACGTCCGTCTAAGCCCCGAGCCGCACTTCGCCATCGCTATTAACCCACCTGGATAGTATCGAGCCGGTCGAACGGAAGCTTCGGGCCGCTCTTCTCGCCGGCCTTAATTGTCGCATGCAAAGTTGGATTGCCTGGCACCCTCCAGACACTCCCAAGACGCGGCGAATTCGCCCCCCCAAGAACAACCATGTGCTTTTGCCACGCGTTGCCTTGGTGTGGCGGGATTGTCGCGTCTGAAGGAACGGCGGAGGCGCCCGTCAGCCGCCTAGAGCCGCGCTATAATCGCATCTGCCATCACCCGCGTGCCTACAGCAGCGCGACCAAATGCGATATCCCCGGTGCGCACGCCATCAGTTGCTACAGCCGCGCGGACAGCCGCCTCGATGCGGTCAGCGACCGCGTCGAGACCGAAGCTATAGCGCAACATCATGGCCACCGATAAAATCTGCGCACAGGGATTGGCCACACCTTTCCCGGCGATGTCGGGCGCCGTGCCGCCGGCGGGCTCGAACAGGCCGAAAGGCAGGCCCAGAGAGTTTTTCCCGGTGCCAAGCGAAGCGCTGGAGAGCATACCGAGCGAGCCACAGATCACCGCCATCTCGTCTGAAAGGATGTCACCGAACATGTTTTCGGTGAAGAGCACATCGAACTGATTCGGGTCGCGCGCGAGCTGCATCGCAGCGTTATCGACATACATGTGGCTGAGTGCGATATCCGGGTGATTCTTGGCGAAATAAGCGGTGACTACACGGCGCCACAGCACGGAGGTTTCGAGCACGTTGGCCTTGTCCACCGAGCAGACTTTTTTTCCGCGGGCGCGAGCAGTGACGGCGGCGACCTCGGCGATGCGCTCGATTTCGGAGGTCTTGTAGACCATGGTGTCGATCGCCTGCTCTTCGCCATTTTCCAGCGTGGTAGTGGTCTTCGGCTGGCCAAAGTAGATGCCACCGGTCAGCTCGCGGATGCAGACGATATCGATGCCATCAGGAATGCGCGCGGACTTGAGCGGCGAGGCGTCGGTCAGATCCGCATACAGGAGTCCGGGGCGGATGTTGGCGAAAAGATTAAATGCCTTGCGCAAGGGCAGCAAAGCCGCGCGTTCCGGCTGCTCTTTGGGGGGTAGTTTCTCCCACTTGGGGCCGCCAACCGAGCCGAAGAGTATGGCATCGGCCTCGCGACACAGAGCGAGGGTCGAGTCAGGGAGCGCCTTACCATGATTATCAATGCCCGCACCGCCAACATCTGCCTGGCTGTAGGACAGCGTCAGCCCGTCCTGTTTCGCGATGTGCTCGAGGACACGGATCGCCTCGGACATGACCTCGGGACCGATGTAATCTCCGGGCAGGACGGCAAACTTAAGAGTGGACATAATAAGGAGGGAAAAGGAGCAAACTGGCGCGCAGCGGGCGGCGGTGGCAAGCCGGCTTTGCCGAACATCAGGCGCCGCCGCGCCTAAATACCGAAACGCCTGCGCCGTCGTGACCGGTCACCCAAGGCAACGCCACGCTAGCCGTCACCAACTCGAAGGAACGGCCCTCAGGAGTGCGCAGGAAAGCCGCCGTCACCGAGGCATTTTCCTCCGCATCAATGGAGCAAGTGCTGTAGACTAGCCGCCCGCCGGGCTTCAGCCAGCGCGCCGCTCCGCAGAGCAGTTCCACCTGTTGTTTCGCGTGCTTGCCGAAATCCGCCGGTTGCAGGCGCCACTTCACATCCACTCGATGACGCATCACCCCGCTGTTGCTGCAAGGAGCGTCAACCAGCACCGCATCAAAAGTGCCCGGGCCCATGCCCATGAGGCTGGTGGAACGCCGCAAGTCCCCCTCAACGCGCTTGGCCGAAACATCGACTGGAAAACGTTTTAGGTTCTCAGCTAACCGCTCGTGGCGCGCGCCCGGGACGTCGAGCGCCACCAGCAAACCCGCCCCCATGCGATCGGCCAGAGCGAGGCTCTTGCCCCCCGGAGCCGCACAGGCGTCGATAATCCTTTCGCCGGCCACCGGCGCCAAGGCATCAATTGCGATGCGCGTCCCCGGATCAGCGAGATAAACCCGGCCATCCGCCAGCGCGCGCGCCACCTCGGACCAATGGCCACCCTTGACCAAAAAGTAGCCGGGCCATGGCGTGGCCTCGAGCCACTCCGACTCAGCCGGACCGGGGACACCAGGCGGACGCCAGCGCGCGTGCACCGGGGCTGGTTTCAGATTCCACTCCAAGAGCATCCGGGTGGCCTCGGCGCCAAATTCCACCAGCCACCGCTCCACCAGCCAGGCCGGCGTCGAATAATAATCTGCCAACGTCGCCGCCGTCGTGATTTTCCCCGGAACCGGCTGAGCCGCCAAACCCTCCGCCAGCTTGCGCACGACTGCATTGACTAGCTTAGCCTCCGATTCACTCGCCAGCGCCTTGGTCTGGGTAACGGCATGATGCCCGACTTTGGCCGCGTGCCCCTCGCCTCCGCCCTCGATCAGCTCATAGCCAGCCAGGAGAAGAATCGCCATCACTCGCGAACGTGGGCGCAGGCGCACCAGGGAGGAAACCATGGTCTCTATCCTGCCATAGTGCCGAATGGCACCGTAAAAGAGATTCTGACACCGCGCACGGGCGCCACCCGTTAGCTGGGCCGTATCCAACAACGCGTCCGCGCGCACTTCTTCGTCAAGCCAGCGAACCAATAACCGGGCCGCCACGGGCCAGGCATCGGGAACATGAGAAGCGGTCGGCACGGAGTCGGTATCTGGATTCATAGGTAAAAGGTTCTGCGCAAAGGCGGGGCGAGACCCCACCAGCCCGCCTCGGCAAAGCAACCCCCAAAACAAGTGCGCCCTACCCCAGCCCCGCCCGCCCGCTGGTTTAGCGCACCACCAGCACGCCCTTCATCCCCAATTGGAAGTGCGCGGGAAAACTGCAAAGAAAAACATAGTCCCCCAGTTCCGTTGGCGCTGTAAAGACCACTGCATCGCTTCCGCCCCCGCCCAGCAGCTTGGTATGCGCGATGATCTCCCCGACTTTGGCGGACGGCACGTAGTCGGTCGCCTTTGCTCCAAGCGCCGCATTTAAAAAAGCACCCGCGTCGGCGCCCCCCCGAAGCAAAATCCAATTATGTCCCATCGCCTCCTTGGGCGCAGAACCTAAATTGACTAGTTTTAAACGGATAACCTCGCCCGGCGACGCCGCCAGTCGAGTTAAACTGAACTTCATGGCGTCACCGACCTCGATTATGACTTCACGCGGTGCCTCGGTCGTGCCCCTGACCTCAATCGCCGAAGCGGGCCGCGCGACCAAGCCCGGCCCTTGGTCCGAAGCCGGAGGATGACTGGACTGGCCACAACCCGAAACCCAAAGGGCCAACACGACACCCGGATAAACGCGCCAACAGCTAAGATTCATGATCCAGCCGTGCCGATATCTTCGCCGAGGCGCAAGTCAGTCGATGGAGCTTTAGCTGCGCTACCGGACCAAAGACCGCTGCTAATAACTCCGCCTAAAGCGACAAAGTCTAAAGGATGAGTGGAAAATATGCAGCTTGATTATAGCTTGATAAGATAGCCCGAGTTGGAACCCTCCGCCCTCGGTGCAAACGCACCTCACTTTTTTCCGAACCACGACCATGCGATTCAGCCCAGTCCTCTTCTTGCGCCGCGCCGCCGCCACCTGCGCCCTGCTTGCCCTGCCCATCCTGCTCGGCGGTTGGCTCTCCGGACCTCAATCCACCTTCGACGTGAAGGGCCCGGTCGCACGCACCCAGCTAGACGTATTTTACGTCACCGTCTGGGTCACCACGATCATCTTCGTGATCGTCGCCTCCGTGCTGGCTTACGCCACGATCAAATTTCGCGCCCGCGGCCCCATTGATAAAAACACCCCTGTCCCCGACCAGGGCCACGGCAACCCCTTCGTGGAGCTAGGCTTGATTGGCGCCTCCATCGCCGCGCTCGTCTTCATCGCAGTCCCAACTCTAAAGGCCATATGGTATACCTACGACGTTCCGAATGAACAGCGGGCCAACGCCTATGAGGTTAACGCCCGCGGTCTGCAATGGTGGTTCCAATTCGAATACCCCGCCGAGCAGATCAACGGCGCTGGGCAACTCCTGACCGGCAACGAACTCGTCATCCCCGCCGGCCGTCCCGTGCGCATCAACCTCCGCACTTCCGATGTCATCCACGCCTTCTGGGTGCCCAAGCTCGGCGGCAAAGTCGACATGATGCCCAATCGCGGCAACCACCTTTGGCTCCAAGCCGACGAGCCCGGTTATTTCTGGGGCCAGTGCGCCGAATACTGCGGCGAATCCCACGCCGTTATGCGCTTCCGGGTCATCGCTCTCGGCGCCGAGGACTTCGCCGCCTGGGTCGAAAATCAAAAGAAACCCGCCCGCACCGTCACCCCGGTCAATGACGCCCCCAAGGCCGCCTTCGCCAGCTACGACATGACGCCAAAGCAACGCAACTCCCCCGGCTACACCGCCGAGTTCGATGCCCACCCTTTCGCCGCATGGACTGCACTCCAATTCCCCGACAAAGACGAAGATACCACCCTCATAACCCAGGGCAGAACCCTTTTTAAGGAGAAGAACTGCATCACCTGTCACAGCATCCGCGGGCACGAAGGCATCGGCGTGAACGCCCCGGATCTTACCCACTTCGGCGCTCGCAGCACGCTCGCCGCCGGGCTCTTGGAAAACTCCAAGCCTAACCTCCATCGCTGGATCATAAACCCGAACAATGTTAAGCCTGGCAACAAGATGTATGTGGGCGTTAACGGGATGGCCGGCTACATGGACGTAGACCCCGCCACCAAGGCCATGACCGGTAAAGTTCATATTGCGGTCAACGACACCGAAGCCCGCGCTATCGTGGAGTATCTCCACAGCCTGAAATAACCTCCGCCCCTTTCTCTGCTTAAGGCCCCTCGCAACACGCTCCCAGCAACACGCTCCCTTCGCCATGGCCACCGCCACTCTTAAGTCCGCCGACTACACCGCCCCTCACGCCGCCAAGCCCGCCTCGCGCCCTTGGTTCTTCACCCGTCCATCCGCCAAAACCGGCTTGGTCTCCTGGCTTACCACCGTCGACCACAAGAAAATCGGTCTGCTCTACGCCGTCACTGCCCTCATCTTTTTCTTGGTCGGTGGCGTCGAGGCCTTGATGATCCGAGTGCAACTCGCGGTGCCAAACAACACGTTCATCAGCCACCAGCTTTACAATGAGCTGTTCACGATGCACGCGACGACGATGATCTTCCTCGCCGTGATGCCGCTCTCAGCAGCATTCTTCAACTACATGATGCCGCTGCAAATCGGTGCGCGCGACGTGGCCTTTCCCCGCCTAAACGGGTTCGCTTTCTGGGTCTTCCTGGTAGGGGCTATTGTATTGAACGTGGGTTGGTTCACCCGTGCCGGCGCGCCAGATGTCGGTTGGTTCGGCTACGCCCCGCTGACCTCCACCGCCTACTCCAGCCAGTTCGCCGGTGACTCTTCCACCGACCTGTGGGTCATGGGCCTGCAAATTCTAGGCGTCTCCTCAGTGATCGGTTCCCTGAATTTCATCGTCACCATCATCAACATGCGCGCTCCCGGTCTCACCATGATGCGCCTGCCGGTGTTCACTTGGATGACGCTCTTCACTGCCTTCCTGATCATCCTATCCTTCCCCGCCATAACCATCGCCTTGGTCGAGCTGATGATGGACCGCTCCTTTGGCACCAGTTTCTTCGAGGTCGCCCGCGGAGGTATGCCCATCCTCTGGCAACACCTTTTCTGGATCTTCGGCCACCCCGAGGTCTACATTCTTATCCTGCCCGCCATGGGCATCATTTCGGAGATTTTGCCTACCTTCTCCCGTAAACCCCTTTTCGGCTACCCGATCGTGGTCTTCTCAGGCGCCGTAATCGGTTTCCTTGGCTTCGGTGTCTGGTCCCACCATATGTTTACTACGGGCCTCGGCACCATGGCCACGGCCGCTTTCTCACTCGCCACCATGGCCATCGCTGTCCCGACGGGCGTAAAGATTTTCAACTGGGTTGGCACCCTCTGGGGTGGCCAGATTTCCACCCGCACCCCGATGATGTTCGCCCTCGGCTTCATCTGGATGTTCATGATGGGCGGCTTTTCCGGCGTGATGCACTCAGCCGCCCCCGCTGACGCCCAGCAGCAAGACAGCTATTTCGTCGTCGCCCACTTCCATTACGTGCTCATTGGCGGCTCCATCTTCGCCCTGCTCGGGGGCATCCATTTCTGGTTCCCGCTCGTCTTTGGACGCATCGTCTCGGAATTCTGGGGCAAACTGTCTTTCTGGATTATTTTTGTCGGCTTTAATGTAACCTTCTTTCCGATGCATTTCCTCGGGCTAAACGGTATGCCCCGACGCACAGCCGTGTATGATGGCAACATGGGCTGGAACAGCGGCAACCTCACGGCGACCATAGGGGCGTTCATCCTCGCGATCGGCATCGGCACCTATTTCACGGTCATCGTCTACACCTACCTGAAAGGCAAAAAAGCCAGCGGCGATATCTGGGATGCACGCACCTTGGAATGGTCCGTGCCCACCACCCCACCCCCCGAGCACAATTTCCACATCACGCCAACCGTTCACGCCCGAGATGCCTATTGGTATGAGAAGACTCACTCCATAGAAATCGCGGCCGAGAAGGCCAAGCACGCCCAAGAGGAAGAATCGCACGGTGGCATCCACATGCCTAGCCAGTCTTGGTTCCCCATTGTCACCGCCACCGGACTGCTGATCGGCGGCCTGTTTTTCACCCATCACCACTTCCTCGAGGCAATCGCCGGCGGGTGCGTAATGCTTCTCGGCATCATCGGCTGGGCCTTCGAAGGCCCGGGCGGTTACCACCTGCACATCGCCAAGGATGGCACCGTTACCGGCGGTGAGGGTCAGGACGAGGCCGGACACTAAGGCGCGGACACTCCCTTTAACTTCATCTTTTTCTCTTAAACTTTTCCCGCATGAGCGCACACGCCGGCACCATCGATCACCACCACGATCACACCACCACCACAGGCATTCCTAACAAGAAGCTCTTCATGTGGGCTTTCCTCGCTTCGGACTGCATGTTCTTCGGCGCGCTGATCTCAACTCACGTCATCTACCGCCTCCACCCAACCCCCGAGGGCGCTGATCCCACCAAGCTCTTCTCCATCGAGCTGACCTCATTCTCCACCTTTATCCTTCTGATGTCCTCTCTGCTCATGGCCCTCGCCGTGGGCGCGAGTCAAAAGGGGAAGGTGGAAGCCACCCGCAAGATGCTCTTAGGCACAATCTTCTTCGGCCTGATATTCTTGGGCTGCCAAGTCTACGAGTTCACCCATTTTGTGCATAAGGGCCTGACCTTGAAGAGCGATATGTTTGGCTCCACCTTCTATACCTTGACCGGCACGCACGGGGTCCACGTGGCCATCGGCGTCCTTTGGCTTGTGTTGATGTATATCCGCACCTTCAAACCTGCCGACGCCGGCCGCGCCTGGATCATCCGGGCTGTTATACAGTTCGCCTCCTTCGCCGTCGCCGTGGTTTCCATCATGTTTGTTATGCTCGCAGTCACCCACGCTGGGGCCGAACACGGCTACACGCTCTCCTCGGTGGTCCACGCCCTCCAGCACGACGCCATCACAGCCGGCGCTACGATTGCCTTTTCGATTGCTGCGGCCCTTCTTTTCGCGCTGGGCCGGTCTACTTGGGCGGTCGATTTCAGTGAGGCCAACGCCATCGATGTAGAGGGCATGGGCCTTTACTGGCACTTCGTCGACATCGTGTGGATCGTGATCTTCACCGTCGTCTACCTGCTCGAATACCTCTGATCCTTAGTCCGCCTTCGTCCCAGCCTCATACTTACTCCATTCCCGCATCCATGTCCTCCGACGCTACCGAAACCAACCAGGAGCACGCCCACGCCGACGATGGCAAGTTCCACCTCTTTGTGCAGATTGCCATGATCCTCGCCGTTATCACCGGCGTGGAGATCGTTCTCATCTACCTGCCTGTCGTGAAGTGGCTGGTCGTCTCCCTGTTGGTCGTGCTTTCTCTGGTGAAGTTCCTGCTCGTGATATTCTGGTTCATGCACCTCAAGTTCGATAAACTTTTCTGCACAATCCTTTTCTTCATCGGCTTGGTCCTCGCCGGCGGCACCGTGGCCGCCCTGCTTTCAATTTTCTCGACCACTGACGGAGTGCCGCTCACCGCCCAGGCTATCTACGCCGAGCGCGCCGCCGCTACCAAGTGATCATTCCTGGAATCCGCAGCATCTTAAGGCACCCGTTCCGGGTGCCTTTTTTGTCGGTCTTGCGCGGATCGCAACAATCATCCACTTCGACCTGCATCCGGCTACTTTTTGACCAGTATAACCGTCTCGCCCCATGATAGACTGGACCCACTGGCACAACGAACCTTACCTGATCGGCGGATTGATCTTCCTTGGCTGGCTGCACGCGCTCGCCACCGGCCCCTTACGCGCGCGGCTCGCCCCTGCTGGAACACCTTACCCGCTGAGGGAATCCGTCTGCTTTTACCTGGCCTTGGTTATATTCTATCTGGCTGTAGGCTCACCGCTGGATCAAGCCGGCGAACGTTTTCTACTCAGCGCGCACATGATCCAGCACCAGCTGATCATCTATCCCTCTGCCATTCTGTTTCTCATCGGGATACCGCCATGGATCGCCCGCTGGGCCACCGCCCGCGTCTCGTTCCGACTTCCCTTAAAAATCTTCACCCACCCCATCGCCTGCGCCCTCGCCTACACCGTGGTGATCGGGGTCTGGCATCTACCGGCACTCTATGACTGGGCCCTGCGGGTTAAATCCGTGCACATCCTCGAACACGTTACATTTTTCATCGTAGCCCTGCTCTACTGGTGGCCGTTTTTCAGCCCCAGTCGCGAGTTCCCGCCAATCAAGCCCGCTTTGCAAATGCTGTATTTAGTCGCGGTCACCCTGTTAATGACACCGCTCTTCGCCTACCTGGCGTTTTCAAGCGAAATTCTTTATCCAACCTACGAATACGCTCCCAGATTGTTTGAGGGCTTCACCCCCGCCCAGGACCAACTCCTCGGCGCCGCCATCATGAAACTAGGCGGCATGTTTGTTTCGTTTCTCGCACTGATCCTGGCCTTTTACCGCTGGTATCAAAGTTCCGAACGCTCCAGCCCACCACCGACCTCGCCTGGTGCCCGGGATGCGTCGAATTAACGGCAGGTGGCCAATGCCAGCGAGACGGTCGATTGAGTGACCGCCTCGCGGACCGCAATAACAGAGCGAAGCCGGCTTTAACGCGAGTAGAACGCGTTGATCTTGTCCGCCACGTCTCGGAAGCCGATGTCCTCGCTGTAGATCAGCTTAAACTCGTTGATGGCGTCCTCCTGGCGGCCCATGCCCTCATAGCACTCGGCGAGCTGATAAATAATGTCCTTCTTAAGGTCGTCCATGGTGGGGATCTCCCCTTTGGCGGTCTGGAACTGCTGGACCGCGAGGTCGAACATCCGGCGGGCTTTTAACGCGCGTCCCATGCCGGCGAGCGCAGCAACACGAACCTTTGGAGATTTTTGGGCCTGTTGAAAATTTCCGATCGCACCCTGATGATCACCAGCTTCCAAAAGCAGGTTGGCCAAGGTGAATCGCGCCGCATAATCGTTCGGATAACGCTCCACATACGACTTGGCGTCGTCCAATCTAGCTTTGGCGAGTTCTCCTTTGATCCCATTCGCGGCCTCTTTCAGACCTGCATTTTCCGGATCGGCGGCAAGCGCGCTTTCCGCCTCTTTTAAACGGGCCTCAATCACCGCGATAGTAAGATCATTTTGCAGCTTTTCAAACGTGGCATCACCCGCAGCCGAAGGCACTTGGCGGACCTGTTTGACGTATTCGAGCGCGGAAGCGGGGTCATTAAGACGTCGGTAGCCGTCGATGATAGAGCGGAAATGGTTAACATTTGCAGGTTCGGCCGCCAGACGCGCCTTAGCCTCTTCGATCAGGCGCTCGGTCATCTCAGTAGACGTAACGACCTTGCTGGCCTGTTCGAGCGACGTAGCCAGATTCTCATCCTTGAGCTTGGAACGGAAAGAGGCCTGCGACTCCCAATTACCCTTGTCCATGGTCTGGGCAACCGAGGCCTTGCGCATCAAAGCCAAGGCATCGCCATCCTGTGGACGAAGTTTTAACAACTCATCAGCGACCTTGACCGCTTCTTTGTTCATTTTGGCGGCCAGGTAAGCCTCCGCCAAATGCACCAAGGTGTCGTGATCCTTGGGTTGTGCCTCACGGATGCATTCCCAACCGAAGGCGGCTGTCTCCATGAGCCCGAGAGAGTTGGCCGCATCGGCCATACTCTTGAGCGCCGTGATATTGTTGGGGTCAACGTGGAGCAACTTCTCCGCCGCCTCGATGGCCTTAACCGGATCTTTTTTGTTCGAAAAAAGAAATCCGGCCATCGTCATAGAGCCGAAAGCCTTGGCCACCAGCATGTTCTTCGACTCATTTTGCCGAATAATCGCGGCGCGCTGCAAGCGGCGGACGGGGAGGCAACCGGGAGCCTGCTTAAGAACTTGGGAGGTAACTTCGAAAACATACTCAAAGTTGCCGCGCTGCAGAGCGACTTGAGCGTTCTCCACCTGCTTTTGCAGGCGAAGATCAAGGGAGGTGAGGGAAACTTCCTGCATAGGGTATCCACATAAAAAAGCTGCCGGATGCCAACCCGGTCAACGCTAGACTGGACGGAAGTGCGTTAGAGCAGGTGCAAATCGATACGAGCTGCGGCCGTGAGCCGCTCCAGCGCCGCGTCTACCCTAGCTTGCGTGCCCGCCTCGGCCAGAAGCCTCAGCTTGGTCTCGGTCCCCGAAAACCGCGCCATTACGCGGCCAGCATCGCCTAGCTCGCTCTCCAGCACGGCAAGTTCCCGGTTGAGTGCGACACACTCAGTCATGGGCCGCTTGGCCGCGACCTTGAGACTGCGCTGCCCTTGGGGGAACTTGATCAGCCCCGCACGCAACGCCGAAAGCGGTCGGCCCGTCGCGCGCATGACGGCAAGGACGCCAAGCACTGCACCGAGACCGTCGCCAGTGGGGGAAATATCTAGATTAACGATGTGCCCGCTGGACTCCCCGCCCAGCCGCGCGCTTGTCTCGCGCAAACGCTCCAAAACATGCCGATCCCCCACGTCGGTGCGCACCACCCGGCCACCCGCCGCGCGAATCGCCGCATCCACGCCAAGGTTGCTCTGCACCGTCACCACCAGCGTGCCGACGGCCAACTCCCCGCGCGACAAGGCGTCGAGCGCAAGAATTGTGAGGATCTCGTCGCCATCGAGCAGCGAGCCGGTCTCATCGCAAAGCACGCAACGGTCGCCATCCCCGTCATGGGCCACGCCCAGCCGCGCACCATGCTCGACCACTGCGCGCGCCAGTGACTCCGGGTGCTCGCTACCCACCCCCGCATTGATGTTCTGACCGTCCGGCGCACCGCCGATTAGCTCGACCTCCGCCCCTGCCTTGCGCAATGCCTCCGGCGTGGTCAGAACGGTCGCGCCGTGGCCCGCATCCACCACGATTTTCCAGCCCGCCAGCGCTCCGACCGGCAAAAGTGAAGCAAGCGCCTCGATATACCCGGCATTGGCTTCGAGGCGCGGAATTTCGTCCGCGGCCAACCTCGCAGGCTGCAGGGGCAGCAATGCCTCTATAGCCGACTCCTCGCTGTCCGAAAGCTTACGACCACCCGCAGCGAAAAATTTGATCCCGTTGTCCGCCGCCGGATTATGTGAAGCGGTCACCACCACGCCAAGACGGGCGCCACGGGCCACAACCGCCCGCGCCACCGCCGGAGTCGGGGTCACCCCGAGCGAGATCGGCCGAAGCCCTCCAGCCCTGAGACCGGCGGCGAGCGCCCGCTCCAGCGCAAGCCCGGAAGCACGGGTATCTCGCCCGATCAGAACCTCGCCACCGAGACCAGCCCGACCAAGCACCCAAAGCGCAACCGCCTCGCCCAGGCGAGTGGCGAAATCCTCGTTGATGACCGGTCCCCCGAAGGGTCCGCGCACGCCGTCCGTTCCGAAGTATTCGCGTTTCATGGATGACTCAAAAAAAACTCGCGGGTCGCCGCGATCTTGGCCCGCACCGCCCCACCCAGCAGCAACTCGCGCGCTTCAGCCAAGCCCGCCACCGGTGACGTATGCCTTCCGCATATCCAGAGCGCCACCGCCGCATTAAGCGCCACTGTATCCACCAAGCCAGCCGGCCCCCGCCCCTCCAGCAAGGCATGCACGATGCCGAGGTTCTCCTCAAGCGAGCCTCCCGTCAGCTCGGTAAAATCCGCCCGCCTCAGCCCGAGCAACTCCGGGGTCCACACTGTATCCAAATCAAGTAGCCGCCCAAAACCCCGGACGCGAGTATCGGTCGCGCTGGTCAATTCATCAACACCGCGCATCACATCCAACCGGCCATGCGCCGCCAGCCCGGCGGCCGCCCCGAGTCGATGAAACGTATCCGCAAGCAAGGGCGTCCAAGCCTCGGAAAAAACGCCGAGCAACACATGAGCCGGGCGCCCCGGATTAATCAGCGGGCCGAGCACATTAAAAACCGAACGCCGGCCCTCCTGCGCGAGCAGCTTACGCGCCGGACCAATATGCTTGAACGCGGGGTGAAACGCAGGGGCGAAAAAGAAAACATAACCAAGCTCCGCCAGGGCCACGCGCAGGAGCTCGGGCGAAGCATCGAGACGGAACCCGAGACCGAGAGGCCCCAGTAAATCCGCACTGCCACACTTGGAGGTGATGCCGCGGTTTCCATGTTTCATTACTGGCACACCCGCGCAGGCCAACGTCAGCACCACCAGACTGGAAATATTGAAAGCCCCGGTGTGATCCCCACCCGTCCCTACCACATCGATGGCGCGATCCGCGTAGGCCGAGACCCCCGGATCCACCGCGCGTGCGCGAAACTCCGTGGCAAAAGCCGCCAGCTCGGCCGCCGTCTCGCCTTTATCACTGAGCGCACGCAAAAAATCCGCCTTTTCGGCATCCGAAACCGCCTCCTGAGCCAGCGCGTCCGCGGCAGCCTCGACCCCCGCGACATCAAGATCGGAGCGTTGGCGCAATCCCTGGGTGAGTTCGGCAAGCGATACCATGGTGAAGTTCGCCTGAGATGGCCCGCGCCCCCCGTCGAGGGAAAGCCAAAACTCGACAGCCGCCGTTTGCTGTGACGCATTTCTTTGTGCCTCGCCCATTCTTCTATCTTCTTTTTGCCCTGCTAGTCACCAGCGTGCGCGCCGCTTCGCCCGCCGCTCCCCAACCCCAAACGGCCGAAAACACAGTGGCGGCCGAAGCCAAAACCCGGCCCACCCTCACCGATGGCTTGATTCTAGGACTAGTCGAGGGCGTCACCGAGTTCCTGCCCGTCTCTTCCACCGGCCACCTGGTGATCGCCAACCACATCCTCGCCCTCGACTCAGCCGCACCGATCGGCACCGACAAACACGGCCAGAAGATCACCCTTAAAGACGCGGCCGACACCTACGCGGTGGTCATCCAAGCCGGCGCCATCGCCGCCGTCGCCCTCCTTTATTGGGGACAACTGGCCGCCATGTGCGCCGGTCTCGCCGGTCGTGATTCCGCCGGCCTGCGTCTACTGCGCAACCTCATCCTCGCCTGCCTGCCACCTGTCATCACCGCCCTGCTGTTTAAAAAATACATCAAAGCCCACCTGTTTTCGGTCCATACCGTCGCTTGGGCGCTTATCCTCGGCGCAGGCATCATGCTGTTTACCGAATATCGCCGCCGGCGCACGCGCTTGGATCAGTCCGGGGCGCTTCCGTCGCAAGGTGCCGAACTCGCCGGCGCCGACCTGTCGCCCCTCGCGGCTCTGCTAGTGGGCTTCGGTCAATGCCTAGCCCTCTGGCCCGGCATGAGTCGATCCATGACCGCGATGGTGTCCTGCTATTTCGTGGGCCTGAAACCCGCACGCGCCGCCGAGTTCAGCTTTCTGCTGGGTTTGCCCCTGCTGGGGGCCGCCGCCGCCAAGGATGCGCTCGACGGAGGAACGGCGATGGTGGCGGCCTTTGGCTGGACCAATCTTACCGCCGGACTCGTCATCGCTTTCCTCAGCGCTGCTCTTGCAGTAAAACTCTTCGTTGGCCTGCTCACTCGGCTAGGGTTGGTGCCGTTTGCGATTTATCGCGTGATTTTGGGCATCGTTTTGCTCGGCTTTTTTACCACCTGAAATCCTTCCCTGGCATTGTGAATAAGTGCCGACATCACGCTTGACCGCACCGCTTCAGGCACTCATTGCATTAACCTTTACTAACTAAAACCTGCACGGCGGCAGCCGCGCCCCCACCCTCCAAGCTCTCCTCCCATGGCCAATCCGAAACGCAAGCAATCCAAACGCCGCAGCGCCAACCGCCGCGCAGCCAACGCCTTCCAGGCACCTGAATTCGCAAAGGACCCCGTCGATGGCAGCCTTTTCCGTCCCCATCGCGTGAATCCGGTCAACGGCCTCTACCGCGGGCGTCAAGTGCTGGACGTCTCCGTCTAAGCACCCCGTCCAGCCTTAGCTTCATTCACGCATCACCCGATGGGAACACCCACCGGTTCCCTCGGCCGGATAGCGTTGGACGCCATGGGCGGCGACCTAGGTCCCTCCGAAGTAGTATCCGCCGCCAAAATCGCCCTCAGCGATAATCGCCTTGGCAATAATCTCACCTTGGTGGGACAACCTGAAATTCTGGAGCCCTTGCTGAAACAGCAGGGGCTCTCTTCGCATCCACGCCTGAACCTCCACGCCGCGTCGGAGGTGATCACGATGGAGGATAAGCCAATTCAGGCCCTCCGTCGCAAAAAAGACTCTTCGATGGCGCGCGCCATCGAGCTCATCAAAACCGGCGAAGCCGGAGCAGTCGTTTCCTGCGGCAACACGGGCGCACTCATGGCCGGAGGCACCCTGCGCCTGCGCACGCTTGACGGCATCGACCGCCCAGCTCTCGCCGCCATCATCCCCCGGGAGAACGGTTTTTTTATCCTGATCGACGCCGGCGCCAACCCCGAGGCGGAACCTCGCCACCTCGCCCATAACGCCCTGCTGGGCACTCATTACGCACGCGTCATTCTCGGCGTCGCCCACCCGCGCGTCGGCCTCTTGTCGGTCGGCACGGAGGAAGGCAAGGGCAACGCCCTCATCAAGGCGACCCACGAGGTCCTGAAACGCGCCGGAGCCGAAGGCATTGTCAACTACGTTGGCCCCACCGAAGGCTTCCAAGCCTTCACTGACCACTGCGACGTCGCCGTATGCGATGGCTTCGTAGGCAACCTGCTGCTGAAGAGCTGGGAATCCCTCGCCAAGTTCTTCAAAGCCACCCTCGAAAAGGAACTGAAGGCCAATCCGCTCCGTCTCACTGGCGCAGCCCTCTCGCGCGGCGCCTTCAAAGCCCTTAAAGCCCGCATGAACCCCGACGTCTACGGCGGTGCCCCCCTGCTGGGCCTACGCGGGAATGTCCTCAAAGCCCACGGCTCCAGTAACCGCCACGCCCTCCACGCCGCCATCATCGCCGCCGATAAGGTGATTCGCGCCGATTTCCTCGCTCAAGTTTCCCGCGACACCACGCCGTTGAACACCTTGATCGATACTTGCGCCAACGCCCCCGCGCCCGCCAACACGGGCGACGTCGCTCCCGCAGCCTGAAACCATCCCGTTTCCGCCGTGCCCTTGTCCCAAACCCACGCCATCGCCATCCTCGGCACCGGCTCACATGTGCCGGAGCGCATCGTCACCAACGACGATCTCGCTAAATTGGTAAATACCTCCGACGAGTGGATCCATACCCGCACTGGAATCCGCGAACGCCGCCTAGCCGGACCAGGCGAAACCACCACCAGCCTGGCCCTCGGTGCCGCCCGCGCCGCACTCGCCGACGCCCAACTCGAAGCCTCGGCCATCGATTTGCTGATCGTCGCCACTTGCACCCCGGATCTCCCCATGCCGGCGACCGCCTGCCTCGTGCAAACCGCGCTGGGCCTACCCGCCACGACCGCCTGCTTTGACCTCAACGCCGCCTGCACCGGCTTCGTCTACGCCCTCGACACCGCCTGGGCCCTCCTCGCCAGCGGTCGCTACCGCCACGCCCTCATCATCGGAGCCGAGAAAATGTCCTCCGCCATCGACTGGAGCGACCGCACCACTTGCGTGCTATTCGGAGACGGCGCCGGCGCCGCTGTCCTCGGCCCTGCCCCATCCGGTTCTGGCATCGTCGCGACCAAGCTCGGCGCGATTCCCGGCACCAGCGATCTGCTGCTGATCCCAGGCGGCGGCAGTTCTCCTCTCGCCCCCGGAGCCCCCCGCCACATCCAGATGAAGGGCAAGGAAGTGTTCAAATTCGCGGTCCGCGCCATGGACGAAGTTTGCCGCGATCTACTGACGCCCCTCGGCCTTGCTCCCCAGGACGTCGCCCTCGTCGTGCCCCATCAGGCCAACCTGCGCATCATCCACGCCATCGCCGAGTATCTGGAGCTGCCGCACGATCGCTTTTTCGCCAACGTGGACCGCTACGGCAACACCTCCGCCGCCTCCATTCCTCTCGCCCTCGACGAGGCCCGCCGCGCCGGTCGCCTGAAACGGGGCGATCTCATCCTGCTCGTCGCATTCGGGGCGGGCTTGACCTGCGGAGGCGCACTGGTTCGCTGGTGATTCAAATCATGCCCATCGCGCCGCGCCGTATCGGTTTTGCCCTCACCCTGTTTTTGATCTGGGCCCTAGGTATCGCCCCCTCCATGCGGGCAGACTTGGTCTGGGATCCCCGCACCGGTTGGCGCGTCGAGGGCGGCGCGCTCGCCCCCTTCCTCGACACCCCTGCCGGCCATACCGCGAAGTCCCTGATGGACAATGCCCGCCGCGCCGAGGACTCCGGCCACGCCGGCACCGCCCTCTCCGGCTACAAACGCGTCTACAAGAAATATCCAACGTCCGTTTTCGCCCCCGAAGCCCTTTACCGCTCCGGCCGAATTTACGAAACCCGCCGCCAATACACGAAGGCCTTTCATAACCTTCAGCTCGTCATCACCGAACACCCCGCCTACCCCGCCTTCACCGAGGTCTTGGGCGCCGAATACCGCATCGCCGACAAACTCGTTAAAGGGGCCCGCCCCCTTTACTGGGGACTCATCCCCGGCTTCAAACAACGTGACAAGGGCCTCGAGTTCCTCGAGCAAATCGTCACCAACGCCCCCTACAGCGAATACGCCGGTATATCTCTGATGAACGCGGCCGCCGGCTACACTCGCGCTGGCGACCGCGACGCCGCCATCGATGCCCTCGACCGGATGATAAACAACTACCCGGACAGCTTCCTCACTCCCGACGCCTACCTGAAACTCGCGGCTGCTCAGGCCACCATCACCCAGGGCCCGCCTTATGACCAGGCTTCCACCCAGCTCGCTCTAACCTACTTCCAGGATTACACCATCCTCTACCCCGGCGAGGCCGACGTCGCCATCGCCAATAAAGGCTTCAACAGCGCCCGTGCCCTGCTTGCCGAAAGCAAGATGACCATGGGAGACTTCTACTACAAGAAACGCTCGAATTACAAAGCGGCCAAGGTCTTCTATAACGAGGCTATCACCACTTACCCGGATTCCCCGACCGCAGAACGCGCCCGCCGCTACCTCGCCGCGATCGAGAAGATCGAGACCGGCGAGGCGGGCGTCGAAGGCGGAGCCCGCAGCGGCCCCCGCGCCAAGCGTTTCTGGATTTTCTAGAGCGTTCACGCGCCTTCCCCACCCCACATGGCTCGCCTCCTCTCCGCGCTCTCCGCCGGTTGCATCCTGCTCCTCACCGGCGCCTGCTCCCATTACCGCTTGGGAACCGGTGTGGAGCGTGATTTCCAGAGCATCTTCATCGCACCCGTCCAAACCAACGCCGCCTACCCTCAGGCGGCCGCCGTGCTGACTACCCAGATTCGCGAGACCTTCATCCGCGACGGTCGCGTCCGAGTCGTCAACACCCCCGACGAAGCCGACGCCGTGCTTTCCGTAAAACTCTCCGGCCTGCAACGCGCCAAACTTACTTCGCTCGCCGCCGACTCCGGGCTCGCCCGGAAAATGGGCCTCGCCCTCTCTGCCACCGCCACCCTCCAGGATGCCGCCGCTAAAAAAATCTGGTTCGCCAACCGCGCCGTTTCCGTCGAACGCCAGCTCTTCACCGATAACGGCTCCGCCGACCTCCAGCCCATCCAGCAAACCCAGGCTGAATACGCCCTCCTCCCTCAGCTGGCTGAACCCTTCGCCAAACAACTTCTAGGCTCTGTCTTGGACACTTGGTAAGCTCACTAGCTATCTACCCGCATCCCATTGCCGCGCTCCTCCAGGACGCGGCTTTTTCATGGCTGTTTCCAAGCCTCGCCCTTGCGCTTGCCCACGACCTTTATCCACCCTGTCTCCCGCCGTGCCTGCCCCCCTTCACTCCGCCCTCCTCGCCCCGTCCCTGCTGGCCGGCCGCCACACCCACCTCGCCGCCAGCGCCATCGAGGTCGCCAACGCCGGCGCCCCCTGGCTCCACCTTGATATCATGGACGGGCATTTCGTGCCCAACCTGACCTTCGGCCCCCAGATGATCGCCGAACTACGCCGAGAGGTGCCCAGCCTGTTCTTTGATGTCCACCTGATGCTGGACGAACCCCAACGCTACGCCGAGACCTTCATCCAAGCCGGCGCGCAACTCGTGAGCTTTCACATCGAGCCCTCCCTTGACCACCGCGCGCTACTCGCCCGCATCCGCACGCTCGGTTGCCAAAACGGCCTCGTGCTCAATCCCGGCACTCCCGCCGAAGCGGTCGAACCTTTCCTGCATGAAGTCGATCTCATCCTCGTCATGACGGTCCAGCCCGGCTTCGGCGGGCAACCCTTCCGCCGCGATATGCTGGCAAAACTCGCCCGCCTCGACGCCCTCCGCCGCGAACGCCATCTAAACTTCCGCCTAGAAGTCGATGGCGGCATCGACCCCACCACCGGCCGCGAATGCCGCACCGCCGGAGCCGATACCTTCGTCGCCGGCACCTCGTTTTTTAAATCCCCCGACCGCGCCGCCTTCGTGCGCGAAGTCGCCGCTTGGTAACACACACCCTTCCCGCCCGTGCCTTCCCCCGCCGTTCCCGCCACCGCCCTCGGCGACGCCCTCGCCAAACTCGCCAACGAGATCGCCGCCCGCCACCCGGCCGACCCCGCCGCCCGTCTGATCCTGCTCGGCGTGGCCAACGGCGGAGTCCACGTCGCCACCCGCCTCCAATGGCTGCTCCGCGACCGCTACCCCGAAGCCGCCCGCCCGCGCACCGGCATCATCGACATTTCCTTCCACCGCGACGACATCGGACGCAACCCGATCCCGAAGGAATTCACCCCCACCCTAATCCCCATCGACGTCACCGGTGCGACTGTGATTCTCGTCGATGACGTTCTCCAATCGGGCCGCACCGTGAAGGCCGCCCTAGACGAACTCTTCGACCACGGCCGTCCCGCCAAGGTCGAGCTCGCCGTCCTCGTTGATCGCGGCGGACGCACCCTGCCCGTCGCGGCCGACTACACCGGAATCACCCTGCACGCCGGTCCCGATGAAAAAGTCACCGTTATCCTCCACTCGACCGATCCACGCCACGACGCCATCACCATCGCTCGCCCCTCCCCGAAATCCTGAACCTTCACCGATGTCCTGGAACCGCCGCCACCTGATCACGCTCGAGGAGCTCTCGCTCGCCGAACTGGAGCAAATACACACCGTCGCCGCCGCCTTTAAAAAGGTGCTCGGACGCTCGGTTAAAAAAATCCCCGCCCTACGCGGCAAGACGATCGTCAACCTGTTCCTTGAGCCCAGCACCCGCACCCGCATGGCCTTCGATATGGCCGCGAAGCGCCTCAGCGCGGACGTTATTTCCTTCGATGCCGCCAGCTCCTCCACCACCAAGGGGGAAACGCTGCGCGACACCGCGGAAAATATCGCCGCCCTCGGCGCGGACATGATCGTCATCCGCCATAACTGCGCCGGCTCCCCGCTCTACCTGTCGCGCATCCTCGATATCCCCGTCATCAACGCCGGGGACGGCTCGCACGAACACCCCACCCAAGGCCTGCTCGACACCTTCACAATGAAGGAGCGCCTCGGTTCTCTGCGGGGCCGCCGCGTTGTCATCCTTGGAGACATCCTCTTCAGCCGGGTCGCCCGCTCCAATATCCATGCCCTGGTGAAGTTCGGTGCCGACGTTACCCTGTGCGGTCCCTCCACTCTCGTGCCCGAGTCACTGCGCAGCCTCGGGGTCAACGTATCTCACGACCTGCGCTCCGCCCTCGCCGACGCCGAGGTGGTGATGCTCCTGCGCATACAGCACGAGCGGCAGACCGCCTCCATGTTCCCCAGCCTCGGAGAATACACATCTATGTTCGGTTTAAACCGCACCCGCGCCGGATGGCTCCACCCGAACGCCATCATCATGCACCCCGGCCCGATCAATCGCGGCGTCGAGATCGATAGCGACCTCGCCGATGGCGACCGCAGTGTGATTCTCGACCAGGTCACCAACGGCATCGCCGTCCGCATGGCCTGTTTATATCTCTGCGCCGGCGGCCGGCCCGAAGCCGTCACGCCGGCCGAATAAGCGCCCTTCCCTTTTCGCCACGATGCCTCTCCTCCACATCACCCACGCCCGCGTTATCGATCCCGCTTCCGGCCGCGATGCCGTCGGCGACCTCTTTATCCGCGACGGCGTTTTCATCGCCCGCCCGTCCGCCGCCGAACTTGCCTCCGCCGAGAGCTTCAACGCCGGCGGCCTCGTCGCCGCCCCCGGTCTGATCGATGTGCACGTTCACTTCCGCGAGCCCGGCCAGACCCACAAGGAAACCATCGAGTCCGGCTCCCGCGCCGCCGCCGCCGGTGGCTTCACCAGTGTCGTCTGCATGCCGAATACCGCCCCGGTAGCGGACAACGCCGGCACTATCCAGCTGATCAAGGATTCCGCCGCCCGCTCCGCCGCCGTCCACGTCTACCCGACCGGTTGCATCACCGTAGGCATGAAGGGGCAGGCCCTCGCCCCCATCGGCTCACTGAAACGTGCCGGGGTGATCGCCATCACCGACGACGGCGATTGCGTGCAGTCGAATGAATTGATGCGCCGCGCCTGCGAATACGCGAAGATGTTCGACCTGCCTCTCATGGACCATTGCCAGGACCACTCCATGACCGTTGGCGCCGTGATGAACGAGGGCGCCATGTCCGTGAAACTCGGGCTTAAGGGTTGGCCCAACGCCGCCGAGGACCTGATCGTCGCGCGCAACTGCATCCTCTCCGAATACACCGGCGCCCACATCCACATGCAGCATGTGTCGTCACGCAATGCCGTCGAAGTGCTCCGCCGCGCCAAGAGTCGCGGCGTGCGCGTCACCGCCGAGGCCTGTCCCCACCACCTCGCCCTCACCGACGACGCCCTCGCCACCTACGATACCCATTTCAAGATGAACCCGCCTCTTCGCACCGAGGAGGATCGCGTGGCCCTGATCGCCGGCCTGCGCGACGGCACCTTGGATATTCTCGCCACCGACCACGCCCCCCACACGCCCGACGAGAAGGACCGTGAGTTTGACCTCGCACCCAACGGCATCCTAGGCCTCGAGACCGCGCTCGCCGTCACGCTCGAGGTGCTCGTTCGCCAAAACGGTTTCAGTCTCACGACCCTGGTCGACCTCTGGACCCGCAAGCCCGCCGAGTTGCTGAAGCTCCCCGCCGGCACCCTCGCCGCCGGCGCTCCCGCCGACCTCGTGCTCTTCGATCCCGAGGCCGAGTGGACTTACGATGCGTCCGCTGGCTTTTCCAAATCCCGCAACAGTCCCTGGAATGGACAAAAGCTTCGCGGCCGCGTGCGTCACACCTACGTCGCAGGTCGGCCAGTGTTCGCCAACGGCGAATTCCTCCCAGCCTGATCCGCCGCGAGTTCGGCCCCGGAAAGCAAGCGTCGCTCTCGCATCCTCGCGGTCCTCTCCGACTGACCTTCCACCCCACGTGCCCGACCTAGTCTTTACGCCAGCCCTCTCCGCCGTTCTCGGCCTCCAGATGGTGCTCTTGCTCGCCGGCTGTGCGATTCTGGCCGCGCGCGTTCGCTCCCTCCCTGCGCGCTTCGTCGGCATCGCCCCCAACCGCCTCACGTCCTCGCCGTTTCGCGCCAGCGAACTGTTCCTCGGCGCCGCTTTCGCGTTCGGTGGTGCGATGATTTTCCACATCGTCGTCAGTTTTATCGCCAGCCGCTGGTTTCCCGCCCCGGCCGACGGCTCACTCGGACGTTTCCATGCCCTCACCGGCGCAGGCGTCCAACTCGGCGCTCTCGCCGGCCTCGGCCACGCTTGGTTCTGGCATCTCCGTCCCTCCAGGCGCGGCGACGAACCGATAGCTGGAACCGCGGCTCCCGTAACCTCCCCCGCTTTGTCCACCGCCGGCGCATTCCGCGAAGGCGGGCTGGCTTTCCTCGCTCTACTTCCTGTGGTTTGGCTGGTAAATCTAGGTTGGCAGGGCTTGCTCAGCCGCCTCGATATCCCTGCCCCGCCCCAAGATCTGGTCGCGCTTTTCGCGCGCTCTGGCGACACTCCGTCACTCGTGATCATGCTGGTTCTGGCAGTTCTGATCGCGCCGGTCACCGAGGAAATGGTCTTCCGCATTGGTCTTTTCCGCTGGATCCGCACCCGCTCGCTACGCGGTGTCGCCCTCTTCCTTCCCGCAGCTGGTTTTGCCCTGCTCCATGGCAACCTCGCGGTGTCTCTGCCCATCGTGGTCCTGGCCGTCTGCCTGGCGCTCGCTTACGAACGCTGCGGACATCCGCTCGTGCCCATCACTGCCCACGCCTTGTTTAACCTAAACACGGTCCTGCTTATCCTCGCCGGTTACCCCGTCTAAACTCGGTTCGCGTGCATCCCTTTTCCGATATCCCCTCCGCAACTATCGCGGCCCTCGGCGAACAAAAACTGCTGCCGCGTATCCGCCGCTGGCTAGGCTCCGCCATGCCCGCCGCCCCCCACGGCATGGGCGACGACTGCGCCTGCCTGCCCGTTCCCCGCACCGGCCGGAATCGCGCCCCGCTCGTTACGGTGGATCCGGTGATTTACGGCGAGCACTTCGATGACGCCGTCGCCCCCCGGGCCGTCGGCCAAAAGCTACTTTCGCGCAACCTGTCCGACATCGCCGCGATGGGCGGACGGCCCGACGCCGCCGTGGTTGCCCTCGCCCTCGATCCCCGTGTGCGGCTCGAGTGGCTGGAGGGCTTCTATCGGGGCCTCGCTGCCACCGCCCGCCGCCATGGCGTGCCGCTCGTCGGCGGCGACCTCGCCACCCACCGGGGCGGCCTCGTCGCCACCCTCACCCTGCTCGGCCACTCCACCGGCCCCCGCGTGCTCACGCGCGCCGGGGCTCGCGTCGGCGACTTTATCGCTGTCACCGGCGTGCTCGGCGGCAGTCTGATGTCGGGCCACCACTGGAAGTTCACCCCGCGTCTGGCCGAGGGCGCTTGGCTGGCCGGTCGCTCCGAGGTCTCCGCCATGATGGACCTGAGCGACGGCTTGGCCAAAGACGTCCATGCCCTGACCCCGGCGCGTGCCCGAGCCGCCCTGTTTGGCGACCTGCTGCCCATACGTCCCGGACAGGACCTCCGCGCGGCGTTGGGGGACGGCGAGGATTACGAGCTCCTCTTCACCCTGCGCGGCGATCCTGCTGACGCCCGCCGCCTGGTCGCCGCCTGGCGCAAAAAGTTTTCCCGCGTCCCGCTCACCGTGATCGGCCGCCTCGAACCCGCTGGAGCGCCGTCCGACGGAACCATCGACCTCTCCGCCCACCATGGCTTCGCGCATTTTGGCTGAACTCCGCGCCGGCGTCGTCACCGCTTCGGCCGAGGCTACCCGTGCCTACGCCGCCCGCCTCGCATCCGCGCTGCCCCCGGGCTCCGTGCTCGCCCTCCACGGCGACCTCGGCGCAGGCAAGACGACTTTCGTGCAGGGTTTCGCCACTGGCCTAGGCATACATGAAGCCGTAACCAGCCCGACGTTTAATATTTTCACCCTCCACCGCGGCGCTGGTCACACCTTGGTGCACCTCGACGCCTACCGGCTCGATTGCGGCGCGCAGCTGACCGGCCTGATGATTGAGGATTTCCTAATCCCCCCTTGGTGGCTAGCCGTCGAATGGCCGGAAAAAGTCGCCGGCTGGCTGCCACCCGGCGCGCTGCATCTGGACCTAGGTCACACCCCCGGCACCGAGCGCAAGCACACCCTGCGCCTGCGCCCGTAGGCTTCGATTTTGCATTCGTTAGGCCAGCAGGACCGTGAGCTCGTCGCATGCCTTCGGCGCCCCCGCGACGAAAGGCACGCGCGCCATATTGAGATCAAAAACCTCGAGCGGAAAAAGCGGCGCGCGCAGGTAACGCACCTCGCCGCCCGCGCCCTGGCAAAGGGGCACCGCAGCCGCGATGTCCCATACCTTTACGTTGTGGTCGACCACCGCGTCGATCAGCCCCGCCCCTACATAAGCGAGGTGCAGCGTGCTGCTCCCCAGCCCGCGGATCTTGTAACGCTCCACCAGCAGGGTCGCATGAGACGAAAAGCTCCGATCCATCGGGCTGTGAAACCCCAGTGTGCGCCGCCCGGCCGGAGTCTCGGTGTTCACACGCACCGCGCGGTCGCCGTCCCATGCGCCGATTCCCGGCCCGCCATGCATCAACGTGCGACGGGAGAGGTCGTAGACCACGCCATACACCGGCACGCCATTTTCGAGCAGAGCGAGGGATATAGCGCAGAAGGGAATACCAGCGGCGAAGTTATTGGTCCCATCGATCGGATCCAGCACCCAGGCGAAACGTGCGCGCAAGGTGATCGGCGCGGAGCCGTCGCCGAGTTCTTCGCTGAGCAATTCGTCGCCCGGGAATTGCGCGCCGAGCTCGCGGAAGATGTCCTGCGAAATCGCAATATCGGCGGAGGTCACGCGCGAGCCGTCGGCTTTCCACTCGCTCGCCACTTGGCCGAATTCGCGGTGCATGAAGTCCGTCCGCGCGAGGACGGCGGCCTTGGCGGCGGCGATGCGGGAAAAAACCTCGGGAGACGACATGACGGCAGCGTGGCGCTCTACTCGTAATCGTAAAGCTTTGGGTCGCGCCGGGGCTCGGTTAACGCCCGCCGCAGCTTGTAACGCATGCGGTTCTCTTTTTTTTCCGCTTCGGTGGCTGACCCTGCACCCGGGCTCTCGCCGTAAGGATCGTCTTCTCCGCCCTCGGGGCCACCCGCGCCCACGCCCAGCTTTTCCTCTAAAGCCTCTGGATCGACGCCCTCCTCGAGCTTGCGCACCACCTCCTCCATCTCCCCATCGATTTTCTCGCCAGTCAGCTCGGACATGCGCCGCATCATGCGCGCCATGGCGCGGGGATCATTCTCGTCCATCGACGAGAACTCTTTCTCCATCGCGCCCATCGCGGCCTCCATCCGCGCATCATCCCCCGAGTCTCCCTCCGACACACCGGCGCCGGTTTCGTTAGGCTCATGCGCGCGCCCCGTGAAGGCAAACTGCGAGAGCACCCGCCGCAGCGGCCAGCGCGGATTTTCCGGGCACTTCGGCGTGATCCGCCCCTGGGTCAGACTGCGAGCGAAGAACTGGTAGACTGTATGATTTCTAGGACAATAATACTCATAAATCGGCATAAGGATAAAAGATAGGGGTAACCTACGCCGAAAGCCACGCCTCCTCAAGCACGCCGCAAAATGAGCGGTCACTCGTATTCTCGCCAAGGCAATGACCCATGGCCAACCATCGGCATATCAAACTGCGACGAGCCTTCGCCCCGCCGCAGCAAGCCTGCGTGCGTCGCAATCTTTCGTTTTCGCACAAGCGGCGCAGTTCGTTCGTGTAAACTCGCTCGCGGCCGTGCTTGGCTGGCGCTGCCTCCCATGCCCGCCGCCAAACTCCGCCTCGACGAACTGCTCGTCACCCGCGGCCTCGCCCCCACCCGGGCCAAGGCCAAGGCCTACGTCATGGCCGGCCTCGTCCGCGCCGGCACCGAGCGTCTCGATAAACCCGGCCGTGAATACCCCGCCGATTTCCCCGTGTTTCTCGTCCAAGCCGACCGCTTCGTGTCGCGTGGCGGCGAAAAACTCCAAGGCTGGCTCGACGCCCATGCGCTCGACTTGCACGGGGCCCACGTGCTGGACGTCGGCGCATCCACCGGAGGCTTCACCGATTGCGCCCTCCAAGCCGGCGCCGCATCCGTGACCTGCATCGACGTCGGTCGCGCCCAGCTCCACGGTAAACTCCTCGCCGACCCGCGCGTGACCAACCTCGAACAGGTCAACGCCCGCCACCTGGACCCCGCCACGCTTCCCCGCCCTGCCTACGACGCCTTGGTGATGGACCTATCCTTCATTTCCCTCCGCAGCGTCCTGCCCGCCGTCTGGCCTGCGCTTCGCCCCGGCGGCACGCTCGTAGCTCTGGTGAAACCCCAGTTCGAAGCCGGCAAGGCCGAGGTGGATAAAGGTCAGGGCATCATCCGCGACCCCGCCGTGCAGCAACGCGTGCTCGATGATATCCGCGCCTACGCCGTCGAACAACTGCCCCGCGCCCGCCTCATCGCCACAATGGACAGCCCCATCACCGGCACCGATGGCAACCGCGAGTTCCTCCTGGGTCTGGAAAAACTCCCCTAGCCCACCCAAATTTGCGCGTTTTAGCTTTTCCGCTTTCCGCTTTTCCCTCCGTCCCATGCCCTCAGTGCCCGGTCTCCGCAGTCCCTACGCCCGCGTGGGTCGCCTCGTCTATTTCGGGCGCCTGCTCGACAAGATCCGCCTGCACGCCGCCGGCGCCCTGCCCGCTGATTATCTGGATAATCTCGGCGACGCCAAACCCACCGTCTTTGACGGACGGATCTGCCGTTTCCTGCGCGTGCCCTTCGCCGATATATCGGCCCGCATGCGCGCTGAACCCGCCGCCAGCGACGCCGAGCACCTCGCCTGGGTCGAGGCCCGCGCCATCGCCGCCGGCCACCCGCCGCGCACCGACGAAGAGTGCGAAATCTTTAGCTCCTTCCTGAGTAAACGCGGCTGGCGCGATGCCGGCGCCGTCATCCTCGCCCAGCGCGCCGCCGAACCCGCCGTCGCCGGCCGCCCCATCGAAACGATGTTTGATTACATCGACTTTGACGAGGGTCGCGACCCCATCGCCACCCGCGCGTGGGAGGTAAAGCCGCTTGTGATCGTGATCATGGGTGTCTCCGGTGCCGGCAAGACCACCCATGGCCGCGCCCTCGCCGCCGCCCTCGGTTGGGACTTCGCCGATGCTGACGATCACCACCGTGCCGCCAACCTCGCCAAAATGCGCGCAGGCACCCCACTCGACGACGCCGACCGCGCCCCATGGCTCGCCGCCCTGCGCGCCTTGATCGAGGGCCACCTCACCGCCGGGCGCCCCCTCGTGCTCGCCTGCTCCGCCTTGAAACAGGCCTACCGCGACGGCCTCTGGGCCGACCGCCCCCGCATGCGCTTGGTTTACCTGGAAGGCACCCGGGAGGAACTCGCCGCCCGCCTCGCCGCCCGCAGCGGTCATTTCATGCCTGCGGCTCTGCTCGATAGCCAACTCGCCGATCTCGAGCCCCCGGCAGACGCCATCCGCGTGCCCCTCGCCCTCTCCATCGAAGCCCAAATCGCCGCCACCCGCGCCACCCTGGCGCTTTGAACGTGAGTGCCGCCCCGTCCGTCCCCGCCACCGGGCCGCTCATCGCGCTCCCCGCCGCCGATTGGCAGGCCCGCGCCCGCGCCCACGAGACTCGCGTGCGGGCCTGGACGGACCCACATCAAGCGCGGGCCGGCCGCGGTGAGAAACACCCCGTCTACGATTTCCTTTTCACCTACTACGGTTTCCGCCCCGCCTGGCTGCGCCGCTGGCATCCCGGGCCCGGCTTCAACCTCTCCGGCCCCGCGGCCCGGATTTTTCTCCGCGACCCCGAATACCACGAGACTGCAGACGGCGTGACGCTCCGCCCCGATGCCCTCCCTGAAAAACGCCGCGCCTACGTGCGCTGGCTACGCGAGTTGCTGGTCAACAACCTCGACCGCCCCGCCCACTTCGGGTGCTTTGGTCTGCACGAGTGGGCCATGGTCTACCGCCAGACCCCCGACGAGACTCGCCACAACCAGTATCCGTTGCGTTTCCCCCCCGCCGAACTCGCCCGCCTCGTCGAGGCCCAGCCACTCCGCTGCACCCACTTCGACGCCTACCGGTTTTTCACCGCCCCCGCCCGCCCGCTCAACCGCCTCGCCCTAACCCGCGAAACCACCCTCGAGCACGAGCAGTCCGGTTGCCTGCACGCCAATATGGACCTCTACAAGTGGGCCCATAAACTCGTCCCGCTGGCCCCCGCCGAGCTCATTGCCGACTGCTTCGAGCTCGCCCGCGATATCCGCGAACTGGACATGCGGGCCAGCCCCTACGACCTTGCCGCGCTCGGTTTCCTGCCGGTCAAGATCGAGACCCCCGAGGGCCGCGCCGACTACGAACGCCAGCAACGCGCTTTCTCCGCCCGCGCCCGCCCCCTGCGCCTGCGGCTGCTAACGCTATGCGCTCAGCTCTCTCCCCTTGCGCAGCCGTAAACGGAAAGAGGTTAATCCACTCAGGTCGGGTATAAAATGGAGAGGACTAGCGATTAGCAGGTAACCAAGTTGTGCGACGGCGGGGCCCTGCTTGTTGCGTTTTGATATGCCTAATGTGGACAATGGTTTGAACGCGCAATTCACCTCGCTCAGCCCATCACTCCTTCTCGTCTATGCAGTCCTGATCCTAAAAGGCATCAGGCCACAAAAAAGCGACATCCCCGAAGGGATGCCGCTCTTGCTGAAACCCGGAACGCCTTAGGCGGTGGGGACGGTGGAGATGGTCTTGAGGATGCGCGAAGCGACCTCGTAGGGATTCGCAGCGGAGTTCGGACGACGGTCCTCGAGGTAGCCCTTGTAGCCATTGTTGGCAAAGCTGTGGGGCACGCGGATGGAGGCGCCACGGTCGGCGATACCATAGGAGAACTTGTCGATCGACTGGGTCTCGTGCAAGCCGGTGAGGCGGAGGTGGTTATCCGGACCGTAGACGGCGACGTGCTCGGCGGTGAACTTGGAGAAAGCGGCCATGAGCTTCTCGAAATAGTCTTTGCCGCCGACTTCACGCATGAACTTGGTCGAGAAGTTCGAGTGCATGCCGGAGCCGTTCCAATCGAGCGGAGAATTGTAAACGCCGCGGATCGGCTTGCAGTGGAACTCGACGTCGATGCCGTATTTCTCGCACAGGCGGATGAGGAGGTAGCGAGCCACCCAGACATCGTCAGCGGCCTTCTTGGAGCCCTTGCCGAAAATCTGGAATTCCCACTGACCGGAGGCGACCTCCGCGTTGATGCCCTCGTGGTTGATGCCGGCATCGAGACACAGGTCGAGATGTTCCTCGACAATCTGACGGGCGACATCGCCGACGTTCTTGTAGCCCACGCCCGTGTAGTAAGGGCCTTGGGGGGCAGGATAGCCACCCTCGGGGAAGCCAAGGGGACGACCATCCTGATAAAGGAAATACTCCTGCTCGAAACCGAACCAGGTGTCTGGGTCATCCAGAATGGTGGCACGGGAGTTGGAGACGTGGGGCGTGCCGTTGGCGTTGTAAACTTCGCACATGACGATCACGCCATTCTTGCGAGTGGTATCGGGATACACCGCGACCGGCTTGAGCACGCAGTCGGAACTGCCGCCGGGAGCCTGCTGGGTGGAGCTGCCATCAAAACCCCAAAGAGGAAGCTCTTCGAGCTTGGGGAAGCTGGCGAATTCCTTGATCTGGGTTTTGCCGCGAAGGTTCGCAACCGGTGTATAACCGTCGAGCCAGATGTATTCTAGTTTGTATTTAGCCATGGATGTGGAGGTTAGGATAAAAAAGGGCTTGGCTGACCCGGGCTGGAGCATTCAAACGCCAGCCCTGATCAGAGGGAACCCGAGACAACCAATTTAGCACCGTTTGTGCCAGCAATGAAAAAAATTGCTGGAAACCTTCTTCACCGCCGATTTTCGCCCCTCGTCCAGTTGCGAAAGGCCTGCGCCTCCCTCATGCTGGACAAAAATGTTCAGTTACTTGGCCGCGATGGACTTGTCGCTGGCGCTTTGTCCAGAAAACTGACCGTTTTTGCTCATGCAGGATATGAAAGACACCCGACGCGCCTGGGTGCGCATCGGCTACGACGGGCGGGTGCACAAAACCTTCCGTGGTCACCAAGCGAAGGAGCGCTTTCAGAATGAATTGCGCGTGCTGCGCTATCTCGAGGCCCGCGCCTGCCCAGCCGTTCCGCGTGTGCTGGAGATCCACGAGGATGAACTGCGATTGGTGACCACCAATTGCGGACGGCGCATAGAGCGGATCGCAGAACCCCGAGTGCGCGAATTGTTTGCCGACTTGGAAGCCCGATACCAAGTGCGCCACGAGGATCCCTACGCCCGCAACATCACCTATTCACCCGAGGCAGGCTCATTCTGCCTGATCGATTTTGAGTTCGCGACCATCCTTGATCCATCCGTGCCGCCCGGCCCGGCGCTCGACCTGCCTGAACCCGACGGCCCCCGTGGCGATTGACGCCCGCGCGGCGCTCAGTTGCGCTAACTCGCCTAATTCCCTGCTTCCGGCCCCCGGCTCCCCGCTAAATCATGCCCGACACGCCCCCCGCCGCCGTCCACTGGTCCGGCCTCTCCCACCGCGGAAAGGTCCGAGAAAATAACGAGGATGCCTTCCTTGCCCTGAATTTCGACGGCCATGAGGTGCGCTACCTCGGGAAAACCGGCGAGGCCAGCTTGGGCGGGGGCGACTTCGTCTTTGCGGTAAGTGACGGCATGGGCGGCGCCCGCTCGGGTGAATTTGCCAGCCGGATCGCTATCGAAAAGATCACCCGCCTTCTGCCGCGCGCCTACCGCCTCTCCGCCTCGGGCTTGGAATCCGGTTTCCATGACGTGCTGCAAGAGCTCTTCCTCGCCATCCATGACGAACTGCTGCGCCTAGGCTCCAGCTACACCGAATGCCACGGCATGGGTGCAACCCTTACGCTCGGCTGGCTAACACCCCGCTGGCTCTATTTCGCCCACATCGGCGACAGCCGCCTCTACTACCTCCCGCGCGAAGGCGGGCTGCGGCAACTTAGCCACGACCATAACCAGGTAGGCTGGCTGCGCCGCCAAGGCACCCTCACCGAACGCGAAGCTCGCGAGCACCCGAGCAAAAACGCCCTCCAGCAAGTCCTCGGCGCCGGCCATCAATTTGTGGAACCGCAGATCGGGGCCTTGGCTCATCGTCCCGGAGACCGCTTTTTACTCTGCTCCGACGGCCTAGTCGACGGCCTCTGGGATCACCGTATCGCCGACCTAATCACCGCGCCTGATGACGCCCGGCTGCACCAACCGCCTGCCTTACGCCTCGTCGAAGAAGCCTTGGAAAACTCCGGCCGCGACAACATCACCGCGCTGGTCTTCGAGATCGCCCCGCCAGCCGCTCCGCCCCTTGTGCCCTCCGCGCCGGTCGTGGACACCATGCCGGAATGAACCCGCCCTCCTGCGCCGACAGCACGCTGGTTTTTGTTTACGGCACGCTGAAACGTGGTGGCTCCAACCACCATTACCTTGCCGGCCAGACCCTGATCGGCACCGCCCGCACCGTAGCCGGCTTCACCCTTTACTCACTGGGTGACTACCCCGGACTAGTCGCCGAGGCCACGGCGGCGGAAGGCGTCTCGGGGGAAATCTGGGCGGTGGATGCCGCTTGTCTCGCCAGCCTGGATATCCTGGAAGGCATCGACGAAGGGCTCTACGCCCGCGAACCCGCACCACTGGCCCCGCCGCATGACGGATTAAAGCGAGTCGTCCAATTCTACCGTTATCTCGGGCCGGTGCAGGACCGTGCCCGCCTAGGCGCGGTTTGGGCGGTTTAACGCCCGACCCGCCGCCCGCGCCCAAACGCGTCCTGCGGGTTATTTCTTGGCCCAGGAACCGTCTTCCTGCTGCACCCAGACACCCGCCTTGCTACCGGCTGCGATCTGTTTGGCCCGAGCGCCGCCAACCTTGGCGACCGTGGAGCCGGTCTTGCGGGCGATGACCTCATAAACGGCCAGGCGATCGGCGTTCTCCGCCGCGACCACCGCCGCCGCTTCGCCTTGGGCGGCGCGCACCTCGACGAACCCCGCATTGGTCTCTCCCACCGCGCCGGCTGACTTCAAGGCGTCGAGCGTGGCGATACGGGCCTCCATGCGTTGCTTGATGGCACCGAGATCCTGGGCGTGGCCAAGCGGCGCCAACATAAAACCAAGGGCCAACACGCAGCAGAGACGGGCAAAAAAAGTTTTCATAAATTACGGGGATTAAAAGGGTTTTATCGTCCTGGACTTGGAGTCGAGGTCGCCGAAGAAGTCGGTAAGCGCCTGATCCACCTTCACATTCACATCGACGACCGCATGGACTTGGATCGGATCCATTTTCACATGGATACACCCGGCAAGGGCCAATGGCAGCAGCAGGCAAAGGCGGCGAATCATGAGCATAGACTAGCTCTCGGACCGCGCCGTGCAAATAAAGTTTCCCATAGCCGCTTACTCGGTGCGGATACGGAGCTTCACTCGTTCGTCCGTCCCCAACTCGAGCACTCGGGCCAAGGCGCCGGCGAGATTCACGTCAATGGTCACTTGTTCGATCAAATCAGACCCCACTGGACGGGCCAGCAGTCGGACCGTGGCGGTGCGATCGCCGCCGGCAGTCTCGGGGTAAAATTTTACCGCCAGCGTCTCGATGCGCAGGCCGATGCGGCCCATCTCGATACCCTGCAGCGGGGCATAGGCGGGGTTTTCCGGTGCGGTCCAGCGCGTCAGCGGCCCCAGCCAGCCCGGCAACCAGAAAAAACGTGCCGGCATGTTGCCGGTTAAAAACCCTGGAGTCGGGGCGAGACTCAACACCGCGTCATCGGAGCGAACGATGGCCAAACCGCCGTCGTTGATGCGCAGACCCGCCGCGACATCCCAAACCAGCTGCAACTGGCCGCTCAACTTGCCCCGCGCAGCCGACACCGCGGTCGGCATCAACTTGGCCAACTCGGACAGGGCGAGGCCTTCGATCTCCGCGCCGGCCTCAAGCTGCGTTGAGTTGAGCGGGATGGCCAGAGGTTTGATCCTCGCCTTGCCCCCGAGCACGTCGAGTTGCGCACAGGCCAGCTCCAGCACGCGCGCCGCGGTGATGCCAAAACGAAACTCGAGCCGCTCCGCCGTGACCGCGCCGGCCGCAAGGCGCGCCACCCGCAGACTCTGGCCGGGCGGCAGCACGCCGCCGGCCAAGGCATCGCTGGCCAAATCCGCCTCTATCCCACTCACCTCGACCCCCAGTTCATCTGAACGCGCCCAGCCCTCGCGCAACTCCAGCTGGACGGAGCCGGCAAGACCGCCCGTCGGGGACCAAACTCCATTGCCGGTGAGCATGACTTTGCCGCCGACCAGCCAATCGCCCGCTGGCGGCCCCAGCTTGGTTTTGAGCACAGGCCAAAAAGCGGGCAAATCCACCGCGCCCTCGGCGAGGCGCCAGCGCCATTCGCCCGCCGGTTGGGGCACCGCATCAACCCGCAGACGCACCCCTGCGGCTTCTGCCCTTAGCCCGAGGCCCGGCCCCGCCGCACCGGCGTCCAAATGCCAGCGCAAGCCGAGCCCCGGCAGGGCGGCGACCTGCACCTCTCCGCCCAAAGCGCCCTGCACCCGCGCTGGAAGCAAAGCCCCGGCGGGTGAGTCGGCAGCGACACTATCTGCGGCTGGCGCAAACGTGGCGGTGAGCCACGCGAGTCCCCAACCCAAGCGCCGGTAACACGCGGTCATTCGACATTGGCGATCTGCTCTTTGATGCGCTCGAGCTCGTTCTTCAGCTCAATGACCAGGCGGGCGATCTCGTAGTCGTTGGCCTTGGCCCCGGTCGTATTCACCTCGCGGCCCATTTCTTGGAGGATGAACTCGGCCTTGCGCCCGATCTCGCCCTCACCGGCGAAGAGTTTTTTCAGCTGAGCGTGGTGGCTGCGGAAACGAGTCAGTTCCTCGGCGATGTCGCAACGGTCGGCAAAGAGCGCCACCTCCTTGAGCACGCGTTCGTCATCGACCCGCAGTTCCAGCCCCGCCTCGCGCAGTCGCTTCAGGAGCGCATCGCGGGCCGCGACGACCACGCCCGGGGCGCGCGTCGCGATGGCCTCAATGTGGCCGGCCAGCAAAGCGAGCCGTGCCTCGAAATCCTGCCGCAAGGCCGTGCCTTCCGTTGCGCGCATGGCGGCAAACGCGCCCAACGCCTGATCGAGCGCCACCGCCAAGGCAGGACGCGCCAGCTCAAAGGCGGGCGGCTCTTGCCGGGAACGAAATTGCAGCGCGACCTGCGCCAAGGCCTCGGGTGTCGGGACAAAGCTCAGTCCGCGCTGCGCGGCAAACGCTCCCAGGCGATCCAGCCAGCCCGCCGCTGCCGCCGCATCAAAATCCGCGCCACCCGTGCCTACCGCCAGCTCGACCCTCACCTGGACCGTGCCGCGCTGCGCGACTTTTTTAACCGACTCAATGACCGCCGCTTCACCCTCCGCCCAAGCCGAGGGCAGGCCCACCTTTACTTCGAGCGCCTTGCGGTTCACGGCGTTCACCTGCACGGAAAACCCCACGCCCGCGACTTCCCCGTGGGCCAGGCCGTAACCGGTCATGCTTTTCATACGCGTGCTAGAAAAGTTTTACGCCCAGCAACTTCGCGACCTGGGCCACATCTTTATCCCCGCGACCGCTGAGATTGATCAGGAGGATTTCCTCTTTGCGCATCTGGGCGGCACGTTTCACGCCCTCCACGATGGCGTGGGTGCTCTCGAGTGCAGGGATAATACCCTCGAGCCGTGAGCAGAGCTGGAAAGTGTCCATCACCTCGTCGTCGCAGGCGTAGGCGTAGCGGATGCGGCCGGTATCACGGTAGTAGGCGTGCTCGGGGCCGATGGCGGCGTAGTCGAGCCCCGCCGAAACAGAGTGGGTCAGCTCGATCTGGCCGTCCGGATTTTGGAGAATGTAGGTCTTGCAGCCTTGGAGCACACCGAGCTTCCCGCCCTCGAAACGCGCGGCGTGCTCGCCCTGCCGGATGCCGTGACCTCCGGCCTCGACGCCGACTAGACGGACAGACTCATCCTTCAAAAAATCAAAGAAAACACCCATGGCGTTTGATCCGCCGCCGACGCAGGCGATCACCTCGTCGGGCAGACGGCCCTCGCGCTCGATGAGCTGGGCGCGGGCCTCCTTGCCGATCACGCGGTGAAAATCACGCACCATCATCGGATATGGATGCGCTCCGAGCGCGGAGCCGAGAATGTAATGGGTGTCGCGCACATTGGTCACCCAATCGCGCATGGCCTCATTCACCGCGTCTTTGAGGGTTTTCTGTCCAGCCTCCACGCCGACGACCTCGGCGCCCATCAGCCGCATGCGGAAGACGTTCAACGACTGCCTCTCCATGTCCACCGCGCCCATGTAAATGCGGCACTTGAAACCAAATTTCGCACACACCGCGGCAGTGGCGACGCCGTGCTGGCCTGCCCCGGTCTCAGCGATGATCCGGGGCTTGCCCATACGCTTGGCCAGCAGCACCTGACCGAGGGCGTTGTTGATCTTGTGCGCGCCGGTGTGCAGCAGGTCCTCGCGCTTAAAATAGATTTTCGCGCCGCCGCAGTGGGCGGTGAGGCGCTCGGCGAAGTAGAGCTCGGTGGGGCGACCGGCGAACTCCTTCAGATGGCGGTCGAGCTCCGCGACGTAGGCCGGATCGTGGCGCGCAGCCTCGTAAACGGCAGCGATCTCCTGCAACGCGGTCATGAGCGTCTCCGGCACGTAGCAACCGCCGAAAGCCCCGAAGCGACCGGCGGCGTCGGGTAAGGACTCGGGCGTGGCGCGAGGAGCGGACGGATTGGCGGCGGGGACGTGGGGCGCGGCGACGGAACTCATGAAGGGATGAATGGACGCCACCGCGAGGCCGGAGGCAAACGGGTTTTCAAGACCGCCCGGGCCAAGCGCAGAGGTCGCCAGCGGTCAGCCCTGCTCCACGCGGCCCTTTAGGAAAGACAATACATCCTGAAACTTGGCGCGGTTGGCCTCGTCGGCGGCGACGAGGTTTTCATGAGAAGCGAGGACGAGGCGGGCGTTTTCCAGTTCATTCAGCTTGCCTTGGGGCGCGAGCGCTACGGGCGCGGAGGCGGCGAGTTTCTCCGCGCAGGGTGCGCAGGAAGCGGCATCGACCGTCAGCAAACGATGGAGGCCGAGGTTCTGGATGAGCTCGAGATTACGTTCGCCGACACGACAAAGCACCAGGCTGCTATCGGCGACCTTCCGCAGGTCGAGGGCGGCACCGGCGAGCACGCCCAGAAAAGTGCTGTCCATGCTCGTGCAGTTTTTGAAATCCATGACATATCGGATGCGGCTTTGGCGGCGCATCTCGGCCATGAAATCACGCAGGCTGGCGCTGTTCTGGAAGGAGGCCCGGCCCTCGACGCGTATCATCACCGGATCACAGGCGGCATCGACAAGAAAGGCGGGGGGGACTGGAACTACATCGGGCATGACAAACAAGGATGGAACTGGCCGAAAAGCTAGACCCCGGCCCAAACGTCGCAAGCTGGGGACGCCTCGGGCAGGGAAAGGATTAGCGTAGGGCGCAGGAGGCTAAGGATCAGTTCTGGGCGACGATCTGGCGTAGCACGTAGGGCAAAATGCCCCCATGCTGATAGTAATCGATTTCGATGGGCGTATCGATCCGGCAACGCACGGAGACGTTTTCCACTGCGCCATCCCTGCGGGTGATGCGCAGGACGAGGTCTTGCTGGGGCTTGATCGAGGCGTCCAAGCCGACGACGTCGTAGGTCTCGGTGCCGTCAAGCTTCAGGGTCTGCGCGGTGACGCCGTCCTTGAACTGAAGCGGGAGCACGCCCATGCCGACGAGGTTGGAGCGGTGGATGCGTTCGAAGCTCTGGGCGACGACGACCTTCACGCCCAGCAGGTTGGTGCCCTTTGCGGCCCAGTCACGGGACGAACCGGTGCCGTATTCCTGACCAGCGAGGATGATGAGCGGCACGCCGGCCTTTTGGTAGGCGATGGAGGCGTCGTAGATGGACGTCTTCACGCCATCGGCCCCGAGGGTGTTACCGCCTTCTTCGCCGCCGAGCATGAGGTTCTTGATGCGGACATTGGCAAAGGTGCCGCGGGTCATGACCCGATCGTTGCCACGGCGGCTGCCGTAGGAGTTGAAGTCCTCGAAAGCCACGCCGTTTTCCAGCAGGTATCGACCCGCGGGGGAGCTCTTCTTGATGGCGCCAGCGGGAGAAATGTGATCGGTGGTGACGGAGTCGCCGAAAATACCGAGGGCCTTCGCACCGGTGATGGGCTGGATGGCGCCAGGCGTGAGCGAGAAATCGGTGAAGAAGGGCGGTTCCTGGATATAGGTCGAGGTGGCGTCGAAGGTGTAGACGTTGCCAGTGGTGGAAGGGATTTCGTTCCACTTTGGATTCTGCGCGGCGAAGTCGGTGTAGAGGCGGCGGAAAACCTCGGGCTTGAGTGCGGCCTGCAACTGGTCGCGGACCTCCTGGAGCGTGGGCCAGATATCTTTCAGGTAGACTGGGGCGCCATCGGAGCCGTTGCCAATCGGCTCGGCGGCGAGGTTGATGTCGACTCGACCAGCAAGGGCGAAGGCGACGACCAGCGGGGGCGACATCAGGAAGTTGCTCTTGATGTTCTGGTGCACGCGGGCCTCGAAATTGCGGTTGCCGGAGAGCACCGAGGCGGCGACGAGGTCGTTCTTCACCACGGCCTCTTCGATGGCGGGATCGAGCGGGCCGGAGTTGCCGATACAAGTCGTGCAACCATATCCGACGGTCTGGAAACCGAGCTGGTCGAGGAAGGGCGCGAGGCCGGTCTTCTCGAGGTAGTCGGTGACGACGCGCGAGCCCGGGGCGAGGGAGGATTTGACCAGCGGGTTAACCTTCAGCCCCTTTGCGACGGCCTTCTTGGCGAGCAGGCCGGCGGCGAGCATGACCGAGGGGTTCGACGTGTTGGTGCAGCTGGTGATCGCGGCGATGAGCACGCTGCCGTGGCCGACCTTGTGGCCGTGGACGTCAGCGGTAACAGTGGCGAAGTCGGCGGCATTTTTGCCAAAGCCATTTTCCGTGACAGGTTTGGCGAAGGCCGTGGTGAACTCACGCTTGAGCGCGTCGAGCTCGATGCGGTCCTGCGGGCGCTTGGGGCCGGCGACGGAGGGCACCACCGTGGCAAGGTCGAGGGATAGCTCGGTGGAGTAATCGATCTGCCCCTTTTCGGGGATGCCCCAGAGTTTCTGGGCCTGGTAATAAGCCTCGTAAACCGCCACATCGACGTCCGAGCGTCCAGTGGCGCGCAGGTAGGCGGAGGACTCGCCGTCGATGGGGAAAAAGCCCATGGTCGCACCGTATTCTGGAGCCATGTTGGCAATGGTCGCGCGGTCCACCACGGGCAAGGCAGCGGCGCCAGGACCATAGAACTCGACGAACTTGCCCACAACCTTGGCCTTGCGGAGGAGTTGAGTCAGGGTGAGTGCGAGATCGGTCGCGGTCACACCCTCGCGGAGCGCTCCAGTGAGGTGCACGCCGACAACGTCGGGCGTCAGGAAATACACCGGTTGGCCCAGCATACCGGCCTCGGCCTCGATGCCGCCAACGCCCCAGCCCACGATGCCGATGCCATTGATCATCGTCGTGTGCGAATCGGTGCCGACGAGAGTGTCCGGATAGTAGACGCCGTTGCCGTCCTTCAGAACGCCCTTGGCGAGATACTCAAGGTTCACCTGGTGAACGATACCGATGCCGGGCGGGACTACCTTGAAGGTGTCAAAGGCCTGCATGCCCCACTTCAAAAACTGGTAACGCTCGCGATTACGGCTGAACTCGAGCTCGAGGTTTTTGGCGAGGGCGTCGGCCGACCCGGCGAAATCCACCTGCACGGAATGATCGACCACCAGATCCACCGGAACGAGCGGTTCGATGATCTTCGGGTTTTTGCCCAGCTTGGTCACGGCCGAGCGCATCGCGGCGAGATCGACCAAAAGGGGCACGCCCGTGAAGTCCTGCAGCACGATGCGCGCGACCACGAACGGTATCTCCTCGGTGCGCTCCGCCTTGGCCTGCCAACCGGCGAGATCGCGGATGGCGGGCTCGGCCACGCGCTTGCCGTCGCAGTTGCGCAGCAGGGACTCGAGCACCAGGCGGATCGAGACCGGCAGACGCGAGACACGGAACCCGGCCTCCTCCAGCGCGGGAAGCGAGTAAAAGGCGTGGGGGGCGCCGTTGGCGTGGAACTGCCGGAGAGTATTAAACGGATTCGGGAGGCTCATGCGTGGGATGACGGTTGCTTATAAAGGTGGAATACGAAGTCGCCCGCGCCGGATGGCGCGGGCGACGGGAGCCTTAGGAGGCGAGGGCAGCCTTGACCGCCTCGAAGTTCGGCAGGTCCTTCGGCGTCGGGGTGCGTTCCGAGTATTTGATGACGCCATCAATACCGATGACAAAGGCGGCGCGAGCCGAGGTGTCACCTATGCCGGCGAGGCCAGGGAACACCACGTCGTAGGCTTGGGTTACGGTCTTATTGAGGTCGGAGACCAGCGTGAGCGTGATGTTTTCTTTCTTGGCCCAAGCTTCTTGGGCAAAGGGACTGTCCACACTGATCGCGATGACATCCGCACCGAGGGCGGCATAGGAGGAGAGGCCGGAGCTGATGTCGCACAACTCGGCGGTGCAGACGCCGGTGAAGGCCAGCGGGACAAACAAGAGCACCGTCTGCTTTTGCCCGAAACGGGAGGAAAGAGTCACGTCGACCAGACCATCAGCGGTCTTCGACTTGAGCGTGAAATCAGGGGCGCGAGTGCCAACGGCGAGAGCCATGAGAAACAATAGGTTGAAGGTGAAAGGAGTCCAAGAGCCACGGCCGCCGCATAGGCGACGACCACGTGGACGCGAACGTGGGTGGGTGCACGAAATCCCGCAACCCGTTTTTGGCAGCTTCCGAAAATGGGCAATAGATCGCCGAGTTACGGCGGACAGACAGCGAGTTGACAGACCCCACCGCTGCCCTACCTTACATTCTCCTGCCTGTCCCCACGGCCCCAGCAAGAGCCCATGACGTCCCTTCACTCCCCGCAAAACGCCCCAGGCGCGCGCGACTTCGTGAAACAATCCAGCCTCTACCAGGAGTTTCTGGCTGAGCGAGAGGAGATCCTTCGTCACAAGTGGCTGGAGTCAGAGCGACTGGGCTACGACATCGGCTTCGAACGCGCTCTGCTCGATTGGATCCGCAAGCATCGCGATAGCTGGCGCGCGGCGCGCCGCAGCCAGATTGGCCAAAGTTCAAGTCGCGCCCCCGCGCCTCAGCAGACGGATAGCGCCCGCAGCGCGGCCCAAAACCGGGCCTAGGCGGAGAGCTACGTCTCCGTGACCTCGCCGGCCACGCAGGCCTCGGCGTAAGCCTTGATGCGTTTGCGAAGATTCGAAAGGGCGTTGCTGCGATTTGCGGATAGCACCTGGCTCAAACCCGCCTCGGCAAGAAAGTCCGGCTCGGTCGCAAGGATATCAGACGGCGTCTCCCCATCGTAGAACCCGCAGACCACCGCGGCGATACCTTTGGAGATCAACGCCTCGGCGTCCATGCGGAACCAGCAGCGCCCGTCGCGATACTCCGGATAAAACCACAGCCGCGAGACGCACCCGGGCAGCAAACGCCCGTCGGTCTTGAATCCGCCATCCATCGCTGGCCATTTCCTGGCCTTGGCCAGCAAATACATGAACCGCTCCTCCGCGTCGGGCAGGCTCATCAAATCGTCGATCAAGGTCTGGCGTTTTTCAGCGAGGGACATGGTTGAAAATAGCGGCGGCGGAAAATTCTAATAAACCACTTTGGCGGTCACGCGCCCGCCCGCGAGACTTCACTCGGGTTTTTACGCTGAGAAACTCGTCCGGGTTGCTCACACCCGGAGCGAGGCGCGAAAGCCTCTGACCGTGTAATAGGACTGGGCGCCGTTGTGATAGATGAAAACCCGGCCGTAACGGCGGTCGCCAAAGAGAGCGCCACCGAGTTGACGGACAGCGGGTGGGGTTTGCAGCCAACTGGAGGTCTTCAGGTCGAATTCGCCCAAACCCTGGAGCTCGTGATACTCTCGCTCGGTCAAAAGCGACACGCCCATAGCCATCGCCAGATCGAGGGCGTTAGCGGCGGGTCGGTTTTCTTTGCGCGCTTCCAGGCCCTCGCGATCGTAGCAGACGCCAGTCCTGCCCCTGGGCGTTTCTGGCGAGCAATCAAAGAAAAGGCATTCGCCCGTTCCGGCGTCACGACCCACCACATCCGGCTCGCCGCCGGTCTTTTCCATTTCAATAAGCGCCAGCAGTTTAGCGGAACGTTCTGCGAGCCGGGCCGCTACCTCCCCCCAACCAATACCCGCATGGCGTCCGGGGTGTTTCGCGAAGCGGGATTCCAGCACGGCGAGTAAATTGACCGACTGCTCGTGGACTGGATAAGCGGCACGCTTTGGGGCTTTCATGGGGTTTCCGAAAAAACTGCACTTAATACCCAAATGCCGGGCCGGTTCAGGGCCTTTCCGTGGTCAAACTAACCGGGATGTGCACCTCATAGCGCTTTAAAAACGGAGGCACGAAGGGGCTGTTCCAGTAGACCCCGTAGGCCTCGCCAGCAACTTTCAGGTCGGGCCGAGCCGCAAGCCACGCGAGCAAAGCCTCGCGCGCTTGTTCAAAATGTTCCCGCGAGTAACCGCCACGCCCTCCGCGACTGGCCACAAGCTGGGCCGGGCGTTGCAAAACCACCACGCCTTCCGGGGCGGCGGAGGCGGTCGGCGGAAGATCGCCGCGCGCCTTGGGTTGTTCGGTCGCGGCAATCCAGAAAAGCATCGCGCTAGTATCGCCCGGGTGCGACTCGACCGGAGTCGTCATCGGAATATCCTTGCGCTGGATGTAGCGGAAAAGCGGACGAAAGAGTTCACCGCTTTTAGCGAAATAGTCGCCTTTCACCTCGCTGCGGACCAGCAGGCCGGCGGGCAGGGTCTTGAGTTCGGTGACACCCGGTGCCGTGGAAGGAAAAGCAGGGCCGGCGGACATGGAGGCGAAAGCCAAAAGAAACGGGGCGAAAAACCGGAGTGGATAAAGCATGGTTTAACTTGCCTAAAGATCCCGCTAAAGGCAACCGGCCCCCGCAAGGCCGGCCTAGCTTACTCGCCTTTAACCAGAGGAGCCAAAACCGCCGCGCGGACAGAGGCAGGCGTCACGAAAACCAGATTCGCTCCCTCCTGACGCCAACCGATCACGGCAGACAACACGACGGTATAGCGCCGTTCTATCTCCATTTGCGCCGACGGCCCGGCCCTCCGCGTCATCGCAAGCGGACCGAAACTCAAATTGCCCCCATCCACATCGCAGCGCGCACCAAAACGATTCACGCCAGCATGGCCATTGGCGCGCGCGGCGTTGGCCTCGAACTCAATCGTCTGTGCCGGCCAACCCGCCACCGCCGGCTCGGCGGACGAACCGTTAAGCTCAACCAGCTGCCAACACGTGCCCGCAAGCGTCTTGAGCACCGGGGCGACTTTGGGGGCGGGCGCCGCGACGGCAGCCGCGGAAGCGCCCGCCACCGGACGCGAGGCGCAACCTGCGCCAGCAATCGTCAACACAAGCAAAAGCGGAACGAGGAATTTCATGGGAGGCAAAAATCAGATTAGCCGAGAGGGGAAAAGATACGAAAAAAGACCACGCACCAAACCCGAAAGAACAGGCTTTAGGCATATTTTTGCGGCGCCTCACACGAAGGCAACGCCGATTGCGTCGTCGTCCGCTCCGGCTTAAACTGCGGCACCCCTTCAAGGCCCCGGGGCTAGGCCGCGCTCGCTCTGGCGCGCGAAAGCGAGCATCCGGGCAAATTCAGGGGTGGCGGCGTTTTCGTTCGTGGCCAGTTTCTCCAAGGCCTGCGAGCGATTCAGACCCTCGCGGTAAAGGATGCGGTAGATCCGCCTCACCCGCTCGATCTGCTCGGCGCTGTGACCGCGCCGCTCGAGACCGACCTTGTTGTAAGCCCGCACCACGGCCGGAGCGCCGTCCGCGATGAAGTAAGGCGGCAGGTCATGGACCAGTTTAGCGGTAGCAGAGAGCATGGCGTGGGCTCCAATGCGGCAAAACTGATGCACCCCGCCGTAGCCGCCGATGACCACATGGTCTTCGACCGTGACGTGACCGGCGAGCATCATGGCGTTGCTCGCGACGATATGACTGCCGATCACGCAATCGTGGGCGATGTGACCGTAAGCCAAAAAGGTATTGTCGCTCCCCACAGTCGTGAAATCTCCGTCATTAGTGGCGGCATGAACCGTAAAATACTCGCGGAAAACATTGCGATCGCCGATCCGCACACCGGGCTCACCGCCCTTGAATTTGAGGTCTTGGGTTTTGCCACCGAGGCAGGCGTAGGGATACACTTCGCAATCAACGCCCAGCACGGTATTACCCTCGACCGAGGCGTGATGGTGTAAACGGGTGCGGTCGCCGAGGACTACACCCGCGCCGACGTAGCAGAGGGGCCCGATCGCGACGTCCGCTCCGAGGCGGGCGCCGGGATCAACGATGGCAGTGGGATGAATAAGGGTCGGCATAGCTGGGTCGTCTTCAGGGGCGGCTCAGCCCTCAACCTCACTGGTGTCGAGAATAGCAAACATCAACTCGCCTGACGAAACCACCTGGCCGTCCACCGTGCAGGTGACCTCTGAGGTCGCCAGCTTGTTGCCGCGCGTCTTGGTGAGCTTGGCGTTAATAATCAGTTGGTCGCCCGGGCGCACTGGTTTACGGAACTTCACCTTGTCCGCACTCATAAAGAGCGACGTCTTTCCCTCGCTGCTTCCCCGTCGCAGCATCAGGATGCCGGCCGCCTGGGCCATGGCCTCGAGCTGCAGCACGCCCGGCATTACGGGGTTGTTCGGAAAGTGTCCCTGAAAGTAGGGCTCGTTGATTGAGACGTTCTTGATCGCGACCAAAGCGTCCTCGCCGATGAACTCCATGACCCGGTCGATCATCAGGAAAGGGTAACGATGGGGCAAGGTGTCGAGGATACGGCGGATATCGAGCTCGGTCTCGGTTGGCATGACCATAGCCGGGCGCGGTTTCTTTTTCGGGCCCTTGCGCTTTTCTTCGAGCTGGGCGGCAAGCGCCTTGGTTAACTCGGCGTTAATGGCGTGGCCGGGTCGGGTGGCGATGATGTGGGCCTTGATCGGCAGGCCAAGCAGCGTGATGTCCCCGATGATATCGAGCATCTTATGCCGCACAAACTCGTCTTTAAAACGCAAGCCCTCCTTGGAGAGGATCTTGTCGCCCTTGATCACGACGGCGCAGTCAAGCGAGCCACCCTTGATCTTGCCCAACTTGATCAGCTCCTCGATGTCCTCGTAGACCGTGAAAGTCCGCGCGGCGGCAATCTGGGTCATGTAGACGTCGGGGTCGACGTTGAGTGAAAGAAACTGGGCGTGGATGCCGCGGTCGTCGGCCGAGGTGCAGGAGATTTTGAACCCGTCATGCGGCAACGCGATGATGGACGAGTTGCCTTTCTGGATGGAGACCGGCTCGGTAAGGACAAAATATTCACGCTCCGCATCCTGCTCCAGCGGCTCACCCTGCATGATGAGATCCACGTAAGGCTTGGCCGAGCCGTCGAGAATGGGCGGCTCGGAGGCATTCATCTCGATAGTGCAGTTGTCCACGCCGCAACCATGCAACGCGCTGAGCACATGCTCGATGGTATGGACCTTGGCATGCCCTTCTTGAATGGTGGTTTGGCGAACCAAATCACCCAGTAGCGAGGCCCGGGGCTTGATCTCGGGCGCACCGTTCAGGTCGATGCGGCGGAACACGTAGCCGGCGCCGGGGGCAGCAGGTTTGAGAGTGAGGGTGACCGTCTCTCCGGTGTGGAGAGCCTGGCCGGAGATGGTGACCTCGCGGGCGAGCGTGCGTTGTTTCATGGCCTTTGCGTAAGGAGTCACCCTGCCAAAGGCGCCGCGGCGGACGCAAGCGTGTTGTCCGTCGGCAACCAACCGCTCGACTGCTCAACCCGGCAGGGAGCAACCACGCGCCAAACCCAGCAAAACCAGCGCGATCACAATCCAGCCGTATCGCAACAAAGCCTCGCCGAGCGCGGCAACCCCCTGATCCCGCTCGGGTTTGGCCGCGACGCTGGCCGCCCGCGCATGGTGCCGACGGCTACTCACGCCACGCGCGAGTTTGGGGTCCTCCTCAGCAGTGATGACACGCGCGTTCTGGCGCTCTGCAGGCGCGGTCAAAACCTGCGCAGTCGTGGAATCGGCCCGCGCCGACGAGACTGGCTCGGATGCGCCGACCGGCGCAAGCTGACCAAAAGTCGCTGGACGATTGGGACGAACTAAACCCCAGGGCAAATGGATGCGACCGTCCGTTCCCCTCAGAAACTCATCGAACTGGCGGCGGTAAAGCGTGATCCGCTCGGGCGCGACCGCGTCCGTCTCCGCCGCAAAACAGACACGTTTGGACCAGACGCCTTTTTTGCGATACTCATCCAGCGTGGCGCTAAACTCGGTCTCATTCCAGCGGCGCCGCCTGGCTACACCCGGCATGAAGCTGGCCGCGCGCACTTCGATCTCATGCCTTAGCTCACAGGGAAAAGGCAGACCCCAAGGGCCTCGCCGCGCTCGGGCATCGGGCAAAGCCAAGGCCTGTTTGATGAGACTCGGCGGCATGTCGAAAACAGCCTGCCGCCCGAGTTTATCCGGGTAAACGGCGCGGGCGATTTCGAAGCACTCCACCAGCTCGCAGACATTGGCCGCGCGGTCGTCGCGCCACGCCAACTCACCGATGCGCCGGACTTTGCCGTAACGCCGCAGGGCCTCGGTTTCGCGGCTCTTGGCGAACTCCTCTGCACCGAGGCCGAAACGGGCGCGGCGCAGTTCGTCCGCCTGCCAACCCTCCGCCCGGACGCGCTGCTCGACCAGCGATAGTCCGTCGCGGACGGTATCCAGCCACAGGGTCTCGCGCAGAGTGCAGACGCTCTTGGTTTTTGGCCCCGGTTGCGCACGCAGGCCTGCCGCGGCGGCATCGATAACAACGCCCCGGTCAAACCAGCCCACCGCCCGACCAGCAAAATCTCCACCCTGCTGCTTTTCGGTGAGATCAAACCAACGCACTTGCCCCTCCACCTCTACCTCGATGATGGCGTGGTTGAGTAGACCAGCCATGGGCAAGAGTTTCGCGAGCGCACCACGCAGCGCCGTGCCGACCAAGATGGGTCGGGCGAGCAGGCCCCAGTCGCGGAGCACGCACGTCGCTAGCCAAGTGAGGTCCTTGCAATCGCCGTAGCGCCGCCGAGCGATCACCACCGGGGTGGCGGGGATCCAGTCGCCGGCGTCGAGCGCGACACTGAGATAGCGAAAATCATTCTGGATCCGTTCCACCAGCCCGTTGACCGCCGCGGCATCGACCCGATCCGGACGGGCAAAGCCCGGTTGCCCCGCGAGCCCGCTCACCTCCCCCACTCCCGCCCAGACCGATGCCGTCAACTGGGCGAGTTCCTTCCAGCCGCTCAAATCCGAAACCTGCACCCAGATGTGATCGAGAAAAGGTAAAGGCTGATTTGGCTCCGGATCGCGCGGCGAAAGCTGTGTCCCGGACCATACCCAACGGCGCGCACCATCCGGACGGTTCTCTTCCAAACGCTCAGGCGCATCTCCCGAGGCCCGCCAAGCGGGGAAGGCCCCCTCAGCCGGCAAGTTGACCGTTAGGCGATAGCGTCCCACCGTCGCATGCGGTGGCACCGAAAAAAATATTTCACAGCCTGCGCCACGGATCGGATGCCGCGTCTCAAGCGTAAAAGCGACCTCCAGCACGTCCCCGATGCGCACGTCTTCCAGCTCGGAGAGCAGAGTCCAGGTGCCGTCGATGACCAACCGTTCGAGCTGAGTCTCAGACTGGATGAGGCGAACCTTCGCGCGGTCGAGTTGCTCGATCCGCCGGCCGTTCCGCACCAACCGCAGCCAGTGTAGCGTTACCCGCTGGGTGCGCGGATGAAAGGCCAGGGTCCACTGCGACTCGTGTTGGACGGCAAACTGGGTCTCAAGCCGGATGGCCGTAGCGTGAAAACTGTTGCCTGTGCCCGCCTCGAGCTGACGCTCCCACAACAAGTGCGTAAGATGCGCGCCTTGCTTACCCGCAATAGCCTCATTGCAGACCGGCAACTCCACCCAGGCAGCGGGCGGAGCGAAGTCGACCCGCGACCACGGCGCCTCGACGTCAGAAGTCGCCAATCCAGCAGCGTCCTGCAACATGTCTCGACTGTGGCCCATCGTAACAAAGGTCATCCCAGCAACGCAAACGTCCACACGCAGGGCCGCCAGCCTATTTCAAACTAAGCCCGAAGCGGGTCCATGGCCGCAACCGCCAGCAACATACTTAAAACCAACCCTTTTTGACCGTTACGTAAGTTGCGATAAACTCTTCGTCGGTCTTGGTGAGGTAGGTGATGCCCTCAATCAGCCCGATCGTCCCCATGACGAAAGCACCCATACCAAAAGTAAGCACCGTAACCAAAAGCATAATCACGCCCTCTTTGGTGTAGCCGAGGATGAACTTATGCACGCCGAGGCCGCCCAACAGAATGGCGGTAACACCGGCGGCGATTTTTTTATCTGCTCCAGGTAGGCTCATAGTGTGAAAAGATGATTTGAAGATATTTACGTTCATCTTGTTGATCGGCAACTCGGGTGTCGAAACCCAAATCCACCCACCGCTTCCGGGCGGAAAGGTCAGGGTAAATGAGAGTCCCGCCGTTTATCCGCCGGGACTCATGACTGGCGGCTTCCCCTGCGCACATGCTTTACGTATAACACGTTTCAACCTCATCTGCTTCCGTAGCCACCATGTCGTCCACGGCCCCGTTTAATCCCACCTACATAATCGGGCACAAAAACCCCGACGCAGACTCCATCTGCGCGGCCATCGGCTACGCGGCCTACAAACAGGCCCGCGGGCTGTCCGGCTTTATCCCCGCCCGCTGCGGCAATTCCAATGCCCGCATCGATGCCATTCTGGAGCGCTTTCAGCAACCGCTACCCTTGCTGCTGACCGATGTCACCCCGCGGGTGCGCGACGTGATGGTGACCAATGTCGTCAATGTGAACGAGGACGCCACCTGCGCCGAGGCCCTCGAGTTGATTGATGAACACGACGTGCGCATCCTGCCCGTAGTCGCTGCCGGCCAGCGTGTGGTCGGGACTGTTTCCATTTTCCAACTCGGCGGTTTTTTCGTTCCCAAAGTAAGCGCCCTACGGGAAATGCGCAAGGTCCACACCAGCCTGAACCACATCGCCCGCGCCCTCCGCGCCCGCACCGTGAATTTGCCCGATGCGGAGCGTGAGCAAGAACTCTTCGTGCGCGTCGGCGCCATGGATCTAAAGAGCTTTGGCAAAGCCGCCCAGAGCGACGGCATCCTACCCGCCCAATCCATTATCATCGTCGGCGACCGCCGCGACATCCAGCTCCGCTCGATTGAGATGAGCGTGCGCCTGCTCGTGATCACGGGTAATCTGCCGGTCGACGAAGACGTGGTGGAACGCGCCAAAGCCGCCGGCGTGGCCCTGATTATCAGCCCCTACGATACCGCCACCAGCGCCTGGGTGATCCGCTCCGCCACCAAGCTCGGCCGCCTGATCGACCGGCAGTTCGCCTCCCTATCGCCGGATCAGCGTCTCACTGACCTGCGCAAGAAACTCGCCACCTCCAACGTCGCCGCGTTCATGGTCTTGTGTGACGCCGGCCGCCTGCAAGGCATCCTCACCAAGACTGATATGCTGAAACCGGCCCGCACCCGGCTAATCCTGGTGGACCATAATGAGATGACCCAGGCCGTCACCGGCGCCGACGAGGTGACTATCACCGAAATCATCGACCACCACCGCATCGGCGCCCTCGCCACCAGTCAGCCCATCCTGTTCATCAACGACCCCGTCGGCTCGACTTGCACCATCATCGCCGACCTCTTCCGTCGCGATGGACTCACCCCCTCACCTTCCATCGCCGGCATCCTTATGGGCGGGATCATCTCCGATACCCTTCACTTGCAGAGCCCGACGACGACCGAAAAGGACGGCGAGATTCTCACCTGGCTGGCCCGCCTCGCCGAGGTCGATTCCCGCACGCTCGCCACCCTGATATTCAGCTCAGGGTCGGTGATCCTCGCCCACCCGCCGGAAAAAGTCATTCGCAACGATTTCAAAATCTACAACGAGGAGGGCGTGAGGTTCGCCGTTTCCCAAGTCGAGGAGCTCGGCTTCGGCAACTTCTGGCAAAACTCGAAGTTACTGCTGCGCTCGCTGGACGATCTCTGCACCGCCGAAGGCCTGTGCTTTGCCTGCCTGCTGGTCACAGATATCAACACCCAGAACTCGTTACTGCTTTTCAAGGGCGACCCCGAGCTGACCCGCCGTATCACCTACCTGGGAGTGGAGGACGGCGAGATCTTCGACTTGCCCGGCATCGTGAGCCGTAAAAAGCAACTCATACCCTACCTGACCACCCTTCTTCGCGAAGCCATTAACGATGGCGTGACGCCCCAAATCCGGCGGACGGCATCCAGCCAAGGCTGACATCGCGCCGCCCGTCCTCGTGGCTTAGGTTTGGCCCGCCTCTTCCGCGGCGAACCCACCCGGTCGGATCACGGGCATCGAAGGTTCCTGCCGCCCGCGCGTTGCGATCCTCCGCAGCCGTCTTATACCACAACCTTGCGCAGCTAAACGTTACCACTTGGAGCGACGAATTGCACAAGAGGAAGGGAGGGGAAAAGCAGGGCTGCCCAACCCAAGCTCCAAAAAGATTATTTCAGCTTCGCGCCCAAAGGTGCCAAAAAAAACCGCCGGATAATCGGCGGTTAAAAACAAAAAACTGATTGAATCGGGGTGAAGCCTGCCCCGAGCGGAGCCAACTCACTTCTGCCAGGTGCGCTTCTTGTGGCGATTCGCCTTCAAGCGCTTCTTGCGCTTATGCTTATTCATCTGAAGACGACGTTTCTTTTTCAGGTTGCCCATGGGAAATATAGTTTAGGTGTTGAAGAGGGAAAAGAGTCAGGAAAACAGCTCCGGAGGCCGTCTGTAAAGCGTAATTTCAGATCCATTAAGCCCCCGGGGAAGCTTACCCACGGCTGTCTTGGCCGGTCAACGGACCTGCAAAGTGCCCCCGTCGTAAGCAAGGCCGAGGGACGGGATGGTGACCGCCTTGCGATCGCCTTCTTTCTTAACCGTGCCCGCATGCCAGGCCGTGTAGCCGGAGACCCTCGCCGCGGCGAGGGTAGCGGCGAGGTTAGCGGGCGAGACGTAGGCGGCAAAGCCGACACCCTGGTTGAAAGTCGCGTAAGCCTCGCTCAGGTCGATGGGGCCGGCCTCACGGAGGAACTTAAAAAGAGCCGGTTCCTCGCCCGGAGTGTGAATCTCGTAAACGAAAGGCTCTTCGAGGCGCATGAGTTTGCGCCAGCCATGACCGGTGACATGCGCAACATAGTTTAATTTCACCCCGGCCTGCTGGCAGGCGCGCACGAAATTAACATAAATGACCGACGGCGCCAGCAGGGCCTCTCCAAAAGTGCGCGGATCGCCATGGCCAATGGGCGTGCGGTAGCCCTGCGTCAGGCGCGAAGCGATGAGTCGACAGAGCGAAAGACCGTTGGTCTGCACCCCGGAACTGGCGAGAAAAACGATGGCGTCGCCGTCGCGGACGTCGCCCGTGATGCGCTGTGACTTGGGTTCGATTTTGCCGATGGCGGAACCCGCCAGCACGATGGCATCGGCATGCACAATGCCGCGCAGCGTCGGCGTCTCGCCCCCACCCCAGACGGCGCCGGCTTGCCGGCAACCCTCGGCCCAGCCAGCGACGAGCGCCTCCATCCGGGCGGCGTCGGCAAACCAGGCCGACTCACCCACGGCCGCGTGCATTGCGACCGAGATGGGCAGCGCGCCGCAGGTCACCAAATCGTTTACGATGGTAGCCACGGTATCGATCGAGATCTCGCGGTAGAAATTTTTTCCGGTGGCGGCGTAAACGGCGTCGGCAACGAGGTTCTTCGTTCCCAGCCCCTCTTCCACGTGGGCGAGAAAGTGGTCCGCAGCCTCCATCAGGTAGCAGCTCTCTCCCCGGGTGTTGGCCGGTTCGGCGTAGCCATGGTGGCCGAGCAGGGGGGCAGTGGTCTTGGCGGCTTTTTGGCAGGCGCGCTTGAAGGCGTCGAGTTGGTCGTAATTAACGCCGGATGATTCGTAGCTGAGGGACATGGGCAGGCGGACGGGCAAAGTTGAGAGTGGGAAGCAAGGAGGGCGTTGGACTCAATAGCTCCGGCGGCCCTCGCTGTTTTCGTAGTAGTTCACATAGGCTTGGTTGACCACCCGGTAACCGCCGCGGGTGGGATACTTGCCGGAGAAATACCAGTCGCCCGAATGCTGGGGGCAGGCGGCATGAAGATTCTCAAGCGTCTGGAAAATCACCTCAATCTCGCCGTTCCAATCCACGCCGGTGGGGCGCACGAACTCGGCGATCCTGGCGGAGATCTCCTCCAGGCTGAACGGGGCGTAAAGACCTTGCACGTAGTTAATCGACTCCCCCTTGGCGACGGCCTCGCGGCAGTTCTCGTAAACCTCGCGCATCAGGTCGGTCCGCCCGCGCTCCTTGAGCAGCGTGACTGCCGCCTCAAAGGCGATGAACTTGCCGAGTTGCGACATGTCGATGCCGTAGCAATCCGGGTAACGAATCTGCGGCGCGGTGGAGACGATCACGATCTTGCGCGGTTGAAGTCGGGTGAGGATGCGCAGAATGGATTTCCGCAAGGTCGTGCCGCGGACGATGGAGTCGTCCACGCAGACGAGATTATCCCCCGGCTGCACCGAACCATAGCTGATGTCGTAAATATGACTGGCCAAGTGGTTACGCATCGATTCTTGCCCGATGAAAGTGCGTAATTTGATATCCTTGGAGACGACTTTCTCGCCGCGCGGCCAGTTGCGCAGGATGAGCTCGTCCAGCAGCGCCTCGGTTAAGTCGCCACGCGCACAGGCCGCCAGGATTTCGCGCTTCACCTCGGCGCGGCGTTTTTCCCGGAGGGCGTGCATGAGACCAAACCAGGCGACCTCGGCGGTATTTGGGATAAAGCTGAAGACCGTGCGGCCCCAGTCGCCGCCGATGGCCTTGACCACCTGATCGGCGAGACGTCCGCCGAGAGCCTTGCGCTCCCGGTAAATATCGAGGTCGTTGCCGCGAGAGAAGTAGATGCGCTCGAAAGAACACGAGGCGCGCGGGAGCGGGGCGGTGAATTGGGTCTCGGAGACACGTCCGTCGCGTTTGATCACCATCACGTGGCCGGGCGGAACCTCGCGGACCTGAGCGACGGAAAGGTCAAAAATGGTTTGCAGCGGAGCGCGCTCCGAGGCGAAAGCGATCACCTCGGCATTCTGGAAATAAAACGCCGGGCGGATGCCGGCCGGATCGCGAGCCACGAAGGCGTCGCCGTTGCCGATCAAGCCGCACAAAGTGTAGCCCCCATCCCACTTTGCCGCCGAACGGGTGATCACCCGCCCCAGATCGAGGCGTTCGCTGATGAGCCGGGATATCTCCTCCCCCTTCAAGCCTTGGACCCGCAGTTCGCGATAAATCTCCTCATGTTCCTCATCCAGGAAGAAGCCGATTTTCTCCAGCAAGGCCTGCGTATCGGTGGCGAAAATCGGATGCTGCCCCATTCCGATAAGCGATTGGTTCAGCTCGTCGGTGTTGGTCATGTTGAAGTTGCCGCAAAGCGCGAGGTTGCGGGTCGGCCAAGGCGAGCGCCGGAAATAGGGATGGCAGGAGGAGATGTTGTAACCGCCCGAAGTGCCGTAGCGTAAGTGGCCCACCAGCAACTCGCCACCGAAGTCGAAGTGCTTTTTCACCGTATGAGCGAACTCCGGATGAATTTCCCCGGCCGCTTTCTTTTCGTCGTATTGGGCAAGCAGCGTCTTGAATATACGATCGAGTGGGTTGGCTTTCACGCACCGTTCTCGGAACATGTAGGGATCACCCGCCGGAGTATCCAGCTTCACGCAGGCCACCCCAGCGCCATCCTGGCCACGGTTATGCTGCTTCTCCATGAGCAGAAACAACTTTTCAAAGCCCCAAAGCGGCGTCCCGTATTTCTCCTGATAATGAGAAAGGGGCTTCAGAAGCCGGACCAGCGCAATGCCGCATTCGTGGGTGATTTTATCAGACATGGAGGACGAAAACGTGTGGGCGGGACAATTTCACCGCATGGCCCGGCCCGACCTGCCCCGAACCGCTTGCGGGCTGGGGTTGCTTCTGCCTCGGGCTGGCAATCGGAGAAACTCTCACGGCATTAAAAACGTTTCATACCGTTCGGAAGCCCGCGCCGGTCAATGGCTTTTTAGGCTGATTTAAACCCTCGGCACTCAAATTAGCGCCACGCCCCTTGACCGCACCCGCGCTCTTCCAAAGCATCCGCCCCTTTCCGACCATGCTGATCCTCCGCGGTTCCTCCGCCCTCTCTCCGTTTCGCCTGGAAAAACTTCGCACCGAGCTCGCCGCCGCCGGCCTCCCGGTCAGGGCCCTTGCCGCCCGCTTCACGCATCTGGTTGAACTGGTCGCCGGCGCCAAGGCCCTGTCCCCCGCGAGCCAGGCGGTGCTGGAAAAGCTCCTCACCTACGGTCCCCGCCGCCCCCTTCCCACCGTCACCGGTCTCGTCCAAGTTGTCGCCCCCCGCATCGGCACCATCTCCCCCTGGTCTTCCAAGGCCACCGATATCGCCCACCTCTGCGGCCTCACCAACGTCCGCCGGATCGAACGCGTGATTGAGTTTACGCTCGATTTTAACTCCAGCCAACCACTAGCCGCTACCGACCATGCATTGCTTAAAAACAAGCTGCATGACCGCATGACTCAGGTGGTCTTCGACTCGCTCGAGGCCTGCTCCACGCTGTTCCACCACGCCAGCCCCGCTCCGCTGGCCGCCATCCCCGTCCTCACCCGGGGCCGCGCCGCCCTCGTCGCCGCCAACACCGAACTCGGTCTCGCCCTCGCCGACGACGAGATCGACTACCTGGTCAACGCCTTCACCACCCTCGGCCGCGACCCGAACGATATCGAGTTGATGATGTTCGCCCAAGCCAACTCCGAGCACTGCCGCCACAAGATCTTTAACGCCACCTGGTCCATCGACGGCGCCGCCCGCGACCGCTCGCTGTTCCAGATGATCAAGAACACTTACACGCTGCACCCCGAGGGCATCCTTTCCGCCTACAAGGACAACGCCGCGGTGCTCGCCGGGACTATCGCAGGCCGCTTCTGGGCCGATCCCGCGAGCGGCGAATACGCCGCCCACGCCGAACCGGTCCACCTCCTGTGCAAGGTAGAGACGCACAACCATCCCACCGCCATCTCTCCCTTCGCCGGCGCCGCCACCGGCTCGGGTGGGGAAATCCGCGACGAGGGCGCCACCGGTCGCGGCTCTAAACCGAAGGCCGGACTGACCGGTTTCACCGTCTCCAATCTCCACCTGCCCGGCGCCGTCCAGCCCTGGGAAACCGACCACGGCAAACCCGGCCGCATCGTCTCCGCACTCGATATCATGCTCGACGGCCCGCTCGGCGCCGCCGCCTTCAACAACGAGTTCGGCCGCCCCGCCATCAACGGTTATTTCCGCACTTACGAGGCCGAGGTTCCGACTGCCACCAACTCCTCCTCCGTCACCGAGCTGCGCGGCTACCACAAGCCAATCATGCTGGCGGGCGGCCTCGGTAATATCCGCGAAGGCCATATCCAGAAGTGTGAGATCCACCCCGGCGACCAACTCATCGTCCTCGGCGGGCCCTGCATGCTGATCGGCCTCGGCGGCGGCGCGGCCTCTTCCATGACCAGTGGTTCCGGGGCCGAAGACCTCGACTTCGCCTCCGTCCAACGTGACAACGCCGAGATGGAACGCCGTTGCCAGGAGGTCATCGACCGCTGCTGGGCCCTCGGCGATGACAACCCGATTTCCTTCATCCACGACGTCGGCGCCGGCGGCGTCTCCAACGCCCTGCCCGAACTGGTCAACGACGGCGGCCGCGGCGGGCGCTTCAACCTCCGCGCCCTGCCCAACGACGAGCCCGGCATGTCCCCGCTGGCCATCTGGTGCAACGAATCGCAGGAGCGCTACGTCCTCGCCGTGCCCGCCGCCCGCCTCGCCACCTTCGCCGCCTTTTGCGAGCGCGAACGCTGCCCCTTCGCCGTCGTCGGGGAGGCCACCGCCGAAAAACGCCTCGTCCTCGACGATCCCCATTTCGGCAATCGCCCCATCGATCTCCCCCTCGATGTGTTGCTGGGCAAACCACCCCGCATGCACCGCACCGATCGGACCCTCGCCCGGCCGCTCGCCCCGCTCGCCCTCGCCGGCATTACCCTCGCCGAGGCGGTCGACCGCGTGCTGCGCCACCCCGCCGTCGCGGATAAGACCTTCCTGATCTCCATCGGCGACCGCACCGTGACCGGCCTGATCTGCCGCGACCAGATGGTCGGCCCCTGGCAGGTGCCCGTGGCCGATTGCGCCGTCACCGCCGCCGCCTACGATGCCTACACGGGCGAGGCCATGTCCATGGGCGAACGCACGCCCGTCGCAGTCAATTCCGCCTCCGCCTCCGCCCGCCTCGCCGTGGGTGAAGCCCTGACCAATCTCGCCGCCGCCCAGATCGGCGATCTGGGCAAGGTTAACCTGTCCGCCAACTGGATGGCCGCCCCCTCCGTGCCTGGCGACGGCGCCGATCTCTACGCCGCCGTGCAGGCCGTCGGCATGGAGCTGTGCCCCGCCCTCGGCATCACCATCCCCGTGGGCAAGGACAGCATGAGCATGTCCACCGTCTGGAACGACCCCGCCACCGGCGCGGCCAAACGCGTGACCGCCCCGACCTCGCTGATCATTTCCGCCTTCGCCCCCGTCGCCGACATCCGCCAGTCGCTCACGCCGCAACTCATCCCCGACGCCGGCCCGACCACACTGCTGGCCATCGACCTCGGTCGCGGCCAGAACCGCCTCGGCGGCTCCATCCTCGCCCAAGTCGTCAACCAGACCGGCCAAGCCCCCGCCGACGTGGATTCCCCTGCCGATCTGAAGGCTTTTTGGGACGCCCTCCAACAACTCGGCCGCGAAGGGAAACTCCTGGCCTACCACGACCGCAGCGACGGCGGCCTGCTCGTTACCGCCGTTGAGATGGCATTCGCCGGACATGTGGGTGTCACGCTCGACTTGCCCGCCTCGACCGACCCTTTCGCCGCCCTCTTTGCCGAGGAGCTCGGCGCAATCGTGCAAGTCCGCGACACCGATCTCGCCGCCGTGCTCGCCACCCTCGCCACCCACGGCCTCGGCCAGGCCACTGCACGCATCGGCACACTCAACCCCGACCTCACCCTCCGCATCACCCGCGCAGGCGAGACCGCCCCGCTCTTCACAGCTCCGCTGCCAGCCCTGCGCGATAGTTGGAGCGACGTCACCCGCCGCATGGCGACGCTGCGCGACAATCCCGCCTGCGCCGCCGAGGAACACGCCCTGCGCCTCGACCCGGCCAACCCGGGCCTCAGCCCGAAAGTCACGTTTGACTACTCGGCCCCGTCCCTTGGGCATCGGTCAAAGGGGAGTGGTCCTTCCGGAGCGAAACCCCCGGTCGCCATCCTCCGCGAACAAGGCGTGAACGGGGAGATCGAGATGGCCGCCGCCTTCGACCGGGCCGGTTTCAAAGCCATCGACGTCCACATGACGGATATCCTGTCCGGACGCGTCAGCCTGCGCGATTTCCGGGGCCTCGCCGCCTGCGGCGGCTTTTCCTACGGAGACGTCCTCGGGGCCGGCGAAGGCTGGGCCAAGAGCATCCTCTTCAACTCCCGCGCCCGCGATGAGTTCTCCGCCTTCTTCGCCCGGGAAGACACCTTCGCCCTCGGCGTGTGCAACGGCTGCCAAATGATGAGCAACCTCCACAGCATCATCCCCGGTGCCACTCATTGGCCGCGCTTCGTGCAAAACCAGTCCGAACGCTTCGAGGCCCGCGTCGCCTCGCTACGCATCGAGAAATCCCCCAGCCTGCTCTTCGCCGGCATGGAAGGCAGCGTGCTCCCCGTCGCCATCGCCCACGGCGAAGGCTTTACCGAGTTCGCGTCCCCGGAAGCCGCCGCCGCGTGCAACACCTCTGGTCTGGTCTCCGCACGGTTTGTGGACAACCACCACCGGCCGACCGAGCACTACCCGCTCAATCCCAACGGCAGTCCCTTCGGTATCACCGCGCTGACCACCACGACCGGTCGCGTGACTATCCTGATGCCGCATCCCGAGCGGGTTTTCCGCGTCGTCCAGCAGAGCTGGGCTCCACCCGCCTGGCGCGACCGCGACGAGGCCCCCTGGCTCCGCCTCTTTCAAAACGCGCGGACCTGGGTCGGCTGATCCCCCCTCGGGGTCTACCGACGATTAGTCAGGTTTCCCCGGCGCCGGGCTGATTTCTCGCTGTCCCCCGACGCTGGACTAACGCAAGCTGGCTTTCGGCTCCGGCCGCCGATTCCTCATGCGGGACTACTTTCTCCGTCGTTTCCTCCTGATCCCCCCTACCCTTCTGGGGATCACCTTGATCGTCTTTTTCCTTACCCGCCTCGTTCCGGGCGGACCCGTCGAACGAGCCCTCGCCGCCGCCCGCCAGGCTGATACCGGCGCGCGCGCCGGCGTCGGGGCCAACACCGCCCTCTCCGCCGACCAGATCAAACAACTCGAGCGCTTCTACGGCTTCGATAAACCCTGGCCCGCCGCCTACGCGGCCTGGCTGGGAAAAGTCGTCCGCGGCGATCTCGGTTCATCCTACATCTACCACCAACCGGTCTGGACCATCATCGCGTCAAAATTCCCCATCTCAATCTACTACGGCCTGCTTTCGACCATCCTGACCTACGCCATCTGTCTGCCCCTCGGCGTGCTCAAGGCCGTGCGTCATCGCACCCCTCTCGATAACATCACCTCGGTGGTGGTTTTCGCCGGCTACGCTGTGCCGGGCTACGTGCTGGGAAGCCTCCTGCTTTTCGTTTTCTCCGCCCGTTTGGAATGGTTCCCGCTCGGCGGTTTCGTGAGCGATGACTTTGCTTCCCTCAGCCTCGGCGCCAAGGCCCTCGACCTCACCCGCCATACGGTCCTGCCGCTATCCGCCTACCTCGTAGGGTCTTTCGCCTTCACCACCCTGCTGATGAAGAACCACCTGATGGATAACCTCGCCGCCGATTACATGCGCACTGCCATCGCCAAAGGCGTGCCCTTCCGCGCCGCCATCTTCCGCCACGCCCTGCGCAATTCGCTCATCCCTCTGGCCACCACCTTTGGCCAAAATATCGGGCTCGTGCTGACCGGCTCATTCCTGATCGAGGTGGTCTTCGACATCGACGGCATGGGCTTGCTGGGCTTCAAGTCGCTCGTCGATCGCGACTACCCGGTCGTGCTCGGCATCCTGCTCCTGTCTTCAGGACTGCTGCTGGTGGGTAACCTGATCTCCGATCTGCTCGTCGCCGCCCTCGACCCCCGCATCCGTTTCAACTGAGTCATTAAAAAATCTCCGCTTTCCGCGTTTCCGTCTTCCACGTTTCCGCGTTTTCCGTCCCATGCCCCTCCGGCTCGATCCACTCACCCGTAAAAAGCTCCGGCGCTTCCGCTCGCTGCGGCGCGGCTACTGGTCGTTTATCATGCTGGCCGGACTGGTGGTTTTTGCCTGCGTGGCGGAGCTGTTTATCAGCCAGCGCGCGCTCGTCGTCCGCCGCGAAGGCCAGTGGTTTTTTCCGAGCTACGGCGGCATCCTGCCCGGCCGGACCTTCGACCTGGATTACGACTGGGAGACGAATTACCGAGACCTCCACACCCGCCTAAAATCCGATCCCGCCGCCTGCGCCCGCGGCGATTTTGTCCTGCTGCCTTTAGTGCCTTATGACCCGATCGAGAACTGCTACCCGGATCAGTTCTTCAAACCCCGTCCGCCCGATTTTGCCCGCCGCCATTTTCTCGGCACCGATACGCAAAACAGGGATATCCTCGCCCGTCTGGTCTACGGCTTTCGCCACGCCTTGATATTCTCCGTCTGGTTTGTCGCCGGGGTCTACGGCCTCGGCGTGCTCTTGGGCTGCGCCATGGGCTACTACGGAGGCGTCTTCGACCTGCTGGTGCAGCGTGTGATCGAGGTGTGGTCAAACATCCCTTTCCTCTACGTCGTGATCATCGTCGCCGCCCTGATCAAGCCCGGGCTCGGCTGGCTCGTGGCCATCAACGTCGCCTTTGGCTGGATGGGCCTGACCTATTATATGCGCACCGAGACCTACAAGGAGAAGGCCCGCGACTACGCCGCCGCCGCCCGTGTGCTGGGCGCGGGGGACGCCCGCATCATCCTGCGGCACATCCTGCCCAACACCGCCGCCACCCTCGTGACCTTCATCCCCTTCACCGTGGCCGGCGCCATCGGCTCGCTCACCGCGCTGGATTTCCTCGGCTTCGGCCTGCCCGTGCCCACCCCGAGCTGGGGAGAGTTGCTCAGCCAAGGCACCAAGAACCTCACCCTCGCCCCCTGGATCGTGCTCTCGGCCTTCTCCGCCATGACGCTCGTCCTCATCCTCGTTACCTTCGTCGGCGAGGCCGTGCGTGAAGCCTTCGATCCGAAAAAGTTCACCCTTTATCGCTAAACCCGCCTCTCCCTTCTTCCCGATGTTCCTCCGCCGCCTCCTTGCCGTCTCCTGCCTGCTGCTCGCCGCCTGCTCCGGCTCGAAAGACCCCGCCCCCCGCGCCGGCAGCAACGATACCCCGGCCACGATCGACAACACCGCCGAGGTGCAGGCTTACTACGCCGCACACCCGGATTTCTTCGTTTCCAAGACCCCTGCCGACCTCCCCTCCGACCTCGCATGGACGGACGCCGGCGACCTCCCCGAGATCGGCTCGCCCGCACGCATCCGCGGCGGAGTATGGAACGAGCGCATCCAGGATTTCCCGCCCACCCTCCGCACCGTCGGGCCGGACTCGAACAATGGTTTCCGGAATTACCTGCTTGATGACTATGTGATAAAATTCGGCCACCTGCACCCCGACGTGGCCGGGCCCCACCGCCACTACCCCGGGCTCGCCGAAGCCTGGGCCGTCGATGCCCCCAGCCGCACCGTCTACGTGCGCCTCGACCCAAGGGCCCGATGGAGCGACGGACCGCCGGTCACCACCGATGACGTTTTTTTTATGTTCTGGTTCTACCAGAGCAGCTACATTCAGGCCCCGTGGTATAACAATTGGTTCGGTATCGGCGAAAACTACACCTGCGTGACTCGTTACGACGACCGCACCTTCGCCATCACCATCAAGGAGGCCCGGCCGGACATGCTCGCCCGTGTGCTCGAGAATTCCCCGGTGCCCCGGCATTTCTACCGCGAGGTCGGCCCCGATTTCGTCACCCGCTACAACTGGCGCTTCATCCCCACCACCGGCCCCTACGTGCTCACCCCGGCCGAGCAGCAACGCACCCTGACCAACCGCAACTCCATCACCTTCGAGCGCCAGCCCGACTGGTGGGCCAACGATAAGCGCCAGTTCCGCTACCGCTTCAACCCCGCTCAGCTTCGCCTCCGCGTGATTCGCGAGACCCCCACCGCCTGGGAAGCCTTTCTCGCCGGCGAATTGGAGGCCTTCGGCATGAACCTCGCCGAATACCACTACGACCGCCTGCCCGACTCGGACCCTCGCGTGACCCGTGGCCTCATTCATAAATCCACTTTTTTTAACGACATCCCCCGCCCCAACTACGGCCTGTGGATGAACACCGCCCGCCCCCTGCTCGCCGATCGCGAGATCCGCCTCGGCATCCAATACGCACTGAATTGGGAACTCGTGATCAAGCAGTTCTTCCGCGACGGCTACAGCCGCCTGAACACCCCCTCCGATGGCTTCGGCGACATGAGCCACCCCACCCTGCGCGCGCGTCCCTTCGACCTCGCCCTCGCCGCCGAACACTTCGCCCGAGCCGGCTTCCGCCAGCGCGGCCCTGACGGCATCCTCGTAAACGCCGCCGGCACCCATCTCTCTCTCTCCGTAAACAACGGTTACGAAAGCCTCACCCCCGTGCTCGTGATCCTCCAGCAGGAGGCCCGCAAAGCCGGCCTCGACCTCCAGATCGAGACCCTCGACTCCTCCGCTTACTGGAAAAAGGTGCAGGAGAAAAACCACGACCTCGCCTTCGCCGCCTTCAATGTCGGCGTCGAGCCCTTCCCTCGCTACTGGGAATGTTACCACTCAAACAACGCCTACGACCAACCCTTCCTTGCCGACGGGCTTACCCCGAATCCCGACCGCAAGGTGAAGGTCCAGACCAATAACCTCCAGACCATCGCCATCCCCGCGCTCGACGCCCTGATCACCCGCTACGATCGCTCCGAGAGCCTCGACGAGATGCGCGGCCTGGGTCGCCAAATCGAAGAAATACTCTACGAGGACGCCTCGTTCTCCCCCGGCTTCGTGCGCCCCTTCTACCGCGTCGCCACCTGGCGCTGGGTGCGCTTCCCGGAGAATTTTAACGTGCGTTTTTCCACCGACGCCTTCGAGCAAAACGTCCACTGGCTGGACAACGCCGTCCGTCCGGAAACCCTCGCCGTCCGCCGCGACGAGTCCAAATCCTTCCCGCCCTCCGTCCGCAGCTACGAACAATGGAAAGTCAAAGAATGAGCCCCCTCCGGCCACTTCGCGCCCGCCATTCTGCTCTTCGTTTTCTTCGTGGTTAGTTTCCTCCGATGCCCGACCTTCTGACCGTCCGCGATCTCGCCGTCGCCTTCGATACCGACGCCGGCCTGCTGCGCGCCGTGGACGGCATCAGCTTGGCCATCCCGCGCGGCCGCACCCTCGGCCTGGTTGGCGAATCCGGCTGCGGCAAAAGCGTGACCGCACTCTCCCTGCTCGGCCTGCTCCCGCGCCCCTCCGGCCGCATCGTCGGCGGTTCCATCCACTTTGAGGGCACGAACATCGCCGCGGCTTCAACGGCGGAGCTGCTCCGCATCCGCGGCGGCCGCATCGGGATGGTTTTTCAGGAGCCCATGACCGCCCTGAACCCCGTCCACCGCATCGGCCGCCAACTCGCGGAGGTCTTTCTCCTCCACCGCACCCGGGATAAACGCGAAGCCGCCCGTCTCGCGGTCGAGATGCTCGCCAAGGTCGGCATCCCTTCACCTGAGATCCGCGCCCAGGAATACCCCCACCAACTCTCCGGCGGCATGCGCCAGCGCGTCGTCATCGCCATGGCCCTGGCCTGCTCGCCCGCCCTCCTGATCGCCGACGAGCCCACCACCGCCCTCGATGTTACCATCCAGGCGCAGATCCTCGACCTGCTGCGCGGTCTGCAACGCGAGTTGGGCATGGCCATCCTGCTCATTACCCACGATCTCGGGGTCGTGGCCGAGATGTGCGACGAAGTGGTGGTGATGTATGCCGGTCGCATCGCCGAACAGGGCCCGGTCGAGGCGATCTTCGCGCGCCCCGCCCACCCCTACACGCGCGGCCTGCTCGCCGCCGTGCCGAGTCTGGAAGCCGGGCGAAAAACCCGCCTCGCCACCATCCCCGGCCTCGTGCCTTCCCTCGCCGAGATGCCCCCCGGCTGCCGCTTCGCCAATCGCTGCGCCCTAGCCACCCCCGCCTGCGCCACCCCGCCCCCCCTCGAAACCATCACTGAAGGCCACACCGTCGCCTGCCACCACTGGCGCGAAATCCCGAATTTAAAACCATGAACTCCAGACAGCCGTGATAGCCCGGCCCATTCGTGTGTTTAGTGTGTTCCGTCGTTAACTCCTCCATGCCCCCCGCCCCTCCACTCCTCGAAGTCCAGGATCTGCGCATGCACTTCCCCGTGCGCGGCGGGATATGGCGGCGCGCCCGCGCCTGGTGCCGCGCGGTCGACGGCGTCTCGCTCACCCTGCAATCCGGCGAGACGCTCGGGCTGGTCGGTGAGTCCGGTTGCGGCAAATCCACCCTGGGCAAGGCCATCGTCCGCCTGCACTCGCCGACGGCCGGTCGTATTTTATTCAACGGCCGCGATCTCGCCCCGCTCAGCCAAAGCGCGCTCAAGCCCCTGCGCCGCGAGGTCCAGATGGTCTTCCAGGACCCCGGCGAGTCGCTAAACGCCCGCCACTCCGTCGGCGAATTGCTCGCCGAGCCGTTCATCATCCACCGCATCGGCACCGCTGCGGACCGGACCGCGCGGGTCGCCGCCCTGCTGGACCGCGTCGGCCTGCCGGCCTCCGCCGCCGACCGTTTCCCTTTCGAGTTCTCCGGCGGCCAACGCCAGCGCATTGGCATCGCCCGTGCCCTCGCGTTGAACCCGAAGCTCATCATTTGCGACGAACCGGTCTCCGCCCTCGATGTGTCCATCCAGGGGCAGATCCTGAACCTGTTACTCGACCTGCAACGCGAGCTCGGGCTGGCTTACCTCTTTATCGCGCACGATCTGGCGGTGGTGAAACATGTGTCCGACCGCGTCGCCGTGATGTATCTCGGTCACATCGTCGAGCTGGCCGACGCCGATACGCTCTACCGCCGTGCCGCCCATCCTTATACCCGCGCCCTCATCTCCGCCATCCCGGTAGCCGAGCCGGGCCGCCGTTCCAAACGTATCGTGCTGAGCGGCGACGTTCCCTCGCCCATCCACCCGCCGGTTGGCTGTCCTTTTCACGCGCGTTGCCCTCACGCCACGGAACGCTGCCGCGCGGAAAAACCCGCCCTCCGCCAGCCCGACCCATCGCGCCCCGACCACCAAGTCGCCTGCCACTTCGACCTCTGAACCCGGCCGCCTCCGCGCCTACGGTGCCACGCCCCAGCGAGTGGTGAAGGGGTAGTAGATAAACAGGGGCCGGCCTACTACGTCCGCCGCGGCCACCGTGCCCCAGTAACGGCCGTCGAGACTGTTGGCGGAGTTGTCCCCCAAGGGCAGGTATTGGCCCGGCGGGATCACCACCTCGGCACCATCCTTGAACGAGCCCTCCTGGCGGTAGCCGACGTAACGCTCCGCCCGATGCGCATTTTTATCGAAGGCCGGCGCACCCGTGATGGGCGCGCCGTTGCGGATGAGCGTGTAGTTCGCGATGCGCAGGGTATCGCCGGGCACACCGACGAGTCGCTTGATGTAGTAGCTCTCCACCTGCTTGCCGCTGGCATCGGTCATGTAGCGGCTCTTGATGTGATCGGTGCGGAAAACAAAGCCCTGCCCCACCTGCGGGCGCACAAAGTGGTAACTGAGGCGATCGACGAAGAGCTGGTCGCCGGTCAAAATGTCAAAGGAGAGCGCGCGATCGCCGGCCTTGAGCATCCTGCCGGTGCGCAGGAAGTAGGCCCGCTGGGGGCCCGCAGCGGTGTTTACCTGCGCGGCGAGCAGTTCGCCGCTCTCGCGCCTGGCGTTGACGATCTCGCTGAGCGAGCGGGGGTCGCCGGGGAAAAACGTATCCCGCAGCACCCAGTCCATGTCGAAATCCAGCGGCACCTGCACATCCACCGAGCGCTCGCCGATAAAGAGCCGATACTGGCGCAAACGGGTGGGCATCACGAGCCAGGAACGGCCGGCCACTTCCTGGTAGGCGACGATGCCCCGGCCGCCGCCCAGCGGCAGCAATACCTCGCCGTCGGCGGGTGCATCGATCCGGCGGGCACTGGCGCCGACCGCCGCCATATCCAAAACGCGGCGCGGCGCGGAAGGCTCGTCCGCCCGGCTGGCATAGACCTGCCCGGTCATGCCGTAGTAGGAGGGCCACATCGAATTGGTGGGGATCTTAAAGGGCTGCACGTAGTAGGCGCGCAGGCCGAGGATAACGATGGCGGCGACGAGGAAGAACTCCACGTTCTCCACCAGCCCGGATTTCGGGTAATGCGCGCCGCCGGTGCGGCGGAGCACGGCCTCCAGCCCGTCGATGCCGAGCTTTAGCCGCGCGGTGTCGGCCTTTTCGCGCACCAAGCGGCGCACATCGCCCGTGGCGGCCTGGAGCGCGGCGAGGTCGCCGGCGGGCAGCACATCGCGGCGGTAGTTAAACACCTTCTCGGCGAGTTCGAGCCAGTCAGCGGCGAGGCGGCGGGTTTTTTGATGCTGGGAAACGAAAAGGCCGAACATGGAGGAAAAGGGGGGGGGGAGTGACACCACTGCACGCGAAGCGCGCCTCGGGCGGAAGGAAATTCCCTTTTGCCATGCACCCCGCCCGCGCCTTCCCTTGGCCAATGTCCGAATCCACCCTTGGCGATGCACTCAAAACCCGGCTGCTCGCCGACGCCGGCCAGCTGGAGTTTGCCTTCAAAATCACCGACGGCGTCCTCACGCCTGAATTCTACGCCCGCCTGGCCAAGACGTTTCAGGAGCGCGATCTGGTGAAGGTTCGCCTGCTCGCCACCGCCCGCCCCGCCCGCGCCGGGCACATCGCCCATCTCGTGAAACACGGCCAGTGCACCTACGTCGGCATGATCGGCAAGGATGCCGTGCTCTTCCGGCCGAAGGGCCGGGATCTGCCCGGGAAATAAACTCCTCTTGCGCGCCGGCCGGAGGAGAAACTCGCTGGTCCAGCGTGGCCTTCGGCGGCCTGGACCGCTGGTCCACCTCCGCCTCGGTCGCCTCGGCGGAGCGGGTGTATCCTCTCGCGGACGGCGGGTTTATGGCCCGGATAAATCCTAATCCTCCAGCTCCACGTTCCAGTAGGCCAGATCGAGGAAATCCTTCCACCGCTCGCGCTGGCGGTTGTTCAGCACGAGCGAGATCACCGGACGCCACTTCGGACGCACGGGCTTGCAGACGAGGCGCATATGGGCCTCGTGCGGGAGGCGGTTGGCCTTGCGGGAATTACACTTGATGCAGGAGCAGACGATGTTTTCCCAAGTCGTCCGGCCTCCGCGATCCCGCGGGATCACGTGGTCGAGATTCAGCTCCTCGCGGGGAAAAATCCGGCCGCAATACTGGCAGGTATCCTTGTCGCGGGTGAAGACGTTGCTGCGGGTAAGTTTCAGCTCCTTCGTCGGCAACCGGTCAAAAAAAGTCAGCAGGATCACCCGCGGGAGGCGGATCGTCGTGCGCGGGGTGTGCACGGTGTCGAGCGCCTCGACCGGCGGATTTACCCGGGAAAAATCCATCCAATCCAGGAACGAGAAAACGCGAAAATCATCCCGGTAATGATGGATCACGGCCGCGTGGCCGCGGGCCAGAAGAGCAAATGCGCGCTTGGCGCAGATGACGTTTACCGCCTGCCAGAGGCGATTCAGGACCAACACCGGCTGATCTAGGACAAGCTCCATGTTGGGCCCTATCGGGTAGGGCTCGCCTAACCCCCTGTCAAGGCGCGCACCGTAAAGACGAGGTAACGCCGCCGCGACCGGCCCGTCTGCCTCCTTGCGCCCGGCGGACTTCACCATTGCGATATGGCCCCGTCGCCCGTGCCCCGCCTGCTCCTCGCTCAAAGCCGCCTCCTGCTCGCCCTCGTCCGGCCCTTCTGGGTCTCGGAGGAACGCTGGCCCGCCCGTATCCTGCTCGGCGCCGTCCTGTTGCTCACGCTGGCGCAAAACTGGATCGCCGTCCGGCTCTCCTACTGGAACCGCGAGTTTTTCGACACCGTCCAGAAGGGCGACTACGCCTACTTCGTGCACCTGGGCGTGGCCATGCTCGGACTGGTGGTCTGCTCGATCACCTTCTGGCTGGCCGAGGATTATCTGTTCTCGTCGCTGAAAATCCGTTGGCGCCGCTGGATGACGGACCGCTTCTTGCGCGACTGGCTCGGCGATCGCGCCCACTACCTCGGCCAGCTCGGCGGGCATCAAGGCGACAACCCCGACCAGCGCATCAGCGAAGACATCCGCGCGTTTGTCTTCACCGGCCTCGACCTCGCCATGCAGCTCTTTGCCGCCATCGCCGCGCTGGTATCGTTCGTCGTCATCCTTTGGTCCCTCTCCTCCGGCTTCCCCGCGCACACTCCCGCGGCGTCACCGTTTCCCGCCCTGCCCGATCACATCGTGTGGCTGACCAAGCCCGTGGAACTGGTCTGGTCCCTGTATGTAGGCTTCACCGATGCCTTTGCCGGCATCCCCGGACACCTGGTCTGGATGTGCCTCGCCTACTCGCTGGCCGGCATGTGGCTGGTCGGTCGTGTCGGCCGCCCCATCATCGGGCTGAACTACGAGATGCAGAAACTCGAGGCCGACTTCCGCTTCGGGCTCGTCCGTCTGCGTGAGAACAGCGAGAGCACCGCCCTAGTCCAAGGCGAGACCGCCGAGCGCCGCACCCTCGGGCTGAGCTTCACCCGCATCGTGGGTAATTTCAACGCCACCCTGATCCGCCGCCTCCACCTCAACGCCTTCAAATCCGTCTACTACCGCCTCTCCGACGTCGTGCCGCTGTTTCTCTCGGCCCCTCGTTTCTTCGCCGGCGCGATCTCGCTCGGGCAACTCACCCAGCTGGCCGGCGCCTTCAGCCGGGTGCAGAGCAGCCTGAATTTTTTTGTTAATTCCTACGAAACCATCGCCCAGTGGTGGGCCATCACCGAACGCCTCGACGGCTTCATGCGTGGCATCGAGCACTCCCGCCGCCTGCGCGAAACCCAGAGCGCGGTCTACGCCACCGGGCGCAGCGAGGACCGGCTGGAGGTCTCCGACCTCGCGCTCTTCCGCCCCGACGGCCGGTTGCTGCTGGCGCCGTTCAGCTTCACCGTGAGCCCCGGCGATTCCGTGCTGATCACCGGCCCGTCCGGCAGCGGCAAGAGCACCATCCTGCGGGCCCTCGTCGGACTGTGGCCCTATGAACGAGGGCGGGTGCTCCTGCCCGTGCCCTTCGACTGCATGGTGATGCCGCAAAAGCCCTACCTGCCTATCGGCACGCTCCGGGCCGCCCTCGCCTATCCGCGCCCCCCTGAGGGTTACGATGACGCCACCTGCATCCGCGCGCTCGAGTGGTGCGAGTTGCCCGCCCTCGCCACCCGCCTCGACGAGGAGGCCCACTGGGCCCAGATTCTTTCCGGCGGTGAACAACAACGCCTCGCCCTCACCCGCGTTTTCCTGCACCGCCCTGCGTGGCTGTTTCTCGATGAGGCCACCGCCGCGATCGATGAAAACGCCGAGCTGGCCTTTTACCACCGGCTGCACGCCGCCCTGCCCGGCCTGACCTGCGTGACCATCGCCCACCGCAGCAGCCTGCGCAACGTGCATTCCCGGCACTTTAAAATCGAGCACGCGGGCGACGGCACCCTGACGCTGCGCGAGGACCGCACCCCGCCCATTCCACCGACCTGAGGTCGCTTCCGCCCCGGCGGCCAGACCGGCTCAGGCCGGAAAACGCCGGGCAATCAGGGCCTCGATGCGCAGCTTGGAGTCCACCACCTCCTCCAACGTCACGCGGGGACTCAACTCGAGCGTCAAAAGATGTTCGGGACGCCAGAAGGAGCTCACCATTTCGAAATCCACGTCCCCCGCGCCGACGGCCTGGTGATCTTTGGCATGGTCGTTCACATCGTGGAGGTGAAAGCCAAGCGCGCGCGGAGCATTTTGCGCCAGATGCTGGCGGTGGTTGATGAGCCCCAACCCTTGCTTGATGTGCGCATGACCGGTGTCGTGCCAGTAACCGCAAATCGTCTCCTCCCCCAAGGCCTCGAAGAGCGCCGGGAAATCATCATCCATCGGCAACTCCTCCAGCTTCTCCCTATTCTCACACCCGATGCGAATACCCCGCTCCAGCGCATAGGCATGGACCTGTTTGAGGCTCTTCATCGACTGGTGCCAAAAATCGGGCATGCGGCCCAGCAAAGTCGCACAAGCCTTCTTCAGGCGGCGGGCATAGTCTGGATCGTTCTGCGCCGTCGCACCGGGGTGCTTTTGCAAATAGTCATGCAACCGGACCGAGGGTCGCCAAAACCAGAAATGCACACTCCCCAAGTGGAAAACACAGGCCTTGGCTCCCACCTGCGCCGCAAAATCCAACGAACGCTTCGTCTGCCGCAACCATTGCGAATGCTCCTTGGGGTCGTCTGCCGAAGGCTCGAAAAGGTTCGGCGCGGCTTGCGTAATCCCCGCCGGCAAAGGGCAAAAATTATGGGTGGAACTGATCTTGATGAACCCCTCTTCAACCGCCCGCAGAATCCCGGGGACCAAGACGATACGTATGCCGTGACTCAGCTCCGCATGGGTGAAGCCGAGATCAGCGATCTCGCGCAACATGTGATATCCGTCGTGATGACGGAACGAGTTCCAACAGGTTGATAGGGCTAGGGTGGGCTTCACGCGGAATGATTAAACAAACTAGACAGATAAAACCCGAAGATCGAAGTCTGTATTGCAACCCGTAAAATAAAAAATCCGCGAAGGCGAATCGTTCGCCCTCACGGATTTAACTCAAATACTGACGGCGCGGGCGAAAGACCCGCGGGCCTCACTCGGCGTAACGGCGGCGCAGCATGTTGGTAAAGGCCATGACCTTCTCCTTGCGGCGGCGACGTTCGGTGGGCTTCTCGTAGTAACGCTTGGCGCGCACGTCTTTGATGATGTTCTCGCGCTCCAGCTTCTTCTTCAGGCGACGCAAGGCGCGGTCGACGGGCTCGTTTTTGCGGATTTTGATCTCGATGGGCATGGGAAAGATGACGGCAGGGTTTTGGAAAAAGTTGAGAAACAACCGACCGCACCGGCCGGCGTCAACGGCTTTTTTAAAGCAAACTTCACCCCATTCCACCCGCACGCTTGCCGCCGACGCGCGCAGCCCTTGCCTTGGCCGCGTGTCGATCGCCGCCTCCGATTTCGTCCACCTCCACGTCCATTCCGACTACAGCCTGCTCGATGGAGCCTGTAAAATCGACCGGCTGATGAAGCGCACGACCGAGCTCGGTCAAACCTCCGTCGCGCTCACCGACCACGGTAACCTTTTCGGCACCATCGAGTTTTTCAACGCCGCCAAGGCCGCGAACTTGAAGCCACTGGTCGGGTGCGAACTCTACGTTGCCCCCGGCTCTCGTCTGGAAAAAACCGGCAAGTCCGAGGACGGCAAAAACTACTTCCACCTGGGCGTGCTCGCCAAGGACCTGAAGGGCTACGAGAACCTGCTCAAACTCGTCTCCGATTCCCACCTCCAGGGCTTTTATTACAAACCCCGCACCGACCTCCCCACCCTTGCGAAATACTCCGGCGGCCTGATCGGCTTCACCGGATGCCTCGCCGCCGAGGTGCCGCAACACCTGATGCACGGCCGCGAGGCCGAGGCCCGCGCCGCCTGCGCCCGCTACGTTGAGATTTTCGGTCGCGAAAACTATTTCGTCGAGATCCAGGACCACGGCATACCCGAGCAACGCCAGATCATTCCCGGCCTCCTCGCCCTCGCCGGGGAGTTTAACCTCAAGGTCATCTGCTCAAACGACGTTCACTACGTCCGCGAGGCCGACGCCGCCTCCCACGACACCCTGCTCTGCATCCAGACCGGCTCCAAAGTTGCCGAGGCGAAACGCATGCGCTTCGATTCCTCGGCCTTCTATCTCAAGTCCGCCGACGAGATGCTGAAACTGTTCGGAGAGCTTCCCGAGTCCCTGACCAACACCCGCCTCGTAGCCGAGATGTGCGACGTGAAAATCCCCTTTCCCAAGGGCTCCGAACGCTACCCGCGCTACCCGCTCCCCGCCGAGGTATTGTCCACCCACGCCGAACCGAAGGAGGCCGCCTCCGCCTACCTGCTCCAACTCTGCGTGAAGGGCCTGCACGGACGCTACGGCCACGATTACCACGCCGTCGCCACCCGCCCCATCGTCGCCGAGCGCCTCGCCAAACTGCAAAACCTCCCTGCAGGCCAAAAACCCGCTCCGCCCGATTACACCACCCTCGCCCCCGACGAATTGCTCGTGCTGCGCACTGGCTACGAACTGTCGATCATTCACGTGACCGGCTTCGACGACTATTTCCTCGTCGTCTGGGATTTTATCAACTGGGCCCGCGAACACGCCATCCCCGTCGGCCCGGGCCGCGGCTCCGGCGCCGGTTGCCTCGTCGCCTACCTGCTCGGCATCACCAACATCGACCCCATCCGCTTCGGCCTGCTGTTCGAGCGCTTCCTGAATCCCGAACGCGTGTCGCCTCCCGATTTCGATATCGATTTCTGCATGCGCCGCCGCGGCGAGGTGATCGATTACGTCCGCCATAAATACGGCAACGCCTGCGTCGCGAACATCATCACCTACGGCACCCTCGGCGCCAAGATGGTCGTCCGCGACGTCGCCCGCGTCCACGATCTGCCCTTCGCCGAGGCGGACCGCCTCGCGAAGATGATCCCCGACGAGTTGAACATCTCCCTCGAGGATTCGCTGAAGAAATCCGCCGAGCTGAAGGGCGAATACGACCGCAATCCCATCGCCAAAAAAATCATCGACCAGGGCCTCGTGCTCGAGGGCATGGTGCGGAATACCGGCAAACACGCCGCCGGCATCATCATCACCGACCAGCCCCTGGAAAACTTCGTTCCGCTCACCTCCCAGGAAGGCGACGTGACCGTGCAGTTCGATATGAACGCGGTCGGCAAACTCGGCCTGCTGAAGATGGACTTTCTCGGCCTCAAAACCCTCACGGTGCTGTCCGACGCCGTGGATAACGTGCGCCTAACCGCCGATCCCGCCTTTGACCTTGAGAAGCTTGGGCTCGACGACCCCAAGACCTACGAGTTGCTCAACGCCGGCAAGACCATCGGCGTCTTCCAACTCGAGTCCGGCGGCATGCAGGGCGCCGCCCGCCAGGTCGGTATTTCCACCATCGACGATATCAACGCCATCTCCGCGCTCTACCGCCCGGGTCCGATGGCTTTCATCCCCGACTACGCCCGCGGCAAAAAAGACCCCGGCGCCATCACCTATCCACACCCGCTGCTCGAGCCTGTCCTGCAGGAAACATTTGGCGTGATCGTCTATCAGGAGCAGGTGATGGAGTGCGCCCGCGTGATCGGCGGCTACACCCTCGGCGGCGCCGACATGCTGAGACGCGCCATGGGTAAGAAAGACGCCGACGCCATGGCCAAGGAGCGCGTGAAGTTCGTCGAGGGCGCCAAAAAGCTCCACGGCATCCCCGAGGCCAAATCCAACGAGATCTTCGACTTGTTGAACAAGTTCGCCCAATACGGCTTCAATAAGTCCCACTCCGCCGCCTACGCCGTCATCGCCTACCATACCGCCTACCTGAAGGCGAACTACCCGGTGCAATTCATGGCCGCCGTGCTGACGGCGGAGCTGGGCAACGCCGAGAAGGTGGCCCACTTCATCGCCGAGGCCGAGGCCATGGGCATCACCGTGCTCGGCCCCGACATCAACGAGAGCCGCGAGACCTTCACGCCGGTCTTCAAGACCGCCTCCGCCGCTACGGCGAGCGCAGCCGTCGCGGGTGCCGCCCAGGGTGTCCCGCCCGGGGCTCCGTCCTCGTCCGCTCCATCCGCATGGATCCGCTTCGGCCTCGCCGGCATCAAGGGAGTCGGCGAACAGGCCGGGCAAAAGATCCTCGCCGAGCGCGAGGCGCGCGGACCCTTCCGCGATTTCCGGGATTTTCTCCTGCGTGTCGACAGCCGGGCCCTGAATAAACGCGTGGTCGAGTGCCTCGTCGCCACCGGCGCCTTCGATTTTTCCGGCGCTCCGCGCGAAGAACTCTACGCTTCCATCGACGCCCACCTCGAGGCCCTCGCCGACCTCGTTCGCAAATACCCCGCCCTCCGCAAGGACGCCCCCGCCGCCAAACCCGCCGAGGCCGCCCCGCGCGCCGAGACCCTCGCCTTTGATTTCGGGGTCGAACTCACCACCCAACCGCCTCCCCCTCCCGAAAAACTCGCCGCTGAGTTTGACCAGATACTAAAACATTTCCGCCCCTCCACCCCCGCCCCGCTCACCCCGTCGGGTGGCAAGCCTGCCGAGGGCGGCTTCGGCGACCTCCTGGCGCCCGCCCCGTCCGCTTCAATTGCGAAGGCAGCCCCCGCCCCCGCCCTTTCACCCAAGAATAAAGGTCCGACCACTACCCTCGCTTTCAACGCATCCACCTTACTTCAGTTCGAGAAAGAATTGCTCGGGTTCTACGTGTCGGGCCATCCGCTGGACGCCTACGCCGGGCTGATCGAGGCCCTCGACACCTTCCCCGTCTCCGAGTTACTCGAGCAGGATGACCGCACCGAGTTTCGCCTGTGCGGGATCGCCGGTTCGCTTCAAAAAAAACTAGCCAAAAAGGACAACCGCCCGTGGATGGCCTTCACCCTCCAGACCCGGCACGCCACGATCGGGCTAAATATGTTCGCCGACGCCTTTGCTGCCCACGGGACCGTCCTGGCGGAGAACGCCCTGATTTGCGTCCTCGGCACCATCATCGTCGGGCAGGAGGGCCCGCGCATCAACGTGAAGGAGGCCTATCCGCTGGCCCACTACACCCAGTCGCACGTGCGGCGCATCCGCTGGTTGCTCCACCCCGGCCAAGCCGGGACGACTGAGTTTGTGCGGCTGCTGCGCGAGACCCTCGACCGGCACCCCGGCGACACCCGCATCGACCTGGGTTTCTTGTTCGCCGACGGCGTGGCCGCCGTCGGCGAGGCCAGCTCCGCGCTCGGCTTTCGTTTCCACCCCGACGCCTATAAGCCCCTCCGCCGGCACCCCGCCGTCGCCGGCCTCCAAGTCGAGACCAAGCGGCTGGAACTCAGAAACGACCGGAAGTGGGGCCCGAAGCGCAACTGAAGCCCGCCGCCCGCTTCACCCAGCCCTCGCCAGGTCCCGCAACACCGCCCGGTCCCGTTTACCACTGGCGTTGACCGGCCATTGATCAACCGGGACCGCGACATAGCGCTTGGGACGCTTCGCCACCGCCAATCCCTCGTCCAACCGCGCCCGCACCTCGGCCTCGAGGTCGCGCCCCCCTGGCGCTGGCACGAAGAGCGCGACCACCTCCTCGCCCCACTGCGAATGCGGCACGCCCGTCACCGCCACGTCCAGCCACGCCGCGCCCGCCGCGAGTCGCAACGCCTCCTCCACCTCGTCCGGATTCACTTTTTCGCCGCCGGTGATGATCAACGCATCGGCCCGACCCAGCACACGCAGTCGCCCGAGCGGGTCGATGACGCCCAGATCATCCGTGCGCCAAGCTCTCCCGTTCTCTTCCCGTGTATCCGGCCAATAGCCGCGAAACAAACTCGCGCCCGCCACCGTGAGCCGGCCGTCGTCGGCGACCGCGACGTTCGCGTGCGGCAAGGACCGGCCAGCCGTATCGTCACCCGCTAAAAACTCCGCCGGCCGCTGCGCCGTCACCATCGCGGCCGTCTCGGTGGAGCCGTAGCCCAGCGCCGCCGGCACGCCCGCCGCCCGCGCCCGCACCAGCAGCTCCGGCCAGACCGGACCACCGCCGAGCAAAACTGCCCCAAAGCCCCGCAACCACGCCTCCGCCTCGGCATCTCCAAGCAAGCGCGCCAGCTGGGTTGGCACGAGAGAGACAAAGCCGCTCGCGCCCGCCGGCCGCGCCGCGCCCGTCTCGACGTCCTTCCAGCGCGCCGCCCGATAAGACCCGCCGGTCGAGGCGCAACGGACCCAGGCCAGCAACCCGCTCACATGCCAAGGCGGGAGCACGCCGAGCGCATCCACCCGCGCCACGCCGAAATGGGCGGCAAAGCCCGCCGCCGCCGCCCCGAGCGTCAATTCGTCGTGGCGGGCGAATTTCATCGCGCCCGACGAACCTCCGGTCGGCACACAGAGCCAGCCGCGCCGCCCGTCCCAGTCCGCCGGACAACGCGCCGCCAGCGCCGCCCATTGCGCGCGCTCGCGTTCGCCCCAGCCGGGATTGAGCAGGAAACAGGCGCCGTCCCGCTCGACGAGCGCTTCTCCCGCGAGCTCCCGCAGCCCCGCGATCAACCGAGCACGTTCCATAATTCCTCCGCGTTGATACCTGCCACGTCTTCGCGCCGCACAAAGGCCCCCGTCGCCGGCCCGTCCGCCCGCGCATCAGCGAAAAGCGGCCACACCCCGTAGCCGAGTGCGCGGGTCTTCCCGCCCGCCGCCGCCCGTCGCTCGGCGTGGGCAAAGGCCAGGGACAACCCCGCCCGCGCCCCGACCCGCGTCTCCAGGGCGGAGCCAAAGACCAGGTCCGCACCCGCCGCCATCAGTCGCGCCAGCACCGGCTCGGGTTCGCCGAGCAGGGCCGGTTTGATTACCCACACCCCCGGCCAGTCCGCCGCCAACCAGCGCTCGATGTCCCCCGCGCCGCCGAGGGATTCATCCAGCGCGATGGCCACCGGATAATCTTCCGCCAGCCCACGCAAAAAGTCCTCCGCCCCGCGCGCGCCGGCCGCCACCGGTTGCTCGACATAATCGATCGGACGCTCCGCCGCCGCCGCCAGCCAGCGCTCGGCCGTGCGCCGATCCCAGGCCCCGTTGGCATCGAGCCGCAGCTTTGCGCCCGCCGGCAAACGCCCAAGCAAGTCATCAAGCAACGGGAGCTCATCCGCTGCCGCCGCCACCCCGACCTTCCATTTAAAAACTCGATAACCCAGCTCAAGGGCCGGCCCCGCCGCGTCGAGCGCCCCCCGCCCCGCCGGCAACAAAGCCGCCACGGGCAAAGACCTCACCGCCGGCAGGTCCGCCCCGTGGCCGTCCGCCTCCATGGTCTGGGCCCACGCCGCCGCCAGCCCCGCCCGCGTGGCCCCGCAGGCCGCCGGCACCCGGGCGAGCGCGTCTTCCAGATCGCTCGCCTCCCCGCGCAACCCGGCCAGCGCCTCCCCGGCCTCGGCCACGCCCTCGGTGCCAAACCACGGCAGCGGCGCCACCTCCCCCCAGCCGACGACCGCCGGATGCGCATCCACATTTACCCGCGCGACCCGAATCAAAAATCCCTCGCGCTCGCCCCACGGCCCGTGCGCGGTCCGCACCACCGTCCGGAAGGGCAAACGATAAGCGCGGTGCTCGATCTTCCACATAACTTGAATCCATGGTTAGAAGACGGCCGCGAAAAGCACTTAATACAAAAAAGCCCAAATCCACACGGGCCCGCTGTTCGAAACCCGCCCGTTTAGGCTCGCTACCGATAGATCTGCCCCCGCCTTCTTTGGCTCAACCGCAGGAATTGCATGAAAATCAAAACCGCCGACTTCGTGACCAGCGCCCCCGACCTCCGCGCCTGCCCGGCCTGGAACCTGCCTGAGTTTGCCCTCATCGGCCGCTCCAACGTGGGCAAGTCTTCCCTGGTGAACCTGCTGACCGGCCGCCGCGCCCTCGCCGTGGCATCCGATATTCCCGGCAAGACCAAGCTGATGAATTTTTTCCGCATCAACGGCAACTGGGCCCTGGTTGATCTGCCCGGCTACGGCTTCGCCAAGGTCGCGACCCAGGATAAACACGAGTTCAACCGCGCCGTCGGCGATTACTTGGAGAAACGCCGCAATCTTGCGGGGGTCTTCGTGCTGATCGATTCGCGCCTCGAGCCTCAGCGGATCGACCTCGATTTCCTGCGCTGGCTCGCCGGGTGCGAGGTCGATTTCAGCCTGGTCTTCACCAAGATCGATAAACACTCCGCCACCCAGACCCGCACCCGGATCGACGCCTTTCTGGCCGTGATTGCCGATTTCCTGCCCGAACCCCCGCCGGTATTCAGCAGTTCCGCCGTGGCCAGGACCGGGGAAAAGGAAATCCTCGCCCATATCGCCACCGTGCTCGCCGCCCCAAGCGGCGAATAAGTCCGCCACTTACGGCTCGCCGCCGCCCCGCCCCGCCCCGAAGGTGCCGCTTCCATGTCCACTCCCGCCAATCTCCGCACCCAAGCCGAATACTACATTCGCGGCCTCACCGAGGGCCGCATCGAAGCCGCCGAGGTCATCGCCTGGGCCGACGAAGTGATCGTCGCCGCCGCCAAGACCGAGGACTGGATGCTCGATATCTCCACCTCCGCCCCCGAGGACCGTATGGGCGTGCTGCACCACCTGCACGCCGTGCAGGGCACCGTGGACGAGGCCGCTCTCGCCGCCCTGCTCGCCGGGAAAAAATAAGGCGCCCCGCGCGCGTTAGCCTTCAGGTAAAGAACGACGTCTGCCGGGTCCCTTCCGGCAAACGCGGGGGACTGCCGTCGTTGGCACGGATGGACGCCGCCCGTTCCCGGATCGCCTGTCGTGCGCCGGCATCGAGCCGGGCCAGATTTTTTACCTGAAGCGCCATGCGCGGATTCGCCGCCAGTCGCGCCTCGTGGCGCTCGAGGAAATCCCAGTAGAGCGTGGTAAAGGGACAGGCGTCCTCCCCGGCTGCCTTGGCCGGATCGAAGCGGCAACCGGCGCAGTGGTTGCTCATGCGCTGTATGTATTTGCCGGTCGCGACATAGGGCTTGGACGCCAGAAACCCCCCGTCCGCGTGCTGCGACATGCCGATGACGTTGGGCAGTTCGACCCACTCCACCGCGTCGACATATACCGCCAGATACCATTCGTGCACCCGCTTCGGCTCGACCCCGAGCATCAAGGTGTAAAGCCCAGTGACCATGAGCCGCTGGATGTGGTGCGCGTAGCCCAGCGCGAGCGTCTGGCCGATGGCTTCGCGCAGACAGGCCATCTCGGTATCTCCAGTCCAATAAAACCCCGGGAGCGCACCATGCGCCCCGAGCGCGTTGACCTCGGCGTATTCCGGCATGCGCAGCCAGTAGACCCCACGGATGTATTCCCGCCAGCCAAGGATCTGGCGGATAAAACCCTCCACGCTCGCGAGCGGCGCGCATCCCGCCCGGTAGGCCGCCTCCGCCGCCGACACCACGTCGCGGGGGTCGAGCAACTTGAGGTTGAGCGCAGCCGCCAGCCGCGAGTGGTAGAGCCAGGGCTCGCCCGACCACATCGCATCCTGATGCCGCCCAAAAAACGGCAGACGATGCTCAATAAAGTCGACCAAGGCCCGGTGCGCGTCCGCTGCTGTCACCGGCCAGTCAAAGGCCTCCAATCGACCAGGATGGCCGGCCAAAGTTCGTGCCACCAGCGCCAGCACTTCCCGCGTGGTCTCATCAGGAGGGAAAGCCGCCGGCGCGGGCAAAATTCCCGGGCCCGCCTTCGGAAATCCCTCCCGATTATCCTGATCATAGTTCCACTCGCCGCCCTCGGGCCCGCCCGACGAATCAAGCAAAACCCGATGACGCCGCCTCAGTTCGCGATAAAAGTATTCCAACCGCAGCTGCTTCCGGCCGAGCGCGTGGATGCGAAACTCCTCCAGACTCGCGAAAAAATGCCGGTCCGGCCGCACCTCCAGCACGAGGCCGAGCCCCTCCGCCGACTCCTCCAGCGCACGCCACACCCGCCAGTCGCCCGGCTCGGTCATCACCAGCCGCGCCGGCCGCAGCTCCGCCACCGCCCGCGCCAGTTCCCCGGCCAGCGTCCCCGTGTTGGCGGGTTGCCCGAGCTCCATGTAGTGCAGCGCATAACCCGCCGCGCGCCGCTCGTCTCGAAAGTGACGCATGGCCGCCAGAAAAAGCGCGGTGCGGGGCTGGCTGGACCAGACGTGCTCGGACTCCTCCCGCACCTCCGCCATCCACACCGCGTCGCACACCGGATCAAAACCGTCGAAAGCGGATGAATCCGCGTTCAACTGATCGCCGAGCACCAGCACCAGGTTGCGGACCGATTTGCTCATGCGTCGCGCTCGGTCACTTGCCCGCGAAGAGCCTCAAACGCCGCCAGGGCCTCGGCCCGCGCCTCCGCGTGATCCACCACTGGACGCGGATAGGTTACGCCCAGCTCGACTCGCGCTGCGATTAAGACCTCTTCCGGCGCGGTCCAGGGTGCGTGGATATATTTGTCCGGCAAGGCCGCCAACTCCGGCACCCAACGGCGCACATAATCGCCCGCCGCATCAAAACGCTCACCCTGCGTAACCGGCGCGAAAATACGGAAATACGGCGCCGCGTCCGCGCCACAGCCCGCCGTCCATTGCCACCCCAGGGTATTCGCCGCCAGATCGGCATCGACCAGGGTATCCCAGAACCAAGCCGCCCCGCCTGTCCACGGCAGGCGCAGGTGCTTCACCAAAAACGATGCCGCGATCATACGCACCCGGTTGTGCATCCAGCCCGTCGCCCAGAGTTGGCGCAGGCCCGCATCGACGATGGGGTAGCCGGTGCGTCCGCGGGACCAAGACCGGAGTTTTTCACCATCGGGATCCGCAGCCCACGGAAAACGCTCGAAGTCTTCCCGCAGCGGTCGCTCGGGGGTGTGGGGGAAATGAAAGAGCAGGTGGTAGGCGAACTCACGCCAACCCACCTCACTGAGAAACACCCGGGCGCCGTTGCTGGCCGGATCCGTGCCCGCCTCCCGGCCGAGCGCCCGCACCGCCGCCACGATCTGCCTCGGCCCGATCTCCCCCCAGTGCAGATGCGGCGAAAGCCCGGAAGTGCCATCCAAGTCAGGTCGATTGCGTTCCTCATCGTAACGATGCACCGCCTCGGCTTGGAGAAATCGCTGCAACCGCGCCGCCGCACCCGCCTCACCCGGCGCCCACACCGCGCCGAACCCGGCGTCCCAGGGAATTGCCGGGAGCAGCGCCAAGTCCGCCAGCTCGACTCCGAGCCCCACCGGCACTCCCGCCGCCCCGTTGGGCCAGATTTGCACTTGCTCGCTGGCGACCGGCTCGGGCCAGCCCAGCGCGCCGCAATGCCGCCAGAAGGGAGTGAACACTTGAAACGGTCGGTCCTGCTTGTTGCGGATCGTATGCGGCTCAAAGAGCAGGGAGCTGTTAAAGCTCCTGGCCTCGATCCCAGCCGCCGTTAGCCGCGCCTTGATTTGTGCATCCCGCTCCCGCACCGCCGGCTCATAACGCCGGTTCCAATACACCGCGCCTGCACCCGTCGCCGCGACCAACCGTTCCAGCTCCGCTTCGGAATCTCCCCGCGCTAGGATTAAACCAACCCCACGGGTCCGCAGATCCGCCCCGAGCGAGGCCAGCGAATGATGGAGCCACCAGCGGGAGGCCCCGCCCAAGGGCCATCCGCCCTCGCCCGCTTCATCCAGCACAAAGACAGGCAAAACCGGCCCGCCGCGCGCCAAAGCCGCTGCAAGCGCGGCATTGTCGGCCAGACGGAGGTCCTTGCGAAACCAGAGAAGAGTGGGCTTGGGGGCGACAGCGGTCACGCCCGCAAAAAGCCTCCTGCTCCCGAGTTTGCAAGCCGCACAGTCACGCTATGCACACGAAATACCCTCGCCGGCCCCGCTCAGGCTTTCACAATTTGTCCCATGACCATGACCTGGCTCGCCCGGGCCCATCCCGATTGTTGCTGGGCACACTTAACTACCAACGAATTTCCCGCCGCCGCCACCCGGCCCGGCGCGATCGCCGTGCTGCCCGTATGCGGTCACGCGGACCATGGAATGGGCCTTCCGGTCAACGCCGAGGAAGCCGTGCTGACGGACCTGCTGGCCGCGGCCTGCGGCGAAGCCCTCGCCTCGTGCGCCCCATGCATCCTGCCCCCGCTACGCTTCGGGCCCTCACCTCACCCCGAATCTACCTGGTTCGGCCTCGACGCCGTGGACGGACGGGATCTCGTGCTCGAGGTTGCGCGCGGCGTCCGTTTCGCCGGTTTCCAAAAACTGCTGATCTTCTCCAGCAGCCCCTGGCACCGCGAATGGCTCGATGCCGCCGCCCGGGACGCGCGGGTCGAGCTCGGGATTGTGGTTTATCGCGTTCACCTCGCCTCGCTGGGCTTGGATTTTCACCCCGCCGCCGCCCTCGCCGTCCGCCAGGAAACCCAGGCCCTTGCCGCCACGCTCCTGGGCGTCGTGCCCGTGCCTTCCGCCCCCCAGCTGTCCAGTGACGAGCATTTCCGCCCCGGCAACTGGCGCCAAGCTCCGCCTCTTCCCGGCGGTCCGTTGCAAGAAGCCCGCACCCAGTCCGCCAGTTTGACGCAACGCCAGGCCGCCGCCCGCCTCGGTCGCGTGCTCGAGGAGGCCGCCTGGCATGGCCGCACCCGGCCCGCCGCCGGTGCGCCCGCCGCGCCCGCCCGCCCCGCCCCGACGCTCGTTCCGCTTTGGCGGCCCTTTGGCGACCGCTACCTCGGCGCCCTCACCCCGGAGGCCCTGCGCGCCGCCGCCCGCCGCCCCGGAGCCGTCGCCATTTTGCCGACCGGCGCCATCGAGCAACACGGCCCCCACCTGCCCGTGGGCGTCGATGCGATGATCGGCCAGGGCCTCCTCGCCCGCGCCCTCGCCTTGCTGGCCGACGGAATACCGGCCTACGTCGCCCCGCCCGTGACCATCGGCAAGAGCAATGAACACGCCGACTGGACCGGCACCCTGACCCTCACTTACCGCACCTTCGCCCGGCTGGTGCGCACCCAGATCGAGCAACTGCACCAACTGGGCTTTCGCCGCATCGCCCTCTTCAACACCCACGGTGGCAACAGCGCCGTGCTGGTGGCGTTGATCCGCGAGTTGCAACAATTGCCGGGTTTGCGATTAGGCATGCTGCAAAGCACCTACAAGCCCGCCCAAAACGCGCAGGAGGCGGCCTACGGCTTCCACGCCGGGGAATGGGAAACCTCCATCATGCTTGCCCTCGCCCCCGGCTTGGTCCGCCGCTCGCTTGCAGTCTCCCACCACCCGGCCGATATCCACGCACCTTGCGAACTGCGACCCGAAGGCGCTGTCTTGAACTTGGCCTGGTCCACCCGGGACCTGGCGCCTGACGGCGTGATGGGCGACGCCACCGCCGCCACCATGGAAAAAGGGGAGCTCTGGGCGGAAGGGGCCGCCAAGTCGCTGGCCGAGATCGTCCGCCAGTTGGCGGCCGAGGCGTAACAGGCGGTCGGCTCGCTCCACCACCGAAGGCATTAAACCAAGGGCTTCGGCGTGATGGCCGTCCATTGCGGCTGCGCCCCCTCGGGCAGCGGCGGGATATCCCCCGTGCCCGCCGGAGGGAGGGTGCCATTCAACTCCTGGCGCCAGTGGGCGACGTCACCACCCGGACAATACACATAGATCATGTGCATAGGCTCGTCCCCGGTGTTGGTGAGCTGATGAAACTGCCCCGGTGGCATGTAGACCGCCTGGCCGGCCCTGATCGGGGAGCGCTCGTTGTGAACGCAGATCTCACCCTCGCCCTGCACGATAAAGTAAACCTCTTCCTGCTCCTGGTTGTGCCAGGGCACTTGGCCGCCCTTGGGCGCGAGCACGGAAAACCCCATGGAGAAACCCTTGGCTTGAATCGGCTGGGTGGCCTGGCCAACCAGGCCGCGGCCCCAACGCTGCGCAGGAAAAGTCCCACCCGGAATCTTGGCTAGATCGGCAATAATCATAGTGCCGCAGGCCTAGCCGCCCGCCTCCCGGTCTGGCCAACTCTTTCGCCCGGACGCGCACGCGCCGAGCGGTTCCATGCTAGGCTGCGTCCGGCAAAGGGGGATCAGCTCAATGCGAGACCGCTGCGCTCGAGCAGCGCCGCCGGGTCGGCGTCCCTTCCCATGAACCGCCGGAAGAGCACATCGGCGTCCTCACTATTGCCCTTGCTCAGGATATGCTCGACGAACTCGGCTCCGACCGCACGGGAGAAGACTCCGGCCGTCTTCCACCGCGTAAAGGCGTCCGCCTCCAGCACCTCCGCCCACTTGTAGGAGTAGTAACCGGCCGCATAGCCGACCGGATCAGAAAAGAGATGCCCGAAGCGCCGCACGATGGTGCGCGCCGGCGGCACGGTGGGGATCATGTTCTCCGCCACCAGAGCCCGGGTCTTTGCCTCCAGATCCCCGTCGATAAACTCCGCCGTGCGGGTGTGCAGCAGGAGGTCCATCTTGGCAAACTGCACCTGGCGCATCGCAGCACAGGCCGAGCGGTAGTTACGCGCTCCGATCATCTTGGCAAACAACCCTCCGGGGATGGTCGCGCCAGTCTCGTAATGCCGCGCGAAGAGGTCGAGCGACTCACGCTCCCAGCACCAGTTTTCCATGATCTGCGAGGGCAGCTCGACGAAGTCCCAAGCCACGTTGACGCCGTTAAGCGACTTGACCGGCACCTCGCCGAGGAGGTGGTGCAACAAATGGCCGAATTCATGAAAAATCGTCTCGACCTCGCGATGGGTCAGTAGCGCGGCGCGCCCCGGCGTGGGGGGGGACATATTGCCGCAGATATAGCCAAGATGCGGCGCGCGCCCTCCGTCTGGCGCAGGGCCACCGGTCACCAGGTAGCCCATCCAGGCGCCGCCGCGCTTGGCCTCGCGCGGGTGCCAGTCGGCGTAGAATGACCCCAAATGCCGGCCGGCCTCGTCGTGCATTTCGTAATACTTCACCTCGTCGCACCACTTCTCTTCCGGAGCGATGCCGATCTCCGTGATGCTTAGTCCAAAGACGCGCCTGGCCAACTCCCACAGGCCGGCCTGCACGCGCCCGACCTCAAAGTAAGGACGTAGCTCTTCGTCATCGAAGGCATGCTGCTCGCGGCGCATTTTCTCCGCCCAGAACGAGACTTCCCAAGCCTTGAGCGGACCGGCCGCCTCGCCGGTGCGGGCCGCCTTGAACGCTTCCAAACCGGCGCATTCGCGAGCGAAGGCCAAGCGGCAACGCGTCTCAAAGTCCCTCACAAAGGCCAGGGCCCGGGCACCGTCGCGCGCCATGCGACGGGTGAGCACGAGATCGGCGAAACTTGCCTTGCCCAAAAGCGCGGCCTTTTCGGACCGGAGCGCAAGGATGCGCTGAACGAGCGGACCATTGTCCCACTTCCCCCCCTCCGCCTCGGCACCGACCGCCACCGAGGCCGCCCAGACTTCGCGGCGCATGGCATCGTCCTCGGCGTAAAGCATGACCGGCTCGAGCGACGGGCCGTGCAGGGTGAAGCGCCAGACCGGTTTCTCATCGGAACCCAAGCCCTTTCGCCGGGCGGAGTCGAGGGCCGCCGCAATCGCATGGGCGGGCAATCCCCGCAAACGTGCCTCGTCCTCGATCAGGAGTTGCCAGGCGTTGGTGGCATCGAGGGTGTTTTCCGAATACTTCTGGGTGAGCTGGGCGAGTTCGCCCTCCAGTGCTTCCAACCGCGCCCGTTTTTCCGCAGGCAGATCGGCGCCGGCCTCGACAAAGCTCGCGATCGTCTCGTCGCGCAAGCGCGCCCACACGCCGGAGACCGCGCGACCTTCGGGCGACGCCGCGCCGGCCTTGAGCCGCGCCCAAAGCTCGGGGTTGAGCGGGATCTTGGCCTGAAAGGCCGAGACTTCGGGCAACATGGCGTTCTGCGCCTCGCGCAGGGCGGGTGCATCCGCCACCGACTGGAGGTGGGTAACCTTGCCCCAGGCGTAGGTCAGCAGTTCGGTGGAACGCTCCAGCGCGAGAAAGGTATTGGCGAAGTTGGCCGGCTCAACGGAGGTGGCTATCGCGTGCAGTGCCTCCTCCGCCTGCGCCAGGGCCGTCCGAATAGACGGAGCGATCTGGTCCGGCGTATGCCCGGACCAGCGGATGCGAAAAGTCCGGTCAAGGAATGGATTCACAGCAGAACCGGAGTCGGGCGGAGCGGAGAAGGAGTTATCGGCAACCATGATAAAAGAGTCCGCGCGCAAAACCACCGGGTCAATCCGTCAGGACCGCCCCCGCCCGCACTCGCACGCTCGTCACTACCAAACATAGGCCGCGCCCAGGCTCCACGAGTGACGCGCCGCAGGCACAAGCGGCACCTCCTCGTAGGCGGTGTCCCAGAGGTTGTCCGCCTGGGCGCCGAGCGTGAGACCTTTTATGCAGGGCACGCGGTAAAAAAGCCCGAGCGCAGTGTCAAAATTGTCGCGCCCGTAGCGCCGCAGGGAGTTCTCGGCTTGGTGGCGGTATTCGTTGTCGATGCGCAGCTCAAAGCCCGAGCCTAGTCGGGCGATCGCCCCCGCCGTGAGACGATGCTCGGCGTAGTTAAGAGCGTAGAAACTGGCCGCCTTGCCGTCGGTATAATGATCGTCTTTGTTCAGAAAAGTGTAGCCAACGAATAGGTCGATCGCCTCCCACGTGCGCCGGACAAACAACTCCGCGCCCCAGGTGTCGAGATCGACACTGGTCGCCTTACGGGCCGAAAGCGGATTGGAGGGGTTGTAGACGTAATCAAGCAGGTTGTCCTCGGAGCGGTAAAACACCGCCGCTTGCGCGCTCCACACGGCGTCACCGAGCTCCAGTCCGATTTCGTGGTTGGCCGCCGTGGCGCGGGCCAAAGCGGGATTGCCACCGAAGAGGCCGCCCGGCGCCGCCTTGAGCGCCTGATAAGTGGGCAACTGGGTGGACTCGGCGTAACTCGCATAGACGCGGCGGAGCATTCCATCACTGCGGCGCCAAGCGATGGAAGCAAGCGGGGAGACCTCGGACGAATCCCGGTCACTGCCTTCCAGCCGCGCACCGCCGGTGAAGACCAGCTCGCTGCGCTCCCCGAGATTCACCGTCTGCTCGCCTTGCAGCGTGCCGTAGGCCTGGGTGCGACTGGCGAAGGGACCAAAAGTCAACGTGGTCGATTCGAGCTCATCCGCGACCACGCCGGCGTTGTAAAGTAGCGCGGTCGCTCCAAACAGGCCCTTGCGCCCCTCGACCGCGGCACCCCGGACAGTCGTCTCATGGTGGGCGTTATAGCGGAAGACCGGGATGGCATAGTGGTCGCGATTCCCCCGGTAGTAAGCGCCCGCCTGCACGTAGTCACCATCCCCGCCGAGCTCGGTGCGGTTGTTAACGAGAAACAACTTGGTCTGCAGCCGCTCGCGCTCATCCCGCCGAGGCGTGGCCTGGTTGCGAGCCGCGTAGAGATTGGGCCAGGCGAAATTTTTGGCCTGATACCCCGCAAAAAAATCGGTCTGGCTGACGGCATTGGCTAACTGCACGCGGGCGTTGCCGCGTCCAAAATCGTGATCGGCTCCGGTCAGCGTGCCGTCGCCCGCGGAGGCCGCCCCGGAGACATCCCCGCCTACGGTAAAGCCCGCAACTTTCTCAGGCGCCAAAAACCCGCTGTAAAATTCGCCGCGCACCAGTTCGTCCGAGCCGAAGCCGCCACTCACCGCCCCGCCCGTGCGGATCGGCCGCCAGCCGTAGGCCACGCCACCCGCAGTCGCATTAAACCCCGCCGCCGCCTGCTCCGCCCCCACGCGGACCTCGGGCGCCCCCAACATATAGGATGAGACCGGCAACTCCGCCGAGTAGTGCCCGGTCTGGGGATCATAGATCGGCAGCGCTCCGACCGTGAAACCGGTGTTTTCAAAAGTGCCGCCTCGGATCGAGACGTCCGCCTGCGCCTCGGCAAAGCCGCGCGCCTGCACATCCACCCGAGGTTCAAAACGGAGCGCCGAAACCGGCGCGGCAAACGTGCTCGCCGGCTCCTGCAACGCCACGCGGGTCGAAAAAACCACCAATCCGTCGAGCTGAACCGTCTCGATCGAGTTAACGGCGGCCGACACCTCAGCCGCCGGCAGACTGTGGGAGCAAAGGTAAGCGGCGAGACACCCCAGCGAGAAACGTATTGGCATGCACATGATGCCGCAGCCAAAGCCGCCGCCCGGCCGGTAGGCAAGCGCTTAGTAAAGAAGCCAAGAGATATACATTAACAACCTCGCCAACCGCGCAACTTGGAGGGGCGAACACAAAAAATCCCGCGCCAAAGGGACGCGGGATAAGAAACGGGAGCAATCGGAAGGGCCGGTGCCGAGCAGGCTCAGGCGTCGCCGTCCTCACCGATCGCCTCAACCGGGCAACCCTCGAGCGCCTCACGGCAGAGGGAGATCTCCTCCTCGGTGGTCGGTTGCTTGTGAACGAAGGAGTAGCCGCCCTCGTCGTGGCGCGTGAAGAACGCGGGAGCGGTCTCGCGGCAGAGATCGCAATCGATGCATTGCTGGTCGACATAGAACTTGCCGCCGGTGTTTTGATCCCACTTGTCGGATTTGTTAGCCATGGAAGGGCGCAGCAAAAGCCCGCGCCCTTGGCTGTCAAGCGGCCACGTCAGACACCCCGCCCCTCCCAACCGCCAAAGCCCTGCTCCCCTGGGTCAGCGATGCAAACCGCCAAGGCCCGCGCCGATCTCTCGAATTTCTGCAGCGGCTGACGCGGATGTCTGGTTTTTTTACCAGACGCCACTAGGTTGATCTTTCGGACCCATGCCGCCCCTCTGCCCCGTCCCCAACCGCCCTGCCGATCGTAGTCCCGGGTCATTCCTGCGCGGATTATTGATCACCCTGGGCGTGGTTTTTGCGGCACAAAAAGTCCTGGCGATCTGGTTCGGCTCAAACCTTGCGATCGAAGGCGGCGCCTTGTCGCTCTCCCGCCTGCGCGCCGGATACTTTTGGACTCTGCTCACCCACGCCCTTTTGCACGGCGGAGTCCTTCACCTGCTGTGCAATCTCTCCGGGCTGTATTTCGTGGGCCGCCAACTCGAGGAAAGCATCGGCCCCGGCCGTCTGGCCGCGCTGAGCGTGCTCGGAGCCCTCGGCGCCGGCCTCGTCTGGCTCGGCGTAAACGGAACCAATCCGGGCTACATGATCGGAGCTTCCGGCATCGGTATGGCCTACTTGGGGGCGTTCGTCGCCCAAGATCCTCGCCGTCCCGTCGCCTTTCCCTTTTGGCAAGAAACCATGCCCGCTTGGTGGCTGCTGATCGGTTTCATAACCTTGGATCTTGCCGGTTTGACGCTCCGCGCCTTCACCAACCGCGAAGCCCTCTCCGGCGTAGCGCATTCGGCCCACCTCGGCGGCCTCGCGACCGGTTGGCTTTTCCAACGGCTTTTTCTCGACCCGAGATCGGTCCTGCATGCCCTCCGTCCCAGAGTGGAACCACCCCGCTGGGTCGCCCGCAGCGCCCGACACTACGCTACCGTCCGCCGAGTGGATCTCGACCCGCCGAAGCCTCCCCCGCCTGTCTCCCCAGCGACGCGCACCGAGGTAAATCGCCTGCTCGATCGTATCGACAAATTCGGTTACGACTCCCTGAGCGCCGCCGAGAGGACTTTTCTTACCGAGGCGGCACGCCCGCCAAAGTCGCGCTAAAACGAGCGCTTTCTTGCCATCACGCAACTTTCCCCACCGCTTCGTTTCTACTCTTCCATGCGTTTTCGCCTTCGTTCGCTCCTTTTCCTGCTTTTAGCCCCGCTGCTGGCCCTCGCCCAACCCAGCCCGCCCTCGGCCGCCTCGGCTGCCAACCCGGCCTCGCCACATGAACTTAAACCCACCGCCGGGCTGTCGCTGGAGTTGCGCGGCCTCATCCGCTTGCTCGAGGAGGTGCACTTTAACCGAGACCAAGTCACCCCCGCCAGCTACGCTGAGGTAATCCCGAACACCTTTAAGGCGCTCGACGGCCAACGCCTGTTCCTCCTCGCCTCCGATTTACAGGAGTTTCAGGACCAGTTTCGACCCGACTCGCTCTACTGGAACCTCGCGACCCTCGGACGCCTCGACGCCGCCTTCGCCATCCACGCCCGTCACGAACAACGCGTGCGAGAGCGCATCCAGTGGATCCACCGCCGCCTGACCGGCGACTTCGATTTCACCGGCGCGGACGACTACGAAATCGACCGGCGCGAACTCCCCTGGCCCGCCGACGCGTCAGCCGCCGACACCCTTTGGGAACAACGCCTGAAATTCGAGCTGCTCCAGGAAATCCTGAACAAAAAGACCCTCGACGAGGCGCGCACGAAAATCGCCAAACGCTACGAACGCCTGCTGAAAAACCTCGATGACATCGAGTCTGGCGATGTAGCCGAGATCTTCCTCACCGCCATCGCCGGGCTCTACGACCCCCACTCCAACTATTTCTCACCCGACACCTACGACGATTTCAGCATTAACATGCGCCTGCAGCTCTTCGGCATCGGCGCTCTCCTCAGCATCGACGAGGATGTATGCGTGCTGAAGGAGATCATCCCCGGTGGCCCCGCCGACCTTTCCCGCTCCCTCAAGCCAAACGATAAAATCCTCGCCGTCGCCCAGGCTGATTCCGAATTCGTCGAAGTAGTCGGCATGAAACTGCGTCGCATCGTGCAGATGATCCGCGGCGAAAAAGGCACCAAAGTCCGCCTGCTCGTCCAACCCGCCGATGCCGAAGACGCCGCTGTGCGGAAGGAGATCGTGATCGTGCGCGACCTCATCAATCTCGACTCCGCCCGCGCCCACGCCGCCGTTTTCCAAGTGCCAGGCAACGACGGCCAGCCCCGCGCCCTCGGCGTCATCACCCTGCCTACCTTTTACGGTCGCGACAGCCGCGAGTCAAAGGACCAGAACTCCGCCACCGATGATATCAAGACGCTGATCACACGGCTAAAAGAGCAAAAAATCGAAGGCCTCGTGCTCGACCTCCGGCGCAACGGCGGCGGCCTGCTCGGCGAAGCCGTCTCCCTGACCGGCCTGTTCATCCCCTCCGGGCCCGTCGTGCAGGTGAAGAACTATGCCGGCGAGGTGAAGATCGAGGAGGACCGCGACCCCGCCGTCGCCTACGACGGGCCGCTCGTCGTCCTGACCTCGCGTTTCAGCGCCTCCGCCTCGGAGATCGTCGCCGGTGCCCTCCAAAATTACGGCCGCGCCCTCGTGATCGGCGACACCTCCACCCACGGCAAAGGCACCGTCCAGACCGTGATCGAGATGGGTAACGTGATCCCCCAACTCGCCCGCAAGGGCCAAACCGCCGGCGCCACCAAGGTCACCGTGCAAAAATTCTACCTACCCAGCGGCGCCTCCACTCAACTAAAGGGGGTCGTGCCCGACCTCATCATCCCCTCTGTAGATGAGTTCCTGCCGATCGGTGAACAGGACCTGCCCCACGCCCTCGCGTGGGATGAAATCTCTCCCAGCCTCTACGACGCCACCAAGCTCCCCCCCGAATCCCTCGCCATCCTCCGCGCCCGCAGCACCGACCGGTTGGAACACCTTCCCGAGTTCGCCCTGCTGAAAAAATCCATCGCCCGCTTTAAGGACCGCCAGGCCGAGAAGACCGTTTCACTAAACCTCGAGCAGCGCCGCGCCGGCAAGGTCGCCGATAAGGCCTTCCGCGACGAGAGCACCACCACCCGCAAGGCACTCGAAGCGACGGAAGCCTACCCGTTCACCGAGTTCTTCGTCTCCCCCCCGCCGCCTCCGCGCATAAAGGCGGAAAAAAAGCCCGACGATCCCACCAGTGAAGAGAACCTCGACGAGGAAGATTCCGAGACCGACAACGACACCCGCTACGCCAAAATGGACGTCTACCTCCGCGAGAGCCTGCGCATCCTCGAAGACCTGCGCGCCCTCCGTTCTCCACCCAGGGTTGCAGGCGAACACTGAGCGGTTGGCAGTTAGCCCCCCGGGGCGGGTCCGGTAATCCCGGACTATTCGCGCGTTCGTAGTTAATCCCTGCCCGAAATCATTTCAACGCCCACCCACGGTCCAGCGCGCGAGATGTGGATCCTGCACCTCGAAAACCGCCGGCAGACGGCTCGGCCGCAGGAAAAACACCAGCGCCGCCGGCTGGTTTTCTTCAAAGCGCCAAGGCGGAGCAGTCCGCCCCAGGAAACGCATGCCAAAGGCCTCCGCCCCATGTTGAAACCGCCCCCAGCGCAGGCTCGGGGAGAGTCGCGAGCCCGCCGAAAATAGTTTCCCGTCGGTCGTCCGGAAATACGGCTCCGCGATCATACCGAAATTACCCGTCTGCCGCCGCCGGGTGGCGTCCGGATGATCCCAGCGCAGATCCACCGCCCCCGGCCCATCGAGGAGCCGGTAGTTAAACGAGAAAACCTCATCCGATTCAAAATGCCACCCGGTCGGCAAGGGTAGCTCGGCCACCGCCGGGCGCATACCCACCCCGGGAAAGCGGGTCAGGTGAAACCGCCAGCCCCCGTCGATCTCCTCCACCGCCACGCCTTCCGTCACCAGCCAGCGTCCGTCCCGCCGCAGCGCAGGCTCCTCCGGTGCGAGCGAACGATGCTCCACCAGTCGCCGATTCGCCGCCGTGTGCTCCAGCCCGAAACGAAAATCCCGCCGCGCCGCCTCCAGCATGCCGGCCGGATTGGGATAAAACCGGCTCGCCCACCGCGCGATCGTGCGCGCCTCACCCACCTGCACCTCCGCCGCCAGCGAGACCTCGGTGAGCCGGTAGCCATCCCCGTCGACCGAAGCCATCACCGGCACCTCGCGCCGCTCCCCCGGCTCCAGCCGCCAGTTACCCGTGAGCGGCCCTTCCGCGTCCATCGGCAATAACTCAACCGGCCACGCCAGCTTTACGTCCGCCGCCTCGGTCCCGAAATTATACAGCACGACGGTCCCGCGCCCGAGCCGCCGGGGCAGATCCTTTCCGTTGAGATAATCCATGTCGCACAAAAAATACCCGTCGCACGCCTTCACCGCCTGCGTCGCCCAGCCTGCGATAAAATCCAGCACCACCGGCGAAGCCTTCTCCGTGCGCACCACCCAGTCGCGCACGCGGCGACGTCCCCCCTCGGCCGCTCGGGCCTCCAACCACGCCAGTGCCGGCGAGGCCACCCAGCCTGCATCCCCCCACTTCGCCCCGATGCCCTCCATCCAAGGCTCGGCCTTTTTCGCCCCAAAATGCTCCGGCCGGAAATTTAATCCCGTGGCCGAAGTCATAGTGAGACCAAACTCCTTCATATTGTGCTCGAAGTAGGGCGGGATCAAAAACGCCATCGGCGCCGCCACGCCGAACCGCTCCGTTTGCCGCGCTACATCTTGGAAAAACCGCCACTGCCGCACCCGCCCCTCGGTAGTCCGCGCCTCGACGCCATCCAGCAGGCTATACCCCCACTCCGTGATAAAAACCGGCCAACGCCGCGTCTCGCTCACCCCACCCCGCGGCAGCACCGAGCCTCCGGCCCGCGAACCCGACGCCCCCACTGCGTCGCGGAACTGCTCATAAACGCCGGTGAAATCCCGCGCGAACCCGTAATAATGAAAGTTAAACCCTTCCGTGTAAGAGAAATATCCATTACGGCCAAGCTGTTCGAAATGTGGCCCAGGAGGCAAACCCGGAGCCGCCATCAAAACGAGCGCCCGAGCCTCACGCCGGCTGTCCTCGCGCCCCAATCCCAGTCCCAGCGCGATTGCCTTATGGTAAGCGGCGAAGACATCCGCGTTATCGGTAAAAGACAGGATATCGGGCTCGTTGTCGAATTCCCACGCATCCACCAAATCGCCATAAGCTTCCCTCAGCTCGCATCCCCGCGCAAAAGCCTCGCGCAGGTCGAGCGGAGACCGGTTACCAGCCCCTTTTCCGGGCCGAACTCCAGCCCAACCCGCCGGATCGCAACGCGTCAGGCAGGACAACTGATAACCCTTCGTATGCAGAGCTGCCATTGCCTCGCGCTCGGCCACGCGCTTGACCGGATCCATCTCCACCTGATGCAGACCGCGAATTCTTAACCAATCCCCGCTCCGCCCAGCCAGACCCGCTCCCTCCACGGTTGGCATGATAGCCGCCGCCTGAACACCGGAAATAGCCGAATCATAAGAGGCCGCGCCGAGGTTGGCCACGCCGGTTAAACCGACTCCCAGGCCCAGAATGAAAATAGCAGTGCGCATAAAAAAGAACCAAACGACCAGCCCCCCCTTCTTTCAAGCATAAGCCCGCTGGTCGAGCTACCACCTGGCTCATCGTTTAACTTCAAACCACTACCTAATCACCCCGCCAGATTTTCTTACCCCCCTTCACATTCCTGCGTGATCCTATTAAGTTTTTGACAATCGTTGACTGGATAAATGAGATTTTTGACCATAAATGCGCAGATGGACGATCTTTTCCTCGCTGGGCTTGCTGGTTGTGGCTGTAGGTCTGGTGATCTACGGCACTACCCATATTCCCGAGGCCCGTTTCACTAGTCGGCTAAACGATCTGCTCCCGCCCGCCCCCTCCGGCTGGTCCATGACAGAAAAACCCATCGCCGATTCGGAGGAACTTAAGCAGGCGGTGGGCGAAATCCTCAATTTCGATGACGGCGTGTTTGTTGACTACACCAATGCCTCCGGCGAACGCCTGTCCGTCTACATCGCCTACTGGACGCCAGGTAAAATGTCCCACCGCCTCATCGCCGTTCACACTCCCGACGTCTGCTGGGTTCAGGCTGGGTGGGTTAAAAAAACAGGAGGCCCCACACCTGATTTCAAAGCACCGCTGGTTAATGTAAAAACAAATACAGAGTTTCAGCTTCCTCGTGGCGAGAATAGAGTTTTTTCCGCAAATGGAGTGACTGAGTATGTATGGTTCTGGCATATAGTAGGCAGTGAATCAAAAACCTATGGAAACGAGGGCACACCCCCTTGGCATTCCGCCATAAATGATTTATTCTCCAAAGGCCTACACCAGAGAGAAGAGCAACTTTTTCTGCGAATTTCATCAAATAAGCCGATAGATTCATTTATGAGCGGCGAAATCCTGCCCGCCTTACTGGCGGCATTTCCATGGCCGCAACAATTACTACATAACCGTCCCTAAATAAGATATTTACTCAATGCGCAGTAAACGCACATACCCCCGAACCCAAAACTACCTGCTATCCTTGGTGTTTCTCGGAGACGCCTTGATGTGCTATTTCGGACTGACTCTAGGATACCTAATAAGAGTTAAATCCCCGATCAGGAAAATTGGTATAGAACCAGTCACGCTAAATTTTGAAAACTATCAACCGGTCCTTTTGCTGGGAACCATATTTCTTATAATAACCTACTGCACGATAAAATTATACGACACAAAGTTACTCCTTAGACCACATCGGGCCGCCACCTTGATTCTACGTGGAACCTTTTTTTGGTTTCTGGCTTTCCTTGGTTTTTCACTCGCCTTTCGCTTTGAACCCTCGATCTCAAGACTGTTCGCCGCACTATCCAGCTTCACCTGCGTCAGCGCAATGATATGCTGGCGCTATTTATTTTACTACGGCATATCCAAAAGTAGTTTCCGAGACAGACTGACCCAAAACGTAGCCATAATTGGTTGGAATACTGATGCGGAAAGACTGGTGGAAGCGATCGATAAAGATGGCAACCATCCCTACAAAGTAATAGGTATAATCGCAACGACCCCCGAGGAAGCGAGTAACCCGAGGCAATTTCTGGGAGAAAGGCTTCTGGGTGACTTTAAAAATTTAACCGAAATATTGCAGAAGCAACCTGTAGATATCGTGGCAGTGGCTGACCTCAACTTGAACAGCGAGCAGATACTCGCTACCGTGGACACCTGTGAAAGGTTATATATTCAATTTAAAATAGTCCCAAGTTTTTTCCAGATATTCGTCTCCAGCCTTAACATGCAGACAATATCGGGTGTGCCAATTCTGGGCGTTGAATCACTACCTATTAGTCACATCGCCAATCAATATCTGAAGCGTGCCGTGGATATAACAGGGGGGCTAGTCGGCTTCCTCGGGTCTTTACCATTTATGTTAGTCGCGGCATTAATTATAAAGAAACAAAGCCCAGGCCCCTTCATTTACCGGCAAACACGAACAGGATTGGACGGCAAACTCTTTACAATATACAAACTTCGGTCGATGCGTATTGACGCCGAAAAAGACGGTAACAACTGGACGGTCGCCAATGATCCAAGACGCCTGCCATTTGGCGCGTTCATGAGGAAGTGGAATCTAGACGAGCTTCCTCAATTTTGGAACGTAATAATCGGAGACATGAGTCTTGTAGGGCCCAGGCCGGAGCGCCCGGAGCTAATCACAAAATTTGAACACGAAATCCCGCACTATAATCCCAGGCATGTCGTAAGGCCTGGCATAACAGGATGGGCCCAAGTAAACGGACTCCGCGGCAACACCAGTCTGGTAGACAGAATCAAGTATGATTTATATTATATTGAGAACTGGTCGATTTGGTTTGACATACAAATCATGCTTTTGACTTTTATAAAGAGGGACAACGCCTACTAAAGTCGCATCAGTATACCAGTATGCCGAAAAGGATCCTTGTCCATGATTATGCTGGCCACGCTTTTCCAGTAGACCTAAGCCGGGAATTGGCGCGCAGAGGACACACCGTCTGCCATGCTTATGCAAGTAACTTAAATACTCCACGGGGTGATTTGCAGTTACGCCCTGGAGATCCGAGCGGGCTTGGTTTTAAGGAAATACCGATGGACTATCGCTACCCCGCGTGGAAATATTCTTTCTTGCGCCGGCGCGGACTTGAAGTCTCCTACGGTCATGCCTGCGCAGGTTGGATCCAAGAGTTTCAGCCAGATATAGTTATATCCGGCAACACGCCAACCGATTGCCAGGTCTTGATACTGCGTGCCGCCCATCGGACAGGAGCTAAATTTGTCAGTTGGATTCAAGACTTTTACGGTATTGCCGTGGATAAAATACTCAGAAAAAAAATCGGGCTTATCAGCAGTCCGATCGGATTTTATTACAGGTGGCTTGACGGAAGAATTCTCCGCTCCTCCGATCACATTGTAGTCATCACAGAGGATTTCATACCACTAGTCCAAGCCGAAGGTGTGCCGCTTGAAAAAATAACGAGCATTCCCAATTGGGCAATTATAAAAGAAATTGGCATTCAACCCAAAGACAATCACTGGGCCCGCCACCATGGATTGAACGATAAATTTGTATTTCTCTACACGGGCACCTTGGGCATGAAACACAATCCAGCCTTGCTATCCGACCTCGCCAGACTATACCGCGATGAAGCGGAGGTCCGTGTTGTTGTCGTAAGCGAAGGCCAGGGGGCAACCTGGCTAACTAAAATAAAGGAACGGGAAGGACTGACTAATTTATTGGTATTACCCTATCAATCCTTCAACGAACTGCCACCTATGCTAGGCACGGGCGATGTTCTGATTGCTATCCTGGAATCTGAAGCCGGAGTTTTTTCCGTGCCATCGAAGATTCTGAGCTATCTTTGTGCAAATCGTCCGATGCTTTTATCCATGCCAAAAGAAAATCTGGCCAGCCGAATGGTGCGCCTAGCAAAAGCAGGCATAGCGGTGGAACCGGACGATCCCAAAGGCTTTTATTCAACCGCCAGCGCATTTTACCGAGATTCAAGTTTGCGAGACGCGATGGGACGAAACGGGAGGTTATTTGCAGAGTCTAATTTTGATATTACCACTATAACTGATAAATTCCTGGTTGCCCTAGGGAAAACCTAGCCCGTCTAATTTTATTGCACTGAAATAATCAGTAGAGCTAGACTGTCGTTCACAGAAAAAGGCAAATGCATCAGGTTTATGCCTTGGCATTATTTACTCCGTTAATATGCGCTCTTAGGCGGAAAAAATACCTGCCAGGCTGTCTGGGTTACAATTTTAAAATCCATTATCAGCGACCAGTTACGAGCATAATAAAGATCCCAATACAAGCGACTATGTAATTTGTCGGGATTGTTGATTTCACCACGAAACCCTTTGATTTGCGCCAAACCGGTGATGCCCGGTTTCACTAAGCTACGAATACGATACCCGGGGACCAAACGACTGAAATCGTCATCATGTTTGGGCAAATGGGGCCTGGGACCGACAACGCTCATCTCGCCCCTGAGCACATTCCAGAACTGGGGGAGTTCATCCATACTGGTTCGTCTTAGCCAGCTGCCACCGCGATATATTCGTAAATCACCACTTTGAGCCTGTTTAGCAACATCGTGCTCCCCAGCGTGCATGGACCTGAATTTTATCATTCTAAATGCCCCCTGCTTCCAGCCACCGCGGGGAAAAGCAAAAAACAGAGGACCCGGCGAGTTCATTCGCTGTAAAACCCAGACCGCCGCACAGGCAGGGGGGAGCATTAGTATAACAATCGGTAGCGCGATCGCCAAATCAATACACCTTTTGAAACCTTGATTTAATGGGTCTTCAAGCGGTTCGGATTGAACTGCCAAAAAGTCATGGCCGCCTTCCACCATCGGCACAAAGCGACGGGCAAAACGACTGCCATAGTCGTTATGAATCAAAAACCGGCACCCGGCTGCTTCACACTGCTGAACCATTCGCTCAACCGCTGCGGCGTCGTCCACCCAGCCAAGCAATATAACTTGCGTAACCTGGTAATGAGCCAAGTGCTCCGCCAATTCACCCCAAGTCCCAAGATAAGGCACGCAGGTTCTGAAGTCTGCAGGCGGTGCCTGATTCAGTAATAACCCGACCGGGGACAACCCTAAATGTAGACGACGCGCTAACCAAGCATCTAAAACATGTGCATTATCGCGGCGTCCAATCAACAACACAGGCGTCATTTCGCGCGTAGAGAATAACCACCGCGCCAACAAAGCAGGTAACCGCAAATGCAAAACGGTTAGCATCGTCCATAGTAAAAAAAGATAAATAACAAGGAAGCGTCGGCTGATTCCACGATCCTTGATCACAAACATTAATATAAAGATGCAAATCGCAACGACGAAGGTCTGCTTTACCGCCAAACGCGCGGCTTCATTTCGGGCCAGACGGTGTAAATCAAGTGTTACGGAAAATAAACCCCGCTGCCCCCAGATCATACCGACTAGCACCGCCATTGCATAAGGTGCCAGGCGCACATCATCTTCCAGCCTTAGGCCGGGTATCAAAGGCAGCACAGCGGCGAATGCGGGAAGCAAGATCAAGGCAACTGCTCCGCAAATTATATTATGCGAAGTTACGAATCCGCGATGTCGATAAGAAATCATAAAGGAGTCAGGTATGTAATGATTCGCCGCCGCCAGTGAGAACCTCAAATTACCATGGGATTTCTGCTTCGACTGTAGTTATTGAGCAACTCCCGCCAACGCTGCGAAAGCGGGCCGAAACCATACGCAGCAATTCGGGCCCTGGCTAACTCCAGCCGGCGACGAATTTCGCTATCTAATTCACCGCTTGCAAGCTTTTCGATCAAAGCAGCCAACGCACCAATATCGTGTAAAGGCACATAAAACGCCGCTTCACCGCAGACTTCATGGAAAATTGGTATGTCAGAGCAAACCACAGGGCACCCACGCGCCAGGGCCTCCAGGGGCGGCAACCCCATCCCCTCGTCGGTGGAAAGATAGAGCAGCGCCCGCGCCCTGGAATAATATTCGTCTAAAGTGGCGTCGGAAACATAGTCATGCAGGACAAGGTTCGAGCGCCGTCCAGGCATTGCCGAGGCCGCAATTACATCAGGCCAAAATTCCCGCCATACCCCGACCGCGTCGAGCCTTAAGCCTGACATACGCGAAGCCGCCTCCTCCACCGCTTTAGCGCCCCAGTCGAGGTTTTTATGACGCCGCGTCATTCCCACCATCAGGAAGTCCTTCGGACTGCGCCCACTTGCCTCCCCGTGGCCTGCCACGGCGGCAGCCTCCAATTTAGTGGAATATGAAGGGATAACGCATAGTCTTGAACGGACTTCAGGGAATAGCTCGACCAAGGCCTCGCTCACCGTTCCAGAAATCGTCACAACCGCTTCGGCTGAAAGCATGACCGTGGCTAAAAAGTGACGCGTGTAGAAAGTTTGCGCCGGGTAGCGGGCAGGCATCCGAAAAGGAATAACATCGTGTATGACCACCAAATGACCGCTGGCAAAAAAAGGGGCATGGTGACTGGTAAAAACCTTCACCCGCTTCTCCGCGATCAAGGCGGCTAAATGCAATGTCGCCCAGCGAACGGCCCACCGGACCCACCGGTGTTTGATCTGATCATTTACTCTAAGAAACGCCTTGTCCCATTGGTTCTCTTTAGACCGGTCCTCAGGTGGCCGATTAAGCCCGAGCAGAGAGCGCACCCCTAATCCGGCGTTGATGGTGCCGTCCGGCGTGGATGATAGCATCGGGACGAGAATGAGGCCCGATTCCGTTTCACATCTCTTCATGTTAAAAACCGCCACAAATGCAACCCGTGAGCCACGAAATGCCCGGCGCGTTTGCTAAAGTGCCACCATATTGACATGATCGAACTATTGCGAATTATAAACACTGCTTAATAGAAACGCGATACGGCTTATTTCCAGTATTCTTTTAATAAAATAATAAGGCACGGCAGGACGATGCACTAGTCAGCACGCCGCTCTTTTAAAAATACCAAGGCCGTGCTAATTAGCCCATAGCTGAACAAGACCCCGCCAGCGAGAAAAGGCCAAAGCGCGATCAGCACGCCAAACAACTCGAAACGCTTGGCCTTTACCAGAACCGCGTTGCTCAATTGCAAAGCCCTTCTTTCGCAATGCTCCGCCAGGATGTCCTGTTGATCCCGATAAATTTCGTAGGAAGTGTTCATAGCTATCTTGGCCTGAAGCATTTCCGATGGTGAATACTGCATGTCCGAAATCTGCAGCAAAGCCTCTAGATCATGCAGAAACCTATGACGCTGAGTGACTACGGCGGTCAATAAACGACCCATTTCTTCGTCGTTTACGAGTAATTGCAACTGCTTTAGGTTTTCGTCGTTACGTCGACGAAACTCTTCTATATTTTCTCTTACATGAGCAATATCGCCAGCACTCTGAGCGGTCTCGATCAAGTCCACGCTTCGCCGCATCTTACCAGCCTCGCGGGTCACACGGCGGAGAACAACCCCCGCAGGCAAAGTCTCGTTTCGTAATTGCTCTAAAGAATTCGAGGCCGATATAGTAAAGACCAGCCCAAGTCCACCGAGCACGGCCAGTGAACAGCAAAGCAAAAGAACATAGGTGACCGCGTGCAATGACGCTCTGCGTCGGATGAGAACTGTAGGCTGATTCATGGATGGGATGAAAGGTGTGCACCGCCTGCGCTGAAAACCGCAGGTTTTTTATCCGGGATTGGTGAACATACTGCATCGATTGCGCTCACTAATCCGGTTACCATACGTTCTAGACTATAGTTTTCGGCTATATCACGGCTGATCTCGGAACGACGTTGCAACCAAAGCGCGCGTTCCTGCCAAAAACAGACGAGTTTAGCCGCGAGATCATCGGCGTCTCCAGCACAGAAGAATGCAGTATTGCGCCCATTTTCGCAGGCCTCGATCTCCGGTGCGTGCGGTTCTTTATCCGCCACCAGCAAGGGCACGCCAAACGAGAAAGACTGGATGCAACTCAAGCCTACATAGCCTGGTGACACACTACAAAATGCCTCGGCATAAAGTTCGCGCAGAATCTCGTGGCTACTAATATGCCCTAGAAAGCGCACCCGATGGGACAATCCAAGCTCCGCAACTTGCGAATTTAACGAGGCACGCTCTTGGCCATCTCCCACCACGCAAAGCTCTACTCGGGCAGGCAATCGGTTCAACGCACGAGCAAATCCATCTATCAATAGAGATACTTTCTTACTGGTATTCAAACGTCCTACATAAATCACGCGGCACAATTCCTCAACAGGTGCGGACACCGGATCACAATTCTTGGCCGATACGAGCGAGTTGGGTGCGGTAAAAATGGGTTTGCCCTGAAGCATGGGCATCAACATTTGGCGTTGTGTCGCGGTATAAGTAACCACCGTAGTGGCCATGCGCATCATCAGGATACGAATAATGTTCATGTGGGAGCGCGCACCTTGACGGGCCCATGCATGCCCCCAAAGGATGGTGGGCGCGCCAAAAGCCGCCCTAAGCGCCAAAATCGCCCAGCTGGAAAGAATTCGCGGGTTTAGCTCCATGATCGCCACATCAGGGATCAACATGGTGCTAAGTGCTTTAGGCTGCCAAAGCAAGCGCCTGCCTAATAAAAAGCGATTATAGATCGGGGAGCGCCAATCATGACAATCCTCCGATACCCGCACGTCCGCAGTAAAATAATCGGGACCGGAATATAAACGGAATTCACCGGGCAGACGACTGGCTGCCTCGGCGAATACAGCCACTCGGTAATCCGGCAAACACGTCTGCAGCAGACGCACATCGCGCAACGGTTCGTCATCGCGGTTCGCACTTAGACGCCCGCTCCAAGGCCGCATGGCCGCCTCGGCCGCCCCGAGCGCTCCGCGCGTGAACCGGTCCGCCGCCCAATCCCCGATATCAATCCTCGCCTGTGCCCCAAACTTGGCGGCCAATTCCTCGCGTTTGCAAAGTCGCTCGAGACACAAGGCCAACTCCTCTGGATTATCCGCATAAAACCGATAGCCATTCTCCCCCGGACGCACCAAATCGGGCGCGGCGCCTACGTTTCGAGATACCACCACGGGTAGTCCGCAAGCCATGGCCTCATTGACCACCAAACCCCACTCATCCGTGCGACTGGCCAGAATAAACGCGGTGGCAAGGGCGTAAAATACCGGGGTCGTCTCCACTTGCGCAAAGGGATAAAGCAACACCTCGCCCCCCTGCTCGTCCGCCAACCTATCGTCGGGCGTAAGCCGCACCGGCAGACCATAGTGCCTTGCAAGCGCGATCAAGCGCTCCCGCTCGCTCCCGGAACCGACGATTACCAAGGAATGCCCCTGATGCGCGCTCGCCGCCACCAGTCGGGCGTAAGCATGGATTACCGTCTCGAGATTTTTTTTCGCTACCAAACGCCCGAGGCTGAGTAGATACTTTCGAGGCAGGACCAGCTTTGCGCGCCATTCATCCACTCTCGCCCTTGCCGCATCTGATTCACGTATGAAATACGCGTTGTCGACTATATCATAACCATCAAAAATACGATCTGCCGGCAGCCCGAGGCTGCGCATAAAAGCGCGATGGTTACTGCCCGCCACGAAAGCGGCGTCCGCCAGGCGCAACAACTGCGTTTTAACCGCTACCGCCAGCTCGTTATTTACGCCTGACGCATGATGGCTATCCGTCATGATGACCACCGCTACACCGCTTCGTCGCGCCGCTAGTGCAGCCCCTAGCGCGTAGCCGGGCCAATAGCTGGGGACAAACAAGACATCCACCAGTTGCTGCTTGAGCCAGCGCTTCATCGCCAGGTAGGAGGCCCAAAGCCCAACCTGCTCCGCTACCTTGCCCGGATAGAGCGCCTGCACCTGATCGCTCGTGGATGCGTCGCGACGCCACGCATAGGTGGAAGAGATTTCCGAAACCTCGACGGCAACCAGTTCAAAACGCCCCTTTGCCGCCTCCTTCAACGATTGAAAGCGGGCAAGATGATAGGGCCCATAACACTGCCAGAAAAGCGCTATTCGCGGTATCCGTTCGCCTGTGCTACGCGGAGCAGTGTCCGATGCCTGCGACTGATTTGGGCTGATCATGCGTGAAGATTTTGACGGGCAGTGTGCAACGCGTCAAAAAAAGTCTTCCCCCATAATGCAGGCAACAGCGTTTCCTGATAACGCTTTCTCGCCGCGCGGCCCATGTGCTCCGCCAGGTCCAGCTCACCGGAAAGGCGGTCCAACCGCTGCGCCAACATGCGGGGATCGGCCTCATTCACCACAAACCCCTCTAGCCCGTCCTGGATGAGCTCGGCGTTGCTGCTGCATTGAGTCACCAGCACTGCACGGCCCATGGCCATGGCCTCGTAAACAACAAGCTCATGAGGGCTAACCCATACCGAGGGTATCAAAACGGCACGGGCCGAAGCCACCGCTTCCCTAACTCCGCTGCCCCACTTTGCCTCGGCATCAAGAGAGACTTCGACCAAAGGGTTGGCGTGCGCGACCGAGGCCACCAGCGACACCAGCCACTCGCTCGGCTTAAGCACGTAAAGAGAGATCCGGCACCGTTTCGTGATATGACGCACCGCTTCCAGAAGCAATTCCTGCCCTTTGACGGGTAGGTCCGAGCCATAGTATACAAATTCCGGAACCGACGATGCCGGAGGCGGTGAGAAATCCACCGGCGCCCCAAGCACTTCGTGAGGAAATATGCCCGCCTGCACCCGATCCTCACGAAACCCCGCCTCAATCAGCCGACGGCGAAAAGCTTCGCCTGCGGTTAAGACCACGTTTGCCTTAAAATAAGCGTCGGCCCGCCAAGCCAGAAAAAGGGCGAAGCTGCGGGAGGCCACCATCGCTTTTGTCACCAAATCCGGCCTGAGCGCGCAACCCTGCCAAACCGCGCGAGAGAAACGGTGGTCGATGCACGCATGACAGATAGAGCCGGCGCGCCAACCATAGCAGTTGGCGCAATAAATCCCATAATCGTTAACCAACAAAATGACGGGCAGCCCCCACGTGCTTGCCTCCACAATTACCTCTGGACCTATGTATTTGTGGCAATTTTGCACCACCACTGCCGTGGGCCTGAAAGCCTGCCGCATCCGGCGGAGTTGAGCGATTAATCGCGAATCACCAACCGAACGCCGTAAAAACCCAGCATAATTTTTGTCGCTCAGAGCGGCCGGTTGAAAGGAGAGATACTCCTCTGACACCTCACCAGGTTGGTGATGCCCGAAAAACGGCGCTACCGTGGCGCCCCTCTCCGCCAAGACGGCTGCTGCCGTGCGGTAGAGTTTACCCGCCCCGCCGCCACCGGTTTTGTCATTGATCCACAATACCCGCTCCATCTTGGCATCAACCAGGTTCAACGGCCTTGCCCCCCTTTGCCCGTAGGGACTCCGGTTTCTTTTGACAAACCAGGAAAACGATCAGGGGGAGAACTCATGGAATCAGCTGTAAAGACCTCCGACTGACGCACGCGGCGCAAGCGCCAATATCGACGGAAGTAGTTTGGGGTATTTCCCAAACGGAAACGCCATTTGGCCAATGTCATGCGTGCTCGTGAAGGCGCCCCTTCAAGGAGCGGCGCCAGGCAGCGCGCCTGTTCCTGCCACATCTGCTCAGTCTGGCTTGAGAGCTGTCCAGAACGCAAACGCCACTCTCCGACTCGCAAATCATAAAACCGAAACTGGAAACCTGCTCTCCAGGCCCGGACCCAGAAATCCAAGTCCCCGGCAAGCCGGTAGCTGGGGTCAAAGCCGCCCAGACGTTCCCAAACACTACGGTGGGCCACCATCCCCTGCTGCGTGAAGGGCATAATGCCTTGGGGTAATAGAGCCCCGAAATCTTGCACCCTTTTACTGGTTGGAAAATCAAACAGATAACCCCCGTTTTCCGCAATCATAGAAACTCGCCCATACGCGATCACCTTCTCGTTACCCGGGATACAGTGGCGCCGAATCAACTCAGCAAACTCCCGACCCAGTAAATCATCATCGTTAATATAAGAGAACCACTTCCAATTCAACGAACTCGTTAAACCCGCATTCAATGCCCCATACATACCCAAACCGCCGGCTGGCTCGGGAACACAGTTGGCGGGCACTGAGCCACCCTTCAGCCAATCCAACTCTGAAAACGGAGAAACAACGCGCCACTCAATACCGAAGGGTATCGACTCGGTCAAGAACCGCCCATAAGGAGCAGCACCAAGCGTCGGCGTGACCAAAAGAAACGAAGGCGGCGTCATCACGATGGGATTATCTTAAAATGAACTGACAACTCAGATGAAAAACCAGGCAGCAGCCTGAAACTGAAGAAGCAAAACGCAGCCAATACAGGTCCTTGAGCATTTGGTCAGTTTATAAATTTAAGTAATTACTTAATGGCTAATTATTTACCCGCCTCCTAGCCGAAGTTCTTCTAGTTTGAATATCCGTCAGAAGCAACTGAGCGAAGTCCACTGCCGATGCAGTGGTGAGATGCAGACCGTCCGTAAATTCCCATTTCGATGCCGCCGGCGGGTGCACCCACTCCCACTCAGAGGCAGGAAACACCGCGGACAAGGCGTCAAAACTTTGTATGTAACGAGGCGAATTCCGGACTTCCGGGTGGAGGGGAAATTCAACCAAGACAATATGGATACCTTTATTGCGTAAGCTAGTTAACACCTTCTTAAAATCAACCAGACTAGTCTCCAGAACTTCCACAGAGAGAGTTTGCTGGTTCTGAGAAGCCAGATAATCCAGGCCAAACCGGAGCTTGTTGGGGTCAAAGATAATCGCAGGTTCCGCGTGTTGCGCCACCAACGCTGAAATTAATAAATTTATAGGCTGCTCGGATTGACGCAGAATTGGCACGAATTCACGCAGTGCAGCCATCGGTTGACGGCTAAAATATGCCAAGGCTTCATGATCGACCCCTTGATGAAACATATTCACCTCAACATACACGCTGCGAGGCGGGGTGGGCAAGATATCCGCCAGAAGCAAACCCGTCATCGGCCCGGTCGCACTTTGTGCGATGGAATCAATCTGCTGATTTATTACCAAATCAGGAAGACGAGCCGATAAAGAAGTGCCGACTAGCAATGCATCAGCAGACGTAGCGCGATGCCAAACACGTTCGATGCGAATAATATTAGACTGATGCTGAGTAGGGCCAACCCGGGGTATGCCGACCGCGAAATAGCCCACCGCCATTGCGTAAACCAGAGCCAACCCGCATGAAAAAAGCAGCGACCTGATGATCATGTTAGAACTGGAAGTAAATAAAGGCACCCGGTAGACCGTAGGAAACCAAAATGGCAAAAACTAATAAACCATACTTCAGCCAAGCCGGGACTGTCGATGCAACGCAATGAATCCGCCCCCCTGCCGCCATCGATTTAAAAGCATGTAATAGAAAGACCGGCAGGCTGAAGACAAATACCAGGATCAAGAGCTTTTTCTGCCCAACAAACCCGAGAGAGTAATTAGTTGCCAGACAACGCAAGTAGGCAATGACATGACCAAAATCAGGCAGACGAAATAAAAGCCAGCCAAAAGAAACAAAGATGAAGACCGTCGCAACACACGCCCAGCGGGGCAACCTCAAACTTAGATCAGGCCAGCGCTCTTCTGCCCACCGCTCAAAAGCTAATCCCAAACCGTGGTAAAGCCCCCAAATCACAAAACTCCAAGCTGCTCCGTGCCATAATCCTCCTATGGCCATAACTAGAAACAAATTAAAATAAGTTCGCAGCCGTCCGCGTCTGTTCCCCCCTAGAGGAAAATATAAATAATCACGTAACCAGCCCGACAACGAGATATGCCATCTCCGCCAAAATTCGCCCAACGATGATGAAAGGTAGGGATAATTAAAGTTATCCGGTAACTTGTAACCGAAAAGAGAGGCCAGCCCGATTGCGATCAACGAGTAGCCGGCAAAATCAGCAAAAATCTGCACCGAATATCCCGCAAGGAGCACGATGAGCGTGAGTGTAGAAAACCCAATAAACTGGGGGTAATTCATCAAAGTCGTAACCTCCTTGAGGTTGTCTGCTACAACGGTCTTTAAGAAAAACCCCAGCACGATTGCTTTAAATGCGTCACTCCAAGCAATATTACGCCAAAGCTTAGGGAGCCCTATCTGCGGAAAAAAAGCATCCGCCTTAAGTATAGGACCACTTACCAGATGCGGAAAAAACGCTACGAAAAGCGCGCTATGCAATAAATGCGTGGGGGCTGCAGTTGGAGTAAAAGACATTTCCCCACGACGGCGATGGCGAAAAACATCAATAATTAGACTAATATTTTCAAACGTATAAAAAGATATTCCGATAGGAAGTGGCAGATGCTGCAGCCAAACAGTAAGTCCGCTTTTGCCTTGAGGTAATAACTGGACGGCCAGAGGGCCATATTTAAAAGTCGCGAGCAAGCCAACGTTAAAGAGTATTCCACAAACCGCGAAACGAAATATACCCGCCCTATCCTGAACACCTAGTTTTGAAATTTTAAAACTGAGCCATGCATTCATGCCGATGCAGGCCACCAATAATCCCAAAAGCGCCGGACACTCAAACGCGTAAAAGAAGAAACTGGCCGCAACTAAAACATGAACCTGATAAAAACGCCAAAAGGGCAAATAATAAAGCCCGAGAGTAACAATCAAAAAGCACAGGAAATCGAAACTATTAAAAAGCATAAGGCTCGAATCAAATGCACTTAAAAATAAAAATGCAATTTAATCACACCAACTTTGTAGACGTGCAAAAAATCCTATTGTATAAAATCAAATTACTTTAGCACGAACTGTATCGTAAGCTAATCTCAGTGAAGCCATAGGCCTGTAATAGGCATATTCATTCAAAAGCATAGCCTGAACATGTGCTATTCGCTGACGCAGATTTTGATCTTCCTCCAATACCTCAAGTCGGTTTATCAATGACTTGAAGTCATCGACGGTGCTGCCCTGTGTAAACAATGCCCTGTTTTTAAAAAAACTTGGATTAGCGAGCCCAATACAACCACACGCCAGCGCCTCTATCATACCATTTCCCCATAAAGGACGCCCTCCCAAACGAACCCAATAACGTGAATGCAAGAGTCCAGACAATACGTCATGAATACTGCCTTCGATCTGGCGAACTGGGCCGAAGGCAGCAAGTGCTGAACGTTCAACTACGCCTAGCTCGTCTTTTGTATGACTTTCAACAATAACACCGCGTTTATCGCTGGGTTCGTCCAATATCCCTGAATAACAACCAGTGGATTGGAAGCAGTAGGGGAAATCTATCTCATGCTGCGAGAAAGTTGGAATGAGCCTGTCCCAAAATCTTTGGTTAAGAAAGAGATTATAACCTGGATATACTCGAGCCAAAGAATACTTGTATTCTCTCATGCATGGCTCGCTTATCCAGTATGCCCATACCGTATCGGGATATTTTTTTACGATACGTGTCGGTATTGATATATCAAGACTAATAACTAAATCATAAGCAGACCAATCAACTTCGCTGGCACTGATCGCGTGTTCGGACTGCCCGCCCAAGGTGGTTTGTCCATGAATATTTGCATTTTTCTGCAAAGCATAGTAATATTCCAGAGGACGCTGCCTACCATCTGTCCACTTCTGCTTCCAAACATCGCAACCGTCTCCCTCCTCTGTCTTGATAATTCTAAAATCGGCGCCCCATTGCGAAAGCAAAGCCACAGGACCGCTTCGCTTTATTGATGAAAGGACGGCTTCTCCAGGGGATGAGCCATAGCGGCAACAATAAAGATCGGCATAGACATCTTGTTTCACAAGACAGATCCTCAATCCTGAAAGATCGGGTCGAACAACGGATCTTGAAAGCGACTCCTCCGATTTATTATATAGCGCATACTCAAATTGATAGAGAAGTGAGTATAGCAAGCGTTGAATACGCTGCTTAGCTGTGCCAGTGCTCATATACCACCCCCGCAACTTAAAAAACTGAATCGCTTTACCAAAGTTTCTCGTATACTGACGTCACGAAGTGGGCTGGGGGCAAGTGTTGATCGAGCTAGTATTAAACGAACCAATGTATCTTCGTTGTCGCAAAGCAAATAATCACGGCCAGAAACTGCTGCAGACCACCGAGCAGCCGGAGCATTAGCCAAGACAGTAACACCTGATAGGATAGACTCTTGGAACTTTACACTAGTGCCTGTTTCGCCGGACGACCAGAGCACCACTTGCCGGCAGCGGCAGAGGAAGTGATTGGCGTCAGCAACTCTACCCACAAGTGCAACGTTATTACTCCGAATATATTCACTTAAAGATTCACATACACCTCCCGCTATCGCGAATCGAATTTTATTTAATTCCGGGCGTGATGCAATTTTCAGTAAATTAACGGCCGCGCTTATCGAACCCAAATGAGGACCACCTATATAGCCAATATCGAAGTCATTCACATTTTGATCAAAACGAAGAAGAGGAGGAGTTATAATACAGCTCTCCTCTAGCTCAACTTTCTTGATGGTGGCGCTTCTAAAATAATTAAGATCGTCAATTGAAATCGCAATTACGGACTCACAACGCTCTGCAAGTTCAAGCTCCAGAACTTTTATCCTTTTAGCCATCATGCGATTCGTCCAACCAGTAAGACCGCAAAGTTTAGCCCTGGGCCGGTAACAACGAACAAGATTATAAACTGAATCGTTAGTATCAACGATAATACGAGATGAGGCCGTCGATACCCACCCTGCAATAGGTAATAAATCACACCGGCTTAACCAAACCGTCGCTGGCTGTAATGTATTTATAATATTACATACAGCTTCTGGCGGCATATCAGAACCGCCCAGCATTGTCATGGCCTTATAACCCGCACGTTTAGAGAAATGGGCTAATGCAAAAACTACCCAGCGAGTCATTACACGCAAGATAGCGGACGAACCTTCAGAATATGGCTTAATGAAATGAACCTTCCATCCATTACGTGTCGCTATTTCAAGCAGTTCCTCACAAGGGGCAGTAATGAGATGCTTCTCTTTGCCGTGCCATGCTTCGCCCAATAAATCAAAGGTAAGCCGTGTTCTAAGTGCTAATCCAGAATGTCCACTGATAAACCTATGCCCTCCACTTACAAAAATTAAGCGGTTGTTCATAGTGAACTTGAAAATTCGACCTTAAGTCTCTTTTCTATGTTACTTGCATTACTTTTCTCTATAAAACGTCGATGTAATAAGCCCATACGTAATAAGTCGAGGTATCGAATTATCCATTCATATATGCGCTTAAGTCTAAATTGACGGTCCCATGAGACTATTGGATTAAATTCAGGCAAATATCGTGAACGAAGATCCAAATATTCCTTGTCCCTAACCCGATGTAAAGTGGACCCCTTTGATGCATCATGTATCCTGAAACCGCCCCAGTATTTGTTTATCCATTTAAATTTAGCGTTAGACTTGGCAAGACGGATATACAGATCTAAGTCCATGGCGTAATGCAGGGAGGCGTCAAAACCGCCGGCCCTTTCAATAGCTTGTCTTGAGAAAAACGAACTTTGGTTTGTTATGTTCCAACCCGCATACAAAAGATAATCTAGACGGAAAGGTCCAAATATCTTGCCATTCAATAATTCGTCTCGGGGACCAATGATACATTGATTTCCGAAATAGACATGCGCAACGGTGTTTAATTTCGCGTCTGAATCGTATGCGGATCTGAAAGACGCAAATGCTCCGGGGAAATATATATCGTCTGAATTTTGCCAACCGATGTAATCGCCGGTAGACAACAAGTAGCCTCTTTGCAGTGCATCACTTTGCCCACCATCTTTTTCTGAAACAACGATCGCTAATCTTTCGCGATAACGCTCGACTATCGTCATAGTATCATCAGTGGAGCCACCATCCATGATGATTATCTCACAGTCAGGATCGTTTTGGGATAATATAGACTCCAGCGTCCGACCAATAAAATGGCTTTGGTTGTAGCTGGGAACTATGATTGATAATTTCATGAATTTTGCTAAAAATGATTCATATGTAAGATTTATTTAAAGTGCACGGATCCAGGTCCGTTTACAAGACTCCTGCTGGATCGCGGACTCTCTGCTAAACCACCGAAACCTCCAAGTTGATGGTCTACAATATAGGCCAAGCCAACTAAGAGCATGAGAATCTCAAAGTAAGGCAAGAGCTCCACCGTAAATCCCAACATTATAACTCCGGATATAAGTAATGCGGCGATAGCGGATCCGCCAAATGCCCCGCTTTTCACTAAACCGCGGCAAAGTAAGCGAAGTAAATATACTATAAGAGCAAGTGATATTACCCCGCCCTGCCCCATGAGATTAAAAATAGCGCCTTTATAACCATTGTAGCGGCCTTGATTATGAAACCACTCCATCTCAGCTGTGGGCTCAACGTATTTTAAAACGGGTTCCGCGTAAAAATAACCATTTGTGTAGCCTGCACCCGTAGGTCGAAATAATAATCCATATACCGCAATTTTCATCGACTGTATGCGGGTTTGCAATCCTCCGCCTTCTTCACGCGTGAACCCTCTATTCATAAATAAATAAACATTACTCACCTCTTTCTCAATATACTCACCGTTAGCAGTATTTTTGGTAAGTCGGTAAGCGACGGGAAGTGACGCAAATCCAGCCAAAATAGCGCCCCATAAAACCACCTTAGTCCAAATCGGCACACCCCGTTTTACAAAAATTACTGCAAATGCCATGATTAAAACGCCGAATAAAAGTATAATGAGTCCGGACTTGGTTCGCGAAAGATATATAGCGCCAAATCCGAAAATAATACCTAGAGCCGAGATAAGTTGTATCACAGCAGGCAACCTTAACCTACTCTCCCAAAATCCCAATAGTAAAGCCGATGCATTTAAAAGGATAAATATACCTGACATGCCCCCAATGACTCCTGCCTCAAATGTAAATCCACCGAATCGATCTGACGTTAAGTGACGTTCGCCCATTAGCATAACTTGCACTTCACTAAAGATGGGAAACGGCACTTTCTGCCAGGCAGGGCCAGCGTAGGTATCGATCACCATCCCTACAAATCCACCAAACAGAATTGCTGATGTCAGCAG
>CAIQAB010000014.1 GCA_903869675.1 uncultured Verrucomicrobiota bacterium | reverse complement strand
GTGCTGGATGGGGAGCAGCACCTCGACGCGACCTCCGGCGGCACGGGCGAGGCCGATGGCGACGTTGAGTTCGTCGCAGGCACCAAGGGCTTCGATCTGGGGGTGGTCCTTGGGAACGCGTTGACCGTAGAGGAGTCCGGTCTGGCCTTGGTCTCCGGTGCGAGTGCTAATGCTCATGGCGGAAGCCTCGATGAGGCGGGCCGGGCTGGCAAGCGGCGCGGGCAGCTTAAGTCAGACGGCGGGCGGCGGCCTGGGCGCGGAGGCAGAGTTCGGCGGCTTTAAAGACATGGCGCTGTGTCATGGCTTTCTCTGTGCGGTGCAGGCAGTCAAGGATCAGTTCGCCAAAAAAACGGTAACCGACCTGGCCGGCCACCTGCAGGTGGTGTTCGCCTTTTTCATCCACCAGATAGACGTGGTCGCCGGTTGGGTCGCGGCCGACGTCCAGATATTTGCGCAGTTCGATATAGCCGTTGGTGCCGAGGATGGTCATACGCCCGTCGCCCCAGGTGCGGAGGCCTTTGGGGGTGAACCAGTCCACCCTCACATAATTGGTCGTGCCATTGTCGCCGATAAGGTTGGCCTCGCCGAAGTCCTCGAATTCGGGGTGTTCGGGGTGGGCATAGTTGGCGACGGCGGCGTGGGCGACGGTGGCTTCGGTCGCGCCGGTGAAGGTCAGAAATTGCTCGAACTGATGGCTGCCGATGTCGCACAGGATGCCACCAAACTGCTCCTTCTTAAAAAACCAGTCGGGGCGGCCGGTGCCGAGGCGGTGGGGGCCGAGACCGATGACCTGAAGCACGCGTCCGATGGCGCCCTGCTGGATGAGGTCGGTGGCGAACATCGCGGACTCCACGTGCAATCGCTCGCTGAAATACACCGCGTATTTGCGACCGGTGCGGGCCACGCAGGACCGCGCGGCGTCGAGTTGTTCGAGGGTGGTGAACGGGGTTTTATCGGTGAAATAGTCTTTACCGGCCTCCATCACGCGACCGCCGATGGCGCCGCGTTCATTCGGTATGGCGGCGGCGGCGACCAGGTGCACGGCGGGGTCGTCGAGGATCTCGTCGAGCGAACGAGCTACGCACACGGCGGGGAATTTTTGCTGGAAAGCGGCGACCTTGGCGGGATCGGCGTCGTAAACCCATTTCAGCTCGGCTCCGGCTTCGAGTAGCCCGTTGCACTGCCCGTAGATGTGGCCGTGTTCGAGGTGGGCGGCGGCAAAGATGAATTCGCCGGGTTTCACCACCGGGTTGGGTTTGCCCTTGGGGGCGTAGTTCATGCCGTCGGCTTTTGGGCTCATGGTTAGGGGAGATGAACGGCGACGCTGATAGGGGCGCGGCTCGTGGTGCTGCCGTGATGGGATTAGGCGCTGGCAGCGGCCTTGGTTTTTTCCGCGAGTGCCTTGACGGCGCGTTCGACGCCGCGCCGCACGGATTTGTCCATCCGGTCGATAAAGAGAGTGCCGTTTAGGTGGTCGGCCTCGTGTTGGATGCAGCGTCCGAAAAGGCCGTTGCACACCAACAGATGCGCGGTGCCCTGGGCGTCCTGATAGGTCACGCGAATGCGGTCGGGGCGATCGACGTCGCCGCGGATATCCGGAAACGAGAGGCAGCCTTCCTCGTAAGGCAGTTTCTCCGAGGGGAGGAATTCGATCTTCGGGTTGGTGAGGACCATGGGCATGATCAACTCCAGCGGGGTTTGGGCGCCGTCGAGTTCCCAGTAGAAATCGCGGTCGGTATTGCGCAGATCGACCACGCAGAGCTGGAGGGCTCGGCCTATTTGTTGAGCCGCGAGCCCGATGCCGGCGGCGGCGTGCATGGTCACGACCATGTCGGCGGCGAGTTTGGCGAGGGCCTGATCGAAAACGGTGATGGCCTCGCCTTTTTGACGAAGGACGGGGGCGTTGTAGTGAACAATCGCGAGCGACATGGGGCGGTAAAGAAACGTGTTAGCCTGCAAGGTGGGTCAGCGTGGATTTGCCAACGGGGCCCGCAAACCAATACTTGGCTGGCATGACCCGCCCCGACTTTCTTTGGATTATAACCACCCAGTGGCGGGCGGGGGCCTTTGGTCGGGCCGGCGACGCCAATGCGCGCACGCCGTGTCTGGATGCTTTTGCGGCGGAAGCAACCGACTTTGCCCAGGCGGTGACACCTCATCCCTTTGGTCCCTTCGCGCGCGCGGCGTTGCTCACCGGAGTTCCTTCGCCGGCCAACGGCGTTCGCGATTATTGGGATGCCTTGCCGGGGGACGCGCACACAGTGGCGCATGCGCTGGCTGCACGTGGTTACGGCACGGCATTTTTTGGCAAGTGGGGAGTAGGCGAGCGGGACAGGTCGGCGCCGCTGGTAGGCGAGGAGGCGGCGCGGATTGCGGTGCCGCCGGAGCGACGCGGAGGGTTTGACCGGTGGACGGGCTTTGAGGGCGGCTTTTTGCTTAACGATCCTTTTTTCCAAGGGGATGGCGTGGGGGGCGACGCGGATCCGGTGCGGGTTTCGGGCTATCAAAGCGATCTGGTGGCTGCTTATGCGGCGGACTGGTGGCGGCAAACTGCCGACGGCCGCTTGGGTAAGCCGCGCTTCGCATTGGTGAGTTTTGAGGCACCACATCCGCCGTATGATGCGCCCACAACGGCGGGAGCACGGCGTTTGCGACCCGATGAGGTGGCGCTGGCCAACAACGTGCCCCGGGGTGGGCCGGTCGAGGCTCGAGCGAGAAGGGAGCTGGCGGGTTACTACGCGCACATCGCGGCGACGGATGCGGCAGTAGGGCGGTTGATAGAGGCGGCGGGACCGGACACGCTGGTGGTTTTCTCGTCGGTGCACGGGGATATGCACGGTGCGCACGGGCTTTTCCGAAAAGGATGGCCGCACGAGGAGAGTGTTCGGGTGCCGCTGTTTGTGCGTGGTGCGCCGGGGTGTGCGCGTGGAGGCGTTTCGGATGCGGCCGTGTCGTTGCTGGATTTGCAGGTCATGGCCTTGAGCTGGAGCGAGGGTCTGCCGTGGGCTGGAGCCCCGGAACGAGCGGAGATCTCCATGCCCTCCGTGGTGGCTTTGCCTGATCAATGCGACCGCGTATGGCGCGGTTGGCGCTCGGCTAAGGAGAAGAAAGTATGGACGGCGGACGGTCTGGAGTGGGTTTTGGGCGAATAAATACGGTCCGGGAAAGGCTGTTGCGCACGGTTGACCGGAGACCGGGGCGCGTCACGCTGATGCACTTTGACGTTTCGCATGGCCACTTTCCTAATTCAAATCCCTGTGCCGAGCATGGGGGCGACCGTGAATGAGCTTACCGTGATCGACCTCAAAGTCGTTCCGGGAGAACGGGTGGCCAAAGGCCGGATCGCGGCGGAGCTGGAGAGCGACAAATCCGTATTCGAGTGGGAGGTGCCGTGTGACGGCATAGTGAGAGGGATACATTGCCGGGCGGGCGACATTATCCGTTCGGACGATCTTTTTATCACCATCGAGACCGAGGATGAAAGTCTCCGCCATCTTGAGTCGAAGACGGGTGGGGTCCCTCCGCCTGTTCCAGTCTCGGCCCCGCCGGTTGCGGTGGCGGCGCCGTCTGTGCCGGTGGCTGCGGAGCCAACGTCGGGATCCCTCTGGACGCCCCGGGCGCAAAAACTGGCGCGCGAAGCCGGTTTGGAGCCTGCCAGACTGGAAGGATTGACGGGAACCGGGCCGGCGGGGCGGATTACGGGGGAAGATTTTCAGGCTTGGCTGGCCACGCGGCCGCATTCCACCGCGGCGGCCGGTGCGGCCAGTTCTTTGCAGGCGAGCGGAGCGACGGATACGACGGTCTGCATCGCGGGTGTGGGCTATGCCGTGCCCAAAAATATCCGTCCAACCAGTGAGATTCTGCGGGCTTTCCCAGGGCGCACCGAGGCAGAGATGCACAAGCTCACCGGCATCCATGAGCGACGTTACGCGGATGCGGACGAGAGCGCGACGTCTCTGGCGGCCACGGCGGTGCGCCATGCGCTCGCTCAGGCGGGAATCGAGCCGGTGCAGATCGACGGTATCGTTCTCGCGACCATCATCCCCGATCAACCCGTGCCCTCGATGGCGAGCGCCTTGGCCAAATTGCTCGGTTGTCCGAAGGCCCTGGCTTTTGACTTAAATGCCGCCTGTTCCGGATGGCTTTACGCGCTAGAGGTGGGGCGGGCTTTTATTCGCGGCGGCACGGCGCGCACGGTTGTGGTGGTCACGGCCGAACTGCTCTCGCGCATAACCAACCCCAACGACCATGAGACGGCTTTTCTCTTTGGCGATGGAGCGGGCGCTGCAATTCTCACTGATGTGGCCGGCGGGCACAGGTTGCACCGCATGGCGCTCTCGGGTGATGCGGAATTATTCAGAGCGATCCAGCGTCCGGGCGGCGGGGCGCGGCAGCCTATGCCCTGTGCCGACGGTAGCGACCGAAACGATTTCTATCTGCAAATGGATGGAGCTGCAGTGTTTAAGAATGCGGTCATCGCGTTTTCCGATCAAATTGAAAAGGCGCTTGAGCGTCACGGATTGCTGGCGGCTGAAATCGCCTGGATCGTGCCGCATCAAGCCAATGAGCGCATCCTCCGGGCGGTGAGTAAACGCGTCGGCATCCCCTTCGAGAAGTTTGTCGTGACTATTGCCAAATACGGTAACACTTCCGGTGCATCGGTTTCAATGGCGCTGGGTTGGGCGGCCGAGGAGGGTATTTTCAAGGCTGGTGATCGCATTATCTTTTGTTCCGTGGGTGCCGGTCTGACTTATGCGGGCGGCTTGCTGGTGTGGTAAGTGCAGATGCAAGGTTATCTTTCGTCGTCCGGCTCAGTCTCGCTCGGTGGCGCAGCGTAGGGTGGCGAGGGCGTAGACGGCGGCGGTATCGCACCGCAGCACTAGGGGGCCGAGCGAAGCGGGGAGCCAGCCGGCGGCCAGCGCGTAGGCGCTCTCCTCGGGGCTAAAATCACCTTCGGGCCCGACGAGCCAGGCGACCGACGCAGGACCTCGGCCGTGGGTGGCGCGGTGTTTTGCGAGGATGTCGTGCAAGGGCTGGGCTTCGGGTCGTAGGCTGGCGACGAGGCGCAACTCGGTGGCTTGCACTGCGGGGGAGGTGAGGAAGGCAGAGATGGGCTGGATGGGCTCCACGCGGGGCACCCAGGGGTTGCCGCATTGCTTGGCGGCTTCGATGGTGGCTACGCGCCATTTATCCACTTTTTTCGCGGCCCGTTCGGGATCGAGATGCACCTCGCTGCGACTGGTGGAAAGGGGAGCTATCACGGCTGCACCTAGTTCGGTCGCTTGGCGCATGATTTCATCCATTGTGCCGCCCTTTGCCAGTGCTTGGCCTAGCACGAGGGAACAGGGCAAAGGAGTGCGAGAGAAATGGGAAACCACTCTTAAGTGAACCGGTTTGCGGCCGTCGCCGGACTCCAGAATACAACTCCATTCGCGGCCTTCGCCGTCGAACGCGATCACCGGATCACCGCAGCGGGCGCGGTTGACTTGAACGAGGTGGTGGCCTTCGCCGGCGCTGAGCACTAGCTCACGCGCCGTAAGGGTCGGTGACGGGGAGACGTAGACGCGGAAGTCGGGCATGCCGGTGAGGAAAAGGGAGGCGCGAGCTGCGCCCAATCCAAAAGAGGAGAGGCGGCCTCCCGGAAACCACGCCGGGGGGCCGCCTCTGCCAGCAAACCAAACAAACAAACAAACAACCAATGATGACGAAGAGATAGACCGCCCCGAACGGATAACATTCAAAAAAAACGCATTATTTCTTAAACATGCGGTTGGCGGGTCTGGACGGGAAAAATGCAGGTATGGTGCGGTTCGCTCGCCTTTCGGGTTTACAAAGCAGTCGCGGGTGTTTGCTCTGCTTCTCCATTGGTTCGCACCCTGCCCGGGTGGCGGAATTGGCAGACGCAGTAGACTCAAAATCTTCCGACGAAAGTCTTGTGGGTTCGATTCCCACCCCGGGCACCATTCCAGAGACTTTAGGACCGTTGGCGTTGGCGCAGGTTGTCGATTGCTACGGCTACAATAATAACGGCGCCCATCACGATTTCCTGGGTGTATTGCGGCCAGCCCATTTTTACTCCGCCGTTGCGCAAGATGGTGATGATCAGTGCGCCAATCATGGTGCCGAGGATGGTGCCGCGACCACCGAGCAGGCTGGCCCCGCCGATCACGGCGGCGGCGATGACAAACAGTTCGTAGCCGATGGCCTCGGTTGGTTGTCCGATCGAGCCGAGGCGGGCAAAAAACAGCACGCCCGCCAAGCCGCTGAAGATACCGCCGATCATGTAGACCAATATCTTGGTCCTGGCCAGCGGCACGCCGCAGAGCAGGGCGGTTTTCTCATTAGAACCTATGGCGAAAATATGGCGTCCGAGGCGGGTGTAGCGCAGAAAAAGCGCGGTGAAGAGGGCGGCGCCGATCACCAGCCAAACGGCCATGGGCAGAAACGGCCAAGTGAGCACGGTTTTAGAGGGATCCAGCAAGCGAGCCACCCACAAATCCTGCACTTCAGCGGGGGGGTAAATATTTTGCTCATTGGCGACTAGTTTGGCAAAGCCACGGACCATTTGCATCGTGCCCAACGTGATGATGAATGGGACAATGCGGAACCACGTGATCATCGCTCCGTTGATAAAGCCAATCAGGGTGGAAACGCCGGCGGCCGCCGCGACCGCGACCAGCGGGAGCGAGACCGGGTGGGCGAGAATAAGTTTTCCGCCCTCGGGGCCCAGGTTGAGCACGTAGGCGGTGGTGATCATCGACAAAGCGATGCTGGAACCTGCGGACAGATCGATGCCTCCGGCGATAATAACGATAGTCATGCCGATGGCGGCCATGGCAACGACGGCGATGTCCTGCAGCATCAGCTGGGTGTTCGCGTCGGACATAAAGCCCTTCGCACTCGGAGTCAGGATAGCGAAAAAGGCATAAACGGCAGCCAGCGCAGCCAAACGTCCGAGCAGGGCCATTATGCGGGATGATTTCTGGGGTGATGAGGCGGGAGCGGAGGACTGGCTCATTTTATTGGAAGGTTGGCGCGAGCGCTAAAGGCTGGCTTGGAGGATCGGCGGAGTGCCTGCACGCGCGGTGGCGGGGTTTCAGGTGAGTCGGTCTTGGCCGGTGGCCGCGAGCATGAGAGCGTGTTCGGTCCAGTCGCCCACGGGGCGGGCCTCACCAAGTTCGCCGCGGGTCATCACAGCGATGCGATCGCAGATACCGATTAACTCGGGCAGGTAACTGGAGACGACCAAGATGGCCTTGGGTGCCTTCCCGGTGGCGGCGTCTCCAAGGGCGAGACGGTCGATCCAGGCATAAATCTGGGCTTTTGAGCCGACGTCTATGCCCCGGGTGGGCTCATCGAGGAGCAGAACGTCGCAATCGTGGTGAAGCAGGCGCGCAATGGCGACTTTTTGCTGGTTACCGCCGGAAAGGGCTTCGACGGATTGTTCGCCGCCCTGGCATTTTATGGGGAAGGCCTTGATCCAGGGGGCGGCGGCGGCGTTTTGCCGGGAGGGACGGACGAGCCCCCACGGCCCGAGTCCGTCGAGCCGGCTCAGAGTGAGGTTTTCGGCGATCGACAGGTTCTGGGCGAGGCCCTCGGTTTTGCGGTCTTCGCTTACGAGGCCGAGGCCTTGCGCCCAGCGGGTGGCGGGGCCAGCGGGTGGCACCAGTTCGCCGTGGATGCGGATCTCGCCAGCCGTGATGGGGTCGAGGCCAAACAAGGCACGCAGCGTTTCGGTGCGGCCGGAGCCAATAAGCCCGGCGATGCCAACCACCTCGCCGCGTCGGAGCATGACCCCTGCGGAACGAGGGGCTTTTTGGCCGGCCAGGGAGCGAAGCTCGAGGATAGGAGCGGAGGGAGTGCGGGGGGAACGCGGGTAGAGGTCCTCGACGTCGCGGCCGACCATCAGGGAGATGATGCGATCCACCGGCACGGTGCCGACCTGGCCATGGCCGACGGTTTCGCCGTCACGCATCACCGTGAAGCGGTCGCACAGGGATGAGACTTCTTCGAGGGCGTGGCTGATGTAAACGATGGCGACGCCCTTGGCTTTCAGTCTCCGGACGAGGGCAAACAGTGCCTGCACATCCTTTTGCGTGAGAGAGCTGGTGGGCTCGTCGAGAACGAGCACTTTGCAGCCCACGGCGACCGCGCGGGCGATTTCCACCAGTTGCTGCTCGGCGATGGAAAGCTTCGCGACGGGGGTGGCGGGGTCCAGATCGGGCAAGCCTACCTCGTCAAGGGCGCGGCGAGCGACAGCGCGAGTCTCCCGCCAATTCATGAAAGGGCCGTGGGTGGGCTCAATGCCCAGCAGGATATTTTCCATCGCGCTCAGGTGGGGCGCGAGGGCGAGTTCCTGATAGATCATGCAGACGCCGAGCGCCCGGGCGTGGAGGGGGCCGTTGGGGCGGTAGGGGACGCCCGCTAGGCTCATCTCGCCGGAATCGGCCGCGTGGGCACCGGAAAGCACCTTCATAAGGGTGCTTTTGCCGGCGCCGTTTTCGCCGATCAGCGCGAGCACTTGGCCGCTTTCCAAGGTAAGATCGACCCCCTTCAGTGCCTTAGTGGCGCCGAAGCTTTTTTTGACGCCGCGAACTGCGAGCAGGACCGAGGTGGTCGGGAGGGGTGGCGGCAAGGCGTCGCTCATGCGGACGGCGGAAGGGCGAACCTCACTTGGCGGCGGTGTTGGTCTTGGTCTTCACCGTTACGCCGGTGTCCACATAGGCTTCAACCGGGGTGCCGCGGAGGTGGTCCACGAGGGACTTTACGCCGAGGTAGCCCATTTTTTCGGGATCCTGGACGACGAGCGCGTCGATCACGCCATTCTGCAGGCCTTGCAGGAGAAGAGTGGAGTCGTCGAAGCCAACGAATTTCGTGGATACCTCGATGCCTTTGTCGCGAAGGGCCTTTATCGCGTTGTAGGTGCCTTCGGCGGTGGGTTGGTTCGAGGCAAACACGCCGGCGAGCTCCAGTTTGTTATTTTTGACGTAGTTGCCTAGCAGGGTCTCCGCGACCCGTTGCGCGCCAGCCATGGAACCGTCGGTGAATTGTTGGGCGCTGATTTTGAGTGCGGGGGTTTTGGCCAATTCGGCCGTGAATCCTTCTTCGCGCAGGCGGGTGCTGGCGGAGCCCTCGGTGAAGCGAATCACCAAGATCTGGCCGTCATGGCCAGGGGTTGCTCCGACCAGGTTTTGGAGGGTCTGGGCGGCGGTAGCGCCGGCGGCCTTGTTGTCGGTGGCAACGAAATTGATGTAGTCGGTGCCTTGTTTGGCATCGAGGGGGGAGTCGAAGATCGAGACGGGCAGGCCGCGCTTGGCGGCGGTGCGCACGTGGGGGGCTAGGGCCTTATCATCGCAGGGGGAGAGCAAGATGCCTTGGAGGCCGGAGGCGGCGAGATTGTTGAAGATGCCAATCTGGTCGGCGACCTTGGAGTCGTCGAGGGGACCTTGCCACTCGAGGGTGACGTTGAACTCGGCGGCGGCGCGGCGGGCGCCAGCCTCGGCGGCTTTCCAGTAGGAGTGGGTGGTGGCCTTGGGGATGGCGGCGATCGTGATCTTGGCGGGGGCGGCAGGGGTGCCGGCCGAAGTAGAGGCAGCGGATTCGGGAGCTTTGCTGCAGCCGGCAAAGAGAGCGATAAGCAGGCCGACGGTGGAGAGGCGGTGTAGTTTATTCATGGGGCGAAAAGGCAAGACGAAGCGGGAAACGGTGACGAGGCAAAGGACAATGCGTTTGCGCGTGGAGAAACCGTGGCGAGGCCGGGTGCGTTTTACAGTCGGTAGAGGCGCGAGGCGTTTTCGCCCATCACGGCGGCGAGTTCTGATGGCGAGAGGGTGCGGAGGGCTTTCGTAACCACCTCTTTCCAGCGGGCGTAGCCGACGCCGGCCAGGCAAACAGGCCAGTCGGAGCCGTAGAGTAATCGCGCGGGACCGAAGGCCTCCAGCGCCACGTCAAAGTAGGGCTGGAGCTGGGTGGGCGTCCAGGCGGCGACATCGGCTTCGGTGACCATACCGGACAGTTTGCAGGCCACATGAGGGCGTCGGGCCAGTTCGCGGAGGTTCTTCGCCCACGGCTCCAGTTCGCCGCTGCCGATACGGGGCTTGGCGATATGATCTAAGATGAAAGTGGCCTCGGGGTGGCGGTCGACGAAGGCAATGGCATGCGGCAGGTGGCGCTCCAAAATCAGGATATCGTAAGCGTAGCCGCGCCGGGTGATTTCGGCGACGCCTCTATTGAAGTCGTCCCGCAGCATATACGCGTCGTCAGGCTCGGCTTGGAGAACGTGACGGAAGGCACGGAGCTTATTGGCGCCAGGGTGGGCGCGGAGGTGGTCGAGATGAGTGGAAAGGTCGGGCGCAACCAGCGGGACCCAGCCTACAATGCCTCGCACGAACGTGTGGCGGGAGGCGAAAGCGAGCAGCCAGTTAGTCTCTTCCAGTGACTGGCGGGCCTGGACGGAAACAACGCCATCCACACCGGCGGAGGCGAGTTCGCGTTCAAGATCGGCAGGCAGGTAATCCCGGCGGAGGGTGCTCCACGCGTCGGGAATCCAGCCGTAGTCGGCTGGATTGTAGTGCCAAAAGTGGTGGTGGGCGTCGACGACCGGCATGGGGGCGCTCAGAGCTCGACGTGAATCTTGGTGATGACGGCCGGGTCGGCGGACCAGTCAGCGAGGGCCTGACCAGCCTCGGCGAAGGAAACGGTGCGGGTCACAGTCTCATCAATCGGGTAGCGGCCGGAGGCGAGCAGGGTGACGACATCGCGAAAATCCTGCGGCGTGGAGTTCCGCGAACCAAGGATATCGAGCTCTTTCATGACGAAGTATTTGGTTTCGTAAGAAACCGGGGCCTTGGCGTAGCCGATGTAAACTACGCGGCCGGCGAAGCAGACCTCGTCCACGGCGGCAGTGAAGGTGGCGGGATGGCCGACGGCCTCGATGGCCACGTCGGGGCCGTGGCCATTGCTAAGGGCTTGAAGTCGTTCGTGGAGGTTTTCGGCGCGTGAATTGATTACGTGGGTGGCGCCGGCTTTTTTGGCCACGGCGAGTTTGGCATCCTCTAGGTCGACCGCGACCACGGTAGCCCCGCGATGCAGGCCGGCGGCGGCGATCGCGCCCAGGCCGATCATACCGCAGCCGAAAACAACAACGATATCGGAGGCATCGACGCGGCCGCGGGCGACGGCATGGAAACCAACGGCCAGTGGTTCGACGAGGGCGAGTTCGCGCAATCCGAGGCCGGCGGAGGGCACGAGTTTTTCCCAATGGACGACGATGAAATCCGTGAAGGCGCCGTCCTGCTGCACCCCCAAGGTCTGGTTATGGCGGCAGGCGTTGAAGCGTTTCTTGCGGCAGGAGCTGCATTTTCCGCAGGTGGTGTAGGGCAGCACGGTGACGCTCTGGCCTGCGGTATATTCAGCGGGCACGCCCGGAGTGACGGCCTCGATGGTGGCGGCGATTTCGTGGCCGGGGATGCGCGGGTAGGAGACGAGCGGGTTGCCTCCGCGGAAAGTAGACAAGTCGGATCCGCAAAAACCTAAACGGCGGACGCGCAAAAGCACCTCGCCGGGGGCGGGCACGGGTTGAGGTTTCTGGCCGTAGGAAAAATGGCCGGGGGCGTCGATCAGGAGAGTTTGCATGGGGAGTGGGGGAAGTAGCGGGTAGCGGGTATCGAGTAGGGCGGAGCGGAAAACGCGCGCGGATCGTGAGGCTCGCTACGCACTACCCGCTACTCGCTACTTCACTAGTTCTAGTTGTTCTCGGGGCGGCCGGAGGACCAGGTCAGGTTGTGAATAGGAGAGAGAATGCGAAGGACCTCGGTGAGAAGTTCCTGGTCGAAGGGGGCGGAGGCATCGGCGAGGTTTTGTAAAACGCGGGCGGGGCTAGCGGTGCCGACGATATGGGTGTGGATATCCGGGTTCGCCATCGCGAACTGCAGGGCGAGTTTTCCTAGATCAGTGCCGCGGGAGTGGCAGATTGCGGCGGCCTCGGCGCAGGCGGCCCGCAGAGTAGCGGGGGCGGGATGCCAAGCCGGCGGACCCTCGGTGCTCAGTAGACGCATGGCGAGCGGTGCGGAGTTGAAGATGCCGACGCCCTTGGCTTTCAGGTAGGGAAGCAGGTCGGAGAGAGCGGTGTCGTTGAGGCAATAATGGCAGTAGCTCTGTATTTGATCCACGACGACCCGATCCAGCACCTGTTTGAACAATCGCACGGGCAGGCAGGAGATGCCGACGAAGCGGGCCTTGCCGGAGGCCTGCACGGCGCGGAGGGCGGGAATGGTCTCGTTCACGATTTGGTCCAGGTCACCGAATTCCATGTCATGAACCTGAATAAAATCGACGTAATCGACTCCAAGGCGGGCCAGGCTTTCATCTACGCTGCGAGTTACGCGAGCGGCCGAGAAATCGAAGTCCTTTTGCTCCGGGCCGTAGCGAGCGACTTTGGTGGCGAGGATATAGCGTTCGCGGGCGACGGTCTTGAGGGCTTTGCCCAGCACGGTCTCGGCGGTGGTGGCGCCATAATAAGGAGCGGTGTCGATCAGATTGATGCCGTGATCGAGTGCGACATGGACGGAGCGGATGCCCTCCGCCTCATCGATGGCGCGGAAGGCGGAACCGAGGGAGGAGCCGCCATAGGCTAGGGCGGAGACTTGGACGCCGGTGGCGCCGAGGGTGCGGTAGTGCATGAAGAGGATTTAGGCTGGGCTCAGCGCGTAGCGGTGAACTTGGCGGGTTCAAGGCGGATGGAATGGTCGCGTTCCAAACAAATATCCAGCGTGCGGTCGCCGAGGCGGACGCGGAGCGGAGCGCCGGCCTGGCTGCGGATCACGGCGGATTCCAACGCTCCCGATTTCCAAGCGAGATCTACTTCAAAGCCACCGCGGGCACGCAGGCCGGTGACGGAGCCGTCAGGCCAGGCAGGGGGGAGCGCGGGCAGGAGGTGGAGTTCTCCGTGGTGGCTTTGAAGCAGCAGCTCGGCGATGCCGGCGGTGAAGGCGAAATTACCGTCGATCTGGAAGGGCGGGTGGGCATCGAACAGGTTAGGGTAGACGCCGCCGCCGGTTACCTTGGTCTCCTTCGCGTCGATGACGGGGCGGAGGAGATTCTTCACGAAAACGTAGGCGTGTCGGCCGTCGAGGAAACGTGCCCATAGATTGAGTTTCCAGCCAAGGGACCAGCCAGTGCCATCATCACCGCGGATTTCCAGGGAGTGGCGGGCGGCGTTAAAAAGTTCGGGCTGATCGGCGGTGAGCTGGCGGCCGGGGTAAACGCCGAAGAGATGGGAAACGTGGCGGTGGTGCACGTCTTCCTCCATCGGATCGTGGGCCCACTCGCGCAACTGGCCACGAGAGCCGGGGCTGGGCGGCAGGAGGCGGGCGCGGGCGGCGGTCACGCGAGCCGTGAAAGCGTCCTCGATTTTCAGCTCCTGCGCTGCTTCCAGCACGTTGGTGAACAGATCCCAGATAATGGCCATGTCCATGGTGGGGGCGATGGCGACGCTGGCGCCTTGGCCATCGGCGGTTTTGAAGTTCAGCTCGGGCGAGGTGCCTGGGGCGGTCACGAGGTGGCCTTGACCGTCCTCCACGAGCCAATCGAGGCAAAATTCGGCTGCCCCTTTCATGCTCGGCCAGGCGCGATTTTGAAGAAACTCGAGGTCGCGTCCGAAGGCGTAGTGTTCCCACAGGTGCTGGCTGAGCCAACCGGCGCTCATCTGCCAGTTGGCCCACCGGGGATCGCCGTTGCCGAAGTCGCCGACAGGGGCAGTCTGGGCCCAGAGGTCGGAGTTGTGATGGCTAACCCAGCCGCTTGCGCCGTAGTTTATCCGGGCGGTTTCCCGTCCGTTCACGGCGAGTTTTTCGATTAACGAAAACAGTGGCTCATGGCATTCGGCGAGATTGGTGGTCTCGGCGGGCCAATAGTTCATCTGGGTATTGATGTTGAGCGTCCAGTTCGAGGACCAGGGTGGCCGGAGGGCGTCGTTCCAGATGCCCTGGAGATTAGCGGGTAGGCCACCTGGGCGGGAGCTGGCGATCAGCAGGTAACGACCAAAGTTAAACAGCAAGGTGGCGAGTTGGGGGTCCTCTTGGCCGTCGCGGAAACGGGCTAGGCGGGCATCGGTGGTGAGTGAGGCGGTTCCGGCGGAGGTCCCGAGGTCGAGGTGGACGCGCCGGAACAACGATTGATGGTCAGTCAGGTGACGTTGGAGCAACTCCTCCGCCGATCGACCAGAGGTTTCTTCGAGCGGTCGGGCGGCCTCGGCGTGTTCGTCACGCCCTTCGCGACCGGGGGATTTGTCCGGTCCGTTGAAGCTGGTGCCGGCGGAGAGCAGAAGGGTGGCCGAGTCGGCGCCAGTGACGGTGATGGCGGCGTTTTCAGCGGTTGTCTTGCCCCCGGCGGCGAGCACATGCACGAGCAGCTCGGCACGCATACCCTCGGGGTTCTCACTCTCGTCGTAACAAACAGGATTGGGTGATTTACGATAGCTAGGCTCCATATGCTCGGGGGCCTTGGCACGCAGCACCAGGGTGCTGGCGCCGGTTGTCGCACTCGTGTGGCGGACCAAGCTATCGGTGGTGGCGCGGAAGCTGATGCGACCCGGCTGATCGGCGGTGAGGCGGACAACGATTACTTGATCAGGGAAACTGCAAAATACTTCGCGGGTGAAGCAGGTATCCCCGCTGCGATAGCGCACGGTGGTGACGGCGCGATCGAGGTCGAGTGAGCGGGTATAGTCCTCGATTTTAGCGCCCGTTTCAGACGGGAAGGCGAGATTCAGATACCCGAGCGGCAAGTAAGACTGGGTGAAGGAGCCCTGCATTTTTTTGCTCAGCCGGGTGGCAGCGACATAGTCACCGGCGAACAGGGCGGTCCGCACTTCGGCAAGGGCATCCCGGGCGGCGGGGTTGTTCCAACTGCGGGGGGCGCCGGCCCAGAACGTGGATTCGTTCAATTGCAGTTGCTCGTTCTCCACGCCCCCAAACACCATGGCGCCCAACCGGCCATTGCCGAGCGGCAGGGCTTCGGTCCAGACCGAGGCGGGTCGATCATAGTGCAGGACGAACGCGGGGTTGGGGGGCGGGGTGTCGGCGGCGGCAGAGGTGTGCGGCATCAGCAGGTGGGCGAAAGCAAGCAGGGTTAGGTGGCAGCGAGAGCGGAGGGACATGGGGTAGGGTTCGGACAATGGGAGCGATGTAACGGGTCAGGCTGACTCCAGGATAAGGTTGCCGTATTGGGTCGTGTCGCCAGTGCGGATCAGTCCGATGGCGAAGGGCACGCGTTTCTTCAATTCGATGTGGGGTTCAAAAGTGATGGGTAACCCGTCCAAGGCGGCGAGGTGGCGGGCGAGTTTACCGGCGGAATTGGCTTCATGCACCTGCGTGGCGGTAAAGACCCGGCCGATGAAAAAATTAGGGCGCAGGGCGGTGACGACTTGGGCGACGGTGGGGGTGTCGTCCACCAAGGACAAGTCAACGGTCTCGAGATCCGGCCAGAAGGGGAAACCGCGATCGGCGATGACCAAGGTGTTCGTGTGGCGGACGCGTGCGAGCAGGCTCAGCAGCGCGGGGTTGAGGATTCCAGTGCGAATCATGGGTAGTAGCGTGGGCTGGTTTCAGGAGGAAAAGGGCCAGACCTTCGCTAACCAAGCGGCGACGATAAGAAGAATGGCCAGAGTCCCGAACAGGACGATCCGAGCGCGGCGGGCGGAGGTGCGGTCGCGGTAGGGATCGTTGAGGTCAAGCTTGCTGCCGGGAGGGAGCACGGCGCGTTCGGTGAGTTTGGTGCCGAAGGGGATGTTGATACCGACGCGTCCGTTTACGGCCCAACCATTGGCCTCAAGCAGGGGTGCGAGGGTGCGCTGACGGAGTTTAAGCCACGCGATGAGCATGGAGGGGCCGGAGATCACGAGCATGAGGCCGAGGGGCACTAGTGTGAGTTGGAAAATCGTCAGCTTGGCCAAGCCGGTGGCGATGGCTCCGAGCGCTCCGCCGATGGCGCCGACGGCCACGCCCATGGCGGCGACAGTGCCGATGTCGATTTTCTTAGGCTCGGCTTGCTTGACGGCCTTATCGGCGTTGGCGGTCTGATCGGCTGCGGCGGCGAGCTTGTTGGTGGCGTCTGTGTCGGCGGCGGCGGCGCGTTTGGCGACCTGCTCCTCGACCATGCGGACGAATTTTTTATAGGGCGCGAAGAAGGCCTCGCGCACGCTGATGGGGTTGTCGACGATGGCAGTGACGGTGGCATCCCAGTCGCGGCCTTGGCGGTCGTAGAAGAGGCCGTTGCGGCCGACAAACAGGTAGTCGCCATCGCCCTGGGTGAAACAGGCGGCAATTTTACGGGTGGCGCCGCCGGGGCGCTTCAGATCGCAATAGGCGATATAGGCCTTGCTCATGGCGGCGAGCGGGGCAGGTCCGGCGACTTCCAAGCAAAACTCGGTGGAACGGTTATCGAGGTAGAGAGTGCCGGCCTGAAAAACGGCCAGCCGGTCGGGCGAGTAGAAGTCGAAAAAATTAACGTAATTATGCAGCAGGGAGCGAAAATCGCGGGTGTAGCGAAGGAGTTTTTCAACGCTCGCTATTGCTTCGAACTCGGGAGCGAGGGCGGCATCTTGGGTGATGAGATCGGCGAGGGCGGCGCGGATGGCGGGGGCCTTGGTGGCGAGATCCTGGATGCGACCGGGGCTGAGTTTTTCGACGGCGGCGCCGGTTTTGGTGGCGACGTGGGTGGCATAGGCCTCCACTTTGGTTTTAAGGACGGTCCATTGTGTCTCCGTCAGCGAAGTAAAGGCAGGGCCAAAGGCGGGCGTAACGGCGTCGCGGTGAAGGATGGCGACGGCGGAGGCCCAGGCAGGGTTAACTCCTTCGAGCAGTGGGAGGGGCTGGCCGGCGGCGATGCGGGCGAGGGGGAGGTGGGCGACCTCGCTGGCGGCAGTGGTCAGGTCTCGGCCGGCCAGTGAGAGGTAGTCACCTTCTGAGCCATTTACGGCGGCAAGGGCGCGGTGATCGAAGGCAGCGAGGCGGGCGCGGGCGAAATAGTCGTCGACTTTGGCGCGCACGGTGGCGACGGCGGCGGCGGCCCGCGGGGTGGCTTCACCCAGCGTGAGGATAGCGGGGGAATCGGCGTGGTTGGCCCACTCGACATGGGCGGAGAGGTCGGCGAAGAACGCATCGATACGCGGGAGATCGACACCGGCGAGGCCGGAGCGATCGGGGATGCCGCCGGTCGTCTCTAAAATATCGTTCAGGACGGCGGAGAGGGCGGGATCCGCGGCAGTGGAGGCGGTGATAATGCCGTCGCCGTTCAGATGAGCGGAGGCGTAGAGCTTGGCGGTGTCGGCGGCCTCGGCCAGTGAGATGGCGATGGCGGTGGGTTTGCCGAGCGAAGTGAGGATGCGGCGGGCGGAAGCGGCGGCGGACTGCCCTTTGGGGGTGGTGGCAAAGTCGTTCAACCCGAGGGAATCCTGACCGGAGAGAAGGACGGCTAGGTCTTTGAAATAGGGTTTTGCCCACGCGATGGCGGCGAGCAGTTCGGGCACCCGGATGCGGCCATCGCCGTCGGTGTCGATCAGGGCCAAGGTTTTCTCGTCGATTTCCAAGCCCTTAACCGGGCAGGAAAGTGCGCACCAGAGTTTGGGGTCGAGGGTATGGAGGTTTTCGAGGTCGGCGGCGGAGGTCAGGGCGACTTGGTCAAAGCCGCCGATGCGAAAAAAATTCCAAACGTGGTTGGGCATGAGTGGGTGGCCGGTGGTGGTGGGTGTGAAGCACGACGGCATGGTAGCAGCAAAGTGAGCCGCGCGTCGGGGGCAAGGGCGGGCGATTTGATAATGTATTCATCCCGGTCGCCCCGGGGCGGCAGGATGCGGTGCTTGTCTAGCTGGCGCGGTTGGGCTATTGAAGGGGATGGATTCTGAGACCGTTGCCAAAGCGCGCCCCGACTCTGCCGCCGAACCGGGCGGGCGCTGGATAATCTGGGCGGTATTGGGTGCGACTGCGGCGGTATTCTGGCCGGTTACGCACTGGATCGTGGTGGAGACGGTGGCTCGCGCGCAGATCCGCCAAGGTTTCTTAATCTTAATCATGGCGGCGGCTTTGGTGGCTTGGCGGCAACGGAGGGAGCTGCGGTTCTTGGGTGATCTGGGCAATCCCACTTTGGGGCTATTGACCGCGGCTTTCGCGTTGGTGGGGGCGGCGGGTGCCTTAAAGTGGAGCCTGCTGGTCCTGCCGGGCTTTGCGTTCGCGATGGCCGGCTGTTTGCGGGCGCTTTTCGGGACGAAGGGTTACTGCTATTTCCGCCCCTTGGTGGCGGGCTTTTCGGCGCTACTGGTCATTATTCTGGCGTTTCCGCTTTTGGACTGGCCGTTGCGGCAACTTGCGGGCGGGGGCGCGGCGTGGGTGCTCAACGCGGTGGAAATCGCACCTCGTTTGACACTGACCGGGACCCCGGGCGATCCGCAGCTAATCCTCACGGTGTCGGGACAGAATTTTCTGGTCGCGACCGAGTGCAATGGATTCGGGCTCATCACTTCGGCAGCCTTGGTGGCCATCCTGGCGGGCGGGATCTCTGGCCGGCGTGCGTGGGTAGTCGCGGCGCTAGTCCCCGTTGCTTTGATCACGGGCTTTGCAGCCAATGTGGGCCGGATTCTGGTAATTTCCTTGAGCGCACCGTTTTTTCCGGGCCGATACCATGAGATGCATGAGGTGGCTGGCACCTTTGCTCTCTGGGCTGGATTGGGCTTTGTCGTTTGGTTGGCTTGGCGTCCCGTGGCTGACACCAAGCCGGCTTGCGAAGCGCGCGACGCCACTGCGGCTGCACCGAGGTGAGCCCCGGGCCAAAACTTGAGTTGGCGTTTCGGTTGCGGGCGGGTTGGGTGGTTTTATGTGGTTTGACGCTCTGCCCCCTGTCGTAGGCAACCTTCACCTCTTGCTCCTGCATTTTCCCGTTGGCTTTGTGGCTGCGGCGCTCTGCCTCGAAATCTGGACTGGGCGGGATCACGAGGGACGCGGCTTGGTGACGCGTTTGCTGGCGGCCAACGTGTTCGCGGCGATTTTTACGGCGGCGGCGGGTCTGATGCTGGCTATGCGGGGAGGGTATCCAGACGCGGTGCTAAGTTGGCATCGATGGGCGGGGTTGTCCTGCGCAGGGATGGCGGCACTCGCTTGGTGGCTGCACGCACGCCGAGGGCTCGTGGCGGGGCGGATTGGCCTTTTATTGCTCGCGGTGACGACGGCGTTGGCCGGGCACTTGGGGGCGGAGTTGACCCATGGGGACGGGCTGCTGGCGTGGTCTCGGCCCAAGGGTAAGTCCACGGGGGCAGTGGCGATGGTAATCACCCCGGAAGCGCATTCGGATCCAGTGCATCCGCTACTGGTGAACAACTGCGTGGATTGCCATGGCGAGGACAAACAGAAGGGGCGGTTGCGACTGGATACGCTGGCGGGGGCCTTCGCCAAGGGTCGGAGTGGCGAGCCGGGGATAGTCCCGGGTGACCCGGAGGCGAGCGAGGTGCTGCGGCGAATCGCCTTACCACGCGACGACGACGAGGCCATGCCGCCTGGCGACCACGACGCGCTCACGGCGGCAGAGTGCAAAACGCTTGCCGAATGGGTGGCGGGTTTAAAGCTAGGCGCCTGACAAAGTCGGGACGCAAAAAAGCCCGCCCCGGTTTAAGGGCGGGCAGGGGGCGGCGACGCAGTGGGATCAGCGTTTGCCGTAGAGCTTGGCTCCGAGCGCGCCGACGGCCTTGGGGGCGAAAGGTGACGCGCTGGAGGCTATGGGTTTGGCCGAACGCTTGGCGGCGACCTTAGGAGCGCGGCGGGGGGCCTCGGTGGTGACGGTGGGGAGGGGCTTGGCGACGGCATGGGGCGCGGCATCGGCTGGCGCTCGGGTGGCGATGAACTCGCGGATGACCTCCTCGCGGGCGCGCTGTTTCTCCTCGAGCTCGATCTCCTCCGTGGTGCGTTGCTCCTCTTGTTTGGACAGGGTTTTGCGCATTTTTGATAGGGCAAGGTTCTGGAGCTGGCGAACGCGTTCGCGAGTGACCCGGAACTTGGCACCTACCTCTTCGAGGGTCAGTTCGTCACGTCCGTCTAGGCCGAAGCGGTAGCGGATGATCTCGGCCTCGCGGGGATCGAGAGTGGCGACGAGGGAGTTGAGGGCGGTGGTCTGGCTGGTGACGTGGAGCCGTTCGAATGGGGTGGCGGCGTTTTCATCGCCCACAAGTTCGCCGAAGGTGGTAGAATCGCCTTCCTCGCCGATGGGGGCATCGAGGGAGGCGGGGCGGACGCTGACGGATTTTAGGTGGGCGACCTTGCTGGTGGGCACCTGGAGTTCAATGGCGATCTCTTCGTCGGTGGGTTCGCGGCCGAGTTCCTCGGTGAGGGCTAGGGCGGTCTTGCGCATCTTGGAAATCTTATCAACGAGGTGGACGGGCAGGCGGATGGTTTTCGACTGGTTGGCGAGGGCGCGTTTAATGGACTGCTTGATCCACCAGGCGGCGTAGGTGGAAAGTTTGCCGCCCTTGGTGGGGTCGAAGCGTTCGACGGCCTTGATCAGGCCGATATTACCCTCGCTGATGAGGTCGAGGAGGGGCAGGCCGAAGTCCTTGTAGTCCATCGCGATCTTCACCACTAGGCGCAGGTTGGCGCTGATCATGTGGTCTCGGGCGGCCTTATCACCCTTCATGATGCGGTTCGCGAGGGTGATCTCTTCCTCGATGGTCAGCAGGGCCGTCTTGCCGATTTCTTGAAGGTAGAGCTGCAGATTATTGCGTTCGGGCGTTTCGGCAGGGGCGGCGGCGGCGCGAATGGGCTCCAGACAGGAGGGCGCGGCGTCCGGCGCGGGCGCGGTCAAAAGGGAGTCACTCGGGGCGCGGTCGGGGTGGGACAGCGTGGTCATGGTTATCATGGAGAACTGACGTTGCTGAAGGATTTGTGCCGAACGCACGGGTTTTGAAGGTATAGGATTGTGAACCTCGGCAGGCGTGCGGGTTCCGTAAAAATTAATCTATTTTAGCCGACGCTCAATGCGGCAAAGCTAATGGCGGGTAGCGTCAACCTGTCTCAATCAGCGAAAAGGTCGGGTCAAAGTTGGGCAGGAGCGGGTGCGGGCGAGGGTGCGGGATCCCAAAGGCGCTGGAGGGTGAGGGCGTCCTCGTTTTCCGGGTGGATGCGCAAGGTTTCCTTTATGATGAGCCGGGCGTTGGCGGGGGCGCCCGGGTGAATTTCGCGGGCGAGGGACAGAAGGGTGTCGGGCGCGCGGGAATCACGGCTCAACACCGCGCGGACGAGGAGTTGCAGAAGCACCGGATCGTCCCCCCGGGCGCGAATCGGTAGTTCCAGAGCTTCGAGTTCTGAGCGATGTGCCTCCAGCCAGTCGGGTTGTGCGCGACGGACTTCGGAAAAAAGGGCAAGCGACTCGTTGGGGGCGGACTTTAGCCGCTCGTTCAGGCGGTTTTGGAACCCTTCCCAAGTGCCTACGCTGGCGGAAGCGCTGGCCAAGGTTGGGGAGGGAGTGGCGATGGCAGCCAGGGCTTTGTCGATGCGGTTGCGGAAATCGCGCATGGTGCGGGAGTCGGGAAAAGGTCCCTCTGCCAAAACCAGAACCTGGCGCGCGGTCTGGAGGCGTCCAGCATCGAGCAACGCATTCATCACAAGTTTATACAAGGACAGCGCGCCGGGGTTGTCGCCGAGGATTTCGACGAGGGAACGCTGGGTGCCCGACCCGCCGTCCAGGCAGGCGTTGGCTAGCCGGAGCATGGTTTCCAGGTAGGCGACCTCGTCGCGTTGCAGTTGCGGTCCTGGCGATGTGCGGAGTTTTTCAATATAGCAGCCCAGGGCGGCCCAATCTCCGTGTTCGGCCGCGGCTTTTACTCGTGCCCAGAGAACAGGATGGAGCGAAAGCCCGCGGTCGCACAAATCAGCCTCGACTAGATCAAAGCCCTCGACGTAACCAGTGCCCAGCAGGGCGGTGCAAACCACCTTATAAAAGTCGAGCGTGCCACCGTGACGAAAAAACAACCGTTTCAGAGCGGCGCGCGCGTCCTCGTGGCGGCCGACGAGGTGATTTTGCACGACGCGGTAGAGCAAGCCGTCGGGTCGGGCGGGATCGAGGCGGGAGAGACGATCGAGCGCGGCGTCCATGCCATTCAAGTCGCCGGCCTCGCGCAGGGAAACGACTAACCTGCAAAGCGGTTCGGGGTTGTCAGGCTGGAGTGCGGCCCAGATTTCCGAAAGCCGGGCGGATTCAAGGGGGTGGTAGTTAAGATTGAGTTGAGTAAGGAATTTTAGACGGAACAGATCGTCGGCGGGGAAGGCTGTCAAAACGTGGCGAGAGGCCTCTTCGTCGCGACCGGCATTCTTGAGCGCATCGGCCAGACTTTCATCTAGGAAGCGTTGGTCGACCGCGGTGCGCTCAGTGGGAGGTAGAGCCGAGAAAAGGGTTCGCGCAGTATACACTGCCTCCAGGGCGGCTTCCGCTTGATCGGTCCCTGAGAGTAAACCAAACAGCGTTTCGAGATAGTCGCGCCCCGGGTAACCGAAAGCAAAGCCGTCGCGAAGTAACTTTATGGCCTGCGGCATCAAGCGTATGCCGGTATAGATGCGGGCCACAAGCAGACGGGCGGAAAAGTCCTCCGGAGTGCGTGCCAAGCCCTGTCGCAGAAGAGAGAAGCCTGCGGCACCGTTTTTCTTGGCTAGAAGCTCCCTGCCTTGTGCGATCAGAGCCGCCCCACGTTTTCGGTTCAGCCCGGACCAACGGGTGGGCAGGGCGATATCGAGGTAGGAGAGCTCGATCCTAGGATAGCGAGAAGCTAGGCGATGATGAATGGCAGCCGCGGCGAGCAGATAGCTCGCGATAGCGAGGCCGAGCAACCACAGTAAAGCCCCGCGGAGGTTAATATGAAGCACGTGCTGACCGCGGGCGATCAAGTCCGTCGGGGAAGGCGTGGTCGCCTTTTCTTTGCCGATGCGTTGATCCAGCTTCATGTTGACCAAAGCAAAGTGCCAGCGGCCACCGGGCACGGCCGGTGTTCCCCAGACGATCAGAAGCGGTTGCGAAATCATTCCCAGACCCTGCGAGTCGCTTCGGCTCGCGGGCAACCCTCGCGAAAGCGTCTAAGTTACGAACTCATGAATTGAGTTAATTCAGGGTGACAAACAGGTAAAGAAATGATTATTCGGCAACTACTTGCGATACGATGTGGTTCGGCTTGCAGACTCTTAAGGGGGCTGGGGTGACGCCTTCCGCTGGAGGATAAGCCGAGAGCGATCGCAAAAGAAGGGCGCGGGGGAGATAACATGGATGGGCGCGAGGTGTCAGCGTCTGGCGGGCACAAATTCTCTCGGGGAATTGGGCTGAAAGGTAACTAGAGTGGAAGATAGGTCAGGAGCTCTGGCCGCGCAGGGGCGGTTTGGGGTAGGGGTAGGGGTAAGTCTTTATTAAATAGAATTTGGTGAGAGTTTTTTAGAAACGGGCGGTCACGCCGAGGCGGATGGCAAGGGGGGCGCCGGGGGTGATGTTGTTATTGCTATGGGCGCTAGCGTAGTAGCCGGTATCGAAGATGTTTTCGACGTTTAGCTGGGCATAGAGGTGTTGGTTGAGCCGATAAAAGAGGGCGGCGTCGTAGCGCACGAAGGCAGGCAGGGTGACGGCGTTGTCGGCGGCCGCGAAGAGCTCGTCGCGATAGACGACGCCCAGGCCTGCGCCCCAGGCGGAGTTGAAATCGTAGCGGTTCCAGAGAGAGAAGGTGTTGCGCGGCAGTTGATGGATGCGCGTGCCGGCGGGGACGGCGCTAGTGGCGGACTGGGTCTTGCCGTCTTGATAAGTGTAGCCGGCGGTCATGTTCCACCGACGGTTTATGTGTCCGGTGCCAGCAAGCTCGATGCCACGGACTTGCTGGCCGTCCACGAGGATCAAGGTGCCGGCTGGGGGGCCACCGGCGGTGCCGGCGGATGGATCGGTGATGGCCTGGTTGTAGCGCTCGAGTTGGTAGGCGGCTGCGGTGAAGGATAGGCGCTCGGTGGCGTCCCACTTTGCCCCAAGCTCGAGGTTTTCAAACTGCTCGGGCTCGAGTGCGGCGTTGCTGTCGGACAGGGAGGCAAGCTGCTCGCCGGCGCGGGGCACGTAGGAGAGGGTGTAGCTACCGTAGAGCGAGACCTGCTCGACCGGTTTAAAAACGAGGCCGGCGCGAGGGGTGACGAGGTCATTGGTGCTGTCGAGGGTGGCGCCGGTGCGGTGGTTGGTGAAATCCACCGTGAAATGATCGAAGCGTGCGCCGGCGATTAACTGGAGATTGGAAAGGAGCTTAATCTGATTCTGGACGTAAACGGCGGCGACCTTGGCCAAGCTCTGGTTGTCGGCGTCGGTGGCGTTCTGGCTGAAAAAGAGCGGGCCGGTGTAACGCGGGTTGGCGGTGGTGACGTTACCGAGCGGGGTGATGCCGCTTGCGGTGGAGGAGCCTGTTGCCCGGAAGTTCTCGGTTTCCTGGCGGCCGATTTCGATGCCCAGAAGCAGCTTGTGCTCGACGGAGCCGGTGGAGAAATCGACGACGTAGTCGGTTTGGTTGAAAATATTTTCGCGAGTGGTGGCCTGGTTGTAGGCGGAAATGGCGATCTGGGTGCCGGCGGGGTTTACCGCGCCGGGGAAAACGTTCTGGTAGAATTTGTCGTAGGTGGCGCAGCGGGTCGAGTTGCGGAGCGTGGCACCGGTGGCGAAGGCGTGGTCCAGCGAAGCGGTGAAGGCGAGGACATCGGAGTCGGTCGGGCTGTGGCCGGGGTCGCCGAAGAAGGTGCTCGCGTCGGTCGCGAACGGTTTGCCGTTGAAAGAAGGAACTCCGCGGTCGGCGACACGCTCGTCGTGGAAGTATTCGAAGCCGGCGCGGAGCAGAGTGCGCTCGCCGAGGCGGAAACCGAAGGTGGGGTTTATGCCTTCGCGCTGGACTTGAACGCCATCGCGGTAACTCCCCGCGTCCTCGTAAACCCCGGTTAGCCGAACGGCGGTGTCCGTGGAAATCGCCGGGTTTAAATCGAAGGTGGTGCGATACTGTTCCCAAGAGCCAACGAGGGCGGAAACCTCGTAAAACGACGTTATGCCGGGGGTTGCCTGCTTGGTGATACGATTGAGGACGCCACCGGGGCCGCCACGACCGAAAATCATGCCGGCCGGTCCCTTGAGCGCTTCGAGGCGCTCCATGTTGTAGAAGTCGCGGTAGTATTGAACGTCGTCGCGCAGGCCATCTATAAAGTAGTCGCTGGTGGAACTGTTGCCGCGCAGGACGATGGTGTCGCGGTTGCCCTCGCCTTGGGCCACGCCGACACCGGGCATGTAGCGGGTGGCTTCACCGATACTGGTGGCGGCGGTATCGGCGAGGAAGTTCTTGGAGAGAACAGTGACGGACTGCGGAGTATCTAGAAGAAGGGTGCTGGTCTTCGTCGCTCCGGTGGCGTGCTTGGCGTTATAACCGTCCGCGCGGTGTGCCCGAACCTCGATCAGCTCAAGGACGAGGGGCGCGTCGGTGTTCGTTTCGGTAGCGGAGCACGCGGCGCCGGAGGCCAGGCTTAGGGCGATGGTGCCGAATATGCTCAGGTGATAGAAAATCAGGCCGGGTTTCATATGGGATTGAGACTCTGTATCACTAAAATTGAGTCAAGTTGGTTCTGAGACTCAGTCTCCAAATATTCCCTTGGACGTGTAGGTTAACGCGGACTCGTGCGGACTTGCGATTGCAGCGGCAACGAGGCTCAATAATTCTATGGAAAAAACGTTCAAAGTGCATGCCCCGGTTACTGTGTTCTGCGGGTTCTTGGGTGCGGGTAAAACGACTTTGCTCAGGCACTTATTGAGTCAGGCGGAGTCAACCGGGCACGAGGGTGAGCCGGTGCGGTGGGCAGCGGTGGTTAACGATGTGGCAGCGGTGAATATCGATGGCGCAGTGGTGGGGGGGGAAGTGGCGCAACGGCGGGCGCTGGGGGTAGGCGGGGTAGGTGAGGTGGTCGAGTTGGGCAACGGCTGCGTGTGTTGCACGGGGGCGGATGATCTCGGAGAGGCGATCGCGCGGTTGGCGGCGAGCGGCCGCTATACGCACATCTGGGTAGAGAGCAGCGGCGTGGCGGACCCTCGGGGCGTGGCAACGTTGTTCACTCGTAAAAACCCTTTCGGGAAGACCTTGGCTGACTGGGCGCGACTAGCAGCCCTTGTCACCGTGGTGGATGTAGTGGTGCTCGCGGACGAGGCGGCGCGGGCGGAAAATGCGGGCGGGCGGGGTCGGAGCGTGGCGGAGAGTGGGCAGCGACCGTTGTTCGAACTGCTGCTGGAGCAGATCGAATGCGCGGATGTAGTTGTGCTCAACCAATGCGATCGCGTCGCTCCGGAGGGGGATCAGGTGGAGCGAGCAGAGGCGCTGGTGGCAGGCTTGAATCCACGGGCAGAACTTATTCGCACGGAGCGCGGGCAGATCGCGGCGGAATTCTTTACCGGGCGCATTCGGTTCGAGGCTCAGGCCACGCTGGGCGCAGCGCGGTGGGTGCGGGAATTAAATCGGGTCGCGGCCGAGGTGACCGGGACCGTAGCGAAGCCGAAGGTGCTCGTCGGGCCGGCGCGGCACGAAGTGAAATACGGTATCACCAGCATCGTTTACCGGGAACGGCGGGGCTTTGATGCGGGGCGTTTGCGGGCGCTTTTCGCGGGCGGTCTGCCGGGGGTCTTGCGGGCCAAGGGATTTTTTTGGACCACGGAAACGCCGGACGAGATGGGCTTCGTGTCGGTGGCCGGCGGGGTGGTGCGCTGGGAGACGCTCAGCGTGTGGTGGGCGGCGCGCATCGCGATGGGGCGGGCGACTTTGGCGGACCGGCCGGAGAGCGTGGTGGCGAACTGGGCCGAGCCCCAAGGCGACCGGCGGCAGGAGATTGTTTTGATCGGGGTGGGTTTGGACGCCAACGCGTTGGTTATGGCTTTGGATCAATGCCTTAAGTGTTGACGTGTAAATAAACCGCTAAGATAGTCTCAAAAGTAAAGATGCAGCAGCTTGAGTCGTAATAAAACCTGATATGGAATCCGCCCCTTCTTCGAGTGCGCCTGCATCGAACCCCGCGCCGTCGATTGCCACTGGACCTACTTTGAGGCCCTCCACCATCCTGCTGGTGGAGTATGACAAGTTAAGTCAAAGGCTGGCTACCGTGAGTCTCAGCTCTTTAGGGCATGAAGTTCTGGTGGCTGGATCGATCGCCGAAGCCATGGTGCACTTGCGCAAAAATCCGCTGGTGGATCTCGTGGTGTTAGAAAACCAGATCGGACTCGAAAAAGGCGCCAGCCTGATCGGGGAGATGCGACGCCAAAAATTCTTGGCTGATATTCCAATAACAGTTTATACGGAAACACGTGATCGTGATGTCGTTCGCCGTTACTTGGAACTGGGAGTTCAAGGATTTCATCTTAAACCTTACAAGGTGGAGACTCTGGTGGCTGAGCTGGAGAGGGCACATGCCAAGGGCAGGCGAGAGAATTTGATTGAGCCGCCTGAGGTGGCCTGCCGCAGGCTCAAGGTTACGCTAGAGCAATACGCGGGGTTATTAAACAGCGGAGCGGGTGCCGTGGAGGAGTGTTGCCAGACCGTGCGCCGACTTTTGCTGTCTGCGGAAGATTCGCGGGTATCGATGGCGTTTCGCAGTATGGCTAAGCAACTTAACCAACTGGGCGTCCATATTATCGATAAGCTTGGCGCCCAGGCTGAGGATGAATTGCGAAAGATGGAATACTCGGCCTGCACGGATACGCTGGGAACCATTGATAACGTTGCGATGTTTCTGCGTAGGCGTGCCCTCGACTACCTGGCGGTGGGTAATTCTGTGGTTAACGGTGTTCCTGGCGGCACGCTGGTGCCCTTTGGGCAGCGTAAAACCTCGAATGCGCCTATGCCCTTGGCTCATCGCGATACATCGGTAGCGCCGTATGTCCGTGCGATTTTATCTCAATCCATTGGCAGTTTTGGCGCGCAATCGATCCTACGCATAATGGAGGCTCCTTTTGCCGGGGGCGAATTAACTCCGTCGGGATACAACTGGACCAACCACCCCTCCGTTATTCTTTGGTTGGATGTCGTCTCCTGGCTGCATGATGTAGAAAACTACGTGGAAAATGACGTCATTTCCGCGCTCGAGTCTTTGCGCGGTTTTGAGACGACTATTGAAGCAGTGCTCAACCGAACCGAAGGAACCACTGTATCCGCGGGGTTTCAGGTTGATCACTCATTTGCGGTTAAAAAATTAGGGGTCATCAAAGGGGCGATACTCGTGGCGGCGGGTCGCTTGGGGCGTGGCGGGCTCAATGGAAATATTCCCCTGGGCTTACTCAGGCAGCATGCGATTGCCCTCCTTCTCACCGGTTACGAATTCGCGCGCCTGCTCAAGATTACTCTACCTCACAAGGTGGCGATAGCGGCGTTGTTGGATAAACTTGGGTTGTGGACGGTGGCTGTAAACGAACCTCTGCTGGCCGCGCTGGCCTTGGCCCGCACCCAGCACATGAGCAGTGCCCTCGAGGCCGAGGAGGAGGTTCTGGGGATCGGCTTTGGCGAGGCTGGAGCCAAATGGATCAAAGCCGCCGGCGTAAGTAATGCGGAGCTTTACATGGATACTGCCAGAGGGACCAGTTCAGTCCAGGAGAATGAAGTGACTGTGGCCTTGGTCCAGGCGGTGAAGCAGTTGGCCGTAGCGGCTTCGCATGGCGATACGGCATCGCTTAACGTCGTGGCGGATGTGATGCGGGCGCCTGATTATCCACTTTGGCAAACCCTGAGGCGGCATGGTATACCGCTGCCTGCGGAATCGGTCGAGATAGTGGACCTGATTTTACCCATGGCCAAATCGGTGGTTTGGATCACCGATCAGATGCTCGGTCAGCGTAGTAACGCCTGAAGCGCTGGCCTGAACCCTGAGGGCGCTTGGCCTCGGCAAGCGCCTCCTGATTTAAAATATGACTTAGGCTCGCTTGCCACGTAGCAGTGATACGAAGAAGAGCACGAGAAATAGAATAAACAGGATCTTGGCGATCGAGGCAGCGGTGCCGGCGATGACGCCGAAACCAAGGATACCGGCGAGCAGGGCGATGACCAGAAAGGTGAAGGCGTAGTTAAGCATGGCTGGAGACGGTTAGTTTTTGTTTCCGCCCAGCAGCAGGCCGGTCGCGCCGATGGCGCACGCAACGGTGCCGCCAATGAGGAGCCACATGGCCTTGTCGGTGGGATTGCCCGTAAACAGGCGAGAGAATGAGGATCCGATCGAATCGGAGGCTTTGACGCCCCAGACGAGGAGCAGGACCCCGGCGCCGAGCAGGACTAAGGAGGAGGCTTTGTTCATGGTTGAGGGTGGCGTTTAGGATGTCTCGGCCTCTTCGGTCTCGAGCTGGGCGCGGAGCATCCAAGCGGCTTTCTCGTGGCGCTCCATCAGTCCGGTTAGGAAATCGGCGGTGCCGGCATCGTGGAAACGCCCCGCGCAGGCCGCGGCGTCGGCCCGGAGTTGAACGATCAACTCCTCGTGCAAAGCGAGTAGTTCGGACAACATATCCAATGCGGGGAGGCCGGCACCGGGGTTGGCGGATGAGCGGGCAGCCGTGGCGAGATCGGCCCAATTGCCGCGAGCGCCGACCCCGATGGCGCGGGCGCGTTCGGCGATCTCATCGATCCAGCCAGCGATCTGGCCGTATTGGACTTCGAACTGCCGATGGAGGCTGTCGAACTCCAACCCGGTGACGTTCCAGTGGTAGTCTCGAGTGGTGGTGTATAGAACGGATTCGTCGGCGAGCAGGAGATTTAGAATTTGGCCGACTTCGAGACGGGCCTCGTCGGTCAGGCCGATGTTGGATTTCATGAATGAGCAGGGAGACGAAAGGGGGTGCGGGTAAGACCAGTAGAAAGGCCGGAGCGTCCTTTTTAAGTAGGGACGCTCCGGCGCAACAGGCCGGGCTAGCGATCAGTTTTTCACTGTCATCCGGTTGTCGACCGATTGCACGCCGCGCACGTCGTGGGCGAGTTTGGTAACCAGGGATTTCTCCGCGTCATTGCGGGCCTCGCCGGTGATGACGATGACGCCTTCATTGGTGGTGACCTTCGTCTTCAGCCCGCTGGTGCTGTCGTGGTTAAGCAGCGCGTATTTCACCTGACTGGTGATTGAAGCGTCGTCGATTTTCTCTCCAAGGGTGCGCCCAACGGCGGGGGCTTGCACCACGAGCTCGTTGCGCACGGACTTTACCCACTTGATCTCTTTGGCGTAGACCTCGGTCAGCTCCTTCTGGGCGATATTATCGACGGTGCCGGTCAGAGTCACGATGCCGTCGGCTACGCTGACTTTGGTGTCGGTGGCGCTTACGTTGGCTTTTACCAGCAGCCGGCCCCGAATTTTTAAAGCTATCCATGAGTCAGAATGCTCGGGGTAGGCGGACTCGATTTTGATCTCGTTTTTCACGCGGACGACGCCCGGCAGGTTCTCGACGGTATCGGCGGCGAGGTTCTTGTCGTCAGTGTCCTGGACGGTGCCGGTGAGGGTCACGACGCCGTCGTCCGCCTTCACCTTCACATGATCTTCAAGCACAGTGCGGTAGTTGTATGAGGCCTTGGCGGCGTCCTCGATTTTGCGATCGGTTTCGGACGAGGCAAAAAGCGCGATGGGCGCGGCGTTGAGTAGAAACAGGGTGGTCAGGTTTTGTAATTTCATAGGATCTGGACGCACAGCCTACGCTGAAACGACTAGATCCGAAATGGGGCCTTAACCTACCCACTGGTCTCAACGGGGAGGGAAGCCTCTCCTGCGATCGTTAACAGGACGGCGCTCTCAATCACTCCGGTCGCGATGGCGTGGCGGGTGAGGCCGGCGGTGTCGTGAATGCCGAGTTTGTCCATCAAGTGCTGGCGATGTTTCTCCACCGTCTTGATGCTGATGCCTAGTGTGCCGGCGATCTGCTTGTTCGCGGAGCCCTCCGCGACGAGTTGGAGCACCTCGTATTCGCGCGAGGTGATTCGTCGAGTGTCCGCTTTGATTAGACCTTTGTGATCACGCGCCAAATTGGCGGTATTTGCGAGCCGCCGAGCGATCGAAGGGCTATAGAAAGTTTTGCCTTTGGCGATCGCGCGGAGTGCCTTGGTCAGGACTTCGGCGGAGCTTTGTTTTTCAAGGAAACCAACTGCACCGGCGGTGAGCATGCGTTGGATGTATTCGTCGTCGCCATGGGCGGAGAGCACGGCCACGCGGGCGGCGGGGTTGGTGGCCAGGATCTGACGAGTTGCCTCGAGGCCGTTGAGCACCGGCATGGCGATGTCCATCACGATCACATCGGGGCGAAGGGCGAGGGCGAGGGAGACGGCTTCACGGCCATCGCTGGCCTCGGCGACAATATGGAAACCTCCGTCGGCGCGGAGCAGGGCGCAAAGGCCCTGGCGCACGATGGCATGGTCGTCCGCAAAAAGAACGGTAATGGGCTGGGGGGATTTCATGAGGATTTTGGCGGGTTCGCAGGCGTAACGTCCTTGGCGGATGCCAGAGGGATTTCGGCGCGCACCACCGTGCCGATACCGGGCGTAGATTCGATTTTCAGGCTGCCGCCGATCATCTCGACGCGCTCTTTCATCCCGATAAGGCCGAGTCGCTTTGGGTTGCGTGCGCGGAAGGTTCTTTCGACCGCAAAGGCCCGGCCATTATCGGCGATCTCCATGCGAATCGCCCCGGGGATGGCGCTAATGGCCAGTCGCACTTGAGTGGCGTGGGCATGACGCACGACGTTGGTCAGGGCTTCCTGAGCGACCCGGAAAAGCACGGTTCGCTGGGCGTTGCCAAGGGCTTCGACACCAGCGAAGGCTGTCAGGTGAATTTTGATTTTACGCCTTTCCGCCACGCTCCGGCTGTAGGAATGAAGGGCGGGAATGAGTCCGAGGTCGTCCAGCACCGCAGGACGCAGTTCCCGGGCAAAGCGATGAACAGCGTTCACCGAATTTTCCACCAGTTGCTGGGTGTGCGTTATTTTCGCCCGGAGAGCGTGCAGGCCGACGGAGGCGGTTTTACTCAACGCGGACAGCTCCACATTTATACCTACGAGTGTCTGGACGACTTCGTCGTGCAGTTCACGACTGATCTCCTTCCTCTCCTCCTCTTGGGCGGAGATGATCTGCCGGGTCAGCAGGCGAAGCTTTTTCTGCATCAGATGTGATTCGTTAAGCAAGCCGCGGTATTCTTCTCGGCCAGCGTGTAAGCGGGTCTCGGCCAGACGCCGTCGCACGATCTCGCTCTGCAACAGCTTGTTGGCCCTAGCCAGTCTCGCATTGTGCAAGTGCAGGGTCCGGTTGCGAATCTGCAGTCTTTTCCCTGTTATAACCGAGGCTCGACGCGCGGCTTCAAAAGGCACCATTGCTTGGGTGAAAAACCAGCTGGCCCGACGGATCAGGCGGGAACGGGAACTATCGGGCTCAAAAATCGAGGCGAGCGCGAGAATGGTGCGTTCGTGCAAACCTATTAAGCCAAGGCTATCGAAGCCTGCGATGAGGGCTGTGTGGCCAATGGTTTGCACATGCCCGGCCGGACCGCGCCGGCGGGCGTTCAGGCAGGAGTTCAAGGCATCCGCGTAACGGGCGTCCCAGAGGAGTTCAGTCGAAGCAGATACGGCGGTGCAGCGAGGATTGCTCATTTGCTAGGGGAGGGAGTGGAAAGAACTAGGGTTCTCATAATAAGAAAGGCGGAGAACGGTGGTGAAAGGAATGTTAGCCCAGCACCCACAAAGGCTACGCTTGGCGGGTGTAACTTTATTATCCAGACTTGGGCGCGAACGCGACACTTAACTCCGCACGACCTGATTTCGTCGTCACCGGCATCATGCGTCCATGACTTACCAATATGGTTCACGGGCAATAATTTCCTCCATCGTTTTTGTGCCGTGCTAGTTGAGCTGAATTGGAACTATTTAAGATTTTTTAAAATCCTTAAACTCTATTTAACAATGTTTAAGAAAAGTAACATCCAGCTTGGCAGCTTCACTGCTTACATGCTCGCGCCATGTCAGACGACAACGATAAAGACCAAAAAACCGAGGAGCCGACCGAGAGGCGTCGGAGTGAGGCGCATGGTCGTGGCGAGTTTGCGCGATCCGCTGAACTAGGGGTGGTTTTTTCTCTCGCGGGAGCCTTGTGTGCGCTAAGTGTCGGTGCGGCAAGTGGCGGCCGTGAAATCGCGCAATTTACCGCGGGGTTGTTTGCCCAGTTGCACACCATCCACTTCGAAGGGGGATTTTTGCCTCTACCGCTTTACTCCGCAGCCAAGGTTTTTGGCATTGTTGTGCTTCCGATGATGGTTGCCACGGTGATTGCCGCGCTGCTTTCCGGGGGGCTACAAAGCGGGTTTCAACTCACGCCCGATACGCTGGGATTTAATCTGGATAAACTCAATCCGCTGCCCGGGTTTACCCGTTTGTTTTCCAAGGCCACGGTCGTGCATGGCTTGGTTGATTTCCTGAAGATGTCGGCCATCGGTTTCTGCCTCTGGCTTGCGATGCGCAACCTGTTGGAAGATCCGCTTTTCAGCACGCCAGTGGAGGTATCTTATTTGGGGGAATTTATCCAGAGGGGCACGCTCGCCCTGCTCTCCCGGATTATCTTGGTCCTAGGCTGCGTTGCTGGACTGAGTTACGCCTACGAGAAGCACCGCACGAATGAAAATCTCATGATGACCAAGGAGGAGGTCAAAGAGGAGCACAAGCAGGCGGAAGGCAACGTGAAGGTGAAAATGGCCATTCGTCGCATGGCGCGCCGCTTGATCCAGCGCCAGATGCTCAATGCGGTGGCTACCGCCGATGTGGTTATCACCAATCCGACGCACTATGCCGTCGCATTGAAATATGAGCGCGGAGTTGATTCTGCGCCAGTGGTGCTGGCTAAAGGTGATAACGCCCTCGCCCGGCGCATAAAGGCGCTCGCCGCCGAGCATGAGGTCCCGATGGTCGAGAACCGACCGGTTGCCCGCATGTTGTTTGCCACGGCAACCGTGGGTGAACCTATTCCCTCCGAGCTGTTTCAGGCCGTGGCCGGTATTCTGGCGTTTGTTTATCGGACGCATCGTTACTACTTCCACCGCCTGCCGGCTCGCCGCGCAGGTTTGGTTAATGGTGAGGCCCTTGGATAATGAGCGCCGTTACCACCGCTTCCGCAGGCCCTGGTGTGCTTTCGCCGCTTTTTCAGCGGAGGGCGGATTTAATTTTCACGGCGGCGTTGTTCGCCACGGTCATGCTTTTGATCATGCCGATTCCAACCCTCCTGTTGGATCTGCTGCTGGCGATGAGCCTGGGGTTCTCCCTGCTGGTTCTAATGGTGGTTATTTATGTTAAGGATCCGCCCGAGTTCTCCGGATTCCCGACCATCCTGCTCGCGTTTACACTGTTCCGTCTGGCGCTAAATATCTGCACGACACGTCTTATTCTGACCAAAGGCGAGGCCGGTGGAGTGATCGAATCCTTTGGTCATTTCGTCATCCAGGGAAATTACGTGGTGGGCTTCGTGGTGTTTATTATCCTGGTTTTGATCAACTTCGTAGTTATCACTAAGGGTGCAGGACGCATCGCGGAAGTAACGGCAAGATTCACGTTGGATGCTTTGCCCGGAAAGCAAATGGCGATCGATGCCGAGCTGAATGCCGGCGTTATTGATGAAGCCACTGCCACCGCCCGGCGTTTCAAGGTTCAAAAAGAGGCCGACTTTTATGGTTCAATGGATGGAGCTTCAAAATTCGTGCGCGGCGAGGCCGTTGCGGGCATCCTGATCACCTTGGTCAATATCTTGGGGGGCTTTGCTATCGGCGTCTTGCAGATGGATTTGTCGCTCAACGAAGCACTCGCTAAATTTACCCTTCTATCCATCGGCGACGGTCTGGTTGCACAGATTCCGGCGCTCATCGTATCGGTCGCGGCAGGTTTGCTGGTCACGCGGGCATCAGAAAATACCAATCTTGGCGCTCAGATTGGCGGCCAGCTTGCGAGTTATCCGCGAGCGTTGCGCGTTGTGGGCGTCATGCTCGGTTGTTTCGGTTTGTTACCTGGAATGCCGCTTCTGCCTTTTGCCCTACTGGGTGGGCTGGCCTACTACGTCGGCCGGCAACTGTCGCAGGGGCGCCCTGATGAATTTGCCGAAGCCCCTACGTCGGCCCTCGCGACACCAGGCAAGGGCGGATCAGGCAAAGCCGGTGAAGCTGCGAACGCCACGACGGCGGCTGGTTCGGGTTCTGCGATTCCCGAAGACTTCCGCAAGGTGATCGACCAGGATGTTTTTGCGATCGAGGTCGGTTATGGCCTGCTCTCATTGGCCGATGCATCAAGGGGTGGCGACCTCCTCGTGCGCATTACCGGAGTCCGCAAGACTTTGGCCCGCGAACGCGGAATTATCGTCCCCCCCATCTCCGTCCGCGACAACCTCGAGCTGGAAACCAACGATTACCGGTTTCTTTTACGTGGCAAGGTTGTTGGTCGTGGCGCCGTTCATTCCGGCCGTTGGATGGCCATGAATATTTCCGGGAGCCGCGTCACTTTGCGTGGCACTCCTTGCCGCGAGCCGGTCTTCGGTCTCGATGCAGTCTGGATCGAGGAATCCGAACGCAAGGTGGCCGAGCTCAATGGCTATACCGTGGTAGATGCCGCCTCGGTGGTGATTACCCATCTTTCCGAAATTCTAAAGACCAATGCGCACCTGCTGCTCGGACGTCAGGACGTGCAAACTTTGATCGACCATGTGAAGACCTCCCATCCTGCCTTGGTCACGGAGCTCCTGCCCGATCTGGTTAATCTCGGGGTTATTCAGCGTGTCCTGCAGAATTTGCTTCGAGAAGGCGTGCCCGTTCTCGGCCTACCTGTAATTTTGGAATGCATCGCGGATTTTGCGTCTGGCACTAAAAATCCTGATGATTTGAGCGAACTCGTTCGTCGGCGGCTAGGTCTGTATTTCGTGGGCGAATTTGAGAGCCGTCCGGGCGTAGTCAGGGCGCTTACCCTTGATCCAAGGCTTGAGCAGGCGCTCGCCGGCCGCGTGCACCGTGCACCCGGCGAAGTTGGCCTGGCGCTCGACCCTACGCTTGGCCGTCATTTGCTCGAGCATCTATCCAAGGGCGTGGCGTCACTTACCGAGGGTGGGGGCGCTGCCGTAGTGGTGGTCGGGGCCGAAATCCGTCTGGCGCTGCGCCGTTTCTTGGAGCCCTCATTTCCCAGGGTTACGATTCTTTCGTATCAAGAGCTGCCGTCATCCACCGAGGTGGAGAACGCGGGTATCATCCCCATTCCGCCGGCCCTCGCTAATTCCGGTGCGCCGTTGCGCGTCGCCGCCTGAAACGCATCCAAGCCATGATCCGGAGAAAAACCGATTCAATTTTGCCTCTTGATGCTCCCGGCACCTACCGTTTCTCGGTCGGTTCCGCGGCCGAAGCCGTTGAAGTCATTCGCGCCCGTTTAGGCCCTGCCGCACGAGTGGTTTCCGTGCGAAACGAACCGCGTAGCGGCTTGGGGCGCTTATTTGCCTCGGCCCGTTTTGAGGTAGTCGCCGAGTTGCCGGCCGAGCCCGCTCCGGCTCCTGCCTCCCTGAATTCGGTTGAGACGTTGGCGCCGGTGGAGCCGCGTTTGCCCGCCGTGTTGCGCCGGGCTGGATTCCCAGAGCGACTGATGGGGCGACTGGAAGCCTCGCCTGGTTGGCGCGATGCCGCTCAGAGACCATTGCATGAAGCTCTTGCTGACCTCTCTCGCGATCTGCGGACGGCCGCTCGGCCGCCAAAAGCATTGCCGCCGCGTGTGGCTTTTCTTGGCGCCGCGGGAGTTGGACGGACGTCTGCATTATGTAAGTGGCTGGCGCGTGAGGTATTCGAACAATCCCGAACCGGCACGGTCTGGAAGGTGGAGTTTGATCGGCCAAACCCGGCTCCCTCGCTTGAGGTTTTTTGCGAAGCGCTGGGTGTGCCTCTGGAGCACTATGCTCCCGGCGCGACAGGTGAGCCCATCGGCGACTTTCTTTTTGCGGATTTACCCGGGCTGCCTGCGGCCGGCAGTCGGGCCGAGCGGGAATGCGCGCGGTTTTTGGAACGTGAACGCATTTCCGGCCGGGTTTTGGTGTTGAACGCGGCCTATGATGCCGACGCTTTGCGCGCCGCTTACGCCCGCGGTCGAGATTTTGGCGCGACCCATTTGGTCTGCACGCATCTTGATGAGGCACCGCGCTGTGGGCGGCTCTGGGAATTCTTAATCGAGGGTGAGCTCGCCCCGCTGTTTCTCGGCACCGGTCCCGGCCTCACCGGCGAACTGGAGACAGATGTTCTAGGAACGGTGCTGCGCCGCACGCTTCCCCTGCACGGAGATTCCCGACTATGAAATACTTTGTGCTTGGCGCAGGTGCACTTGGATTTGCGGTGGTGGCCATAGCGGGCTTCACGGCGGAACGCCTCCCCGACCTGGTGGTTCGCGATGCTTCTCTGGCTTGTCTGGCTACCGCCCTGCTCGGGCGTTGGTTCTGGCGGGTTTTAGACCGTGCTTTTGCGGATACCGTTGCGGTTCGTCGTGCCGCCGTTGAGGCAGCGGAGGAGGCGGAAGCGGCCGAGGCGGCAAAGAAAAAAGAGACGGTCGCCGCGGCCTCCAACCACAACCAACCAGCCCTTGGCCAACGCAACCCCACTCCTGCAGCTCAAACTTCCCGCTGAGCATTTTTAACCTATACCCGCCATGAACCCTGAAGCTCCCCCTGCTCCTGTCGCTGACGCTCGGCCCACAACCGCATCTTCCGCCTGGCGAGCCTACCAATCGGCTGGCGGCACCGTAAATGACAACGAGTTAATCGAACGTTATCTCCCCCTAGTTCGTAATGTTGTGGATCGCATGAAGCTGACGCTTCCTGCGCACGTGGACGCCGATGATCTCTATAGCGTGGGCGTAACTGGCCTCATCGCGGCGGTGAAACGTTACAATCCAGAACAGCAGAACACGTTTGCGGCCTACGCGACCACACGCGTGCGGGGCGCAGTGCTAGACGAGCTTCGCCGTCTGGACTGGTTCCCCCGTCGCGCCCGGGCTAAAGCGCGTAAGATCAAGGCTGCCATTAGCGACCTTGAGCAGTCGTTGGGCCGGCCTCCTTCCGACGAGCAGATCCGAGCTAAACTCGGGTTATCGCAGAAGGATTATGATCACTGGATGGTAGAGGTGCGTCCAATTAGTTTCATCGCGATCAATGATGCGGGTGAAAACGATGAATCGGGCGCCAATCGTCATGACTTAATCGCCGATGAGCAGGCCGTGCCGGTGCAAAATCGCATCGAGCAGGAGGAGCTTTCTCAGCTTATCGCTCAAAAAATCCAGGAATTGCCCGATATACAAAGACGTGTCCTCTCGATGTATTACCACGAAAACATGCGCTTGGCTGAGATCGCTGCGGTATTCAAACTTACCGAATCACGCATCTGCCAGATCCATTCCCGAGCCATCCTTGGATTGCGTGCGACGATCGATGCAGCCCGGGATCGTTAAGCGAATCTTTCGTTCCCTAATCACATGTTAATCCTTGTTGGGGCATTTATCGTGATAGCCGCCACCCTCGGTGGCTTCATGCTGGCGGGAGGCAACCCACTCGTGCTTATGCACGTCTCGGAGTTTGTCGTGATCTTGGGTGTCGCCGGCGGAGTTTTGGTCATTGCCAGCCCGGCTCATACGATGATCGAGCTGATTCATAAGATCAAGCACGCCATATCGGGTAAGCCGGCCGGCAAATCCGATTACGTTGAGATTCTCAAATTTCTATACGAAATCTTCATGGTCGGCAGACGCAATGGCCTCATCGCGCTGGAAGAGCACGTGATGAATCCCGACAAAAGTGCTATTTTCGCCAAATATCCCGTCCTGACAGCCCATCCCGAGCGGTTAAAATTTCTACTTAACGGAATGAAGCCCGTGATCGAGGGTAAGATTAAACCTGACCAGCTAGAGATGTTGATGACGGCGGAGATGAACTCGAAAGCGGAGGAGAGTTCTCATCCCGTTCACCTCATGCAGATGGTGGGGGATTCCTTGCCGGCGATAGGCATCGTTGCAGCTGTGCTCGGTATTATTAACACCATGTCCGCCATATCGGAGGGGCCTGCGGCGGTAGGTGAAAAAGTTGCGGCTGCTCTTACCGGCACGCTCTTGGGCATCTTCGTGGCCTACGGCTTCGTAAACCCAATCGCTTACCGCATTAATACGCTCAATCTTGGCGATACCCAGATATTACGATGCATCATGACTGCCGTATCCGGTTTCGCCAAGGGGCATTCTCCATTGATCGCTGTTGAGATTGCTCGGCGCACGCTGGAGAGCACGGTGCAGCCCGATGCAGATGAACTCGAAAATATCCTGAAAGCTTTGCCGTCAGGCAAATAAACCAGGTTGCCTTGCGCCGTGAATATTCCGCCAGCCCCAATCAATCCCCGCCATGGCCGGTAAAGGTGGAGCATGGAAGGTCGCCTATGCCGACTTCGTGACCGCCATGATGGCGTTGTTCATGGTCCTTTGGATTTGTGCGCAAGACGAAAAAATACTCGATGCGACTGCCCGTTATTTCCAGAACCCTTTTACATCCAACGTTGATGGCAAAAATGGCATCTTGAAATTTGAGAGTAATCGCCCGTCGAGAGACGCCGCGCAAAGTAAAAAGATGAATGGTCCCTCCTCCATGGAATCTTCAAGTGCGCGATCGATCGATCTCAATTTCCTGAACTCCGTGGCGAAGGATTTTTTTCGCCTGCTCAATCTAGATGAAGCGATGGCTAACAAGCCCATCGATGTTCAGGTTACCAGCGATGGGTTGCGCGTGACGCTTTACGATCGCGCGAAACAACCGCTCTTTGCGGGCAAGACCGCAGACTTTACCCCGTGGGGAGACTTTGTGATGCAGAGCCTAGCCTGGATGATCGACCGCAATGGTTTCGATGTAGTCATAGAGGGCCATACCCGCGCCGGTCTGGAGTTTCAGGAGTCTTTCTACGGTCCGTGGGAGTTGTCGGCTGATCGTGCCAATTCTGCACGTCGGGCGATTGTCCGCTATGCTGTAGATGCTAAGGCCATCGAGCGCGTAAGCGGCTATGGGGATACCCTCCCACTGGCCCAGATCCCGCCAGATTCCGAATCGAATCAGCGCGTAACTTTGAGTCTGCGACTTGGCAAAAAAGCTTCAGTTCCACCTTCTTCCCGCGAGCCATGAAATCCTTCCTGACTGACCGTCCACGGGTGAGCACGCCCACTCTGAACGTCCCTGCGCCGGCGCCTTTTCTCGCCGCTGTAACCGCCGGCGGCAAAGCGCCGCTCGCCCGTTCCGGAGCCCACGGTCACGCTGCCGGAGGCCATAATGGTGCAGCCAACGTCGATTGCGTGCGTCAAGGCGACCGGGTTATACGCATCGTTGTTACTTGTGCCTGCGGGGAACGTATAGAAGTCGATTGCCTTTACGCAGCCGAAACCTGATATTTAGGGTCGTGCTTTTTCCTTTCTGGTCTCGACGGTGGGTGAGCCTGAAACAGCGAATGGCCAGTGTGCCATGCTTCTGATTTCACCCTTAAAATCCATGGGGCTCCTGCAGTCCCCTCGCCGTTTCCCAAATCAGGTCGCTTGAGTGTCGTTTAGCCCCCGGCATTTTTTTCCTGCCATGTCAGGGGAATCTCGTTTTGGATTTTTGGTTTCTTATTATACTGATAAATAGCAGTTAAGGTAACTGGCATTGACTGTGCTTTGTCGAAGGTATGAACGTTGGTCTATACCAAAGCGCAGCTTCCCTGAGTGCTCTTGAGCGCTGGCAGGATGCCGTTTCGCAAAACATCACGTCGAGCGAGATGGCGGGCTTTAAACGACGCACGGTGCAGGTGGCATCTGAATCCAATGGTGAAGTATTGGTGGATCCGGGCGCGCGACCGGACCGAGGCGAGGGTATGCCAGCCCTATTTCCGCAGACCCGTTATGCGATATCGTTTTTACCAGGTGAAAACCGCCCCACCGGTCGTAATCTCGATTTCGCCATTTCCGGCGAAGGTTTTTTTAATGTGCGCACCGAGGACGGTATCGCTTACACACGTTCCGGTCAGTTACAGGTGCGTGCCGATCGCACTTTGATCAATAGTCAGGGGCTTGAGATACTTGGTGAATCAGGCCAACCTATACAGCTTCAGCCTCAGGGCGGACCTCCTTTGATTAATGAAGAAGGGGTGGTCCGACAAGGCGATGCTATTGTGGGTAAAATAGCGCTTTCAAAGGCTGAATTTCCCTCGCGGCTAATTCCGCTTGCCGGCGGCCTATTTATGCCGGGCGCAGGCGCCGGCATGGTTCCTGTGGAAAACCCCGTAATCCTTCAGGGCTACCAAGAATCGAGTAACGTCGCTCCGCTGCGTGAGATGGTGGATCTCGTAAATATAGCCCGCGCCTACGAGGCCAACCAGAAGCTTATCCAGAGTCGCGATAAGATCATGGAGCGAACCCTCGAAACCCTTACTTGAACATAGCTTTATAAAACCGCCATGAACCTCTCCCTCTACTCAGCTGCCACCGGTATGGAAGCACAGCAGCAGAATTTAAATACTATCGCCAACAATCTGGCGAACGTGAACACACCGGGGTTCAAGCGTAGCACGATCGAATTCCAGGACTTGCTTTATCAAAAGCCTCGCAATGCTGGTTCGGATGCGGGAGGCGGAAATCAAGTCCCGACGGGCATAGAGGTTGGCAATGGCTCGCGCGTGGCCGGCACTTCCAAGGTATTTACCCAAGGTCAGTTGACCAATACCGGCGAAAGGCTCGATCTTGCCATTCAAGGCGACGGATTTTTCGAGGTGCAGCGTCCGGACGGCACCGTCGGCTACACCCGGGCCGGCTCATTCAAGCTGAATTCCAGCGGCCAAGTGGTCACGACGGATGGTATGCCGGTGCTGAGCGGATTTCAAAACGTCCCTGCTGGCACGACCGCAATCAACGTGGCCGAGACTGGCGACGTGACCTACAAAAGCTCAGCCGGAAGCCAGACTTTCCGCCTTACCTTGTCGCGTTTTGCTAATCCGGCTGGCCTGGCCAGTATGGGTGGAAATCTTTACGCCGAGACCGGCTCCAGCGGAACGGCCGAGACCGGCCAGCCAGGCGTGGAAGGTTTTGGCACCGTCATGCAAGGTTATATCGAGACCTCGAATGTAAACATCGTGGAGGAGATGGTAAACCTAATCACCGCTCAGCGGGCCTACGAAGTAAACAGCAAGTCGATCCAGACATCGGACGAAATGCTGCAAAATGTTAACCAGCTGAAGCGCTAATTATTATCATGCCCTTCCGTCTCGGCTTCTTTCTCTTTCTGATTGCGGTTGCTTGCCCTCGGGCACTGCCGGCCGATGCCGCGTCGACAGCATTTCAGCTTCCCCCCTCGGCGTCCGAGGATTCTTGGTTAGTTACGCTTTCGGCACTGCTCACCCAGCGCTACAACGCCAAGGGCACGCTTATTTTAAACTGGAATCGACCCCGTCCCGAATCGGCACCGGCGGATGCCGATCTGGAAATAATTGACGCTCCGACCGAACTTGCACCGCAACTGCTTCTGGGTGTTAGCGCCACTACAGCCGAAGGGATTCGCACCCGCTTTACTCTCGTGCTTCGTGCCGAGCTCTGGCGCGATGGCGCGGCTTTGCGCATTCCGGCGGCAGCGGGCACGCCTTTGCGCAGCGAAGATCTCGAGCCTCGCCGGTATGACGCATTGCGGGAACGTGACGTGTTAGTGTTTGATGAGGGCAGCGAACTAGATTTTGCCCGCGCCGTGCCGGTCGGGCGTCTGCTGGTCTCGCGCGACGTGTTGCGCCGTCCTCTGGTCCGCCGAGGTCAGTCTATTGATGTTGTGGCCTCTGACGGATCGCTTACCGTGAGTCTGCGCGCGATCGCGCTGCATGATGCCGCCCGCGGAGATCCGGTGCGGGTGCGAAATCCGGATTCCAAGCGCGAATTCACTGCCAATGTAACCGGCCTTTCGGTGGCCGCCATCCGTTTCTAAGTCTCACTATGATCTCCTTCCGTCTCTCCCTTCGCTTGGTGCTTCTGTTTTGCTTCTTCTCCGCATCCGTCCGCGCGGGCTCTCTCTGGCTGGCCGCCGGTTCTCGCGAACAGGGACTCGCCTCGGATATCCGGGCCGGACGTGTTGGCGATATTCTCACCATCATTATCGCGGAAAATGCGGCGACGAGCTCCACGCAGAATAAAAGCACTACCACCGACACGAATTCCGAAGCTTCGGTTTCCCAATTTCTCTTCCCCGCCGCCGTGGATAATTTCGGCACACGCGGGGGGCAGACGCCCGGCATTAAGTTCGGCGGTAAAAATGAGTTCACCGGCGGCGGCCAGGTAAGCAATAGCCAGTCGCTTAACGCTCGCGCCGCCGTGTTGGTAACCGACGTCCTGCCTAATGGTAATCTTGTTATCGCCGGTGCGCGCAAACTCACTTTCTCGGGCGAGACCCAAAACGTCATTTTGCACGGGTTGATCAGACCGGCCGACATCGGTGCAGGTAACACTATACTTTCCACTAATATCGCTGAGGCCCGCCTCGAGTTCATTTCGGATGGAAGTCTGACCGATGCCCAAAAACGCGGCTGGTTAAGCCGTTTATACGAGAAAATCCGTCCATTCTAAATTCCATGCTTCGCTTGTTTCTGAGTCTCTCTCTCGCCCTGGCACCCCTCGCACTATCGGCCGCGCGGGTAAAGGATCTCGCTCGCTTCGAAGGCCAGCGGGAGAACCAACTGGTGGGCTATGGTATTGTGGTAGGTCTCGCCGGCGACGGTGATTCCAATGCCCTAACGACCTTGCGCTCAGTGGCGAACGCGCTGGAACGCAACGGACTTAAACTCGATCCCGCTCAAATAAAGTCGAAGAATGCTGCCGCCGTGATGCTGACCGCGGATATAGCCGCGTTTTTGAAATCTGGCGCCCGCATTGATGTGACGGTGTCTTCGGTCGGCGATGCTAAGTCACTACAGGGCGGAGTGCTTCTCCAGACACCTTTACTAGGCGCCGATGGCCGAGCCTATGCGGTTGCCCAAGGCCCTATTGCCGTCGGCGGCTTCCTCGGTGGTGCTGGCGGGGCCGGCGGGGCCACCGTGCAGAAGAATCATCCTACGGTGGGCATCATTAGCAACGGTGCGATCGTTGAGCGCGAGATAGCCGCCGATTTTGTGCGCGATGGACGTCTCGCCCTTTCGCTGCAAAATCCAGACTTTACCTCAGCCGCCCGCGTCGCGGTTGCCATCAATCGTGCCATACCTGCATCTCTCGCGGTTGCCCGCGACGCCGCGACGATAGATCTTATCTTGCCGGAAAACTACGCCGGACGCGACGTGGATTTTTTATCCGACGTAGGCGCGGTTACCGTGTCTCCTGATAGCTTGGCCCGTATTGTGATCAACGAACGCACTGGCACCATCGTGGCGACCGCTCCGGTTAGTCTTTCCCAAGTCGCTATCAGCCATGGGGCCCTGACGATTACCATAGCATCCAATCTTTCTGTATCGCAGCCAGGCGCTTTCAGTCCTGGTGGCCAGACCGCTGTCGTTCCCAATACCCAGACCAGTATCAAAGAAACCAAGGGCGGCTTCACCGTGGTCGAGGCCACGTCGTCTATCGATCGGCTGGCATCGGCACTTAATGCTCTCGGTGTGAGCACGCGCGAGATGATGGCTATTTTCCAAACGCTAAAGACCTCCGGCGCTTTGCAGGCCGAGCTTATAATAAACTGATCCCACCATGAGTCCCCTTGCCGCTGTTTCTTCGGTTAACCGCCCCCTTGCCGCTCCCGCTCTAAATTCTGCAGGTGCTTCTGCCGCGTCCGCGCGGACTTCTCCTGCTGATCTGCAAAAAGCATCCCGTCAATTTGAAGCTATTTTGGTCCGTCAGATGATAGGTCCCGCAATCGAGCCCATGATGAGCGGCGGCAGTTTGGGTGGGTCGGAAGGCTCGGGCTCGGGCGGTGGTGTCTATGCCTATATGCTCACGGATGTTCTCTCCAATTCCATTACGGCGGGCGGCGGCCTCGGTTTATCGGCCGTAATAAGCCGCCAGCTTTCGCCCGCAGACGCCGCCGCTGCAGAATGAATCCATCCCGCTCCAAATTTTATCCCTCTATGAACGTCCTTCCGTTCGTCCCCCTAGTGGAGCTTCTCCGCTCCGAGCTTTCCGCTTATGGTGGCCTGCTCGCTCTTTTTGACCAGCAACAGGCCCTGCTCTGGAGCCGTGAAGTGCAGGCGGTTGCCGAGGCTTCGCTTGAGATCGAGGCACTGGCTACCGAGTCCGCCCGCCACCGCGAAGCTCGTGAACTTTGGGTTGCTCGTTTCGCCGTTGAGAACTCCCGTCCGCCTGACTCGAGTCTGCGTCAACTACTCCCGTTGTTCCCTGCAGATCAGCGCGCGTTGATCGACGCCCTGATTGTAGAGGTTAATCATCTTGTTCACCGCGTGCGCCGTCGCGCCCGTCAAAATCACAGTTTGCTCGCTCGCGCGGTCGAATTGCATCGCGAAGCGGTTGCGACTCTTCATCCCGCTGCCCGTCCTCGCACTTACGCAGCCAGTGGCAGGGTAGGGGCCTTTACTGGTCCAGCTGCCGCCTTGAGCGCAACCGGTTGATTCCCCATTTTTATGTCCGGACTTTTCTCTAGCCTCTCGCAGTCTGTTCTCGCTCTTAATGCGCAATCGCGCGGGGTGGAGACCGCCGGTCGCAATCTGGCCAACGTTAATAATCCCGATTATTCACGCCAACGCGTCCTCTTTGCCAATCGTGGATCTATCCTCACTCATGATGGCGTCGAATCGATTGGGATCGAATCCAAGACGATCCAGCAGGTGCGCAATACCCTGCTCGATCGCCAACTCGCTCGCGAGTTGGGCCGCACCGCCGCCCTAGAGGCTGAAGATTCGGCCAACTCTCGCGCGCAGGCCGCGTTCGGCGAATCTATCGATCGTGCAGCCGCCACTGATTCTGCTGAAGTCTCCGCCCAAGGTTTGTCCGCGGCTTTAGGTGATTTCTTTAACGCCTTCCAGTCCTTCGCAGCTCGACCGACCGACCTCGGTGAAAGACAAAATCTGGTTCAACGCGCAGACATCCTGGCCCAGCGCTTTAACCTCACTGACTCCCGCTTGGCCCAAATCCAGACGGATCTCGGCGTGCAGATCGAAGCCGGCACGGCAGACGTGAACCGGTTGCTAGAAAATATCGCTGAGCTTAACGGCCAGATCGGTCGCCTTGAGGTCAATGCTCCGGGTGCTGCCGTGGACCTCCGGGACCAACGCCAAGCCCGCATTGAGGAGCTTGCTAAGAGCATTGGTGCCGAGACCCGCACGAACGCCACCGATGATAGCCAGGTCGATGTTTTTGTTCGCGACAACAACGGTGCGCCCGTCGTGCTAGTCTCTCTGTCTTCGGTTGAATCGATGGTTGCCTACAGCGGGAACCAAATAACCGCAAAGACATCGGGCGCCCCCGTTGCCGTAGCAGACGGCTCGATCAAGGGCTGCCTGACGGCCAAAGATGGCTTGGTATCTACTCTTCGTGAACGCCTCTCCACTTTTGCCGGGCAATTAGCCGCGTCGGTAAACTCCGCCTACAATCCCTCCGGCGCCGGCGGCGATTTCTTTACGGTAGATCCTGCCGCCCCCGGCTCCACGATTAGACTGGCTGCCTCGATTACCCCTGCCTCAGTCAAAGCCTCGGCTGGAGGCGCGGCCGGCGCCAACACTACTGCCGCTGCCATAGGTGATTTGGCTTCCAAGAAATTCTCCATCGCCGCCGGCGATGCGATCGATGGAACCTTTGCCCAGTATTACTCCGGTGTAGTCTCGGAATTTGGCAGAGCCGTCGCTGGCACAGAAAGTCGACTTGAGGACCAGAAGAATATCGAAACCTTGGTCAAACAACAGCGCCAGAGCGTGAGCGGCGTTTCCATGGATGAGGAGATGGCTGATTTGCTGAAGTTCCAGCGCGCTTTTCAGGCTTCCTCAAAAGTTATTTCCATCATCGACGGCCTACTTGACACCGTAGTGAACGGTCTCGTCCGCGGCTGATCTTACCAACCTAGCTCATTTCATCATGCGTCTCTCCTCCGCCACCACTTCCGACGCCGTCCTGGCTCAACTCCAGCGCCTGAGTTCACGACAGGCGGAGCTACAGAATCAGGTTGCGACCGGTCAGCGTCTCTTTCAACCTGGAGACGATCCTGCGGCAGCCGGTCGCGTGATAGCGGATCAACTCGAGCTTCGCTCTCTTGCGCAGTATTCACGCAACGCAACCTCGGCGCTTGAATACTCTAAGACCTCTTACGCCGGACTCGACCAGATCAAGAAACTTTCTGACCGCTCTGGAGAGCTCGCTGTTCTGGGTAATGGCGGGATCAATGCCCAAGCGATGCGTGCTTATGCAGCCGAGGTCGACCAGTTGCTCGAACAGACGGTAGCGCTCGGCAACACCCGCTTTCGCAACGATTATCTTTTTGCCGGCACCTCGACCGACAAGGCTCCTTATGCGCCGGCCCGCGGCGCCGACGGCCGTATCTCTTCGGTTGCCTATACGGGCGATAGCGGTCGCCTGTCAGTGCCGATCGCGGATGGTTCCTCTATTCAGCCGACGCCGGACAGTGGGACCAACTCCGGTATCGCTGATTTCATGAACCGTCTCGTCGCCCTTCGTGACGCGCTCCAGTCCGGAAACGCGGCCGCCGTCCAGGCCGTTCGTCCGAATCTTGAAAATTCAGAAGATCTCTTGGTTACGTCGCTAAGTGAACATGGCGCCATTCAAATGCGGATTGAGGTAGCCCAGTCCCAGCATCGCGCGCGCACCGACGAGCTTGGACGGCAGATTTCAAACGAGGCGGACGCCGACCTGCCTGCGACAATCGTGCAGTTAAACCAGACGACCCAGGCTTATGAAGCGGCCCTAAGTTCCTCCGCCACCATCCTTAAGATGTCACTTCTTGATTACATCCGTTAAATTATCCGGCGCACCACCCAATCTTTTTTAATATGAAAGTCCTCCCTGATAACCAACCCGTGCTCACTCCCGATGCTTTGCCGGCTGTGCGGGAACTCCATTTCCCCGCTGGTATCGTAGGTTTCCCCGAGCATCGCCGTGGCGAAATTTTCCACCTTGCCGATCAGCTCCCTTTTCAATGGTTGCGCCTGCACGGTCCTGACCCGCTTCATTTCGTGGTTATGGATCCTTCCGGCCTTGTGGCAGATTATGCCCCCGAACTTTTTGACGACGACGCGCAAGCCCTCGGCATCGCCTCGGCTGATGACGCGCAGGTTTACAACATCGTCACCGTCCGGGGCGGAGCCGCGACTACTGCCACTGTTAATCTGGTTGGCCCCGTCATTATAAACCGCCACACTGGCATTGCCCGTCAGGTCGTGGTAGCCAACCATGGCCAATACAGTGCGCGCCACCCGCTCGTTACCACCGGCTAAACCTGCTCGTCATGCTCGTCCTCACTCGTAAGGTTAACGAAGCCATTGTCATAGGCGATAACATCGAAATCCGCATCACGCGGATTGAAGGTGATCTCGTGAAGATCGGCATAAATGCCCCGCGCGAGATTCCAATCGTGCGCAAGGAGGTGCTCGATTCGATCGCAGCCAATAATCAGGCCGCCGCCGTCCCGCCCATTGCCAGCGGTCCTTCCGGCCTGCCGGCGTTGCCTCGTCTCGCTAAACCCACCCCTCGCTCCTGAGTCGGCATCTCTCGCTAATGTCTTCATTCAATATTCCAAACCACGCGTTGAATTTGGCTGCCGGCCTTAGTCGTATCCAGACGTCTACCGATGCTGTCACCACCCGCATCTCGTCGGGTCAACGTCTAGACCGACCCTCGCGCGATGTCGCCGATACGGGTTTGGCCGCTAAACTGGATAGTCAACAATTGCGATTCGGAGCAGTCGAAGTGAACTTGCAGAATGGGGTCAGCCGCATGCAGGTGACCTCCAGTCATCTGGATACCCTTTCCCGGGTAATCACCCGGCTAAGCGAGATCGCCACCCTGGGGAAGAATGCAGTGCAGAGTGCTTCCGAGCGCGCACTTTATGCGGAAGAAACCTCTCAGTTGCTTGGGCAATTACGCCAGACCATCGGGGGCCCGCAGGCCCAGATCGGCGGCACTTCTGGGGTGGTGAGTCCCCTCGGTCAGTTCGACGGGGCTGAGTTATTCGGCTCCGGCAACGCCGAAACCTTGGCTATTGGTCTCGAGGCGAATGAGCAACTCAAGCTGCCGGTTCTCGATTTCCGAACAGGTCCGCTCGCGGCGGTTTTCCGGCAGGATGCCACGGGTGCCTTTACCTTTAAAATCGATGGCTCTGGTGCAATTTCGGAACTTGGCGCCGCGCTTGATCAAATTTCCGAAGCCCAGGCACAGGTTGGATCCGTGCAGAGTAGACTAGAGTTCGCCGCTGGCGTTGCCACCACGGCCCGCACCAACCAAGAAGCGGCGCTAGCGGTCATACGCGACGCCGATATAGCAGTGGAGACCACCCTAAAGGCCCGCTTGCAAATCTTGTCGGAAGGGCACACCGCGATGCTTGCGCAGGCACGAGATGCTAGCGCAAAATTGTTACCGCTTCTCTCCAGAAACTGAGGCGGTTAAACACCAAAATTATCTAAACGTTTCTACTTCGAGCCTTGGCGTAGTGACGGATGCTGCTAGCTCGGGTGTTTCTCGGCCCCGGCAGTGATCCTTAGGCACGTTTCAAGATAACATCCTTTGGCCCACTGGCTCTTCGTTTGTGGCTTACTCGATTGATCTGCGCACGGTGTTTTCGCGCCTCTTGCCGTAGTCTCGGCGGTCCCCAGCCAGAATAGGGAAATCCTTCACGGTTCCTATCTCGTTACTGCACAACTTTTAGTAGCTTGGCGGTGGTCCGGCCGCCGTATGTCTTAAAGGCCATTCCCCTGCTTTACTCAAATGCGTTGACTACCGGACGTCCCCAGAAATGAACGGGCAGCGGAACGCCAAGTAGCCAGAGCGCGGTCGCGGCCGTATCGTATTGCACTACCGGGGCAGTCACCGTGTAGCCGGACTTAACACCTTTGCCAGCGGCGACCCAAGGGATGGTAACATCGTCGGTGGTGGCATCGCCGTGGGTGCCAGGCTGGGGAGACAGACCACGCTTTGCGCGCAAGTCGTTTTCCTCGGGCGCACGGTCGTGCCCTCCGTGGTCGGCGGTGAGGATCAGCACACTGGAATCGGCTAGGCCGGCATCGACGATGGCGGCGTGGATGCGGCCGAGCGCGGCATCACAGGAGGCGAGTGCCGCGAGTTTTTCCGGCGAACTCACACCGTGAAGATGGCCGGCGAAATCGGGGTCTCCGAAGTGGATAAACATCAGATTAGGGCGCTTTTCTTTAATGGCACGAATGGCGGCGGCGGCGATGCCGTCGCAAAGGTAGTCATCCGGTAGTTCAAAGAAATCGATACCGCCCGCTGCTTGGAAAGTTTTGAATTTTTCCTTTGAGGCCACAAGCGCAGTTGAAAGGCCTTGAGTCCGTGCGATTTTAAATATGGTCGGGACGGTCAGGATGGGTTTGGAGGGATCCCAGTCGTTCCAGGTGATCTGGTGTTTTTGCACCCCAACGCCCGTAAGCATGGACACGTGCGAAGGCAGCGTGAGGCTGGGCACGATGGTGAAGGCCTCCCAAGTGTGAGCGCCAGCGGAGGCGAGTTTTTTGAAAACCGGCATGTTCGCCGACTCGATATTAAAGGGCGCGGCTTGGTCGAAGCTCACGATAAATACATGCTCGGCACGGGGGGCCTCAGCACGAAGCACCGCCAGGCAGAAAACAGCTAAAAAGAGGGGGACGATTGATGCCAAAACGAGTTTACGGAAGGGCTGCATAAGGTAGGTTGGTTACTCTCCTGCGCTGGCGAAGGCATTGGCGTCGTTGCGGTGTCCGAAGCCGGTGTATTTGAGCGACTGCTCGTCAGCGTGATAACTGGAGCGGACCATCGCCCCGCTTTCAATCACCCCGATCCCGAGGCCGAGGCCGAACTCCTTCCAGCGAGCGAACTCGTCGGGGTGCACCCAGCGGGCGACCGGCCAATGCTGGGGTGTGGGCTGCAGGTATTGGCCGATGGTTAGGATGTCGGTGCGGTCAGCGGCGATATCTCGTAGGGTTTCCTCGATCTCGTGTGCCTCCTCGCCCAGGCCGAGCATGATGCCCGTTTTGGTCGTGAATCCACGGGCCTTAGCGTGGCGCAGAATGGCGCGGGAGCGATCGTAGCGAGCCTGCACCCGAACGGGTTTCTGCAGGCGTTCTACAGTCTCCAGGTTGTGGTTGAAAATGTCAGGTTTGGCATCTAGCACGATATCCAGCAGATCGGTTTGCCCCTTCCAGTCGGGAGTCAGAATTTCGATGGCAGTTTCAGGTAGCCGGTCGCGGATGGCACGGATGGTGGCAGCCCAAACGGCGGCGCCGCCGTCTTTCAGCTCGTCGCGGGCAACTGAGGTCACCACGCAATGCTTCAGGTTCATGGTGGCGACGGCCTCAGCCACTCGCGCGGGTTCGCCCAAGTCGTATTCGGTGGGACGACCGGTCTGGATCGCGCAGAAGTTGCAGGAACGGGTGCAGACGTTGCCCAAGATCATTACCGTCGCGGTGCCGCGCGACCAGCATTCCCCGAGATTTGGACACTGCGCACTCTGGCAGACGGTGTGTAGCTTATGTTCGTCCACGAGTTGGCGGACGGCGTTGTAGCCAGGACCGGAAGGGAGCTTGGCTCGAAGCCAGGCAGGTTTGCGCGACGTATCCATAGTGCTCAAGGGATTCGGATTAACCACGGATTCCACCTCGGAGCACGGATTTTTTCATGTTTGGTTCGATGTTACGAAACGAGTCCAGCGGATTGAGAATTCATCCGCAAAGTCGCGGCCGACTTGCTCCAAGGACGGGCAACGCGCGCCCAGCTCGCTAGCGAGGGATGTAACGGTGCCATCCGTCTCAGCTATGCCGCAGGGCACGATGCCACTGAAGTGCCGTAGGTCGGGGGCAACGTTCAAAGCGATGCCGTGCATCGTCACCCAGCGACGCACCGCTACGCCAATCGCAGCGATTTTACGATTTTTGATCCAGATACCGGTTAGGCCCTCGCGGCGAGCGGCGGCTAACCCGTGGCGGGCGACGACGGCGATGAGCACCTCCTCGAGAAAACGCAGGTAAGCATGCAGGTCACGACGGCGGTCAAGATTTACGATGGGGTAGGCGACCAGTTGACCTGGGCCGTGGTAGGTGATGTCACCGCCACGATTGGTGGCGTGCAGAGCAATTTTTTCGCGGGCAAGAGTGTCGGCGTTCCAGACGAGATGCCGAGCGGCCCCAGCACGCAGACCGAGGGTGTAGACTGGGTCATGTTCCGTGAGGACGAGGGTGTCGTTGGCAAGGCCCTCGACGCAGGCGGTTTGCAAGGCGACTTGGCGGGCGAGGGCTTCGGCGTAGGCCATGCGTCCCCAAAATTCTACGGCAAGCGCCGGTCTGGCGCGAGGCACTTTGGGTGGGGCTGGGGTAGGGACGGACACGGAGGAAAGGAGACTCTTTGTTTAGCATGCGATAGATTCCTGTTCCTCCCGCCACCTCAATCGTCGGCTTGCCCGAGGCAGGTGTGCAACTCACGCTGAACCTTTCCATGAGTGATTTCGTCCCTGACATCTCTAACGATCAACACGCTGTGCGCCGCCGTAAGCTGGATGATATGCGCGCCGGCGGCTTCGATCCTTTCCGCGCCAATATTGCCCCCACGCACTTTTCTGCCGACGCCAAGGCCCTCTACGTCGAGGGTCAGGATAATGTATTCGCGGTGACGGTGGCTGGTCGCCTAGTCACCTTTCGGGTGCAGGGCGGCAGTTCTTTTGTGAAAATCCAGGATCAGCAGGGGCAGATCCAGCTCTACTTCCGCAAAGATGTGCTTGGAGAGGAGCGCTACCTCTTCTTTAAGAAACAACTCGACCTCGGTGATATTATCGGCGTTTCCGGCACCCTCTTCATGACCAAAACCGGCGAGATCACGGTGCGGGTGGATGCCTTCACTCTCGTCTCGAAGGCCCTCCGTCCTCTTCCCGAGAAGTGGAGCGGCCTGACTGATGCAGAGCAAATTTACCGTCAGCGCTACCTTGACCTGATCGTCAACACCGAGTCGCGGCACCGTCTGATGACCCGGGCGCGCATCGTGAGCGCGGTGCGGCGCTTTTTGGAGGACCGCCAGTTCCTCGAAGTTGAGACGCCTGTGCTGCAAAGCGTGGCGGGCGGCGCGGCGGCTCGACCCTTCCAAACTCACCACAACGCCCTCGATACCGATTTCGTATTGCGCATCTCGCTGGAGCTTTACCTCAAGCGTATGCTCGTTGGCGGTTACGACCGGGTCTTCGAGATCGGACGCAATTTCCGCAACGAGGGCGTATCCAGGCGGCACAATCCAGAGTTCACCATGCTCGAAGTCTATCAGGCCTACAGTGACTACCGTGGCATGATGACGCTGGTGAAGGACCTCCTTGTCCACCTTGTTCGTGACGTCGTGAAGCCCACCGAGCCGGACGGCGAGGGCGAGAATGCGCCGCGTCGTGCCACTATGAAGATCATGCACGCCGCCAGCGGCCAAGAGATCGACTTCGGGGCCGAGTGGCGCGAGGTGAAATACAAGGACCTGATCATCGAGAAGACCGGCGACCCCCACTGGTTTGCCCGCGCCAAGGATGAGAAAGTTACTGGGGTAAAGCGACTTGGTCTCTACGCCGATCCAAAGTGGGAGGAATTCGAGCTAACAAATGAAATTTTCGGTAAACTCATCGAACCGACCCTTATTCAGCCGACCTTCGTCACCCATTTGCCCAAGGAACTCTGTCCGCTGGCGAAAATCACGGCCGACGACCCCACTACCATTGATGTCTTTGAGCTCATCATCGGAGGCATGGAGGTGGCGCCAGCTTACTCAGAGCAAAACGATCCAGATGTGCAGCGCGCGATGTTCGAGGCGCAAGCCGGCGAGGAACAGCAGAAGATCGATCATGACTTTCTACTAGCGCTCGAACACGGCATGCCGCCCGCCGGCGGCATGGGCATCGGCATTGATCGACTCTGCATCCTGCTCACCGGCGCTGAAAGCATCCGCGACGTCATCCTCTTTCCTCAACTCCGCAACGCCGCCTCAGGTGGGGGCTCAGCAAGTTGAAGTTTCAGGTTCAAGGCCAAGGTTGTAAACGCTTCCGCCATTGAACTTACGCCATAAACTTAACCTCGTCGTGCCGCGATGCCCTGGCCGCTCTACCTTGCGCTAAAGCAGCTTTTCCCGAGCGGGCGACGGTTTCCGTTTTTCACCTGCATCTCCATTCTCGGGGTGGCTCTCGGGGTGGCGCTGCTGATCGTTTCCATATCGGTGATGGGCGGCTTCGGCCGTGAGATCCGCAACATGATCGTCAATACTCAGGGCGAGGTGCAGGTGCGTGCGAGCGGTTTGATGGAGGATCCGCGCGCGGTCATGACCGCGATTGAGAAAGTTCCGGGTGTGGTTGCGACCACGCCATTCGCCGAG
>CAIQAB010000013.1:7500-170230 GCA_903869675.1 uncultured Verrucomicrobiota bacterium | reverse complement strand
GTGGCGTGCGCCTCTGCGAGTATCGGCGCCGATCGATCTCTCGCCTTCGGTGCTGCCACTTTACGCGATTTACTCGCTCGCGCGCAGTTGGATCGCCTACGGACTGTCGCTGGTCTTCACGATCCTGGTCGCCTCTTGGGCATTTTATGATCTTCGTGCTCGAAGGCTAATAATGCCTGTGCTCGACGTGTTGCAGAGCATCCCCGTGCTGGGTTTTCTCCCGGGGCTGGTGCTTGCTCTCGTTCGGTTCTTTCCGCACAGTAATATCGGTTTGGAGTCCGCCTGTGTGATTATGATCCTGACCGGCCAAGTCTGGAACATGGCCTTCAGTTATTACGACTCCCTGCAGGGCGTTCCAGCAGAGCATCGCAACCTTGCGCGCCTCTACGATTTCTCGCCCTGGCAGCGTTTCTGGCGCGTCGAGTTACCGTTCGGCACGCAAAGTCTCGTCTACAATAGCATGGTCTCGATGGCTGGCGGCTGGTTTTTCCTCAGCATTACCGAGGCGTTTCAGCTCGGAGACCAGGATTTCCGGCTGCCCGGCATAGGGTCCTACATGAATGAGGCAATGGCCCGAGGTGACGTCTGCGCGCAGGTCTATGGCGTGGTGGCGATGGGCTTAGTCATAGTTGCCACGGACCGACTCGTTTGGTGGCCCCTCGTGCGTTGGTCGCGGAAATTCAATCTTGATGATTTCGCAGGAGCTTCTGCCGACGGTGCTGCACCCGGTGTGATTGGATTGTGGCTGGCGCGCTCCACGTTGTTTCGCCGGGTGTCGTTCGCTTGGGAACGGTTTGCGTCGTCACTCGTGTGTCGTCGGCATTCGCCTCACCTTGGCAAGGTGGCGGTCGCCACGGTGTCTCCAATTATTCTGAAATGGTTAGGTAACTTGCTGTTCATTCTCATGCTTGGCCTTGGTGCCTTCGCCTTGTTCAAGCTCGCGTTGCTCATATCCCAGTTGGGCGCAGCGGACTGGCGTGAGATCGCGCTCAGCACCGGCGGCACCACCTTGCGTGTTTTCGCTGCTCTCTCGCTCAGCGTGCTCTGGGCCGTGCCGTGTGGGGTGTGGCTGGGCCTACATCCGTCTCTCTCGCGCAAGCTTCAGCCCGTGATTCAATTCGCTGCCTCATTCCCGGCTCCGATGGTTTATCCATGGATTCTAGGGCTCGTCATCGCGGTTGGCGGCAATCTCAGCTGGGGCGCAGTGCCGCTTATCATGCTAGGCACGCAGTGGTATATTTTGTTCAACGTTACCTCCGCCGCCTCTGCGATTCCGAACGACATTCGAAGCTGCGCTGCGTTGATGGGACTGTCCGGTGGGCGGCGTTGGACGCGTTACCTTTTGCCGGCTATCGCTCCGGGCCTAGTCACCGGCTGCATAACCGCCGCCGGCGGAGCGTGGAACGCCACCATCGTCTCGGAATATGTTCGCTCCGGGGGGCTGCTCACGCAGACAACCGGACTCGGTGCCTATATCAGCCGAGCCACTGCCGCAGGCAACTACCCGCAATTAGCCGCTGGGGTAATTATCATGGCACTTATCGTGGTGCTGATAAACCGCTTCGTCTGGAAAAAACTCCAGACGCTCGCCAATGAACGCTGCCGTTTTGGCGCCTGAGCCGGGTCGGCCCCCATCTCCCTCTTCCAACTTCCACGAACCTCGGCTCCACCCCGCGATGACCGCGCCCGCCCCCATTCTCTCGCTTCGTCACGTTAGCCATGAATACGTTTCCGGCGCCCAGCGCGACCTCGTGCTCTCCGACGTTAGTTTTGATGTATCCCCTCATGACGTCGTAGCTTTGCTTGGCCCGTCCGGCTGCGGGAAGTCCACCCTTATGCGAACGCTGGTCGGGCTCATCAGTCCGACCCGCGGAGAAGTTTTTCATCACGGAAAACCGCTGGTTGGTATCGCGCCGCGCGTCTCGATGGTATTCCAGAACTTCGCGCTCTTCCCCTGGCTGACTGTTCGCGGCAACGTGCTTCTGGCGGTCGAGCACCTGCCCGGGGCGGAACGTGACGCAAAGGTCGATCGCGTGCTTGGGGTAGTCGGCTTGAACGCCTACGAGAATGCCTACCCTCGCGAACTTTCGGGCGGCATGAAACAGCGAGTTGGCATAGCACGCGCTCTGGTTGCCGATCCCGAAGTGTTGTGCATGGACGAGCCTTTCAGTGCGCTCGACGTGCTCACGGCCGAGACCCTCCGCAACGAGCTTGCCCGCCTGCTGGCCGATCCGGCCAACCCATTGCGAACGATGATTCTCGTGACGCACAATATTGAGGAGGCGGTCGAGCTGGCCACCCGGATTGTTGTGCTCGCCGCTGGCCCGGGTCGCATCGACCAGATCGTTGCCAATCCTCTGCCCTATCCGCGTGACCCCAAGTCAACGGGTTTTGCGTCCGCAGTGGACAACCTCCATCGCATTCTCACTCACGCCACCCTGCCCGACGCGCCCGTCGCCGCCGTGGAGTCCGGAAAGATGGTGCTAAAGACGGACGAGGGGCAGCGCCGCATCGTGCCCGTGAGCATCCCGGCTGTCACCGCCGGCGAGGTGCTTGGACTGGTCACGATGCTCTCTGGCCAAGCGCTCGATATTTTTGAGATTGCCGAGCGGTTGGGCCGCGATTTCGGCTCGGTCGTCAATCTGGTCAAGGCAGGTGAATTGCTCGGACTTGTGCTCACTCCAGGCCAAGAGGTTGTAATCACCGAATTTGGCAGTCAGGTCCTAGCCGCCTCCACGCTCGATCAAAAACGTCTTCTCCGTGAAAAGATTCTCGGGCTGAAGATTTTCGACCTGCTAATAAGGCTGATCAACGTGCAGGAGAGCAAGGTTCTGAACGACGATGTGCTGCTGGCTGAACTAGCCGCATTGCTCCCTCATGAAAAACCGAGGGTCATTTTCCGCACTCTGGTAGGTTGGGGACGCTACGCCGAGATTATCCTGCACGATCAGCGCAAGCACCAGATTCGTCTCTATGAACGTAAAGGTCCGCGGATCCTTGCTGGACCGGGCGCGACATAGGGCGCTGCTCAAACCGCGTATCGATCCACGTAGGCGCGGATGGATGCGGCGTCGGCCGGCAGTTTATGCTTCACCAGCGTCTTTTTCTTTAAGGCCTCTAGCGAGGGGGCGGTGGGCTCCATGCCGATGGCCGAGACGATGGTATCGGGGAACTTGGCCGGGCTGGCGGTGGCAAGCACGATGCTTGGACGGCTCTTCGCGAGCGATTTAAAGCCGCACGCGGTGTGCGGGTCGGCGATGTAGCCGTAGTCTTGATAAACTGTTCGGATGAGGCTCGGGATCTCGACATCGGCGCAGCGTGAGGCGGTGAAACTGTCGGGATCAAAACCGGCAAAGGTGTAGGCACCGGTCGTCTTGAAGGTCGCCATGATATCGCGGACCTTAGCGGGGTTTTGCCCGACACTGTAATAGAGGAAGCGCTCGAAGTTGCTGGAGACTTGAATATCCATCGATGGCGCGAGTGAAGGAGTGACGCTGGCGACCCGGTAGTCCCCGGTGGTAAACAGGCGATGGAGGATATCGTTCTGGTTGGTGGCGACACGAAAGCCGCGCAGGGGCACGCTCATTTTTTGGAGCAGCCAGCCAGCGAGGACGTTACCGAAGTTGCCGGTGGGCACAACCCACTCAATCTCCTCGCGCACTCCGGCGGGTAAACGCAGGTAGGCCCAGAGGTAGTAGACGCACTGGGCCAGGATGCGGGCGAGGTTGATCGAGTTGACCGCGCTCAGGCGGTGGCGGGTGCGGAACTCTTGGTCGGCGAAGAGCTCCTTAAGCGCGGCTTGAGCGTCGTCAAAGGTGCCGTCGATGGCCAGAGCATGGACGTTGTCCGCGCCTGTGCAGGCCATCTGGCGTTCTTGAAGGGGCGAGGTGCGGCCGTCGGGGTAGGCGATGAAGATAGCGACGCCTGGCTTGCCGAGCAGGCCGTGAATGGCGGCCGAGCCGGTGTCTCCGGAGGTGGCGCCAAGGACGTTAATGGTCTGGCCGCGGACGGCGCACTGGTGCCCGTAGAGGTTGCCCAGCAGTTGCAGGGCGAAGTCCTTGAAGGCAAGGGTTGGGCCGTGGAAGAGCTCCAGCACGTAGGTGAGGTCGTCGAGCTTCACCACCGGGGCGATGTCGGCGTGGGCGAAGGTGGTGTAGCTTTTGGCGACGAGGGTGCGGAGGGTGCCGGCCGGGATGTCGGTGGCGAAGCGGGAGAGAAACTCGAAGCAGAGTTCGGGATAGGAGAGCGTCGCGAAGCGGCCTAGATCCGAGGCCGAAAAGCTCGGAAGCATCTCGGGCAGATACAGCCCGCCGTCGGGCGCGAGGCCGGTGGCGACGGCGTCGGAGAAGCCGAGGGCGGGAGATTGGCCGCGGGTGCTGATGTAGCGCATGTTCGAAACAGAGAAGATATGAAGGACTGAGGATTTCGAGCCGAACAACGCGAAACTAGCAGACAGCATGGGCGATCGAAAAGTTAACCGCCACCCGGTTCTTAATTAAAACGCGGTGCAACGATCCCCCCCCCGATTATCGAAAGTGGCAATGGGTGTGTTTCAACTCTACCGAGCGGGTGCGGCGGTTACCGGTATAATCTGGACCCTTAAAAAGCCCGCACTTTGATGCGCTCAGAGCGTCATGCTATCACGAAACAATTTCGCCTGCCGGCGGGATAGATCGAATGTGCTGCCGTTCCGCAAAGTGGCTCTCAATCCGCCGCTAAACCAAGGTTCGATTTTCGTCACTTCGCGGATGTTCACGATAGCATTGCGGCTCACACGAAAGAAAAGCCGCGCGGGGAGTCGTTGTTCGAGAAAGTTTAGCGAGCGAGGAATGAGGGGGCGACGGTCACCCAAATGAAGCCTCGCATATGAACCGCAGGCCTCGATCGATTGTATAGACTTAACAGGCAAAAAGTAAGTGTGGTCGCCGTCACGAAGGAGCACGCATTGATCCTCGGCGAGTGGCTCGACGGAAGCGCGGCCGGCGGCGACGGTTCCGTCCTCGTCGGAGTGCGGCTCGTTAGCGTCAGGCGAGTGACCCGACCCGGTGTCGAGGGCGGCAAAGGCGCGCAAGACGGCCACCCGCAAACGTGCCTCATTGACCGGCTTGAGCAGGTAATCGGTAGCCCCAAAATCAAAGGCGCGCATCGCGTGCCGATCGTGTGCGGTGACGAAAATCACGAGTGGAAGAGTCTCGAGGGCGGCAAGCAGATCGAGGCCGCTTTTCTCGGGCATTTGCACATCGAGAAACAAAAGGTCGGGGCGCAGACGGTGTATGCATTCGAGTCCGGATTCGGCATCAGCGGCTTCGCCGACGATCTCAAGCGCCGGGTAGGCCCCGAGCATCCGGCGGAGCTCGGCACGCAAGAGGGGCTCATCGTCAATAATGAGGGCTTTCATCGGGCAGATGTTTCAAAAGGCACAAACAGCTCTGCGATCACCAAATCGGGCTCGCCTTGACGAAGCTCCAAGCCGGCCTCGCGGCCATAAAGCACGTCGAGCCGACGACGGAGATTGACCAATCCCTGACGGGTAGAGTCGGACGGCGCAGAGCACGATCCAGGATTAAAAACGCGCAGCACGAGGCGCCCGTCGCGGCGGCCTGCTTCATAGCGGATTTCGCCCCCGGCGCGACGGTTTGCGGCGCCAAACTTGACCGCGTTCTCCACCAAAGTTTGCAGGCTGAGGGGCGGGATGCGCGCGTGCCCGATACCGGTCTCGATGCTCGAAACAAGGCGGAGCCGACCAGCCAGGCGGAGCTTCTCCATCTTAAGATAAGCCTCGACCATGGTGAGTTCCTCCTCGAGGGAAATGGTTGGCGCTCCGGCGCGTTCCAAGGAGTAGCGCATCATCAACGCCAGGTCATCTATCGCACTGCGCGCCGCACCCGGGTCTATCTGCACCAAGGCGCGAAGGGAGGCCAGGCTGTTGAAGAGAAAGTGCGGGTTGATTTGTAGACGCAAAACTCCGAGCTCGGCCGCCCGCGCAGCGGCGGCAAATTCCGCGCGCTGGAGTTCCGCACGGTTCGCCCGTTCCTGGAAAAAAACCGCGACCGCACACACGCCCCAAATTAGTAGCATGAGAGCGTAGAAGAACCATAGACCGGCGAAGCCGGCCGGGGGCAGCCCCCCCAGGGCCATGTCGGCGAGTTTGGCCCAATTCTCCACCGGCCGCATGATCGCTCCGACCACGGCCCCCCCGGCTATGCAGCCGACGAGGCCCAGCAGCATGATACGATAGGAGGCTCGAACGGAGTTATCATTGGCCAGAAGCAGCCTCCACAGCAGATAACCCACGAGTGAATTCAGCATCAGGCCCAGAAAAAGATTCGCGACCTTCCGCGCGGTAGGCGCCTCAAACGTTGAGAGCATTAAGAGATCTATGAGAAAGATCCCAAACCAAGTCGCCACGTGCCAGACCAAGGCGCGCCCTACTCGGAAGCTGGGTAAAAACGAGCGCGAGCTGGTAGCCGTCGCGGACATGGTCATGGAAACAGACGGGCGAACGCGCCGGTGACGAGTTTGAAAAGCGATACCGCTGGGCAAAGAGCCCGGCGGTAATCCTTACTCATTTCTTCGCTCGGCGGCAGTCCAAGTGAAGCGCCTCACTTACGCGCCGCGCTTTTGTGATTAGCGCATCTGTTGGGCTTCGAGCTGCCCATACCAAGCCCTGCTCACCTGCATGATGGTCCGCTGAAGGTTGATGATGGGCTGCACACCGGGGAAGCCGGGCGTTGAAACCAGAGATCCGGAGAAATCAAGATACTGCGGGCTGGATGAGAAGTTCGGATAAGAACTGAGCGCGGCTCTCAATTTCTCATATGGAGGCGCAAAGCCAGTCGCCTGCTCGTTCGGCGCGGAAAAATAAAAACCTGCCGGTTCGGGGGGCACCCAGCCGATGAAGGTGAAACCCCCGCCGGGATACTGCGCAGAAAGCCTGTTCTCCTCGGAGACCACGTAATTGGCAGGATTGGTGTAGTCCTCATAAATGCCCGATAAAGGTCCGGTGTATATCCAGTCAACGAAGACCTTCAGCTGTGAAGGGTCCCAGGAGGGATAGCACCATGTTGCATAGACTTGGATGTTGTCGGCGCTGAGATACCGCCAAGCTCCGTAGATCAATGAGCCGAATTGGCTGGCGCCGACCCTGACTCGAAGACCGTTGTCAGTGGCGGGTATTTGCAATATCCGGCGGACTTCCCCGCTGACGTAGGCAATGGTGGATGCCACGCTCGCATCGGGAGCGTAGGCTGCATCTGCACCGGCGGTTTGAAAATAGTCATTGATGACCCCTGTCCCGTTCATGTCGGCATCAGAGTTATTGGCCAAGCCGTCGCCGTCCACATCACCGTCCAAGCCGTTGGCGGCACCGTCGCCGTCGGTATCAACTTCTCCCCGCACTCCATCGTCCAACCCATCGCCATCAATATCCATCTCGTTGGCGGCGTTATCAGCGAGCCCGTCTCCATCAATATCCATTTCATTGGCTGCGTTGTCCATGCGTCCATCTCCATCGATATCAAGCTCGAGCTTGGAATTGTCCGCGAGTCCGTCTCCATCGATATCCGTTTCATTGGCCGCGTTGTCCAATAATCCGTCAGCATCCATGTCCAGTTCCGCCGCATCGTCATTTGCAATCCGGTCACCGATATACTGGCCTTTCAGCGGACCGCTCTTGGCAATGCCGCCGTCTACGTTCAAATCCGAGCCGTTAAGGATGCCATCATTGTCAATATCCGCATCGCGGATGTTGGGGATGCCGTCGCGGTCCAGATCCGCAGTCGAAGATTGAGCCGACGCGGTGGATAAGGCCAGGATACTAAGGGTGAGGGTGAGGAGTGTTTTCATTTTTCGGTGGGTTAGAGTGAGTGCCTCGTGTGCACGCCGAGACGAATCGTGATTTCTTCCGATAAGGACGACTCGCATTAAACCAGCGGTCAAAAACACCGGACCAACGGTCACTTTACGAATTGAGCGAACCTGCGGCCCCACTGCAGGCGCAGCCCCGACTCGCCGGAGGCCAGACGAGGTCCCCGCTCACTTGAAGCGGGCGCGTTGGGGTAACAAACGGGCACACCGGACGGCGCCGATGTCATCGGCCAAATCCTCCAGACAGGCATGTGTGTGCCACCCCGGGCCGGGCTCCCTCAGAGCGTCTCCAAAGCGAAAGCCTTGTGGGCGAGGCGGGCGGCGTCGTCGGCCTTGGTTTTATCCACGATGACGGAGATTTTGATCTCGGAGGTGCTGATCAACTGTATGTTCACCTCGGCGGCGGCTAGGGCAGTGAAGAGGGTGGCGGCGACTCCGCTGTGGGTCTTCATACCAACGCCGACGACGGAAAGCTTTGCGATGTCGTCGTGGATCGTCACCTGCGCGCCACCGAGCAGGGTGAGCACCGGGGCAAGGGTCGGGCCGACTTTATGCGCGTCGGTCAACGGGACGGTGAAGGTGAGGTTGGCCACGCCGTTGCGGCCGACGTTCTGCACGATCATATCGACGATGATGGAGGCCTCGGCCAGGGCGGTGAAGACCTTTGCGGCCGAGCCGGGCTGGTCGGCGATGTTGGATACGACGATCTTAGCTTGGTCCTTATCAACGGCCACGCCGCGAACGACGACTTTTTCCATGTAGGCGACTTCTTTTTTCACGATGGTTCCAGGGTTGTAGTTAAAGGAGGAGCGGACTTCGAAAACGACGTCGTATTTATGGGCGAACTCGACGGAACGGGATTGCATCACCTTCGAGCCGGAGGAGGCGAGTTCCAGCATCTCGTCGTAGGAAATTTCCTGGAGCTTGCGGGCGTCCTTCACCACGCGGGGGTCGGCGGTGTAGACACCGTCGACGTCGGTGTAGATCTCGCACTTGTCTGCCTTCAGGGCTCCCGCGAGGGCGATGGCGGTGAGGTCGGAGCCGCCGCGGCCGAGGGTGGAGATGCGGCCCTCGGCGGTAATGCCTTGGAAGCCGGCCACGATGACAACCTTGCCGGCGGTGAGGTCGGCTTCGATATCGGAGGCGTCGATGCCCTGGATTTTGGCTTTGGTGTGGACGTCGTCGGTGACGATGCCGGCCTGGGCCCCGGTGTAAGATATGGCGGGGACTCCGAGGCCGTGGAGGGCCATGGCGGTGAGCGCGATGGTTTCCTGTTCGCCAATGGCGAGGAGTTGGTCCATCTCTCGTTCGTCGGGGTGATCGCACACGGCCTTGGCGCGGGCGATGAGTTCGTTGGTCACGCCGGAGCGGGCAGATACCACCACGACGACCTGATGGCCGTCTTCGCGGTAGCCCTTGATACGGGCGGCGACTTTTTTAATGCGTTCGACGTCACCCACGGAGGTGCCGCCGTATTTCTGGACGATTCGGGACATGGAGGGGAAAATGTAGCGGGTAGCGAGTAGATCGGAAAGCGGGGCGAGGCACCCTAAACTTGCTCCTTCAGGTTAAAAATCCGCGATGCGAAGGAGCAGGGGTTTGCCGAGCACGCACTTCAGGCGGGTTAGGCGGGCGATGGTAAGTCGGATCTGAGCTTCGTTGCTCACGTGGGTGGTGAGGAGCAGCGAGGCGGCGTCCGGTTTGTCGCTCGGGCGCTGCATGAGGCTGGCGATGCTCACCCCTGCCTTGGCGGTGCAGCTGGCGATCTTGGCTAGCACGCCGGGTTGGTCTTTCACGTCTAGGCGCAGGTAGTGGCGGGAGCAGAGAGCGGAGGGCGGGGTGAGGGCTAGTTTGGCGGCGGGGGCGGGGGGCAGCACGCGGCCGCCGCGCACGAGTTGGGTGGCGGCGTCGATGATGTCACCAATCACTGCGCTGGCGGTGGGATCCTGACCTGCGCCGCGGCCGATATAGGTAGTCTCGCCAACCACATCGCCGGAGACCGAGATGCCGTTGTAGACCTCATTAACGTTGGCAATCGCTTTGGTCAGCGGCAGCAGAGCCGGGTAGACACCCACGGACAGGACGTTGCGTTCGAGGTCACGCTCGATGACGGCGAGTAGTTTAATCGCGTAACCGTTTTGACGGGCGTAGGCTAGGTCGGCTTGGGTGAGCGCGGTGATGCCTTCGACGACCATTTTCGAGGTCGGCACCCAGGTGCCGTGGGCGAGGTAGGCGAGCACCGCTGCTTTGTGGGCGGTGTCCCAGCCCTCGACGTCCAGCGACTCGTCGGCCTCGGCGTAGCCGAGTTCCTTGGCTTCCTTCAGGATCACGGGGTAGGGCAGCCCCTCGCGCTCCATGCGGGTGAGGATATAGTTGCAGGTGCCGTTCAGGATGCCGTAGATACGACGGAAACGGTTTGCTACCAAGCCTTCCCGTAGGGCCTTGATGATAGGAATTCCGCCGGCCACGGAGGCCTCGAAGAAGAAGCGCCCGCCGTGTTTGCTGGCGGTGGCGAAGAGTTCGGGGCCGTGGGCGCAGAGCAGGGCCTTGTTCGCGGAGACGACGGTTTTGCCGCGTTTGAGTGCTTCCAGGGTGACTTTGCGGGCGATGCCGGTGCCGCCGATCAGTTCGCACACGATCTGGATCGAATCGTCGCGGGCGATCGCGAGCGGATCGGTGGTCAGTTGCTCGGCCTTCAGGCGGACGTCGCGTTTTTTATCGAGATCGCGCACGGAGGCGCGGGCGAGCACGAGGCGGGCTCCGAGGCGGGCCTCGAGGTCGGGCAGGGCGCGCTCGATGTGTTTCCAGACACCCTGGCCGACGGTGCCGAGGCCGCAGATGCCGATGTGGATGACGGGGGCGGTGCTCATTTTGGGAGGAAGGGGATGGCGAGGAGAAGACAACGGGCGAGGATAAGCTCGGTTTTAGCCACTGGGCGCTGCTTTTTTGGCGAACTTGTTTTCGGTTCCGTTAAGTAGGCGGGTAATGTTGGCGCGGTGGCGCAGGATCACGAATACGCCCAAGATGCTGGCAAGGGCGGCGAAGGTGGTTGGCTCGCCTCGAAGCCATGCGGCGGCAGGTAACACCACTGAAGCCACGATCGAGGCAAGGGAAACGTAGCGCGAAATCTGGAAAACCATCACCCACGCCACGACCGCGAATAAAGTCGGGAAGGGCAGCAAGACGATCAGCCCGCCGGCGGAGGTGGCGACGCCCTTGCCTCCCTTGAAGCGCGTCCAGCAACTGAAGCTGTGGCCGACCAAGGCGAAGACCAGGCCGGTGATGGCCATGGCTTCAACCGATACGGTTCCGGAGCGGTGCAGTATCCACTCGGCAGCGACCACCTTAGCCACACCAACCGCGGCCGCGCCTTTCAGCGCATCGAGGAAAAACGCGAGGTCGCCAGCGCGTTTGCCCTTCGCACCGAAGAGGCCGCCGAGCACGCGCTTCACGTTCGTGGCCCCGGGGTTCTTCGAGCCGTGCTCGAAGATGTTGATTCCAAACTTGCGCGCGATCAGCCACCCGAAGGGCAGGGCGCCCAACAGGTAGCCCGTGACGGCGGCAAGTAGGAGAGGGATCAACATGGGGGAAAGTAGCGGGTAGCGGGTAGTGAGTGGAGATTAGAAGCCGGAAATGACTCATTGCGGATCGGCGGCTTGGGCATGCTCGCTACCCGCTACTCGCTACTTCCAGCGCGACATCGCCGTGCTCAGAGTTGCACGAACTTCGCCAGTTTGATCGCGGCATTGGCTTTGATCGCTTCGCGGGCGGCGGCGCTGGGTTCGTGGTCGACGCGCACCACCATGTATGCGGTGCCGCCGGGGGTGAGGCGGGAGAGCGACATATCGGCGATATTGACCCCGTCGTTACCGAGGAGGGTGCCGACCGCGCCGACCATGCCGGGCTGGTCGTTATTTTCGAGGACGAGAAGCGAGCCCTCGGCGGCGACCTCGACCTCGCGGCCGTTGATGCCGACGATGCGGGGCGCGTTGCCCTTGCCGATTAGGGTGCCGCTCGCGCGGTGCACGCTGCCGTCGCCTGCGGTGGCCTCGAGCTCGATTAGATCGGTGTAGTCGCCGGCGTCGGTGGACTTCACCACCTCAAAGGCGAGGCCGAGGCGCTGGATGTAGGTGGGGGCATTGACCGCGTTCACGCCGTCACCGCTGATGCGGCGGAGGAAGCCGCGCTGCAGGGCACGGGTGATGGCATTGACGTCGAACTCGGCGACCTTTCCCTGGTAGGTCACGCGGAGTTTCGCGATCTGCTTGGGTGCGATCTGCTGGACAAGGGTGCCGAGTTTGGCGGCGAGGTCCAGGTAGGGCGCGATGGCCTTGGCGGCGGCGGCGTCCATGGAGGGCAGGTTGACCGCGTTGCGGACGGCGCCGTGCAGGAGCACGTCGGCAATTTGCTCGGCGATCTCGATACCGACCGATTCCTGGGCTTCGGCGGTGGAGGCGCCGAGGTGCGGGGTCAGGGTGACGTTAGGCAGGGTGCGGAACTCGCTGTCTTTCGCGAGGGGCTCTTCCTCGAATACGTCGAGACCGGCGGCGGCGACGTGGCCGCTCTTCAAGCCGGCGAGCAGGGCGGTTTCCTTGATAATGCCACCGCGGGCGCAGTTGAACAGGCGCACGCCCTTTTTGCATTTCGCGAGGGCAGCCTCGTCGATCATGTGCGTGGTCTCGGTGGTCAGAGGCATGTGAACCGTGATGTAGTCGGCCTGGGGCAGTAATTCATCGAGGCTGACGGCCTCGACGCCCATGGCTTTGGCGCGGCTGGGGGCGAGATAGGGATCGTAGGCGACGACCTTCATGCCGAAGGCCAGGGCGCGTTTGGCGACCTCGCCGCCGATGCGGCCCATGCCTACGATGCCGAGCGTCTTTTTGAAGAGCTCGACGCCCGAGAGCGACTTGCGGTCCCATTTGCCTTCGCGCATCGAGGCGGCACCCAAGGCGACGGGGCGGGCCCCGAGGAGGATGTGGGTGAAGGTTAACTCGGCGGTGGCGATGGTGTTGCCCGCGGGGGTGTTCATCACGACCACGCCGTGCTCAGTGGCGGCCTCGACGTCGACGTTGTCCACGCCTACGCCGGCGCGGCCGACGACCTTCAGGTGAGGGGCGGCGGCGAACACCGCGCGGGTGATTTTCGTTTCCGAGCGGACGGCGATGGCATGGACGTCCTTGACCAGATCGATGATCTTTTCGGGCGAGGAGCCGTAGGCCTCGATGACTTCAAAGCCCGGCTGCTGGCGCAGGTAGGCGATGCCCGTGGGCGAGATCTTGTCGGCGACGAGGATTTTCATGGGAGGGAAAAGGGTCTAGGCAACGCCGCCCGGCCCCGGCGGGCAAGGAAAAGCTCGGCCCGTCTGGTGCCCCTCGCCTAGCCTTGCCCAGCCATGAACCGCATCCAGCAGCAATATGCCTTTTTGGCCGAGTGCCTGAAGCTCGCCGAAATCAAGCGCCAGACCCTTTTGCCGACCAGTCGTCGTCGCGAAAACGACGCCGAGCACTCCTGGCACCTCTGCCTGATGACGATCACCCTCGCGGAACACAGCAACGTCCCGGTCGATCTCATCCGCGTCCTGCGCATGCTGGTCATTCATGATCTAGTCGAGATCGATGCGGGTGATACCTATGCCTACGATGCTGCCGCCATGGCAGGTCAACTCGAGCGCGAGGCGCGTGCTGCCGACCGGATTTTTGGACTTCTGCCGAAGGATCAAGGCGCGGAACTGCGCGCGTGTTGGGAGGAGTTCGAGGCTCGTCTCACTCCCGAGGCCCGTTTCGCGGCGGCTATCGACCGGCTCCAACCGGTTTTGCTCAATGTCCTCACCGATGGGGAAAAATGGCGCGAACATGGGGTCACTCGTGCCAAGGTGATCGCTCGCAACCAGCACGCCCGAGAGGGGGCGGAGGCGGTGTGGGCGCACGCACTCGCGATGCTGGATGAAGCAGTGGCCCGCGGGCTTTTACCCGAAAACTAATCGAGCTTGTTCTCGGGGCAGTAACGTTTACGCGGCTTCCTCAGTAGCGAGGCGGGAGTCGCGTCGGGCCTGCACCCGCGCGCCGACGAGGATAGCGATCTCGAAAAGCAGATAAAGCGGAGCGGCGAACATCGTTTGCGTGAAGGGATCCGGCGTCGGCGTGACCACTGCCGCGATTATGAAGATGCCGACGATCGAGTGGCGGCGGAACTTTCGGAGGGTTTCCACCCGCAGCAGGCCGAAGTAGATGGCGATCACGATTAACAGGGGAAATTCGAAGGCCAGCCCCACTCCGAGCACTAGCCAAGTGAGCAAAGAATAGTAGCTGTCGGGTGTCCAGGTAGTGGAGAAGCCGAGCAAATCATTGATTTCCAAGGATACGCGCAGTGTGCTTGGAACCAGCAAGAGAAAGCCAAAGGCTGCGCCGAGTATAAACAGCACGAAAGCGCTCAAGCCGGAAGGCAGGATCAATTTCCGCTCATTTTCATTGAGGGCGGGGGCGACGAACTGGCCTATAAAATACAACATGAACGGGGCCGCGAGCGCAAGCCCCCCCCACCCGCACAGTTGTATTATAATTCCAAAGCTTTCCATCACGCTGCGCGTGCTAAGCTCCAGCGTCAGGCCTGCACGCTCCGCTTGCACATGGCGCAAGGGCCAGAGCAGCAATGCGTTGAACTCTTTTAGAAAATAGCCGACCGCCGTCGCCGTGGCCGCCAGTGCGATCGCGCACTTTACCAGGGTCCAGCGCAGTTCCTCCAGATGTTCGAGGAAACCCATTGGCTTCTCGCGTGGGTGGGGTGCGGCTTCCGTGTCCACGGGATCGTCGTCGTCGATGATATCGGTGGGTGCGCGGTTTCCTTTCACAGGCCGTCGAGCAAGCCGCCCGCGTGGCGCTTTTCAACCTTCCTCTTGCATTTGGTCTGCGCCCCTATCGTTGACACCCGCCGACCCGCGCGTCTTGTCTCACCCCTTTGTGCGCCCCACCCCGGGCCGCTGAAACTCCTTCCCTAGACCCACCACACCACATGGCCAAAGCCACCAAGAAACCCGCTGCGAAAGCCTCCAAAGGCTTCGATCTCGCCAAGAAATCCGCTCCTGCCGCCAAGAAGTCCGGCAAGAGCCCCAAATACGTTTACACTTGGGGCGCCGGCAAAGCCGACGGCGACGGTTCCATGAAAGCCCTCCTCGGCGGCAAGGGCGCTAACCTTGCCGAGATGACCCGCATCGGCCTGCCCGTGCCTCCCGGTTTCACCATCACCACCGAGGTCTGCACCTACTACTACGCCAATAAGAAGACCTATCCCGCCTCCCTCCAGGCCGAGATGGAAGCCGGCGTGAAGAACATGGAAAAGATCATGGGCACCACTTTCGGCGCCACCTCCGGCATGCCCCTGCTCGTTGCCGTGCGCTCTGGCGCTCGTGATTCCATGCCCGGCATGATGGACACCATCCTCAACCTCGGCCTCAACGACCAGACCGTTGTCGCCCTTGAGAAGGCCACCGGCAACGCCCGCTTCGCCTACGATTGTTACCGCCGCTTCATCCAGATGTATGGCGACGTTGTCATGGGAGTTCAGAAGCGCGAAGGCGAGGACCACGATCCCTTCGAGCACACCATCCACTCGTTCAAACATGAGGTTTACCACGGCGACATCGAGGACTCCAAACTCACCGCCTCCGACCAGCAGGAACTCATCAAACGCTTCAAGGCCCTCGTGAAGGCCCGCACCGGCAAAGCCTTCCCGAATAGTGCCTGGGATCAGCTCCGCGGCGCCGCCGGCGCCGTCTTCGGCTCCTGGATGAACGACCGCGCCTGCGTCTATCGCCGCAAGTATAACATCCCCACCGAGTGGGGCACCGCCGTGAATGTGCAGGCCATGGTCTTCGGCAACACCGGAGACACCTCCGGCTCCGGCGTGGCCTTCACCCGCAACCCCGCCAACGGCAACAACGAGTTCTACGGTGAGTTCCTCGTCAACGCCCAGGGCGAGGACGTGGTTGCCGGCGTCCGCACCCCCGAGCCCGTCATCAAGCTCAAGGATGTTATGCCCAAGAGCTACGCCGAACTCCTGAAGGTCCGTGCGACCCTCGAGAAGCACTTCAAGGACGTGCAGGACGTCGAGTTCACCATCCAGGATGGCAAGCTTTTCATGCTCCAGACCCGTAACGGCAAGCGCACCGCTGCCGCCGGCCTGAAGTTCGCCGCTGACATGGTGAAGGAGAAGCTCATCGACTGGGAAACCGCCGTGCTCCGCAACCCGGCCGACCAGCTCGAGCAACTCCTCGCGCCCATCTTTGATCTCTCCGAGGTCAAGAAGGCCAAGGTCATCGCCACCGGTCTTCCTGCCGGCCCCGGCGCCGCCACCGGCAAAATCTATTTCAACGCCGACCGCTCCGTGCAGGCCGCTGAAAAGGGTGAAAAAGTCCTCCTCGTCCGCGTCGAGACCTCGCCCGAGGATCTCCGCGGCATGATCGCCGCCGAGGGCATCCTCACCGCCCGCGGTGGGGTTTCCTCCCACGCCGCCCTCGTGGCCCGCCAGATGGGCAAGGTCTGCGTCTGCGGCGCCGCTGGCGTCACCATCGACTACGACGCGAAGACCGCCACCATCGACGGCCACACCTTCAAGGAAGGCGACTTCCTCTCGATCGACGGCACCTCCGGTCTCGTTTACGCCGGCCAGATCAAGACCGCCCCCTCCGAGATCATATCCGGCCTCCTCTCCAACGACAAAGAGGCCCAGAAGACCGAGAAATATAAGAACTACGTGCAGCTCATGAAGTGGTGCGAAGCCTCCACCAAGATGAGCGTCCGCACCAACGCCGACACGCCCAAGCAGGCCGCCGAGGCCATGGCCTTCGGTGCCGTCGGCATCGGCCTCGTCCGCACCGAGCACATGTTCTTCGAAGGCGACCGCATCGACGCCATGCGCGAGATGATCCTGGCCGATTCACTCAAGGACCGCGAGGCCGCCCTCGCCAAGCTCCTTCCCTACCAGCGCGAAGACTTCTTCGGCATCTTCAAGGCCCTCAAAGGCTATCCCGCGACGATTCGCTTCCTCGACCCGCCCCTGCACGAGTTCCTCCCCCACTCCAAGGAGCAGCAGATGGACCTTGCCCGAAAGATCGGCGTCTCCGTGGAGAAGATCATGGCCCGCGTGCACGAACTGCATGAATTCAACCCCATGCTCGGCTTCCGCGGCTGCCGTCTGGGCATCAAGTTCCCCGAGATCACCCGCATGCAGGCCCGCGCCGTCCTCGAGGCCGCCGCTGATGCGACCAAGAAAGGCTTCAAGGCCAAGCCCGAGATCATGATCCCGCTCGTCGGTTTCAAGCGCGAGCTCGACCTCCAGACCGCCATCGTTCACGACGTCGCCGCCCTGGTGCAGAAGGAGAAGAAGGTTAAAATCTCCTACTCCGTCGGCACCATGATCGAGATCCCGCGCGGTGCCCTCACCGCCGACGAGATCGCGCAGACCGCCGAGTTCTTCAGCTTCGGCACCAACGACCTCACCCAGACCTGCCTCGGCATGTCGCGTGACGACTCCGGCTCCTTCCTGGGCGCCTACACCGAAAACGAAATCGTGAAGAAGAACCCCTTCGCCTCGATTGACCAGACCGGTGTCGGCCAGCTCGTGAAGATCGCCTGTGAGAAGGGCAACCAGACCCGCCCCGGCATCAAGCTCGGCATCTGCGGCGAACACGGCGGCGACCCCGATTCCGTGAAGTTCTGCCATAAGGTCGGCCTGACCTATGTGTCGTGCTCGCCTTACCGCGTGCCCGTCGCCCGCCTCGCCGCCGCCCAGGCTGCGATTGAGGAGAAGCGCGCCGCCGCGAAGAGGAAGTAAGAACCGGGAAAACCGAACCCTCGCCCGGCTCCTCAGAAAACGAGCCCCGCCCGCGCAACTGCGCGGCGGGGCTTTTTTCATTCTTACGGTGGTCAATGTCGTCTGTTTTATGTCAGAACCGTTATGGCTGCGCATTGCCGTTAAAAATGCCCCTACTGCCCCTCACACCCTTTCGAAAAAGCCGAATGAAGCTTGGCCGTGCATCTCTTTGGGGAATGCTTTTTCTGTTGCCGCTGGCCGTCCTCGCTGCGCCTCGAGCTGGCCGACCTAATATCCTGTTTATTCTAGCGGATGACTACGGCATCAAGGACGTTGGCATCGAGGGAAGTTCCTTCTACGAAACTCCGCATATCGACGCGCTCGCCCGTAGCGGTATGCGTTTTACCCAAGGTTATGCGGCCTGCTCGGTTTGCAGCCCTTCGCGCGCCAGCATTCTGCTTGGGCAATATCCCACCCGCCATGGCATCACCAACTGGATCGGCCAGGAAGTGGGGGCGAAGTTTGCGAGTGAACGTCATACCAAGCTGCTCGTGCCCGATTACGTGCGCAACCTGCCGGCCGAAATCACCTTGCCGGCCGCGCTCAAGCAGGCGGGTTACGCGACTTTTTTCGCGGGAAAGTGGCACCTTGGCAGTGAGGGTGCATGGCCGGAGGATCGCGGCTTCGACCGCAATAAGGGCGGCTGGGATGCCGGCGGGCCCACTGGTGGCAAGGGCGGCTACTACGCGCCTTGGACCAATCCGCGCCTGCCCAGCGGCCCCGATGGTCAGTCGCTTACCCAGCGCCTCGCCGACGAGACGATCGGTTTCATCGAGCAAAATTCACGGCGTCCGTTCCTCGCCTACCTTTCTTTTTATGCTGTCCATGGTCCGGTCCAGACCACCCGGGCGCGTTGGGGGAAATTTCGCGCCAAAGCGGCGGCCCAGCCTACGCCCGCGGAGCGTTTCATTATCGATCGAACCCTCCCTGTGCGGCAGGTGCAGGATAATCCGGTCTACGCTGGGCTGATTGAGGAAATGGATGATGCCGTCGGCCGCGTCTTGCGAAAACTCGACCAACTCGGCCTGGCGGAAAGCACCATCGTCGTCTTCACCAGCGACAACGGAGGCGTGACTTCCGGCGACAGCTACAGTTCCTCCCTGCTGCCTTATCGTGGCGGCAAGGGTCGTCAGTGGGAGGGTGGTCTGCGCGTCCCTTTCTACATCAAAGTCCCCGGCCTCACTCGCCCTGGGTCCACCTCTGAGATTCCGGTCAGTGGCATCGATTTTTACCCCACCCTGCTCGTTTTGGCCGGTGTGACGCCGCCGCTATCGCAACCGCTGGATGGCGAAAACCTAGTGCCCTTGCTCGGTGGCGGCGTCATCCCTCCGCGTTCCCTGTTCTGGCATTATCCACACTACGGTAATCAGGGCGGAGAACCCTCTTCCATTATTCGTCGTGGGACCTGGAAGCTCATCCATTTCTGGGAAGACGGGCACCACGAGCTTTACCACCTCGCCACCGACATTGGCGAGCAACGAGACCTAGCTTCCCAAGAAACCGTGCTCACGTCGGAGCTTTGGACGGAGCTGCAAACATGGCTCACCCAAACCAACGCACGGCTCCCCTTGCCCAACCCCGATTACGATGCGGCCTGGGCAGGCCAAAAACACCAGGCTGCGCGCGAACTTAAAAAACGTCTCGAAACAGAACACGCCGCACTCCTCCGGCCAGACTGGCAGCCCGACCCCACCTGGTGGAACAGCCAATCGATCGGCGACTGATTTGGTCACTCACATCGCCACGTCACCTTCTGGTCGGGTCGCATTCGGGCAAGGCCAATACCCATGAAAAAAATATGACTCCCCCCCCCCCAGCTAAGGAGACCTTAGTCGGCGGTTTTTTTAGGGCGTGGGGGGATAGTGAGCGCACGTGTCCCTGGAGTGTTTCCAGCGGCGCTCGGTGCCTTGCAGGCCCAGCGGAGAAAAGGTGCCTGTTTAGGGGGCGCTCGCTAAAAGGCGGGCCACGGCGGAGCGGAATTCGATAATAGAGAATGGTTTGCTTAGATTTATGAGGCGGTTGGCACTCAGGAACTCTTGCAGGGTCTCGTTGATCACGTCGCCAGTCATGATGAGCATGCGGCGGCCGGCGGCCGGGTCTCGGGCGGTCAGGTATTCGTATAAGCCGATGCCGTTCAGGCCGGGCATCCGCCAGTCGGATACGATGAGATCATATTTTTCCCGTTCGAGCAGATCCAGCGCGCGCTGGCCGCTATCAGCAACTTCCACTCGGTAGCCTTCGCGGCGGAGCAACTCGGCGGTAAGTTCAAGAATCCAGGGTTCGTCGTCGACCACGAGGATGCTCCGGCTGGAGGCGGTCGCATCAGGGAAGGGAGCGGCGGTGGCGGCCTGGATCATGGACGCGGCGCTCAATTGCTGGGGGTCGGCAGCGGGCAGGCTGATGATGAAAGTTGCTCCCTTTCCCGGCTCGCTTCGGGCGGAGATGCGTCCTCCGTGTTCTTGCACGATACCGTAGCAAAGGCTTAAACCGAGGCCGGTGCCCTTGCCAACGGGTTTGGTGGTAAAGAAGGGGTCGAAGAGTTTTGCGAGGTGGTCCGGGTGAATGCCAGGGCCGTTATCTTCAAATTCAATTTCGACCATTTTTCCGGTGACGCGGGTGCGGACAGTGATTTGGCCCTTTTGGCGCAGCGGCTCCATGGCTTGCCGGGCATTGCTGAGAATATTGATGAAGACCTGCTGCAGTTGGTGGGCGTCGCCGAGTATGGGGGGAAGGGCAGTCGCGAAGTCCTGCCGCACCTCTACGTTCCCGGTGCGCAGGTCGTAGGCCATGATTTGGAGCACTTCCTCGACGATATTGTGCAGCAATACTAATTTGCGTTCGGGTTGGTGCTGGCGGGCGAAACCCAGGAGGCTCTGCACAATTTTATGGCAGCGGTGAGCGCTTTGCACGATACGTTCGAGGTGTGCTTTTGTCCGTTCATCGACGCCGTTCGTCTGAAGCAACTCCGCAAAGCCGACGACCGAGGTGAGGGGATTGTTTAACTCGTGGGCCACTCCTGCGACGAACTGGCCGACGGCAGAGAGTTTTTCTCTTTGGATCAGTTGTTGCTGGGTATCGTGAACCAGCTGTGTGGCGCGCTCCAGCTCGACCCGGGAGGTCTGGAGGTAGGTAGTCATCCGGTTGAACTCTTCGGCGAGATCGCCGCACTCGTCGTTTGAAAAGCGTTCGATGCGGCGGGAGAAATCGCCGCGGCCGATGGCCTCCGCACTGTCGCGCAGCGCACGGAGCGGGCGGGTGAGGCGGCGAATGACGAACCACACGATGATGGAGCCGAGGGCGGAGCCAATCACGCCGATGGATACAAGTGTGAGGCGGTTGCGCGTTATTTCTGCCACGCGCAATTCGTAGTTGGAGAAAAGGACAAAGTGTAGCGCTTCGCCCTTATCTTTGTCGCCGTATTCGGCGGCCAGCCCGAGAAATCGCGCCCCATTGATCAGGGAGAGCGTAGCGGTGTCCCCGTTTGGGGCGGGTGTGCGCGCCAGCGCCAGTGCGGCCTCCTCAGTGCGGATGTTGTGCTCGGAGGATGCCGCGACGCCTCCGGCGCAGACCAAGATCACCTCGGTGCGGGGTGGCTTAAGCGCAATCAGGGCGCTTTGGTTAATGCGCACGGCGACGAGGAGCACTCCGGCCGGGCCGCGCTCAGGCACAACCACGGGTAGGGCGATCACTTCGTAGGCCCGGATGCCGACGCACACGGTAATTGAGGAGGCTTGACCGGCCCGGGCGCCGGCAATGGCGGCGGAGGAGGCGCGAATTAGCTCATCCGGTGGCAAGGCCGGCATTCTACGCGCGGTGATGGTTGCTGATTCGTCCTTGTAGAGTAGGGCGAGTAACTCGGTGTCTCCGGTCAATTCATCCAGCAAGTCGCGGAGAAAGGCGCGGGTGGTGGCGTCATCGCCGAGCCGGACGATGTTTTGGAAGCGGGTGTCGTTAAGAAAATTTTGATATCTGGCGATAAGCGCCACGGCATGGTTGGCTAGCGAGTTAAGCAGGTATTCTCGGGAAGTGCTCAGATCGGCCTCGGCCTCGGCTCGGATCCTCGCACTGATCCGGCGGTCAACGGTGAGCAGCGTGAAGGCGGGCAGGAGGATCAGCAGGACAAGCACCGGTGCCACCACCTTGGTTTGTAAGCCGATTCGGAAGCGGCGTCTGTCGGGGGGCATCGTCAGGGTTTGGGTAGGGCTTCGACGCCGAGCAAGAAATCTACGCGCACTTCGCCTTCGGCGGGCACCGTGACGCTCAGCGTTCGGCTGGGCAGGCGTTCATGCCAAGCGCGCACCCGGTAAGTGCCTGGCGGGAGATCGCGAATCTGGTAGCGGCCGTGGACGTCAGCGGCCGCGAAATAGGAGTTTGGCAGGACCAAAATGATGCAGTGCATCTTTGAGTGGATCGCGCAGAAGACGTCCACGCGGCCGGTCTTGTCGAAAACGAGCTCGGGGGTCTTGTCTTTTTTGTAATAGCCCAGGTCGAACTCCTTCGTGTCGGACATGGAGAAGACGTTGTGGTAAATATCGTCATCGTTGGGCCAGCGCACGGTGGTGCCCACGGCGATGGGCAGCACGTGGGGTTCGAAGTTGGCGTTTTTTTGGGTGGTGACGGCGGCGAGGGCGGGAGCGCCTGGCGTGATCTCGGAAATGGGCTGGTCGATGTAGACGACGAAGTCCCGCAGGCCGGCGTAGTCTATCTTCTCTACGAATTTATAGCGCCGGCTGCCGTAGGCGTCGCCTCCGGCGGACTCTCCCGGTGGCCCGGCTGGCGGCTTGGCGGATACCGTGCCTGTGATGGTGCCGGCGGGTGCGCCGGCCACGAGGAACGAGGAGAGGAGGATGGCGCGCAGAGTGCTGGGGTAGGCCATCATGATGGCGGTTTAGAGTTTTAGGCCGAGTTCGGTGCCGATAAAATTTTCCCCATCGCGGCGACTGCCGTCGGTTTGCTGGCCCCACTCAAAGGTGTATTCGAATTTGAGCACGAGTGGCGGGCCGATGCGCCAGCCAAGGCCTAGGCCGAGCCGTTCCAGTCTCTCGGCGAGGTTGGCGGGGGTGAAGTAGCGTTTAAACTCGCCCCAGCCGACCAGTGGGTAGCCGCCGGGGGCATCGATGATGGAGTAGCGGGTGGCGGCGTAGAGTTCAGGCGTCAGATTTTGCACCGCTTCGAGATAGCCGTAGGCTAGGTCGCGGGAATTGTCGGCGGCGGTATCGTTATCGTCGAACCGGACCGCGCCCAGAGCGGCGGAGACATGGCCGCTTCGCCAGTGGGCGGTGGCGTCGCCTTGCACGGCATCGGCTTGGAATGAGGTGGTGGTCGCCGCGGCGCCGAGGGAGCGGAAATAGCCGTTCCCGAACCAGACTGCGGATAACTGGTCCCCGCGGTTGCTGCTGGTGCCGACGGCGAGGTCTCCAGTCCGCATCGCGCTGGCGCTCAGTCGGAGCCAGGACAAGGGAGCCCCTCCGATGCGGAGGGTTATGGCCTTATCGCTATCGTAATCGCGGGTGAAGTCGACGCCGCCGTTTTGCACGGCGAGCACGTAGCTGAGGCCGGCGCCGGAGCCATAGATCTCCACGCCGGGATCGATCCCCCAGAAATCGGACAGGGAGTGCGAGATGAGCGGGTTGTCCAAGGGGCTGCGAAGGAGGTATTCCTCTCCAAAGGGAATCTGCAGGCGGCCGGCACGGAAGTTGACCAAGCGGTCGGGGCCGTTGAGCAGGCCGGAGATGTTTTCGAAGTCGATGTAGAGTTCACCGAACTGGACGTAATTCTTGTTATTTTCGCGAACAAAGAGATCCAGGCCGGCGAAAAAATATACATCCTGCATGATCGGGGCCTCGAAGAATAGCTTGGCATCGTCCACGCGGAATTCCGAGTTCGGGAACTGGCCTTCCGGGCGGGTGGAGAACAAGGCCAGGCCGGCCTCACCGGAGATGCGAAGCTGGCGGCCGCTATCCGGGGCGAGCTCCTCCGGCTTGCCGCCCGCCGCCGCGCTGGATTGCAAATCGGTGAGGCGGGCGGCCAGTTGGTCGATCTGACCTTGTTGGCGGGCGATCTGCTCCTGCAGCAGCCGGTTTTGCGCTACGACCTCGCCTAGGGTAGGCTCGGTCGCCGCCAGCGCCGTGTTCAAAGTTAACAACGCCAGGCCCAGCACGTATGCGCGATTATTCATTTTGGGGTTGGCTTTGGGGTAAGCAGAAGTTGCGCCGAGGACCCGGTGCCTAGCACAACAGAAATCAGAATCAGAAGAAAGTCAGATATTTGCCGGCGGCAAGGCGCTGGATCAGGAGGGCGAGCTCCATGGCGTGGTAGTCGCCCCAGAGACAGGCTTCGCCGTTGGGCACTTTCTGGCCCTTGGCGATGTGGTCCCAGCCGTTGGGGCGGTGGTAGACGCTGTGCAGGAGCAGGCCTTGGTGCTTCGGGTCGGTGCCGAGGTAGGTATCGGTGAAGAGGGTGTCGGCCACGGTGAGGCCGGCCTGAAGGTAGCGTTTGCCGGCCTTGGTTTCGCCTTTGGCCTGAAGGTAAAGACCGAGGCGGATGAAGCCTTGGGCCGCGATGGCGGCGGCGGAGCTGTCGACCGGTTCGTGGGCGTTGAAGGGGTCGGCGGGAGAGGCGGTGAAGTCGCCCTGCTTGTGGGTATTTAGCGCGGCGCTGTCCCAGTAGGGCACGCCGTCGAGGGCGGAGTAGCCGTCGATGTAGTAATCCGAGGTGGCGCGGGCGGTTTCGAGAAACAGGTCTGTCACGGCGCGGCGTCCGCCAACGGCGTCGAGATCGGAACCGGGGACGGTGTCGAGGTATTCGAGTTGTTCGGCATAGCCGCAGATGATCCAGGCGGCGCCGCGGGTCCAGGTGGTGAAGGGCGAGTAGCCTTGCTGGGAGGAGGGGCAGCGGAACTGGCCGTCGTTGCGATTAAAGACCGACTCATGGGCGACGCGGCCGCGGACGTCGTAGGAGTCGCGACCTTGGCCGAAGAACACGTTGAAACGCGCGGTGGTGGCGGCGTGGGTGACGGCGCGGTGGAGTAGGTTGATGGGTTTGTCGCCCTCGCCCATCAGGACGTGCCCGAGTTGGTGGGCGACGACCAGTGACCGCATGGAGCGGATGGTGTCGGCAAAGAGGGACTGCGGTCCGTTGAAGGAGTAGACGTAGCCGGAGGGCGTTACGCCGGGGCTATCCTCGAGCGGGGACCAGGGGGTGGTGGCGTTGGTGGTGGCGAAGCGGGCGGCCTGGACGGCACCGGAGACCTTCAGGGCGAGTTCGGTGTAGTGGATTTCGTCCGACGAGCCGGACGCGCGGCCCTCGAGCAGGAGGCGCCGGAGATTGCCGTAGGTGGAGACGTTGTTGAACCCGTGGTCGTGCACGCCGACGTGGCTGACGTGCGAGGCCATGTGCTTGAGGGTCTTTTCGCGGCCTAGTTGCAGGTAGCGCTCCTCGCCGGTGGCGTCGTATTGCAGGAACGCCATTCCGAACTGGAAGCCCTGGGTCCACTCCGTCCAGCCCCGCGAGGTGTATTTGCCTTTGATGGTGAATACGGGGGTGCCTTGCGCGGGGTTCCAGGAATTGTTTACGAGGTCGATTTTTTCACCGGCGAGCTCAAAGAGGCGGGTGAGCTTGGGCTGGAGTTTGGCGGGGGTGAGGGTGGCGTTGATCTTCATGGGAGGTGGAAGGCAGGAAAGCAGGGGAGCGGGCTCGACCGGGCAAGCGGGCAACGGCGATCCGGCTGGGGGTGTGCTAGGGAGGGTCGGGGTGGTGCTACGGGGAGGCCGGCCAAGGCGTGGTCAGGAGGCCTGCGTAGATCCGCGCGCTTGCGAGCAGTTCGCGGATCGCGGCGCGTTCATCGACGGCATGGTAATCCTCTCCGCCGGGGCCGTAGCCGAGGGTGGGGATACCGAGGTGGTGCGAGAAAAAGTGCATATCGTTGAACCCGGTCGAGCAGCTGAAAGCCGGCCGGCAACGGCGCTCGCGGGCGACGTGGCTGACGAGGGCGGCGGCGAAGGGGTGGTCGGGCGGGGCAAAGCAGGGGTGGTTCTCGGAGACCTTGTGCACTTCGATGCGCGGCCGGGGGGCCGGGAGGGCGCGGGTGGCGGCGGCGAGAAAGCCGCGCACTTCGCGTTCGGCGGCCTCGGCGGTCTCGTTGGGTAGCACCCGGCGGTCGATGCTGAAGCGGGCGAGGGCGGGGACGGTGTTTATCTTGTCACCCGGACCGCCGCTAAAGACCCCGCCTATGTTTAGGGTTGGCCGGCGCACGGTGCCGTCTGGAGCGGTGAAGGTGCGGGTGGCGAGGGTGCGGGCGTGGTCCCCGAGGGCGAGGACCAGGCGGGCGGCGTGTTCGAGGGCGTTGATGCCTTTATCCGGGGTGCTTCCGTGGGCGGCGCGGCCCTGCACCGCGACCTCGAGCCAGACCACCCCGTTGTGTCCGCAGCCGATTTTGCGCCCTTCGCCTCCTTCTAAAACCAAGGCGTAGTCAGGTTGGATCCCGCCGTGTTCCACCACCCAGCCGGCGCCGAGGGCGGAGTCGGTTTCCTCGTCAGCGGTGAAAGAAACTTCAATGTTCACGGTGGGCTTGGTGCGGGTCGCGCGGAGAGCCCGGAGGGCGAGGAGCAGGCTGGCGATGGCGCCCTTCATATCGGACGTGCCGCGCCCGTAGATCCAGCCGTCCTCGACCGCGCCGGAGAAGGGCGAGCCGTGCCGCCAGTTCCCGGAGACGGGCACGACATCGTAGTGGGCGTTAAAATGAACGGTTTTTCTTCCGGCGCCCGGAGTGGCGAGCCGGCCTAGCACATTCCAGCGCGGGTGATGCCACTGCTCGGGTGGCAGGTGACGGCGCAGCAGTGCGGCGGGGACCCGGGGGCGGCGCACGACGAGGCCGGCGAGTTTGAGTTCGGCGGCAAGAAGCCGGGTGATGGCGTCGTAGTGGTCGCCGGGCGGGTTGACGGTGGGCAGCCGGACGAGACGCCGGAGCAGATCGACGAGATCGTCCGCATGGGTATCGACATAGGCGGCGGGCGTCATGTCGAGAGGTTCTTGCGAAGGAAGGCGGCAGGTCAATGTCGAGACTGCGGGCTGCGCCTTTGACAAGCTGCGGCGGGCGGGGCTTGGTTGCGGCCATGTCGTCCCTTGCCGACCTCCGCAAAGACTATAGCCTCGCCGGTCTCCTGGAAAAGGATCTAGCGAAAGATCCGTTCCGCCAGTTCGAGCGGTGGTTCCAAGAGGCGGAGGCCGCGAAATTGGTCGAGCCCAACGCCATGACGCTGTCTACGGTGGGAGCGGACGGACGGCCCTCGGCCCGCACCGTGTTGCTGAAGGGCATGGATGGCCGTGGTTTTGTGTTTTTTTCCAATTATGAGAGCCGGAAGGGTCGCGACCTTGCCAGTGTGCCGCGGGCGACTCTGGTGTTTCCCTGGCTGGCGCTTGAGCGTCAGGTGGTGGTGGAGGGGGCAGTCGTCCGGGTGACGCGTGAGGAGAGCGAGGCCTATTTCCATTCGCGGCCAAGGGCGAGCCAATTGGGGGCGTGGGTCTCCCAGCAGAGTAGCATCATCACCGGCCGGGCGGTATTGGAGGATGCGATGAAGGCGCTGGAGGTTAAATACGCCGGACGTGAGGTGCCGCTGCCTCCGGCTTGGGGGGGCTACCGGTTGGCGCCGGAGACGGTGGAGTTTTGGCAAGGCCGTCGGAGCCGCCTGCATGACCGCCTGCGCTTTCGCCGCGAGGGCAAGTCGGGCGATTGGACGGTCGAGCGGTTGGCGCCCTGAGGCGGGGTATTTCCCCGGCATTAATTTTTGCTAACATGCTGCTGCATCTGGTGCGCCATGCCCACGCGGTGAGGGAGGAGGAGGACGCCACGCGTCCGCTCAGCGTGCGTGGCCGTGGAGAGGCGGCGCGGCTGGCGGCGTTTTTCGCGGTTAATGGAGCCTTCCGGCCTGCCCAGATCTGGCACAGTCCCTTGCGGCGTTCGCGTCAGACGGCGGACGAACTTATCGGGCGGCTCGGCCTTGATGGGGTGCTTTTGGAGACGCCCGGGCTTTTGCCCGAGGATGATCCTCTGGCGCTGGCCGAGCGCCTGGAGTCCTACCCGCGCGATTGTGGCGATCTAGCCTTGGTGGGGCATGAGCCGCACCTTGGTCTGCTGGCTTCGCTACTCGTGCGGGGCAAACCGAAGGCGGGGTTATTTGTCTTGGGCAAGGCGGCCTCTCTCACGCTTGAGTCGGTGGAGGCGACGCACAAAGGCAGTGGCTTCCGCCGCTGGAAAATCCGCTGGCTGGTGGCGCCGGAGCTTTTGCCGTCGATCGACGAGCCGCCGGCCATTTACTTAGCCAAATGAAAATCCTGCTCACCGGTGCATCGGGGTTGGTTGGTTCGGCTTTTGCGGAGGCCGCAAAACGGCGCGGTCATCACGTGGTCGGCGTGGTGGGCCAGGCCGCTTTCACGATCCCCGGTCTGGCGGAGAAACGCACACTCGATCTGACCCTCTCCGAGGGGGTGACCGCGCTGGCGCTGGAGGTGTTTCCCGATGCTATCGTCAATTGTGCGGCGGTGGCCGAGCCGGCCGCCTGTGATGCGGATCCTGCGCGTGCGCAGGGGCTAAACGTCGAGTTGCCGGCCTTGCTGGGCAAGCTGGCTCATCACCTCAGCGCGCGCTTGATCCATATCTCCACCGAGCAGGTTTTTGCGGGTGACCGCCCGCCCTACGCGGTGGGTGATGCGCCTCGTCCGGTGAATCTCTACGGGCGACAGAAACTGGAAAGTGAGCGGCGGGTTCGCGAGGCTGCGCCCGATTTTTCAGCGACGGTGCGGGCCCCGCTCTTGACCGGCAACAGTCCGGGGGGGTCGCGCAGTTTACACGAGAGGCTCCTGGCCGATTGGGCGGCGGGTCGCGCGCCGCGCTTGTATCGAGATGAGATCCGCCAGCCTTGCACGGCGGGTAATCTGGCGGAGGTCCTTTTGGAGCTTTGTGAACGCCAGGATCTGCGCGGGGTTTTCCACTGGGCGGGCGCGGAGACGCTTTCGCGTGTCGAGTTGGCCCGTCGTATCCGTGCGCATTTCAAGCTCAGTCCGGAACAAGCGCCGATCACCGAGATCAGCCGGGCGGATGATCCTGCCGCGGCGAGGCGCCCGGCCGATCTCTCGCTCGACCTCAAGCCCCTGGCCGGCGTGCTGAAGACTCCGATCGAGACTTTCGGCGCTCAACTCGACCAACTCATCCTCCCCCCGCCCGTGCGCGCATGGTATTTTTCTCTCTAGGGTGGAGGACGGCGCGGTCATGAAATTGCAGGTGTTGCCCGCCCGTTTGGACTCGGCGGCGGCCAATATGGCCGCGGATTTCCTCATGCTGCGCCGTTATCCTGGACCCGAAAGCGCATCGGCCCGATTTCGGGCCTATGGTTGGCACCGTCCGGCATTTACCTTTGGTTACAGTCAGAAAATCGACTGGGTGCGCGCGCAGCTGCCATCTGACGCGGAGGGCGCGGAATTGGTGCGGCGACCAACCGGCGGCGGGCTGGTGGATCATCGCGAAGACTGGACCTATGCACTGGTGATTCCGCGCGGGCATGCGCTGGAGAAAGTCCGCGCCGTGGAGAGTTATCGCTTGGTGCATGAGGCACTGCGGACTGCCCTCGCGACCTGCGGACAGCCGGCGGTCTTGCAGGAGCGTGGCGAGCCGGCGCTGGAGGCGGAAAGCGAGAACGGGGAGCCGGCAGGTTGCGCGATGGCGAAGGCACCGACGGTGTGTTTTACCCGCGCGGAGCTTTATGATGTCGTGGACGTAAAGACGGGGGAGAAAATCGCGGGTGCGGCCCAGAAGCGGACGAAGGAAGGGCTGTTGTTCCAAGGCTCGGTCCGGCGACCATCCGCGGTGAAGGTGCGGGATTGGGATGAGTTGGGCGAAGCCTTCGTGGCGGAGCTGGCGAAGGCGCTCGGAATCGAGGCGGAGGAAACGCCCTGGCCGGATTTCCGCGAAGGCGAACACGAGGCGCTGACGGAGCAGTATGCCGCGCAGGAATGGACGGAGGCGCGGTGAGTAAAACGCACGGGCTGAGCAGGGGCGGGGCATCGCGATTGTAACTTTTTCCGGATTTTGGGTATCAAGCTGATAGTCGATGTCTTCAGCCTTGCCCGAATCACGTCATCATTTCGCGTCCCGTTTTACCACTACTCGGTGGTCGATCATTGCCGCTGCTTGTCACGGTCCGACGTTGGAGGCGGATGCCGCCCTCGAGGCGCTGTGCAGGGCGTATTGGTATCCGCTTTACGCCTATGTGCGCCGCTCCGGGCACGCACCGGCCGACGCGCAGGACCTCACCCAGGCCTTCTTCGCCCGTTTGCTCGAGAAATCCTGGTTGGGCGAGGCACAGCCGGAGCGGGGTCGCTTTCGAGGCTTCCTGCTCATGGCGCTCAAGCGGTTTCTGGCGAAGGAGTGCAGAAGGGAAAACGCTCGCAAACGCGGCGGCGGGCTGGGTTTTGTGCCGCTTGACGCCACTGAGGCCGAGTCGCGTTATGCGATCGAGCCGTCGATTGGCCCCGACGAGATGTTTGATCGTCGCTGGGCGCTTACCCTGCTTGACCGCGGTTTCGCTTCGCTTGCCGCCGAATATGCCGCCGAAGGACGATCCGCCGAATTCGAACAGCTCAGGCCCCATCTTGCGGCGCCGCGAGAAGAGATCGATTACGAATCCACGGCTGCTTCGCTCAAGCTGAGCCCGGGTGCGGCCCGCGTGGCGGTGCATCGGTTGCGCAAGCGTTTCCGTGAGGTCATTCGCCATGAAATTGCCGAGACCGTGGCGGATGAGGTGGCGCTCGCGGAAGAATTGCGTCATTTTGTAAATATTCTCCGGCGCCGCGCGTAACAACCGCATCCCGTTTGGTAATTACCTTGGTATGAACACCACCGCCTCCGCCTCGACCGGACCGTCCGATCACGCACCGCGTTGTTCCCGTTGTGGTGCTCCTCTCTTACCTAATACTCCCGCAGGAGAGTGCCCTGCCTGTCTGGTATCGGTTCACTTCGGCCCCGGGGCTGATTTAAGCGAACCCGCGACGGCTGATAAACCGACGCCTTCTATCGAGAACATCGCGGCACATTTCCCCCAGCTTGAGATCATTTCATGCTTGGGGCGTGGCGGCATGGGCGTGGTTTATCAGGCCCGTCAAAAGTCCCTCGGCCGGCTTGTCGCATTGAAACTTCTCGCGCCCGAACGCGGCTCCGATCCTGCCTTCGCCGAGCGTTTCGCCCGCGAGGCTCAGGCGCTGGCGCGGCTCGATCATCCGAATATCGTCACCATTTACGATTTCGGCGAGGCTGGCGGTTGGTGTTACCTTCTCATGGAGTTCGTGGACGGCGTGACCTTGCGCCATCTAATCCACGGCGGCCGTATCGCCGCGCGTGAGGCGCTTAGCATCGTGCCGCAGATTTGCGACGCGCTGCAATTCGCGCACGACCACGGGATCGTCCATCGCGATATCAAACCCGAGAACATACTGCTTGATCGTCGTGGACAGGTGAAGGTTGCCGACTTCGGACTCGCCAAGCTGGTGGGAGCGACCGGGGCGGCGTCGATTGTCGCGGGTGATCTGGACGCCGGCTCCTCCGGTGAGCTTACCGAGGCGGGCAAGATCATGGGCACTCCGCGCTACATGGCACCCGAGCAGCGCGAGCACCCCGACGCGGTCGATCACCGGGCTGACATCTATGCGCTCGGCGTAGTGCTTTACCAGATGCTCACCGGCGAGCTGCCCGATGAGAAAAAACTCCAGCCGCCGTCGCGCCATGTGCGTTTGGATGTGCGGCTCGACGAGATCGTGCTGCGCGCCCTCGAAAAAGACCCGGCGCTGCGCTTCGCCAATGCGACCGAGTTCAAGACCGGTTTGGAAACCGTGGCGGGCACGCCACCACAGCCACCGCCTCCGCCCGCCGCGCCGTCGTCGCCGGCCTCGGCTGAAGGTTCCAATTCAGATGTTAAGGGTCGCATCAACACGGCGGGAACCGCGATGAAGGTGGCCGGCATCGTGAAACTGGTTTTTTTGACCGTCGGTCTTTTGATCGGCGGATTGGTGGTCGTGTCTGCCGTGGGATTCGGCGCCTATGGTTCCGGTATCATGCACGGCTTTCCGGGGTCGATGAACTTTCGGTTGTTCAACGCGCCGGTCATGCTTGTGGGCGCGCTCGCGGTGGTGGGTCTTCTAGCGGTCTTCGCTTGGATGCTGCTGCACGTCGCCGCGGCAATTTATGTGATCGTGGCGGGGCGAAGAATGCAGGCGGTGAGCCGCCATGGCTCGGTGATGACCGGTGCATGGATCTTGATTGTGAGCGGGGCCTTCGGCGTGTTGCCGGTATTCGCATCGCCGGCGGGAGTGTTTACCGCGTTCTGGGGCCTGGCCGAGCTGGGCATCGGCATTTGGGCCTTGGTTGTCTTGCGCCAGCCCGAGGTGAGGGCTGCGTTTAGCGCGGGTTCGGCTCCGGTGAGCTCGCAGGCCACGGCATCTGCGCCTTCGTCGCCGGCGCGGGTGAAGCCGGCGGTGACGCCGCCGAACCGGGTTGCCGCGCCTGCGACGGGACTTTTAGTCGGGGCCGCAATCAACCTTGCCGTCGGCATTCTCGTGTTGGTGCCGTTGGTGGTGTTCGGGTTTTTCAGGCCGCACGTCGGCTTCGCGCCTTCGACTCCAATCAAGGGGGTTTCCTTCGCTATGCTTTCGGTAGTGTTTCTTTTGCCTTCGGCATTGCTCACTTTCATCGCGGCGTGGAGGATGCGCTCACTACGGGGCTACGAGTTGGCTGTGGTAGGGTCGATGCTCGCGATCCTCACTTTTGAAGGCTTCGGACTTGGCGTGCTGTTCGGCATCTGGTCCTTGGTGGTGCTCATGCGGGCAGAGGTTCGCGCTGCTTTTGATCAACCGGCAACGTCGTCCCGGCGCGGTGGATGCATGGTCGCGTTTGGGGTGTTGGCCATAGCGGTCGTGCTGCTGGTCCTGCTGCCGGTCGGTGGGCTTGTTTACCGGGCCTTGAAGACCAGCAACATGTCCGGATCGGTTTCGCACCCTGTGTTTTCGGCGCCGCCGATTCCTCCGCCCCCGTCCGAGGCTCAACCTAACGCTTCCTTCGGAGCTGAGCGTCAACGCATCCTCTTCCTCGGTGCCAACGGCGAGAGTGGTCTGTTTGATCCGGAGTCCGATCAGTTGCTGACCGAGCCAGACGTGCCGCTGCCGGAGCGTTCGTTCCGTAATCCTGGCCCTGCGGGAATCACGGTAAAATACGAAGCAGCCAATGGTGTCACTACATTGAGCGGGGTATCCGGTGTGGATGTCCGGATCTTGGCAAATCCGGACTGGAACGCGTTCCGGAATCAGCAGGATTACGATGAAATGTTGAGGGATCAGCAGACGCCAGGCTCCTTTAAAAGCAGCGGCACAACCGACGGGGCCCCGCTGATTTTTATGTTCAAGTGCCGCTCGGGAGCCTGCGGCCTACTTCAAATCACCCGCCGCAACGATCAGCCGCGATTCGTGTCTATCCGGTGGAAGTTTTTTAAGGACGCCACGCCCCACGCCGAACCTTGAAGCAAGCGTAATGCAAAGGTGCCCAAGTCGTAAATTAAGCGGTAATATTAAGAGGGCCAGCAGGATGCGCTTGCTACCTGACCGAGTCAGGTGACGGGGACTGCACGATACCGAGAATCAAATAGGCACCGGGAGCGCGGACTTCGAGAGTATGGCGGCCGGCGGGGTAGTCGAAGGCGTGCACGTTAACCGTAGGCAGCGTGTCAAACTTCACGGCATCTATGATAAAAGGTTCGGCGCCACCGCGCTCGGCGGCGGTAGCGTCGGTCTCGAGCGTGGGTGGTTTTCGCCATTCCGGTCCGTTCGCGTTGAAATACCCGATCAGCACACGCACCGGCTCGGCGCATTCAAAGGTTACCGGGGGCGGAGTGCTGGTGCAGGGGAGGGCGATGCCTTGTAGGGCGGCGAGTTCGGGGGCAATGGTCGTAAAGGTGGCCGGGGAGTCAGGGAACGCGGTGTTGCCCACTTGCACGGTGTAGGTGACCAGACCTGGAGTGAGCAGTTTCCAGCTGGCGGGGCTGAGCGGGGCGTGCGAGCGACCGCCAGCGGTGGCGGGGTTTTTAAGCGCGGCGAGTTGGGCCCGAAAGTCGGCGAGTTCTTGTTCGTAGATCGGGAGCAGGTGCATCCAGTGGTAGTTGGCGGCCTGACCGTTTTTGCCGCCGGGGACGGGGATGCGGCGCTGGGCGGTCTGCATGGAATTGGCGGCTTTATAGGTGCCGTTCGTCAATGCAGTGAGGGTGCGGTAGGCCTCGAGGCTGTTGGCGAGCGAGCTTTCGGCTGCTTCCATGTCGGCGAGGTCGTGACTGCGTTGGTAGCGCAGCACGGCGATGGCGGCGGTGGTCTTGGCGACGTAGTTTTCCGACATCGCGCGGATGGCATGGATGTCGTTGCGCAGGCGGGAGAATTCTTCGGCGTTTTGGGTTACGAGTGGAGCGGCGGCATCGATGGCGGCCACCGCCTGGCTGGAGAAGGCGAGAACTTCGGCATTGATGGTGACGGGGGTCTCGCCCTCGTGCGGGAGGTTTTGCCATTCGCGTGCGGCGTAGTCCTTGAGGCGTTCGCCGGGAGGTGATTGGGATTCCCAGAGTTCGGGGAACTCGCGGTATTTTTCGGGGCGGACGAGTTCGTCGAGCGTCATGCCCAGCGAGAGGGTTTGGCGGTTGCCTTCGGTGATGCCGTAACGGCGGAGCAGGCGCGGGGCGCATTCACCGGACGCGTTGTAGGCTTCGAGGATTTTCGCGGCGGCGCGTGCCCCGTAGTATTCGGCTAGGCGGGCGGTCCAGAAGGCGTGCTCGCCGGTGGCTTCGCGGTCTGGATTCCAAGCGTAGCGCGCCCAAGCCTCGAACCAGATCCAGTCGCGTTCCCACTGCTTGAGGGGGGCGGCGGTGATGTCGGGCGAGACGGGCCAGTCCCAGTAGAAAAGCGGGTAGAGATGCAGGCCGCGGGCGCCGAGGCGGTCCCGCATGGCGATGACGGATTTTTGGATAAAGTCCGTCGCGCCGTAGCGGAAGGGTTCGAGGTTCGCGAGGATGTGGACGTTGGCGATGTGGGTGGAGCCGACGCGGCTCATCGTCAGGTGCAATTGCTGGCGAACGCCGCGAGGTTCCCAAGTGGTGAGCGACTCGCCATTGAATTTTGCTTCGGTGAAGAGGTTTTTATAGACCTTCAGCGCCTCGGGCATGATCACGGTGGCGTCGGTAGCGTGGGTGCGCAAGACGACGGGCGGTTCCTCGTTCAGGCCGGCGGCTTTCATGCCCTCCTTGACGCCGGGCAGGATGACCTCGGTCATCCAGCGGGTCTGGGTGGATTGTTCCTGCAGGGCTTCGCCGAGGCAGGGCATCAGGCCGACGTGGGGAAAATCGCGCACGAAGGCGGCGATGGATTTGCGGGTGTAGTCCGCGGCTAGGTCATTCCAAGCGTGGAGCTGCGAATCCAGCCCGTGCTTCTCGGCGAGCGGTTTGGAAATCAAAATGCTGTAGAACTGCTGCACGAGCCAGATCCCTCGTCGATCGCATTCGGCGGTGAGCCATTGAAACATCCCCACGTTGCGCTCGAAGATTTCGGGGGTGACTTCAACGGCTTCGGGGTAGTCGGGGAGCCGAACGAGCGAGGCGAAGGGGTGGCCATTCCAGAGGTAGAGTGTATTCATCCTCAGTTCGGCCAAGTGGTCGAGGTAGTCGGTCCAGTAGGCCTTGTCGTAGAAAAACGGGAATTCCTCCGGCGTGTAGGGGTATTCGTAAACTTTTCGGCCGGGTAGATAGTAGGTTTTCTGCATGCCGATACAGGTGCCGCGCAGGACCATGACCGGTGCGTCGATGGCGTTGAGCGGTGACTGCGGGATGCCGCCGCTGCGACGGATTCGATCAGCCAGTTCCAGACAACCGTAGAGCTGACCGGTGTCGTCCGAGCCCCCGATGTAGATGGTGCCATCCGGGCTGGTCGTGATGGAAAACCCCTCCGGGCCGGGCACGCCGCAACCCGCCTGCACCACGATGCGGGGTGCGTCTTTTGGCAGCGCGGAGCTCAGGTGTTCGATGCCATAGCGCACCCGCGGGGAGGCATCTGGAGCGGAGACGATTTCGCTACGCAGCAACGAAGCCGCTGAAATGGCGAGCAGCAGGGCGAAGAGACGGGGCATCATGGCAGGGGGGTGATCACGACGTCGTCGATGAGAAAAGATGCGAGCGGCGACTTCTCGTCGGCGTGCGGCAGATCATGTCCGCCGTATCCGCGTTCACGATGATCACCGGTGCGGATGGAAAGGCGTTCGACGGTTTTCACAGGATCGGTGAAGAAGGCGGGGCGAGGCAGCGGGGATTTGCCGTCCACTAGCAAAGCGCAGCGGTCGGCGTCGGGATTGGGCGGGATCTCTAGTTCATAGGTTTGCCAGCGACCGGAGGCGTAGGGGCCGGTGTCGATCCATTGTGCTTCATGGCAGACCCACAGATGCCCGTCTTCTCTGAGCGCGAGACGCACGGGGCGGGCGCCCTTGGCGTCGAGGAGTTCGACCTCCAGATGAGCGCCGGTCTGGCGGGGGAAAACCTTAAAGGAAATTCTTACCCCGTGGGTGGCTGGGAAAACCCGGACTGCGCGGGCGTAGTCGTAAGGATCCTCGTCGCGGAGTTCGATAGCTTGGGTGCCTGCGGAAGCGACGACCCGGACGGGCGCCCAGACTGGCGAGTAGATGTTCCAACCGGCGGGGGGCGTGCCCAAGGCGTTTGTCTCGAAGTTATCGTGGATGGCGCCAGAGACAGTGGTCGTCACCGGCACGGGCACGCGGGCGACCCAGATATCCTCCTTGTTAACCGAGTAGGTGAGCCAGAAGGCCGAGTTGGAATCGGGCCCGGCCTCTGCGGGATTACCGGCTTCGATACCGCGCACGTATTGCGGGCCCATGTTCTTCAAGTAGCCGCCGTAGCGCTGGTCGGGCAGCTCGCCGTGGATGGCGGCGAGACCGGAGAACGTGGCGCAATCATCGCTGGTCGTGACGGCGAGCGGGTAGCGGTTGCGGTTGGTGGGGTTGAAGGCGAGCGCGAAGCGTCCGTCGGCGGTGCGTTGCAGCCAGTATTTCGAGGCATTGTTCGGCAGGTTGGCAGCGAAGACTTTTTCACTCCAAGTTTCGCCCTGGTCGGTGGTGGTGGCGACGAGGCGGTTCTTCCAGATACCGAGGGTGGCGCCGTCGGGACGGGTTACGCAGGACAGGGCCTTGCCTTTGGCGCGATAGAAACCGGATTCGTCGAGTTGGTCCTCCTCCCACCACTGGGCGGTGATTAGTTTATTGGCGAGCAAGGCAGCGCAGGCGGCGACGAAGCCGGGGTCTGGCGCGGTGGAGTAGAGCGGGTAGGGAAGCGGAAAGTCGGGGAAATCTCGCTTTGAGTTGAGGCGGATAAAATAAACGGGGCCGAACGAACCGTCGGCATGTATCTCGCGCGCGCCGCGGCCGAGGCCATTGCCGTCGTTGGGGGATGGCGGGGTGCCGTAGAAAGAAAGCGCCAGCAGGCGGCCATCTGGCGCGGCGTAAAAACCCATGCGCTGGTGGGCAATCGTGTGCGTGCCGTCAGGCAGTGTGATGGCGGGAAAAATGACGCGAGGAGCATCCCAGGTCAGGCCGTCGGATGAGGTCGTGAGCGAGGTGACGGTGGGGTTGTCGTGCTCGTTGACCGCGCCGCTGAGGTATTCGAGGTAAAAGCGCCCGTGCCAGTAAGCGAGCATGGGGGCGTGGTTATAGGTATCGGTGAGGCCGTCGGCGTGGGCGGACGCGGTGCGGTTGGCGCGAAAGACCTGGATATTCTGCACCCCGACCACGGGTTGCAGGCCGCCGTCGGCGGTGGCGGCGATTTCGGTTGGGCCGGTGTAGACGAGCGGTGGAGACGGCTCCGTTGCGTGCAGCACGAGGGGCAAAAGCAACCCTAGCGGGAGGCGTGTGCTCATGAGTGGGCGGCGAGCACGGCGGCTAGCTTGATGGCCTCGATGAGGCTGCGTGGATCACCACGACCGGTGCCTGCGTTGGTGAAATCGGTGCCGTGTTCTACAGAGGTGCGGATGATGGGGAGTCCGAGGGTCACGTTAACCCCGCGCCAGATGCCGAGCATCTTGGCGGCGACGTGACCTTGGTCGTGATACATGGCGACGGCGCCGTCGAATTCGCCCTGGAGCGTGCGAAAAAAAACCGTGTCGCCCGGCCAGGGGCCGGAGGCGTCGAGGCCAAGGGCGCGGGCCTGCGCGATGGCGGGGGCGATGTATTTTTCCTCCTCGTCGCCGAAGAGTCCGCCCTCGCCGGCGTGGGGATTCAGTCCGGCGACGGCGAGCTTCGGTTTTTCGATGCCCAGGCGCCGCACCGCGTCGTGGGTTAGTTGGAGGACTTTCAGGATGCGCTCGGGCCGAACTCGGTCGATGGCTTGGCGGAGGGAGACGTGAGTGGAGACGTGGGTGACGCGCAGTTTTTCGGCCACAAGCATCATGGTCGCTCCAGGGGCTTTGCAAACCTCCGCGAGCAGTCCGGTGTGGCCGTCGAAGTGGTGTCCGGCGGCGTTAAGCGCAGCTTTGTTGAGAGCCGAGGTCACGATGGCGCAGACCCGTCCGGCGAGGGCGAGTTCGGCGGCGGTCTTGACGTATTCATATGCGGCGTGGCCGGCCATGGGGCTGACTTTGCCTACCGTCAGCTTGCTGAGGTCGACGTTTTTCAGGTCGAGCACATCGAGCACGCCGGGGTCGAAGCGGGCTTGCTCGGGCGAGTTGACCGCGTGGATCCTCAGGTCCGTGCCGGTGTAGGTTTGCGCGCGATCGAGCGTGGCGGCGTCGCCGACGATGAGCATGCGGCCCAATGCGCGCACCTCGGGTAGGGTGAGGGCCTTCAGGATTATTTCAGGGCCGGTGCCGGCGGGATCGCCTAAGGTGATGGCTACGATTGGCTGGGTGCTCATAGGTCAGGAAAAGAGGCGGGGGTAACGACGCTTGATCCCGGCGGGCCAAGGGTAGCTGCCGGGTTTCATGGTAATGGTTATGGCCAGGCGGTGTGGTTGCAAACTTACCACGCCCGGGCCCCAGACCCGCACCACGGAAAGACGATGCCATCCCAGTGCCTTCAACACCGTCGCGGCGGTGGCGCCTCCGGCTATGAGCAGGTGGCGGAAGGCGCCGGAACCGCTCAAGGCAAGGGCAAGCCCACCGAAACCAGTGGAGATTTCGGCGGGGGCGGCAGGGTTAGTTAACGTGAGTGAACTGCCAGAGACTGTGGCAGCGCCCCGTTGCTGCAGGGCCTGAGCGACTCGCTTTGCCGCTGGCGGGCGCAGGCCCTCAAAGAGCAGCGCTGATTTTCCCGCGGTAGTCGCGGTGGTGCCATGCAGCAATAAAGCCGGCCCGGCGGGAGATTTACCAAGTGAAGGTTTCTGGCGGGTGGGTATGCGGCTTTGCAGCCAGGCGCGGAAAAAATCGGCGCCGCCGGCTGGAAGGGTGTGTTTGTCGGCTGCGAGGACCCAGCTTGCGGTGTCGGCGGGGGTGCAGTGTTCGCCTACGATTACCCCGCGGGTTGGCAGTGCCGTTTTCGATTTGCAGTAATGCACATCGGGACGCCCCGATGCGTGAAGCAAGTCTAGCACCCTGGCGCTGCGCGCCGGGTGGTGTGGATCGCGAGCAAACGGGGTTTGGTCGATCGCTTGTCCAGCGATCAGGCAACGTCCCTCCCTTATGATGCGATCGAGTGAAGGATTGCCCGCGATGAGGAGGGTGCGAGAGAAGCCGAAGGCACTGGCGCAGGCGGAAAGTTCCGCCAGCACCGGGCCGCGCAGCACGGAGTCGGTTTTTTTAAAGACCCCGGAGTGAGGCAGCGTGCGCAGGCGGGCAGCGCGGCGTTTCAAGCGCTCGGCGGCGCGTCCGGGCGTGAGGAGGCGGGTGTTGGTGTCGAGCACCAGCACGTCGGCATCGACCGGTGATCTTGGCACCTGGGTGACGACCATGACGCGCAAGCCGGCTTCGTGGGCGAGCGCCCCGACCTCGGCGGCACCGGTCAGGTCGTCTGCGAGGACGATGATAGGGCGGCACGCCATCAGAAGTTCAGCCCAGTTCGCGGAGTTCGGCGCGCACGGACTCCTGATCGGCTGGGCTGAGAGGCAGCAAGGGCGGGATCATCTCGGCGCTGCACAGACCGCGTAGTCCGAGTCCGGCTTTAAGTGCGGCGAGAGATTGGCCGAGTGTGCGGTTGCGCTGGAAGATCACACCGAGGGCGTCGAGTTGTTGCTGGAGTTTTTCGGCGGTAGCCCAATCGCCGGTCTCGGCGGCGTTAAACAAATTGCTCCAGCGCTCGGGGTATAGATTGCCCGAACTGGGCACGAGTCCGTCAAAACCCAGGCGAAGCGCGGGAACGGAGTGGGCGGCGATACCCATGAACAGGGAAAAATCCGGACGACCGCCGAAGCGTTTGGCCACTTCCTCCCGGCGGCCGGCGGTGCCCTCGGAGTCCTTTAGGCCGGTCACATTCGGCAGGCGGCTGAGGGTCTCCATCACGTCGAGCGGAATAGACATGCCGGTGGTGGCTGGCATGTTATAGACCATTAAGGGGCCGCGGATGCCGGACGACAGGCGCTCGAAGTAGGTCTGGATCTCGGCGGGCTCCAATTTGAAGTAATTTGGCAGGATGCCGACGGCGGCATCGGCTCCGAGTGCGAGGTAGGTGTTGGCGGCCTCGATGGAATCGCTCAAGCAGTTGGAGGCGATGCAGGCGAACACGGGGGTGCGTTTGGCGGCGGTTTTGACCGCAATTTCCACGTAGCGTCGGCGAAGCGCGAAAGAAAGCGAGGCGACCTCACCCGTCGTGCCGAGCACGAGCATGCCGCAACCGTTTGAGGCCAGATGATTGACCAAGCGGACGGCGGCGGCTTCGTCGAGTTCGCCGGCGGCGTTGACGGGAGTGACCAGCGGGACGATGACGCCGCGGTATTTGGGAGAGGTTTTCATGGTGAAAAATCAGTAGGCGGCTTCGTAGATGCGAAGGGCGTCGGGGCGGGTGATTTCGCGCGGGTTGTTCTTAAGCAGGCGGGTAACGCCGAGACCGGCGTCGGCGATTCTCGGGAGAGCTTCGCGCGGAATACCGTGCGCGGAGAGGCCCCTGGCGATGCCGCAGTCGGCGATGAGTTTTTCCAGCCGGTCGGGCAGTGCTTCCACGGACCAAGCGCCGAGGGCATCGGCCAGGGCGGCGTGGCGCTCGCGCATGGCGGACAGATTAAAACGGACTACGTGGGGTAACAGCAGTGCGATCGAAAGGCCGTGAGCCAGATGGAACTCGCCGCCGAGTGGGTAGGCGAGGGCGTGAACGCCGGTGGTGTTAACCGGCCCTAGACCCAAGCCACCATAAAGACTGCCCAGGGCAACTGCGGAGCGGGAGGCAAGATCAGCTCCGTCGGCAAAGGCGCGGGGCAGGTGGGCGCCGATCAGCCTCACACCTTCCAGTGAATGAATATCCACAGCGGGATGCGCGGCGAGGTTGGCATAGGTTTCAATACAATGGGCGAGCGCATCGATCCCTGTCGTCGCGGTCAGCGCAGGCGGCAGTGATACCATCAGCGCAGGGTCGATGATCGCGGCATCTGGCACCAAGGCGGGGCTGATCACCGCTTTTTTGGCGACGGCGGTTTCGTCGAGCAGAAGGGCGTTTGGTGAAACCTCGCTGCCGGTTCCCGCCGTGGTCGGCACACATACCAAGCCCGTGCGGCGACCTGCCAGGACATTGATGCCGTAGAACGCTGAGACCGGTTCGGGCCGGTCGTGCAGGGCGGCGACGAGTTTGGCCACGTCGAGAACGCTACCTCCACCTAGGGCGAGCACGAGGTCGGGTGCGAACACCCGGGCGATGATGCGGATTTGTTCGCAGCAAGCGGTGGTCGGTTCTGGCGGCACCCCGGTGGCGACTTCCACTGCGATAGATTCAGCCCGCAAGGCCTCGGCGACGACCAGGCCTTGCGGCAGCACGGACGGTGACGTCAGGAGAAAAATGCGGCGGCTACCGGCAGCGCGCACGAAAGCAAGGATCGCGGCCGTGGCGCAGCCCGGGCCCAAGGTGATTTGCGTGGGCTGACGAAGTGTGATCGAGGCGGTCGTCATGCTTGGACGGACTCGGACGTTTCCGAAATGTGGGATCGAAACGTGAGCCGATCCACGTTTTCAGGCTGCCAACCGCCGAAAAGGCGGCTGGAGACATAACCAGTGACAAACAGCACGAGGTGCCCGAACACCCCGATCAGAATGGGGTTCATTTCAAAATTGAACCCCAGGTCGACGAGGTGGTGTTTCGGTTCGGTTGCGACCGCCCAGGCGGTGAAAACCAGGCAGCACACCATGCCGATGTAGCAACCACGGCGCGTCGCGCGGCGTGTCAGGAAGCCTAGGCAGAATAGCCCAAGCGTGCCGCCCGAGAGAATGGCTGCGATGGTGATCGCTCGCTCCATCACGGGGGCGGCGCCTTTTTCCGGGATCAGCAGGATGGCTGAACCGGCGGCGAGCAGGCCGCCGATAGCGACCATGATGCGGCCAAAGAGTAGCCGGGATCGTTCGCTGCTCTTGGGCAGAAAAAGGGAGAAATAGTCGGTGGTAACGACGGTGGCCACGCTGGTGAGGTCTGAGCTAACGGTGGACATTGCGGCGGCGAGAATCGCGGCGGAGACGAGCCCCAGCACACCGGCCGGAAGGTAATTGATCATGAAATAGGGCATGATGCTGTCCCCCAGTTCGGGTGGCTGGATTTTGGCGAGGCTGAAGAAGCCGTAGAAGCAGGCACCGATGAACATGAACGTGAAAAACACCGGCACGCAGATGAGTGCCCCGGAGACGGCTGCGCGGCTTGCCTCGGCATCGGTGCGTGCTAGCAGGTAACGCTGCACCAAGTGTTGGTCGGTGACGTAGCGGCGGCACCACTGGATGGCGGCGGTCAGGGTAAACAGCCAGGTGGTCGTCGTGGTGGTATCGAAAAGGCTCGCCCACGAAAAATCCCAAGAGCCGAGTGTCATGCGTCCGCCGCGCCAGGCTTCGCCCACGACGGCAAATGGAGCTCCCGCTTCGGGGGCGAACAGCAATCTTAGCAGCACGAATGAACCACCGAGGATGAGCACTGTGCCTTGCACCACATCGGTCCAGACCACGGCCTTGATCCCGCCCAGCATCGTGTAGGCGGCGGTAAAGAGCGCCACGCCGACTATCACGGTCCGCAACTCCCAGCCGGTGAGCACATTAATGGCGATGGCGGTGGTAAACAGGGTTACACCGATATCGAACAACCGGTCAGCCAGAAACCCGAACGAGGTATAAAGGCGTCCGCCCAACCCGAACCGCTGGCCGATGTATTCGTAGGCGCTCATACGCACCACGCGGCGGTAGAAAGGCACGATGAATTTGGCCACAATGAGCAGGACAAAGGGCAGGACCAAGTGCGGCACCACGAAGATCAACCCCTTCTGGAACGAGGTCCCGGGGTGGCCGACGAAGGTGCCTGTGCCGATGATCGTCCCCATGAGCGTGAATGAAACGACCCAGCCGGGAAGGCTGCGTCCGCCGGTGAAGTATTCCTCCGTATTTTTTTGCCGCCGCGAAACCGCCAGGCCGAGGCCAGCGACGATCAGGGCGTAGATGCCGATAACGATAAAATCTAGGGTATGAAGCGACATGGGGTATTCTCGCTGTGTGAAAACGAAAGGAAAGGTGCGCACTTAGTGAGCAGGCACCGATGGGCCAGGAAGCAACCTTAGAATACGGTATAACCGGTCAGTGCTTAAAAGTTTGCTTGAGAAGGACTCGGATCAGATCAGCCTGCAATCCATCCAGACACCAAAAGATTTTTACTTAAATACTTCTTAATTAATTATTTAAATTATAATTACTTTCATCTAAAACGTGCGTGCCGCGGGCTGCTGAGCGGGGCCCCTGACGGCGGAGTTACGATGCAGGAAGTAATATCGAAAAATTCGGGAGAGACTTGCGCTAAAATAAGCTATTTTGATTGGTTAAGTCTTACTAAGCGAATTGTGCATTCTTCTCCCTGCTCCCTGCGGAGTCTCTTATTGCTGTTTAGCAGACTGCTTTTGCCGCTCCGAACACCCCTGTCATGTTAGCTTCGTTTTCCATTTCTTGCCTACGCCGCTTGGTGTTGATGCTTTTTTGCGCGGTGTTTTCTGCGGGCTCAGGTTACGCGACCGAGCTGCCGTTGCTTAAATATGATGTATTTTCGCATCACGTGGAAAAGTTCAATGCGATGGAGCCGGAGCTTGTAATTAATCACGTGCCAGATGCGCAGGCTTGGGGGTGGATGCAGGAAAACGTCCCGTTGTTTGAGTGTCCCGACGCTCTGGTCGAGGAGACTTATTGGTTTCGTTGGTGGGCGCTGCGTAAACAACTGCGGCGCGATGCGGCAAGCGGGCGCTTCGTATTCGGCGAATTTATAAACCGTCCTCGGCCGGTCAGCAGTGCGTTGGGGCATCATTTAATGGAAGGGCGCTGGCTGCGGGATCAGCAGTATCATGATGACTATGTGCTTTACTGGTTCCGGGGAAAGGACGGCGGACCGGCGGAGCGTTTCCACCGGTATTCGCAGTGGGTGCAGTATGCGCTCTGGTCGCGCTGGCTGGTGACGCAAGATACAGCGGAATTGACCGGATTACTCGACGAACTCGTGGCGGATTATGGCCAATGGGAAGCGGAGCGCATGCGGTCGGACGGGTTATTTTGGCAGCATGATGTCTGGGATGCGATGGAGGAGTCTATCAGCGGGGGGCGAAAAGTTATGAACGTGCGCCCCACCATCAATTCCTACATGTATGGCAACGCCGTGGGTCTCGCCGCCATCGCTCGTTTGGCGGGTCGCGGGGAGCTCGCGGAAAAATTTGCCACTAAGGCGGCGAATCTCCGCCGACTCGTTCAGGTGACTTTGTGGAACAGCGAGCTGGGCTTTTTTGGAGCCTGCACGGAGGAGCTGCAGCCTATCGTCGTGCGCGAGCAGATCGGTTTTATCCCGTGGTATTTCAATTTGCCTGAGGCGGGTCGTGGTTACGAGGCGGCTTGGCGGCAGTTGATTGATGAATCTGGTTTCCGGGCGCCCTATGGTATCACCACGGCCGAGCGCCGGGCGCCGAGTTTTCGCAGCCGCGGCACGGGCACCTGCGAGTGGGACGGCGCGGTGTGGCCTTTTGCCACTTCGCAAACACTCACAGCGCTGGCCAATGTGTTGCACGATAAAAGTCAGGTTGCGGTCGGGAAAGCCGACTACTTTGATGCCTTCCTGACCTACACGCGTAGCCAGCGCTACGATGGTTTGCCGTATATCGGGGAGTATCTCGATGAGAAGACCGGCGCCTGGCTTAAGGGGCGCGATCCGCGGAGCTATTATTACAACCACTCCACCTACGCCGACCTCCTCATCACAGGTTTGGTTGGATTGCGGCCCCGGGCCGACGATGTCATTGAGGTCGTGCCGCTCTTGCCTTCAGGTGCTTGGCCTTGGTTTTGCCTTGATGGCATCCGTTATCACGGCCGGATTGTGACCATTCTTTGGGATGCAGACGGGAATCGATACGGACGCGGTGCGGGCTTGCAGGTGCTGGTCGACGGTTGCGTGGTCGCAAAGTCCTTGTTGCTCGAGTCTTTAACGGGAACACTTCGATGAAAATTTATGCAAGTTGGCTGATCTTGGCCGGGGCGTTTGTCGTCCTGTCCCACGCTCGCGAAACCCCGCCTCCGGTAACGACTGCGCCGTCTGGCGAGCTGGTTTATCAGATGGATGCGGACGGCAATCGTATGCCCGATTTTTCCTTCGCAGGCTATGGCGGCGGCGGCGTGCCGTTGCCCGAGGCGCAGGCGAGTTTGCTGGTTGAGCCCGGACCGGGAGATGACGGCGCACGTATCCAGGCGGCCCTGGATCACCTGGCCACATATCCGCTTGATGCCGCCGGACTACGCGGAGCGGTGCTCCTCGCTCCGGGAACTTACGAAATTTCTGGGCAATTAACCATTGCCGCTTCCGGGGTCGTTCTACGCGGCTCTGGCGCTGGCGAGGACGGAACGGTGATCAGGGCCACCGGCACAGGACGCCGCGCACTCATTGAGATCGCCGGTCGTGATGGGCGCCGCTCAATCGGCGGGCCGGTTGCGGTTGCCGAGGATGTCGTGCCGGTCGGGAGTAATTCCCTGCGACTGGCCGACTCCACCGGCTTAAAACCCGGGGTTTCCGTTACGATCAAACGCCCCAGCACGGTGGAGTGGATAAAATTTATGGGTATGGATGATTCGCCCGGCCGGCAGGGTTACCAGTGGAAAGCGGGCAGCTTGGATGTAACCTGGGACCGTGTGATCACGGCGGTGCGGGGCGATGTAGTCACCCTGGACGCGCCGCTCACCTTGGCGTTGGAGCAGCGCTTCGGCGGCGCCACGCTGGGGGTGCATGTCCGGGAAGGTTATCTGGAACGCTGCGGGGTCGAGCGCCTTCGTTGTGTTTCTGATTACGATTTGGCCAATAATCTTGATGAGCAGCATGCTTGGAATGCCATTGATTTGCATGCTGTTCGCGACAGCTGGGTCGCAGACGTGACGGCGGTGCATTTTGCCGGTTCAGCCGTTCAGGTTGGCGCCAAGGCCGCTCGCGTGACCGTTCAGGATTGTGCGTCAATCGCTCCGATTTCTGAACTTGCCGGCTACCGGAGACTGGCATTCCACAATCGCGGTCAGCAGGTGCTTTTCTTGCGGTGCATTTCGGAGTCCGGGCGCAATGATTTCACTACCGGTTATCTCACCGCGGGTCCTAATGTTTTCCTTCAGTGCGAGTCGCGCCAGAGCACCTCTTTCAGCGGTTCGCTGGGCAGTTATTCCTCGGGGTTGCTTTTTGACGGGGTAAAAATTGACGGCGCCTCTATCCGTATCGATAATTTGGAGACTTTTAATCAGGGAGTGGGTTGGGCGGCGGTTAATTCCATGTTGTGGCAGTGCAGTGCCGGCCTGATTGTCTGTCGCACGCCTCCCGGTGCGCATAACTGGGCCGTGGCGGTTTGGGCGCAGTTTTTAGGTGATGGCAGCTGGCACTTGGTTAGCCAATTCGCCAAGCCCGAATCCATTTACCGCGCCCAACTCGAGGCTCGTGCCGGCCCCGCGGCACTCGACGCGCTTTTGCCCCGCGTATACAGCCAGCCGCCTGCGGATCTTTCCTCGGTCCCTGCGGCAGTTGCCGCAACTGCCATTGCCAAGGGCAAGCCGCTCACGCTGGTGGACGGAGTTTTGCAGATTGACGGCAAACGGTTGGCGGGTCGTGACGCCACAACCGCTTGGTGGCGCGGACGTCTTGAACCATCCCGCGCGTCTGAAGCGGACCCGGCGATCACCCGGTTTGCACCTGGGCGCACCGGCACAGGCTTGACGGATGAACCTGCCGCTGTTGCCCAAAAACTGGCGAGAGAGGGAAAGACGGTGTTTCGCCATCACTACGGCCTTTGGTATGAGCGCCGACGTGATGATCACCAAATGGTTCGGCGACCTGATGGCGAGGTTTTCCCTCCGTTTTTCGAGCAACCCTTCGCGCGGTCAGGTCAGGGAAAGGCATGGGATGGTTTAAGCCGTTACGATCTTACAAAGTATAACCCATGGTATTTCGATCGTCTGCTGGCCTTTGCCCGTGAGGCCCGCACGCACGGCATTGTTCTTCTGAATGAGATGTATTTTCAACATAACATCATTGAATCGGGCGCGCATTGGGTGGATGGGCCGTGGCGGCCTGTTAATAACATAAATGCAACGACATTTACCGAGCCGCCTCCATTTAATGGTGACACGATCAAGATGGCCGATGAGTTTTATAATATATCGGACCCAGTCTATCGCGGTCTGCATCGAGCATATATCCGGCATCATCTCGACGTGCTAGGGGCCGAGACTAATGTCATACATACCCTTACGGCCGAGAACACCGGCCCTTTGCATTTTATGCAATTCTGGTTGGATGTGGTTGCAGAGTGGAAACGCGATACTGGTCTGCATCCCCTTATTGCTTTGAGCGCTCCCAAGGATGTGCAGGACGCCATTCTGGCCGATGCTAAACGCTCGGCTGAAGTGGATGTAATTGACCTGACCTACTGGTTTCGAAATGCCGAAGGGGTGGAATTTGCTCCGGCCGGCGGTCAATCTCTCGCCCCCCGTCAGCATCAACGTTTATTCAAGGGCAGGCGCCCGACTGCAGACTCGATCGCAGCAATGGCGCGGGAGTATCGCGAACATTTTCCTGACAAGGCGGTTATTACGGGGCTTGCCGAAGCTCACGACGTTCAGCCGTGATCCACTCGCGCCTATAATTCTAACGCTATTTTAATTCCCCATGAAATATATTTGCTGCTTTATTCTGTTTACGCTCACCGCGCTTTGTGGAGTGGCGGCAGGTTTCTCCACTATAGAGAAATGGGGCGTGTTTGAACTTGAGCTCAAAGGGCCTGCAGGGGGCAACCCCTTCCTGGAGGTGCGTTTTGGCGCGGTGTTTACCGACGGTAATACCACCGTCACGGTCCCTGGGTTTTATGATGGTGATGGTATTTATAAAATTCGATTCAGCCCCGGTGCGACCGGGGACTGGCGTTATGAAACCAAGAGCAATCGCTGGGAACTGACCGGCAAACTCGGCAAGTTTATCGTGACGTCCCCCGCCTCGGGCAATCACGGGCCGGTGCAGGTGCAAAATACATTCCATTTTGCTTATGCGGATGGCACGCCGTTTAAACAGGTTGGCACTACCATCTACAACTGGACAGATGCGCCGGAGGAACTCCAGGAGGAGACTCTCCGCACTTTGGCGGCCTCGCCCTTCAATAAAGCGCGCATGCTGCTCACCCCGCAACCCACCCCTTATCAAAATCATTTCGCCCCCCCCCGCTGGCCTTTCGCAGGCACTCCACCGTATGCATGGGATTTTAGCCGTTTTAACCCTGATTATTTCCGGCATTTTGAAAACCGCATCAGGCAGCTAAGTGATCTGGGTATCCAGGCGGATGTCATTCTCTTCAACCCTTACGGTAAATTTGGATTTGAGACGATGGATGCCGTTGCCGATGAGCGTTACGTTCGTTATGTCGTGGCCCGTCTCGGTGCTTATCGCAATATTTGGTGGTCGTTGGCCAATGAATATGATTTTCTGCGGACCAAAACCGAGGCCGACTGGGATCGTCTCGGAAATCTCGTGCAAGAGTGTGATCCGCATCAGCGCCTCCGCTCGATTCACAATGGCGCCATTATATACGATCACGGCAAGTCGTGGATTACGCATGTTTCCATGCAAAACGGAGCCGCGGTGGAGGAGCCGGGTCGGGCGGAGATGTATCGCGGCGTCTGGCGCAAGCCCGTGGTATATGATGAAGTAAAGTATGAAGGCGTGACTCAATACCGTTGGGGGAATCTCACGGGTCAGGAAATGGTGCATCGTTTCTGGTGTGGCACCGTTGCTGGAACCTATGTCGGGCATGGCGACTATTTCACTACCGTCGAAGAGGATACCTGGACTTCATTTGGTGGCAAGTTGAGCGGCCAAAGTGCGCCCCGCCTTGCATTTTTACGCAAAGTGCTCGAGGAGAGTCCCGCCCAAGGTATTGACCCGATTGATAAATGGCAGGATGTGAACACCGGGGGAGTGCCTGGACTTTATTATCTTACTTATTTCGGACAAGCCACTCCATTGGAGTGGCGTTTCAGGCTTTATAAAAATGGCGTGATCGACGGTCAACATTATCAGGTCGAGATCATTGATACCTGGGATATGTCAATTACTCCTGTCGAGGGTGAATTCGTAACCAAAAAGCTCGATAATTATCATTACGTTGACGTTGCCGAACGGGTGGTGAAGCTTTCGGGAAAACCGGGTATGGCGGTGCGCGTTCGACGCATCGGGCAGGACGGAAAACCCGCGGCCACCGTGCTGCCCAACGACTAACCATGATATCGCGTATAATTGCATTTTGTTTTATAATTGGCTTAGGGGTGCCAACCTCGGTAACGGCATCCGTATCACAGGATCCCTGTTATCTTTTCGCCTATTTTTATCACGACCGGGAGGCTGAAGGGTTCCGTTTAGCTTGGAGTCCAGACGGTTACGACTTTAAAATGCTCAAGGAAGGTAAGCCTTGTCTCGTCCCAACCGCAGGCGAGGCGAAGATCATGCGTGATCCATGTTTATATCTGGGTCCTGACAAATTGTGGCATCTCGTTTGGACTACGGGTTGGACTGGACGAACAATCGGCCACGCTTCATCATCGGATCTTATTCATTGGTCTGACCAGCAGGCCATTCCGGTTATGATGCACGAATCGGACGCACAGAATTGCTGGGCGCCAGAAATTATCTGGGATGATTATAAAAAAAACTACCTGATTTTCTGGTCTACCACGATTCTCGGCCGGTTCCCTGACACTGCCATGTCCAACAAGCGCCCCGAGCGCAACCACCGCATCTATGCGACGACTACAACAGATTTCTTGCGCTATACGCCTGCGAAGTTGCTTTATGACGGTGGCTTCAACGTGATTGATGCTAATTTACTACATGATAGCGACGGCGGCTGGCTGATGTTTATAAAAAACGAGACTTTTGCTCCGAAAACAGAGAAAAATATCCGTATGGTTCGTAGTGCTAACGCCGAGGGGCCGTGGGGCGCAGTCTCGCCCGCGCTCACCGGTGACTACTGGGCGGAGGGGCCGACCGCCATCAAGGTGGAAGGTGAATACCGTGTTTATTTTGACAAACACCAACTCGACTCCATCGGGATGGTTCGCTCACGGGATCTAAAGAATTGGGAGGATGTGAGTGATCGGGTAAGGTTTCCGGCGCAGGCCCGTCACGGCAGCATTGTTCAGGTGCCAAGGGGTTTAATTGAATCTTTGCGCGCGGCTTGGCCGGAGGGTGCGCAGTGAAAAATTCCAAGAACTATAAATGGGCGGTGGTCGGGATGCTTTGGTTTATCTGTTTTTTCAACTATGCGGACCGGCAGGCCATTTTCTCGGTTTTTCCCAAGCTTAAGACCGAGTTTGGTTTTGGTCCGGTGCAGCTTGGACTTATTGGATCCGCCTTTGCGTGGGTTTACGCCGCTGGCGCCCCCTTGGCGGGCTTCATTGCCGACCGGTTCTCACGTAAAAAGCTCATCTTGGGTGGGTGCTTGTTTTGGAGTTTGGTGACCGTGTTCACCGGATGGTGTAGCCGTTTCTGGCATTTTGTTACCGTGCGCGCACTCGAGGGCATGGGAGAAACCTTTTATTTCCCGGCAACCATGTCGCTTGTAAGCGACTATCATGGACGTGATACGCGATCTCGTGCCATGTCGTTCCATCAGTCTAGCGTGTATGCAGGGACTATTGTTGGTAGTTGGCTCGGGGCTTGGTTTGCCGAGCAATATGGCTGGCGTGTGGGATTCTATTTTTTTGGCGTCGCCGGCTTTGTCTTGGCGCTGGTTTTGTTGCGTTTTCTTCGTGAACCGGTGCGTGGTGTATCAGATGGTATTAATTCTGATGCCACGCCGCAGGAGGGTCCGTTGGGTATCGGCCCAACACTCCGGGAGATTTTTCGGCGGCCGACGGCGGTGTTGCTGATGTTTGGCTTTTTAGGGGCGAACTTTGTCGCGACGGTTTTCTTGACTTGGACGCCGACTTTTTTGACCGAGAAATTCGCCTTCAAGCTCACAACCGCAGGTCTTTCCGGATCGGTATTTATTCACCTAGCGAGTGCGTTTAGCGTTCCGATCGGGGGGCTACTGGCTGATGCACTCGCTAAGCGATTTGCCGGAGGCCGCATTCTCGTCCAAGCTGTCGGACTTGTTGTGGGCGCGGGATTTATCGTCATGGTCGGACTAACCCGGGAGGTTCGCACGCTGCTGCTTGCCATGTCTCTTTTCGGGTTTTGCAAGGGGTTATACGACGCGAATATCTTCGCCTCGCTCTATGATGTGATTGAGCCCCGTGCCCGCGCGACGGCGGCCGGAATCATGAACACGGTTGGTTGGGGTGGTGGGGCGCTCGGTCCGGTTGCGGTAGGCCTCGCGACAAAATATGGTAGGCATAGCATAGAGATTGATAACATGAGCGAAGCCATCGCCTTTGGCGGTGTCATATATGTGCTCTCGGCCGCGCTGCTGCTCGTTGCCGCCTTTGTTTTTGTTCGGCGAGATATCGTCCGTTCTTCGAAGACTTTTTCTCCATGAAAACTTTGCCCCTCTCGCTGGTTTTTCTCTCCCTGGCGCTTGGCCTTCGCGCCGCCGCTCCGCATCCGGCGGTGGTGCGGGCGGAATTGATCAATCGTGGCGCGTCCTATCCCGAGTGCCACGCTTCGACCATTGTGGAAACTGCTCCGGGGCAATTGGTAGCGGCGTGGTTTGGCGGCACCAAGGAACGGAACCCGGATGTATGCATCTACGTGGCTCGTTTTGAGTCCGGGCATTGGACGCCAGGGGTAATGGTCGCCGACGGTGTTCAGCCGGAGGATTCCCCCCGCTTGCCAACATGGAATCCAGTTCTTTTCGCGCCGAAAGATGCGCCCTTGCAGCTTTTTTATAAAGTTGGGCCCACACCGCGCGACTGGTGGGGCATGTTGATCACTTCGGGCGATGGCGGGCGGGTTTGGGGTTCGCCCCGCCGGCTGCCTGAGGGCATTCTCGGTCCAATTAAAAACAAACCGGTGTCGATGCCCGATGGCTCCTGGCTTTCACCGGTTAGCACTGAGGGTAACAAAAGCCCCACGGGCGATAAGGACGGCGACGGCTGGCTGGTGCACTTCGAACGCACGCGTGATGCCGGCGCGACATGGGAAAAAATCGGGCCGGTGAAAAAAGGTCCCGGGTTCGATGCGATTCAGCCGAGCATCCTTTTCTATTCCGATGGCCGCCTCCAGGCACTCTGCCGGACCAAACAGGGAGTGGTCGCCCAGACTTGGTCCAAGGACGGCGGGCAGACCTGGAGCCCGCTTACTGCGATTGATCTGCCGAACCCTAATTCCGGCACGGATGCGGTGACGCTCGCCGACGGGCGGCAGTTATTGGTTTACAACCACTCCGCCCATCGGGCTGATGAGGCTAAAGGGGATCGTTGTCCGCTGGATGTCGCGGTCTCTTCCGACGGTTTGGTGTGGCGGCGCGCCGTCACGCTTGAGAGCGAGCCTTGCAAGAGCGGCTACGCCTACCCGGCGGTCATTCAGGCCTCCGACGGACTGGTCCACATCACCTACACTGTGAACCGCGAGGTCATAAAGCACGTGGTCTTGGATCCAGCTAAATTATGATCGCGCGACTGTGGATCGGGTTGGGATTGTTGCTATCGAGCTTAGCCACGGTCAAGGCAGTCTCCTCGGTGGTTAATCTCCGTTGCGAACTGGCCGCTGAACCGCTGGGCGTAGACGTAACGCAGCCCCGGCTGTCTTGGCAGATCACGTCTGATAAGCCGGGTCAGCGTCAAACGGCTTGGCAGGTGCTGGTCGCCGTCTCGCCCGACGCGCTTGCGAAGGAGGTCGGCGATGTCTGGGATAGTGGTCGCGTCGAGGGTGATCAGACCGGGCTTGTGCCCTACGCGGGTCGTGCGCTCGGTTCGTCGGAGCGGCTGTATTGGAAGGTGCGGAGCTGGGATAAACACGGCCACGCCTCGGCGTGGAGTGCGGTTGCCAGCTGGACCATGGGGCTGCTGGCGCCGGGGGAGTGGCGTGCGAAGTGGATCACCGCTGCCGGCGCGGAGCGTCTGGAAAACACCCTGCTGCGGCGCGAGTTTACCGTGCGCCCGGGCCTTCGACGGGCGCTCGCGCAGGTGACCGGTCTCGGCCAGTATGAGCTCTTCCTCAACGGCGCCAAAGCGGGCGTGGATGTGCTTTCACCCGGTTGGACCGATTATGCGGACTCGATTCTTTACGACACTCGCGACGTGACCGCGTTACTTCGCTCCGGCACGAACGCCGCTGGCCTCTCCTTGGGCAACGGCATGGCTCATGTGGTCCGGCCGGAAGGGCGCTTCGCGAAATTCAAAGGCTCCTTCGGCCCGCAGCGGGCGATTTTTCAGCTCCGCCTCGACTACGCTGATGGCACGGTCGAGACCATCCTGAGTGACGAAAGTTGGAAAACCCAGGCGGGGCCGATCACGTTTTCCAGTATCTATGGTGGCGAAGATTTTGACGCCCGGCGGGTGCAGGCGGGCTGGGCCAGTCCTGGCTTTGCCGATATCGGCTGGACGCCGGCGGTAGTCTATACCGGCGAGAGTGGCGTATTGCGCGGCCAGAGCCACGCGGCGGAGCCGGTTGCTCCGATAGAAACTCGCCCGGTCGCCGTTAAGCGTGAGCTTTCGCCTGGCGTTGTGCTTTATGATTTTGGTCAAAACGCCTCCTTTATGCCACGCCTCACCATGAGCGGCCCCGTGGGGTCGGTGGTGAAGCTCACCGCGGGCGAAGTGGTCAACGCCGATGGCACCATTAACCGCTCGACCATGGGTGGGGCGCACCGAGGTAGCGCTTGGTGGCAATACACCAAGGCGACTGACGGTCCGGAAACCTGGTTTCCTCAGTTTTACTACCTTGGCTCTCGTTATCTATACGCCGAATTGTCGCCTGCTGCCGAGGGTGGCGAGCTTCCCCGCATTGATGGCCTCGAGATGGTTGTCGTGCATTCCACCGCGGCGGCGGCGGGCAATTTCGTCTGCTCGGATCCGACGCTCAATCGCATCCGTGATTTGGTGCGCTGGGCACAGCGTTCCAACATGGTCTCCATCCTTACGGATTGTCCTCACCGAGAGAAACTCGGCTGGCTCGAACAAAACCATCTCAACGGTCCTTCTTTGCGATACGAGTGGGCGCTCGACCGTCTAGCGGCCAAGAACGTGCGCGATATGGCTGAAGCCCAGACGCCCGAGGGTTTGATCCCCAATATCGCGCCGGAATACACCGTTTTCAAGGGCACTTACCGAGCCGCCGCCGAGTGGGGCGCCTCCTTCATACTCGTGCCTTGGCAGCAGTATGTCTTCACCGGGGATGACAGACCGCTGCGTGAAAATTACGAAGCGATGAAGCGCTATTTTGCCTACCTCGAGCGCCAGTCCGCCGGCGGCTTGTTGACCGAGGGGCTGGGCGATTGGTATGATATATCGCTGGACAAGCCCGGTCGCGCCAATCTCACGCCTCCTGCACTCACCGCCACAGCTCATTTTTGGCTCGATACAGACACTCTGGCAAAGGTCGCCGCCGTGGTCGGTAACTCCGACGATGCCGTGATGTTCAGGACCAAGGCCGAGGAGATCCGCGGGGTTTTTAACCGGGAACTTTACAGGCCGGCGTCGCCTGAACTCTACGGCAGCGGCTCCCAGGCCTCTTTGGCGCTTCCGCTCGCACTCGGCCTCGTTGAGCCGGCCGAGCGAGTCCCGGTGTTGGCCGCGCTGCTTCGTGACATCGAGACGCGGGGGCATTATACTACCGGAGCGATTGGCACGCCTTACTTATTTCGTGCGCTGACCGAGGCCGGCCGGGCGGATCTCATCTATCATCTGGTCACTAACCCAGATAGGCCTGGCTACGCTTTTCAGTTGAAGCAGGGTAACACCACCCTTGCCGAGTCATGGAACGCGCAACTCGGTGCCTCGCAAAATCATTTCTTTCTCGGTTCGGTCACTGAGTGGTTTTATCATGATCTGGCTGGTATACAGCCGGATGAAAAGGCCCCGGGATTTAAGCATATTATCATTCGCCCGCACCCGCTGGAGAAACTGGATTGGGTGGAGGCGTGGCACGAAACACCCCATGGGCGGGTGGCAGTGCGCTGGGAGAAGAGCATGGGCAAACTGGTTCTGCGGACTTCAATCCCTCCAAATACCACTGCGACCGTGCGGATGCCATTAAAGGATGGCTCCGAAGTTTCCCATGAAGCGGAGCCCGGGACGCATCTATTTCAGTCCGCTTGGTAGGGTGGGGTGGGTTCGGTCAGGGCGGGATGTGCGTGTTCTGGCTCTTGACTATCTTAGCAGACCAATGTTCGGTCGCCGCCCCTTTTTTAATTGGAATAACTCAAGATTCCGAGGCTCTGAAATCGAAGCGGCCTCTGACTTAAGCCGATGATTCACGCGTTTGGCGAAACTTTATGCAGGATACTAAGGTCAGTGCTTCGTGCTTACCCTTCTCCAGCCCAGCTTAGCCGAGGAAACGGTTGACCATTTTGCCTCTCATGGGAAACTGGGTTTGCTAACTTAACCCCACGATTAAGTCATATCGTTTGCGTTTTCCCGCAGGCGATGTCACTTTTTAAGACCGCAATCGTCGCAATTCTTTCCTATCGCCACTGTTCCGAGTGTTCCGCCTTGTTCCGGTTGAAGCTATTTTCAACATTGGACTCCAAGTTAATTAATGCAATTATATATAAATTAGGACTTTGCATTAACCAAGAACGGCAAATTTTTAACAAGTATAATCCCCAGAATCCATGAAATCCACCCCCCGTAATCCGCAGACTGCCAACGTAGCCCGCTCTCGTAAAACTTATGCGGCTGCTGTTTCCGCTCTCGCCGCCGCCATGCTGGCGCTTGGCGCGTCAGATCTTCAGGCCGCTGCCGGCACCTGGCAGGCGAATGCCGCCGATCAAGGTGTTAGCGTCACGATCACCGGCGACGTCGCTTCTTGGGCAGTCGTCCCTAGTTTGGCGGAAGGCGATGCTATCTATCTTGGCTACACCAGTGGAGTGGGTCTCGGCACTAATTTCAGTTATTATTATGCGGTGGGCGTGGGTTCTACGCCCAGTGCCGCTGTGCGTTTTTCCCAGTCCCCGGGTGCGGGCACTTTTGCCGCGTCGGCAGCGGCGACCAATCCATTGACGGTGAGCAAGATCCCCAAGTGGTTTACTGCCGGAAATTGGAGCGGAGGGGTGGTGCCGAATGGTATCGATGATGCCGCCACCATTGCGACCCAGTCGAACATGACGGCAGTGCTGCTGGATCGTGATGTCACCTTGGGGTCGTTGACGGTGGATACCTCGACATGTGCCCCCCACATCGTGGATTCCCTGGGCGCGCCCATCGTCGGCACAAACGGATTGAGCATCTTGGCCAGTTCTCGGACCAGCGGCCCCCTGTCTACTTTGACCTTCAAGCGTTCGACTGGCACGCCTTCGGTCACCCTCAGTGGCGGCAACAGTCTTTTGTTTAGTGATTCCAGACTGGGTAATGGAACCGGGCCGGGCAGCTCTAGCGCCAAGCTCGTCGTATTAGGCAATCAGGGTTTAACAATTAACAACCAGAACACCGTTTCCGCCCCGATTGCCATCAATTCACGCTCCATTGAGACTCCTACTTCGAGCGTAGGGACTTATGGCGTGGGGCCAGTTCGGTTCGGGTTTGGCCTCGATTGGTCGGGTTTCAGTGGTGATCTCACTTTGCAGCAGGGCGTCTTTCAGACCCTCGCCGGTGGCACGCTGAATAATAATCTTACCAGTATGCCGATGAACAGCAAAGTGGTTCTAGGCACCGGTTCTAACACGGCGCGGCTGGAAATTGCCGGCTCTATCGGTCAGACCGTCATTCGCGGGTTGGAAAGCACCAGTGCCAATAGCTCGGTGATCAATACTGGCGCTATCTCAGGGACCTCCATCGGTTTGGCTACCCTTGAGATTGGTTCTTACGGAACAGCCTCGGACTACTACACTTTCGCGGGTAACATCGGGGATACGACCAATGTCGCCACGGTCGCGAGCGCTCCGGCTATCCGTCTGGTCAAAGCTGGCCGCGGCACGCAGGTGCTTTCGGGCGTGAACAACATGAATGCCACCCTGACCAACGCCGTGAGTGTGGCCGTCAACGGTGGCAAACTGTCGCTGGGCACGACGGGTGCGATCGGCACCATCACCAGCGGCCAGGGCGCCACCAACGCCGACAGCTCGATCATTGTTAAGAACGGTGAGTTCGAGATTTCCGGTCTCGGTGTCTCTGGCCCGCGTTCCCAGGTCTTTGGTGGTTACCTCATCTTCGGCTCTGCTTTGCCAAATACTACCGGACCTGATGCAAACCAGGCCTCCCAAAGCACGAGCTTCAGCACCCTGACGGTTGTGGCTGATCCGGCCCAGAGTGCGACCATGACCTTCGGGCAGCTCAAGCCACGCAACTACGGTGCCACGGCGACTCCTAACACGAACGGCGTCACCATGCTATTCCGCGGGACCAATCTCGGCGCGACGCCCGGCGCTGGCGTAGGCACCATCAATTTCACCACGGCACCCGTTACGGGCGGTGGTATTCTCAACGGCAGTGGAGCCTTGGGATCCACGCAGGCCCCGGTCTTGAAGGGAGCCCTGGCCGATACGTCGCCGACCGGCACCGGCATCGGGTTCGCCACCTACGATCCGACCAAAGGTGTTCGTTTGCTGAGCTCCGCCGAAAAGAATACCGTGGCCACGGGCTCGGCTTATGATGCCGCGCCGACCACTGATAATGTTGTGCTCAATCTGGCTGCGGATGCGGCCATCACTGGTCACCGTAGCAACACCCTGCAAATCGCCAACGCGAGCGGATCCAGCCGGACGGTGACGAACACCGGCACCGCGCTCAACGCGGCGAACGGATTTCTCTTCACGGGCGCGGATCCGATTGTAATCACTGGTGGCCAGGTCACGGGGACGGTCGATACGGATGCCGAGGATGTGGTTTTCCATTCCCTGAATACCTCTTCCGCTGGTGTTACGATTCAATCGCCGGTCGCCAACTTTGCGACCAGTTCTCTCACGCGCCAGGGTTGGGTGACTTTCAGCGGCACCGGCAATTTCCGCATAGAAGGCACCCAGACCGTCGGCTTCGTGGGCACTACCACGGCGCTGAGCAGCTTTGGCGGTTTGGCCTTCAATAGCACCGGAACGACCACGCTGGCCGCTACGGTGATCAATGCTTCCACCTTCAATGTTAATCAGGGCACGGTGAAGCTGGACACCGGCGCATCCTGGACCAATACGCCCCGCCTGCTCCTCGCGCCTGAGGGTAAGTTCGACCTTAACGGCGTCAGCAGCACCGCCACGACGAATCGCTTCACGGATATCAACTCGGCTGTTATCGCTGCCGGCTTGTCGCTCAACCCTATCTCTGGCGAGGTGACCAACAGCAGCTCCACCAACGTGGACCTGATTCTGGCCACCGCGACCAACGGCGCCACCGGTCAGGCGTTCTTTGGCACCCTCACTGGCAACCTGAACCTCATCATCGACAAGTCGGCCTATAATGGAACGAATACAACTTATACTTATGCCACCCAGGCGTTTTCTAACGTAAACACCTACGCCGGCGCCACGAAGATTCGCTCCGGTGTGCTGAATTTGGCCCGCGGCGGATTGCTGCCTGCGACCACCGTGGTCACGCTCGGGCCGGTGGCGGATACCGGTGCAGCCAGCTACCCGAACAGCACTCTGCAACTCGGTGACGCCAACGGCTCCACCACCGGTGCGGTCCGGCAGGAAATCGCCGGCTTGTATGCCACCGGCATCGGTGCCGGCGTCGGCACTGCAACAAACGGCAACGGAACCTCGGCGGTCATCAACTCCAGTTCGCTCTTGAGTCAGCTGACCCTCAACATCGCCTCCGGCGTGGATGATGTTTACAGCGGTAATCTGGGCGTGAGTATCGCAACTTTGACGAATGGTAGCAGTAACTCTAACCTGTTTGCCATTCGTAAGATAGGCGCGGGCTCTTTCGAGCCGACGGGCGCTGTGACCGCTTACACCGGCGGCACCGTTATTCAAGGTGGCGTGTTCCGTGTATCGTCAGACTCCAAGCTCGGTCAAATCGGGCCGTTTACTGGTGCGGCCGGTAGTGCCGGTGCCTCGTTGGCTCCGCAGTCGGCCTTCGCCAACAACATCATTCTTGATGGCGGCACGCTTCAGACGACCACCACGGCTAACTTCGTGCTGGATGCCAAGCGGGGCATCGGTCTCGGACCGACCTCCGGCTCGACGGGCGACACCGGCACCCTTTGGGTGGATTCGGGCATCACGCTGACCTACGCAGGTGTCGTCGCCTCGGCGGGCAACACCGGCACGCAGACCTTGGTGAAGAATGGCTCCGGCCTGTTGCTCCTGAACGGCAGCAACACCTTCACGGGCACCACGACCGTTGCGGCCGGTTCGCTGGGTGGCACCGGTTCGCTCGCCAGCGGGGTTGCGGTATCTTCCGGTGCGTCGCTCGCTCCTGGTATCGGTGGCGTCGGCACCTTCACCATCGGTGGCGGGCTGACCCTCGGCGCCGGTTCACAGTTGGCCGTCGATCTCGCGGCCCCCGGCACATCTGATCTGGTTCAGGTAAGCGGCGCGGTCAGCGCGACCGGCTCGGCCACGATTAATGTTAACCCGCTCGCTGGCTTTGCGGCGGGCACTTACACTCTGATTTCGGGTGCCGCGCCGGTCAGCACGGCCAACCTCAAGGTCGGCACGCTCCCCACCGGCTTCCGGGGCACGCTCGCCTCCGTGGGCAACACGCTCACTCTCACCATCGCTCCGGGCAGCCCGCTCTCCTCCTTGGAGTCCTGGCGCCAGGATAACTTTGGCAGCAGCGAAAACACCGGTAACGGTGCCGACTCCGCGGACTGCGATCGTGACGGCGTGAGTAATCTGGTGGAATACGCAACGGGAACTAGCCCCACCGTGGCCGGAAGCGGCGCTTACAGCACCTCCCGCTCGGGCAACTACCTCGCGCTCACCTATACCCGGATCGCCGACACGACGCTCAGTTACACCGTGGAAGGCTCCAATGATCTCGTGACATGGGTCGCGGTGACTGCGGCCAACAATCCCAGCACCGGGGCTGCTAACACGGCGGGCCAAGTCACGGTCACGGATACCGTCTCAACCGCTTCTGCTTCGCGCCGGTTCCTGCGTCTCAAAGTCAGTTACTAAGCGGATAATCAGGCCAGGGTTTAGTTTCGGCCCCGTCGCTTTTCGCGACGGGGCTTTTTTGCCCAACGACTACCGCCGCAAAGTTGCTGGATCGCGGTGGGAGTAATCGGGTCCTGCTACCGGTTCAGTGTAACGACGGCTCCAGCGGCGAGATGGAGCGGGAGGGCTTCGTCGTTCAGGTGAAGGAGAGCAGGACGGCCGAGGGCGGACTGGATTTTAACGGTCGTGATGCGGCCCTCTTTCCAAGTGAGGTCGAGGGTGAAGCCATCGCGGGCGCGCAGGCCTTTGACCGTGCCGGAGGGCCACGCTTTCGGCAGGGCTGGCAGCAGATTGAGCAATACCATGCCTTCGGAAGTGCGTTGGTGGCTTTGCAGGAGCATTTCAACCACGCCGGCGGCGGCGCCGAAGTTGCCGTCGATTTGGAACGGGCCGCAAAGGTCGAACAAGTTGGGCAGGGTGCGTTTGGCGAGGAGCAGGCTGAACTGGCGGTAGGCCATCTCGCCGTCGCCGACGCGGGCCCAGAGTGGCATGCGCCAGGCGTAGCTCCAACCGGTGGAGCCATCGCCGCGCCATTTGAGCAACACCTTGGCGGCATCGTAGATTTTGCCTTCAGCTGGCGTGATGTCCGCCCCGGGGTAGAGCGCCCACAGCGGGGACATGTGACGGTGGTTGTTGTCGGGCACATCCACGTCATCGAGCCATTCCTGGAGTTGTCCATGCTGGCCGATTTGGTTGGGGGGGAGTTTTGGCAGGAGGGCGGCGAGTTGCTCGGCGAATGCCCCGTCCCGGTTCAGTTCGCGCGCGGCTGTGATCGTGGCGGTCCAGAGAAAGCGGATCAGCTGGTTATCCATCGTCGGTCCGGTGGTGGTGGGGCCTTGCTCGGGCGAGTGAGACGGGGCGGTGAGCAGCCAGCCGGTTTTTCCGTCGCGCACAAGGTAATCGACGAAGAAGAGCGAGGCCTCTCGCAGGGCGGGGTAGGCGCGTTGGGCGAGGAATTCGCGGTCACCGGTGAAGAGCCAGCGCTCCCAGAGATGATGGCAAAGCCAGGCGCCGCCGGTAGGCCACAGGCCGTCGATGTTATTGATCGGGGCGGTGCCGCGCCAGAGGTCGAAGTTGTGGTGGAGCACCCAGCCGCGTGAGCGGTAGAGTTGTTCGGCGGTGCGGGCTCCGCTGATGCGCAGATCGTCGATGGCGTCGAAGAGCGGTTCGTGGCACTCGCCGAGGCCGGTGAGCTCGGCGATCCAGTAGTTCATCTCCACGTTGATGTTTGTGGTGTATTTCCCCTCCCAAGGCGGGGTGAGCGAATCGTTCCAGATGCCTTGGAGGTTCGCGGGCTGGGTGCCGGGGCGGCTGCAGGCGATGAGGAGGTAGCGGCCGTAGTTAAAATGCAGGGCGGCGAGGGCGGGGTCGGTATCGAGGGTGGCGCCTTTTCGCACGCGCTGCAGTCGTGCGTCGGTAGGAAGGCTGGAAAATTCGGTCTTACCCAAGTCGAGGCTGGCGCGACGGAAGAGTTTGCGGTGGTCGGCGACGTGGGTGGTGCGGAGCGCGGTGAAATCACGCAAGCCGATTGCAGCGAGGTAGCCGGCGCAGCGTGCACTGGGGTCGGCGGAAATATCTTCCCAGGTCTTGAAGCTGGTGGCGGCGACGAGGAGGAGCGTGACGCTATCGGCGCCGACGACGCGGAGCAACGGGCCTTCGGCGCTGACTTTGCCGCCCTCGGCCAGCAGGCGCAGGGTGGAGGCGAAGCGCATGCCGTCCGGCTCGACTTCGCCGGTGAGTTCAAGGCGGGTCGCGCCATCCGCGAGCGAAACTGTGGTCGCGGAGGATTTGTGCGGTGAATCGAGGCGGATAACCAAGGTGAGCTTGCCCGGTTGGCTGGCGGTCAGGCGGAGAGCGATGACGTTGTCGGGATAGCTGGCGAGGACTTCGCGGGTATAGGTAACGCCTTCGACTTCGTAGCGGGTGGTGGCGACGGCGCTATCGAGATCGAGTTCGCGCTGGTAATTTGCGGCGGCTTCATGGCCGGGGAAGGATAAGCGCAGGTCGCCGAAGGCCTGATAAGCTTTTTGGCGCACGGGATCGCTCAGCATTTTAGCCCGGGCGAGGTCTTGCGCTCCGGTTATTTTGCCCGTGGCGAGCAGGGCGCGGACTTCGGGCACGATATCGGCGGAGCCGGCGCGCACATAGTTGCGGGGTTTGCCGGCCCAGAGGGTATCTTCGTTAAACTGAATGCGCTCCTCCGATGTGCCGCCGAATACCATGGCGCCGAGTCGGCCGCTGCCGAGGGGGAGAGCCTCGGTCCATTTCTCCGCAGGCTTCTCATACCAGAGCCGGGTGGAGGCTTTTTCGCGGGCGGCGAAGGCGCGGCGGTAGCTTTGCGCATCGATCCCTTGGCTCGCGAAGTAGGCTTCTTCGATCCGGATTTTGTATTTTTTAAAGAAGGCGGATTTTTCCTTCATCGAACCGGCGTCGATGGCTTCGGAGCGGGCGGCTTGCAGCTGTTGCAGCACGACGGCCTTCTGTTCCTCGGTGAGGTTCGGGAAAATCTCCAGGTAGGCGGCGTAGGTGACGGCGACCTTGTTGATGGTGAGCACGTCCTCGATTTCCTCGAGCTGTGCGGACGAAAGAAAGGGGCGCAGCGTGGAGAAGGTTTTTTCCCTAATTGGGCGAAAGCCGGCATAAAGGGTGGAGATTTTTGCTAGGGCGGCGTCCGCAGCAGCGGTATCCTGGGCGGAGCGAGCCTGATCAAAGGCACTCCAGAGCAGGGTGAGGGCGACGTCATGTTCGCGGTGCCACGCAGCGAGCGCGGAGAAGTGATCGTCGAGAATCCGGCGGACGCTGGCCTCGGTCGCAGGCGCGGCTAGCTTCAGGACGGCGAGGATAGTGCGGGTGTTTTTATTGGATTCGGCGGGCTGGGCCTTCGCGGTGCCGGCAGCAGGCGCCGACGGTTTTTCTGGGCGCGAGGAGGAGTCGGAGGCGCAAGCGGAGAAGAAGGCTAGCGCCAAGACGAAGAACAGACGAAGGGCGGTCATGGCAAAAATCAGTTTTTATGAGGAGGCGTGCCGACAATACGGATACCAAAGGTTATGGTCATGGAATCTCCTTCCGAGTCTGTGACCGTGAAGGTGAAGCCGCCGAGCGAGTCTTGGGTGGTGGCGGGGGTAAAGCGGGCGTAGTGTCCGTCCATCAGTTTTACGGCTCCATTCAGCGGTTGGCTCAAGCGGTAGCGAGGGTTGGTTTTCAGGTAGCCGCGGCTCAAGGCATGTAGGTCGATATCGGTCGAGGCTCCCGCCTGACATTCGGAGTGGGGGCGGGCCATCCAGTTGAGGTAATCCTCCAAGGCGTTGAAGCCGTCGCCATCGGTGTCGGCATTGCTCTCGGTGTAGTCTCCCTTGGGTGAAAGCAGGTGGGTGCCGTGGATGGTTTCCCACCAATCGGGCAGGCCGTCGGCGTCGGTATCCCAGCCGGCGGGCCGTGAGGCATTACCGTAGTCCTCCCAGCCCCCGACGTCTTTTTGCGAATTGGGCAAACCGGGCGAGCCCCCGAACGGGCCGGTGCCTTGGTAGGTGCAGGTGCCGTTGAGCGTTTCGCCCACCACGCGTTGATCGAGGTCGTCGGGCCGTGGTTGGTTGCAACCTACATCGGACAACACGTCTTTGTAAGCTTGGACTGCGGTATGGATCGTCGCGTAGGAAGGGAAGAACGGCTGGTCCACCCAGGGCTGGTAGGGAGGTTTGGAGTTTTCCGGCAGGACGCCGCGGCTCTCGGTGGCGAGGGCGCGTCCCTTCTCTTGGTCCTTTTCCGTAAAATGGCCCGGCATGACGTTGCCCGCCATGTAATACTGCTGCTTGCCGGGGAAGCCGCCGTATTGCGGCCGGAGGGCGACGAAGATTTTCGAGGCGGGGCCGGGCTTGTAGTAGTTGTTGACGAAATTCACCTCGCGGGCGCCGCCGTCGGTGGTGCGGTGGCCCCAGTTGTAGACGACATTATTAAAGATATCGAGGCGGCCGGCGTAGTTGCCGTCCGGATCGAGGCCGCCCGCCAGGCTCCAGTTTCGCCCTTCGTTATGGGCGAGAAGGTTATGGTGGAGGCTGGCGATATCCCCGCCGACACTCGCGGCGTAACCGTGGGTGGTGCCCGGGGGGTAGTTTTTATGGCCGGCGATGTTCAACGCCTCGGCGATGAGCGTGCGCTGTAGGGTGAGATTTTTCGCACTGCGCGTGCTGATGCCCTCGTCCTGGCCCCAGCTGACGGAGCAATGATCCATGATGACGTGGTCCACGCCGGCCATGCCGGTGCCGTTTTGAGTTTCACCGCTGAGGTCGCCAACGCGCACGCGGACGAAGCGACAGATCACATCGCGCGCGCCGCTCAGGCCGAGCATCTGGTTGCGCACGCAGATACCTTTGCCCGGCGCCGTCTGTCCAGCCACGGTGAGGTAGGGCTGGGCGCCGGTGATAGTGATGTCGGACTTCAGGGAAATGAGTCCACCTACGTCAAAGACTACGGTGCGCGGCCCGTGGTCGCCCTCGATGGCGTCGCGCAGGCTGCCGGGGCCGCTGTCCTCCAAGTTGGTTACGTGGACCACTACGCCGCCGCGTCCGCCACGGGCGAAACGCCCGTAGCCCTCGGCGCCCGGGAAAGCGAGCCGTCGGGGACGAAAGGACCAGAGATTGCCTTTGGTCACGGTGCCGTCGGGGGCGATTTCATCCACGCGCCAGTAGTAAGTCAGGTGACTCTGTATGCCGGTGAGCGGAAATTGTGGGGCGGCTAGGTTACCCATGAATACGGGAGATTCCTTGGTGGCGGCTTCAACCTCGGCGGCGCTGGTGCCAACATAAACATCGTGCGAGACCGCGCCGAGGACGGCGCCGCCCCAAGATAGCGCCACGGAGCCGGTCGAGGAGTCCACGTGCTCGTCTGTGTGAGCGGGGACGGGGTGGTTCGCCTGTGCCTTGGGATTCGGTGTGTCGATCTCGAAGCCGTTTAAATGGACGTTTTTGCTCTTCTCCTGGCCGCTGGTTTCGGCCCGCAGCAAGACGACTACATCTTTTCCTTCCCGAGCGGTAAACCGCAGGTAAGCAGTGGTTGCGAGGTTGGTGTCGGGGGCTTGGACCGATACCGGGAGGTCGTCGAAAACGGTTTGGCCGTTGAGTAAAATATCGAGCGGGGCGACCGACGCGTTTCCGTCCCAGCTGTTGAGGTGGAGCAGGAGGCTATGGTCGCCCGCGGAGAGTCCGGAGATGCGCATCTCGAGCTGCGCCCCCGCCTCCCCGTCGGCGATCTTCAGGCCGTCGCTGGTGAGCTTGAGATTGCGGGTGGGGTTCTGGACACCGGCTTTCCAGAAACTCGTTTGCAGGGAGGTGCCCACGGGACCCACGCGGGTGAGGCGGACGCTCACGCCGCCAAAGGAGGCCGTGGTGGTATCGCCGCCGTTGAACCAGTTCGGCGTGGCAGACCAAGGCGTGAAGGCTGGGTCGAGACCCTCCTTGAGCGGGCGGCCGCTGTTATTGATGTCGACTTTAACCGAAGCGGCGGAGCCGGTGGCCAGTAGGGCACTGATCACCGCTAATGCGACGGGTTGGCTCCACTGTTGGAGAGCAGGGAAATGCATAGGGGATGGGGGGGACTATGAATCTTCCCCCGCCTGCACCCTTAAGCAACCTTCTAAGACTAGTGTATACCCAAGGAAAGTGCCTGTATCCTAAGTCAACCGTTCAACGGGCGGAGAGGCCCGGGGCGGACCGAGCGTCGAGGTTGTTTTTCAGATCGGACCAATCGATTTTGGGTGCGCGCGGGTCGAGGCCGTTGAGAAAATCCTCGATGTTGGTGTAGCCGTCGCCGTTGAGATCGGCGGTGGCGTCGGCGGCGTTTTTGGGATCCAGGCCGTGGCTGGTTTCCCAACGGTCGGGCAGGCCGTCGCCGTCTGTGTCGGCGTAGGGTTCGCCTTTGTATTCGGGGTAACCGCCGACCTGGGCGGGGTTGGTGAGGAAGCCCTTGGTGACGCCTTCCTCCAAGTCTTTGACCCATTTCTCGGCGTAGCCGACGGCGGTGGCGCGGGCGGAGTCCTCGGCAGTGGCGTGGGTATCGCCGACCTTGCCGGAGCGGACCATCTCGATGACCCGCGTATCCACTGGATCTCTACGTGGGAGCGTGGCGCCGGCATTGGCGAGCACGGTGGCGTAGGAATCAACCGCGCTTTGAATGGTGAGCGGAGCGTGGGCGAAGGGGGTGTCGACGCGGATCGCGGCGAGCACCTCGGCCAGGGGTTTTTGCCGGACGTCGGGCTGGACGCCGCCCTCCCAGTTGTCGCGGGTCACTCGCTCGTTGCCTTCGATGACGTTGCCGGCGACATAGGCTTTGCCAAAGTTGTCCATCACGGTCTTGGAGCGCTCGGACTCGGGCTTAAGAATGCGGAAGGAAATGTCTCCGTCGGGGGTGCCGGGACCGGGTTTGAAGGTGTTATTCAGAATCGTATAGAAACTGCGGTGGTCGCCTCCGTCGATGGTGCGGTGGCGCCAGTTGAAGATCACGTTATTCACGAACGTGAAGTCATAGATCATCCCCACGCTGGGGTTGCGACCGGTGTTGCAGGCCCAGAGGTTGTGGTGGAAGGTGCTGTTCGCTCCGCCGATGGTGGATCCGAAGGCGTGGTGGTAGGTATTCAGACCCTCGGAAAAGATGGAATTTTGAATGGTGATGTTGACGGTGGGGAGTTTGCGCTCGGGCGTCTTTGGGTCGCCGTCGTGGTCGAACATGTGGCGATACATCGACATGTTTTCGTCCAGGCCCCACGAGGCGGAGACATGGTCGATCATGATATTGCCGACGGGGTTGCCGCCAATCGAGTCATTGCGGTCGGCGGCGTCGAGGGCACCGCGGCGGAAGCGCAGGTGGCGTATGATGACGTCGTGTGTCTCGAGCTCCACCGTCGCGCCGGCGATGCAGACGCCATCGCCCGGGGCGGTGGCTCCGGATACGGTGATATAGGGCGCAAGGATGCGGATGCGGCTTTCGAGGCGGATGATGCCGGCAACGTTAAACACCACGACGCGGGGGCCGGCGGCCTCGCAGGCCTCGCGGAAAGTGCCAGGGCCGGTGTCGGCCAGGCTGGTGACGACGATCACGCGGCCACCGCGGCCGCCGCAGGTGAACATCCCGCCGCCCTCGGCGCCCGGGAAGGCGGGGATGGAGGCCTGCGGGAGGTCGGACGGTTTTTCGGCGCCGGGCAGGTAAGGTTTGCCCTTGGCCGCCCACTCGGCGAGTTCCGCCTTTTGGGCCGCGAAGATACTCTCGGAGCGGTGGTTGCTTGCGGCCTGGCGTTCGTTGGCGACCGCTTGCAGCTCGGCGGGAACTTTCGGGTAGCCTTGGGCCGGGCAACGCGCGGAAGCGAGCAGGCCGGCGGCGGCTAAGAGGATGCGGGAGGCAGAATGGAGGGAGGCTTTCATAAGGGCGTGAGGGTCAGTTGGCGGATTGGGCAGCGGTGTTTTTGCGGGCGAACATATCGCGCTCCGCCTGTTTCATGTCGTGGCCGGCTTTAGAGAGGTAGTTGTTGATGCGACCCTTGTATTTGCCGAACCAGGCGTGTTTGTCCTTGGAAGAACCGGCGTCCATGGCGTGTTCACGCGCCTCGGTGAGCCAGGCGAGGATCTGGGTGCTTTGCTCGGTGGTGAGGTTTGGCAGCATCTCTTGATAGACGCGAAAGGTATTGGGCAGCACGCCGTAGGTGATGCCGTCCTTGATCTGCTCGACTTGGGCTGGGGTGAGTTCGGCGGAGAGGCGGGCGATGAAGGCGTAGTGCAGATCGGCTTGGCGGGCGGCGGCGGTATCACGCGCGCTCTGGGCGGCTGGTTCGCTGGCGGCGGCTTTGGCGGCTTTCAACGCTTCGTCGCGGGCGTCGTGGATGGAGGCGAGCGCGGCGTATTGTTGGGCAACGAGGTCGCGGATGCGGGCGTGCTGCTCGCCCGAGGGGAGGCTCAGTTTCGCGACGATCTTTTCCGCGCGCTGGATCAGTTCCTCGGAGGGTGAATTGGAAGCGGGGGCTTTGGCCGGAAGCTCGGTTGGGGTCTTGGCCGCCTCCGGCTTGGTTTGGGCAGGCACGGTGGTAACCACGAGCAGCGTGGAGAATAAGGCGATGGTGACGCTTAGGAACGGGGGACGCATGGGTGGTCTAGGCGGATGGGTTCGTGCAGAGAGTCAAACGGGAAGATCCTCAGCGTTAGTCGCGCCCGGGAAGTGATGCGAGTGTTTCGCTGCAGCATATGTTCCGCGCTAAAACAGGGCCATGGATTCGCGCTTGGTTTTATTAGGTCTGTTGGCAGACGCTGGCCGGGGAATCTCTTTTGCTTGCTTAGTGCACTTTAATCGGGGTCACACTTGCTCCTGTGGACCTCGTTGAACTTCGGCGGTTTGCCAGAGCTTTAAGTGGAACTCTCGGCGTTCAGAGGGTGTCTGCAGTGTAAGCAGCTAATAACCAAGGTCCCCGTAGCTCAAGTGGATAGAGCGGTCGTTTCCTAAACGACTGATCCGTGTTCGACTCTCGGCGGGGACACCAGCAGGGGTAGGGGGATAGGCAGGGCCTTGGTTTTGCCCCTTGCGGCGCACCTCGCGCCGGCCAACCTGCCCGGTGCGATGCCCAACAGTTTCGGCCACCTTTTCCGCATCACCACCTGGGGTGAAAGCCACGGTCCCGCCATCGGCGTGACTCTCGACGGCTGCCCTCCTCGCCTGCCCATCACGGCGGCCGAGATCCAGACGGAGCTTGACCGGCGCCGCCCCGGCCAGAGCGACATCACGACCCCGCGCAAGGAGGCCGACGTGGTCGAGATCCTTTCCGGCGTCTACGACGGACGCACCACCGGCACCCCCATCTCCATGTTGGTGCGCAACACTGACCAGCGCAGCTCCGCCTACAGCGAAATGAAGGCGGCATTCCGCCCCTCGCACGCCGACTTCACCTACCAGGCCAAGTTTGGCATTCGCGACCCCAACGGCGGCGGGCGCAGCTCGGCGCGCGAGACCATCGGCCGTGTGGCGGCCGGCGCCTTCGCCAAAAAAATCCTCGCGACGCGCGGGGTCGAGGCGCGCGCCTACATCACGCGCATCCACGACATCGCCGCGCCGGCGGAAGCTTTGGTTTCCTTCCCCACGCTTGAGGCGGTCGAGGCGACGGCGGTGCGTTGTCCGCACGCGGCGACGGCCGAGGCGATGATTGAGCGCATCAAGGCGGTTCGTTCCGAAGGCGACTCCGTCGGCGGGGTCATCCAGTGCCGGGTGCGCGGTCTGCCGGCCGGGCTGGGCGAGCCGGTGTTTGACCGGCTGGAGGCGGACCTTGCCAAGGCGATGCTCTCTCTGCCCGCGACGAAAGGTTTCGAGGTCGGCAGTGGATTCGCCGGCTCGCTTCTGCGCGGCTCGGAGCACAACGACCTTTTTGAAAATCGCGACGGCCGGGTGCGCACGATCACCAACCGCTCGGGTGGCGTGCAGGGCGGCATCAGCAACGGCGAGGAGCTCGTCTTCAACGTCGCCTTCAAACCCACCGCTACGATCCTGCAAAGCCAGCGCACGGTGGACCTGGCTGGGCAGCCGGCCGACCTCATGGGCAAGGGCCGCCACGACCCCTGCGTGGTGCCGCGGGCGGTGCCCATTGTCGAGGCGATGACCCTGCTCGTGCTGATCGACCACTGGATGCGCGACGCGGCGCAGAACCACACCTTCACCTTTTGATCCCGCCCATGTCCGACGCCGCCACCCGCCCCCTCGTTTATGTGATCCTCGGCCTGCCCGGGTCGGGCCGGCGCGAGGTGTTGGCCGACTTGATTGTTGGCGGGCTGGAACCGGTGGCGGGGGAGCGAGCGCACGTGATCCTGCCGGCCGCTGAACCGGCGCAGGAGGCTGATGCCAAAATCGGAGCTGCCACGGCCGGGCGCATGCGCTGGGACGGAGAACTACACGCGCTGTTTGCCGACGAGCCTCCATCTGGAGCGACCCATGTCTTTATCCTACTCGATGCCTTGCTCGATCCGGTTGACCAACTGGAGGCGCTAAAGCCTTGGCTGGCCGCGCACGAGTTGGAGGTGGCGCGCATCCTGACGGTGGTGCACTGCGCGCTGGCGGAGAAACACTCCGCCTTGAAGCTGTGGTTCGATGCCTGCGTGCATTTCTCGGACGTCGTGCTTTTTAACCGTCGCGAAGGGGTGGCGAACAAGTGGCTCAGCGATTTTCGCGGGAGCTACGAGGACCTTTTCATCCCCTGCCTGTATGAATTTGTGAAGGCGGGACGGGTCAAAAACCCGGCCATGTTACTCGATCCGGTCGCGAGGCGAGTAAGCCAGTATTTCGATCCCTCCGAATGGGACCAACTGGACCTAGCCGGGGTGGAGATCGGTGAGTCGGACGACGAGGACGGCGAGAATTCCCGGCCCTTGGATAAAAACAATATCGACCCCGACAATCAGCCGCCGGTCGACCCCTATTTGGCCCGCACCCAAAACGGCCGTCGCGAGATCGAGCTGCCGGACGTGCGCAAGTATCTGGCATAGGGCAGGGTAATCTATGGATGGCTACGCGTTCGTTCCTGCTTTAAGGAAATAAAAATGCCGCCGCCCAGAGAGACGGCGGCATCGAGTTGGCTAAGCCTCTATGAGCGTAGATATTAGAACTTGTATGTGAGGGTGAGCTCTCCGCGGATGCCGGGCTGGAGCAGAATGGACTCGTTGCCGTAGATACCGTTGTTTGGCGCCCAGTTCCACTCGTCGGTTAGATTGAAGATAGCCAGACGGGTGTTCCAGTTTTTGTAGGTGTAGAACACGCTGGTGTTTAGTTCATACTGCCAGGGAATCACGACGGTGCCGGCCCAGTTGTTGTTGATTTCGCTATGCACGACGGCGCCAAGTGAGGCACCGAAGCCATTGTCGAAGGTGTAGCTGGCCAAGGCATTGAACAGGTTCTTGGGCAGGCCTTGGACGCGAATGTTGCTGGCGTTGGCGGCTTTGATTTCAGGCGCGACGGTGCTGATGTCGGTGCTGATTGACTCAAAGCCGGAAGCTGCAACCTCGCCATCGATCACGCTGTAACCGAAGGTGGCGAAGAAGTTTTTATTCGGCTGGTAGTTCAGCTCAACCTCGAATCCCTTGTAGTTGTATTCTGTGGCCGCGCTGCCTTGCGATTTGCGGGTGAAGCGCTGGTCGAAGAGAGCGGTTCCCAGGAACAGCTTTTTGTCGATCAGGCTGAATTTCATGCCTGCTTCCCACAGCTCGGCCGGGGTGCGATAGGAGTCTTTATCGATGTCCACGGCGAAGGGCGAGCCGTTGGTGTTGGTCAGCAGGTAGCCGCCGCCGTTGCCTTCGGCTCCAGCGGTATTCTCGCTGTAGTTGTAGGTGCCGTAGGCGCTGGCCTTATCACTGATTTTATAGACCAAGCTGCCGTTTACGTTGGGGAGGACGACATCGACCTCGTCGTTGGCGCCCGAGTAAGGTTCGGTGGTATTGACGTGTAGGAAGTCGGCGCGGGCGCCGCCAAGCACCGTGAGTTTATCGGTGAGGGCGTGGTCGGCTTGAACGAAGGGGGCGGCGGAGAAGCTGTGGGACTCGTTGGAGTCGGAGCTGAAGGTATTGGCGCCGTAATAACGATTCGTATAACCGGGGACGGGGACCCGGCCGAAGGGACCGCTGTTGATGGAGCCTTGGAAAGCGGCCGAGCGGTAGATATCTATGCCAGAGCGGGGTTTGGTAAGATCCCAGACGCCGGCCGGTTCAAAGCCATAGTCCGAGTAGGCCTTTACCGAAATGTAGCGACCATCGAGGCCTGCATTTACATGGCTGTCTGCGAACGCCATCTGATACTCCCAGCGGGACTGTAGAGTGATGGAGGGGTCGACTACCTCGGAGTAGTAGTAGGAGCTAAGCGTCTCGCGTTGGGTGTAGGTGAACAGGTTGTTATTAACCAGTTTCCGGTCAGGGGACGCTGTAAAGGTTTGGATGGCTTGAAGCTTGATGTTTTTGGCGAGCGAATTGTCGCCCGGCTTGAGCGTGCGGATGTCGCGGTCGATTTTCACCTCGGGTCCCCAAGCCACTGTATTACCCGGGAACGGAGCCAGCACATTGGCGGCATTTTGCGGGTCAGTAGCGGTGGGGGAAGTGCCGCCATTGTTATTCACGCCAGTGAGGTAGAGGTGATGGTCGATGAGGTTCTGGGTCGGGCGGTTGATACCCCAGTTCTCGGTATACTCCATGTAGGAGAACGAGGCGTTGGTGAAGAGCTCGTAGGACTCGCTGGGTTTATAGGTTGCGGCGCCGTAGACGGACTCCGTCTTGCGGTATTCGCTTTCGTAGAAGCCCTGGCTATCTTCTCCGGAGTAGCTCACGCGGACGGCGAGTTTATCGTTTACCGGGGTGTTATAGTCGGCGGTCCAGCGGTAGATGTCATTCGAGCCTATGGTGGCGCTCAGGACGGTTTTCTGGCCGTCGAAGGTAGGCCGCTTGGTGATTAGATCGACAAAACCGCCCACGTATTGGGAGGCGCCCTGGACTGCGGTGGCGGCGCCCTTGACGATGTTGATCGACTCGATCGAATTAAAGTCGATGGGCATGCCGTTGCCGTTCGAGGTGGTCCGCTCGCGGACGCCATTTTGGAACACGTCGGATGGAGCTCCGCGCAGGTCAGGATTAGCGGGAGCGCCGAAATTGGTCTTGGTGTAGGAGCTGGAGGTCAGCTTTGAGAAATCGCGAACGTCTTTGACTCCGATGGTGTTGAGTTGCTCGCGCGAGATGATGGTGACGTTGCGGGGGATCTCGGTGATATTTTGGTCGGTTCCATACACCGAGCTAAACGGACGCGAGGTGGGGAGAATATTTTTCTCGATCGGCACGTCGCTGACGTCGAGTTTTTCGAGGGTCACGACTTCTTCGGATGAGGCGGCGGGGGCGGCCGGGGCGGTTTGGGCCGCGAGATACTGGCCTGAACCAGTGGTGACCATGAGCGCGAGGAGGCTCAGGGTGAGGTTTGGTTTAATCATGTGGGTTGGGTTTATTCGGACAAATTTTGCGGGAAGCAGGCTATGTGCCATGCGGAAGTTGGAGAACAGGTCTTTTTTGGACGGGTTCGAAAAGAGGGAGTTGCTGCATGCCGGGCACGGTGACGAGGCCGCGGTCGGTGATGCGGATCTCGGGGATAACGGAGAGCGGGATGAGGTTAAAACCCATGTAGGGCAGGGTGCAACCGGCTGCCAGCCAGGCTTTTTTGAGCTTAGTGGTTTGTTTGGCGACAGCCGGGGCGCGTTCGTCGGAGAGCAGGCCGGCGATGGGGAGGGCGACGGAGGCGAGAACTTTCCCCTTTTTGACTACGCAGACGCCGCCGCGGAGGGCGCGGAGGGTTTCGACCGCGAGCCGCATGTCGGTCTCGTCGGTGCCGGCGACGATCAGGTTATGGGCGTCATGGCCGACGGTGCTGGCGACGGCGCCGGCCTTCAGGCCGAAGTCCTTCAACAGGCCGTGGGCGACGGCGCCGCTCTTGCCGTGGCGTTCCAGGACAGAAACAAAACACAGTCCGTGGGTAGCGAAGTGTTCGGCCCAACTGGCGGCGGGGTCTAGGCGGATGCGGTCGTGGAAGAGGATGATCCCGGGCAGGGCGGTGCGGATGCAGTTCGCGGTGACCGGGCTGGTCGGGAGAGCGGGAACGAGCGGGGAGGACTTCGCGGCGGGAGGGAGCTTGACCGTGGCGTAGGCTTTTTTCGGGTAGGCGTAGCGTTTGGACAGGGCCTGATCGAGGAGGGGGGTGATCTTGCGGTTTTTCACCACGAGTTCGCCGCCATACCAGGTGGACTGGGGGACGAGGTCGTCATTCAGCAACACGAGGTCGGCGCGGCGGGCGGGGGCGATCCCGCCGATGTCGCCGTCGATGCCAAAGCGGGTGGCCGGGTGGAGGGAGGCGGCGCTCCAGGCGGCGGCAGGAGAGAAGCCGGCGACGACGGCCTGGCGGGCGACCCAATCGAGGCCGAAGAGGAAGAGGTCGTCGGCGTCGCGGTCGTCGGTGCACACGCAGACGCGTTTCGGCGAGGCACCGAGTTCGGTGACGGCTTTGATCGCGTGGGGCAGGGAATGCCAAGGCGTGGTGGGCGGGCCGCCGCGGAGGAAAATCCATACGCCGGCCTCGAGGAAATCGTCGGCGATGTCGCGGTCGATGGCCTCGTGGGTGTCGGTGATGCCGGAGGCGGCGCCGGCGGCGACGAATTCGCGGCCGTAGACGTGGCCGCAGACGGGGCGGCCGCGTTTCAGGGCCTCGGCGAGCACGCCGTGGGTGCGGGGATCGCCCAACGCGATTTGCACGAAGTCCATCTTTTCGCCGAGGGCCAGGGCTTCGGGCCAGCGGTCGAAGAGGGCGCCGATCTTGGCCGGGGTGAGGTCGCCGCCGGCGGTCTCGAACCGGGGCGAGGTGGCGGGGACGGTGCTGGGGACGGTGAGGAAGATGTTCAGCGGGGCCTGGCGGGCGTCGCGCAGCATCCACTCGATGCCTTCGGCGTCGCACACGTTGCCGATCTCGTGGGAGTCGCAGAAGAGGGTGGTGGTGCCGTTGAGCAGGGCGGCCTCGGCGTAGGCGCAGGCGGTCATCATCGAGCTCTCGATGTGCACGTGGGGATCGACCAGACCGGGGGCGAGGATGGCGCCGGCGGCGTCGAAGGTGGCGAACTTGGCCCCGGCTACGGTGGCGAAATGGGTTTTCGCGGTGCCGGCGGGTTTCACGCAGGCGATGCGGCCGGCCTTGATCCAGACTTCGCGGTCGGGGTGGAGGCGATCGGTGTAGGTGGAGAGCAGGCGGGCGCCGGTAATAACGAGGTCAGGGGCGACCCGGCCCATGGCGACGGCGGCGAGGGCGCGGGTGAGCGTGTGAAGCGGCTTTACGGAAAAACGGGTGAGCGGCATGGCGAGCGGCGGTGGAAGCGGGGCCGAAATGCTAGCAGAGGGCGAGCGATGAATCGGAATCATGTCGATTCGGTTACGGCAAGTCTGGGCATAGTAAGCGGAAGAGGGGGGCGTTTATCGGCTTGGTCGAAGGGGTTGTTTTTCACCGGATTTTAAAGTTGGGTGGGTTGCATATGAACGTTCACGCCCGCATCTCGAAGGAATGGCGCCGCCGCATGAGCATCCTGTTTCTCATGCTTTTTGTCTCCGCGGTCTGGTTTCTCGTCGATGGCTACCTCCGTTGGCCGGCCGAGGCCAAGCGTCACGAGGTGTTTGCCGCGCTGGTTGATGAGTTGATCGCGGCCGGGCAGGCGAAGGACGCGAAGGATCCGGCGGTGACGCGCGCGTGGGTGCGACTGGCGCGGGAGCGCGATTGGCCCAAGACCGCGCCGAAGCCCCGCACGGCTGGCGATCTCGCCGGGCAACGCTGGACTGGCTGGGTGTTTTTTGCCGGCGCCGTGGGTTTTGCCGGTTGGGTGGCTTGGAACCACACCCGCAGCGTGCGGGCCGAGGGCGACTGGGTGACCGGGGCCTCGGGCGAACGCGTGCACCTCGACACCATCGTGGAGATGGATCGCCGCAAGTGGGCGGATAAGGGCATCGCCTACGCCATTTACGAGGTGGGTGGGAAACACCGTCGGCTGACGCTCGACGATCATAAATTCCTCGGTTGCGAGGCCATCATCCTTGAGGCGGAGAAACGCATGGCGGACCGCGCCGCGGCTGCGGCTCCGGCGCCGTCAAACGGCGACGCGCCGGCGGCCTGAGTTTGTGGCGGATTCGGCTGGGCGGCTCAGCCGTGCAACGCGAGAGCGTGGCGTATGGCCGGGCTGTGGATGGTGGGCACGACGATTTGCAGGGCCGTGGTGAGGCCGCCGGTGTCGGGCAGCGGGACGGGCAGGGCGAGCACGGGCAGGGAGGCCATGCTGGCCGGCACGGTCAGGCTAAGGATGCGAGACCGCATTTCGATGGTGCATTCGGCCTTGGTGATCGCGGGGCAGGGCGAGCCGGGCAGGACGATGTAATCGTAGTCGCGAAACAGGGCGGCCCACGCGGCGGTGATGGCATCGCGGTTGGCCTGGGCGCGGGCGATCTCGGCGTCGGTGAGCGTCAGGGCGCGATCGATGCGAGCGCGGACGTTGGCATCGTAGCGGTCGCGGTAATGCGCGTAGAACGGCGCGTGGATGACCCGCGTCTCCGCGCCGCCGAGGATGGCGTAAAGTTCGGCGGCGGGGGCAAAGAGCGGGAGCAACTCGGCTGCGATCGAGGCGGGCAAGGGGTCGGCGAGGCGGGCGGCGGCGGACGCGCAGGCGGTCGCGAGGGCGGGATCGACCCCGGGAAGTGCCAGGTAGGCGCCACGGAGGGCGCGGCCGGCGCGGTTTAAGTTATAAGTTGAACTGGAAGGGACCGCGGTCTCGGGCACGAGGGCGTCGAGCGTGGCGCGAAGGTCGGTGGCGTTGGCGGTGAAAAAGCCGGGGGTATCGAAGCTCTCGGCTAGGGGGAAGCCATCGGCGATCCAGGGGTGAAGGGGTGTCAGGCGGAAGCCGTAGAGGCCGCAAAAGGCGGAGGGCACGCGGATGCTGCCGCCGGTATCTGTGCCGAGGGCGAGCGGGACAATGCCGGCTTTAACCAGCAGGGCGGAGCCGCTCGAGGAGCCGCCGGTGGTGCGGCCGGGGTGGCCGGGGAGCTCGCAGTCGCCGTAGTGCGGATTTTCACCGGTGATGCCGTAGGCGAACTCGTGCAGGTGGGCCTTGGCGGCGAGGGCGGCACCGGCGGCACGGACGTCGCGGATAAAGGCCCCGTCGGCCGCGGGATCGGGCCGCACCTCGGGCAGGAAAACCGAGCCGGCAAAGGTGGGCAGGCCGGCGGCGTCGAAGAGATCCTTGGCTGCGAAGGGCACACCGGCCAACGGGGGGGGTGCGCCGTTGGAGTTTAAGTTGAAAGAGGAAGGTGAAGAAGTGCCGGCGAGCTCGGCGGCGAGGCGGTCTTCGGGCGCGAGCCAGGCGAGGGCGGCCCGGCGCTGGGCGGGGGGGAGGGCGGCGACGCGCTCGTGGACGAGGCGGGCGGCGGCGGCGGGGGCGAGGGACTGCCAGTCGGCGAAAGTCATGGAACCGGTTTTATTTAACCGCGGATGGCGCGGATGTGCGCGGATTAAGGCAAAGCAAACGAGGCGGAGTCTTTAACCACGGATTACACGGATGGTCACGGATCGAAGACAGAAGCTTGGAGTCCGGTGGGTTTATTATCCGTGATAATCCGTGTGATCCGTGGTCAATGAATCAGGCTTTGATCGCCACGGTGACCTGGATCTCGACGGTGGCGTTTTTGGGCAGGCCGGCGACGGCGACGGCGGCGCGGGCGTGGCGGCCGGCATCGCCAAACAATTCCACGAAGAGGTCGCTCGCGCCGTTGATCACCGCGGGGGCGTCGGCGAAGCCGGACACGCCGTTCACGTAGCCGCCGACGTAGAGGAAGGCCTCGACGCGGTCGAGGGAGCCGAGGGCGAGCTTGAGATTGGTGAGCACGTTGAGCGCGCAGATCCTGGCGGCCTCGCGGGCGGTCTCGATGGTGTGTTCGCGGCCGACCTGACCGACGTGGGTCATCTGGCCGTTAAAGGAGCTGATGACGCCGGCGAGGATGAGGGTATCGCCGTGGAGGCGGTAGGGCAGGTAGCTGCCGCCGGGGGCGGCGGGCGCGGGGAGGACGAGGCCAAGAGAGGCGAGTTTGGTTTCGATGGCGGACATGGGAGAAAGGTTGAAGCGCGAAGACGCGAAGACGCAAAGGCCGGAATGGCGACAATGAGGTATCTACGCGAATCGATCCTAGCGCTTCAGTTTTAGTCAAAAATCGCTTCCGGCAGATAGGCGGTGATGGTGGTCGTGGGGACGTTGACCAACTGGCTGACCTTCAGGTCGAGCACCACACTGCACAGGGTGTAGGCCAACTGGGGCGTTACGTGGAGGCGGTTACAGATAAACTCCATGGCGCGTCGGACGACGCGTTTGCAGGCCTCGCGGGGGTCGGCGTCGCTCTCGATGAACAGGTGCCAGGGCTTGGTGGCGTAGCGCGGGGGCGTGAAACTCTGTGCCGGATAGATGGCGTAGGGGCCGGCGAGGGGTTGGGCGGGGGCTTTGTGGAGCTTGAAAGTGTAGGTCGCATCCATGGGCGCCTCCATGCCGTTGATGCACACTTCGCCGTCGCCCTGCGCCGCGTGGCAATCGCCGGTGAGCACACCGCCGCCGGGGGTGAAGACAGGGAGGAAGAGCCGCGTGCCGGCGGTGAGGTGGCGCACGTCGAGATTGCCGCCGAAGGCCCCGGGGGCGCGGGTGCGAAACTCGCCCGCCTCGGCGCGTTGCAGGCCGATGATGCCGGCGAAGGGATGCAGATCGAGGGTGGCGCCGGGAAAGCTGCGGGTCTGGGTGCCTTCCAGTTTCCAGATAAAGAGGTGGTGTTCGGGAAACTCGCCCGCGAGCAGGCCGAGGCCGGGAATGAGGCTGGTCCAGGCGAAGCCCTTGTGGGCGTAGGCCTCGATGATGATTTCAAGCGTGTCGCCGGGCTGCGCGCCGTCGATGGCGACCGGACCGGTGAGCGCGTGAACCTGGAGCGGGTCAAATTTGGCGGCGAAATCGGCGGCGGTCCACTCGGGCCGAACTTGCCAACCAGAGGAGTCGGCGCACTGGAAGGTGACGGTGTCGCCGGGCGCGATGGTGAGACGCGCGGGCGTCGTGTTGTTCCAACGGTGGCAGAGGGGCTCGGGCGAGAGGGTGTGGTGCATGGAGGCGGGCGGTGCGTTTTATTGGTTAACCACGAAGGGCACGAAGATCACGAAGGACGGGGCGGGAAGGTCGAGGTGGAGGAAAGGAAAACCGGGGCGGTTTATCAGGTCTGAGCTTCGTGCTTAAATTTCGAATGCGGGTGATAGGTAAAGGGGGCAACCGTGGCGGTAGGTGGCGAGGACGTCGTCGGGCGTCACGCGGGTGACGATGCTCGCGGCAAGGTGGCGGGTGTGGCGGAGGTGGTCTTTGGTGAAGTCGAGCACGACGAAGGTCGCGGGCAGGCCGACCTCGAGTGCTCCGTAGTGGTCTCCGCCGAGGACGGGGCGGATGTTGCTGGTGGCCATTTTCAGGATGGCGGTCGGATCGGGTGAGAGGGCGTCGGCGAACTGGGATTTGGCGGCTTTGTAAGTGAAATCGAGTTCGGCCAGGAGGTTGGGCGAGTTGAGCATGCCGTTGTCGGTGCCGAGGAGGAGATTGGCGCCGGCGCGGAGCAGGGCGGCGATGGGCGGAAGGGGTAGGCCGAGGTTGGCGTTGGCGCGGGGGTTGAGCGCGGCGGTTTTTCCAGCGCGAACGAGGAGGGCGATCTCTTCGGCGTCTGCCACGGTCAGATGGACGACAAGATGCGGGTCGTAGAGCTCGATCGCGCGGGCGAGGTCGCCTCGTCCGGTGGTAGCGAGGGAGAGGTCGCGGTAACCGGCGCTTTCGAGGCAGTGGATGGCGCGGAGTTTTCCCTTGGCCTCGGTGACGGCGCGGATCTCGGTCCAGGCGGCGTCGGTGAGGTCGTTCATTGTGCTTTCGGAAAAGCCGTCGGCGACGGCGAGCATGGCGTCTAGCTCGGTGCGGTGGGCGGGTGGGAGGGTGTGGCCGGGGCGGTTGGCACGAAGATCGGCCTCGGGGAAAGGGGACTCGTTGAACTGGTTTAGGATGATGGATTCGACGCCGATGGCGGCGGACGCGGCGCGGAGGAGCTCGGCGCCGGCAGGGCCTTGTTCCCGGAAGTCCAGGTGGGCGACCGTGCCGGTGCGGGCCATGTAGCGCAGGTGGGCTTCCAGGTGGGGCAGGTGGGTCTCGCGGGTGAGCTTGGCGAGCTCGCGGTATTTATAGCCGGCGGGGCGGAAAAAGGCCTGCTCGAGGGTGAGGCCGGTGGCGCCATCGGGCAGGGCGGAGTCGCCCAAGTGGGTGTGGCTATTGTAGAGGCCGGGGATGACCACCCGGGCGCCGGTTTCAAGGCTCGCGACCGGTTCCACGCGATCGGCGGCGGTGATGGTATCGCCCGACCAGGCGAAGCGGGAGCAGCGGAAGGGGGTGAGTTCGGGGCCCAGCAGGGCGACGCAGTCGGTGAGTTGGCCGGACGAGAGAGGGGATGTCATGGGGAGCGAGCTTGACTGGTGATCTCCTCAGGCCGGGACGAGGTGGATGGGGAGTTGTTCGACCGGGGCGGCGGCGTGGGCGGACCGAAAGGTGCCGAGATCGGCGCAGGCGGCGTCCGGGATGCGGCGGGCGGGGACGGTGAAATCAGCGGTCGGGGTATCGAAGGGCCAGGGGTCGATGCGGCAGGTTTCCGCGGCCAAGGGGGTGCAGGTGATGGTGCGGCGGACCCCGGCGGCGTCGAGGTGGGTGTGGCGGAGCGGGCGGGCGGCCTCGTAGCGCACGCAGGTGAGAAGGGAGAGGTTGTCGCAGAACTGGAGGAACTCGAAAGCGCGCTGGAGTTGTTCCGGGGTGGCGTGGGCGGCGAGTTCGGGCGGGAGGGCGGCGGCGAGTTCCTTTTGGCGGCGCAGCTGCTCCGCGATGAAGGCGGTGTGCAGGGGGCGCTCGGCGGCTTTGATGGTGGAGAGGTCGGCTTGTTCGGTGAGCAGGTTCACCGTGTGCATCGAAATAAGGATGGCGGCGTAGGGGTGCCCGGTGGCGATGGCCTCGGTGGCGGCGCCGCGCACGGCGAGGTAATCGGCGAGATCGATCTCCTCAAAGGCGGAGTAGGTGCCAACCAGTTCGCGGGTGAAGGCGGAGGGACGGTTTTCCCGGGTCAGGAAGGGGGTGGCGTCGCGGCCGGCCCAGGCGTCATCGTGGTGGAAGACCGCGAGCAGGACCTCAGGCAGGGCGGCGGGTGGGGCAGGCGGGGGGAAGAGGGCGTTGCCCCAGCGACCGGCGAAGCGACCGGCGAGGCGGGCGTGTTCCTGATGGCCGACGAGAAGGTAGCCTTCGGGGGTTTTTATCCGGATCATGGCGGTATAATTAGCAGTGCTCGGGCCAAGGCTTACCGGATCCGTTGGGATCGCGGGTAGGCGCTCAGAGTGTCTCGGCCACGACCGGATTGGACAGGGTGCCGATGCCTTCGATCTCGATGCTCACGGTGTCGCCCGGTTGGAGAAAGCGGGGCGGGGTGAACCCGGCGCCGACCCCGGAAGGCGTGCCGGTGAGGATGACGGTGCCGGGCAGGAGAGTGCGGCTGGCGCTCAGGAAGGCGATGAGCGCCGGGATGTCGAAAATCAGATCGGAGGTGTTCGATTCCTGGCGGGTCTCGCCATTCACGATTGAGCGGAGGGCGAGCCGGCCGGGTTCGGGGAGTTCGTCGGTCGTCACCAGCACGGGGCCGAGCGGGCAGAAGGTGTCGAAGCCCTTGCCTTGGCAAAACTGGCCGCCGCCCCACTTGAACTGCCAGTCGCGGGCGGAGACATCGTTGGCCACGGTGTAGCCGAACACGTAGTCGAGGGCGCGTTCGCGGGAGACGTTTTTCGCCGTGCGGCCGATCACCACGGCGAGTTCGCCTTCGTAGTCGACCTCATGGGAGGCGTTGGTCGAGCGGGGCAGGACGATGGGAGCGCCAGGGTCCGAAAGGGCGTTCGTGGTCTTGAGGAAAATCATGGGAAACTGCGGTAGCGACCGGCCCATTTCCTCGGCGTGGCGGCGGTAGTTCAGGCCAATGCCAAAGATATTCGGGGGGAGCACGGGTGAGAGCCGCGGTCCGGGGGCGGCGGGCGGGCCGGCTTGGCTCAGGCCTTCCGGGGTAAAGGGATTGCCGGAAAGGGGCTGGGCCAGACCATCCGGCAGGAGGGAGGCGTAGGCGGGGCCGGACGGGGTAAGGTGCCGAATGAGTTTCATGTTAGGACGAGGATGCGGGTGTTCTCATAAAACGTCCATAGCAGCTTGCGGGCGCGGCGATGAGGAGTTCGGTGGAGTGACTGTAATTACCATGAAACGTCTCATCGCTTTTGCCGCCCTTCTTTTCTCCATGCTCAACCTCTCTTCCGCCAATCCCCTTGCCGTAGGCGCCGACGCGCCAGATGCGACCGCTCCAGACGAGACGGGCCGCTTGGTCCGTTTGGCCGACGCCTATTCAAAAAGCGAGTATACCCTGGTCTATTTTTACCCCAAGGCCGGCACGTCCGGTTGCACCGCCCAAGGTTGTTCTTTGCGGGATGCCTACGAGGCCCTGACCGCGAAGGGCGTGGCGATTTACGGGGTGAGCACCGATAGCGTGGAGAGTCAGCGCAAGTTCAAGGAGGAGCAGCACTTTCCCTTCACCCTGCTGGCGGACACGGAGAAAAAGGTGATCTCGGCCTTTGGCGTGAGCACGCTTCTTGGCTTTTCCAGCCGTCAGGCTTATCTCATCCACAAGGGCAAGGTGGTCTATGCCGACCACAAGGGATCCACCAAGCAGCAGGCCGACGACATCCTCGGTTTTCTGGGCCAAGATTCCAAATAGTCGTCGACGGGCCCGGGTCTCGCAACGAGTGCACGAAAAAGCCGCCGGCGCCTTGAGGCGCCGGCGGCTCGGGAATCGAGTGTCTTGGGGGACGCTAGAGTTGCTTACTTCTTCACGTGACCGGAGACCAGCTTGGTCATCTCGAACATGCTTACGGACTTCTTGCCGCCGAAGACGGCCTTGAGCTTGTCGTCAGCATTGATCTGGGTCTTCACCTTTTTGTCCTGGAGACCGTTTTTCTTGATATAGTCCCAGAGCTTCTTGGTGAGCTCGGTGCGGGGTAGGGGTTTCGCTCCGACTACGGCCGCGAGGACGTCGTCAGGTTGAACCGGTTTCATGAAGGCAGCGTTGGGTTTACGTTTGGTGGTGGCCATAGCGGTGACTGGCGTAGAGGGGGATGGGGCGAACGCAACCGCATTTTTCCTAGGTAAACCGATCCTTTTTAGAGGGGGAAATTGAAACTTGCGCGGCAAGCCCGGGCCTGCTGCTCGCCGCGGACCGGCTTGAGACGGCTGCTGTATCCGTGCGCGGGCTACTAATGGGCGCCGTCGTCCGATGAAAATTGGGCGTGCAGCCGCCTGTAGGCGCCGTTACGTGCCAGGAGCTCGGAGTGGGATCCGCGCTCGATCACCGTGCCCCGGTCGAGCACCAGAATAAGATCAGCGGAGCGGATCGTGCTGAGGCGGTGGGCGACGACTAGGCTGGTGCGGCCGCGCAGGAGCAGGGAGAGGGAGTGCTGCAGCCGTGCCTCGGTGAGCGCGTCGATCGCGCTGGTAGCCTCATCCAGAATGATCAGGCGAGGGTCGGCGAGCCAGGCTCGGGCGAAACAGACCAGCTGGCGCTGGCCAATGGAAAGACCGCCGCCGCGTTCGCCTACTTCGGTGGCCAGGCCATTGGGAAGGGAAGCAGGCAGGTCTTCGCAGCCGAGGGCGGCGAGGGCGGTGTGCACGTCGGCTTCGGAGGCCTCGGGCCGGGCGAAACGTATGTTCTCCAAAACGGAACCGGTGAAGAGGAAGTTTTGCTGGGTGACCAGGCCGAGTTGGCGGTGCAGGGAGCGACTGGTGAGGGCGCGCAGCGGTCGGCCGTCGACGAGGATCTCGCCGAGGTCGGCCGGGTAAAATTTGGTGGCGAGGTTGATGATCGAACTCTTGCCGCTCCCGGTGTGGCCGACCAGTGCCACGGTTTGTCCGGGGCGGGCGTGAAAGGAGATATCGCGCAGCACGGGGTGGTCGGGCGCGTAGCCGAAGGTCACATTGCGGAACTCGAGGTCGAGCCCCGGTGCGGGCGGTCCGGACGGCGTGCGCGCGGCGTCGGGCCGGGGATCGGGCAGATCGGTGGCCGAGGGATCATCGGTCCATTCGGGTTCGCGGTCGATCAGGCGGAAGACGCGTTCGGCGCCGGCCATGGCGACCAGCGCCTGGTTGTATTGATTGCCCAGCACCGTGACGGGGCTGAAGAAGAGGTTGGCGAAGAAGAAAAACTTAATCAGAGCCTCCACCGACATGTCGCCGTGCAGGGCGCGCCAGCCGCCGAGCAGCAGGAGGACGGCGACGAAGAACTGGCTGTTCAGCTCGAGGATGGGGTTGAGGGTTGCGGAGGCGCGGGCGAGGTTGAGGTTGTGGCGCGAGTGATCGGCGAGCAGGCGGCGGAACAGGCCGGCGTTGGTCTCTTCGCGAACGAAGCCCTGGGTCACGCGGATGCCGTTGACCGACTCGGCGAGGGTGGCGGTGACGCGGCTGAAGCTCTCGTGGGCGGCGCGTGAGTAGCGGGAGAGGCGATCGCGGAAGCGGTTGTTCACCGCCCAGATCACCGGGGCCATGCCGAGCACCACCAGGAACATCACCGGGTCGGTCCAGAGCATCACCGCGGCGGCGCCTAGCATTTGGCCCACCTGCACGATGGAGACGAAGAACACGTCTTGGATGCCGGTGCGCAGGGCCTCGATATCGGAGGTCATGCGTCCGAGCACGCGGCCAAGCTTCGTCTGGTGGAAAAAGGCCATCGGTTGCTGCTGCACGCTGGTGAAGAGGTCCGCGCGGAGGCGGTGCACGACTTGTTCACCCAGCTCCTGGGCGTAGCGCATGCGGAAGTGAAACAGACCCTCGGTGAGCAGCGCGAGCAGGCCGTAGCCGACGACCGCGCGCCAGAGCCCGGCGGAATCAGCGCCGACGGTCAGGCGGGAAATGGCATCGCTAAAGAGCCAGGTGAGGGCGCTGAACTGGACGGAACGGATGCCAGTCAGAGCGACCAGCCAGTTGCGTTTGGCGGCGTGGGGCTGGGTATAGCTGGCGAGCCTGCGGATCAGGCTCCATTCGAGCGGACGTTGGACGGCGTCCTCGGCTTCGTCGGTCGGACGCGATACCACGGTGAGTGGGCCGAGGGGTCGGGCGGGGCGGGGAGTGCTCACGTGGATTCCTCCTCCAGTTCGCGGCTGTCGACCAACTGGATGGCGGCGACGCGACGGTAGGGGCCGGGGGTGCGAAGCAACTCGGCATGCGTGCCACGCTGCACAATGCGGCCGTTCTCCAGCACGATGATGAAGTCGGCGCGGCGAAGGGTGCTCACCCGGTGGGCGACGATGAAGGTGGTGCGGTCGCGGATCGCGTTATCCAAGGCGGCGAAGATCTCGTGCTCGGTTTGGGCGTCGATCGCGGCGGTGGGGTCGTCGAGCAGCAGGATGGCGGGTTCGAGTAGCAGGGCGCGGGCTAGCGCGAGGCGCTGGCGTTGGCCGCCGGAGAGGGTGTTGCCCCCTTCGCCGAGCACGGTTTCATAGCCTTCGGGCAGGGCGGAGATAAACTCGTGGGCTTGGGCGATGCGGGCGGCGCGCTCGATTTGTTCGGCGGTGGCCTCGGGGTGGCCGAAAGCGAGGTTGGCGGCGATGGTGTTGGAGAAGAGAAAGCTCTCCTGGAACACGATCCCGATGCGGCGGCGCAGGTCGTCCACGCGGTAGTGGCGCGCGTCTTCGCCGTCGATCAGCACGCGGCCGCGCTGCGGGTCGAAAAAGCGCGGCACGAGGCTCATCAGGGCGCTTTTGCCTGCGCCAGTGGCGCCGAGAATGGCGACGCAGGCGCCGGGGGGGACGTGCAGGTCGATGTCGCGCAACACGAAGGAAGCGCCTTCCTCCGGGCGTCCGTAGGCGAAGTGGACCGCCTCAAAGCGCACCTCGCCGCGCAGCTTAGGACAGGGGAGGGCGTTGGGTGCATCGGCCACCTCGACTGGTGCGTCGAGGATCTCGAAGACGCGGCGTGAAGCGACGAGCGACTGCTGCACGCTGTTCACGATGGTGGCGAGCTGGTTGACCTGCCCGGAGAATTGTTCGAGCAGTCCGGCGAATACCACCAGGCCGGCGCCAAGGGGCAGTTTACCCTGGGTAACAAGCCAGCCGCCGTAGCCGAGCAAGACGAGGAGGTTGATGCGGGTCAGCAGGCCGATGGCGGGTGAGAAGGTGCTTACCCGCCAAAAAATGCCGCGCTGCTGGTCGCGCACCCGGTCGTTGCGCACGGCGAAGGCGGCGCGGTCCTCGTCCTCGCGACCAAAGGCCTTGATCACCTGCGTGCCCTGGATCGATTCGGTGAAATGCTGCACCAGGTTCTCCGCCAGAATCCGGTTTTCGGCGTAGCGGGGCTGGATCCAGCGCGAGAAACACACCGAGGCGATCGCCAGCACCGGCGTGGTCGAAAGGCAGGCGATGGTGAGGCCCGGGCTCAGGCTGAGCATGTAGACCAAATATACGCTCAAGGAGACCGCCATGATGAAACTCTGGATCAACACCTGATCGAGAAACATGCGCACGTGTTGCACGTCGCCGGTGATGCGAGTGATGATGGAGCCCGTGGTATTGGCGTCAAAGAAGCGGAAGCTCAGTTGTTGCAGCTTCGCATAAAGTTCAGTGCGCAGATCGACCACGAGGTGCCGCTGCACGAGGATGTTGATCGAGATGCTGTAGATGTAATTCAGGCCGGCACGCATGACGGCCAAGGCCAGGATGCAGCCGGCGAAGGCGGCGATCAGGGTGATCGGAGGCCACGAAGCAGGCGGGGAGGGTAGTCCGGTGACGTGGAAAATCGGCACTGTGGCGCCGGGTGTGGCCGCGGCCTCCACGACTGACTTGACGTAATCAATGCCGTGTCCGGTGAAAAAAAGACCCGCCAAGCCCAGAAAAAGCAGGACACCCTGCAACAGCATCACTTGGAGGCAGCGCACGCGGTAACGCCAGGCCAGGCCCATGAGACGCCGCACCAAACACCAGTCGGAAACCGGGGCTTTGGCGATGGGGTGGGGCGCTGACATAGAGGAGGATGACCTGCGACCTTGCGGGCTTGCGATCAAGTTTTCAGTTGGGGGATTTGATCATTAACCCGGGAATGACTTTGCCGTTTCAAAGAATGCGGCGTGCAGGGCGGACCGGTCGCGTCGTCGCGAATTTGTAACCCCCATGCAAGGATTTGCCTATTCCCCGGTTTGCTTCTCAGCGGCGATCGAATTAAAACACGCTCTCATGTATTCCTTCACGCTCCATCTTCCTACCGAGCTGCATTTCGGCCCCGACAAGGGCGCGGCCTTCTCTGCTTCTGTCGCCAAGCTTGGCACGCACGCCTTCGTCGTTACCGGTTCCGGTTCCGTTGTGCGGCTCGGTTACCTTGCCGAGGTCTTGGCCTTGCTGACCACCGCCGGGGTAAAAATCACCGCTTTTTCCGGCATCGAACCCAATCCCGAGGCGGAGACGGTCAACCGCGCGGTCGCCGAACTGCGCGCCGCTGGGTGCGACTTCGTGGTCGCGGTCGGGGGCGGCTCCGCGATGGATGCGGCCAAGGCCATCGCCGCGCTCTCCGTCACGCCCGGCGAAGCCGACATCTGGCCCTTTACGCTAGGCGGCGCGAAAGCCTTCCAGCTCCAGGCTGCGCTGCCGCTCGCCTGTGTGGCCACCACCGCCGCCACCGCCTCGGAAGTCACGCCTTATAGTGTCATCTCCCATCGCGCTTCCCATGGCAAAAGCGTGCTCGGGCACGATTTCCTCAAGCCGCGTGTCTCCTGGCTGAACCCGCGCTTCACCACCGCCGTGCCGGCTCACGTAACCGCCGACGGTGCAGCGGATATCCTCAGTCACGTGTTTGAAAACTACCTTGTGGGCGGCGATGGTTCTCCGCTGGCCGACCGTCACGCCGAGGGCGTGATGTTGACGGTGATCGAGACTCTTCCGCTCCAGCTCACCGCTCTCGCCGACGAGAAACTCCGCGGCGACTTGCTCTGGGCCTCGACCCTCGCGCTTTGCGGTTTTCAAGGGGCGGGCCGTCAAGACGGTGCCTTCCCGCTTCATGCCATCGAGCACAGTATGAGTGGCGTCCGTCCCGCGCTCGCCCATGGCCGCGGCCTTGCTACGCTCTATCCGGCCTACTTCCGCTGGCTGCTCGCGCATGGCCGCGCCGCCGCGCGCTTCGCCCAACTCGGCACGCGGCTCTTTGGCCTCGCGGGGGATGAGGCGGCCCGCGCCGAGGGCTTTATCCAGCACTTCGAGCGCTGGTTGGCCTCGGTCAACTTGCGCCAGTCTGCCGCCTCGCTCGGTTTTACGGCCGCCGACTTCGGGCGCATCGCTGACTACACGGTGAAAACCTACGGCGACGGCCAGGCCATCGACGCGCTCGGTCCGATCACACGGGATGATATCGTTGCCATTCTCGCGGACACTGCGCGGCAGGACCAAGCGCTCTAAAACTATCCGCCATTTAGCGTGAAATCCCCAAGACCAGGCGGCTAACTCTTATTTCCATGCAACTTCTCTCCCCGACGCAGCTCGGCTCCCTCTCCATCCCGAATCGCGTGCTCTTCGCTCCGCTCACCCGGGTGCGCGCCGACGCCTCCAATGTCCCCGGTGACTTAATGGCTGAATATTACCGCCAGCGGGCCTCCGCCGGTCTCCTCATTGCCGAGGCCACGATGGTTGCCGGCGACGGCCAGGCCTGGCAGCATCAACCGGGCATCCATTCCGCTGCGCACGTCGCCGGGTGGAAGCGCGTGACGGACGCCGTCCATGCCTCTGGCGGGCGCATTTACCTGCAAATCTGGCACCCGGGCCGCGCCACCCATCCCGCACTCAACGCTGGCATCCAGCCCGTCTCCTCCTCGACCAAGCCACTGCGTGGCGACACCATCCACACGCCGGAGGGTAAACTCGATTACCCGGCGCCTCGCCCGCTGCGTCTTGATGAAATCCCCGGCATCGTGGAGCTTTTCCGCGTGGCTGCCGCCAACGCCAAGCTGGCTGGGTTTGATGGCGTGCAGGTCCACGGCGCCCACGGGTATCTGCTCGACCAGTTTCTGAGGGATGGCGTCAACGACCGTGCCGACGCCTACGGCGGCTCGATTGCGAACCGGGCCCGGCTGCTCTTCGAGGTGGTGGATGCCGCTGCTTCGGTCTTTGGCATCGGCCGGGTCGGCCTGCGCTTCTCCCCGCTCGTGGGGTTTAATGACATGGTTGACTCCGATCCCGCCGGGCTGGTCGCCCACGTGGCGGCGGAGAGCGAGAAACGCGCGCTCGGCTTCCTCGAGCTCCGCCATGCGAACTACGATCAAGCGGCCGAATACGAGCTGGCCCGCATCGCACGCCAACACTTCACCGGCGCGCTCGTGCGCAACGGCGGCTTCACCCGTGACGCCGGCGAGACTGCCATCGCTGATGGTCTGGCCGATGCCATCGCCTACGGCGTGCCGTTCCTCGCCAATCCTGACTTGCCGCGCCGCTTCCTGCTCAACGCCCCGCTAAACCAGCCTGACACCAATACGTTTTATCTCCCGGGCGCGACCGCCGGCTACACCGATTACCCTTTTCTGGGGGTTTGAGCGGACTCATTTTTAATCATTCTCCCTATGACCTCTATCACTCCCGCCCAACTCACCGCTGCGCTCGACTGGCGCTATGCGACCAAGAAATTTGATCCGGCCCGGAAAATCCCTGCCGATGTCTGGGCCGCGCTCGAGCATGCCCTCGTCGTCGCGCCATCCTCCTTCGGTCTCCAGCCCTGGAAATTCATCGTCGTCACGGATCCGGCGGTGCGGGCGAAGTTTTTGCCGGTTTCGTGGGGTCAGGCCCAGGTCGTCGATGCGGCCCATCATGTCGTCTTCGCGCTGCGCAAGGGGGTGGATGTCGCCCATGTGGATAAGTTTCTCGCGCGGCAAATCGAGCTGCGCGGCGGCTCTCTCGAGGCGCTCGCACCTTATCGCGGCATGATGACGGGTTTTGTGGAAAAAATTACCGCCGCGGGCGGCATTGATCTGTGGGCGACCAAGCAGGTTTACATCGCGCTGGGCCAGTTCATGGCCGCGGCGGCTTTGCTCGGGGTGGATGCCTGTCCGATGGAGGGCATCGATCCCGCCGCCTACGATGAGATTCTGGGCCTTACCGGCACCGAATATGCCACCGTGGTTTCTTGTGCAGTTGGCTATCGTGCGGCGGACGACAAATACGCCTCCGCCGCCAAAGTGCGTTTCCCGGTCGCGGATGTGTTGACCCACGTCTGAGCAGGCTTGCTTTGAATGAGGGGTAAAATCCGGTCGCCGTCCGCGACCGGATTTTCGCGTCTTTTTTGCACCTGGTTAATTCGTGTCGTTCGTTTGGTGCGTCTGTTATATTGAAAGTCGAGGCCACGGCCCCGGAAAGCCTTGTCAGGAACGGGGCTTCCTGCCCGGGACGGATGGTGTTATAAAATGCCAACCATGGGTGAAGATTTCACGAAAAAGCCCGGCTTGGCCAAAAGATATACCGGCTCCGGAGTCGGTATCGGGGCCGCGTTGGGCGTCTTGCTCGGAATATCGTTTGGCCGGTTCGCGCTGGGGCTCGCCTTTGGCACGGCGTTTGGGGCGGCGTTGGATGTTGTGTCTTATGTGAGGCGAAAAAATCCCGAAAAGCCCCGGTGAGCATTTTCCCCGGGCGGGGTTTCAGGCTGGGGAATGCCCCTGGGTCCTTTTTTCCGTGGTTGGAAGCCCGCTTTGGAACCGCCGGGCGTTTCCGGCCTGATCTACCCGCCTGCCGGTGCGGGAGAGATGGCCGGGGCGGGGTTGATCGCTACCAGTTCTATATCGATCAGCAGGGCGGCTTTGCCGGGGATCTTCCCGCGCTGCCCTTTTTCGCCGTAGGCGAGCCAGTAGGGCAGGGCGACGAGGCGTTTTTCGCCGACTTGCATGCCGGCGAGGGCATCGGTCCAGCCGGGTAGGATGTTGGGCTGGCCGATGACGAAATTGTAGGGGCCGCCGTGGTCGGCGGAGGCGTCGATCTTTTCGTCGTTGGCCAGAAAACGTGCGGTGTAGTGGACGGCCACGGCCTGGCCTTTTTGCGGGGTGGCGGCGCCGGTGCCGGCTTGGGTGACGATGTAGCGGGCGCCGTTCGGCGTCTCGATCGCGCCGGGGAAGCGCTGGGCGAGGCGGGCGGCGTCGGCCTCGGGCCACTGGTAGGCGACGCCGGCGAGGGCGCGGCGCATGGCCGCGTTGATGGGTTCGCCCGGGTTCTTGCGCATGAGCATACCGCTGCGCACGACGAGTGCGATGGTGCAGAGGGTGACCCCGAGGAGGGCGATGTAGAAGGCGCTGCGCATGGCGGAGAAGGGATTGGGTGAGCGGGCGAAGGAAAGGCACTCTGCACAAAAACGCCGCCGGCGCGAGGGCACGGCGGCGGCGGGTCTGGCGGCGACTACCGCCTCAGGGCAGGAATGAGCAGATGTATTCGCAGAGGCCGGACTCGACCTCGATGGTGAAGCCCGAGTTCGCGGCGACATCAAAGGCGGTGCCGGCGGCATAGGCCTGGGTGGCGGACTGATCCTTTAGCGTCACCCGGCAGGCGCCGGCGACGATCTCCATGCGCTCGGCGGCGGCGGTGCCGAAGAAGTAGGAGCCCGGGCGGATGAGCCCGAGGGTTTTTTTCGTGCCGTCGGCGAACAGCACGGTGTGCGACACGACGTTGCCGTCGAAGTAGACGTTGGCCTTGGTGAGGACGGCGACGCCGTCGAAGCGGGTGGCGAGGGTGGACATGGGAATGCGCACGCTGGCGGGGTGGCAGGCGGGGCAGAAGCCCAAAGTTGCGGGCGAGGGCGAGGCGCCTCGCGAACGTTTGCGCAAGGTGGCGATTGCGCCTTGTCGTGCAGGTGGGGCAGGGTGGCGGAATGCGTTTGGTTTACGAACTGCTTGGACCGATTTTTCTCCTGGTGGCGCTCGGCGCGGCTTTGCAGCGGGGTGGCTTCTTCGGCGCGGGCGCGCTGGCTTGTCTCAACCGCCTTTGTTACTGGGTGGCGTTGCCGGGGCTCATCGTGGCCAGCCTGATGCGGGGCGGGCCGGGGGCAGGCAGCGGGTGGGCGGCCTGGGAGGGGGATCTGCTCGGTGTGCTGGGCGGAGTCACGGTGGCGCTGGCGGTGGCCGGCTGGCTGGTGGCGTCGGCCTTGCGGCTCGAATGGCGGGCGCGGGGCACGTTTACACAGGCTTTTTTCCGGGGGAATCTGGCCTTTGTCGGCCTGCCTATCCTGCTGAAGTTTCCGGGCCTGGAGCCGGAGCGAGTGCTTCTGCTTTTGGCGCCGATGATGATCCTCTATAACCTACTCTCGGTCTTGGGTTTGGTGGTGAGCTGGCAGGGTGCGGGCAAGGTCTCGTGGCGGACCGTGGTGGCCGAATGGTTCCGCAACCCCATCCTCTGGGCGAGCGTGCTCGGAGGCGCGGCCTATTCACGTGGCTGGGTGCTCCCGGCGCCGCTGGATGAAACGGCGGTTTTGATCGGGAAAATGGCGGTGCCGCTCGCGCTGGTCACCATCGGCGCGGTTTTGACCAGCCTGCCCACGGGGGCGTGGTGCCGGTCGGCCTGGGTGGCGATGGCGGGCAAGACTCTCCTCTCGCCTTTGGCGGGCTGGGCGGCGGCCGGGATGTTCGGCATCGTCGGGCTGGACCGTATGTTGATTCTGGTGGCGCTGGCCTGTCCGACGGCGGTGGCCTCTTACACCATGGCCGAGGCGATGGGTGGCGACGAGGCGCTGGCGGCGCAAACCGTGGTGGGCAGCACGGCGGGTTCGGCGGTGGTTTTGGCCGTGTTGTTGGCCTGGGGCGGATGAGCCGCCGTTTCCCGGGCGATTCGGCAATCGCGGGCATGGGGGAACGGTTTCCGGTTTCCAAGGTCTATAATCCAACCTATCTTCTACTTATGAAAACCTCTTCGCTGGCGATTCTTGCGGTGTCCTCCGGCGCGTTACTGCTGACCGGCTGTGCGAGTCGCGGCGACGGCCGCATCGTCAATCCCCGCCAGCCCGGTCCCGCGCTCGGCACGGCGGTGGGCGCAGCGACTGGCGCGGTGGCGGGCAACGTGGCCGGTGCGGTGGTCGGCGTGGGGCAGGGTTTTACAGCCCAAGCGGGCAAATCCTTCGATAACGACCGCCGCGTGGTGCGCACCTGGCGGACCGAAACCACCTCGGACGGGCGCACCATTCAAGTGCCGGTCGAGGTCGAGGTGGACGCGGCCGGCCGCCCCATCGGAGAGCCGCGCGCGGTGTCGCGTTGAGGGGCGCGGGCCGGTTCAGCGCGCGCGCTTGCGGGCGGGCTGAGCCTTGGGCGTCCAGACGGCGGTGACGACGGAGGTGAAGCCGCCGCGCGCCTTCCATTCGGAGACGATCTCGAGGCGGCGGGGCAGGAGGGCGGCACCGAGATCGTCGCAGATCTTATTGGTCACGGCCTCGAAGAAGATGCCCTCGTTGCGGAAGGCGTGGAAGTAGATCTTGAGGGACTTTAACTCGACGCAGGTTTTTTCCGGAGTGTAGCGGACGGTGATGGTCGCGAAATCCGGGTGGCCGGTCATCGGGCAGACCGAGGTGAACTCGTGGTGCGTGTGTGCGATGACGAAGTCGCGCTGGGGGGCGGGATTGGGAAAGGTTTCGAGCAGTTTGGCGTCGGGCATGGTTGGGAGCAAAGCGGGGCGCGTCGCGCTGACAAGCCCAGCGGGGTGCTTGCCAATCCGCGCCGGTCCGGCGTGATTGCGGGTCAGCCCGACCCATGTCCGCCCCCGACCTTTCCGCTCTTGTGACCCAGATCGCCGTGCGCGCCCGCGCCGCCTCGCTCGTGCTCGCCACTGCCCCGACTGCGCAAAAAAACGCTGCGTTGCGTGCGCTGGCGCGGCTTTTACCGGCCGCCGAGGCGGAGTTGCTGGCGGCCAATGCGGTCGACGTCGAGGCCGCCCGCGCGGCCGGTTTGCCGGCGGCGAGCCTTGACCGCCTCACCCTCACGCCCGCGCGCCTCACCCATTTGGCGGACTCCGTCGCGCAGGTCGCGGACCTGCCTGATCCGGCCGGCCAGGTGCTGGAGGCGTGGACGCGGCCGAACGGCTTGCACATCCGCCGGGTGCGCGTGCCTATCGGCGTGATCGGCATCATTTACGAGGCGCGGCCCAACGTCACCATCGACTGCGCCGTGCTCTGCCTGAAGTCGGGCAACGCCTGCATCCTGCGCGGCGGTAAGGAGATTTTTAATACCAACACCGCCTTCGCCGCGCTCGTGCAGCGCGCGCTGGCCGAGGCCGGGCTGCCGGCGGATGCGGTCCAGCTCATCCCGACCACCGATCGCGCCGCGCTGAATCACCTGCTCAAGCTCGATACGCTCATCCACTGCATCATCCCGCGCGGCGGCGAGTCGCTCATCCGCTTCGTGGCGGAGAACTCCACCATCCCGGTGATCAAGCACTACACCGGCGTGTGCTTCGTCTACGTCGACCGCGCGGCCGATCCGGCGATGGCGGAGGCCATCCTGATCAACGCCAAGACCCAGCGGCCGGGCGTCTGCAACGCGGCCGAGCAACTGCTGGTGCACGCCGACAGTGCCGCGACCGTTCTGCCCCGATTGGCGGCCGCGTTGGCGGCCCGGGGCGTGACCTTGCGGACCGACGCGGCGGCGGGCGCGATCCTCGCGGCGGCGACTCCGCCCATCCCGGCCGAGCCCGGGAGCGCGGCGGATTTTCGCGCCGAGTTCCTCGATTTGATCATCGCGGTGCAGGTGGTGCCCGACCTCGAGTCGGCTGTCGCGATCATCAACCGCGACGGCTCCGGCCACACCGATGCCATCGTGACGGCCGATGAGGCGGCCGCGCGGCGTTTCCAGGCGGCGGTGGACAGCGCTGTGGTGCCGTGGAATGCCAGCACGCGCTTCAACGACGGCTTCGAATTCGGCTTTGGCGCGGAGATCGGCATCAGCACCGACCGGCTGCACGCGCGCGGCCCGATGGGGCTGAACGAGCTCTGCTCCTACAAATACCTCATCGACGGCACCGGCCAGGTGCGGGGCTGAGGCGGCGCGGGCGCTTGCCCTGCACCGTATCTTGTCACGCCTCCAGCCCCCGCCCGTTTGCGTCTCCTTTTTCCCACCCATGTTCGAACAAGCTTTCAAAAACATCGACGACGTCCTCTGGAAGGACGCCGGCTGCACCAGCGAACTCGATTACACCGAACAGACCTCCTGGCTCCTCTTCCTCAAATACCTCGACGCCCTCGAAAACGACAAGGCCACCGAGGCCGCCCTCGAGGGCAAGAAATACGCGCCCATTCTCGATCTACCCTACCGCTGGGAAACGTGGGCCGCGCCCAAGGCCGCCGACGGCAAGATCGACCACAACACCGCCCTCTCCGGCGACGACCTCATCCAGTTCGTCAACGCCCGGCTCTTCCCCTACCTGCAAGGCTTCAAAGCCAAGGCCTCCGGCCCCAACACCATCGAATACAAGATCGGCGAAATCTTCGGTGAGATAAAGAACCGCATCCAGAGCGGCTACAACCTGCGCGAGATCATCGACCACATCGACGAACTCCGCTTCGCCTCCCAGACCGAGAAGCACGAGCTCTCCCACCTCTACGAGGCCAAGATCAAAAACATGGGCAACGCCGGTCGCAACGGCGGCGAATACTACACCCCGCGCCCGCTCATCCGCGCCATCGTCGCCGTCACCGCGCCCCGGCTCGGCGAGACCATCTGCGACCCCGCCGTCGGCTCCGCCGGCTTCCTCTGCGAAGCCTTCGACTACCTCCGCGCCGCCCATCCCCAGCGCACCACCGCCCAGGACCGCGCCCTGCAGGAGCGCACCTTCTACGGGAAGGAGAAGAAGTCCCTGGCCTACGTCATCGCGATCATGAACATGATCCTGCACGGCATCGAGGCGCCCAATATCATCCACACCAACACGCTCGCCGAAAACCTCGCCGACGTGCAGGAGAGGGACCGTTTCGACATCATCGTCGCCAACCCGCCCTTCGGCGGCAAAGAGCGCAAGGAGGTGCAGCAAAACTTCCCCATCCGCACCGGCGAGACCGCCTTCCTCTTCCTCCAGCATTTTATCAAAATCCTCAAGGCCGGCGGCCGCGCGGGCGTCGTCATCAAAAACACCTTCCTCTCCAACACCGACAACGCGTCCGTCAGCCTGCGACAAAAACTCCTCGAAGAGTGCAACCTCCATACCGTGCTCGACTGCCCCGGCGGCACGTTCATCGGTGCCGGTGTGAAGACCGTGGTGCTCTTCTTCGAGAAAGGCACGAAGACGCGCAAAGTCTGGTTCTACCAGCTCGACCCCGGCCGCAACATGGGGAAGACCAACCCCCTCAACGACGCCGACCTCGCCGAGTTCATCGCCCTGCAAAAGACCAAGGCCGACTCGCCCAAATCGTGGTCGGTGGACGTCGCCGCCATCGACCCGACGACCTTTGATCTGTCGGTGAAAAACCCCAACGGCGGCGAGGAAATCGCGCACCGCAGTCCGCAGGAAATCATGGACGAAATCGCCGCGCTGGACGCCGAGAGCGCCGAAGTGCTGGGCAACATCAAGCAACTCCTAAACATCGATAAAAACCATGTCTAAGAAGATCGAGGTTCTTGCCCGCGAAGTTCGCCTCACCGGCGTGAACGACCAGGATTACGTCTGCCTGACCGACATCGCTCGCTACAAGGAAACCATCCACACCGACGACTTGATCCGCAACTGGCTGCGCAATCGCAACACCCTCGAATTCCTCGGCCTCTGGGAGCAGATCAACAACCCCGGGTTTAATCCCGTCGAATTTGACGGGATTAGAATGCAGGCCGGTCTCAACAGCTTCACGCTCACGCCCAAGCAGTGGATCGAGCGCACCGGCGCCACCGGCATCCAGTCCAAGGCCGGGCGCTACGGCGGCACCTATGCCCACCTGGACATCGCCCTGGAGTTCGCCGCGTGGATCTCGGTCGAGTTCAAGCTCTACCTCATCAAGGAATTCCAGCGGCTCAAGGAAACCGAGCGCCAGACCCTCGGCTGGGACATCCGCCGCAACCTCGCCAAGATCAACTACCGCATCCACACCGACGCCATCCTGACCCACCTCATCCCGCCGGAGTTGGGCAAAGCCCAGACCAGCCTCGTCTATGCCAGCGAGGCCGATGTGCTCAACATGGCCCTCTTCGGCCAGACCGCCGCCCAATGGCGCGGCCAAAACCCCGGCGAAAAGGGCAACATCCGCGACCAAGCCACCGGTGCCCAACTCGTCTGCCTCTCCAACCTCGAAAACCTCAACGCCCTCTTTATCGGGCAAGCCTTGTCCCAACCCGAACGCCTCACCCGCCTCAACCAGATCGCCATCCAGCAGATGAAGCTGCTAACCGCCGATGAACGCACGCCCGCGTTGCCGGAAGGGAAGAAGGGGAAATGAAAACCGCGGAACGCCGAGAGCCTGCCCTGAGCAAAGTCGAAGGGCGCGGAAGTGCTGGGCAACATCAAGCATGCCCTGAGCCTGTCGAACGGGGCGCTGCTATGAAGAAGGGATGGCCAACGAAAACGCTGGGAGATGTGTGCCAACTCATCTCTGGCCAGCATATCGACGCGAAAGACTACAACACAGAGTCTCGCGGCGTCGGTTACCTGACTGGCCCATCCGACTTCGGCCCATTGAATCCGGTCATCACGAAGTGGACAGAGCATCCAAAAGTAAAAGCGAAGCGCGGCGACGTTCTCATTACGGTCAAGGGATCGGGCGTCGGCAAAATCAACCTCCTGGATGAAGACGAAGTCGCAATTAGCCGCCAATTGATGGCCGTTCGCGTAACAGGCGCAGAGCCAAGCTTCGTCCACGCGATTCTCAGTTCAACGTTCGACCACTTCCAATCGCTGTCCACGGGAGCTGCAATCCCGGGCATCTCGCGCGAGCAAGTTCTCGGGCTGACAATCGCGCTCCCCCCGCTGGCCGAACAGCAGCGGATCGTCGGCCTGCTGGACGAAGCGTTTGAGGGCCTCGCCACCGCCAAAGCCAACGCCGAAAAGAACCTCCAAAACGCCCGCGCCCTCTTCGAAAGCCACCTCCAATCCGTCTTCACACAGCGCGGCCCGGGGTGGGTGGAGAAATCGCTGGGGGATGTGTGCGAGGTGTTCGCCGACGGCGATTGGGTCGAAAGCAAAGACCAGTCGTCCGAAGGCATCCGCCTCATCCAAACCGGCAACGTCGGCGAAGGCTTGTTCAAAGACCGCGCCGAGAAAGCCCGCTACATCTCGGAAGCGACCTTCAAGCGACTGCGCTGCACCGAAATTTTCGAGGGCGACTGCCTCGTGTCGCGGCTGCCCGACCCGGTGGGGCGAAGTTGCATTCTGCCGGACACTGGCGAGCGAATGATTACCGCCGTGGATTGCACAATTCTTCGATTCAACCCGAAGCAACTTCTTCCGACGTTCTTCAATCACTACTCACAGTCCGACGACTACCTCACGACGGTCGCCAACGAATGCACCGGCACAACGCGCAACCGAATTAGCAGAAGCAACCTCGGCCTGACGCCGATTCCCGTCCCCCCGCTGGCCGAACAGCAGCGGATCGTCGCAAAGCTTGACCGATTGTCGGAAGAAACCCAACGCCTCGCCCGCCTCTACGAGCGGAAGCTCGCCGCGCTGGAGGCGTTAAAGAAGTCGCTGCTGCACAAAGCCTTCACCGGAAAACTTTGATATGGCCGTCCTTGTTGAAGCAATTTCTGTCATCGTCCGCCGCCCGGCCATCGCCGAGCGGTTCCAAGGCGGCTGGCCTGCCTTTCAACACGCGATCCCGAACGCAACCTGCTGCTACGATGATAATCTTGCCCGCGTCGGCTTCATGACGCCTGCCGATGTGGAGGCATTCGTATCCATACTGGAGGCGGGAGGCTTGATCTTCCGCCGGGATGGCCAAGCGGTGGACATCGCCGTGGTGGACCAACTGCGCGGCGCGTCCGTGCCCGCGCCGTGGCTGCATGTGGGGCGAATCAAGCAGGGCGACAAACACCTCGTCGCCGCCGCACTGTCGGGGCAGCGGCCCACGCAGATTGCCGTCCCACAAGGTTGGCAACTTGAAGGCTCGCTGAGTGACCGCCCCGGCTTCGCCGCCGACGGCACGGAAGGCGACCGCTTGAAGTTCCTCCGTCACGAGGACGGCAACGATGTTTATCTCGACCTCATCAGCGGCAAGGAAGTGTTCGCGGGGCGGCCAGCGGTGAAAGGCGACACTGAAGCGGCGCTGTTCACCCAGCTTGAGAAAATCTTCCACGACGCCCTGAACCTCGAAGCCAAGAGCGAGCCTTTGAAAGCGTTGGGCGATGCGGAGGGCGCAGCGCCGATATTCGAGGAGTTGCAGCACCGGCTGCTACCGGAGGCAGAGAGGATTGCCAACGGGCCGGGCCGGAACCTGGCCTTCGCCCATTTTACCCGAGGCCTAATCCTGCGGATTCTAAAAAGGTTGACCGAGGCGGAGGCGTCGTTTCGCAAGGCGAATGAATTGCAACCGGGCGTCATCAACACGCTGCGCGAAATTGTCCGGTGTCTGGGCGAACAAGGGAAGCATCGTGAGGCGTTGCCATTTGCTCGTGAGGCAACGGAGGTCGAGCCGGCGGACGCTGGCGCGTGGGGCAATATGGCCATGTGCCTGATCCAATGCGGCGAACGGGCGGAGGCGCGGAAGGCGATTGATTTCGCGATCGACCTCGACCCGCAAGACCCACTCAACCGCTACATCCGGGACAACTTCGAAAGCTACTTCAAGAAATGAACGGACCCGCCACCCAACGCCTCGCCCGCCTCTACGAGCGGAAGCACGCCGCGCTGGAGGCGTTGAAGAAGTCGCTGCTGCACCAAGCCTTCACCGGAAAACTCTAATTTATGAAAAACTATTATCGCGTCATGCTGGGCCAGAAGAGTGTTCACGCTGGGGAGTGCATAGCCGGCAACTTCATCGGGACTGATTTCGACATCCGTCAAAACCTCACAAACAAACTGCCGGAGGAATGGCGGGAGTTTAACAAGGAGTTCATCCCTGTCTTCCTAGCGATCAATCCTACAAAAACCAAGATTGGTGCGGGGCTGGCCTGCGCAGCGCTGTGGACGGTATCCAAACAGATTCAGAATGGAGACGTGGTGTTGTGCCCCGACGGCACCGGCAAGTATCGCGTCGGAGAAGTCAACGGTGGCTACTATTACGAGCCCGGCGACATCCTACCCCATCGCCGCCCCGTCAACTGGCTAAACGTTACAATCGAGCGAACCTCCATGAGCGAGGCGTTGCGGAACTCCACAGGGTCGACCGGCACGGTCAGCACCGTCAGCAAGCATCGGGAGGAGCTTGAAAAGCTCATTGGCGGTGTCTCCGTGCCGAAACTTATTTCGACGGATGTATCCGTAGAAGACCCATCCTCTTTCGCCTTGGAAGAGCATTTGGAGGATTTTCTGGTCAAGAACTGGCCGCACACCGAATTTGGCAAGGATTACGACATATACGAGGAAGACGGCGAAAAGGCGCAGCAATACCAGACCGATACCGGCCCGCTCGACATTCTAGCCATCAGCAAAGACAAGAAGCGGCTGCTCGTTTTGGAATTGAAGAAAGGCCGGGCCAGCGATGCGGTCGTGGGACAGACGCTTCGCTACATGAGCTTTGTGCGGGACGAGTTAGCCGAGGAAGGGCAGACGGTGCTGGGCGTGGTCATCGCGCACGAGGACGACCAACGAATCCGGCGCGCTCTGGCAATGACGCCGAGCGTCACCTTCTACCGCTACCAAGTGAGCTTCAAGTTGGTGAAGGCGTGATATGAACGAAGCCGAGACGCGCGCCGAGCACATCGACCCCGCCTTGAAGGCGGCGGGCTGGGGCGTCGTCGAGGGCAGCAAGATCCTGCGCGAGCACCGCATCACCGCCGGTCGCATCGAGGGGCGCGGGCGGCGGGGCAAGGCGGACATCGCCGACTACGTGCTGGTCTATCGCAACACCAAGCTCGCCGTCGTCGAGGCCAAGGCGTGGGACGAGGAACTCACCGAGGGCGTCGGCCAGGCCAAGGACTACGCCGCCAAGCTGGCGATCCGCTTCACCTACGCGACCAACGGAAAGGGCCTCTACGCCATGGACCTGGGAACGGCCGAGGAGGGGGAGGTCGCCGCCTATCCGTCGCCGGACGAACTCTGGGCTCGGACCTTCGCCGAGGCGAACGCATGGCGCGACCGCTTCGCCGCCGTGTCGTCGCCCGACAAGAGCGGCAGTTGGACGCTGCGGTTTTACCAGGAAATCGCGGTCAACCGCGTGCTGGAGCGCATCGCCGGCGAGCACGCGCGCATTCTGCTCACGCTCGCCACCGGCACGGGCAAAACCTCCATCGCGTTCCAGATCGTGTGGAAGCTGTTCCAGGCCCGCTGGAATCTCGGTGATTGGAAGCAGCCGGGCGAACCGACCCGCCGTCCGCGCATCCTTTTCCTCGCCGACCGCAACACCCTCGCGACCCAGGCCTACAACGATTTCACCTCGTTCGCCGCCTTCGCCGACGACGCGCTGGTGCGCATCAAGCCGGAGGATATCCGCAAGAAGGGCAAGGTCCTGAAGAACGGCAGCCTGTTCTTCACCATCTTCCAGACCTTCATGTCGGGGCCAGACGACACGCCCTACTTCGGCGAATACCCGGCGGATTTTTTCGACTTCATCGTCATCGACGAGTGTCACCGCGGCGGCGCCAACGACGAGAGCAGCTGGCGCGAGATTCTGGAGTATTTCTCCCCGGCGGTGCAGCTCGGCCTCACCGCCACGCCCAAGCGGAAAAACAACGTCGATACCTACGCCTACTTCGGCGAACCGGTCTTCATCTACTCGCTCAAGGAGGGCATCAACGACGGCTTCCTCACGCCTTTCCGGGTGAAGCAGATCCAGACCACGCTGGACGACTACGTTTACACGCCCGACGACGCGGTGATGGAGGGCGAGATCGAGCCCGGCAAACGCTACCTCGAAGGCGATTTCAACCGCAGCATCGAGATCCGCGAACGCGAAAGGAAGCGGGTGGAGATCTTCCTCTCCGAGATCAACCAGACGGAAAAGACCCTCGTCTTCTGCGCCAACCAAGCCCACGCGCTGCTCGTGCGCGACCTCGTCAACCAGCTCAAGGCCAGCAAGGACCCGAACTACAGCCAGCGGGTGACGGCGGACGACGGTGCGCTCGGCGATCAGCACCTCCGTGATTTCCAGGACAACGAGAAAACGATCCCGACGATCCTGACCACGTCGCAAAAGCTCTCCACCGGCGTGGACGCCCGCAACGTGCGCAACATCGTGCTGCTGCGGCCGGTCTCGAACATGATCGAGTTCAAGCAGATCATCGGTCGCGGCACCCGGCTCTTCGACGGCAAGGACTACTTCACGATCCATGATTTCGTGAAGGCGCACCTCAACTTCCTCGACCCCGAATGGGACGGCGAACCGGTCGAGCCCGTGGTGCCGTCCGCGCCCGCCGAACAGTCGACGCCGCCCGCAGAACCGCCTCCCGTCACGGAGCCGCAGCCCCGTAGCGTGAAGGCTAAGATCAAGCTCGCGGACGGTAAAGAGCGCACCATCCAGCACATGATGATGACCAGCTTCTGGCATCCCGACGGCACGCCGATGAGCGCGCAGCAGTTCATGGAGCTGCTCTTCGGCAAGCTGCCCGACTTTTTCCAGAGCGAGGCGGAACTCCGCGCGTTGTGGAGCGCACCGGATACGCGGGCCAGGCTTCTGCAAGGTCTGGCCGACAAGGATTTCGGTCACGACAAGCTGGTGGCGATGCAGCAGCTCATCGACGCCGAGAACAGCGATCTCTTCGACGTGCTCGCGTATGTGGCCTACCTCTCGCCGACCGTCACGAGGACCGAGCGCGCGAAGCAGGCGCGGGTGTATATCAACTCCGCTTTCGGGGCCAAGCAGCGGGCCTTTCTCGACTTCGTGCTCGACCACTATGTCCGGCAAGGAGTGTCGGAGCTGGAGCAAGCCAAGCTGAACCCCTTGCTCCGGCTAAAGTATCGCGACTCCATCGCCGATGCCGTGGCCGACCTCGGAGGGCGGCCCGAGGAGATCGCCAAGGCTTTCGCCGGATTTCAGCGATATCTCTACGCCGCAGAGGCGCCGTAGGTTAAAGGAAAATGCGCCCGCCGCGAAGAATCACGGCGGGCGCATGGTCGCCCGGTGGCGCGGGCTGCTTGGGGCCCTTTACCCGCCGATGGCGGCGTGGAAGGCGGCTAGGCTGGGCGTGGCGTCGAGCCGGGCGCGGGCCTCGGCGACGCGCGCGGCGGGGGCAAGGCCGGTGTTTTCCGCGAGGAAGAGCAGGTAGGCGGCGATGTTTTTGGCGAAGCCCAGCCGGCCCTCCTCGCTGATCGCGTAGAAGCGGGCGCGCTGGCGGTAACCGGCGGCGGTGTGGTCGCCGAGGGCGGCCTTCTCCGCGCGGCCGTCGGCGGCCAGGACGTAGAGGAAGTTGTATTCAAACCAGAACATGTGCTCGGGGCTGGCGGGCAGGGCCTCGATCGCGGCGCGGGCGGACGCGGCGTCGGCGAAGACGGTAGCTTCGGCGGCCGGGGCGCCGGCCTTGGAGAGGGCGTCGAGGATGAAGCTGCGGGCCATCTTGCGTTCAGTGGCGTCGGCGGCGAAGGCGCCGGCGAGGGCGAGCTCGACGGTGAAGCGATACCAGTCGCGCCAGAGGGCCTGGTCGCCGGCGTCGCGCGAGGCGAAGAGGGCGCGGCCCATTTCGTAGGTGTAGCGACCGGAGGTCTTGATCTCGAGGCGGGAGCCGGTGACGGCGCCCATCACCTGGTAGTTCTCGGCGGATTTGCCTGAGCCGGAGTGGAAGCCGATGCCGACCTCGAAAGCGCGGCAGACGGCCCATTGTTTCTCGATCAACGCGCGCAGGGCGACGTTGTCGGGATAGGGCATGTTCTTCTGGAAACCGAAGGCCGGGGCGACGAAGTGGATTTTCATGCCCAGGGCCTCGCACAGCGCGAGCATGACGGCGGTGGTCTCGGGCGTGGTCAGGCCGGGCAGCTCGTCGATGGACAGTTCGCGCAGGTAGGCGCGGCCCTCGGGGACGGTGAACGCGGCGGCGCGGGCGGCGGCGTATTTTTCGTCGCGGCGCTTCATCTTGGCCATGGACGGCCAGACGGATTCGAGCAGGGCGGTGAAGGCGGTCTCGTCGAGGGTCAGGCCGGCGGCGGCGACGCGGGCGCGGACCTTGGCCACGAGGCTGGCGTCGATGTCGGCCAGGCGCGCGCGGGTGCCGGCGGCGAGCTCGGGCGAGAGGTCGAAGGTGATGTAGCTGGCCAGCAGGCAGCCGCGCACGAGGGCATCCTCGCGGACGTCGAACTTGCCGCCGATGGGCTGGTGGTCGGCGTTGAAGGACCACGCGATGCGGCGGTGGTGGAAGCCGTTCTTCAGCTTTGAAAGCACGCAGCCGTGGCTCATGCCCTCGACGCTCTGGCCTTGATGCCCCTCCGGCACGTTGGTGCCGATGAAAGGAAAGGGAACGGTGTCGAGACGGCCATCAAGCATGGCCTCCACGTCGTAGACGAGTTCACGCGGGATCGAGTTTTGATTGGCGGTCAGGCCGATTCCGAGTGCCGCCATGGTCCACTCGACCGCCGGCCAGTGCAACGTGGTGAAACGGGCGCCGACACCGAGTGTCCCGCGGCCGAGGTTGCCACCGGCGGAGGGAAACACCGTGGAGTCGGGGTCGGCCTCGAGAATATGGTTTTTGAGCGCGAGAAGGTTGCCCCACGTGGCGGGGAAATAAACGCGGCGACCGTCGCCAGCGACGCCTTGCGAAAGGGCGGCGAGTGCGCCGGCGGTTGCCAGCTCCGGATTCGCCTCAAGCCGCCAGGCACAGTCACCCGTCGCCGAATCCTCGAGCAATGTCCACACCCCGTGAGCCGTGCCGAAACTGCTTTGACTCCAGACCGTGAGCGAATCGCCAGCGAGAACCCGGGCGCGCAACGCCAGCCAATCCAGACAGAAATCGGGGCTCACGCATGGATTATGCGCGATCCGGATATTATCCCTGAGCAGAACGGTGTTAAGGCGAACGAACATGATGGTTTGGCGGTAAAGACTATTCCTTCGCGAAAGGAACTGTTGCGGGCAGGATCCGTGGAGCCTCGGCAGTGGATTCGACCAGCCAGGCATCGCCCTTTTCCGCTTTTATTTCGACGTTCTTGAGCGTAATTCCGCGGGCATTGACGAGCCGAAGGCCGAGCGGGGCCTCGATGAGGACGTTTTCCATCGCGATGCCGGCGACAGGCTCCTCCGGCAGGCCGATGATGATGCCAGCCGTCTTGGTGCCTCCGGTGGAACGAACATCACGGATGATGACGTTTTTCCAAGCCGGAGTGCGCGGATCACGTGCGGCGGGCGCGAGGTCGATCACGCCAGGTTTCGGCGTCGTTTTGTTGGGATAGTAACTGGTGATCTGGATCGCCACCTCCACGTTGCGAAGCGTGAGATTTTCGTAGGTCAGATTCTCGGCCACCCCGCCGCGTCCACGGCAGGACTTCATCCGGATGCCGGCCTCGGTTCCGTCGAAAACGCAATCGCGCACCGTGACATTGCGCACACCGCCGTTGGTCTCGCTGCCGATGGACATGCCGTGGCCGCCGAGGAAGGTGCATTTCTCGATCAACACGTCTTCGGTCGGGCCGTATTCAGGATTTCCCGACTTGATGGCGATGTTGTCGTCGCCGGTATCGATGGTGCAACCGGTGATCAAGACGCGCTTCGATGCGGCGGGATCGATGCCGTCGGTGTTGGGCGCGGTGTGCGGAGCGCGCACCGTGACATCACGGATGGTCACGTCCTCGCAACGGGACGGGATGAAGTGGAATTGAGGCGAGTTGGTCAGGGTGACGCCCGAGACGAGAATACGTTTGGACTTTTCGATGATCAACAACCGGGGGCGGCCGATTTCTTCCTGTGAATCTCCACGGGCGCGGGCAGCGTCCTTGAAGGCTCGGGCCTCCGTCCACAACGCCTGACCCTGGCCGTCGAGCACGCCTTCGCCGGTGATGGCGAGGTCCTCAACCGAGGAGGCCAGGACGAGCGGGCGGAACTTGCGGTCCTTGATGCGATAGGCCTCGGGGTCGGTGGAGAAGACAAGGCGGGCACCTTTTTCGAGGTGCAGATCAAGATGACTGACGAGAGCGAGATGCCCCGTCTGGTAGTCCCCAGGGGCGACCACGAGACGGCCGCCCCCGGCTTCGGTGACTGCCGCGAGGGCCTTGGTAAAGGCGGCGGTGTCGTCCAGTCCGTCATTGGGGACCGCGCCGAAATCCTTGAGGTTAAAGCTGTGCGCGGGGATTACGGGCAACTCAGGCGAGAAGCCTGAAGCAGCATGGAGACTTGGCGCGGCCAGCAAACCAGTGAGGATGGCGAGCGCGAATGACGAAGAGCGGGGTAATGACATATGGGCTGGGCAAAAATTACGCGGCCCCGAACCTCGCCGGAGAGCAGCAAAAATCACAGGCTTACCTGAGGGTAACCCAGCTGGTCATGAGGGTTCTGTTCGCTGGATTGGTAAACATTGTATCCGCCGAACCGACAGTGCTCACGTGTCCGTCAAGCCATAGCATATTGGCACTTCCGCCGTGCCGCACCAAACTGGAATCCGCGTTGATCTGCATCGCCTGGACCGGAGATTGCAAGGCGCTGGCACCGGATGAGCAATCGATCACAAAGTGATCATTCGTAGGCGCAAAAATCTCGGCCATTAAAATAAGCCGGGAGGGACTGGCTGACTCGCTCAAATTGTAGGCATCGATGCCAGTTTCCAGCGGGAGACCGACCGACGCGCCGATAATTTTCTTGTTCGATCCGACGGGCTTCACAAAAGCGTAATCACGAGCGCGATAGTTCGCATCGGTTGTCGGCAGTTTTGCCGCCACCGCAACCGGACATTGGGCCATCGCGACCTGGGCCATAACCTTATTACCGTATCCATCGACCATATACAGTTGCCCGAAATATTGGCTGTAGAGCAGCTGATCGGTGCCGCTCTTGTTGTAAAGGGCGACCATGCCCTTGTTATCGTTGGCAAATAGACGCACAGCCGTTCCCCACTGGCGCAGCCTGGCCACGCATTGCGCCCTGCGGGCGGTGGATCTTACTTTGCTGACCGTAGGAATAATGATCGCGGCCAGAATGCCGATAATGGCGATCACGGTGAGCAGTTCGATCAAGGTAAAGCCTCTCATCAGAGACCTGGACTGAACACGAACTCCGCAGGAAGGGGGCATGATTTTCATAATACAAAACTACGTTAGGTAACCTTGGGTATTAGATAAAAAGCTCGCAAAAAAAGGGGTGGAGCGAACGAAGGGCACAGGTTCATACCGATCTAAACTGGGGACAAACCCGGCTTTGCGCGCATCGTTGAGCTAGGAGGAGGACTGCTGCATTTTAGGGCCGACGTTTCTGCCTTGGGAAATACCGGAAGGGTGATCTGGCTTACACACCGGATCGATAGCCCGATATCCCCTCGTTGCTCAAACGTGCCTAGACCGGTGCCGACTCCGGTGCTCGCTTCACCTGCACTGCCCGCCAGTTCAACAATGCGCACGCCGTTGCATTTGTGAGTGCAGCTCGATTCCGGTGTTTTAAATCGAAACTTTAAGTTTCCCCTTCCCCTTCCCCTCACCCCCAAACCAAACCGTCCAACCAAGTCATCCAAGACAGGCGGGCTTTTTTAGTTTTACCCGACTGTCAGGTGGCTTCGGCGACACTGTTCATCCCCATGAGCCATAACCCAGAACCGTCTACCATTCGCAGGGGGCTATCCCTGCTTGCCGCCCTCGTCGCGTCTATACCCTTCACCGCTTCGGCGGAATCAGTGGCATTCAAAGCCGATTTCAACGGCTCTACGAATTCCGTAAAAATTAATCCAGCCGTCATCACGCCCACGGGTGCGACATGGAACGGTATGTGGAATAAGCCCAGCGGTGCACTCGCTGTAGATACCTATGGCATCACGCTTTCCTCCACGACGTCATCGACTTCCGCGGCCATAGAGCTCGCAGGTCGCGTCACGCAAGGTCCGATCTCCCTCGCAAACACCGGAGACTTCATCGAGGTGAGAGGTCAGGTATATGTAGCGGGCATTCAAAACTTCGCGGTCGGTCTTTTCAATTCCGGCGGCGTTGACCCCCTGGTCACTCGTCCCGTCGATGGCGTGGCGATGTTGAACAACGGCTTAGCTGCCGTGACCGGACAGTCAGCAACCGGTGGCACAACAGGATGGAAGGGCTATCGCGCCATGTCCCTGAACGCCGCCGTGACTGCCGACTTCAAGGCCCGAGCTGCTCAAACCGCCGGATCACCCTATGGCGCATGGGAACTCCTTACCATGGGAACGGGCGGATTCGCCACCCCTTCAGCGACAAACGCGGCAACGTCGGTTAACTCTCCCGCCGGCGTGACGGTCGGGTGGTCTGCGGAAACAGGCCTGACGGCCTACGACTTCGTCTACCGCATTCAACGGAGCGCGGGAGACGCATTGGCATTAACGTTCACCGTCACAAATCACGACACCAGCACCGTGATGTATTCCTCCAGCGGAACAGCCTCCTCCACGTCCGCCCCCAGTCTATTCACTTCAACTTTCGATGCGATTGCCATCGGCGGCCGCGTGAGAGCGGCTCCTTACATACAGGTCACGGCATTAAAGCTCACCGCGTCCAACGCCGATATCACCAAGATTACCGTCCAGCCGACCGGCAAAAACATCCCCACCGGTGGCTCGGACAGCTTGAGCGTCACCGCCACCGGCACAGGCACGCTGTCGTATCAGTGGTATAAGGACAGTGCAGCCATCGTGGGCGCGACTTCCGCCACCTATAATATTGCCGCAGCAAGCGGCGCCGACGCTGGAAGCTACTACGTCGTCGCCTCCAACGCCTACGGCTCGGAGACCAGCTCGACCGTCACGGTTACTTCGTCTGGTCTCTCCGCCCCGTCCTTTGCCACGCAGCCCACCGCCCAAAACGTGGACGCCGGCAGCACCCTTACCTTGACCACCGCAGTCGGCGGAGCCCCCACCCCGACTTACCAGTGGCTCCATGACAACGTCGAGATTCCCGGCGCCACCAGCGCCATTTACACCGTGGCAGCCTCCGCCGCCTCCGACGCAGGTAACTACAAGCTCGTCGCCACCAACAGCCAGGGCACCGCGACCAGCGATACCGTCGCCGTCACGATCAACACCGCAGCACCCGTTATCACGGTCCAGCCGGCCCCGACCACCAAGGTAAACGTCGGCACTGCGATCAACCTCTCCGTCACCGCCACCGGTCTCGCTCCGCCCACCTTTCAGTGGTATAAAGACACCGTTCTGATTCCCGGCGCCACTTCGTCAAGCTACAGCGTCCCGAACTCCACGACCGCGGATGCCGGCACACACAGCTACACCGTGACCGCCTCCAACTCGGTCAGCACGGCGACGAGTGATCCGGCGGCCGTGACCATCAATATCGTGAACCCCACGTTCACCACCCAGCCTCCGGCCGCTCTCACCATTAACTCTGGCGAGCGCATGCTGATCAACGCCGCCTACGCGGGCTCGGGCCCCCTCAGCTATCAGTGGTATAAGAATTCGACTCTCATCCCCGGCGCGACGGGCTCCAGCTACACCATCGCGGCCGCATCCGGCACCGATGCCGGCAGCTACCACGTCGTCGTCACCAACGCGGGCGGCAATCTGACCTCCATCGACACCGTCGTCACGGTTCAGAACGCGACCGAAACCAGCGTCTTCGCGACCGACTTCAGCACGGATACCCTCAATAACGCGACCACGCCGATCACCTCTAACTCCACCAGCTGGTTCGTGCTAAGCCCTCGCGCAGCCAACAACTCCAGCATCGGTGACGACGCAGCGACGACGAGTGCAGTGGACCCCCGGCTGTTGCTCACCTGGAACACCACTTCCAGCTCGAGCACAGTCGAGACCGCCGCCCGTTTCGCCGCGACTCCGGTCGCACTGAGCACCACCGGCGAGTATATCCGCCTGCGCGCCACCTTTAAGTCGACCAACCTCCGCATGCTCGCCTTTGGTCTCTACAACTCTGGCGGCGTCAGCCCGGTCGCTCTCGATAGCAGCGTCGGTGGCTCACTCATGGGCACCGGCTTCAGTGATGCAGTCAACGGCGGCACCCAAAATTGGGTGGGCTACCGCTCCGCCATGTCGGACGCCAGCTCCACGGGCGATGCCAGCACCCGCCCCGCCCAGGCGAGCACCACCACAAACAAGGGCCAGGACCTCGTATTCCCCGCAGGCAGCACCGGTTCCGCCTTCAGTGAGCCTGCTGGCGTGGTGATCGGTCTCCAGCCCGGCTTGACGGCTGCCGCGGCGTTCACGGCCAACACGACCTACACCCTCGTCTACACCGTGGCCCTCACCGCCAGCAATCAATACACCATCACCTACGGTCTCTACACCGGCGCCACCGCCAGTGGCACCCCGCTGTGCACCACCAGCATCACCACGAGCGTGGCCGCCGCGCTGCCCTCCGCCGTCACCACGAGCTTCGACGCCTTGGCGATCGGTCTCCGCAACGTCGACGGAACAACCGTCCCCACCCTCACCTTCACCTCCGTGTCGGTCGTCAAGGGTGCAGTGGTCACCTCTGTTGCGCCTGCCATCACCTCCCAGCCGACCGCCCAGTCCATCAGCGTGGGCGCATCGCTGACGCTCACCGCCGCCGCGTCCGGCACCCCGGCCCCCACCTATCAGTGGTATCTGAATGACATCCTCATCGCCGACGCCACCTCCGCCACCTACTCCGTGGTCTCGGCCTCCGCCGGTAACGCCGGCAGCTACAAGGTCATCGCCACCAACAGCGCCGGTTCCGCCACCAGCAACTCGGTCACGGTTGCCGTCACCACGCCGCTCACGCCCTTCCAGACGTGGTCAGCCAGCACGGGACTTACGGCCGGCGTAAATGACGGCTTGTCCCAAGATCCTGACGGAGACGGCATGAGCAACCTGCTCGAGTTCGCCCTCAATGGGAATCCCCTCGTGGCCAGCGCCTCTGTGCTGCCCGTCGCAACGGCCTCGGGTGGAAACGTAGCCCTGACCTACGACATTAAGGATGCCGCCCTCGCCTCCTATACGATCACCCCCGAGTCCTCGACCAACCTCTCCACCTGGAACACCGTGGTCCACGGTGTTGGCAGCGCCACGATCGTCCAAACCGTCGTCAATGCCACCACCTCGCACGTGGTCGTCACCGTGCCCTCCAGCGGAACCCGCACCTTCCTCCGCGTGAAGGTCGCTCCCACGCCCTGAGCACGGGGTTAACCCGACCGGGCCACCGCGAGATCGGCGTGTCATATCGCCGCTCTCGCAACGGTCAGGCGCCCTCTTTTAGCCAAGCGTGGCGCATCCCGTGCGCCACGCTTTTTTATTTTCAAACCCCCAATATTGATCGGCCCAGCTGCATTGGCTTTCCTGAAGCAAAGGTCGCACCGTTTTCAGCGTCACCAGCTATCCCCCATCCCCATGAACTCCCCCAGAAAACCTTTGGAATGATCGCGGCGGCAGGACGCGTTCTCGCGCTGGCGATGACCTTCGCGGCAAGTATCTCTCTGCGTGCCCAACCCCTCGCCTTTCCCGGCGCGGAAGGCTACGGCCGCTTCTCGACCGGCGGTCGCGGGGGCGTCGTTTATCACGTCACCAACCTGAACGACAGCGGCCCCGGATCGTTGCGCGCCGCGGTCATCGCCTCGGGTCCACGCACCGTCGTTTTTGATGTCTCGGGCACCATCTATCTCAGCTCCACCCTGCGTATCACCAACGGCAATCTCACCATCGCCGGCCAGAGCGCACCCGGTGACGGCATCTGTCTGGCCAACTACCCGATCGACCCGAGCAACTCGACCAACGTCGTCATCCGCTTCATCCGGTCCCGCCTCGGCGACGCCGCCGACATTGAGAACGACGCGTTCTCCTGCCGCTACGCGACCGATGTGATCGTCGACCACTGCTCTTTTTCCTGGTCGATCGACGAGACCGCGACGGCCTACGACAACACCCGTTTCACCATGCAGTGGTGTTTCGCGACGGAGAGTCTACGGGATTCCGTTCACAGTAAAGGGGCCCACGGATACGGCGGAATTTGGGGCGGCCTCGGGGCCACCTTTCATCATAATCTCCTCGCCCATCACGACAGCCGCAATCCCCGGCTCAACGGCGCCCGCTTTCATGGCACCGATGGTGAATATGTGGATGTGCGAAACAACGTGATATACAATTGGAAGGGCAATTCGACTTACGGCGGGGAGCCGACCGATACCGGCCTGCCCTCGCACGAGAATCTGGTTAACAACTACTACAAATACGGCCCGGCTACCGGGACTGGCACCATTCGCTATCGCGTGCTCAACCCCAGCGCCAACGCGCTATCGACGGGTGCCCAATACGGGCTGTTCTACGTTGCCGGTAACTACACCGCAGGGAGCGCGGCAGTCACGGCCGATAATTGGGCGGGTGGCGTGCAGGGCCCGACCAGCGCCCAACTTACCGCGCTGCGTGCGACCACCGCTTTCGACACGCCTGCCGTTGCCACCCAGACTGCGGTCGCGGCCTATCCCCTGGTGCTGGCCTACGGTGGTTGCTTGAAACCCAACCGTGATCCGATCGACACGCGAATCGCATCCGAGGTCACTAACGGCACCGTCACCTATTACGGCAGCAAGAACGGTTACGCTGGCATCATCGACTCCCAGGCCGACGTCGGCGGCTGGCCCGCCCTGAACTCCCTCCCTGCGCCCACTGACACGGATCAGGATGGTATGCCCGACAGTTGGGAGACCGCCCGTGGCTTGAATCCCGCCGATGCCGCGGATCGCAACCTCCTTGACGCCGCCGGCTACACTCGTCTCGAAAACTACCTCAACGAACTTGCCGCTCCCGCCTTTCCGTTGCCGAGCATCGCCTCCGGTCCCGTGTCCGCGACGGTTTCGAATGGCGGGGCCCTTACCCTCGCCGTCTCCGCTGGTGGCACCGGGCCTTTCATCTATCAATGGTATAAAAACGGTGCGGCGATCGATGGGGCGACGGCGTCTTCCATTGCCTTGACCGGCATCACGGCCGCCGCTGCGGGCGCCTACCACGTCACGGTCGCCAACGCCTATGGCTCCGCGCTCTCAGCCACTGCCACCGTCACGGTCGCCGACTCGCCCCCGACCATCTCCACGCAACCGGTGTCGCTCTCGCTTGTCGTCGGCCAGTCCGCCGCTTTTTCCGTCACCGTAGCCGGCACGGCTCCGTTCACCTATCAGTGGTTCAAGGGCACCGGCGCGCTTTCTGGCGCCACGGCGGCGGCTTATTCCATCCCCTCGGTGAAAGCTGCCGACGCCGGAACCTACCGGGTGGTGGTAACCAACTCCGCGGGCACCGTCACCAGTGCCTCCGCGACGCTCTTCGTCGCCGTTTCCGCCGGCAGCAGCTTCGCCACGACCTTCGCGGGAGATACCCTCCATGCGACTTCGCCGGCGCTGACCGCCACCGCCACCAACTGGTATGTGATGTCGTCCAAAAACGCCTCCACCTGCAGTGTTGGCGATGATCCGGCTACGACGGGGGTGGTCGAGGCGCGCCCGCTCGATCTGACTATGCCGATCACTACCTCCGGCACGGTGGAGGCGGCGGCGTTGTTCGCGGCCACGCCCCGTTCACTCGCCGCCGTTGGTGACGTGTTGCGCGCCCGGCTGGTATTTGTCCCGACCAACGTCCGCCATCTGGGCGCAGGGTTTTTCAACTCCGGAGGCGTCTTGCCCTACACCGGATTGATCAACACCCAACTCTTATCGACCTCGACGACTCTTGCCACCGGCGGCACTCAAAACTGGCGCGGCTACCGCGCGGGCGTGGCCAACGCGACCGCGGCAGCCTCCCTCGAGGTGCGTTCGGCGCAAAGCGGCGCCTCCAATGCCTCCCAATCCCTCATCGTGCCCGGCACCAGCTCGTCCGCGGCCGCCGCGACTATCGGCACCGCCACCGCCTCGCCGGCCGCGCTGACTTTCACCGACGGCCAGACCTACACGCTGACCGTCACGCTCACCCGTTCCGCTGCCGCCGCGTTTACCCTGGGCTGCACCGTGCACGCAGGCACTGATACGGCGGCGGCCGCGCTTTTCTCCTCTTCCGCCATTACCACAGCGGTCGGCACTTTGCCGGCAGATGTGACCAGCGCCTTCGATGCCATCGGCATAGGTTACCGGAATGTCGGCAATACCACCGTCTCCCATGTCATTATTTCCAGCCTGCGCGTGGACTACGAACCGCTGCCTGTCGCGCCGCCGCCGGATGCCTATGCGCAGTTTCTTTCCACCCACGGGTTGAACGCGAACGGGAACGGTGCGTTTAATGCCGATCCCGATGGGGACGGCGTGGCCAACGCCCTTGAGTTCATTCTGGGTGGTCTGCCGCTGGATTCCACCAGTGCGCCCCGTCCCACCTGCGTCGCGGAATCCTCCACGTTGGCCGCGTTTTCTTTCCAGCGGCACCTGGAAGCTGAAGGACTTTTCAACCTGGTGGTGCAGAAATCCATCGATCTCGTCACTTGGACACCCTTGGTCGCCGGCACCGGTGGGGTCAGCGTAACGGTGCAGCCTCTGAATCTCACGCACGAACAAGTCACCCTGCGGGCACCGCTTGATGCCGCGCGCGTTTTTTTTCGTCTGGGCGCGACTCCCCGTTGAGGTTGTAAAGGGTGGCGGGGCGCTCTTGAGCGCAGCGTTTTCGTCCCTTTCAGGGCAACGGCTTCCAACCTTCGGTTTGCACCACCCAAGAGCCATCGCGGGGTAGCCCGGGGTGTTCGCTGTTCTCGCCGTCCCAGCCGCCGAGTATCAAAGCGGCGGCGGAGAGAAAAGCGCCGTGGGCGGGCAGGTAGGTGGCGATGTCGTAGCGCGGTTGGCCGGGGCTGGTGTCGCGTTTGGTGCGACTGGCGGGCCGTTGCGGGCAATGGCCGGCGGCGGTGTAGCGGTTGTTCGGGCCTTCGCGCAGCAGTATCTCCACCGCGTCGCGGGGGCGGCCGAGGCGGGCCGCGGTCATGGCGATCATGGGGTAGTCCCAACCCCAGATTTTCTCCTCCCAGTCCCAGTCGCGCAGGACGGCGTCAAGGGTGCGGCCCATGGTGCCGCGGTCCACAAAATCGGTCGCGGGCAGGACGCCGAGCGACATCAACATGCTCGGGTGGTCGTGGCGGCTGGCGAGGTTGTCCCAGGTGTCGGGATGGGACTGCAGGGCGACGTATTTGCCCTCCTTTTCGGGAAGGTGCGAAAGACGGCGGATGATGTCGTCCCAGAGCGGTTCGCGGGGCAGCCCGCGGCGTTCGCGCCAGGTTTGGGCGAGCTGGAGAGACCAACGCCAGTAGGCCAGTTCGAAGCCGGGGTTTTGGCTGGTGGCCTGATCGTAGATTTCCTGGGCGATCCAAAGCGGGGGACCGAGGGCGTAGCGGTCGTGGGCGGAGTCAAACCATAGCATGGAGGCAACTGCCTCGGCGGATTCCTGAACCAAGGCGCCATAGCGTTCGAGGATGGCAGGCGTGGGTGAGGCGCGATGGAGCAACTCGGCCAGGTAGATCGGGTGCGGTTGGTTCCACACGATGAGCGGGTTGCCGCCCGGGCTTTCGCGCAAATCAGGGCCCGCCATTTTGGCCCAGCGGGCCCCGCCCAAGCCGCGACGCGCGGCGATGGCGCGGGCCTCGGGCAGGCGGGCGACATACCAATCGAGGTTGCGCGCCAGCAGTTCAGGATGCCCCCAAAGGGCGAAGTGGGCTACGTGCCACCAGATCATCTCGGTGTGGTGCTTGCCATACCAGGTGGCGCAGGTGAGGCCGCTCTCTGCCGGCGGCACGTCGCCGGCCAGCTGCACGGCAGTCAGGTATTGGGAGAGCACGAGGCGGCGCTCAAATTTAGCTGCGAGCGGATCGGTGCTGCCTGAGAAATCGGCGGCGGCCGAGGCGCGCCAGAAACTCGCCCAGTGGCGGGCGACGGATTCAAAATCGCAGGCGGTGGGGAGGCGTGTTTCGCGGGCGAAATTCACCGCCAACTCGAGCACGCGGTGGCCGGCCTCCGCACGGACGCGAAACGTATGCGGCACCCCGGGCACGGGCGTGGCCGGGCGACTCAGGTTCACCGTGTAAGCCAGATCGGCCACGTGACGCTCTACACGGGTGGCGTCGACCAATTCGGAACGGTGGGATTCGGGAAGCGACCAGTCGTAACCGGGGGTGTGGTTGACTTGGAGATCGTGACCCGCCGGGAAGGCCAGACGAATGCCCAGCACACCCTCCGCAACGAGGTCGGATTCGATGCGGATGAGCACGGTGTCTTCGTCCGGCCGGCAGGCGGTGGTGACCAACACGCCGCGACCGTCCAGGGTGTAACGGCTCTCGATCATGCCCCGCCAGAGGTCGAGCCTTTGGGCGATATCGTGGACTTCGGTCGGTGCGAAGGGGGTTCCGTCGGATTTTTGCCAATCCAGCGCGATCTGGCCGAGCGGGTGGATGCGAGGGTTGCGACGGAGCCACCGGCCGGCGTCGGACTGGCTGTTGGTCGGGTAGCCGTGGACGGAACCGTCGGGGTGGGTGAAGTCGCGATTTGCGTCTGCGAGGGTGTAGCCGGCTGGGTTTTCGTCCCGCACCCAAGCCCAGCGGGACAGCGTTTCGGTGGGAACGCCCTCGCGGTGGTAGGCCTCGGGAAAGCTTTGCAGACCGGTGACGTCGGCGGTGAAGGCGAAGCCGCCATTTCCCACGGTCAGTGGAGAATCGTAATCGAGCGAGTGGAACGCCGGCGAGTGACGCGAGACCAGCGCCTCGCGGTCGATCGGGGCGCCGCAGGAAGCCGAAAAGGGCATGAAGACGGCTACCCAAGGAAGGCAGAACGAGAGCAGGCGCGGCGGAAGCAGCAGCGGGGGCACGGGGGAGGGCGCGAAGGTTTTACCGCGCGCTTAGGGGCAAGCTGGTCAGCCACGGCAGGAAACGATCGATCCAAACGCCTCCTTCGCCGGGCGCGCCTATGGTGAAGGCGCCGTGACCGCCGGTTGGAACGACCCAAAGATGGCAGGGGGCTTTCGCCTCGGCGTAGCCGGACGCGATCCCTCGGGCGAAGGCGGCGGGAGCGGTCTTGTCGTCCTCGGCGGAGCCGATGAAGGCGGGAGGAGCGTCGTGGGGAACGGGATACGCCGCGTTGTCGCGCTTTGCCGGCCAGGGGCTGAGCAGCACGACGAAGTCGGGCCGACTGCTCATCCGTTCGACGGGATCGGTGCTCACGGGCAACCCGGAATCGGAGTGGCAGGCGACATTGAGCACGAGGTTCGCACCGGCCGACCAGCCGACCATGCCGACCCGGGCGGGGTCGATGCCCCACTCGGTCGCGTGGTGGCGCGCCAGCCGGACGGCGCGTTCTCCGTCGGCGAGCGCCTCGGCCTCCACGTCGGCGGACGGCGGGGTGGTGCGATATTTGAGCGCGATCAGCACGAAGCCTTTGGGCAGCAGGGCCTCGACCGCGCCGTCGGCGCCCACGAGGCGTGTGAGGTGGGTGTAGCCGCCGCCGGGGCAGGCGATGAGGACGGGGCGGCCGCCGGCGGGAGCGGGCTCCGCCGGTTGGTAAAGCAGGAGGCCTGGCACCCCCACCTGGCGCCAGCGGCCCGTGCCGTCGTCGGCGCCGGGGGTGGCGCCCTCGACCATACCGGGGGGCGATCCGGGCCAAAGCGGAAGAGCGATCGGTTTGGGTAGTTCGGCGGCGCGCAATACCGCCAATCCGCCAAGGATAGAGACTAGAAATCGGTGTATGGATGACATGATAAAACGCGGGCGGTCTCAGCGCGCGGTAGGGTTCCAGCCGTCGGCGCCGCCGAGGATGTTGGCCACGGTGTAGGCGGTGGCCTCGGCGTCGGTGAGTTCGCGCGCCCAAGCGACGCGTGAGGTCCGGCCGGCGCCGGGGCCGGTGTTGCGATGCTCGGCGTAGCGCGCGGTTTTTTCGTTCTCGGTTTTGCCCCAGTTGTGCCAACCTTCGGCTCGGACTTTGCCCTGTAAATCGCAACGGATAAACGCAGCCGCGGCGAAAGGACGCCACGGCCGGCCGAGGTAGACGCCTTTCTCGACTTCGGGGGCGGTTGTAATGACGCAATCGAGAAAAACGTAGCCAAATGGCGCGGCTTCGCGGGTGCTGGCCGCAGTGATGAAGCCGTCGGCCCGAGAGTGAATACGGCATCGGTCAAACACCGCCGTGCCTGCCGCGTAGATAAAATCAACGTGGCCGGTGATCTCGCACTCGGCGAAATATTGCCGCGCGACCGGTCCGTCTTTGGGCGAATCAGCGCGCAGCGTGTCCTGCCAGCCGACGAAGCGGCAGCGGCGCAGGGTAGCCCGGTCGCCGGTGACGTAGAAGGCGAGAGCCTGCACCTTTTGTTCCCGGGTGGTGGTGTTCTCGAAGGTGAGGTTTTCGGCGGTGAAATCGGAGGCGAGCACGAGCACGGTGGCGCTCTCGGCGGCGGAAAGCGTCTTGCCGGATGCGTCTCCGGGGACGGGCGTTTTCACGTTGGTGTCCAGGGTGATCACGGTCTCAGCACCCATGCCCGGTTCGCCGAGGAGTTCGATGAAGGGTTTGCCGGGGGGGACGACGATGTGTTCCTTATAGACGCCGGATTTGACGAGGATGCGGAAGGGTTTTTCGGCGGTGGAGGTGGTCGGCGCGGCGTCGATGGCGGCCTGCACGGTGGGGTGCGTGCCCGAGCCGTCGAAGGCGACGATCGCGTCGTGGCGAAGCTCGCCGGCGACCGGCCTCGGGTCGCGGGGTTCGGCGCGGAGCAGCGGGGCAAGGGCGGGGACGACGCGGCCGAGCTCTTCGGCGACGATGCGACCGAACCGGACGTAGCCTTCGACGTTCAGGTGGGTGCCGTCGAACTGGCCGTTGTCCTTGGGCGGGCTGAAGACGAGGCAGCCTTCCTTCCCGAGTTTTTCGCAGAGTTCCTTGCTGCGGTCGTGGAGTTCGACCAGCGGGACGTTTTTTTCGCGGGCGAGCGTGCGGATAATCTCGGCGCGGGTTTGCAGGCTGGAATTGATTTTATGCGGGTCCTGTTTGTCGAACTGGCGGCGCACGAGGGAGGTGACGAGCACGGGCGTGGCGCCGGCGGCGCGGGTCTCGTCGATGTAGCGCGTCATGTAGCCCCGGTATTCCTCCTCGGTGGTCGAGCGGCCGGGTTTGCCGGGCTCGTCATTGTGGCCGAACTGGATGAGGTAGTAATCGCCTTTCAGCGCGAGGGCCTTGGCCCACGAACCCTCGACGATAAAACTCATCGAACTGCGGCCACCGCGTGCGGTGTTGGTCAACTCCACGCCGTCGGCGAGGAATTGTCGGAAGCCGAGGCCCCAGCCGGCGTTGTCGGTGACGGTGGAGTCGCCGACGAGGACGAGGTGCGGGCCGGCGCGGAGAAACGCGCAAGTCAACAAAGCGGAGAAAAACAAAGGCAGGCGGAGCAGGCGGGAAGAAATCATGGCGCTCAGGGCAGTAGGGGCAGGGTGCTGCGGGTGACCTCACGGGTGGTGAGTGCCTCGCCGTGGGCGGCGTGGATTTGCACGCGCTCAAAGACGATACCATCGCAATTGAGCAGGTCAGCGCCGTGCGCGGACGAGAGGGAGACGTCGTGCAGGGTGATGTCGCGCAGCGGCATCTCGGGCAGGCCGCGCATGACGAGCGGGGTATCGCTGCCGCGGGAGATCACGTCCTCGATCAGAATATTGCGGAAGGTGGGGGTGCCTTCATCGGGGGCGGGCGGGGTCTCGGCGGACTTGCCCCTGGCGGCGTAGAAAAAATTGAAGTCGATCGCCGCGTTTTTGATCCCGGTCATGTGGATCCCGGTGATATGGATGTTTTCGACCACGCCGCCTCGTCCGCGGGCGGTTTTGAACCGTAGGCCGATGTCGGTCCCGATAAAGGTGCAGTTGCGAACGAGGACGTTGCGCACGCCGCCGGACATCTCGCTCCCGATGGTGAAGCCACCGTGAGCCTCGTAGACGGTGCAGTTTTCGATCAGCACGTCCTCAGTCGGCATACCCAGGCGCCTTCCGGAGGCATCTTTGCCGGACTTGATGCAGAGGCCGTCGTCGCCGGTGTCGATGATGCAACCGGTCACGTGGACGCGCCGGCAGGAATCAATGTCCATGGCGTCGCTGTTTTGCGCCCAGGGGGCGTTGAAGATCTTCACGTCGCGCAGCGTCAGATCCTCGCAGATCCAGGGGTGAAGGGTCCAGTTGGGCGAGTTGCGGAAGGTGACGCCCTCAATCAGCACGCGGCGGCAGTCGAGCAGATGGAGAAGGCGGGGCCGGAGGAACTGGCGGTAGGGTTCGTAGGCGGCGGGGTCGAGAGCGCCGGTGGCATTCAGCGCGCTGGTGGCGGCCGCGCCGTCCATTGCGGCCTGACTCGGCCACCATTCGGTGCCCTTCGCGCTGGTCACGCCACCGGAGGCGATTTGATCTTTCCAGAAGCCCTCGGTGACTTTGGCCTTCTTAATGACGCGCCAGACATCGCCGCCGCCGTCGATCACGCCTGCGCCGGTGATAGCGACGTCCTCCAGCTTTTCACCGGAGAGCGGTGAAGTCGTATGGATGGATTTTTCACCGCGGGCGTCGACGATCCGCATCGGGTATAGCGCGGGGTCGCGGGAAAATTGGATAAGCGCGCCGGCCTCGAGGTGAAGATTGATGTGGCTGCGGAGTTCGATGGGACCGGTGAGCCAGATGCCGGGTGGCACTACGAGGGTGCCTCCGCCTTTTTCGGCTAGGGCGGCGAGGGCGCGGGAGAAGGCGGCGGTGTTGAGGGTTTCACCGTCCGGCACGCCGCCGAAATCGGCGACCGAGGAGCGCTGGGCGGGGATTTGGGGTGCAGCGGGTGCGACAGGGGTGACCGCCGTGGTGAGGGAGGCCCGGCACGCGTGGCTGCCGGCGAAGCTAATCAAGACGAGGAGTAAGAGACGGGATGTGATCATGGTATCGCGGGCTACGGCTGGTGGTTGGCGGGGCGTTATTGGGTGAGGGGTGTATCGTCCAAAGTCGCGGCGGATACTTGGGAGAAGTCGAAGCGAGGACCCTTGGTGATGGATAGATGGAGATTTCTGAAGGCCAGGTTGAGCGCGTTGCTCGCGATGACGCCCCGGGTTGATGTAATGGCGATATCCTCGAAGAGGAGGTCTTGGATGGGCGAGTCCTTCAGCCCGGTGATGCGGATGGCCACGGGGGCGCCGACGGCGTTGACGCGGCTCACGTGAATATTGCGAAAGGTCGGCGGAAAGTTGTCCACCGGTGCATTGGGGTCGGACGAGTAGTCCATGTTGAGGATCACGACCTCGCGCTGCAGGTCGCGGGCGGTGACGTCCCGCACCCAGACGTTCTCGACCACCCCGCCGCGGCCAGGGCGGGATTTGATGCGCAGCACCCGGTCGGTGCCTTCGAAGTCGCAATCGTGCATCAGGATGTTGCGCACGGAGCCGGACATCTCGCTCCCGATCACGAGGCCGCCGTGGCCGCGTTTGCTGGTGCAGTGGCGCATTACGACGTTTTCAGTCGGGCGGCCGACGCGCCGGCCGTCCTGGTCGTAGCCGGATTTGAGGACCACGCAATCGTCTCCGGTGGAGAAGTTGCAATACTCGACAAGCACGTTGCGGCAGGAATCGGGGTCGAGGCCGTCGTTGTTGGGGCCATCGGTGTCGACGTTCACGCGGCGGACGATGATGTTTTCGGAGTAGATGGGGTGGATGGTCCAATTGGGGCCGCCGCCGATGGTGAAGCCTTCGAGCAGGATGTTTTTGCACTCCACCAGACCGATGAAACTGGGCCGGATGGCGGCCTCGCGGGTGCCGAAGACGCGTTTTTCCACGGGCACGCCGGCTGCGCCCATGGCGAAGGATTCGCGGGTCTCCCGGCTTTTCCAATCCCACCAGGCGGCGGCGTTGCCGTCGAGGCGGCCGGGGCCGGTGATGGCGATGTCTTCGCAACCGCGCGCGTAGATCAGGGGCGAGTAGTTGTAGAGTTCGATGCCGCCGGAGCGCACGAACACGGGGGGCAGGTAGTCCTCCATCACGTCGCTGAACTTCACCACGGCGCCCTCGGAGAGGTGCAGGTCGATGTGGCTGCGGAGGTGGATGGGGCCGGTGAGCCACACGCCGGCGGGCACCAGCACGCGGCCGCCGCCCGCCTCGGCGACGGCCTGGATGGCGGCGGCGAATGCCGCCGTGTTTTTCACTTCGCCGCCGGGTTTGGCGCCGTGGTCGGCGATGTTGACTACACGATCGGCAAAAGCCGGACGCTGGAGCGACGGCATGGGAAAGGGCGCCGAGATGGGCGCGATCGCCTCGGCGGGATCGTAGGCGGCGGGGAGGAGGGCGGGCAGGAGCCCAATGGAAAACGCTAGCAGGGCAAGGCGAGCCGCGTGGCGGCCAGGCAGGAAATGCATAGGGGGGTAAGCGGGCCACTAACCTAGGGTGCCCGCTGGCTGACATTTTAGAATGCGGACACGCGGGCAACGCAAAGTGGAGCGCACATCGTTGCGCGCAACGATGTGCGCTTAGTTAGGGGTTGCGCGGCGGGCGGGGTTGGGGCGCTTGTCTTTTACCCCTTCATGTCTGCTACCCCTGCTTCCCTTGCGCCGGGTCGTTTTCGTTGGACGATCTGCGGTCTCCTTTTCTGCTCCGTCGCGCTTAACTACATCGACCGTAACATTATCGGCATTCTGAAACAGCCTTTGAGCGACGAGTTGCGCTGGAGTGAGACGGATTACGCGCACATCGCCTCGGCCTTTCAGATGGCCTACGCCTTTGGTTACCTTTTTGGTGGCCGCGCGGTCGATCGCCTGGGGGTGAAGCGGGGTCTGCCGTGGTTTGTGGCTTTGTGGAGTCTGGCGGCGGCGGGTCACGGTTTGGTCAGTCTGCTCGCGCCTGAATTAAAGGTAAACATCGACCTGACTTGGCTGGGTGCGTCCGCGCCGTGGGTATTGCCGGCGACGGTGCTGGGTTTCATGTCGGCGCGGGTGGCGCTGGGGTTGACCGAGGGCGGGAATTTCCCGGCGGCGATCAAGACTGTGGCGGAGTGGTTTCCGGTGAAGGAACGCGCCTTGGCGACGGGGGTCTTTAACGCCGGCACCAATGTCGGCGCGATCCTTTGCCCCATCGTGGTGCCGTGGATTTACAGCCATCTGGGCTGGGCGACGACCTTCTATATCACGGGTGCGCTCGGTGTTGTCTGGCTGGCTTTGTGGGGGTGGCTTTACGAGGCCCCCGAGATACATCCGCGGCTCTCGGCGGCCGAGCTCGACTACATCCGTTCCGGCGTGGTTCCGGTCGAGGAGGCGAAGGTGCGGGTATCGTGGTTCTCGTTGCTGCGTTACCGCGCGGTGTGGGCTTATCTGGCGGCGAGCGTGCTGGCGGGGCCGGTGTGGGGCATCTATATGTTTTATTTCCCCGATTTCATGCACAAGACCTTCAAGCTGGAACTGGCCGAGGTCGGGAAGTGGACGGCGGTATTTTATTTCTTCGCCTCGGTGGGAGGGGTGACGGGTGGCTGGCTGGCCGGGCGTTTGCTGAACCTGGGCTGGTCGGTGAACAAGGCCCGCAAAACCACCCTGCTGATTTGCGCGGCGGCGGTCGTGCCCATCTGCCTCGCGCCCCACGCGCCCTCCGCGCTGGTTGCGGTGCTCATCGTCGGTCTGGCCGGTTCGGCCCACCAAGGCTGGTCCGCCAATCTCTTCAGTGTGGTCTCGGATACGATGCCGAAGCAGGCCATCAGCTCGACGGTCGGTCTGGGGGGATTTGTATGTTTCATGACCGGAGCGGTTGTCGCGGAGATCATCGGGTTGGTGCTGCAGAAAACCGGCAGTTACTCGCTGATCTTTGCCGCCGCCTCGCTGCTATACCTCGTTTCACTGGGGATCGTGCAGGCGCTCGTGCCGCGCATCGGCGTTGCCCCGGCCAGGCCCGATCCGAATTAAACTATGCGATTTTCCACGGTTATTGTCCTGACAGGGTTTTTTTTCGCGGGTGTCGCCGGGCTTGGTGCTGTCGAAGTGCGGCGCGACGTCGTGTATGGCGAGGCCGGCGGGGAAACGCTGCGGCTCGATATTGCCAGGCCCGACGGCCAGGGGCCTTTCCCGGTGGTTGTTTTAGTGCATGGCGGCGGCTGGTCGGGCGGGGACAAAGCGGGCACGGAAAAACCCGGCGCGGGCGCGGACATCCGCCCTTGGTTTGAGCCGCTCACCGGGGCGGGTTTCGTGTGGGTATCGATCAACTACAGGCTGGCGCCGGCGAATCGCTGGCCGGCTGGTTTGGAAGACACGCGCGCAGCGCTGGCCTGGGTGCATGCCCATGCGGCGGAGTTTGGCGGGGATCCGGAGCGCATCGCCATCATGGGGCATTCCGCCGGCGGACACATCGCGCTTTTCGCCGCGGTGGCGTCCGAAGGGAGTGCGAGTCGGGTGCGTGCGGTGGTGGGGTGCGCGGCAGTGAGCGATCTCGAGTCCGATTCCAAGCGGCGCGGCGCGCCGAGCACCTCGTTGCAGGCCCTGTTTGGCCTCAAGGCCGAGATGTCGCCGGAGAACCTCGCGCTGCTCGCCGCGCAATCGCCCCTCAATGTGGTCAAGGCGGGTTATCCGCCCACGCTGTTGTTGCATGGCGACGCGGACAAAACGGTGACGCTTGATCAATCGATCGCGTTTCGGGCGCGGCTGCTCGCTTTGGGCGGCGATTGCGAGTTGCACGTGTTGCCCGGCGCCGGGCATCGCCTGGCGGAATGGTCGGTGGCGGATCCAGCCTGGGCCCGGGTGTTGACCGACTGGCTGCATGCCAAGCTGGGGCCCGCTCAGGCCGGACGCTGAGTTCCGTCTAAAATGTCGCGTTTTTTTGCCCTCATGATCGCCACCTCGCTTATGGTTTTACGGCCTGAAATCGCCGCCAGTCCCGCCCCGTCTTCGCCTTGGGTGGCGGATCAGGGGGACGGCACCTACCGCAATCCGGTTCTCCATGCCGATTACTCCGATCCCGATGCGATCCGGGTGGGCGAGGACTACTGGATGACCGCCTCGAGCTTTTGCCACGTGCCCGGCCTGCCCATCCTGCACTCGCGGGATCTGGTCAACTGGACGCTGGTTAACCACGCCTTGCCGGCGCTCGTGCCTACGGAGCATTTTACCAAGCCGCGCCACGGCGAAGGCGTGTGGGCGCCGGCTTTGCGCTACCACGCCGGGAGGTTTTGGATCGTGTATCCGGATCCCGACTTCGGCCTCTACGTCATCACGGCCGAGGATCCGCGCGGGACCTGGAGCGAGCCGCATTTGTTGCTGGCGGGGCGCGGGTTGATCGACCCCTGTCCCTTCTGGGATGAAGATGGCCGGGCCTGGTTGATTCATGGCTGGGCCAAGAGCCGATCGGGCATAAACAACCTCCTGACTCTGCACGAAATCAGCCCGGACGGCTCGCGGGTGCTTGACGAAGGCCGGGTGGTGATCGACGGCAACCTCATGCCCGGCTGGACGACCATCGAGGGTCCCAAGCTCTACAAACGCGATGGCTGGTATTATGTTTTCGCGCCGGCGGGCGGTGTGGGCGAGGGTTACCAAGCGGTGTTTCGATCCCGCGATATCGGCGGGCCCTACGAAAACCGTATCGTCCTCGCGCAAGGCCGCACGCCGATCAACGGTCCGCATCAGGGCGCGTGGGTGACCACCCCCGGCGGGCAGGATTGGTTTTTCCACTTTCAGGAAATGCCGGCGCACGGGCGCGTGGTGCATTTGCAGCCGATGCATTGGCGGCCGGATGGCTGGCCGGTCATGGGTGACGATGCCGACGGCGACGGCACGGGCGAGCCGGTGCTGGTGCACACCAAGCCCGATCTGCCGCTGCAACCGGCGCGGGAGCCGGCGACGAGTGACGACTTCGCGGCAGGGCAATTTGGCCGCCAGTGGCAATGGCAGGGCAACCCCGACGCGGACTGGATTCTGCCGCGTGCAGTGAACGAGGCGGGTCTGCGGCTGCGGGCGGTGCCGGCGACGGAGCCGGGTTCGCTCTGGTCGGCGACCAATCTCCTCATGCAGAAGTTACCCGCGCCGGCATTCACGGCGCAGACCACGCTGGTCTTGGATGGCGTTGCCGCGGATGCGCGCGCGGGCCTGATCGTTTTTGGCTATGACTACGGCTGGATCGGTCTTAGCGCCCGTGCGGATGGCGGCCAGGAGCTAGTCCAGGTGCATTGCGCCCGCGCCGATAAAGGGGGTGTCGAGACGGTGGTGGCGACGCTGCCGTGGCAGGCAGGCCAAGCGGTCGAGCTTCGGGTGCAGGTCGAGGCCGATCTCGCCTGTCGCTTTTACTTCCGGCCGGTGAAGGGTGACTCCGCGCCCTTCGCGACGCTGGGCGAGCCCTTCACTGCCAGCTCAAGCCGCTGGGTTGGCGCCAAGGTGGGCGTGTTTTGCCGCTCCGCGCCGGGCTTCAGGACGGCCGCGCACGCCGACTTCGGCTCCTTTAGCGTAGGGCGCTGAGTTTTCGGCGCTGCGCTGCCGCACAAATCGGCAGCGCACTCCCATGCCCGCTTCATCGCGCCTGTGGCGTGGCCTTATTTAGCCGGTATAACGGAGCTAATGGCGTTGGTTTGAGGTGGGCCTCCGGGAAAGCAGGCAGGGTGTAAAAAAACCCACAAAAAATAAGCCAGGGCCATGGCTTAAGCGTCTCACGGTTGCGTTTGTGACCTAATCTTCACCCCCCGCGTCTTGCTAACCCTTAAATCCCGCGGTGAACCTTCATGCCGCAACGACACCTCTGGCACCTCTTTTGCAACCGATTTACCATTTAATTTTATGAAATCCAGTCGCACCGTCTCTGTCTCGCCGAGCCGCATCCCGGCCCGCCTCGTCGCTAGTCTCGCGCTTGCCTTGGTTGCCGCTGGCGCTGCACGCGCGGCCGACTTCTACTGGGATGCAGACGGCGCAAGTTCGGGCACCATCGGCGGAACGGGAGCTTGGGATACCAGCTCCTTGCTCTGGCGCTCCTACAACAGCACCGGCACTTTAGGTGCGTGGTCAAACAGTGGCTCCAACAATGACGCGCTCTTGCAGGGCACCGCCGGCACCTTGACTCTTAATTCGGGTATCAGCGTAAATGACATCAGCGTCGCTCCCTCTTCCGGCACCTCCTACACCATCGCCGGCACTGGCAACCTCACGCTCAGCGGTGCATCGCAATCCGTGCTCGATGTCGCCAGCGGCAGCACACTCGCAATCACTTCCGGTCTCTCGGGCTTGAACGGTCTCACCAAGACCACGGCTGGCACGCTTATCCTCGACGGCGCAGGCGGCACCAATGGCCTCGTCGGCGCTATCACTGTGAGCGGCGGCACGCTCCAAGCCGGTTCCTCGACGAACAACGGTGCCAGTCAGGCGCTACGTTCCAACGCGGTAAGCCTCGCTGCCGGCACGAGCCTCACGACCGTGGGAACGTCTTTTGATTTACGGGTTGGCGCGCTCAGCGGGAGTGGCTCGGTCACCCCTGCAGCCGGTGGAGCAATTAACATTCATGCCCTGCAAGACGCCACATTCTCCGGTGCCGTCACGACGACTGGCGGCTTGAACCTGCGTGGCGGCGGCGGCACGACGCAGACCTTCAGCGGCAACTTGACCGGACTCACCGGCACCATCGGTGTCAACAGCGGCTCTACGCTGAAGCTGAGCGGGACAGGTGACAGCACCAGTGGCGTTCTCGGCAGCGTGTTGCTGGCCACCCGCGGTGGAACGATAGTGTTGGACAATACTGCTGGAAACACGTCGAACACGGCAGGCCGCCTCTCGGACAGCGCGGCGATCTCATTCACGGGCGGCGGCATCTCCCTCATCGGCAACAGCGCAGGCACATCAGAGACGGTCGGCGCTCCGGCTTTTGTCCAAGGTTATAACACAATCAGCGTGACGAACAATGGCGGAACGGGGGCGCAGCTTACTTTCACGCGCACAGCAGGTTCCTGGCGCGATGTGTCGACAGGAATGGTGATCAACTTCGTAGGAGCAGGAACGGGCACCCTCGGCTCCTCTGGTAACAATCCGCGTATCACCTCGACGGGCGCTCCTATCACCGTCACGAGCGGAACGTCTGCACCGTTGGGCATGTTCGCTAACACCGCAACTGGTGCGACCGTTGGCTGGGCCACGGTGAACGGCACGGAATGGGCCGGTTATGGTGCAAACGGTGTGGTTGCATTGACCCCCAATGCTACTCCGACCACTGCTGCCAACCTCGCATCACTGACTGCCACGAGCATGGCTGTCTTCAGTCCCACTGCGACAGTAACCGCTGCGGGGGCAGTCACGACAGGCACATTGAAAATCAATCCGAACGGCGGCACCACGCTGGCGATGGGATCGAATGCCCTGACGACGACCGCGCTCATGCTCGCGGGAACGACGGATTTCGCAATCACGGGCACCGCAAATCTAGCCGGTGGTGCCCACAAGTATGTCTATGTGTCGGATGCGAACACCACCTTGACGATGAGTCAGAACATGGGTGGTTCGAATCAGGGTTTCACCAAGGCCGGCCTTGGATTCCTGAGCCTGAATGGCACGACGCTCTCGTTCACGACAGCACAAAACATCAATCTCGCCAGCGGTGTATTGCGTGGAACGGCTGCTGCGCTGGGTGGAGCCACGGCGGCGGGCGGGGCGTTCAGCAGCATCAATTTCCGCGGCGGCGTCTTGGAGCTCAGCGGCGGCTTTTCGTTCGTTCGCGCGATTGACTTGGCGGGCACGACCAGCGGCGGCGGAGTGTCCTTTGACGGCGGCTCGGATCGTGGCGATGGCGGCTTTTCTGCCATCGCCGGGAATGCGACCGTGACGCTCGTCACAGCCATCGGCGGGTCAACCGCCGCTTCCTTGGTCTGGAATGACAATGCATTCCTTTCCAACGGCTACGTGCTCACGATGGGCTCCACGAAGGCCGACAGCCGGGTTGATTTCACCAACGACATCGGGCTCGATAGCGGCTTAGCCTCAACCAACTACTTCGCCCGCGAAGTCCGCGTGGCCGACAACACCGGCTCTACGACCGATGTTGCCCGCCTGTCCGGCGTCATCTCCGGTTCCGCGAATGCTGATTTGCTCAAGACCGGTGCCGGCGTTCTGGAACTCTCCGGAACGAACACCTATGCGGGCAACACGCTCATCCAGCAGGGCACGCTCATTGCCACGAACGGCGCGGCCATTGCCAACACCTCGGCCGTCAGTCTGGCAAACACCGCTGGAGCAACGTTCCAGTTAAGCAACAACGAGACCATCGGCGCCCTCTCCGGCGGCGGCACCACCGGAGGCAACGTGACCCTTCAGGCCAACACGCTGACCGTAGGCGACCAGCGCGACAGCACTTTTGGCGGCGTTATCAGCAGCAGCGGCTCACCCACCTCTTCGCTCGTGAAACAGGGAACCGGCACCCTGACCCTCTCCGGTGCCAATACCTATTCCGGCAACACCACCATCTCCGGCGGCACCCTCGCCCTCGCCTCCACGGGCACTTTTGCGAACAGCCCGGTCATCACCGTCGGCTCGACCGGCTCCACTGGCACGGTCCTCGATCTCACGGCGAAATCCGCGTTTAGCTTTGGCAGCGCGCAGACGGTCAAAGGCATCGGCACGATCAACATCGGCGCGAGCAAGACCGTGACCGTCGCCGGCACGCTCGCCCCCGGCAACTCGATCGGCACCAATACTATCACGGGAAACCTCGCACTCACCGGCACACTCCAGTCCGAGCTCGGCACCTCGGGTGCGACCGCCTCGGCGGGCGTCTCCGACCGCACCGCCGTCTCAGGTGATCTCAACCTTACCGGCAGCACTCTCCAGCTCGTAAACAACTCCGGTGCCAACAGCCAAGGCTCCGCCGGCGCCGGTGCGTATCGCCTAGCCACCTATGGCGGCACGCTCACGGGCACGTTCAACACGATCACGAACCCACTCAGCTCCACCCTGCACGAGGTCGTGTCCTACGGGTCCGGAAATGTTGACCTCGCCCTTTACCGCCAGGCCACCGCCACGGCGCCCACGAGCTCGGTGAATCTGGGCAACGTGCGCGTCGGCAACGACCTCACCGGCAGCGCCTCGATCACCAATGCTTCCTCTGACGATGGCTTCTCCGAACAGTTGAAAGGGACCGTCACGGGCAGTGGCACCGGCTTCACCGGAGTGGCTGGCGGCTCCAGCGGCACGGTCAATTATTCGGTCACGACCAGCGCGGCTGGCGTCCAAACCGGCACCGCTACGGTGGTGCTCAAGTCCACGGGCGTGGGCTCCTATGCGGACACGACCCTCAGCACGACCTCCGTTTCCCTCAGCGGGGCGGCCTACAACCCCGCGTCTGCCGCTGCCAGTCAAACGGTTAACATCAAGACCCGCGTTGACGTGGCGGGCACAGCCAGCGTGAGCCTCACCAACACGGGGGCCGCCGACGCCCCCTACCAAGAGACCCTTGGCACCACTGGCTTCACGGGAATCACGAACGGCTTTACCGCCACCGGCTCCGCTACTGGCATCGCCGGTGGTGCTTCGAGCAGCGGCACTCTTGCGGTGGGCGGCACTTTCGCCTCATCGGGTCTATATAGCGGCTCGGCGACCCTCGGGCTAAAAACCGAGGCGGTAAACTCTAGCGGACTCGGCACCCTCGCCATCACCGGCCAGACCGTGAATATCAATGTGACGGCCTATGACCTTGCCAGTCCGAGCTTCACGAAGACCAGCGGCGCGGGCAACTTTAGCGGGCTCACCCTCGACTTTGGCACAGTTTCAATCGGCACCACCTACACCGCGACCTTGAATCTCGCCAATGCGTCCGGAGACTTCCGCGATTCCCTGGGAGGCACCTTCGCCTACACTGGTTCGGGTTCGATCTCCAGCACCGTCGTCGACTTATCTAGTATCGCTGCGGGTTCCTCCAATTCGTTCACCGTTTCGTTTACCGCAGCCACGGCGGGCACCTACACTGGCACGATTCGTTTCTCCGGCCTGAGCAAGCAAGCCAACTTGGCCGACGTCCAGCTTACGTCCCAGGACATTGCGATCACCGGCACCGCCATCCCCGAGCCGTCCGCCGGTGCTGCCTTGGCAGGCGTTGGGATGATCGGCGTCGCCCTCTATCGCCGCCGCCCAAACGCCGCCAAACGCGCCGTCTGAGCGACTTCCCCCGCAGGGTCTCACGTCAGCTAAACTAAGAAGGGGTCTGGCCGATTTTTGTTAGTTTTACCTTGTGGCGCAGTTTATGAGCTGCTTATTGCTGGCGATATGGCGAGGAAGCTCCGAATTGAATTTCCCGACGCAGTCTATCATGTGCTGAATCGGGGCAACTATCGTCGCGATTTGTTTCTCTCGGCTGGCGAGGCGGGCGCCTTTGTGAAGGTGTTGGAGGAGGCGGCGGAAATCTATAATTGGCGGGTGCATGCCTATGCCGTGATGAGGAATCACTACCATGTCGCGCTGCGCACGCCGCAGCCCAATTTGACCGAGGGTATGCATTGGTTGCAGACCACCTTTGCCACGCGGTTCAACCGTTTGCACGGTGAGCGGGGCCATCTTTTTCAAGGGCGTTACCAGGCTTTGCTGGTTGAGGATGACGCCGCGCTGCTGCGCTTGGTGAATTACATTCACCTGAATCCGGTGCGCGCGAAAATCATACCGCCCGAGCAGATGGGGTCTTTTCGCTGGAGCAGTCTGGGGCGTTTCGTGCGCGGGGGCGGTTTTGCCCAGATGGACTCGGCGCCTTGGCTAAAACCGATGAAGCTGGAGGCGGATGCGGCCGGGTGGGAGGAGTATCTGCAGCGCTTGCGGCAACTGGCGCTTGATCCGGAGGAGCAGGAGCGGCTCGGCTTCGCCGCTATGTCGCGTGGGTGGGCGATCGGCACGCAGGGCTGGCGGCAGGCGGTGGCGCGCGACCACGCGCATCTCGCCACCAATCCGGGGTTGGGCGCGGCCGAGGCGAGGTCGCTGCGGGAGGCGGCCTGGGCTGCCCGTTTGCAAAGCCTCCTGAGCGAGTCAGGCAAATCGGCAGGGGATATGGCGGCGGCGGCCAAGTCGGCCCCTTGGAAAATCGAGCTGGCGGCTCGGTTGCGTCGTGAAAGTGGCGCTGCGATAGCATGGATGGCGACCGCTCTGCAAATGGGAAGTCCGGACGCCGTGAGAGGCTACTTGTCAAAGTGGAAGTCAGGGAAAATCGCTTACGTAAGGCCTTAAAGGGTAAAGTAATCTAGGTTATCATGGATAGTTGCCGAGTGATTCGGGAGGCGATTTTTTGAGGGCAAAGGGCAGTGATCAAAACTAACAAAACTCGGCCTGACCCCTTCACTAGAACTGCCATGCCCCGCCCCGCCTTTTTCCGCCTCATGCTCGCGTTTATCGCGTTGCCCGTGTTTGTGTTCGCCGCTGGCTCCATCTCTTCCGATCTCTCACCGGTCTCGACCGTATCCACGGTTACGGAACCGGTGGCGGCCGGGCCTTTCGCTCCGAGTTGGAAATCGCTCGCCGCATACCAGGCGCCGGAATGGTTTCGTGACGCCAAGTTTGGCATCTGGGCCCACTGGGGCCCGCAATGCCAGCCTGAGGCCGGGGATTGGTATGCCCGCGAGATGTATTCACAGGGAAATTGGAAATACCAATACCACGTCGAGCACTACGGCCATCCCTCGGCATTCGGCTTCAAGGACGTCATCCACGTCTGGAAAGCGGAGAAGTGGGATCCTGCCCGTCTCGTTTCACTTTATAAACGGGTCGGCGCGCGCTATTTTTTTGCGATGGCCAACCATCACGACAACTTGGACATGTGGGCCAGTCGGCACCATGCTTGGAACTCCGTCCGGGTCGGCCCCCAGAAAGACATCATCGCCGGTTGGGCCGCCGCCGCCCGCGCCGTGGGTCTGCCCTTTGGGGTGAGCGTTCATGCCGCCCATGCCTGGAGTTGGTATGAGACCGCTCAGGGGGCCGACAAAACCGGAGTTATGGCTGGTGTGCCTTACGATGGTAAACTTACGCTGGCTGATGGGAAGGGCACCTGGTGGGAGGGGCTCGACCCGCAAGAACTCTACGCGCAGAACCATACCCCGAGTCCCCGCTATCAAGACTTGGGGGCTATTCATGGCCGCTGGAACTGGAGCGGGGGCGTCACCCTGCCGGATGCCGCCTATTCTCAGGCTTTCTACGATCGCACCGTCGATCTCATTAACCAGGCGAAGCCCGACCTGCTCTACTTCGACGATACTGCATTGCCGCTTTGGCCCGTTTCGGACGCAGGGCTGCAGATTGCCGCGCATTTCTATAACTCTAACCTCGCCCGTCGCGGCGATTCAGGTGTGCTCTTCGGCAAGATATTATCCGAGGATCAGCTGGATAGTCTCACTTGGGATATCGAGCGCGGCGTGCCCGAGACTATCCTGCCCCACGCGTGGCAGACGGATACTTGTATAGGTGGCTGGCACTATGACCGAGGTCTGTATCAAAGAGGTAATTATAAGAATGCCCGCACCGTAATCCATATGCTGGCAGACATTGTGAGCAAGAACGGCAACCTGCTACTCAATATTCCCGTGCGCGGCGACGGCTCAATCGACGAGAAGGAAGAGGCCATCCTTGAGGACATCGCCGCCTGGATGGAGGTGAATGGCGAGGCAATCTACGCTACCCGACCCTGGAAGGTTTTTGGCGAAGGCCCCGCCAGCAAAGGGGTGGCCCTCTCCGCCCAAGGCTTTAACGAAGGCAAAGGAAAGTCCTTTACGGCGGCCGACGTGCGCTACACCGCGAGCAAGGATGGCAACACCCTCTACGTCATCGTGATGGGTGTGCCGACCGAGACCCTGCGACTCGAAGCGCTCGGCCGTTCCACTTCCGGAGTCAACATCACCGGGGCGCGCTTACTCGGTCGTCAAGTTAGCCTTGCGTGGCAGCAACAGGATAGCGCACTGGTAATCAAGCCCTTGGCCGAAGCCCCTGCCATTACCGCCGCCCTCGTCGTCAAGCTGAACCTTGAAAACCAGCGCTGAACACTAGGCAGTGACCGAAAACTAACAAAAATCGGCCAGACCCTTTAGCTGGGGCCTTGAAAACCAGCGCTGAACACTGGGCAGTGACCGAAAACTAACAAAAATCGGCCAGACCCTTTAGCTGGGGCCCCCTTTAGCTGGGGCCGTAAATATTTTCGTAAATGTAACACCGGCGGCTTGCGAGCGGATTTTGAGGTGGTCTAAAGAAATTACTAGTCACATCATATGAATAAATATCCTATTACCTTGCTGATCGCTTTAGCGTCTGTTGGCAGTGCCTTCGCCGGCGCTTTTACCACCGGGGATTTGGTGGTCGAGCGTGTTGGCAGCGGTGGTGTCACAGTGTTGTCGTCCGCGGCCACGGCCGTATCGGTTCTTGAATTCAACACTTCTGGGACTGCCATTCAAACCATTAACCTTCCCACATCGGGCACCAATCAGGTTACTGATTCCGGATCGGCTACGTCCGACGGCTACCTTAATTACTACAATGGTAATATCGCGATCCCAGGCTACAATGCGAGCTCTGGAACTGCATCGGTTGCAAGCGGTAATACAAAAGTTTCTACAATTATCGGTTTGGATGGAAACGTCGCCAGCCGGACTCTTTTTCCCACGGGAGGGCCTTCCGGGACTCCGCCGTCCCCGTTTAGTGGCAATAATTTCCGCAGTGTAGTTCCAACTAGCGCCACTACTTTTTACGCAACGGGAACTTCAAGTGGCAATCCCAACACCGGTGGTGCCTGGTATTATGACGGATCGGCTTTCACCCAAGTTAGCTCGACGGCTACGGGACAGCCTACAAATCTGCGTAACGTCGATATCTATGGTGGGCAACTTTTTGCGACAAGTGCAGCTTCTACCGGTTATGGAATCTGGTCCATAGGCACGGGGACACCTACTGCCAGTGGGCAGACTAGTTCGCTCATCATCAACACGGGAACGGGTGCCAGTCCCTACGGATTTGTGCTATTTGATACAAATGCCGACACCGTCCTCGATACTGCATTTATCGCGGACGACCGCACAACTACTGGGGGCGGTCTTCAAAAATGGACTTTGAGTAATTCGACTTGGTCCAATGTTTATAGTTTGCTCGTGGGTCCGAGCGGAAACCTTAGCTCTACCCTAGGAGTTGGCTATGCTGGGCCTCGCGGGCTCGCGGGCAGTTATGATCTCGTGACTGGTGCTTTTTCCCTGTATTTGACCACTACACAACTTAGCGATAATAAATTGATTAAGATTATTGATTCTGGGTCTACGCCCACCAGCTACACGGAGTTGGCCAACGCTGGAGTCAATTATGCATTCCGCGGGGTAGATTTAATAGCTTCCCCCATCCCCGAGCCTTCCACCTATGCCGCGATCCTGGGCGGCGTAGCGCTATTTGGCGTCGCCGCTCGTCGCCGTCGCTCGGTTTGAGCGGGGTCCAGCGAATCGATTTAATTTAGGCAAAGGCCGGCGAGGATTTCCTCCCCGGCCTTTTTTTGCGCACAATCCGAAGGGGTCTGGCCGAGAAACGTTGATGATTGTGGGCAACTACAAATCGCTGAAGGGCCGGGGAGTCGGTGGATTTGTTATTCGTCGTTCCCGATTTGGAGCCAGGTGTCCCTATACTAAAAATGCAGGGCATTGCACTGATCACATGCACTCTTCGCGGGTGGATGGTGCGGGCATGGAGGCGAGTAAGGCGGAGATTAGGTCTTTTGAAATCGGTGACCTGCGTTGCCACCCCAACGCGATTTATACCGTTTAAGGTTCAATCCCGGTGTTGTGTGGCAACGGCTGCGCCGGCCGTGTCTGCGGCTTCGGAAGGGGCAAGGCTACAAGATCAGCTGGCGGCCTGAAAAGGCGCTCAGGGGGCGAGCGGGTTCCAGGCATCGGCTCCGGCCAGCACCGCTGGCGCGGTGAGGGTGGCGGTATCGGCTTCGCTGAGGGGCTTGGCCCAAGGGGCGCGGGCGGTGGCGTTCGCACCCGGGCCGGTGCTGGCGTAGTCGGCGTAGAAAGTCGTGAGCTCGGCGGCGGGTTTGCCCCAGTTATGCCAACCTTCGGCGCGCACGGCGGCGCTCAGCTCGGTGCGGAGAAAGACGGTGCGGGCAAAATTGCGCCAAGGGCGGCCGAGGTAGGTTTTGACGGCTTCGGCGGCGGTGACGCGGCAATCGGCGAAGACAAAGCCGTGGGGCGTGCCCTCGGGCGTGCTGGCGGCGGTGAGGTAGCCGTCGCGCAAGGCGTGGATCTCGCAGCGGGAAAAATACGCAGTCGCGCCACCAAAGATAAAGTCCACGTGGCCTTCGATGTAACAGTCCTCGAAGTAGTGGCGGCCACGATTGAGCAGCATGGTATCTTGCCAGCCAAGGAAACGGCAGCGGCGGAAAACGAGCCGGTCGCCGTCTGCGCGCAGCGCTAGGGCCTGACCGACGGGGCCGGCGGTATTGGCGAGGGTGATGTCTTCCCAAATCATGCCGTCGCCGTCGATCTGCACGGTGGGAGTATTAAAGGTGCCGAGTGGTTTTCCGTCGGGGCCGGGCAGATTCGCATGCAGATCAAAGGTGATCGTGGTGTTGGCGGGACCGGCGCCGCGCACGAGGATGCGCCCGCGCTCGCGTTGCACGTAGATGCGCTCGCGGTAGGTGCCGGGTTTGACCAGGATGACCCAGCGAGGGTCGCTGGCGCCGGTGCGCATGGGGGCCTTTGATATGGCCTCTTGGAGCGAGGTGTAATCGCCGGAGCCGTCGGCGGCGACGGTGGCGTCGGGCGCGGAGGCGAAGGCGCTCAGGGCCAGGGCGAAAAGCGCGGCGAACCAAGTGAGACGGAGGCGGGCGGCGGAGGGCATGAGGCGGGTCAGGGCTTGGCCTCGGCCGGCTTTTGGGGGCCGGTGGTCTTGGTCACGGTCGCGGCGGTTTTTTCCAAGCGCTTGCGCCACTTGGGGTATTGGCTATCGAGCAGAGAGCTGGGGCTGGTGACGTAATACGAATAACCGGCGCGGCGTTCGCGCTCGATCTCAGCGAGGGCGTAGCGAACGACTTTGTCGCGGCCCATGAAGAGCGGACGGTCGGTGCCGAGTTCGTAGAAGCGGGCCCAGATGGGTGGCGCGGCGGGATCGGGCACGATGCGGCGGTCTTTTTTGCCTTCGGCGTTCTTGAAGGTTTCGTAGCGCTGGCCGGTGATTTTTACTTTCTCGAACCAGGCTACCGCGCCCTCGATGGCGGCGCGGACTTCGGGCGCGGGGGATTCGATCCCGATCAGGAAACGCACGATGCCCACGCTCTCGCCACCGGAGAGAGTGGGTGGCTCGAAATTGCGGGCCCAGGCGGGGGCGAGGGTGGTCTCGTCGTGCTGGGCGCACCACGTGGTGAGGTGGCCGTCGGCGTCGCGGACTTGGGTGCGGAGAATGCAATCGATGCCCTTGGCCACGGCGGCGGCGGCGCGGGCGCGGCGGTCGGCGTCCACGAAGGCGTAGGGCGGCTCGCCCCGCGAGGCGTCACGGAGGAATTCGAGCACGTTCACCATCGCGTTGTCGTTGTAGGTGATGTGGGTGTAGTAGCCCTTTTGGAGAGGGAAATACTGGGGCCAGCCGCCGTTTTCGTATTGGGCGGCGAGCAGGTAATCGAAGCCCCGCTCGAAGGCGGTGCGGGTGCGTTCGTCGGGCGCGGCGGCGAGCACGCGGGCGAGGTAAAGCAGGGGCGTGGTGGTGGCGTTGTTGTCGATCGTGGCGGCGCGGTGATCCATGCGCGCGTCTTTCAGAAACTCCGCGGTGGGGGGGGTGGAGAAATCAGTGTTCTTGGGCCAACCGCCGACCGGGATTTGATAGAGCAGCACGCTGTCGGCGAGGGCGCGGGCCCGGGCGGTGGCATACCACGCTTCCGGCTGCGCGAGGGCGGTTTTCCAGCCGACCTCGGCGGCGGGCAGGGCGGAGGGGGCGAGCAACAGCAGGGGCAGAAGTATTCGGAGCGAGCGCATGGAGGGGTGGGGGTTGGCCCGTGCCGGGAGGGGTGGGGCGGATTACAGATCCTTGATGGGTTCGTAACGGGGAACCAACGCCTTCATCACGGCCCAGCCGATGAGGTAGGCCACGGCGCAGATGGAGAAGATGATGAAGTAGCCGGCCTCCTTGCCTTTGAAGCCCATGAAGACCATCTGGGTGTCGGCGGCGTGGTCGAAGAGTTTACCCGAGCCCTTGTTGATCAGGAAGGAGCCGACTCCGCCTGCCATGCCGCCTATGCCGGTGACGGTGGCGATGGCCTTGCGCGGGAACATGTCGCCCACGGTTGAGAAGATGTTCGCCGACCAGGCCTGGTGCGCGGCGCCGGCAATGCCGATGATCACGATCGGAAACCAATAACTGTAGTGCCCGAGTGGCTGGGCGAAGAGCGCGAGCAGGGGGATGAACGCGAAGATCAGCATGGCCTTCATGCGGCCGTCGTAGGGGCTCATGCCCTTCTTGCCTACGAAGTAGGAGGGCAGCCAACCGCCGTAGATCGAGAGCAGCGTGATCGAGTAGAGAACGAAGATGGCCAGCTTGCCGACGGTGTCGGACGACTTGATGTGGTAGACGGAGCTCAGGTAGGCGGGGGTCCAGAAGAGGAAGAACCACCATACGCCGTCCGTCATGAATTTGCCGACGGCGAAGGCCCAGGTCTGGCGATAGCGCAGCAGGGCGAAGAAACTGATTTTCTCCGAGCCGTTGTCGGGCGAGTTGATCGCCTCTTCGGCGCGGTCCTGCCGGATGTAGGCGAGCTCGGCGGGGTTCACTCGCGGGGTGTCCTCGGGGCGGTGATAAATCAGCAGCCAGAAGCCGATCCAAATAAAGCCGAGCGCACCGATGATGAGGAAGGAGGCCTCCCAGCCCCAGGCGGCGGCGATGGTGGGGATCAGGAGGGGTGCGGACAGGGCACCGACCGTGGCGCCGGCGTTGAAGATACTGGTGGCGAAGGCCCGGTCTTTTTTCGGAAAATATTCGGCGGTGGTTTTAATGGCGGCCGGGAAGTTTCCGGCCTCGCCCACGGCCAGGATGAAGCGGGCGAAGATGAACAACCCCACGCTCACCTCTGCGACGCGAGCGATGTCGGTGACGTGCCCGATGGCGTCCTTGGCGCCTTCAAAACCGACCATCCATTGCCCGGCGAGGATGCCCGAGGTGGCGATGCCGCAAAAGGCGTGCAGGCAGGCGCCGACCGACCAGATGCCGATCGCCCAGTTGAAGCCCCGTTTGGTGCCCATCCAGTCGATGAAGCGACCGGCGAAGAGCATGCTGATCGCGTAGAAGATGGAGAAGTAGCCGGCGATGTTGCCGTATTGGGCATCGGACCAGTGGAACTCGGGGGAGATAAAATCCTTCCACGTCAGGGACAGGACTTGGCGATCCAGATAGTTAATGGTCGTGGCGAAGAATAGCATCGCGCAAATTGACCAACGGTAACCGGTCATCTTCGGGGCGGGGGCGGAGGAGGCGGACATGGGGTTGAGTGGGGGGTGGGATTAGGGCTTGGCGCCGACGGAGTTTTTGCCCGGCTTCAGGTTGGCCGGGGTGAGGGTGACGTTGCGAAAAGATATATTTCCAACGCCTTGCACAACCTCGGCCTGGGTGAGGCCTTTGAATTCGGAATCGTGGATGCGAATATCGTCCACGAGGGCGCCGGGGAAGCCGCGCACGTAGAGCACGCGGGGGGCGGCGGTGGCGGTGACGCGGTCGAGCTGCACATTACGCACGATGGGTTTGAAGGGGCCGTTCGCGCCTTCCTCGTAGAGCAGGTCGATGGTGATGACGGCCTCGACCACCTTGCCGATCTGCACGTCGCGCATGAACACGTTTTCCAGGATGCCGCCGCGCACGGCGTTGTTTTTGAAACGCAGGGCGCGGTCGAGATCGGGGCTGTCCATGGTGCAGTTTTCCACAAACACGTTGCGGATGCCCGCGGAGCATTCGGAGCCGAGCACCACGCCGCCGTGGCCGTCCTTCATGGTGCAACCGCGCACGACGAGGTTTTCGGAGGCGATGGGCACGCGGCGGCCGTCGCCGTTGCGACCGGACTTGATGGCGATGCAGTCATCGCCGCTGTCGAAGATGCAGTTCTCGATCAGCACGTCGCGGGAGGACTCGGGGTCGCAGCCGTCGTTGTTGCTCCCGTGGGAGCGGATGGTGAGGCCGCGCACGGTGACGTTGGTGCTGAAGGTCGGGTGGATGACCCACATCGGAGAGCGGAGGAGGGTGACGCCCTCGATCAGCACGTTGGTGCAGCGGTAGGGTTGGACGAAGTTGGGGCGGAGGTAGTGGCCGTCGCCGAAGACGCGCTGCTCGACGGGTGTGTCGGTCTCGGCGAGGGCGACGAGGCGGTCGCGGGCGGCTTTTTGTTTTTGGGCGGCGCCCTGGCCTTTCTTGTTCCAGCTCCACCAGTCATCGAGGGTGGCGCCGCCGTCGAGGGTGCCCTCGCCGGTGACCGCGATATTCGTCTGCTCGTAGGCGTAGATGAGGGCGGAGTAGTTCATCAGCTCGACGCCTTCCCAGCGGGTGCGGACGATGGGGTAGTCGGCGGGATTGGTGGAGAAGAGGAGGGTGGCGTCCTTGGCGACGTGGAGGTTCACGTTGCTCTTCAGGTGGATGGCGCCGGTGCGCCAGATGCCGGCGGGGACGAGGACGCGGCCGCCGCCGGCCTTGTTCGCGGCGGCGATGGCGGCGGCGATGGCGACGGTGTTGGCCAGGGGGGCGACCTCGGGGCCGGGTTTGGCGCCGAACTCGGTGATGGGGAAATCGCGGGCGGGGAAGGTCGGGGCCTTGATGCGGGCGAGGACCTTTTCGTAATCCTGCCAGCCGCGGGCCTGGAAGCCGGGGCCGGCCTCGTCGGCGAGGGAGCGGGGGGCGGACGGGGCGCGGAGGATTTTTTCCAGTTCACCGCCGGTCGCGATGAAGGGGCCGACGCCCTTGTGGTCGTTTACGATGATCGGCTCGCTGATGTAGTAGGCGAAGGAGCCATCGCGCGGGTGGTTGTTTTTGCCCATGCCGCCGAGGCCGGCGACTTCGCAGCACTGGGTGAGGCTGATGGTGCCGTCGGGCTCGGTGCGGACGAGGGTTTGGAGCATGCCGGCGTAGCCTTTGAGCAGGGCGGGCAGGTATTTCTCGCGGGAAAGGTAGCCGCGGGCGATGCCCTTCGCGAGGGCGTAGTTGAACATGGCGGTGCCGGTGCCTTCGAGGTAATTGCCTTCGCGGGGGCCTTGGTCGGTGACCTGCCACCAGCAACCGGTGGCGGGATCCTGCCAGCGCACGAGGCCGGCGGCGGTGCGGTCGAGGATCTCGGTGATCTTCTCCAAGTCTGGGTGGGTCACGGGGAGGTATTCGAGGCAGTCCACGAGCGCCATGACATACCAGCCGACGGAGCGGCTCCAGAAGCTGGGGGAGTGGCCGGTGGCCTTGTCGGCCCAGGGCTGGGCGCGGGCCTCGTCCCAGGCGTGGTGGTGGAGTTGTTTGTCGGCGTTCCAGCCGTGGCGGTCCATCAGGATAAGCTGTTTGGCGACGTCGTCGAACAGGGCGGGCTCATTGAAAGTCTGGGCGTAGTGCGCGAGGAAGGGCGAGGCCATGAACAGGCCGTCGAGCCACATCTGGTGAGGGTAGCGCTGCTTGTGCCAGAAGCCGCCTTCGCTGGTGCGCGGGTGGGCGCGCATCTGGTCGCGGAGCGTCTCGATGGCGGTGCGCAGGGCGGGGGAGTGGTCCCCCTGTTCCCAGGCGAGGACCAGGACTTTGCCGGGGGCCACGAGGTCGATGTTGAACTCGTCTTTCCGGTAGCCGGCGATGTTGCCGTCGGCGTTGAGGAAGGAGGTGGCGGTGCGCACGCCGTAGGCGCCGAAGGAGGGGTCGCCGGTCTGGGCGGAGAGGCGCATCAGGGACAGGCCGACGAGCGGGGCGGTGTAGGACCACTTGGCCTTGGGGTTGGCGTCGAAAAACATCCGCTCGCCCTGGCGGGTCATTTCGGAGCGGGCCATGCGCAGGGACCATTCGAGCGGGGTGGCGTCGCCGAATTTCTGGGCGGGTGCGACGGGCGGGGTGGCGGCCGGCAGGAGGGAGCAGGCGAGCAGGAGGGGGGCGAGGAGACGGGCTAGGGGTAGCATGGGCAAGGCGTGGTAAGATTTCAGTTTAAAGGGTTGAGAGTCGGACGGTGATCGGGGCGCGGGCGCGGGTGGACTCGGCGGCGACGTAGGCTAGCCAAGCGGCTTGATCGGTGAACTGGCCGGAGCGGTCCCAGCCGGCGCCGGCGAGGTAGCGGAGGGGTTGGTCCGGGGTGACTTTGGCGAGCACGAGGGAGTTGCGGGCGTCCTCGGCGAAGCCGGCGAAGGCGGCGGTATCGACGAGCACGATGGCGGTGCCAAGGGCGCCGTTGGTTTTTTGGGCGATCCACTGGGCGAGGATGCCAGCGGAGGCGTCGGGGGTGAGCGTTATGATCGGTTCCTGTTTTTTATCGGAGGGGTTTTTGTTCAGGCCGATGGCGATGGTGAGTTCGGTGGGTTTGCCTTCGGTGGGTTTACCGGTGGCGGCGAAGGTGCTCTCCACGAGGTCGAGGTTGTGGCCGGCATCGACGGTGAAGCGCTTGACCTCGGAGACGAATACGCCCTCGGCGGCCCAGGTGTCGTAGGTCAGTTCGAACACGGCGCGGACGGGGCCGTTGGTGATGATGCGGGCGGATTTGTAGTTGGAGGAAACATGGAGGCGGCCGTCGGTCCAGACCCCGGTGCCGCCGCAGCCGCGGGAGGTGGCGACGCCATACATATCCATGCCCTCGCCTTCGTCGTGGTGGTAGTGGTCGTGGCCTTTGTTATACCAGCGGTCGATGATCGGGTAGTCCACGCGCTTGCACCACAGGTCAAGGCCGCTGGTGACGAGCACCTCCTTCACCGTCCCGGCGGGTGCGGGGGCGGCGAGGGCGGGGCCGTAGGTGCGGTGGGCGAGGCGGTCGTTTTCCCAGGCGAAGTCGTCAAGGCGTTCCGGGACCGGGCGGGCGAAGGCCTTGATGGGGAAGGTGGGCGATACCGTCTCGGTTTGTTCAACGGTGAAGGTCGCGGACTGCTCGCCGGGGGCGAAGTCGTGCTGGAAAATCAATTCGCCGTAAGCGATGCCGATGCGATCGGGGTCCTTGGCCTGGGGGGCGACGTTGGTCACCTGGTAGGGCAGGATGCGGCCGGTGGCGTCGCGCACGGCGATTTTTTGGATGAGGGCGTGGGGCAGGGCCTTGTTCACCTCGCACCAAGACACGGTGATGGTCTCGGAGGGCCGGGCGATGGCCAGCGAGTGCGTGACGGTGACGACGAGTTTATCGGCGGCGGAGGCGGGCAGGGCGAACAGGGCGGCCGCCGTCAAAGCGGTCAACAGGGGGCGGGGTAGCAGGGGCATGGGGAGGGGTAAGTTTTGAAACTTTGAAACGCTGATATTCTAAAATGCGAAAAAGTGGCCGGACTGCGGGGCTCAGCGGGCGAGCCAGCCGCCGTCGACGGCGAGTATGTGGCCGTGGACGTAATCGGAGGCGCGGGAGGCGAGGAAAACGGTGGCGCCGGCGAGGTCGGCGGACTGGCCCCAGCGGGAGGCGGGGATGCGGTCGAGGATGGCTTGATTTCGCACGGGGTCGGCGCGGAGCTGGGCGGTGTTATCCGTCGCCATGTAGCCGGGGGCGATGGCGTTGACGTTGATGCCCTTGGCGGCGAGTTCGTTGGCCATCAGGCGGGTGAGGCCGGCGAGGGCGCTTTTGGATGCGGTGTAGGAGGCCACGCGCACGCCGCCTTGGAAGGACAGCATGGAGGCGGTGTGGATGATCTTGCCGCCGCGTCCGGCGGCGATCCAGGCGGACGCCACGCGCTGGCTGAGGCGAAAGGGGGCGGTGAGGTTGGTCTCTAGCACTTCGTCCCAGTCAGTCAGCGAGAACTCGGTGAAATTGGCGCGCCGGATGGTGCCGCCATTGTTGACCAAGATATCCGGCAGCGGCAGCGAGTCGCCCAGGGCGGCGCAGAGGCGCTCGATGGAGGGGCGGCTGGCTTGGTCGGCGGAGAAAGTAAACGCGCGCCGGCCGGCGGCCTCGACGAGTTTAGCGGTGGCGGAGAGGTCGCCGCGGGCGACGAGAATCACGTCGGCGCCGGCCTGGGCCAGGGCCTCGGCCATGTTGGCACCGAGGCCGCGGGAGGCGCCGGTCACGAGGGCGGTTTGGCCATCCAGGCGGAAAAGATCGAGGATCATGGAATTGGGGGGGGGAGAGGGAGGTTTTTAAGCGCGAAGACGCGAAGGCGCTAAGGTCGGAGCGAAGACGCGGAAGGGAATCGGAAGACGGGATGGATGAAAAATCCGGGGATCGAACTTCGCGCCTTCGCGTCTTGGCGCTTAATCATGAACGCGGGTTGGGTTCAGCGCAGTTCGGCGACGGGGGCGGGGTCCATGTCGGCAAACTCCTGATTCTCGCCGCCCATGCCCCACACGAAGGAATATTTGGCGGTGCCGGCGCCGCTGTGGATGGACCACGGCGGGGACAGCACGGCTTCGCCATCGCGGACCACGAGGTGGCGGGTTTCCTGTGGTTGGCCCATGAAGTGGAACACGGCGTGGGCGGGCTGCACGTCGAAGTAGAGGTAGACCTCGGAGCGACGCAGGTGGGTGTGGGGCGGCATGGTGTTCCAGATACACCCGGAGGCCAGGCGGGTGACGCCCATCACGACCTGGCAGGTGGGAAAGGCGCCGGCGTGGATGAGCTTGGTCAGGCGGCGTTCGTTGGCGGTTTCGGGTGCGCCCAGAGCGGTGGTATCGGCGGTGGCGAAGGCAACGTGGCGGGTGGGGTAGGCGGCGTGGGCGGGGTAGCTGAGCAGCCAGAATTTCGCCGGGGCGGCGGGCGATTCAGAGGCGAAGGTGACCTCGCGGGCGCCGCGGCCCAGGTAAAGGGCGTCGAGCGGGGCGAGGGCGTGGACGACGCCGTCCACGGTGACCAGGCCGGGGCCACCGATGTTGACGATGCCGGCTTCGCGGCGTTCGAGGAAGAAACCGGCGCGCAGGTCGGGGGGGTTGGGCAAGGCCAGCGGGGTCTCGGCGGGCATGATGCCGGCGGCCACGGTGCGGTCGGTTTCCCACCAGGCGAGTTCGATGCGGCCGGTTTGGAAAAGCGCGGGCAGCAGGTGTTCGGCGCGCAGGCGGGCGGTGTCGAAGCCGGCGGTCTCGGCGGCGGAGTGGGCGAAGATCTTTTTCATGGGAAAAGCGAAATACTCAGCGAAAGGAGGATGTAACTACAAATGGCGCAGAAGGCGCAAAAATGATCAACAAACTATGCGGGATTCAGGGCATGGGCAGGAGGCCCTCGGCGCGGATTTCCCATTTGCCGTCCTTCGGGAAGCCGGGGGCGGGGCCGGAGGGGGCGTCGTCCCAGCCCCCGGCCATGAGTCCGACGGCGCAGAGGAAGGCGGAATTGACCGGCAGGTAGGCAACGGCGCCGTCGGGATCTTTCGGGCGGCGCACGTAGCCGCTGGGCATGAAGCGAGCGGGGGCGGAGGCGTTGGTCACGATCTCGATCGCGGTGTCGGGTTCGCCAAGGCGGGCGGCGGTGAGTGCGCCCTGGCCCATCTGCCAGCTCAGCCAGCGGTTCAGGCCGTTGCGCTCGTTGACCACGTGAAAGGTGCGGCGGGCGGTGGCGACGTCAATCTTCGGGGTGGCGGGGAGGTAGCCCAGCGCGAGGAGCATGGAGGTGGGGATGCCGCGTTTACCGGGCGCGAAGATATCCTCTACGCCCTCGATCTCGAGGTAGAGCGGGCCGTCCGGGCCGGGCGTGGTGGGAAGGGGGGCGAGGTGTGCAATAACGTCAGCCCAGAGCGGTTCGGGTGGGAGGCCGAGGCGTTCGCGCCATTGCTGGGCAAGGGCGAGGCCGTAGTGCCAAAAGGCGACCTCGAAGGTTGGGTTGCGCACGAGTTCGGGGTGGGTGCTTTCGGTGACGTTTTTCAGCGGCGGGCCGAGGTGGTAGCGACCGGTGGCGGGATCGCGGTGGGCGAAGGAGGCGAGGAAGTTCGCTGACTCGAAAACCAGATCGCGGTAGAGCGCGAGGGTGGCGGGGGTGGGCTTGGCGCGGTAAACCAGCTCGGCGAGGTAGATGGGGTTGGGCTGGTTCCAGATAATGTAGGGGTTGATGCCGCCGGGGGAGGGACGGCCGTCGATCCCGGACATCTTGGGCCAACGCACGCCGGTGAAGCCCTCGGCCCGGGCCTGGGCGACGCCGAGCGGCAGGATGCGGCGATACCAAGCGAGGCCTTTCTCGAGGAGGTCGACGTGGCCCCATTGGTAGAACTGGGCGGCGTGCAGGAAGTAGACCTCCGAGTTGTGTTTGCCGAACCAGCTCAGGTGTTGGAGCCCGGTCTCGGCGGGGGGGAAGGCGCCGGCGTAGTTCACCTTCATCAGATAGAGAGAAAGCAGGGTGCGGCGTTCCAGCTCCCTGGCGCGCGGATCGGTGGCCGAGGATAAATCAATGAGGCCGCCCTCGGTCCAGTAGGCGTGCCAAGCCTCGGAGGAGGCAGTGCGGGTGCTGGTAAAGCTTTCGGCGGGCGCCGGGTTGGCCGGGTCGGCGAAGGCGCAGGTAAAGGCCAGGGTGTCGCCCCCGGTCGCCCGCAGGCGGAAATCGTGCGGGGCGGCCTCGGCGAGGGCGGCAGGGGAGCTCCAGCGCAGATCCGTCGTGTAGTGCGTGGTGTCGCTCGAGCGCTCGAGCCGGGCGTGGTCGGGCGCGACGAGGGTGAGGGCGGTGGTGTGTTTATCCGGTTGTTCCCAGATAAAGGGCGGCTTGTGGGCGATCGACGTGCGGTAGGCGTAGGGGAAGCGCAGGCGCACTTGCAGGTCTCCGCGGGCGATGAGCGGGGAGCGGGCCTCGACGCCGACGACCGCGGCGGAGCCGTGGGCGGCGGTGATGACGTCGAGTGGTTCGCCGCGCACGAGCAGACGGCTGGTCACGACGCCGGTCCAGAGGTCGAGGGTCTGGTCGATGCCGGCGATGTCCTCGGTGCGAAGGGGTTCGCCGAAAAGGGTGAACGACAACTGGCCAAGCGGCATCGGCTGGGGGTTTTCGCGATAATAGCGGCCAGCAGGGCTGTTTTGGCGGATCGGGTAGAGGATTTTGCGCCCGTGGAAATCGATCGGGCCGGAGGCATCGGCGAGGGTGAAGCCCGCGGGGTTGGGAAACTCGTGCCAGGCCCAGGTGGCGCGGGTTTCGAGCGGGAGGCCGTTGTCGAGGTAGATGCGTTCAAGACCTTGGAGGCCAGTTACATCCACGGTGAGGGCGAAGTCGCCATTACCGATCGTCAGCGCGCTTTCGGGGTCGAGTCGGGTGTTGTGGACGTTGTGGCGGGAAACCACGGCCTGACGGTCGATAGGCGCGCCGGCCGCGAGGGGGATCAAGGCGAGGGCTAAGAGCGGGGCGAACAGCAGGCGGAGCATGAAAGGGAGGGGAGGAAGGCAGAGAACGGTCACTAACGAAAAAATCTGGGGTGACAGGGTGGGCGACTAACGAAGCACTGGATGGTCTACGGTGCGAGTGCGGTTACCTGCGTGCACGGCATGGCCGTTCAGACAGTATGAACTGGCTTCGCTTCCCTCCTTGGGTTTTTTTAGCGGAATTCAAGGGATACGGTTGGATACCTCGGTGCGAACCGGAGTCATCTGAATGGGCGAAGGGTGGGGAGCACTTTGGACGGCGTATCGCGCGGTTAAGAAATTACGCTTTTTTAACAATAGTAACGTTTTAAGCGCGAGGTTACTCCAAACTGGAAAATGTTGGGCATGCGGTAAATCAATCACTCATTGCATTATTTTGCATCATTTAGTGCTTTAGTTTATTTAAGTTTACCCGTTGCAGTAGGGTTTGACCTTAACTTCCTGATTCTTCCGGCCTTTTACCACCATCACCATCATGACCGACGTTATTCCCTTCCCCTCTTCGGGCCATAACTGGGCTGGGCCCATTGCCTGGGCTAGGGCCGTGTGGTTTGCCGTGGCGGGGTCACTGGGGTTTCTGGGGTCGGGGGCATCGCTCTCGGCTTTTCCGCCTGCGCCCCACTACTCGATCTATGGCGACGTGCGGGACGAGTTTGGTTACCTGATTCCTCCGGGGGTCGGGACGGTGGTCTTTTACTTTGGCGGCAAAGAAATCTCCCGCTATTCCCTCACCGGTGCAAGTGGTTCGAGCTACACCTATCAGATTCGTATGCAGCTGGATATGGGGCGGATTGGCACGAGCGCGTATTCATCCGCAGCGGTGTCTGCCGGTGCGGTTTATACCCTGGCGGTGGATATTGGCGGGGTGCTTTATTATCCGATCGAACTGAAGACCCCTCCCACCGTCGGCAATCCCGCCGATCGGCGCCGGCTAGACCTTACGCTCGGGGCGGATTCTGATCTCGATGGCCTGCCCGATGCCTGGGAGGAGTTGCAACTCTATCGCGCCGGGTTGCCCACGACGGACCTGGCGCGCGTCACTCCAAGCGGAGATCTCGATGGTGACGGTATCAAAAACCTCGTCGAATACATCGCCGGGACCTATGCCGCCGACGCGACCGAGACTTTTTACCTTAAGATTACCCAAGCAACCGAGACGCGGTCGAATTTCGAGTTCTTCACGATCACCAGCAAGGTTTACCAGATGGAGAAGAGCACCGATCTCCAGACTTGGACGCCGGCCGAATTCACGGTTGGTGCCTCGACCGTTCCCTCCTCTTCCTACACCGCCACCGGGGTGGGTGTGCTCACCGGCGCCATCCTGCGCGACGCCGCCGAGGCGAAAACCTTCTACCGCCTTAACGTCCGATGAAACGTCCCTGCCTCCTTCTCGGCGCCTTCCTTTTGGCGCTTTCTCCGCTCTGCGCCCAGTGGTATTCCAAGACCTACTCGCTCGCGGCGGGCTGGAACGGTATCTGGCTGCACGGTGATGCGTCCTACACGACCGTGGCGGAGCTTTTTGCCTCCAACACGAATATTACCGAGGTGTGGCGCTGGAACCCCAATCCAAACAAGGTCCAGTTTTCCGACAGTCCTTCCAGCCCGACCACCAACAGCGACGAGTGGACCGTGTGGAAGCGCAACGATGCCACCGAGCAGGTCTTGCAGCGCATGGTCGCGAGCTCGGCCTATCTGATAAACAACGCCGGATCTGCCACGACCATCACGATCAAGCAGCAGGCGCGGTCTCCGGCCAACACTTGGTTGATCTCGGGCTCGAATTTCATGGGCTTCCCCTCCGCCGGCACCAGTTCCTCCTGGCCCGTCCTAAGTAGTTATTTCGCGAGTTTCATCAACGGGAGCACCACCGGCCTGCCCAGCAGCACCAAGGTCTACAAATACGTGGGCGGCCCCTTGAGCGGCTCCAATCCCCTCCAGGTCATCAATAACACCGAGCGGCTGGATCCGGACAAGGCCTACTGGATCAATCTTGCCACTGTGAGCACTTTCACCGGCGCCGTCGAATACGAGGTGCCCGGCTCGGGCGGCCTGCTCTTTGGCCGCACCTTTTCCGCCCTGACCGTTGGCGTGACGAATCGCTCCACCAGCAGTGTCACTCTTACGATCTCGCTCGATAGCTCCGAGGCCGCCCCTACCGGGCAGCCTGCCATCCGTGGCGCGGTGCCGCTGACCAAGCGGGTGTTTAATAGCACGACCAACGCCTACGACGAGACCCCGGTGCCCTCCACCGGTTCTTCTCCCACCTACACCGTGACCTTGGCCGCCGGGGGTCGTGCCAACCTCGATTTTGGCGTCAACCGCGCGTCCCTTTCGACGACTTCATCCGATTTCTACGCCTCCATCCTCCGGATTAAGGATTCCGCCGGGCTCACCGACGTCCGCTTGCCGGTCAGCGTGCAGCCAGCGACCGCCGCAGGGCTTTGGATCGGCCAGGTAGATGTGGCCCAAGTCGCTAGCACGCAGCCAAACTCCAACCCCCAGCAAGGCTCAGGATCCTCCGACCCCCGGCTGAGCTCGGGATCCTCCACCACCCGGCCCTTCACCTTCTACATTCTCATGCATTTGGATAGCGCCGGCAACGCCAGGCTGCTTCGCCAGGCCTTCTCTGGGCGCTTGGTGACGTCGGGCAATCCGCTTGGTATTGCCGTCGCTGAATCCCGCGTGCTCGGTGCGAGCGCATCCGATGTAAAACCAGTGCGTTTTTACATGCCTATGATGCCGGCCGGTTCTCCGACTATCTCCGCTGCTACGCCTGCCGCAACCTTCGCTCCTGGTTCCACGGTGGCTTGGTATATTACTCATGGTTATAACGACCCGGTGAACCCTTTCGTCCACACCTATCACCCTGATCACGATAATCTTGACGCACGTTATTCCGCCACGCCCCTCGCGGCGGGTAAGGAGAGCTACAACGTCGTGCGTGCGTGCGCCTTTACCTTCACCCCGTCCCCGCCTAACGGCTCCACCGTCACCGGTTGGGGCACTACCGTGGTCGGCGGTTATTACACCGAGACCCTGACCGGCCTGAATAAGGTCCCACTTTCGGTCAGCGGCCTCTTCGGCATGCGCCGCGTTTCAGAGATCGCGGCCATCGACCTGACCACCCCTTGAGATCATTTTAACCTTTTACCATTAAACTCTTATGAAATCGAAATTCCTCGCTGCGTTCCTTTCGTTGCTTGGCGCCACCCAAGGGCTGGCCCAGACTTCCACCATGCCCGCGTTATTGAGCTACCAAGGTCGGGTAACCGATGCCACCGGCGTTCTCGTCGGCAATTCCAGTCCGGTTAACCGGGCGATCAAGTTCCAGCTCTACACCGCCTCGTCCGGCGGCACCGCCGTCTGGGCCGAGACCCAGACCGTTACCATCTCGGGCGGCGAGTTCAGCGTGCTCATCGGCAATGGCACCGGCGTCTCCGGCACCACTGGCCCAAGCTCGCCCGCGCCGACTCCGTATAAGAAACTGCCCGATATCCTCAATGCCTCGACCAACACCGCCGGCGTCAACTTCTACCTCGGTGTGACGGTGGATGATGGCAACTCCGCCACCATTGATGCCGAGATCTCTCCCCGCCAGCAGCTCGTGGCCGGGGCCTACGCCCTCCGCGCCACCGTGGCTGAGTCGGTCGCCTCCAGCGCCATCACCACGGCGATGATTGCTGATTCGAATATCACCACCGGTAAGATCGCCGACGGTGGCGTCACCAGCGCCAAGATCGCCGACTCGGCCATTGTTACCGCTGACCTCGCCAATAACGCCGTGACGGCTGCCAAGATCGACACCGGCTCGATCGGTCTCTGGAGCGTCAACGGAGGAAGCGTCTACCGCAGCTCGGGCAACGTTGGCATCGGGAACTCCTCCCCGACCGCCCCCGTGCACGTCACTGCCACCGGCAATACTTCGCCCGATAGCAACGGCCTGTATGTTGTTAATCCCACGAATTCAGCCAACCAAAACGCCATCGTCAACGTGCGCACCGCCGGCAGCTCCGGCGGGAGCCCCTTCTTCTCCATGGACGTAGCTGGGGTGAACGGTTGGTCCATGGGCATCGACAACGCCGACAGCCAGAAATTCAAGATCAGCAACTCCTGGTCATCTCTCGCAACCAACACCCGGTTAACCATCACGACTGCCGGCAACGTCGGCATCGGCCAGACCGCCCCGGGCTACCCGCTCAGCTTTTCAGAAGGCCTCGGCTCTAAGATCTCGCTCTGGGGCCAAGGAACCTCGCACTACGGCTTTGGTATTCAGAGTAGTCTGCTGCAAATGTTCTCCGATTCCGCCGGAGCGGACATTGCCTTCGGTTACGGTTCTTCCGCCAGCTTCACTGAGCGCATGCGCGTGAAGGGTAACGGCTATGTCGGCATCGGCACGAGCACCCCAGGTGATAAATTAACAATCAACAGCGGCTGGGTGAGGTTTGATTCAGGCTATTACGGCATTGTTGGGGTCATGGGGAACAGTGATTATTGGAAGATCTATGGCCAGGGCGGAGACAATGCTGGCGAACTGATTATACAAACCGGCGATGATGGCAACGAGCCCATCAGTTTCTATCAAAACGGCACCTACCGCGGCGGCGTTGCCGGCGACGGCTGGATCAATTCCGGCACTGGCAACGGCTTCCGCTCATTTAGCAGCGATGCACAAACCTTATACTATGCTGGTAGTAGAGCTCTTGTGCTGTCCCTTTACAATGGATCCCAGAGCGGCGCCTATTGGCGTAATGCCATCTACGACGGCGATTCGAACTGGGATTTCAACTCCGACGTCCGCTTGAAAAAGGACATCGTGGACGCCGAGCCCATGCTCAACCGCTTGTTGCAGGTCCGCTTCCGCCGTTTCCACTGGAAAGATACCGACGGCACCGAGCCCCTTTCCTTCGGCGTGATCGCGCAGGAACTGGAGCCGGTTTTCCCTCAGCTTGTCGGTGAGCAACAGCTCCAAGGTCAGGACCAACCTTACAAGACCGTCGCCTACACCGAGTTCGCCACCATCGCGAGCAAAGCGGTGCAAGAACTCGCCGCCCGCACCGACGACCAAGTGGATGCGCTACGTGCCGCGCTCGCCGCCAAGGACGCCCAGATCGCCGCCCTCGATGCCCGTCTCGCGGCCCTGGAGAAACTGCTCAACGCGACTAAGTAAACCTTCAAGGATACCTTTTTTTTACCATCATGGACCGGATATACAAAATCCCGGGGCGCTTCGCGTCCCGCGCGTGGCTCGGGTCCATGCTGTGTGCGTGCTTCGTATTAGCGCCCGCTCTGCGTGCCCAGTTTGAAATAAAGAGCGGCGTCTTCAACCGCCTGAGTGCAGTCACGCCCAAAAACACTCCGGTTGGACCTAATCTATCTCCTTCTGGTCCTCCTACGATCACCCCACAGTTCTCTAATATCGTAGAATCCTCCGCGAGCTCGGCCTTCGTCTCGCCGCTTTTGGTTAATGGTAACTTGGTTGCCACCTCGTCTGCCTTCCCATCCAGCCCCTCGTCAGGCATCAAGCTCACCCGCTCCAGCGTCGGAACAACCTTTGCATCCGGCGTGCCTCGCTTCTTTTACGGCGATACCATCACCCCCCCCAGCTCGATCATGGATGGTTCTGGCAACGTGACGGATACGAGCGCACCCGGTTTTTGGCGGGCGCTGCCCGTAGCAGCCGGCGAGGTCTTGTCGAATCCTTCTGGTTCCCCAGCCACTGATTATCGCACCGGAGAGTCAGCAACCATCGCCCCCTTGTCTGGCACCACCCTACCCAGCTACTACTACAGCCCGCATGCCCAGAAGGTCTTTGCCAATACCCCAGGAACCGTCGAAATCACTTGGCGCTCGAGTGTGCCGGGTCCCAATAACAACTATATATTTTACAAGGAGCGCTTTGCGGTCTCTTCCTCCACCAATAGTCCGGTCCGCAATCTCTACTGGACCGAACGCAGCTTCAACGGGCCGCAGGTAGAAATCCCCTCCGGTGTCATCGAGACGCTAAACCCGGTTTACAGCAACGTTTACCCTGCAAAAGTAACCACAGAGTATCAGGTCGCGGGCGCCCCCATCCCCGACGCCAGTTCACAAGAGTTGCGCACCTTATGGTTTGATACCACGGGCGGCACCCGCCGCCTCCACGCCTATAATGTCACCGGTCGCATCCTCGTGGAATACCTCGGCGCCCTGCGCGAAGATGGCAACCACGAGTTTCTCGGCCTCGATGTTCTTAGCGTGCAACAGACCTTGCGCCCCAGCACCGCCACGATCGAGCTGGGCTCGCGCCTGCGCGGCTACGACGGGGTATCTTTCGATCTTAACGAGACCTTGGTCGCATCTCCTGTCACGAACTCCAGCAGTTCGGTTAATTACTACAGTTCGAATCCCCTCCCAGATGGTTCGCTCGCTTATTATGCCGAGAGAGAGAACGATATCGAAGACCGTGAAATCTTTTACTGGCTATCCCCCCAGACTATCTCCAAGCCGGCCATCGGTGCCACCGCCGCGCTCAAGACCTTGATAAACTGGCCGGTTTACCTGAATAAATACCTGCAAATCTGGCCCACGGATATTACCCGCTTTGCCCATTACACCGTCAGCACCGACGGCAGCTCCGATACCGATGGCACCGGGCTAGCTTTCTTGGGCGGCAAGATCCCCCAAATCGTTTATCAGGACTCCACTCAGGGCGATGCCGTCGTCGATACCAACGCCCAGCGCTTGCTGGTTAATTTCAACGGCGAAGCGGATTTGCAAAACCGTTCCTTGCTGCGATTCACCGGCAGTAACGGCGGCGTATGGTATGTGCCGCTGATGACCCAGGCCGATGGCAGTGCTGGGTATCAAGAGGGCGATGGCGCCGCTGCGGTCACCGGAACCGCCTACGTCGGCGAGCGCATCAACCCGCCTTCGTCCATCAACACCCTCGCGGGATACATCGCAGCCGGAACCTATTACTCGCCTCAAGCCTATGTTGACCCGTTCGCCAATGGCGTAGCCGAGGCCGAGAAAGGAGCGATCATCCCGGTGAACGCTCTGCCCGGCGGCGCCTCCAGCCTGACCGTCTGGTGGTTCAAGAAATACCCCGCACCTTCGTCCGAGTTTACCGACATGTATCTCCCGGCTAAAATCGGTCGCTACACCTTGGCTTATCGCGATTCCGCTTCCACACCCGACGTCGTCATGGCCTCTAACCAAGGCACCGGCTCTCTCGCGACCCCCGTCGCTTCCGGAACGATTTATAATCAACCTGACACCACAAAGACGGGTTATAATCCCAACGAAGAACACGCCCTCATGGTCGGTGGTCGCGGCTACGCCCTGCGCGATGATCTGAATATCAGCACCGGCAATGCCACCAGCAGCCCCGCTTTCACGTCGCTGCCGCGCATCCTCATTCAATACACGGACCCCACAGACCAACGGCCAGCCATGGCAGTTTATGAAGTGCTCCGCGAAAACTCGACCTACCGTTTCGATTATGCGGTGACCGCCGGGACGATGCTCAATCAGCTCTCGCCCCAGCCTCTGCCTCTCCTGCCTCTGCCTTTGGATCCTGTGTCCGGTTTGGTTCGCAATCTCGAAGTCGATCCTGGCGCCAGTTACTATGATATCTTACCTGCGGCCGGCACTCCGACCCTCTATACGAAGTTTACCTTTAAAGATCGGAAGGGATATGACTGGGTTTATCGCGGCCCGCATAATGACGCCGCCGCCGCTGGCCTGCCCGCCTACGCACCGCTGGCCAACTCCGAGTTTAACACCGCGAACGACCGTGGCATCTGGACTCAAAACGGTAATACAGGCACCATCACCGTTACTAATGGTGCGTTTAGCGGTGCCGCCACAGGCAACGGCGATGCCCAGATCTATACCTCCGGCATGACCGCATTCCCCGGTTCATCCGTGCCGTTGATCCAGTTCCGCATGAAGGCCTCCGCCAACGTCACGGTCCAGCTCTTCTGGGCAAACGAGGATGGCGGTTTCGGTGGAAATAGGTCCCTTACGGTTAACTACACCGGCGCCGGTTCGTGGCAGACTCTCTCTTTTCCGCTTTCCAGTTTGACGGATTGGCAGGGTAAAACCATCAACGCCCTGCGTATTGATCCTGTCACCGCCGCGGGCCAGACCTTTGATATAGATTGGATCCGCGCCTCCAGCTCCATCGCGCTCGGTATGCAGTTTTATTATACGATGCGTAGCGACTTCGTATTCCCCGGTCGCGCTCAGCCCGCAGTCGGCACCGTCCTGCCCTATCTCCGGCCCGTTGTTAACAATGTATATCAAGGCGACGCCGTCACCGGCACGCCTCTGACCGTCTTGTATCGTCCGCAATGGCCCGCCTCGCCGCCCACCTTGAGCACGGCGGAGACTCTCACGCTGCCGAAATTCGGCCTGCCCGCCGTCCGCGGCCAGACGAGTGCTCGCATCTTGTATCAACAGTCGATCGCGCTGAACGGCACCGCCAAGCCCAGCGCCACCCTGCACGACCCCACCCGCGCCAAGGTCGTATTGCTGGATGATGCCCGCGTGGGTCTCACCGCCCTCCCTGCCTCGCTCAAGACCACCCAGCATAATGGTAAGACCTACTTCCAGTTGGCCCAGCCGCACTTGCAACAGCGCTTCTACTTCGACCCGAATTTGGGCACCATCGGCGGCTTCCAGTTGAACGGAGAGTTTATTGATTCCATCGCCGGTGAGGATTACCTTAATCTTAACGCCCTCAGTCCCGACGACGTCGCCGCGCTCAGGAGCTTGGTAACCTCCGCCGATACGGACAAGGCGAAGTGGGACGCCGCCGTCATCGCCCTTTCCACTGATGTGGAGACGTTTAAGGAAAATACCGCCAAACCTGGCACCTACATCGTTGATACGACCAAAACCGTCACTGTCGGTCACGATGCACTGGCCGAAATTTCCTCCAGCGAGACCGCGGTAGACAGCTACGCCCTCACTTCACTCGGTCAGGGCAAGGGTTACGTCACGCTCCTATTCGGGGATGGCGAGGCCTTCACCCCTCAAGGTGAACCCGTGAGCATGTCCATCATCAAGGTCACTGACACGCTGTATCAAGGCGATCTCAAGGTCATCTCCGCCTCCAACCCGCTCGATGAGCAGACTAGCTTGCGTCACAGCGGTGACTTCGCGGCCCACCCCGAGAATTATGAATTCCAGTGGTGCTACTCTCCCTCGGTGAACGGCACCTTCCCGCCGACCTATACTTATACCACCACGCGCAAGCTCGGCACCGCCACTACAAATGGTTGGAAACGCCTCACCAACCCCGCGGCCGATCCCTCGACCATCGCGCCTCTAAACTATGATGCGGCCACCGCGGTTACGCTCTCTTCGAGTTTCTCGGTTAATAACTCCTCTTACGTCCCTGCCTCGAACCGCCCCGGTTCCATCTTGCTGAGTAATTCCGGTCTGGTGCTCTCCAATTTGCCCTCCCAGGTGGTATTTAGCGCTAATATAGTCGCCACGGATGGCTTTGTGGTTTATGTGAACAACGTCCCTGCTCTCGCTTACAATCTGCCGGTCGCTGCCACCATACCCGGTGGGCTGCCCTTGGCGGTTGCGCGCACTGGTCTAGTGGCGAGTCCGGAGGGCCTCGGTTATCAATTCGAGATCGATCCCGCCTCCTTTATCGTCGGCACGAACAGGATCGAAGTCGCGCTTTATTCGCCGCAGGGCGTTTCCAGCCCGGCCAATGCGGTTGATTTCCGCATCCACACCCCCGACCGCATCGACCAGGTTTCTGCAACCGGTTCGCAGTGGATTCAGCCCAATGGCACCTTCTCCAACACCATCGTGGTCGGCGGCTCGGCCAGTTCGCCGCTGGGCAACCCGTTGCTGGTTTTCGGTGATAATTACTTCACCATGCGCTACCGCGCCAAGTCTTCGGCTAATTTCGTGACCGGAACGACTTACAGCGACTGGATGCCGCCCGTGCTGATCCAGAGCTGGGTAAAACGCGTCCTCGATGGTATCAATCCGTTCAACCAGCGCCAGACCGACCTGTATAATAATCCGGTGAGCACCGACGTGAGCATCCTCACCCAAGCCGGGACGCGTTGGGAGGGCGATGTGGCCCTCAATCTGGACAATATCGAAGACTTCGGCCTGATCGAAATCTATGAGACCGTGCTCAATCGCGTGAAGGCCCAGAGCATTGACGCCGGCACCACCACTGACGCGGTAAACAGCACTCTCCTCCTCGTCGCCGGTTACCTGAACGATCTCTACATGACCCTCGGCAACGAGGCCTGGGACGATGCCCAAAATCCCACCATTCAAATCACCAACCCGGGCGGTCAAAGTGACATCAGTTCCGCCCGCTTCTCCTTCGAGGGGCAGGTTCCCACCCTGATTGACGAAACCCTCTGCCTCCTCCGTGGTCGCGACGACTTCTCAAGCCCCGGCGTGAAGGTGAATCCATCCTACAACCGCCTTTATTGGAACTATACCAATGGAATTAACTCCGGCGAGCCGATTTATGCCACGAATTATAACATCAACGAGAAGTCTGGCAGTGTCAACGCCAACGGCGTGCTCGATGCCGCCGACGCCCAGCATATGTTCCCGCAGGGTCACGGCGACGCTTACGGTCACTACCTGACCGCGCTCACCGGGTATTATAAGCTACTCACTTCGCCAGCCTTTACCTGGACGCCCAGCACCGAAGGCGTCACCGTTCTCGGTCAGACGGTGCAGGTTGATTATAAGGATGAACGCAAGTTCGCCGCTGCCGCTGCCGCCCTTGCCCGCTCCGGTGTGGACATCCTCGATTTCACCGTTCGCCAATCGCACAAAGACGATGAAGCATCGGGCTGGGGCCACATGGATGATGGCAAATACAACTCCGCAACCGGGCGAACCCGCTACTGGGGTAGCGACGAATGGAGCTCCCGCGTCCTGCAGGGTGCTTACTTTAACTGGATTTCGGCCAACGCCATGCTCCCAGACGTGGACAACATCCACGAGGGCATCCAGAAGATAGACCGCCGCACGGTTCCGGAAATCAACGAGCTCATCACCAGCGCCAACAAGGTGTTCACGCTCTCCGCCGCAGCGCAGAACCACATGAACGACCTGGGGCTCGCCCCCGGATCCATGACCTTTGACATTTCCCCGGCTGAACTTGCCGCCGGGAAATCAAATTTCGAGCAGATCTATGAACGCGCCGTGGCAGCCGCAGTAAACGCCAAGAATGCGTTCAAACAAGCGGGGTTGATGAACCAGTTGCAGCGCGAGCAAAATAATAGTCTCGATGACTATAACGACGCGGTGACCCGCCAGGAGTCCGCCTACAAGTATGAGCTTTCGACGCTCTTCGGCACGCCTTATCCCGGTGATGTCGGCGCCGGCAAACTCTACGCCCAGGGCTACACCGGCCCGGACCTTTATCACTACTACTACTTCATCGACCAGCCCTCCACCGTGGTGGATACCAGTGGCACGGTGACGGTGAACTTCCACGAGCCGATCAACACGGATCCCTTCCTCGATTGGTCCATCGAGAGCATTTACAACCGCCTCTACGATCCGGCCGAATACACCAACCGCACTTATCAGATATCCCGTTACAGCCTCGGCCAGTTCCCCCCCTCCGGCTATGGCAAACGTGCCCAACCCGGCAAGCTCCAGGCTGCGTTGCTAGATGCCTATGCGGCCCAGGTCGACTTGCGTGAGGCCACCAATACGTTTAATATCAAAAAGGCACATTTCGACCGGGCTTATCAGCTCTATACGGAAACTATAGAAGCTTATGACGCCGCCAATGCCGCCGGAGCTAAACTCAACGCTGAGGCCAGCAACTATGCCACAGCCGCGGACATGCTCACGAACTACTCGGCACAGGCCATCGCCGCCGCGGATTATGCGGTAAACCTGGCCAGCGCGGTCTCCGAGGGTATTCCTACTGTCACCGGTCCCTTCGCCTTCGACACCGCCTCCATCGGCCGCGGTCTCGCCAAGCTCGCAGGTGCTGTGTCAGGCTACGCTGAGGATATCCTGTCATATACAATCGAAACTGCCGCCAGCCAGTTGGAGAGCAAGGCAGCGGAACTCGAGGCCCAAGCCCAAGCTATGGTCGATGATGTCGCTGTTTCCCAAAGCGATAAAAAGCAGGTCTTGGAGTTCCAGCGTCTGTTTGAGGACATGACTGCAACCGGCTACCAGATCAATCGCTCCCTCACCCAGCTCCAACGCACCAACGAGCAGGTCGCCCGTCTGCTCGCCGAAGCCAATCACATCCTCTCCGAGCGTGAGACCTTCCGAAAGCGCGCCGCCGCCGTAATCCAAGGTCATCGCACGAATGATCTTCTCTATCGTGACTTACGCAACGAGGCCCTATCGGAATACAAGTCCCTCTTCGATCTCGCCCAGACTTACGCTTACTGTGCGGCCAAGTCCTATGACTACGAGACGGGCTTGCTGGGTTCGACCGAGGGCGCGTCTTTTATAGATGATATCGTTGGCACCTACAGTCTGGGCGACTTCAACGGTAATAATCCCATCGCTACGGGTTTAGGCGACGCAGGTCTCGCCTCATCCCTTGCGAACCTGCGCGATGAGTGGTCGGTCGTCGAAGGCCGCCTCGGCTTCAATAATCCAGACCGCAACGGCACCGTTTTCTCCCTGCGTCAGGAGCTCTTCCGCATCCGCACCGACCAGCCCACCGCGGACGACAATACCCTCTGGAAACAGGTTCTCCAGCAGAACGTGATGAGCAACGTCCTTAATGACCCCGACGTCGCTCGGTCCTGCTTGAACATTGCCAAGGCCAAGGGTGGCTCCGTGCCCGGTATCGTTATCGAATTCGGCACTAGCATCGAGCAGGGCCTCAATTTCTTCGGCTGGCCCTTGGCTGCCGGCGACCACGCCTACTCCCAGTCTACCTTTGCGACTAAGATCTTCTCCTCGGGCCTGATATTTAAGGGTTACGTCGGCATGGATCCCTATGCGATCGGCACGCCCGGCGCCGCTGGCCCGGCCAGCTCCTCGCCTAACGCCCTCAGCGCCACCCCTTACGCCTACCTCATCCCGACAGGCAACGACATCATGCGCGCCCCGCCGCTGGGTGACGTCAACAGCATCCGAAGCTGGACGGTTCGCGACCAGGCCCTGCCTCTGCCCAAGAACCTCGGCGCGACCGCCTTCTCCGCCCTGCAATTCTTCAGCCCGCAGGGCACGCTCAACGAGCAACTCTGGATCACCCGCAAGCATCAGGCCTTCCGCGCAGTCGATGATCCGGCTTACTTCTACAGCTCGATGCCGGCCGAGTTCACCAACTCCCGTCTCATTGGCCGAAGCGTTTGGAACACCCGTTGGAAGATCGTCATCCCCGCCTATTCCTTGCTCAGCGATGAGCAGACCGGCTTGGACCGCTTCATCCAGAGCGTGAGCGACATCAAATTGTTCTTCCGGACCTATTCCACCTCAGGCAACTAAGGTCCCCATGTGCGTGGCGAAAAACCAGGCCGCCCCAAGCAAGCGCTTCGCCTCGGGCACGGCGCTAGCTTGCCTGGTTATTTTAGTCGGATTCGGTTTGAGCGGATGTAACCGGGAGCCTCGGACGGTGGCTTCGCCAGCGCCGAGCGAGCCAGTGGCGCCTGCCGCCGCCACCATGAGCCCTGATTTACCGGCTGCACCGGAGGGGCTCTCGACCGATCCTGAATTGGTTTTTCGCCGCGCCTTCTGGCGTCGGCCTGGGGCGGGCGACGAGATTTTGCACGCCGAGCGCCGCGAGAAGGCCGGCGATGGCGCGAGCGTGGCTGAATGGCGTTGGTATCTTGTGGTGAAACCCGGTCCCGAGTTGCGGGCTTGGTTGGCGACAAATCCGTTTTCGCTTCATCCCGCCCCTGCTGCTGGCCTCGAATTGAATGCCGCCGGGCACCCGGTCTGGTTCGCTCCCGATTGGCAGGCCTGCGAGGTCCGCCAAAACCCCGAAGGCCGGCTGATTTTCGCCTACTCGACCGCGGATAACCTACTCTACGCCACGGATTCCGGTCACGGGTTCACTGCGCCAGCCCGGGCGCCCTAGGCAGTTTCGGCGGCCTTCCGTCGTTTTTTCTCCGCCCGTATAAATTCGCGGACGAGGGCCGCACCCGGCGCCCAGACCAAAAAGAAAAATCCACCCGTTCGCGCGCCCAGCACGGCGAGGTCGAGCAGCGTTTTCCGCGAACCGCCTAGCTTGCCCGCCCAAGGAAACAACGCCGCGCCCAAGGCTGCGCCCATCACGCACAGCACGATCACGGTCAGGAAAAAACCACCCGCCCGATGCATCCAGAGTGAGACTTTCGGGCTCATTTTTGCACATCATAGCGCAACAACACCGGGCCGCCTTCGGCGAGGACCTTTGCCTCCCTGAGCAGTAACCGCCGCTCCGTCCCTGGTCGTCCGTGGCTCCCGGCTAGTGGCGTGCCCTCGCCGAACAGAGCCGATTCCACGGTCAACCATAACTCGTCCACCAAACCCGCCTCCAGCCAAGCCGCGTTGACCTGCCCGCCCCCCAGCACCGCGCAGCGTCGTCGCCCGTCCGCTCGGAGACGGGCCGCCGTCTCCACGGGACTCTCGCTGGTAAACTCTAGCACCCCTGGAAGGCGCTCCGCTGCCCGCGCCTCTGGGTTTCGCGTCCACACTACCCGCCGCAGCGCCGGAAACGCTTCCGGCCGCATACGTGTCTTGGATAGATCATAGGTCGTGCCGCCCATCACACAGGCGTCGCAGGCCCGGATCGCCTCGCGGAAATGCACTCGGTCCGCCTCGGATGCAAAGGCATCCCCCGCCGTCTGACGGCGGGTGATGTATCCATCCAGCGATTGAACCGCGAATAACGCCACTTGCATGCCCCTTAACTTGTTCCCGGTTGGTCTCA
>CAIQAB010000013.1:0-2500 GCA_903869675.1 uncultured Verrucomicrobiota bacterium | reverse complement strand
ACCGACAGTGAACTAGTACCGCGAGGGAAAGGTGAAAAGCACCCCTGTTAGGGGAGTGAAATAGTAACTGCAACCGATGGCTAACAAGTCAGTGGGAGCACCTTTGTGGTGTGACCGCCTGCCTTTTGTATAATGAGTCTGCGAGTTTTTGCCCGTAGCAAGCCTAAGCCGCTCAGCGGTGGAGGCGCAGCGAAAGCAAGTCCAAATAGGGCGACTTAGTTGCTGGCAAAAGACCCGAAGGGGAGGTGATCTAACCATGGCCAGGATGAAGCTTCGGTAAAACGAAGTGAAGGTCCGAACCGGTCAACCTTGAGAAGTTGTCGGATGAGCTGTGGTTAGGAGCGAAAGACTAATCAAACCCCCTGATAGCTGGTTCTTTCCGAAATATATTTGGGTATAGCGTCGGATGCTGACCTGCGGAGGTAGAGCACTAAATAAGCTAGGGCCCCTACCGGGGTACTGAACTTAATTAAACTCCGAATACCGCAGGGTGAAGTCCGGCAGTCAGACGGTGGGGGCTAACCTCCATCGTCGAAAGGAGAATAATCCAGACCATCAGTTAAGGTCCCAAAATATGGCTCAGTGTAAAAGGATGTGAATTTACTTAGACAATGGGGATGTTGGCTTAGAGGCAGCCATCATTTAAACAGTGCGTAACAGCTGACCCATCGAGTGAATTTGCGCCGAAAATGATCGGGACTTAAGCCATATACCGAAGCTATGGGTGCACCGCAAGGTGCGCAGTAGGAAAGCGTTCCAAGTGCAGCGAAGCGGAAGGGGCAACCAACCGTGGAGCGCTTGGAAGTGAGAATGCAGACATAAGTAACGATAAAGATGGTTAAATTCCATCTCGCCGTAAGGATAAGGTTTCCTGGGGAAGGTTCGTCCTCCCAGGGTTAGTCGGGAGCTAAGACGAGGCCGTAAGGAATAGTCGATGCACAACAGGTTAATATTCCTGTACCGATCCATAACTATCCTGTAATTGACGGAGTAACGAATCCAACAGACCCTTTTGACAAGGCACTGCGAAGCCACGGCTTAGCGGGAGTTGGTGAAGAAGCTTCCGAGAAAATTTTACAGGGAACTATGTGGAGCGCCCGTACCGCAAACCGACACAGGTATCCGTGATGAGTATTCTAAGGCGCGCGAGTTAAATCTCTCTAAGGAACTCGGCAAATTGATCCCGTATCTTTGGTATAAGGGATGCCCCGCGAGGGGTCGCAGATAAGAGCGTCAACCGACTGTTTAGCAAAAACACAGCTCTCTGCTAAGTCGAAAGACGATGTATAGGGAGTGACACGTGACCAATGCGGAAAGGTGAAAGCGTAGGGTGCAAGCTCTGCGTCTAAGCCCCCGTGAATGTCGGCCGTAACTATAACGGTCCTAAGGTAGCGAAATTCCTTGTCGGGTAAGTTCCGACCCGCACGAATCGTGTAACGAGTTGACGACTGTCTCGGAGAGAGGCTCGGTGAAATTGTAGTGGCGGTGAAGATGCCGCCTACCCGCAGCAGGACGGAAAGACCCTATGCACCTTTACTGTAAGCTGTTATTGTCGCTTGATTTTCAATGCGTAGAATAGGTGGGAGACTTTGAAGCTCGGTTCCAGGATCGGGTAGAGTCAAAATATGAAATACCATTCTTTGTTGATTAGGCGTCTAACCTCGTGCCATTAACTGGCCGTGGGACAGTGATAGCAGGTCAGTTTTTCTGGGGCGGAATCCTCCCAAAGAGTAACGGAGGATTACGAAGGTTCCCTCGGCCCGGTCGGTAATCGGGCTATAGAGCGCATGAGTATAAGGGAGCTTTACTGTGAGACCAACAAGTCGAGCAGTTGCGAAAGCAGGTTCAAGTGATCCGGTGGTTGAATGTGGAATCGCCATCGCTCATAGGACAAAAGGTACGCTAGGGATAACAGGCTGATCGCGCCCAAGCGTTCACAGCGACGGCGCGGTTTGGCACCTCGATGTCGGCTCATCACATCCTGGGGGTGGAGAAGCTCCCAAGGGTTTGGCTGTTCGCCAATGAAAGTGGTACGTGAGCTGGGTTCAGACCGTCGTGAGACAGGTCGGTCCCTATCTGCTGTGGGCGTACGAAACTTGAGGGGATTCTTCTTTAGTACGAGAGGATTTGGAAGGACGTTCCTCTGGTGTCCCAGTTGTCGCGCTAGCGGCACGGCTGGATAGCTATGAACGGAACGGATAAACGCTGAAAGCATATAAGCGTGAAGCCCGCCCCGAGATGAGGTTTCGTAGGGTGTATACCCGAAAGTCCCCAGGAAGACGACCTGGTTGATAGGCCGGATGTGTACGTGCAGTAATGCACTTAGCTAACCGGTACTAACGGACGAATGCTTGACCACTCGTATCGAGTGCTCCTGAAGTCGACTCAGGTCAACAGTCGGCTCGGAGCATGCCAATTACCACGACTTTTTATCAGCGGCGGCGAGAGCTGCCGTTGATGAATGCACACTCGCCGCGAAGGCGGCGACGCAGCATTTTCC
>CAIQAB010000012.1 GCA_903869675.1 uncultured Verrucomicrobiota bacterium | reverse complement strand
CGGGAGATGATGGCATCTTGGAAACGGCGGAGGTTGTCGGGGACGGGCACGGGCACGAGCAGGCCGTCGATGCGGTAGCGGATGCGGAGGGCCTCCTCTTGCGGCTCGAAATGGATGTCGGTGCCTTGATCGGCGATACCCTGGGCGATCACGTCGGTGACAAAACGCACCACGGCGGCGTCTTCATCGGCCTCGGCCTCGGCGGGGTTGACGGTGACATCGAGCGCTTCGAGTTCATCCTCGAGGGAACCGCCGCCGACGCCGTAGTTGGCGACGATGAGATCCTTCACGCGGTCGGCGCCGGCCAGCCGCCAGACGAGGGGACGGTTGGTGAAGGTGGCGAGCCAATCGCTGATCTCGATGGTCGGCGGCCAAGGGGTGGCCAGATGCAGCGGGGCGTTATCCCGGGAGGGCGCGGAATCGTCCGTTTCGGCCGGAGCGGAGGCGGGGGCGGCCGGGTCTTTGACCGGAATCAGTTGGTATTCGTGGACGAGGCGGGCGGGCAGGAGGCGCAGCGAATCCGCGTCGATAGCCGGTTCGGCGAGGACCGGCAGGCCGGCGGCGGCGGCGAGGGTGGCGAGGGCGGTATCGGGCGGGACGGACAAAGCACCTGCGAGGGCGAGCAGGCGCTCGGCGCGCGGGGCCTCGGCGACGGACTGCAAGGCCTCGGCGGCGAGAGTCGGGAAGGTGGCGGAGTCCAAGGCGAAAGGCATCGGCTGAAAAAGCGGGAAGCGAAAACGCGGAGAAGAAAGGGCCGGGGCTGGCTCAGCGTTTGGCGGCGGGGGCGGGCTCGAAATAGGGCGCGGCGGCGGGGCGTTGATCGGTGATCGCACGCACGTCCTTGGCCTGGGGGGTGGAGTCGATACGCTTCATGGCCTCGACGTTGTCCAGGTAGGTATTGGTCAGGATCGTGGGGCGAAGGAAGAAGATCAGCTCGGTGCGACCCTTGGAGCGACTGCGGGCGCCCAGCAGATCGCCAATCCACGGAATCGGGCCGAGGCGACTGGTGCTGCGGGATTCGGAAGCGCGCTGCAGGCCGCCGAGCACGATGATGTCGCCATTGCGAGCGCTGACGTAGGAGGTGGTGGTGCGGCGCCCGATGCGGGGTTGGTCATTGTTATCGATCTTTACGGTGCCGAGGACGTCCTCGACCTCCTGCTCGATTTCCAGCTGCACATCGCCGCTGCTGCCGATGAGGGGGAGCACGCGAAGGCGGATACCGATTTCCTGCTGGGTGACTGTGGAGCTGCTGGTGAGGCCCGTGGCGGCCCCCGAGGAACCGCTGGTGGTGCCGGAGATGACCGGGCGTGTCTCGCCGACGAAGATCTCGGCCTCCTTGTTGTGGGTCGTGACGATGGAGGGCGTCTGAAGAATGTTAGAATAGGACTTCCGGGGGGTGATGGACAGGCTGACGATGCCCGAGAGGTCGAAGTTACCGGCGCCGACGTTGCTGATTTTGGCGTAGCCGGATGAGACGGGTTTCCCGTCGGGCCCGATGGTGGTCCCGCCTCCGAGGGTGGCACCGGCGGCGGCGGCGCTGATGCCGGTGAGCTTGTTGTTCTCCACCTGCAGCCCCAGCTCGCTGATGCCTGACGAGGCGTCGTCCGCGAGCGTGACCTCGGCGATCACGACCTCGATGCGGACTTGGGCGAGGAGGACGTCGAGGCGGTCGACGAGGGATTTGATGAGTTTGATGTCGTTGGGCGTGCCGGCGATGACGATGGCGTTGGAGCGTTCGTCGGCGACGATGGTGAGGTGTTCGGAGAACTCTTCCGAGGCGGCGCCGGCGACGGCGGCCGAGGCGGCGGCATTCGGGGCGGGGGTGGCGGGTGCGGTTGCGTTAGCCCCAGTGCGGGTGGTGCCGTTGGCGGCTCCGTTGCGGGCGCTGTTGGAGCGGCTGAGACGGCTGGTCGAGCCGGACGAGCGACTGGAGGCGCCGGAGCCGCCGGACTGGCCGGAGACGAGGCGGGCGAGGAGGGCCTCGACCTCGGTGGCGGTGGCGTGTTTCAGGAAAACGACTTCGCTGCGGGTGTTTGGAGAGGTGGCGGCGTCGAGTTTGGCGACGAGATCGTCGAACAGGGCCTGCTCGCGGGCATCGCTGATCAGGATCAGGCTGTTGGTGCGGTCGTCGGGCTGGTAGGTCGTGGCGGTGCCGATGGTGGCGGCGAGGGGTCCGCCGAGCAGGGTGCGCAGCTGGTTGGCGACGTCGGAGGCCTTGGCGTTGACGATGGAGTAGGATTTGACGGCGAGGCCGGAGGCGGAGGGGTGGTCGAGCTTCTCGATCAATTCCTCGATGCGCTGGAGGTTCGACACGGACTCGATGACGAGGGTGGCGTTGGTCTTGTCGAAAACGACCGGGGCGGCGCCGAGGTTGGGGTTGATCAGCTGGCTGATCTGGGGAACGAACTCGCCGACGCGCAGGAACTGCAGGGTAAACAGCTTGCTCGCGATGCGGCCGCTGGGGGGGAGGCCGAGGGTGGAGCCCTCGATGAATTCGGGGGCCTCGGTGCGGGTGAGCTGGAGCTGGGAGACCTTGATGAAGCGCTCACCGAGCGGGGCGAAGCCGATGCCCTGGAGGTTAAACAGGGTTTCGAGGGCGCGGAGGGCCTCGGACTTCGGCAAGGGTTTATCGAGGGTCAGGGTGAACGTGGCCTCGGGCAGCTGGGCGGGGCGGAGGAGGATCTTGCCGGTCCAGCGCTCGTATAGGTCGAGCACCTGGTCCCGGGAGTCGTTACGCATGATCACCGGGCCGACCATCTCCTCGGGGGCGGCGGGCGTGGTGGCGGCGGGGGCGGTCTTCGGCCCGCGGCTGGCGCGCTCGGGTTGCGAGGCCGGGGCCGTGACGGGGGAAGGCGCGGCGGCGGGTGAAGCGGCGACCGCGGTGGGGGGCAGCGGGGCGTCGGCTGCAGGCTCCGGTGCCGACGGCTTGTCCTGGGCGTGCACGGGGGCAGCGGCGAGGACGGACAAGGCAGAGAGAAGGGAGAGGGCGGGGCGGGATGAGCGAGGCATCGAAGGCAATAGACGCCGCTACACTCGCGAGGGTTGCAGCAAAGTGGCGAGGTTGAAAATCAACGGCTTTGCGTCCGGGTGGACGGGACGCACGGGTTTGGGGGTTGAATCGGGCGGGGTGGGCCGGTGAGGTGGCGGCTTTATGGTCACCGACTATGTAATGCAAGGGGTGTGGGTTTTGATCGCGCTGCGGCTGGCGGCCCAACTCGGCCTGGCCGCGCTCAACCGGCGCGAGGTCCTCCGCCACGCCGGCAACCCGCCGCCTGCGGTGGTGGCGATGGTGGATGCGGATACCCATCGCCGCAGCACGGACTACACCTTGGCCAAGAATCGTTTCGGGGTGGTTTCGCTGATCTTTGACGCCGGTGTGCTCGCGCTGCTCCTCGCCAGCGGGGTGCTGCCCTGGCTCTTTGCGCACATCGCGGCTTGGGCGCCGGGCGGCCGCTGGGATGACGCCCTCTTCATCCTCGCGGCGTCCTTGCTGGCGGGGGTGCCGGCGCTGCCCTTTGAGTGGTGGGAGACCTTCCGCCTCGAGGCGCGCTTCGGCTTCAATAAAATGACGCCGGGCCTCTGGATTATGGACAAGATCAAGGGCATCGTCCTGCTCCTCGTCATCGGTTTCCCGCTCCTTTGGGGCGTGCTCGCCCTGGCGGCGCTGGCGGGCCCGGCCTGGTGGGTGTGGGGCTTTGGGCTGCTCTTCGGTTTTCAGCTCCTCATGGTGGTGCTCTATCCTCGCCTGATTCTGCCCCTCTTCAATAAACTCACCCCCCTGCCGGAAGGTGAACTCCGGGCGCGTCTTTTCCGCCTTTCGGAGCGCACGGGATTCAAGGCCGCCACCATCGAGGTCATGGACGGCAGTAAGCGCAGTGGCCACGCCAACGCCTTTTTCACCGGTTTCGGGCGGTTTCGCCGCATCGTGCTCCTCGACACCTTGATCAACCAGCTCACCGAGGCCGAGACCGAGGCGGTGCTCGCGCATGAGGTCGGTCACTACCGGCGCGGGCACATCCCCAAGATGCTCGCGACCTCGGCGGCGCTGCAACTGGCGGGTTTCTGGGCGGTCGCCGCGCTGGCGCGCGCGCCGTGGTTCAATGCGGGCTTCGGGTTTCCAGCCGGCGAAATGGCGGCGGCATTATTGCTCTTTGGCCTGACCAGCGGTCTGGCGACCTTCTGGTTTGCGCCGCTCGGCAACTATGTTTCCCGCAAGCACGAGTTTGAGGCGGACGCCTTTGCCCGCGAGGCGATGGGGGGGCCGGTGGAACTCGTCTCGGCGCTCCGGAAAATGGCCTCCAAGAGCCTCAGTAACCTCACTCCGCACCCGCTCTTCAGCGCGGTGTATTACTCGCATCCGGCGTTGGTCGAGCGTGAGGCGGCCCTGCTCGCCACTCCCCAAGCTAAGGCGACTCCCGAGGCGGGCGGCGCGGCGAACTAGTTCAAACGGGCGGGCGCGATGAACACGACCGGATGGCGGACGGTAACGGGACTGGTGCTGGCGTGGATGAGCCTAGCGGCGTGCCTCGCCCGGGCGGCGCAGGTCGGTGACTGGCTGACCGTGGCGACCTACAACGTGCAAAACTACACGCTCTCGGACCGGCGTCTGCCCGAGGGCGGCTTCCGGCCGGACTACCCGAAGCCCGAGGCGGAGAAAAAGGCGCTGCGGGCGGTCATCCGCTCGCTAGGGGCCGACATCATCGCGCTCCAAGAGGTGGGCGGGGCGCCCTTTCTGAATGAGCTGCGGCGCGATCTGGCGGCGGAGGGCGTCGCCTATCCCTATGGCGATGCCGAGCTGGGGGCGGACGAGATCCGTGGCTTGGCGATCTTGAGTCGGGTGCCACTCGGCCGGGTGACCTTGCACCGTGACCTCAAGGCGAGGCGGCACGGAGCGGAGGAGGATGCGGCGGTGCGTCGTGGTCTGCTCGAGGTGGAGTTGCCGGCGCCGGGCGGGGCGATCACGATCTTCGTCGTGCACCTCAAGAGTCGTCTCACGGACGACAAGCAGGACGCGGGCGCGGAGGACTTGCGGGTGGCGGAGGCGCAAGCGGTGCGCGATCGCGTGCTGGAGATTTTCCCTGAGCCGGCGACGGCGCGCTTTTTAATAATGGGGGACTGCAACGACACCCCGGGCAGCCGGGCGCTCAAGGCTCTGCAGGCCCGTGGCAAAACCGACATCGCCACCTGGCTCGATGCGGTCGACGAACGTGGCCAGCGCTGGACTCACGCCTACGCCCAGATCGGGGTGTATTCGCGCTTTGACCAGGTGCTCGTCGCGGAGGGCCTGCGGCGGGGGAACCCTCGCAATGTCTCGGCGCGGGTGGCGGGGGAGCCGTGGGCGGAGCTGGCCGCGGCGAGTGACCACCGGCCGTTGGTGGTGCGACTGCGCACCCAGCCGGACGCCAGCCGGCCCTGACTGGATGGATGGAGTTGATCGCAGGGTCTGCGCGGTCAGCACCAGGCGTAGTTGAAGCTGATGCTGATGCGCTCGGCGGCGACGCGGTTTTGGGTAACCTCGTGACGCAGCCAGCTCTCGAATAAAATAACGTTACCCGCCTCGGCCGGGTAGGTGGTGTGCGGACGGTTTTCCTCGCGCGCGGAGCCGAGTTTCGGCGGGGCCGCCATGAAGGACGAAAGACGCGGATCCTCGAACTTCAGTCCCGGGCAGCCCGGCGGGGTGACGACATAATACGTCCCGCTGATGAAACTGTTGGGATGGAGGTGCATCGAATGTGCGGCGGACTCCGGCATGATGTTCACCCAGCAATCGGTCATGTTCACCTCGCGACCACGGAGGTCCATATCGAGGGCTTTGGCATAGGCGCGCACGTGGCGGCCGATTTTCTTTTCGAGGCCCTCAAAGGTGCTGGAAAAGCGGTGCAGGGTATTCATCGACGCGTAGCTGGTGTAGCCGCCGGGATAGTTCTTTTCCGACCAGCGGCGTCCGTCGGTGTCAAAATCCCGCAACTGGCGGCACTCGGTGGCCAGTTCGGCATTAAAGCGGGCGAGCCCGGTGTTCTGCAAAGGGGTGCAGTAAACCAGAGTGGGAAACCAAGCGCGAAGCGGCGAGGCGGCGGGAGCGGAGGAGGACATGGGGCCAAGCGTGGACACTTCCAACCGTCTGGCGCAAGGCGGCGCCGTCCCGGACGCATCGTTCTTTAAGGCGCTTCGCGCTTTGGGGCTGGCGGGGCCTTCGGCGCGGCCGACTCAGCCAGCCATACTGCGGCGGCAAGGAGCAGGAGGCCGGAGCCGAGGCGGGTCAGGTCGGCGGGCTCGTGAAAAATCACCAGTGAAAGCGCGACCCCGAGGGGGATCTTCGCGTTGTTCAAGGCGGCGAGGGTGCCGGGGTTGACCTTGGGCAGGGCGCGGTTCCACAGGTAGAAACCACCGCCGCTGGCGATCAGGCCGAGGAAGGCGAGAATCAGCCACTGCTCGCCGCCAGGTGCGAAGGCGGACCACCGCACCAACGGTCCGGCGACGACGGCGGTAGCCGCAAAGCCACCGAGGGCCAGCCAGGCGAACAACGCGTGATCGGACAGATGAGCCAGGGCGGGGCGTGTGCGCTGGTAGGCGACCTGGCCGGCGGCGAAGCACAGGTTGGCGCCTTGCACGAGCAGGAAGCCGATCATCACATTGGCGGTGCCGACCGCGCGCGGCACGACTACGGCGGCGCCGATCACAGAAAGCAGGGCGGCGAAGCCGTGGCGCGGGCGGAGGTGGTTGTTCAGGGCCGAGTCGAGCAGCACCACGTAAAACGGCGTCAGAATGGTGAAGAGAAAAACCTCGTGCCCCTGGAGAAAACGAAAGGCCTGCAAGTAGAGCAGATACATGATGCCGAACTGGAGCGCGCCGATGCCAGCCAGCCAAGCGGCGGTGCGGCGCGCGACGAGCTGGGGGCGGAGGAAGGGAGCAAAGACGGCAAAGGTCAGCCCGAGCCGGATGACCGCCACGGCAGGGGCGGGCAGGTCGCCGAGAAAGTGTTTAATCAGGCCGGGCGAGAAAGCCCAAAGCAGGGAAACGGCGAGGAGGAGCAGCACGGGGGGATGGAGGTTACTTGCGGAAAAGGTCGCCGAGGGCACCGAGGGACTTGAGCGGGGCGTTCTTCTTGGTTCCGGTGGCCAGCACGCTCAAGGGCGGGGCGGCGGATTTGGTGTTGGCGGCGGGTTTGGCCACGGTGCCGGGGGCGGTGGCAGCGGTGCCGAACTCGCGTTCGAGACGCTGCGGGCTGACCGCCTCGGCGGTGCCGAGTTCCTGGGCGAAAAGGCTCACGCGATACTCCTCGACCAGCCAGTAACGGTCGTCGGAGCGGGGCAGGGTGCGCTGGCGCGTCAGCCATGGGGAAAGGGCGCGGCTGCGCTCGGCCTCCTTGGCGGGGTTTTGGCGCCAGCGGTCGGCGCGGAGTTTTAAGGCTTTGAGGTAGCGCGGCAGGTGCATCAGCCGCGGGTAATCGATCTCGCCCAGCAGGGTTTTGGGCAGCAGCTGGGCAAGATCGCCAACCAGGGTGGGATAGGCGGAGGGGTGAACCTCGAGGGCGGAGCGCAGGGAAAAAACCTCGCGCAGGGTGGCGACGAGTTTGGGGCCGGTGGTGCGCAGATCGTGACGGGCCTGGGCGAGGGCGGCGGCGAAGTTTTTCTGGGTTGGCTCGGCGACGCGGGCGGGGGCGCAAAGCCAACGCTGGAGCAGGCCGGCGGCCTCCTCCGTGAGCTGATTATGGGAGCAATAGGTCGCCAGCAGGGCACCGAGCTCGCGCAGGCCGCGCAGCTCCTTGTGCAGGAAGTTTAACTCATGACGCAATTCGAGCTCGAGCAACCGGCCGAGGGCGAGGCGGGTCCAGGCGGTGGCATCCCCGGGGGATGCGGCGAGCCGCAGGGCGACGCCGGTTGGACCGATCTTGAGCGCGGGGTGGGCGTGGATGGTCAGGCCGTTTTGCGTGCAGACCTCGACAGGCCCGGGCAGGCGCTCGCCAAAGGTCCAGGCCATCTGGTCGGGTTTCTCCCATTGCCCGCGGGCCCGGCTCCACGCGGCGGGTGCATCCTGGGCGACGCGGGCGGAGGCGGCTTTGCGATGCTCGGCCAGATGGCGGCCGAGCTCGTCGAGATCGCGCGCGGCGAAGAGTTCCCGGCCGCTGTCATCCAATACGCGGATGCGCACGCGCAGGTGTTCCGGTAGCGGTTTATCGTTCCAGACGGCGGCGGAGAGCCGTAGGGGGAAGCGTTCTGCCAGGCAGGCGGCCAGGGCATCCGGCAGGGATTCGCGGCGGTCGGTCAGGCGATCGCGCGCGGCTACGGCGGCGGCGAGTTGCTTGACCGTTTCCGCGAGCGGCACGAAGAGACGGCGGGCCTCTTTGGGAAGGGAGGAGAGCAGGTGCTCCACCTTGAGGGCGAGGTGCCCGGGCACGGCCCAATCGAGCGCGATGGGGGTGAGGCGCTCGGCGTCGGCAGGGGAAATATCGAGCGTGACGCCGTCGTCCGGTTGGCCCGGTCGATAGGTATAGGTGAGGGGCAGCGCGCTCTGGCCGAGGGGCAGGGCGGCGGGAAAGGCGACCTCGTCCACCGGGATGCTGGCGGGATCGCGCAGATCGTCGGGCGCGAGCATCAGGAAATCCGGATAGCGGGCGCGACGTTCGCGCACCAGGGCGACGAGGTCCTGGACGGCGGAGACGCCATCGGGCGGCGCGTCGGGGGCGCGGCCGGGTTGCAAGCGATCGGCGTAGAAACGGAAAAGGGCCTCGTCGAGGTTCAGGAAACCGGTGTCGCGGGCGCGGGTGAGGAGGTGTTCGAGCTCGTCGCGGACATTCCGGTTGTGAGCGAGGAAATCGAGGGGCCAGGTGATGACGTCGTTGACGAGCGCCTCGCGGATAAAAATCTCGGTGGCGTGGGCGGGGTTGATTTTCCCGTAGGACACGGCGCGGTTCTCGAGTTCCAAGCCGTGCAGGCGGGTGCGTTGCTTCACCATCACCCGGCCGGCGTCGACGTTCCAGAAGGGTTCGCTGTGGGAGATTTTCAGGAGGTGGCGGCCGAGGTCGAGGGCCCAGGCGGGGTCGAGGCGGGCGGCGGTGCGGGCGTAGAGTCGCGAGGTCTCCATGATCTCGGCGGCCATGAGCCAGCGGGGACTTTTCGTGTCTTTCTTCTGGCGCGCGTCCGCGCCGCGCGCCGGTGCGACGTGGTGCTTCTTTTGTTCGCGGACGTGCAGGGCGGACCCGGGGAACACGGCAAGGCGGCGATCGTGGCTCGCCTTGAATTCGCCCGTCTCTTCGTCGCGTGCGGCGATATTACCGAGCAAGCCGGAGAGGATGCTGCGATGGATGGAGCGGTAGCCGGGAGAGCCGGAGGCGAGGCGGTCCGGGGTGCGATCGGCGGGGGCGACCCCGTCCCAGACCGAACTCAACTGGAAATCGCGCCGCGTCTCCAGCACGTCGAGAAGTTGGGCGTAGATATCCCGCCACTCGCGGATGCGGGTGTAGCTGAGGAAATGGTCGCGGCAGAAGCGGCGCAGGCGGGCCTGGGAGAGGCGTTCAAGCTCGTCGTGAAAGGCATCCCAAATGGCGAGCAGGGTCAGAAAATCGGAGTCAGGGTGAACGAAGCGGCGGTGGGCGGCGTCGGCTTTTTCACGGGCATCGAGCGGACGGTCGCGCGGGTCCTGAATGGAAAGACCGGCGGCGATCACGAGGACTTCGCGCACGGCTTTTTCCTCGCGGGCCTGCAGGATCATGCGGCCCACCGTGGGATCGACGGGAAGGCGGGCGAGTTCCCGGCCGAGGGGGGTGAGCAGGCGGGAAGCGTCATTCGCGGCGGCCTCGCCCTCAAGGGCACCGAGTTCATCCAGCAAAGCATAGCCGGCGCGAATTGATTTCGTCGCGGGCATATTGATGAAGGGGAAGCGCTCGATGTCGCCCAGGCCGAAGGCCTTCATGCGCAGGATGACGTCGGCGAGGTTGGCCCGCTGGATCTCGGGCTGGGCGAAGCGCGGGCGGGCGTTATAATCCTCCTCGGAATAGAGGCGGATGCACACGCCCTCGGCGACGCGACCGGCGCGCCCCTTTCTTTGGTCGCAGCTGGACTGGGCGACCTCCTCGATCGGCAGACGGCGGGTGCGGGCGGCGGGCACGTAGCGGCTGACGCGAGCAAGGCCGGTGTCGACCACGTAGCGGATCCCGGGCAACGTCAGCGAGGTCTCGGCGATGTTGGTTGCGACGATGATCTTGCGGCGGCGGGAGCCGCCAAAAATCCGCTGTTGCTCGGCCTGGGAAAGGCGGCCGAAGAGCGGTATTACCTCGGCGGATGCGTGCCGTCCCTCGAGGATTTCGCAGCACTCCCGGATGTCACGCTCGGCGGGCATGAACACGAGGATATCGCCGCCGTTCGTATTCGCGCCCCGGTCGCCGCCGAGAATGCGCTCCACCGCCTCCACCGCGCCGTCCACGTAATGCAAGGCCTCGGGACGGGCGGAAGGTTCGTCGCCCTCGGCGGCATCGCTGCCAAGCGAATCCAGCGGGGCGTAAACGACCTCCACCGGGTAGGTGCGGCCGGAAACCTGGACGACCGGGGCCTGATCGAAGGCTTTGGAAAACGCCTCGGTATCGATGGTGGCGGAGGTGACGACAATGCGCAGTTCGGGTCGCTTGAAACGCAGGTTGCGCAGGTGGCCGAGCAGGAAGTCGATGTTGAGCGAGCGCTCATGGGCCTCGTCGAGGATGATGGTATCGTAGGCGCGGAGGAGGGGGTCGGACTGGACCTCGGCGAGCAGCATGCCGTCGGTCATGAACTTCACCACGGTATCGCGGGCGGTGCGGTCGTCGAAACGGATCTTGCAGCCGACGGCACGCCCCCACTCGACGTTCAACTCCTCGGCGACGCGGCGGGAGACGGACAGGGCGGCGACGCGGCGGGGCTGGGTGCAGGCGATCTGGCCGCGGGTGCCACCGCCGGCTGCGAGACACATCTTGGGGATTTGGGTGGTTTTGCCGGAGCCGGTCTCGCCGGCGAGGATGATTACCTGATGCCGGCCAAGCAGGCCGATGATTTCATCGGCCCGGGCGCTAATGGGCAGGTCAGGAGGGAACTCGATGCGGAAGCGCGGCGTTTCAGGCGCAGTCCCGGGCGGCGGCGTGGAGGTTAACTGGAGGGAGGGTTCGGCCATCGGGCGGCGAGCGGGGCGCGGGAAAAACTTAAATAACAAGGCCCCGTGCCTTGGGTGGCAATGGCATGAAATAAGTTCATGCTAAAGTCGATTCCATGGCGTGGCTTGAATCATGCTAATACCAAATTCCAAAGCCCGCATTCCATGCCCCAAACCATCCTTGATAGTCGTAAACTGCTCGCTTTCGAAACCTTGGCGCGTTTGGGGAGTTTTACACAAGCAGCCAGGGAGCTGAGTCTCACCCAATCGGCGGTGAGTCATGCAATCAAGGCCCTTGAGCGGGATCTAGGGTGTCGTTTATTTGATCGGATGGGGCGCTCGGTCACGATCACACCGGCGGGAAGCCAGCTTTTACCCCATGCGGGGGTGATTTTGACGGAGATGCAGCACGCGCGGGCGGATTTGGCGGTGTTTTCGGTTTGAGGTGTCGTGGCGCGGGTGGCCGCTTTGATTTATCAAGGCTTCGAGAAATCCGGGCTTGCCTGCGTGGCCTGAGGTCCATGGTTTTCCCCTCCCTCATCCGCCCGGGTGGTGGAATTGGTAGACACGCAGGTCTCAGAAGCCTGTGCCGAAAGGTGTAGCGGTTCGAGTCCGCTCCCGGGCACCAAATTTCAGGTCCCGTTAGCTAACGCTGGGGAATTCAAACAGGGCCAGCCGGAGCTAAATCCGACCAGTCAACGCGTCGGCCGGCGTTCGAGGCGGGGGCGGGGCTTAGGCTGGGCGGTTTCGACGGGCTCAGGGCTTGCATAGGGTGCGGGGACAAGGGGGTGGCCGCTTACGGTGGCGAGTCCACCATCGGGCTGGGTTTTCACGTCCTCGACGCGGTAGGGGGTGCCGTCGGCGTGTTGCAGGAACTTCAGCCACTCGGGTTCGTGGAAGGGGCGGCTGCCGCGCCGGCCGAAGACCACGGTCTGGCCGCCGGTCTCGTCCACCACGCGGTCGCGGTCGAGGCCCCGGCTGACGGCCACGGCGGGACCGGCGGTGGGGTAGGTGGCGATGAGCCTGGGTTTCGGCTCGGGGGAGAAGCCCATGTAGTTGGGCTGATTCTCGGGACTGATAAGCTGGACGACGCGCAGGCCATTTTCACCGTCGGCAACGAGGCCAAACATGGAGGCGTTGACCGAGCCAATCTGGATCGCGCGAACATCATTCAAGGCGCCCCCGGCCGTAAAGTGGCTGTGGAGGCGAGGGGTAGCGGGGTTCTTGATGTCGATGATGGCGAGGCCGTCCGGGCCGTTGGCAACGTAGAGGTAAGTGCGGGCGGCGTAGAGGCCCTGGGCGTGGGCGAGGGGGAGCGTGGCAATCAACTTGGGCGCGAGCGGTGCCGAGAGGTCGAAGACTTTTACACCGTCGGCGTCGGTCACGAAGGCGTGCTGGAACTGGACGGCGAGTTTGCGCGGGTCGCGGAGCAGGCCGGGGGTGGGGGCGTTGAGGATTTTGGGATGGAAAGGGTCGGTCACGTCGACGACCGCGAGGCCGGCGGTGCAGACGACGTAGAGATTCGTGCCGGCCATGTAGGCGTGGGTGGCGCCGTCGAGGACGTGATCGGGGTTGAAGCGGACGACGTCTTTGGCGTTGAAGAAGTTATTGGCGGGATCGCCGTCGAGCAGGGTGGCGGCCATGACGGACACGAGGCCCTCCTCGCGGTCGGTGATGTAGATGAAGCCGTAGTTCAGGCCGATGGGTTGCTCCTCGTTTTCGGGCCGGCGGGCACGCAGCGGATCCAGGGCGAGGGTGGAGGGCGCGACGACGCTGGTGGCGTATTTCGTCTTCACATAAAGGCGCTGACCGAGGGGGGAGACGGGCGCGGTGACGATGCGTTCGGAGAAGGCCTTGTTGTCGATGTTGGCGATGTCGAAGACGACGAAGCCGCCTTCGCCGCAGGCGGCGTAGAGGTATTCGCCGCGCTGGAGGAGATCGAGGACTTCGCCTTCGCCGTGGTGGTGGTGGGCTTCGCGGAGGACGGAGTTGCGCGCGAGGTGCTCGGCGTAGTTGCGTGGGTAGGCGAGATGCTGGAGGTGGCTGCCGAGGGCGGCCTGGGGTTCGTCGCGCTCGGTCCAGACGACGGCGTCGAGGCCGGCGGCGCTGGATGCGACGTAGGCGTGGCGGCCAAAGAAATTAACCGTGCCGGTGCCGAAGCCGAGCAGCTGGGTCATCCAGGCGTGGTTATCGTTGGCGGTGGAAAGGTGGCAGTCGGTGCAGCCCTTGGTGGTGCCGACAGACGACGTGGTGTGGGGGAAGTGGGGGTTGAAGGCCTGGCCGGAATAGCCCTCGGCGGAGATGGTCTGCTGTTGGGAGTAGACCCATTCGCGGTTGGCATTTTGGGAGCCGACAATGATGGCGGACGAGCTACGAAGGACGGCGAGACGCTGGTTTTTGTAGCTGGCATCCAGGCCGAGCATAAAGACGTCATCGCGCACGACCTGGGGGTTATAGGTGGTATAGAAGCGGGTGGTGGCGCCCTCGAACTTGTTGCCGGGGACTTTTTGATTGGCTTTCAGGGGCAGGTGGCAGCCGAAGCAAGAAGTGGCCCATGAAGTGTGGCAGATCTGGCAACTGATATTGGCGTCGGCGTGGGCGAGGTCGTGCGGCGCCTCGGACGCTGATTTTAAGGCGGAAGAAGAAGTCGATGGGGCAAGAACCGGACCGATGGCGGATCTTGCACCGGCCGCGGCGGGCACGGAACCCCAGGTTTGGCCGTCCCGGCGCAGGGTCTTGGCGTAGGCCGACTTCGGATTGTAGCGGGCCGAGGCGGGATCGATGGTATCGATCGTCTGGGGCACTTCCCAGACAAGGTTTGGGTCCATCATAGACTGCTGGTAGAGTTTACGGCCCTCCCAGCGGAAGCGGGGGCCGAAGGGGGTGGTGCCGGCGGCGAGGTCATTGGGTAGGATCTGGCCGTTCTCGACCCGGCCGCCGGTGCCGGAGGTCTTGAGGGTGGGGCGTTTTTGGATCGTGCCATGGCAATCGATGCACTCGATGGCGGTGATGGCGCGGGGTTCGGCGGAAAGCAGGCCATTGCCGTGAACGTCGGTGGTGAAGTGGCAATCCACGCACTGCATGCCGCGGGAGAGGTGGACGTCCTTCAAGTGGACGGCTTTCTGGAACTTCTCCGAGTCAGAAGAGGGAATGATTATATCATCCAAAGTGAGCAGGTTGCCCTCTTTGTCCTTCTTGAAAACGGCGCGGAAGATCCAGCCGTGGCCGTGGTAATCGGCGAACTGAGTTTGCTTCAGTTTCGGGTTTAATTCGGCGACTTTTTCGAGAAAGGCGGGGTCTTTCCATAAACCGCGGGCGGCGGCCGCCTCGGGAGTGGTGGATGCGAGGTTGACTTGCTCGGGGTCGGCGGGGTCGTGCTGCTCTTTCGGATACATGAATTCGCCGTCGGACTCCTGATCCCACCAAGTGTAGCCGAGGAAGGGATTTACGAACAGGTTACCCTGGTGCATATGGCAGGTCATGCACTGGGAGGAGGGGATGGAGCGGGTGAACTGGTGTTTGATGGGGTGGCCCTTCTCCTTCCTCGAGATCATAGGGTCGGCGGAGAAGGACAGTCCTTGGTGGCCGTATTTTGCCCAGGGCCCGGAGTTTACGGGCGAACGGTCATTGGCGTAAACGACGTGGCAGGCGGTGCAGCCGGAGGAGCGGTAGTCGCCGGGGTGATCGTTACTGCCCATGAAATCAAGGAGGGGATCGTGCAGGCGGGTTTTTTGCAGGTTAAGGTAGACCGGGTCGGTGCGGTTATTCGTGCCGAGGCCGCGTTCGGACAGACGGCGGGCGGGGCGGCCGGGGGACTCAAAGGCGTTCGGGTTGCCCAATTCGGTTTGTTTTTCACCGCCACGCTCGAAGACACGGAGGATATTCGAGGGCTGGCCCAGGGCAAAGCGGGGCAGCGGGGCGATGAACGGCAGGATGGCGTGAATGCGAGTTAGCGTGTCGGTCACGGGGATGGGTGACTCGAGGCGAAGCGGAACGCCGTCGGCGCCATAGGCCTGGCCGTAGCGGGAGTTTTTCTCGGGGGTGGCACCGTTGTTATAGAGTGCGGCTCCCCAGAGCATGGCACCGTGGCGCATGATGGAATGGCCGACCTGGGTATTGATCTCGGCATGGCACGGACCGCAGGCTTTTGCGGACACGCGGAGATCGCCGGGGTTTATGAACTGAATGAACTCAGGCGATTCGTGATTCAGGAGAACGGAGGCATCAGCGGGGTTGGCGGAAGAGGGCCAGTGCTCGGGGTTGCGCGGGACAATGTGAGCTTTGCGCATGGTCAGGCCAGGGGTGGGGTCGCCGCCATGGCAATCGACGCAGCCGAGCACGACGTGGGGCGAGGCGTGCATGTCTTCAATGCCGGCGTGGCATTCGACGCAGCCGGCGGATTTGCGGCGGGCGTCGGCGCGGGACTGGTCGACCAGTGACGGCGCGGGACGTTCGCGCGCGGGATTCAAGTTTGGGGATTTGAGATCTGTGGTTTCCGTCGTCGCGGGACCGGTGATGCCGGACGATCCAGATGAGGCGGCGGGCGTGGCAGGTTCGGTTGGGGCGGCGAAGAGGAGCAGGGACGCGACGGCTAGGCACCAAGCGGCGGCGAAGGGGAGGACCAGGCGGCGGAAGCGGAAATTTTTAACCACGGAGTGCACGGGGAAAGACGAGAAGGAAGAGGGGTCAGTAAGTCAGGGTAACGGCAACGATGGCGCTGTGCAGTTGGTCGGCGGGTTCGGGGGAGCGGGACAGGCCGGGGACGGCAGGAACGGTGTTGCGGTAAATGTCCTCGAAGCCGCGACCGGGCAGGAGGACAGCGTAGCCGGCGGAAACCACAATATTGTCGGTCAACAACGGGCGCCATTGCAGACCGAGGGAGAAGTCCCAGCCGAGATCGGTGTGGACCTCGTTGGTGAAGAGGGCGGTCTCGATCGGCTCGGGGCGGTCAAAATCGATGTGATTGAGATTCAAAAAGGCGCGCAGGCGGGGGGTGAGGTCACTTTCGACGCCCACGCCGAGGAGGAGAACGCCAGGGTTGACGAAGTTGGCTTGGCCCTGGGTCTTGCTGGTGCGGAGGTCGGGAAGCACGGAGAAACGCTGCTTGGCGGCGACGGAGGTGCCGGCGAGATTGAAGCCTTGGCGGACGTAGTAGCTGAAGGGGCCGCCGAAGAAGTTAGTGTTATCGACGATGCTGTCGAAGCCGGTCGCTCGGCCGTCGGTCGGATTCGAATCGCCGGTGGCGAAGAGGGCGGTGGTTTTGAAACGGATCCAGTCGCGGTCGTAGCTCAACTCAAGGGCGGCCAGGGAGCCGGAGACGACGACTTCTCGACCAGCGAGACCGTTGAACTCATCGCGACCGAAAGCGTGGTAGAGAGCGTGGTTGATGTTTAAACGCCCGAGGTGGCCGTCGCCGGTCCACCCGAGGTAGCCGACGTCGACGTCGTGGGGCGCAGGCGAGCCGAGGGGGGCGGGGCGGACGATGGAGCCGTTGGTGTCATAGTAGTCGCCGCCGCCATGGTCGAAATTGCCGTGCAGGGAGACCTGGGCGGTGTAGCCCTTGGCAAGGAAATCCTGGCGGTAGAGGTTGGCGACGACGACGACCTGCTGGCGGGCGTCGAAGGTGTTCAGCTCGGAATTGGTGTCCTTTTCGCGCAGGTCGAAGGCGGCGAGGTTATATTGGAGATGGTTGTTGTCGGCGTTGCCGAGGAGGCGGACGCCGAGCTGGGTTTCGTTGAAGATGAAGCCGCGAAAATCCGAGTTGAAGGACTGGAGACCGAGCTTCACGGACATGAAGTCGTAGTTCGGCGAAAGGTCGGCGAGGTGATATTCGTAGAAGGCCTCCTGGACGGTCATGAAGGCGTCGTTGCGCCGGGTAGGGGCATCGTTGCCGCCGGAGGGAGCGCCGGGGTCGGGGTTAAGGAGGCCGGGGGCGGCGACGGTGGCGCGGTTGTAGTTCGCAACGAGGCGCAGCTTGAAGGCTTGGCGGGGCGGGACGAACACGGTTTCACCTTGGAACAACAGGGTATCGAGTGCGACGTTTTGCACGAACACGCTCGTGTCGTAGGAACCCAGAAAATCGGACTGGCCGGGTCCGGACGCGCTCACGCCGCTTGGCAGGGGCAGGGCGCGGTCCTCGTAAAGGGTTTCGGTGGAGGCGGTGAGGGCGAGGAACCAGTCCTGTCCGTGGACGGGGAGGTCGCCTTTGAGCAGGCTCTGGCGATACCAGTGCCATGTTTCGGGTTCGGCGTGGCCGAAGGGTTGTTCATTGAGGTCGCCGGATGTGTAGCGGCGCCAGGGGGCGAAGGAGGTGTCACGCCAACGGTCCGGCACGGGTTGGGTATCGACCGGGTAACCTTTGCCGCGGGCGGAGAGTGGATAGCTATCCGCGCTGGGTGCGGGCCAACCGTGGCCGTCGTGGGCGGAGATAAACTCAGTGCGGCGAACGTCGGAACGAGGTAGCGGTGCCGGGTAGTCGGCGCTGAGCGGGGTGACGTCTGCGGGGTTGGAGGTGAGTGGCGAGGGACTCGAGATGATCGCGGGGCGCTCGACCGGACTGGTGGGCAAGGCGGGCGCGGACGTTTTACCCGAAGCGGGCAGGGCAGGGTCTTCGACGAAGTAAGGGGTGTCGGTGAAGGTGAGCGCCTCGTTTTGAATCGCGCCGGGGTCGGGGTTGAAAGCTGGGGCTGCGGGCGTGGCGGCGGGAACGAAGCGGTGACTGGCATCGCCGGGTGCAGGAAGGGCAGGGAGAGCCGCGCCGGGGTCGGCCGGGGTGTCAACCGGAGCGGCGGGAGGCGGACCGGGGTCTATCCTTTGGTGGCCGCGGAGAGTATCGGGCGGGATTTCCCTGGCGGCGGGCCCGGGTGTCGGGCGCTCGGTGCGCGCTGGCGCGGCGGCGGCGAGTGCGGCGAGCAGGCAAGAAAGCGAACGAAGGGGACGCATGGACCGGGCAGTCCTCAGGGGGTGGCGGTGATGGCGCGTTGCAACGCGGCAGGCAGCGGGGCGGCGGCGGTGCCGGGAAGGCCGGCGGGGCGGGGGTTGTGGTAGCCGTGGCAGACGGTGCACGCGTCGGTGACGCCCCCTTTGGGGCTATGGCAGCTGGCGCAGGTTTTTTTCGACGGCATTAGAACATCGGATGTGGCGACGCTGGCGGTAGCGGCGTGGCAAGAGGTGCAATCGAGTTGGGTGTGCCGCGCGTGGTCGAAGTGGGCGCGGGGCAGCCAGACGTCCGCCGGGCGGACGGGGGCGATGGAAGGCGCCGAACCGGCGGGGGTGGCGGTCACGACGTGGCAGAGGTTGCACGAATCACGGCCCACCGGGGCGGAGGGATCGCCGAAGAACACCTCCCGTTCAAGTTGTTCGCCGGAAGGGTGGCGGGAGCGCAGCGCGGAGAGTTTGCCGGTTACGTAGTCGCGAAGAGGTTTGCCAGCGAGGCCGAGGCGGCGAACGGCGTCGTCGGAGTAGGCGGCAGGAAGGGCGCGCAAGAACTCGCGGGCATTTTCCGGGGAGCCGTGCGGCACGACGACAGACGGGGTGCTCGCATCGATGGGCAAGCCGTGGCAGGATTGGCAATGGAGGGTGAACTTCACGGGTAGCATCAGTGCGCCGGTGGGGTCGGGCACGTGGCAGGCGCGGCAATCGAGGGCCCGGCCATCAAGCAGCGGGATGTTCGGGCCGGAGAGATGCAGGGCGTGGTTAAATGCGAGGGCGGTGGGATCGCGCGAGCCGGGGAGATTAGCGCGGAATTCAGGGTGGTCCTCCGCGAAGGATGTGATCAGCGCGGTCAGGCCCGCGGGCGGGCGGGCGACCGGGAACCCCGCGCGGTTGGCTGAGAGTTTTTTTTCGAACAGAGCGGGGTCGAGTTTGCGGGCGAGAAGGGCGGAGTCGCCCATATCCTTGGTTGACCCGTGGCATGCGGAGCAATGGGCGGAATTGACCTCGAGCAGGTTTTGTCCGCGACCTTGGTGCTCGAGGTGGCAGACGGAGCAGGAGGTATCGCGGGCCACGTTGGCTACGTGAAACGAGTGTGGCAGGTGGCACGCCTGGCAGGCGGCGTCCATCGCACGAAAATCCCGCGCCTCGCGGGCTAACAGGTGCGCGGGGGTTAGGGCGCCGGTGGCAGCCAGCCGGACGCTCGTCGCAGCCCAGTTCGCGGGCGATTGGTGGGCGGCGGGGTGGCACTGGGCGCAACCGTTCGGATCAGTAACACCGGCGGCGGCGTGGGCGGCGGAGAAATGGGGGCCCGAGTGGACCGCGCTGAGCAGGCCAGGGGTGATGACGCGGTCGCGGGCGGGGCCAAAAAGCGTGAAGAGAAGCAGGCCGAGGGCGGCGGTTACGGTGGCGCTCACGAGCAGGCCGCGGCGGGCGCGAAGGCTGCGCACGGGGACGCAGGGCGGGGTTGAGCGGCAGCATGAACCATCTGGCCGGGGGCCTTCCTGGCAGGGGCCGCCCCAATCGGCGGGACGGGTGCATTTCCACAAGCCCTTGGTCTCGCCGGGCGCAGTGACGAGCAGGGGTTGGCAATCCGGCCCGGCCCGACAAACGCCGGAAGCGGACGGGCCGAGGCGACAAGGACAGCCGTCACAGGCGAGGCCGCAGATCCAATCCTTTTGCGGGCGCTCGTAGCGGGTTTCGTCGAACTCGGGCGATGGCTGGCGGCCTTCGGTGCTCATCGGGCGCCTCCTGAATAGGCGTGCACAAGCAGGACGTGGACGGCGGTGAACACGAGCAGGGCGTAGGTCAGGGGCAGGTGGACGAACAGCCAGCTTTTCAACAGGAGCTGGTTGGCGTGGTGAAAATCCAGCGCGTGCCGGGCCCGCAACAGATCGGCGATCTGTTCGGCGCGGGTCTGTTCGGCGGGCGCTAGGTAGCGACCGGCTTCCGAGAGGGCGGCGAGGCGGTCATTCAAAGCGGCGCGTGAGCCGAGCAAGTGGCGGAAAAAAGAGGGGCGGGCAGCAAAGGCGGGCGCGAGTTCACGGACATAAAAATCGGCCAGCGTGGTGGACTTGGCCTCGGGGATGGCGGCAAGCGTGATTTTTTCGGCCTGCAGGCGAATATCTCGGCGGATAACAGGGATACGTTCGAAAGGCACCTCGCCCCCGGCGCTCGTCAGGCGGCGGGGTATGACCCGAGACAGCCACCAGCCACCGATACCGCTGAGCGTCACGGCGAGGAAAAGGGCGGCTAAGACGAGGTTGAACGCGCCGCCGGGGATGGAAAAGCGTAGATGAAAAATAAACAGGACGCCGGCGAAGAGCCCGGCGTAAGCGTGGAATTGCAGCCAAACGCGGGAGGAGAGAAGTGGCAGAAAGGGCAGTTTTTTACGAAGGTTGTATGCGGTCAGGCCGAGGCACAGAGCCAAGAGCAACCAACCGGAAAGGTAAACTATGTGCGGGAAACAGGCCGCCAGGCGCGGATAATAATGCGCGAGAACGCCAGTCGCGCCGAGAGTCAGCAGAGATAGGACGGCACGGCGGAGCTGGAGCGGGCGGGGCATGCTAGGAAATGACCAATGGCAAACGACCGACAACCACTATTGGAGGAGCTTGCATGGTGAAGTAACCTAGCGGCGGTTTAGCCAGGCAGTTAGTGGATCGAGGGTATTCAGGTCGAGGCGGTCGAGGGCGTCGTGGGGGCAGGCACGGACGCATGCGGGGCCGCCGATTTGATCAAGGCAGAGATCGCACTTGGTCGCCTTTAGGAGAGGTTTCTGGTCCTTGGCTACTAGCGGTTCACCGTCTTCATCCCGCGTCTCGACCATGCGGATGGAGCCATAGGGGCAGTTGTTTGCACAGGCGGTGCAGCCTATGCAGGTATCGGCGTTGATCACCACCTCGCCGCCGAAGCTATCGCGGTGAATGGCTCCAGTAGGGCAACCGATCATACAGATGGGGTCGGCGCAATGCATGCAGGCCTGGGCGACCATCAAGTGGTCGTGAATGGGGCCGTGGCGCAAGAAGCGGGGGTTGCCGCCGTGGGTGGATGCGCAGGCGCGCACACAGTCGTCGCAGCGGGTGCAGCGGTCGAGATCGATCACCATCGACTCAGTGCCGTTGAAGAGACGGTTCTGGGTGAGGAACTCCATGAGGGCCGAGTCTGTCGCGGCCTCGGTGGGCCTGGATTTCGCCTGCGGAGGCGGCGTGCGAGCGTTGCTGGACTCGCCAGGGATGATGATGGGCGGCGGTAGCTGGTTGGCGGGTAGGCCGGGCAGAACGTGGCGCTCGATTACGGCAGCGGGTATAGTCAGGACGTGAGTGTGGCCGATAACGCGCAAGCTGTGCTGGAGGGCAATGGCGGCGCCGGGGTTTTTCCAGTTGTGGACGATCTCGTCGAAGCCATAGACGCGGCCGGCGCCAAGATAGTTAAGGGTGCGGTGGCCGGCTCCGTGGCGCTGGGTGAGACGGGCGAAGCCGGAGCGAACCATCACGATGCCGTTCGGGTAGTCGCCCTCGGCGGCGATGGTGGTCTCCTTGGCGACGGCGGCGGCGCCGGCCTGGACGAGTTTTTTGTATTCACCGGACCAATCGTAGTCGCCGTAGGTCTCGAATTGGGTGGCGGCCTCGACGGCGGCGCGGGCTTCGGGTTCGAGGTGGCGAAGGAAAGGGATTTCTTGCAGGTAACTGGCGAGGGCGCGCTGGCGGTAGATCGTATCCACGTGGGCGCGCAGGGCCGGATCATACTTCAGGAGGTCTCGCAGACCCTGCCAGCGAATCTCCAGCAGCTGGGTGCCTTGCTCTTCGGCGAATATAGTCGCGGTGCGGGGCATACGCGACAGGGCGGCGATCTCGCCGAAAAAATCACCGGCGTGCATGGCGGCAGTCTTGTGTTCTCCGAGGACGCGAGGGACGTCCTGAAGAAATACGGAACGGCTGGGCTCGGCCTCTTGGCGGCGGCGGGCGATGACCTCGTCTTCGCGGGGGTTGGACCAGAGTTGGGCGAGAGAGCGAAGCAGGCTTTTTTTGCCGCGCTCCTTACGGCCAACAGCGGAGGGGGGGAGGCCGGGCGATAGGACGACGCGGGCCCGGCCCTTCAGGATGAGGAACGCGGAGGTGCCGTAGTCGCCTTCGCGCACGATCAGCTCGTCGGCCTGGAAAGTGCGGATGGCGGTGTCGTTGCGGAGGATATCAGGCAGAGTGGCGGAGCGGGGGAAACTCTCCGGATTCATGGCCCTAAAGGGCGCAATGGCGAGGAGCCGCTCGATATCGGCGGCCGGGAATTCGGGGTCGAACGGAGCGTCCCAGCGGCGAGGGCGGTCTAGGCTGGCGACAGTGGACATGCGGGCAGGGAGCGGAGAATCAGGGGCCGGAATCGAAGGCAGGGTTCAGGCGTCGAGCACGAGCGTTCCCTTGGGTTTGCAGATGCAGGCGAGGCAGGAGCCGGCTTCGACGTCGGCCCCGTGTTCGTTGATGTATTCGACCTCGCCGGACTTGATCGCGACGAGGCAGGCGCCGCAGTTGCCGGCGCGGCAGCCCGCCTCGATGCGCACGCCACACGCCTCGGCCACGTCCAGAAGGGTGGAGTGCTCCGGGCTCCATTGGGCGGATTGGCCGGACTTGGCGAAGCGGATCATGGGTCCGCCGGCGAAGGGCACGGTGGTCAGGGTGGCCTTCATCTCGGGCTTGGCGGCCTTCTTTACCGAGGCGGGGCCGAAGGCCTCGAAGTGGACGGCGGCGTCGGGCACGCCCCAGGTGCGGAGATCGTCGGTGATGCTCTCCATGAACGAGCCGGGACCGCAGAGAAAAAAGTCGTAGTTCTGGGATGGCAGGAGGCTCTTCATCAAATCGACGGTTACACGGCCCTCGTGTTGGTAGTCGCGGCCGGCCACGTCGTTTTTACCGGGTCGGGAGTAGCAGATCTGCAGCTTCAGGTTGGGGTATTTCGCGGCGAGCGCGAGGGTCTCGGAGCGCAGCATATGGTCCTCGCTGCCGCGCGAGCCGAAGAAGAACCAGACCTCGCGGCCGGACTTGGCCTCGATGAGGGCGTGGGCCATGGCGATCATCGGGGTGATGCCGACGCCGCCCGAGATCAGGACGACGGGTTTGTCTTTATGCAGATCGAGAAAAAAATGACCGGCGGGGGCTTTGACGTCGAGGATGTCGCCCTCCTTCACCGCGTCGCAGAAGAACGACGAGCCTTTGCCGGGCGGGTGGTCGGTCTTGGGCGGGGGCGGGCAGCGCTTGATGGTGACGCGATAGTGGGTGGGGCGGGCGCAGTCGGAGAGTGAATAGCAGCGAACGATAGGTTTAACCTGGCCGGGCAGATGTAGCTGAAAGGTGAGATACTGGCCGGGTTTAAAACCAGGGATGGGGCGGCCGTCGTGAGGGGTGAGATGAAAGGAATACGTGTCGGCACACTCGGGGTGTTTTTTCGCGACCAAAAATTTACGGACGCCGTTCCAGCCGGCGCGTTCCTGCTCTATGGTCTGGAGACGCAACCGGGCGCTTTGGATCTCGAGTTCCAAGCGCTCGATCTGGCGAGCCTGGGCATTGCCGGCGTGGACGGCGCCGCGCAGGGAGTGGAAAAGGATCAGGCCGCCATGCAGCATCAATCCTCCGACCAGAATGCAGCCAATAAGGAAGGCGAAGCTGGTGGTGGAAAGGTCGAGCGCTAACATGGTGGTATGGGCGGCGGGATAAAGAAGCGGGGGGGGGGGGGCCTTTTAGCGTTTGTCTCAGCGAGATCGGAAGAGCACACGTCTGAAATCCAGTCACAAATTCGCATAT
>CAIQAB010000011.1 GCA_903869675.1 uncultured Verrucomicrobiota bacterium | reverse complement strand
CCGGCCCGGAAGAAGGCACGATGCCGTTCCAAAACGCTTTCCACTCATCGTAATCCGCGCCGGCAATCCGCTGCGGCCAGAGGGTGTCGCCCGCCTTCATGTTCACGAGGTCCAGGCCGCGAGCGAGTTCGGCCTCCGAGCGCGGATGCGTGGCCACCCAATGACGCTCCGTCGTAGGCGAGGCACCGTCGGACGTCAGCCAGACCACAAGGCCTCCATCGATTTGAACCAGCTTTGCCGGGGCCAGCATCCGAACAATCTTCTCCGGCGCGGGCCCGGCTAGGCCCGCGACCACCAGCGGAGCGGGCAAGTCGATCTGCTCAAGTCCGGCCGCTTCCGCTCCGATGCCCGGGATTAGCACGAGCTTCCATCCTCGCTCGGCCGCCCTCCGAAAAAGCGCCCGCCGAGCCGTCCACGACGCCACCGTGTCAGGAGCGTGGTCAAAAAGGATGACCGTGCCGCGTGGCTTCGAGGTGGCCGCGACAACCAGAGTTTCATCACCGGCATTTGCACCCGCCTCGAAGCGTGTGCTCTGCCAGACGTCGGCTCCTCGTCGCAGGCAGTTTTGCCGCAGCAAAACCCAACCTCCGACGAGCAAGCCAGCACCCGCTGCGACTGCCCCGGCCAAACCCAGCGCGACCGCCGCAGGCCGTCGCCGCCAGATCAAAACCGCCAGCCAAACCCAGCCCGCAAAAGCAAGAAGGGGCAGCAACCAGCGGCCTAGCCGGTCTTGGTGCAGGCAGTTGAAGGCCGCGCAGACCAAGGTGAAGACCGCAGCGGAAGGGACCCAGAGTGCCAGGCCAGACGGACTGGATTTATCTACACCGCGAGGTGGCCAGATGCAGGCCGGAGCCACCAGACCGATAAAGCCGAACAAACCCATCGGCCACAGCAGCGGATCCAGCCAGGCGAGCAGGGTGGAGAGCGGACCCTTGATCATACGCCCTTGCTCAAGCCCGAGCGGGAAACCAAAGCGCATGGCCGCATCCTCCGCCAAGCCGCCGACACGCGCGGGCGTGGAGAAAAACGCTTCGCCCGCCTGCATAACCGCGGCGGTGTGGATCCATTGCCGAATAGAGGCACCGGTGTGCAAGGAGGCGGGCGATGCGCGACCGGCGAGGGCCAGCCAAACGAGCAAGAGAAGTGCGGCAGCGATCAGCGGTCCGGCGACCAGCAAAGCACGCTTGCTATAAAGGCCCAGCCAAATGCCGGCCACCATAAGTAACCCCAAGCAGGCAGCGCGCGACTGCGTGCCCGCAAAAACGGCGGCACACAGGCAGAAAGCGTCCCAGCCGAGCACAGTTCGAGCGGAAAGCCCCGACCTCGGTCGGCAAGTGCAGGCCAAAGTCAATACACCAAGCCCAGCTAGCAGAGCGAGGGTGTTCGGGGAACTCCCCAGATCGAGACGGGACATGCGCGGATCAGTGCACCGCGCGTTGCAGGATGCTCTGACGGAAGCTCTCTGCACTCGTGAGCAGGTTTAAAACCTCTACCTTCACGGCATCGCCGACGTAGGGATTTTCCAACAGTTGATTTAGAGTCGTATCATCAGCCGAGCCTTCTTGGAGCGCGGCGGCCATGCTGACGACATCTTGTAGTGCGATTTTCGCCCGTTGATACTCGGCCAGAAACGCGGGCAGGCTTCGCGATCCAGAAACGTGCTCTAAGACAAAGCCGAAGCAGTTAAGTCGAAGGTAGGTTTCGAGTTTCTCCAGATTGTGTTCATACAACTCCACCTTGGGGCCGATTTTTAGATCCCAGCGGGTTTGCAAGTAGAGGGCCGTCGCGCGATGAGCCTCGGGGCGAGCTGAGAGCGGCTGGATGCCACCGGTATTCCTGCCCTCAGGTATCCAGCGACCTTTGGGGAACTGGCTGGTTAGAACCGAATACTGGAGCCGATCTTCGCCTTTTTGCAAAACCCCCAGAATCACGAGCCCGTCAGCGGCGCTACCGGTTTCTTGGGCTTTCAAACCAAGATCCTGCTCAAGTCTGCGGAAATTGGCGGTGATGGTAGCCAGTCGTAGATTCGCCCCGTGTCGAAGCGCTTTGTAGATCACCTGCTGATAGTTGTTCCTCCGCGCAATGAATTGGAGTCGCTCTTGCTGCGAAGGCGTTAGAGCGTCCCAATGCTGTAGCGTGTTATCGAAACGCTGTTCCAAGTAGCCTCCTGAACCCATGGAGCAAAAAGCATCCGCTGCCGGGTGGACCGCAGCATCCAGCCCATCCAGACCGATCCACCAAGCAGGAACAAAATGACCTGATGCGGTTTGGGTTTGAATATCGCCGGGAAGCTCCAGGACGTCCTTGATAAGCTTGGCGTAGTCGCTGGTCTCCATCCCCAACCCGGCAAGAGTATCATTTACATTTTGATAACAACCCGACCGTGCCTCGTCCATTTGGTAGTCCTGGAACCGGATTTGTTTTTCGGCATCCTGGTCCGTGTGATTTCTGAAATCGCTGAGTCGTTTCTTTAGCTCGGCATGAGTGTCTCTGGAGAGTCCAGTGTCTGGATGGTTTTTATAGTCGAACTGCACACCACCTAAAAACAGTCTCGCCGCGACTATATCGGCAGGGATTGCAACCGAAAACCTATCTTCAGGCGCGGCAGACAAGCCAGGCGAGATTAAGAAAATCCCAGTCCACCAATGCAGCCAGAATCGGCTAATTTTTCGCCGAGCGCGCCTGCACTTCATTTTCATATTTAATGATTTTCTGGCCATCCTTGGCGAACTCATGTAGCTTTTCCAAGGGCACCGCGCCTAGGTCCGAGCGGTAGAACAGATGCCCGGAGGTTAAACGTTGATCCGCTACTTCCACGATCCGACCCGGCGAAGGAACGAACGTATCCGCAGGGAGTTCCCTCGCATCGCTTATCATTTGGATGCGGCGGACTTGCGCAATGTGGCGATTGGGTTCCGGCGACTTCGCTATGGTGATCCAGCCGAGACGTTTGGTGCTCACATCCGACAGACTGCCGGGTGGACTGGAAAAGACATTTTCACTATGGATTTTAATAGATCCATCGGGATCGTAAATATAGTGTTCCTTCTGAACCAGCTGTCCTTCGATCACAAAGAAAACGATTTTATAGTCTTTGCGAATTTCCACGGTTATCGTTTTATTCTCGACCGATTCCGTTGTGCTCAGCTGGCTTGTTTTGGGGAAGGTGAGTAAATAAGTATCCAGTTTCGGATGGCCAAACCCAACGATCCGCCGCATTTCATCCATTGGAAAATTCAGTTTTTTTCCAGGCGGATATACGGTCAGCGTATTGACCGGCCTTAGAAATGTGTAAAACTGCCCGCTGTTCCAATAAAGATCGCTTTGTGAAAAACTGGCCTTGGAGTCGGATCTAAATACAATGGAACAATTTCCTTCGGACGTGCTTACGATGGCCGAATACTCCTCATTTACAATTGTGTCCGGCGAGTCGCGCTCGAGATCCACCTTCCCCCAAAGCGGAGACTTTGAGGCAACCTGTCTGCCGCTGACCAGCCACTGTCCATCGGGCGGCGAGTATAACCGGTCGATCACTTCCTGCGGACTTATTGTCTGTCCAACTATAGGGCAGTAGCCCAATAGCGTCGTAATAAGTAGATAAATGAATAAGGAGTGTCGCATGTGAATGGGGATAAACCTTCAGCGGGAAGTCATACCGCCCCGCTGAAGGCTTTAGTTTCGGCGCGCTTAGACTTAGCTCTCCGGGCACTTATGCGAAGCATCGGTGCGGAAGTTTGCATTTCTGATTAACTCGCCACTACCTTGCTGGTCGTGAGGTGGCAGGTAATATTCAGTCGACCATGATCCGTGGATTTCATATGAGCGATTAAAGCATTGCCACCCAGTCTTGGTCACGCAATCATATCCACCATAGTAGCTTCCGATGGTATGATAGGTAATATAACCGTTGACGGCAGGTCCTTGCGGCGCACGGTTTAAAGCTTCGTGAAAGTCAGTTCCGCCCCATTCTTTGTTTGGGCACGTCGCTTGTCCCATAGACAAGGGGGCGGTGCAAGCGACCACAGCCAATGCGAGGAGGACTCGCTTGTGGGCGAGACTTCGATATTGGATTTTATTATTCATGTTCATGCGAGGGAAAAATTGCATAATGAATCGGAACGAGTTTGTTCATGCCATTCGACAACCTTGCGCGCAGCACGCCGTCGGCAAAACCGAAGTGGATTGGCGCAGGTAGTTTTTTGGTATCGAAAGTGAGCTCAAAAAAGGCGGTGCCCGATTCCTCTGCTTTGCTTGGCAGTCTGCGAATTATGACCGAATCGGGCCCCGTAAGATCACTGCATGCGCTTCGGGCTTGACGAATTTCAAGCCGTCGAGTCGCGGTCTCGCCAACTCGCAGTGCGCCAAAATCGATTTTCGCCGGCAAGCTTTCCGCATGCCCAGAGTAGGCCAATAGGAATTGTAAGTTCAACGCGACGAGGGACTCGTCGGCTTGGGCATTTCGATACAGGACATGAAGTTCCCGCTGCTCGACATGTGGATATTCCAAAACAGATCTAGAAAACCAATTTACAGCCCGGGCGGGGTCCAGAGTAATAATAAGCTTCGAACGGTCTGCGTTGGTTTGCACATCCAGACCTATTGTCGCCCAGCGCGGATCATGTTCGAGGCGAACAACCTGAGCCCCATGCGGTAGCGACTCCTCCCAGCGCAGGCGACCGGAAACGGTCGCAACATCCACTTCAGAGAGTTTCCGCACCTCCGGTGAACCTGTTGGCAGGGCCGTGACGACGATCGGAATCGGTATAGTGCGACGACTGGTTTGGATCGTGAGAATTTGTCTCGCTGGCTCAACTTGGTCCGCGGTCCACGAAGTATCAAAATAGCCTATAAAGGGCGGTTTCCCGTCCAAGAGCGACTCACTGCCCTGCGTTTCCAATCCGACGCAACTGCAAGTAACCTGAACCTCCTCCAATATCTCGTCGTCCGCCACCGGCTTTATCTCCACGGTGAAGTATATCCGTTGCGCGGAACCCATCTCGCCCAAGTTTACTTCTACAGGTCCCTTGGCGGTCGTTTCCGCATCAATGACGATATGGCGGGGACGGTAAACCCTCATCGCCTCAGGCGACGCTCCAGATTCACCTGACTCGAACGCCAGGCCCTGCACACATAAAAAGCCCGCCATACCCAAACAAACAAGCCAAGGCTTACACCAATTGGCCTGACTCACTCGACTTGATTGACCAAGGATTTCACCAAAAAAAGCAGAAAAAGTGAGATGGGGCATACTCACACTTGCAAAATTTCTGCATGCAAAAATTATTTTGCAAGCATTTTCTATACTGGCACCAATATATACACCCACTAGCGATTCATTTCCTATATAGGCCGACTACTCGTCTGCTGTTCCTATTTTTCTACGTTTGCTTTCCCTAGCTTCACCCAAGACTTGGAAAGGGCACTTTAGTCTCCTCTTCATCCGCGCCCATCCGCGTAATCCGCGGTTAAAAACTCCGTTTCCATGCCCGCCCTCTTCGAACTCAAGTCCGAGATCTCCCCAGCCGCAGTCGACGCGATCGACGACCTTCTCCTCGAAAACGGGTTGGAAAACTGGAGCCTGCTTCAGGACATCATCATCAATCGCGCCTGGCTGGTTGGCATCTTCCCCGACGCCGACTCCGCCCGCGCCAGCTGGAGCGAGCTGCTCCCCCTCCTGCCCGCCGAAGCCGCCCCCGCCACCCCCGTCGAACGCGCCCTCGGCGACCAGGACTGGCGCGACAGCTACAAGGCCCACTTCAAGGCCTGGCGCTGCGGCCGCCTTCACTGGGTCCCCGTTTGGGAACGCGCCACCCACGTCCTCGCCGCCGGCGAGACCGCCATCTGGCTAGACCCCGGCCTCGCCTTCGGCACCGGCAACCACGAGACCACGCGGCTCTGCGTCGAGCGCCTCGTCGCCCGCGCCGAATCCACCGCGCGACGCGGCCCCGTGATCGACGCCGGTTGCGGCTCCGGCATCCTCGCCCTCTCCGCCGTCCGCCTCGGCTGGACCGACGTCGCCGGCTTCGACAACGACCCTGAGGCCGTCCGCGTCTCCGAAGAAAACGCCGCGCTGAACGACCTCGCCGGCGCGGTGCGCTTTTCCACCGCCGATCTCCTCACCGGCCTGCCGGCGGGCACGCGGGCCGAGGTGGTGCTGGCCAACATCCAGGCCGACGTGCTCATGCGTTTTGTGCCGGAGTTGACCGGCGCGGTGGCGCCCGGCGGTCTGCTCGTGCTCAGCGGCATCCTGGCCCACGAAAATGCCGCGGTGCGGGCGGCTTTCGCCCCGGCGACGGCGGGCTGGAAGGTCGAGCACCGCGAGATGGGCGAATGGAGCGACGTCGCGCTGACGCGGCCCTGAACGGGGCGGCTGTTTTATCCGAACTTCCGGAGTTTTCCGGTGTCCACTGTTGTTCCGTATCCAATCCGTTCCTCCTATGAAACTTATCCGCCTGCGTCTACTCGCCGCGCTTTGCGCGCTGGCCCTGCCCTTGGTCTCCGCCGTTTCCCTCCGCGCCGAGGCGCTGCCCGTGGTCGGTGCGGCGCCGGCCTGGCACCTGACCTCGCTGGATGGCAAACCAATCGGTCTGGCCGAGTTGAAAGGTAAGGTCGTGGTGGTCGATTTCTGGGCGACCTGGTGCCCACCCTGCGTGCACGAGATCCCCGGCTACATCGCCCTGCAGAAAAAATATTCCGAACGCGGTCTGGTCATCGTCGGACTCTCGGTGGATCAAAAGGGCGCGCCGGTCGTCGAGGCCTTCGCCAAGGAAAAAGGAGTCAACTACCCGCTCGCCTTGGCCACGCCCGAGGTCGTCGAGGCTTTCGGCGGCATCGAGGGCATCCCGACGACTTTTCTCATCGATCGCGACGGCAAGATCCGCCACAAAAAGGTCGGTTCGATGGAGACTGACGACTACGAAAAGCTGATCGTGCCTTTGTTGTAGGTCAGACTTTGCGTCGCAACTGCAGCCTGTCGTTTTTTTAGGTTTTTTGACGCGCCTTGGGCGGATGATTCCGCCTAGGCTGCGGGCATGACATCAGGGTTCCTGCGGGCGGCCATATTTTTGGCGGCGGTGATTTGGCTGGCGGGCTGCGCCGCCACACGCGAGGTAAAGCTCGCCCCGTTAGCGGTCAATGCGACCGGTATGGTAAAGACCGCCGCCCCTGCGGCGGAGTGGCGGCGCACCGAGCTTTATTTTGGCCTGCGTGGGATTGGCGAGACGGGTGCCGAGGAGGATCGCGGCGCGTGGTCGGAGGCGCGTTGGCAGCGATTCCTCGACGAAGTGGTCACTCCGGAGTTTCCGGCCGGTTTTTCGGTGCTGGACGCTTACGGGCAGTGGAAAAGTGCGCGTGACGGCAAGATCTACGGGCTCGTCTCCAAGATCGTGGTCATCCTGCACGCGGCCACGCCGGAGGACGAGGCGCGCATCGAGCGGGTGCGGGCGAACTTCAAAACGGTCACGGGACAGGAGTCCGTGTTGCGCGGCACCCAATCAGCGGAGGTGGCGTTCTAGTTTACCCGGACGGGCCTGGTGCATGAATTGAAGCTCCCTCCACGCCCAGGTTTGAGTTTTCCGCCGCGCTGGTCTGAAACCTAGCCATGGTCACTCCGAGTTTTATTCGCGCCCTGCCCAAGACCGAGACGCACCTGCATCTCGACGGTTCTTTGCCCTACGAGTTGCTCCACGCTTGGAAACCCGAGACCTACCCGGCCGAGCCGTTTTTCCACGCGCCGGATTACCGTTTCCCGAGTTTTCCCAAATTTGACGAGGTCCTGCTCGGCCACGCGCTTCCGTGGTTCACTTCGCCCGAGCGTTATTTTGAGTCAGCCCGCCTGACTTTCGCCAAGCACGTCGTGGCCAATGTGCGCTACGTCGAGTGCAGTTTCCATCTCGCCGTTGCCCACTTTATTAACGTGCCCGTCCGTGAGATCGTCGCGGCCGTCCACGCCGCCGTGCCGCCCGGGCTCACGGTCAAGCTCTACGCCGGCATGCTGCGCAGCGACTACGCCGGGCCGATGCAGGCAATCATCGACGACCTGGTGAACCAGGACGGCATCGCGGGCGTGGACTTGCATGGTTTTGAGCCGGTGCCGACGGAGGCCTGGACCGCGCCGGTCTGGGCGCGCATGCGGTCGGCGGGCAAGGTCACCAAGTGCCACGCCGGCGAGTTCGACGGACCGCACCGCGTGCGCGAGGCCATCGAGGAGCTCGGGGTCACCCGGGTGCAGCACGGCTTGCGTGCGATCGAGGATCCCGTGGTGGTCGCGCTGGCAGTCGGGCGAGGCGTCACCTTTGACATCACCCCGATCAGCAACGTCCGCCTGCAGGTGGTGCCGAATCTCTCCGCCCACCCGCTGCGGGCCCTTATGGCGGCGGGGGTGAACTGCACGGTCAGCACCGACGACCAGTTGGTCTTCAACAACACGGTTCTGGATGAGTATCGTGCCTTGGCGGATGAGGCGGGTTTCACGCGGGCCGAGTTGGCGGCGGTCGCCTCCAACGGTTGGCGGGTAGCCGCTGTGCCGGCGGCGGTGCGCGCGGCGATGCTCGCCGACATCGCGCGGCTCTCGGCCGCCGATCAGAGCGCGTAGACGTGGGTCAGGGTCTGGCGGCCGTGCACCGCGCGCGGCGGAGAGCGGGCTTGTCCCGGCGGGGTGGGCTCTGGTCCGATGCGGCATGCAAACCAGCGCGCCTGCCTTGACCTTGTCGCTTCTTGGGCGTCGTGCCACCGCGCCCTCGATCACGGCCTTGATGCGGGCCGCGTTGGAGACCCCGGGGCTGCTCTCGCTCGCGGCGGGCTTCACGGACAACGCCTCCCTTCCGGTCACGGCGCTTTCCGAGGCCTTGCGGCGAGTCATCGTTCAGGCGCCGGACCGGGGCTACTTGCAATATGGCACGAATGCGGGACGGTCGGGATTGCGGGCGGGGCTCGCCGGGCGCATGCTCCGGCAGGATGGCCGGGCGGTAGAGGCGGAAGACCCGGCTGCGCTCGCACGTTGGACGGAGCGGGTCTTCGTCACCAATGGCTCCCAGCAGGCGCTCTACCTTGCGGTCCAGACCCTCTGCGATCCGGGAGACATCATCCTCGTGGACCGGCCGACCTATTTCGTTTTTCTCGACCTGCTGGCCGGGCTCGGGGTGGAGGCGCGTTCGTTGCCGGTGGATGCGGCCGGAAAGCTCGATCCGCAGGCTTTGCGCAACCTCTTGGCGGGTATGCGCGCCGATGGCTCCCGCGCCCGCTTGAAGGCGGTTTATTTCATCGGCTGGTTTTCCAACCCCAGCGGGCGCACCGTCCGGGTGGAGGAGGGTCGGGCGCTGGCCGCGGCGCTGAGGGCGGAGGATTGCGTGGTGCCGGTCATCGAGGACGCTGCGTATCGGGAAATGGGATACGAGTTGGGCTCTGCTTCAACCCGGGCGGGGGTGTTGTCCGATACGGCGTGGGATGGATTCCCCCGGCTTTATTGCGGCACGCTTACCAAGCCCTTTGCCACCGGTCTGAAGGTCGGCTTCGGCGTGTGCGATCACCAGGCGTGGCGCGATGCGATGCTGCACGTGAAGGGGCATCAGGACTTTGGTTCGGGCAACTTCGTGCAGGCGCTGCTCGAGGATGCGATCGCCAGCGGAGTCTACGATGACCAGCTGGCGGTGTTGCGGCGGGTTTATCGGGAGAAGCGCAACGCGCTGCACGCGGCCTTGGTGGCGGGAGGTTTGGCCGGGCTGGGCTGGCGTTGGGCGGTCCCGGAGGGCGGATTGTATCTCTGGCTGGAGGGGCCGGCCGGGCTCGATACGGCCGGTGACAGTGACTTTTGCCGGGCCTGTCTGCGGGAGGGGGTGCTCTATGTGCCGGGGGCGCTTTGCCACGGTGATGCGCCTCCGCGCCATACGGTGCGGCTCAGTTTCGGGGTGCTCTCGCCTGTTGGGTTGGTCGAGGCGGCGGCGCGCTTTTGCCGGGCGGCGGCGGCCTTTGGCCAGTCAATCCGCCGAGCGTAGCGCCGAAGGCGGGTGACCGAAGGCACGTTGAAAGCGGCGGGAAAAATACAGCGGATCGGCAAAACCGACCTCCCGCGCGATCTCTCCGACGGATAGATTCGTCCGCCGCAAAAGCTGTCGCGCGGAATCCAGACGCAGTTTCTCGCCGAGGCGTTGCGGGGTGGTGCCGAGTTGCGTGCGGAAAAGGTGGCTCAGGCGCGACGGCGAGAGCCCGCAGTGCGCCGCGAGGGCGTCGAGCTTGAACGGCTCGTCGAAGCGCGTGGCTAGTCTCTGCACGGCGCGTTGCACCCGGGGATCACCGCCGCCGGGGCTCTCGTCCGAGTTCAGGCGGAAAATCCATAGCAGGGCCTCCTCCAGGGCGTTCAGGGCGAGGTCCTCGTGGCCGGGGCCGCCCAGCCGGCTGGCGGTGAGCATGCGCCCGAGCGCGGCGGCGGCGGCGACCTCTGCCCGACCGTGGAGGCGCAGACGGCCCACTCCGGGGCCAAGTTCGGGCCAGAGTAGCCACGGGCGCCAGTGGGCGCGCGGTTGGAAATGCGCCCACCGCAAGTGCCAGCGCCCGGCCCCACCCTCGGTGGCGTAGTCCTGCGCCGCTCCCGGAGCGTAGAGCACTGCGTCCCCCGGGCCCAGATCATGATCCCGCCCGGCCACCCGCAACCGGCCCGCACCGCCCAGTGTCAGAATGAGCAAACAGTCCCCCGTGCCGCGTGGCCGCCAGTTGGTGTAACCGCGGCCCTCGCGAAACTCTCCACAGAGAATGGTTTCCGTGGCGACACCTGGAGTGATGGGGCGATTAGGGTTCAAGACAGCGGGATAATCCATGTTTTTGCGCGCCGCGTCCATTCCCTTTGAGCAGGGGAGTTGGTAAAGTGGTCACGTTCGCCTCTGCCTTTTTCCTCTATCCCCATCATGTCCATCACGCTCGACACTTTCAGCCAGACCGCCGCCGCCCCAGCCCCCGCTTTGATCAGTGCGGACCAGATCGAACAATTCCACCGCGACGGTTGGTGTGTCGTGCCCGCCCTTTTCGATGCGGCGGAAATCGAAGCGATCGAGGCCTTTTTCGAGGGTTTTAAACACAACGGCATCGCGATGTATGATGACGGCTTAAAGTTTGAACAAATCGACCCCGCCCAGCGACAACTGCGCGCCATGCACCCGCATCGCCATAGCGAGCGGGCGAAGGACTGGGCGCTTCATCCGCGCGTCCTGGAGGTGCTCGCCGCCCTGCTGGGACGGCCCGCGCTGCTCGCCCAGACCATGTATTATTTCAAACCCCCGGGGGCCAAGGGCCAGGGCATGCATCAGGATAATTTCTACCTGCTCGCGGCGCCCGCCACCTGCATTGCGGCCTGGACTGCGATCGATGCCGCTACCCTTGACAACGGCTGTCTCTGGGTTGTGCCCGGCTCGCATCGCAATGCCATCCATTGCCCCAAGGAAGTGCCGGGCGAGAATTGGAACAACTACGGCGATTCACACATCAATCCCTTCCCTCGCGACGCCAAGCCCATCGCGGTGACGGTGCCACGCGGGTCCACGATGTTTTTCGGTGGCCAGCTCATCCACGGCTCGGGACCGAACCGCACCAAGGATACCTCGCGCCGCACTTTTATCGGCCACTATGTGAACGAGAGCACCACCTCGCTTTCCAAGTTTTATCATCCCGTATTGAACGCCCGCGGCGAGGTGGTCTCGACTGTTGCGGTGGACACTGGCGGTGGCCCCTGCGGCGATGGCAAGGGCGGCGGCGTGCATTGAGTCCGCCGGCGGTCAGGGTATGGTATCCGGCCTCTGCTTGCGCAGGGCGGCCCAGGCTTGGCCAAGGTATTCACGCCAGGCTCGGGTGGTGTTGGAAAGTGACTCGGCGTCCCACGTGAACCAAGCGGTAATGGGTATGGCGGCGTCACGACTGCCGAGGTAGTCGGCGGGGCATGGCAGGGCGTTGAGGCCGGCGGAGGTGGCGAGTTTCATCGCGCGCGGCAGGTGCCAGGCGGACGTGACCAGCGCGACCGGCTCGGACCCGGCGAGCAAGGCGAGCGCCCGGGTCTCCTCGGCGGTATCGCGCGCGGTGTCGATCTCGACGATGCGTTCACGAGGGAAACCCAGCTCGACGGCGGCGTCGGCCAGCACGCGGGCGTGGGTGGGCAGCGTCGGGGCGTCGCTGGCGTTGCGCGGGCCGGAGACGACCAGCCACGCGGCGGGCAGGGCGCGGGCGAGGCGCACACCCTCGATCAACCGGGCGCGGGCGGAGCCGCTCAGGCGCTGGCCGGCGGATAGATCGGGGGCGTCGCCGTGGCCGCCGCCGAGCACGGCGACAAAAGATGCCGCCTGCAGTTCACCACCGGGTGCGGCGGGCTCGGCGAACGCGGGCACGGCAGGGTAGGTGGTTTCCAGTGAAGCGGTCAGGGCGATGGCGACGCCACGATTGGCGGCGGCCAGTAGGATCAGCCAGCCGAGAATGAGGGCGAGCCAGCCGCGCACCCGGCGGCGGGACCAGAGCAGAAGGATGCCCAGTGAAACCAAGCCGAGGCCCAGGGGGAGGGGCATGAGCAGGTGCCCGAGGATTTTTTTAAGGAGAAACATGGATATCGGCTGGAGCGGGGCGGGGCGGTGACGCAGGCAAGTTCGCCCTCCCCAGCGGGCATGCGCAAGAAGAAGGGTTGACAGGGGCGCGGCGCTCTTTCGTTTTCTTCCCTCCCCTTACGGCGGCCATAGCTCAGTTGGTTAGAGCACAAGATTGTGATTCTTGGGGTCGCGGGTTCGAATCCCGTTGGCCGCCCCATATTTTTAGTTCGGCGGGGACCCGCTGACGCATGAAACGGCTCCGTTTAGTCACTTACAACATCGCCCATGGCAGGGGCTTGCGTCCTATCCAGGGTTTGCAGAGCAAACGTTCCATGCAGGCCCACTTGCGGCGTATCGCAGCGCTCTTGGTGCGGCTGGATGCCGATGTGGTGGCGTTGCAGGAGATCGACCAGGATTCGCGCTGGGCGGGAAATTTCGACCATCTGGAGTATCTCCGTGAGCATTCCGGCTATCCTTTTGCGCTCCACGGGGTGACGACGCGTCGCACGGGTTTGTTTAACCTGTGTTATGGTAACGCCTTTCTCTCCCGGCATGCCTTGGAGGAGGGCGAGGCGGTGGCTTTTGGGCGGCGGACGTTGGGGGAGAAGGGTTTTCTGTTTGTGGAAACCGTTTTGGGCGGGCTGCGCATCCCTTTGGTCAATCTGCATCTGCACTATGGCTCGCGGGCGGCGCGGCTGCGGCAGGTGGGTGAGGTTTTTCGTTATCTGGAGAAGCGGCATAACACCCGGGCGCCATTCTGGGGGGTGCCGCCGATTGTGTGTGGAGATTTCAATACCTCCGACAAGGCGAGTGACGCCGCGGCGGGTTTACTGGCCGAGCTGGAACATTTCGCGGCGTATGCGCTGCACCCGGAAAATGGCCGCACCTTTCCGTCGCCTTTGCCGGCGCGGGCCTTGGATTTCGTATTGGTGCCGGCGGGCCTGAACGTGACGCGTTGCGAGGTGGTGCGTTCGTGGCTATCGGATCACCGGCCGGTCCTGGCGGAAATCAAGCTGGCTTGAGTTTTTATCCGGCGGCGGTGGAGTGGGCGGCGAGAGCGCCGAGGGCGGCCTGCCAAGCCAGCAGGGCGCAGGCGTGGCGGGCGGGAAAGGCGTGGGCGGCGGCGAGGGCGGCGAGGTCACCGAGGTTGTCCGGAGCATTTTCCCTGGGGCCGTTGCGGACCAGGGTCTCGACCGCAGCAGCCAGGGTGCGGGCCTCGGCCACGGTGCGACCGTTCAAGGCGGCCGCGAGCAGGGAGCCGGAGGCTTGGGAAAGGGCGCAGCCCGCGCCGGTAAAGCCGACTGAGAGCAGGCGCGCGGTCGGGGCGGCAACGGTCTCTGGCGGCAGGGGCGGGTCGAGTTGAAACTGGATCGAGCAGAAGTCGCCGCAGGCGGGGTTTTCGCGGCGGGCGGCGCGATGGGCGACGGGCAGGGGGCCGCGGTGGCGCGGACGGCGCCGGTGATCCTCGATCACGGCCTGGTAAAACTCGGCAGGGTCGGGCATGGCCGACGAGTCTAAAGCAGGCTGGCCTGCACGTCGCCCGGCCCCGGGCTGAGGCCGACGGCGTGGTAGCCCTTCGGGGTGAGCATGCGGCCTTGGGGGGTGCGTTGCAGGTAGCCTTCCTGGATCAGGAAAGGTTCGTGAACCTCCTCGAGGGTATCGGCGTCCTCGCTCACCGCCATGGCGACGGTGCCGAGACCGACGGGGCCGCCGCGGTAGTTCTCGGCCATGACGCGCAGGATGCGTTTATCCATCTCGTCCAGTCCCTTGGCGTCGATCTCGAGCAACTCGAGGGCGGCGGCGGCGGCGGTCTGGGTAATGCGGCCGTCCCCGCGTTGCTGGGCGTAGTCGCGGGCGAAGTTGATCAAATTATTCGCGATGCGGGGCGTGCCGCGCGAACGGGTGGCGATCTCGCGGGCGCCGCCGTCGTCCAGCGGGACCTGCAGCAGGCCGCACGAGCGCTTGATAATGCCGGTCAGGGTGGCGGCGTCGTAGTAATCGAGGCGGGTCTGGAGGGTGAAACGCGAGCGGAGCGGGGCGGTGAGCATGCCGGCCCGGGTGGTGGCGCCGACGAGGGTGAAGCGAGGAAGCGACAGGCGGACGGAGCGGGCGTTCGGCCCCTGGTCGATCATGATATCAAGCCGGAAGTCCTCCATCGCGCTGTAGAGGTATTCCTCGACGGTTTTGGGGATGCGGTGGATCTCGTCGATGAACAGCAGGTCGCCCTCTTCCAGGCTGGTGAGCAGGCCGGCGAGATCGGAGGCCTTCTCGACCACGGGGCCGGAGGTGATGCGCACGTTGCGGCCCATCTCGGCGCCGAGGATGAGCGAGAGGGTGGTTTTGCCGAGGCCGGGCGGGCCGCTGAGCAGGATATGATTGAGGGCTTCGCCGCGGGTGCGGGCGGCCCCGACCATGATCTTGAGTCGTTCGACGGTCTTGGGCTGGCCGGCGAAGTCGGCGAAGGAGAGGGGGCGCAGCGCGGCCTCGGCGCTGGAGACGGGCGCGGCGAGCTGCGCGGCGAGGTAGCCGAGACCCTTTACGTCAGCAGGCGGAGTGGCGGCGGAGGAGGAGGGTTTGGGCATGAGGCAGAAGATTTAACCACAAAGGCGCGAAGACACGAAGGTTTGGATCAATGGGCCAGGCGTTTGATACCGTGTTTGAGCAGTGGAACGTTGAAGTTGATCAACAGACCGATGCGGTGGCCGGAGAGTTTCAGGTAGGTGAGGAGCTGGGCCTCGTGGATAGGGGCGAGCTGCTCGGCCGTCTTAAGTTCCACCACCACCGAGTTTTCAACCAACAGATCGATCCGAAAGCCGCATCCCAGGTCGCGGCCCTTGTAGATGACCGGCAACTGGACTTGCGCCGCAAACTGCAAGCCGGCGTCCCTCAACTCCTGCGGCAATGCCTTTTCATAGACCGTTTCCAACAGCCCCGGCCCAAGGGTGCGATGCACCTCTATCGCGCAACCCAGCACTTTTTGGGAAATGGGATCGAAGTCCATCTTCGTGCCTTCGTGAGCTTCGTCGTTGAAATGATCGGGCTGATGGCGGGTCACTCCCACTCCATGTCCGCGCCGAGGCTGCGGAGGTTTTCGACGAAGCGGGGATGGGCCCGCTTGATGATCTCGGCGTGGCGGACGACGGATTTGCCCGGGATGGCGGCGGCAACCATGGCGAGGGCCACGGCGGCGCGGATAATGTAGGGCGAATCGACGACGGCGGGGCGGAGCGGGCGGTTGCCAAACATGATCAGGCGGTGCGGATCGCTCACCACGGCGTGGGCGCCAAACTTGGCCAGTTCGGGGATCCAGGAGAAGCCGTTCTCGTAAACTTTGTTCCAGAAGTGGATGGTGCCGTCGCAGCGCACGCTCAGGGCGATCATCAGAGGCAGCAGATCGACCGAGAAATAAGGCCAGGGTGCGGCTTCGATTTTGGGCAGCAGGTTGCTGGTAAACGGCTCCTCGATGCGCAGACGCTGGCCACGGCGCACGAAGGCGACGTCGCCCTCGTGCTCTACGGTCACGCCGAGTTTCGCGAAGGCGCGCACGATGAGGTCGAAGTGGTGCGGGAGGGCCTTGGTGACGCGCACTTCGCCGCCGGTGATGGCGCCGAGGGCGAGGAAGGTCACGATCTCATGGTAATCGGTGCCGATGGTGATATCGGCGCCGTGGAGTGAGCCGACGCCGCGGATCTGCAGGCGGGAGGTGCCGAGGCCCTCGATCCGTGCGCCCATGGCGACGAGAGCGGCGCAAAGTTCCTGCACGTGGGGCTCGCTGGCGGCGTTGATGAGGGTGGATTCGCCGGTGGCCAGTGCGGCGGCCATGGCGAAGTTTTCGGTGACCGTCACCGACATGTAATCGCACCAGTGCCGGGCGCCGATGAAGCCGGAGGGCAGGGCAATCACCAGCGGGTCGCCGGAGCCGACGGTGGCGCCGAGGGCGGCGAGAATTTCGAGGTGCGGGTCGATCTCGCGCACGCCAAGGGAGCAGCCCTTCGCGTTGGCGAGCAGGGTGATGCGGCGGAGGCGGTGGAGCAGGGCGGGGAACAGCAGCACGGTTGACCGCATGTCCGAGGGCAGTTCGTCATTGGCCAACTGGCTGCGGAAGGCGGAATGGTCGAGGTGCATGACCCCGGTCTCGCGGTTCCACTCGATGTGCGAGCCTTGAGCGGAGAGGAAGGAGACCAGTTTGTTCAGGTCGGTGATATCGGGAACGTTCCGCAGGGTCACCGGTTCGTCGGTGAGCAAGGTGGCGCAGAAGATCGGCAGGACCGAGTTCTTATTGCCGGAGGGGACGATGGTGCCGGAGAGCGGCTTGCCGCCTTGGATGTGGAGGTCGGACATGAACGTGGGTGGGGGCGTGGGCTGGGGAGCGAGGAGCGTGGAAAACCGGCTAAAAAAAAAGCGCCCGCCGGATGGGGCGGACGCTTTGAAAATGCGCGGAGAGGCGCGGGGCTTGGCAAGGTTTATCAGCCCTGCGGGCGGGGGTTGCCTCCCTCGGGGCGGGGGCCACGACCGCCGCCGCCGCCGTGGTGACGACGACCACCACCCGGGTGGCCCTGGCCCTCGGGGCGGGGGCCGCGGTTTTCACCGCCGGGCTGACCCTGACCTTGGAAACCGCCGCCGCCGCCATTGCGGCCGCGACCGCCGCGCCGCCGGCGCCGGCCATCGCTGCGACCCTGACCCTCGGGGCGGGGGCCGCGTTCACCGTGGGGCTTCTCGCCGGGGGTGGTGGCAGCAGGGGTCTCGGAGGCGCCTCCTCCAAAGATATTTTTTAGCCAGCCGACGAAGCCGCCGGCCTTTTCGCCTTTGGGGCTATTGGTCGCGGGAGCGCTCGCGGCGGGTTTACCGGGGCTGGGGCGCTGGCCTTCGGGGCGGGCATTATTGCCTTCGCGACGGGGATGATCGCTCCGGCGGCCGTTGCCGCGGCCGTCACCGCGGACGTCGCGGTGGGCGGGTTCACCGGCGGGCCGGCCTTCGACGGGGCGGAGCGGGGCGATCTCGCGGGCGACGATGGGCTTGCGCTCGACTTGAAAAACCGGACGCGGCCCGGTGGCGGCAGGTGCGACCGGGGAATGGGTGGACGGGGTGGACGCACCGGGGGATTCCCAACTGGTCACGGGCCGGGGGGCGGCGGGGGGGAGTATGTTCAGCTCGGCCTTGGGCGCGGGCGCGAGGGGCCGGGGGGCGGGCGTGAAAACCGCAGGCGCGGGTGCGGCTTCGGCCGCTGGAGCGGGCTCTGCCACGACCACTGGGGCCGCGGGCGCCGGGGTGGGGGCGACCGGGGCAGTGGGGGCGGGTTCAGGCGCGGGGGCGAACGGGTTCACGTATTCGGTCTTGGCGACGATCACCTGGAGGGCGGTCGGTTGGTAGCCGCCGGCGGACGCGGAGTCGGCCGGGGCGGGGGCGGCGGGGCGGGCGGGGCGTTTGCCCCGGGCCAGGCCGGTGCCGCGCGTGGAGCCAAAGCCGTCTAGAGCGACGGGGGCGGCGGGCGCGGCGGGGGTCGCGACGGGCTCCGCAAGGGGCGCTGCGTCGGACGGGTTTTGTTCGGACATGTCTGGTTTGGTTTGGTGTTGAATGCGCGCTCACCACAAGGGCGCGGGAGCTGCGCGGGGGTGATTGTGGCGGCGGAGCGCAGGAAGCGCGTCACGCGGCAACAATCTTGTGCAAGCTCATGGCGTCACGCATCGGGCGCAACCTTTTGTTTCGCCGCCGGCTCTCCCGGCGGGGCTGGGTCAGTCACAGGCTTCGCGGGCTTGCCATGGCCGACGGCGCTACCCAGCTTGGCCTGACCATGGACAAACTAGAAGAAATCTTCCGCATGCAGGAGGCCCTGAATGCCCGTATCGGGGTCGCTTTGCCTCCACCGACCGACGAGGAGAAGGCCAAGTGGATCCTTAACTATACCCGGGCCATGCAGCAGGAGACGGCTGAGCTGATCGACAGCGTGCCGTGGAAATGGTGGGCGAAATACCAGAAATTCGACGAGCAGAACGCCAAGGTCGAGGTGGTCGATCTATTCCACTTTCTCGTCTCGCTGGCCCAGACCCTGGGCATGACGGCAGAGGACGTTTACCAAGCCTACCTCAAGAAAAACGCCGTCAATCACCAGCGTCAGGAAACCGGCTACGTCAAAAAGGACGCGGACGACTCCAAGCACATCTGAGCTGGTTTTCGAGATGCCTCCGCCGTTCCGGACTAGAGCAACTCGAGCTGGGCGGTGTCGGCGGCCGGGGCGACAGTGAGTTTTTTCTTGGGCTTTGCGACTGGGGCGGCGGGTAGCTCGACGGAGGTCTCGTCGCCTTCGAGTTTGGCGAGAATGGCGCGGGCGCGATCGATCACGCTCGGAGGCAGACCGGCGAGGCGGGCGACCTGGATGCCGAAACTGCGCTCGGCGGGGCCGGGCACGACGCGGCGCAGGAAGACGATGTCGTCGTTCCACTCCTTCACCGCCACCGAGTAGTTGCGCAGGCGGGACAGGTGTTTTTCCAGTTGGGTTAATTCCTGATAGTGCGTGGCGAACAGCGTGCGCGGGCCGCGTTCGGGGTCGGCGTGCAGGTGTTCGACGACGGCCCAGGCGATGGACAGGCCGTCGTAGGTCGAGGTGCCGCGGCCGATCTCGTCGAGGATGATCAGAGAGCGTTCGGTGGCGTGGTTGAGGATATTAGCGGTCTCGTTCATCTCGACCATGAAGGTCGAATTGCCGCGGGCGAGGTCGTCGCTGGCGCCGACGCGGGAGAAAATGCGGTCGATCAGGCCGAGGCGGCAGGTGGTGGCGGGCACCCAGCTGCCCACGTGGGCCATGAGGGAAATGAGGGCGATTTGGCGGATGTAGGTCGATTTGCCGGCCATGTTGGGGCCGGTGAGCAACGCGAGTTGCTCGGCGCCGGCAGAGAGACGGGTGTCGTTGGGCACGAAGGCCTGGGAGCCGGCGGGCCGGGTGGGGTCGCGGAGCATCTGCTCGACCACGGGGTGGCGACCGGCGGTGATTTCTAAAACGGCATCCTCGATGAACTCGGGCCGGCAGTAATCCCACTCGCGGGCGAGCTCGGCCCAGCCGGCGAGGACGTCGAGCTCGGCGAGGCTTTGGGCGGTCCGAGTGAGGGCGATAGACTCGTCCAATACGGCGGCGACGAGCGCGGCGAAGAGCTCGTGCTCGCGGGCGAGGGCAAGGTCGTCGGCGGAGAGGATTTCCTTCTCTTTCTGGCGGAGGGCCTCGGTGACGTAGCGCTCGCCGTTCACGGTAGTCTGGCGGCGGATGTAGTCGGCGGGGACGAGGTGGAGATTGGCCTTGGTGATCTCGATGTAGTAGCCGAAATTGTTGGTGAATTTAACCTTAAGGCTGCGAATGCCGGTGCGGGCCTGTTCGGCGGCCTCGAGTTCGGAGAGCCAGGCGCGGTTGCCGGTTTTGAGGGCGTGGAGGCGGTCGAGCTCGGCGTCGTGGCCGGGGCGGATGAGGTTGCCGTCGGCGAGATCGGCGGGGAGTTCGTCGGCGAGGGCATTGTCCAAAGTTAAGCGCAAAGACGCGAAGTCGCGAAGTTCGGCGGCGAAGGGGCTGAGGGGCGCGGAGAAAGACGCCAAGGCGGAACGCAGGGCCGGGAGCTGGGCGAGGGTATCGCGGATGCCGCCGAGCTCGCGCGGGTTGCGCAGGCGGTTTTGCAAGCGCCCGAGGATGCGGGGTATATCGCGGACCTGGCCTAGGGCGGTGCGCAGATCGGCGAGCGGTCCGGGGGCGGAGAGCAGGGCGCCGACGGCGGTGGAGCGGCGGCGGATTTCAGCGAGGTCTTGCGGCGGAGCGGCTAGCCAGGCTTCGAGCAGGCGGGCGCCGGGGGCGGTGTGGGTGCGGTTGATGGCGGACAGCAGGGAACTGGTGCGTTCTCCGCGCGAGGAGGTGAAAATCTCCAGATTACGAAGGGTGGCCGGGTCAAGCAGCAGGGTGGCGGCGCTGCGGTGGAGTTGGAGGCGGTGGAGGTTTTCCGGTTTGGCGCAGAGGTTTTCCGTGACGTAGAGCACGAGGGCGCCGGCGGGGCCGAGGGCGGGGTGGCCGGACGCGAGGCCGAAGCCCTCGAGGTTGAGCACGCCGAGGGTCGAGAGGACAGCGCGTAGACCGGTGGCGGGCTCGAATTGAAAGGCGGGTAACTCGGTGAGGGCGCGCCCGGCGACGAAGGCGGCGAGGGCGTGGAGGCCGGTCTGCTCGTGGGGGGCGGCGCGCCATTTATCCAATTGACCCTCCGGCAGAATAATTTCGCGCGGATCGAGGGAGGTGAGGACAGGCAGGAGGTCTTCGGGGCGGGGCTCGGAGGCTAGGCGGAAATCGCCGGTGGAGAGATCCAGCCAGGATGCGTGCAGGCCGGCACGATCGAGGTGGAGGGCGGCGAGGTAGTGGTTGCGCAAGGCGTCGAGTTGTTTCGCGTCGAGGGTGGTGCCGGGAGAGAGGATGCGGGTGAGGGCGCGGCGGACGAGTTTACCAGCGACCGCGGGTTCGGCTTGGTCGCAGATTGCGACCTTGCGGCCGGTGGCGAGGAGTTTGTTTACGTAGCCGTCGGCGGCGTGGAAGGGAAGGCCGGCCATCGGATGGTCGCCCCGTTTGGTCAGGGTAAGGCCGAGCAGGCGGGAGGCGTCGATGGCGTCATCGAAGAAGAGTTCGTAAAAATCGCCCAACCGGAAAAGCAGCAAGGTGTCCTTGGGCAGGCCGCGCCGCACCTCGAAGTATTGCTGGAGCATCGGGGTGAGCTTGGGGGCGGGCGGGGAGTCGGACATGGGCGGGGGGACGATAGTCATGGCCGCAAAAAGCGCGGGCGGGTGCAAGAAACGGATAAAAGGATCCGGGATTTCCGAAACAACGATTTGTGCTCAAGTCTGGGCGGGGGGTGTCGATGCATAGGGCGGAACCCATTATCTCAGGATGGCACCGTGAACACTCTCACCGCACCACCCGCTCATGTCCGCACCCTGCACGTCTGCGCGCAGCTTAGCCACTCCTTCTTCTTCCCACCGGAAGATGACGGGGGCGGCCGCCTGCATCCTATCCGCCGTATTGGCCGCTAATCAAGCGGCTGCGCTGCCGGCTGCCTCCGTGCCTTATCTGGTCTCCCAAGGGCCGGTGCCCTTGCGTTTTGCGCGACCACGTCCGGTCGCGCCCCCTCCGCTTCCGCCTGCACCCGTCATCGAGGTCAGTTCCGAGCCCGTCGAGCCGCCGATGATTCTTCCCGAACCTGCGGACAACCCGCCCGTGGTGGAGATCGAGCCGCGGCATCCCCATACTGAATCCGGGCCGGTAAACAGCCAGTCGGGCGAGGCGGAGTTGCTGCCGGATACTTTTGCTCCGCCCGGAGGCGTGAAGGTGGAGCAGTTGCTCCCCTATTTCCTCCCGCCGCCGGCGCTTCCCAGTCGGGCTACTTACGAGCAAAAATGAACCGCATATCCTCGGTTTCGGCTTTCATGTTGGTCTGGGGAGTCGTGCTCCCCCTGCATGGGTCTGGCGACCATGAAGCGGTCCCTGCGCAAGCGGCGGAGACGCCTCCGGTTGCAGCGGAGGGGCACCCACAGGCCGCCCCCTCCGAAGCCCCGGCGGCCCCGGGCGGAACCGGGGGCGAGGCCGTGACCAAATCTCTGGTGGATGATCAGGCCAGCCTGCTGCGTCTTGGCGAAAGCAAGCTTGCCTCGGGTGACCTTCAGTCGGCGCTAATGGCCTACAACTCGGTGGCTGCTGAATCCGAGGATCCGGTTCAACTTGCCACGGCTTTGCTGGGCCTAGCGCGCACCCTGCGTAAATCGGGCGAAGGAGTGAAGGCGGCCGCGACTTACGAGCTGTTGATTCGCGATCATCCAGATTTTATCGAAACGCCCTCGGCCTTGCTGGAGCTTGGCCGCACCTACCGGGAGCTGGGTTCGCCCAAGCTGGCGATCGCGCGTTTTTATTCGGTGCTCAACGCCACCCTGCGCATGCCCGAGGCCGAGGGATTGCGTTATCGGCGCACGGTGCGGACGGCCCAATTCGAGATCGCGGAAACCCACCTCTCGACCGGGGACTATGCCAACGCGATCAAGTTTTTCAACCGGCTGAATCTGCTCGACCTTGCTCCGGTGGACCGGGCGCGGGCGCGCTTCAAGGTAGCCCATGCGCGTCTCCTGGCGGGTGAAGACCTGGCGGCGGTCACGGCGTTGCGGGCCTTTATTGAGCAGGAGCCGGTGGCGGAGCAAAATCCTGAGGCGAGGTTCTTGCTGGCGACTCTGCTGGCCAAGCTGGGGCGCGATGAGGAATCGCTGCAAGTCACCCTTGATCTTCTGAAGCATGAGCACGAGCGCAGCACGCCCGATGCGCCGACGTGGCTGGCGTGGCAGCGTCGCACGGGTAATCAGCTGGCTAACCAGTTTTATACCCGCAGCGATTTCACGGGTGCCCTTTTGTTATTCCGCGCCCTGGCCGAGCTGGATCCTGCGCAGGAGTGGCGCCTGCCTATTCTCTATCACATCGGACTCTGCGAAGAGCGGCTCGCCCAGCATGCCGCGGCGCTTGAGGCTTACGGTGAGATCGCAAAGGTCGCGGGGGACAAGCCATTGCCGACGATCGCGGATATTGTGCGAATGGCGGCCTGGCGTTCGGAGCAGTTGGGATGGTTTACGCGTTCGCAGGTGGATCTGGGGGAATTGGGTCCGCCTCCCTTGCCGCCGCCCGCGGCTTCCGCTCCAGGCGCGCCGGCATCTCCTGACCCGGCGGAGGTAGCGCTTGCCACTGGACCTGAGCAGCCCGCAGAGACTGCCCCGGCCGGTGCGGCCCTGGTTGCGCCCGCCGCACCTGCCGCGCCCGCCGCCCCCGCGCTTTAACCGGGAAAACTTTTTGATTATATACGTTTTAAACCAAGGTTTGGGCTACCCTCCGCACTTGGTATTTCAGTTTTTTATGGGTTTCATTCCAGGCCCGCTCGGTGCAACCCCATTCTCCCTTTTCCGGCATGAGTCTTCCTGAACTGCTTACCCGCCACCTTGTGCTCTGCGAAGAGCTCCATGCTCTCGCGCTCGAGGAAAATCGCATTCTGAAACTGGAGCTTCGGGCGCCTGATGCGGCGTGGCGCGAGCGCAAGCAGGCGCTGGCGGCCCGTTTTGAAACAAGTGTGGCCGATTTGAAGGCGCGGCCGAGGGTGGCTGGCGAGCATGGCGGGGAGCTGCTCGAGCGGGCGCGGGAGAAATCCCTGCAAATCCTGCATCTGGATCGCGAGAACGAGCAGCTCCTCCTTCGTTGCAGCCTCAATCCTTTGCGCCCGGACCAACCGGTGCCGCCTTCTTCGGCCGGTGCCGCTCGGGCTTATGGGCGGGCGGCGGCGGCGGGCCGACCGATCACGCCTCCTTGATGCGGAAAGTGATGCGGTAGACCTCGGTTTTTTTATCCGGACGGGCTGGCATTTTCACCCGACTGAAGGCTTCGAGCACGGATTGATCAAACTCCGCATTACCCGAGCTGGCTACGATGCGCACTCCTGAAAGGGTGCCGTCGGCGGCCATGGTAAAGGAGACTTGGGCGTTGAGCAGATCGCTGAGGCCGGCGGGTTTTTCGTGGTTCTCGCGCAGGCGCTGCATCAGCAGGGCGAAATAGGCGTCCATCGCGTTGGCCTCGGCGCGGGAGAGGGCGGTGCCGCCCGCCCCGGTGGACCCGGCACCAGTGCCGCCGGTGACGCCTCGTTTCAGACTATTGATATCGATCCGTTTTCCGGGCGAGGCGGCGGCTCCGGCGCCTGCGGCGGCCTTGCTTTTGGCACCGGAGGTTTTCCCCGGGTTTTGTTTTTGGAATTGTTCGTAGCTGGTGCGCTTTTCCGCCTCGGCAGCGGCTTTTTTATCTTCGGCGCGTTGTTTTTGAATCTGTTTGTCGGCCTTTTTCACTTCGGCGCGAATGGTCTGTTTGATTGCTTTGGCGAAGTTGGGGACAGGTGGAGCTGGTGTAACCGGGGCGGGGGGAGCGACAGCCTCGACTGGGGTAACCTCAGCGGGGGCGACGGGTTCGGGCTCGGCGGGTGCGGCGGCCGGCGGGGTCCAGACGGGAACGGGATCGGGTGAGGTGAACGCGATTTCGCCCTCGGTGGCGCGGCCGGCCTCGCTGCCGGAAGGGGCGTCGAGGGCGAGGAAGTTATCGCCTTGGCCGGCGACGAGCTCGAAGACGGCGGGTTTCTCCGCGTCTTTATGGCGCACGACCACGGTCAGAAGTATGACGAGGCCAAGCAGGACCAAGTGGAGGACGGCGGAGACGCGGAAAGCGCCGCCGTAGCGGCGGCCCTCGGCGGGGTCAGCGGCGCTGCTCGGGCCGTGGGAAAGCGGGGCGGCGAGGATCGACATGGCGGGACAGCGGGAGCGGGACCTCAGGTTTGCACCTGGGTGTCGAAACTCACGCGGCCGAGGCCGGCTTTTTTAAGATTATCCATCAGCGTGATCACGCGCTGGTAGGGCACCTGGGCGTCGGCACGGATGCGGATGACGGGCTGGTTTTTGGCGCCGGCGGATGTGGCGGCGAGGCTGGCGAGGCGGCCGGCCAGTTCGCGTTCAGTGACGGGGCGGCGGGTGTCCGGCTCGATCAGGTAGGTGCCGTCGAGTTTGATGGTGACGGCGATGAACTTCGTGTCGCGGTCGGGCGGAGTCTGGGGGCTCATCGACTCCACCGGCAGGTTCACTGGCAGGGTCTGCTCCTGGTTGATCAGCGGGGTGGCGATCATGAAGATGATCAGGAGCACGAAGGCCAGGTCGAGCAGGTTGGTCACGTTTAGCTCGGAGAGCGCGTGCATCTGGCGGTGACGGCGGAAGGTGCGTGCCATGGGGCGTATCCGTTTAGCTGATGCGACGGGGCGAGGGCCGGCTTATTTCGACTCCAGTTCCAAGCGGTCGGCGAGGGCGGAGGAAAAGTTCTCCAGCTCGGTGGTGAGCTGGCGGGTCTTGGTGAGGAGTGCGTTGTAGCCGAAGACCGAGGGGATGGCGACGACCAGACCGGCGATGGTGGTCATGAGGGCGGCGGAGACGCCGGGGGCGAGGGTCTGGAGGTTGGCGGAGGCCTGCATCGAGACGGCGGTAAAGACTTCCATCACGCCCCAGACGGTGCCGAAGAGGCCGAGGAAAGGGGCTCCGGAGACGATGGAGGCGAGGAAGATCATGCTGCTCTCGTAGCGCAGGGTTTGCCGGGCTATGGCGCGCTGAATGCCGTTCTCGGCGTGTTCCAGGCGGGCGCGGCCGGAGTCGATGCCTTTTTCTTTCAGAATAGAGGCGGCGCGCCAATAGGCCTCGACGGCGTCGGCATAGACGTCGGCGTAGGGGATGGAGCGCCGGGTGCGGAAAGACTCGGGCAGATCGAGCAGGGTGCGCTCGTCGCGCAGGCGTTGTTCGAAGGTAAGGTTGAGCAGGCGCAGGCGTTTCAGCTCCGAGAATTTCCCGAACATCACCGTCCATGCGATGATACTGAAGATACCCAAGCCCACGGTGAGCACCTGGCCGACGAGGTCGGTGGTGGAGAAAACTTGGATGACGTTAACGGAAGCGAGCAGGGGCGAGGCGGGAGGCATGATCCGGAAAATAGGTGAAAAACTCAGCTGACCAAGGGATGTCACAAGGCTGCCTTCAACGTAAAACCCCAGAAGGGGCTGGTTTTGCCAGACAGGGACTAGGGCTGGGCTCAAAAACGGGCCTAGGCCGGGCGGTAAGCCTGGGGAGCCTTTGGTATAGGGGGCTTGGCCGGGGCGAGGTGAGCCGGGAAAATTGGAGGCGCGAGCCGGAATCGAACCGGCGGTAGAGCTTTTGCAGAGCTCGGCCTTACCACTTGGCGATCGCGCCGTCACACTGACGGGAGGGCGAACGTGTTTAAGCGCAACGGGCGGCGCAAGTCCGGAGTTACGATTTGGCAAACCGCACCCCGGTGGGTGCCTTCCAGGGGGGGCAAGTGGGACTTGGTTTCAGCTTGCGCCCGGCGGGTCTGGGGAAGGCGAGGCAAGGGGCCTTGGTTTCAAAAGCACCCGAAAGGCGTATGGCTGGGCTTAGGAATGTGGCAGTCTGGCGGCGTAGGCGGACCGGTTTTGGGCGCCTTAAGATCAGGCGGAACGGTTGCGCCGGGATTTGAAGGCCCGAGCGCCGTCTCGTCCTGGTTTGGCGGATTTGGACGGTTTGGCGGGCGGGGTGGCTTTGCTATCGGGACGGCCAGCTTTACCAGCGCGGGGGCGCTTCGGCAGGTCGACGGCTCGGGCAGGGGCGGCGGTGGCATCCACCTCGGCTTGGGTGGCCGGAGTGGCGGCGGGGGCGGGGCCTGCCTTGCCGGCGAGGGGGGGCAGGCGATCGGGGGCGAAGAAGGGATTGTATTGTCGCTCGTGGGCGAGGGTGGTGAGGGGGCCGTGGCCCGGGCCGATCACGGTGTCCTTGGGCAGGCTGAAAATGCGCGCGCGGGTATTTTTAATTTGTTCGGCAAACCGGGTGGGGCTGCCGCCGACGGAGGCGGAGAAGAGGGAGTCGCCGCAGAGGGCAAGGGGCCAGCTGAGGCCCTGCACATAAAACGTGGTTTGGCCGGGCGAGTGACCGGGGGTGGGCAGGGTCTTGATGGCGATGTTGCCCAGGTGAAAATAGGCGTTGTCGGCAAAGGTTCGCGCGCCGGGTAAATCAAGTGGCTCGCGCTCGTGGCTCCAGACTTGTGCGCCGGTGGCGGCGATGAGTGCGGGTAGGGCCGCGATGTGGTCGCTGTGCGAATGGGTGATCAGAATGGCGACGACGCGGAGTTGCTGGCTTTTAACGACGTCGAGCAGGTCGGTGATATCGGTCCCGGTATCGACGACGGCGGCCTCCCGAGTTTTGGGATCCCAGACGAGGTAGTTATTTACCGTGATATCGTCGTCAGGGGTATTGAACATGGCGAACCCACGCGGGAAGATCGGTGCGCGGGGGTAAGCTTCTTTCTTGGCGAGGACGACGAGGGCGTCGGGGGATAGTTTGAGGTGGCGGGCGAGCCGACGCAGGACAGGTAAGAGGGGAGTGCCTGCCTTCACGGCGGCGAAATCTTCGGGCGAAACTTCGGCGCGGGCCACGAGTTCCGCGTCAGAGATACCGTAGCCGCGCTGGGCTTTGGCGATGACGTCGTTGAAATTGTCCTCGATGGGAATGAGCGGCATGCGTTGATAGGTTAGTGACCGTAAAGGGGCTGAGCGTGGTGTTTGATGATAACACGAAGAGATTCAGCTTACTCCAAATAAACGGGGACCTGCAAGAGATGACGTGCGTGGCGCTAAAACTTGGCGCTTTTCCCGAAAGTAACGCCGGACAGTGCCGTTGAATAAAATTGATTTGATCAGAGAAACCAAAGTGGCGGGTGCGGTGTTTTCATTACTGGCGTCGAATTGTTTATGGAAGGTATCTAATACCATGTTGATTTTAAAAACGGCGGGTAGGCCCGGAAGTATCAAAAAAAACGGTCGTTTATACATTATCTACTTGATGAATTTGTTCGGTGGCATTTTGGTGACGATGCAATGTTCAACGACCAACTCGCCAAACTAGAAAAAGCCAAAGCTGATCTCCTACAACTGGAGTCCAAAATCTCCGCCGAGCGCGCTGCCGCTCTGGCCAAGCTGCCTTCCGATTTCGGATTTGCCTCCCTCGATCTCTTTATCGCCGCCCTGAAGGACGCCGCCAAAAACGGTGGCAAACTCAAGGGCAAGGCTGGTCGCGGTGCCAAGTCTGTTGCCGCCAAGGCCCCCAAGACCTCTGTGACCAAAGCGGTTAAGACCGGCAAGCGCGCCAAGATCACCGACGAGACCCGGGCTCAGGTGAAGTTGTTGTCCGCCCAGGGCAAGACCGGCGAAGAAATCGCCAAGGCCCTCGGCATCTCCGCACCCAGTGTGCAGAATGTGAAGAAGGCGCTCGGTTTGGTAAAGTCCCGCGTCAAGGCTGCTCCCGCCGCTCCTGCCGCGGAGGCTGCTCCGGTTGCCGAAGTGGCTCCGGCCCTCTAAGTTTGGTTTCTGCCCGCTTTGCAAAGCCCCCGGTCATCCGGGGGCTTTTTTGTTTGGCCTTCAGGTCAAGCTAGGCGAGTCTAGGCCTTGTCGTTGCCCTCATTTTATTATGCTGCCCACGCCCTTTATTCAGGCCAACACGGACGGCCGTTTACATCCCGCCGCAGAGGCCTCGGTTTCACCACTTAATCGTGGATTTCTTTATGGTGATGCGATTTACGAAGTCTGGCGCACATATGACAAGGTGATATTTGCTTGGGAAGAGCACTGGGCGCGGCTGGAGCGCTCGGCGGCTGCCTTGTATTTTCCGCCTTTGCCGGCGGCGGCGACGGTATTGGCCGAGATCCGCCGCACGGCAGCGGCTTATCGGGATATCATGGGGTCTGCGGATGAACTGTATATTCGTCTGCAATTGGCTCGTGGCGAGGGGGCGATCGGTTTGGACCCGGCTTTAGCGGATACCGTTCACTTTGTTATTTTGGTTCAGGCCTGCCCTAAACTGACGGCAGCGCAGTTGGAAGGTGGGCAGACTTTATCTGTGGCGCAAAAACTGCGACGTAATCCAGTGGAGGCACTTAATCCGGCGTGGAAGACGGGTAACTATCTTAATAATCTGCTTTGTTTGCGCGAGGCGAAGCTGCGGGGGGCGGACGAGGCGGTGATCTTGAATCAAGCGGGAGAGATTACGGAGGCTGCGGTGTGTAATCTCGGGTTTGTTTGTAACGGGGTGATAGTGACCCCGCCATTGTCGGCCGGGATTTTAGCGGGGGTGACACGGGGCTTATTATTGTCGGATATCGCCGCGCGGGCGGGGGTGCCCACGCGGGAAGCGACGGTTAGGCCGGAGGCTTTGGGCGGGATGGAGGAGGCCTTTTTATTATCCACGACCAAGGATTTGCAGCCGGTGGGATCCATTGATGGATATCTATACAAAACCGGGCCGCACACGGTGACGCGCCGGCTCAAATCGGCGTTTGCAGACTATGCCCGTGAACAGGCCGCGCGGTGGGCGGCGGACCGCACGGTGTGAGGGCGTGCGCCGAGGGGGTTTTGTTCCGGCGCTTTCTCGGTCCCGTTGGAAATACGGCTTTGCGGCCGGAGCGAAGGCGGGTTTGGCTGGCCGGCTTTACGCCATGAAAGTTCCTTTCCTTGATCTTTCTCTCCAACATCGGGCCATTCGTGAGCAAGCGCTTGCGGCTCTGACCGCGACTTATGACGCGACGCGTTTTTGTCTCGGCAAAGATGTCGAGGATTTCGAGACGGCGTTTGCACGCACCTTGGGTTACCCGCAGGCCTTGGGATTAAACAGTGGGACTTCGCCTTTGCATCTGGTGGCCGCGCTGGCGGGGTGGGGGCCGGGGGATGAGGTGATCGCCCCGCCCTTTACGTTTATATCCACGGTTTGGGGCATTAGTTATGTCGGTGCCAAACCGGTGTTTGTCGATGTCGAGGAGGATTCATTTAATCTGGATCCGGCCAAGATCGAAGCGGCTATCACGTCGCGCACCAAGGGCATCGTGGTGGTGCATTTGTTTGGCCGCCCGGCGAAGCTCGACGCGATCATGGCGATCGCGCGCAAGCACGGACTCTTCGTGGTCGAGGACTGCGCCCAGGCGGTGGGGGCGCTTTATAAAGACACCCCGGTCGGGCTAACGGGTGACATTGGCACCTTTAGTTTTTATCCCACCAAAAATCTTGGCGGTTGCGGGGAGGGCGGGGCGCTGGTTTCGCGACGCGACGATCTTTTCGCCAAGGCCAAACTGCTACGCGTGCATGGTTCGGGACGGCGTTACTATCATGATCATGTGGGTTTTAATTTCCGCATGGATGGATTTCAGGGGGCTCTGCTCGGGGTGAAGCTGCCTTGGTTGGTGGGGTGGACTGCGCGGCGTCGCGAGATCGCGGAGCGCTATCGCGCAGGCCTGCGGCTCGCGGATTTACAGGTGCCGGCAGGAGCGGGGTCGGAGGGCGAGAGTGTCTGGCACCAATTCACGGTCTTGCACCCGCGGCGCGACGCTTTGCGTGAATACTTGGCGACCAAGGACATCGGGACGGATCTGATCTACCCTGTGCCTTTGCATCGGCAGGCGTGTTACCTGGAATTGGGTCAAGGGGCGGGATCGCTTCCGGTGGCGGAGCGGGCCTGCGCGACGTGCGTGAGTCTGCCGATTTTTCCCGAGCTCACGGATGCGCAGGTGGATCATGTCATTGCGAACGTGAACGCGTTTTAAATCCCGCGCTTTATGACCGGCGGTATCCAATGGAAGGTTTGCGGGTTGCGCCGAGGCGAGGACGCCCGGCTGGCAGCGGACCTGGGCGCGGATTTCCTGGGGTTTATTCTGTATGAGAAATCCCCTCGTTATCTCGCACTGGACGACTACGTCGCGGGCGCGGCGGGTTGGCCGGTGGGGCCGCGGAGGGTGGCTGTCCTGGTCGAGCCCACGGTGGCGCGGCTGACCGAGGTGGCGGCGGCTGGGTTTGCGTATTTTCAAATCCACGCGCGGCACGATCTGGACGTGGCGCGCGTCGCGGAGTGGTCGTCGCTGGTGGGACCGGAGCGGCTTTGGTTGGCGCCCAAGCTGCCGCCGGGCGCGGTTTTCCCGAAGGATTGGATGCCCCTCGCGGAGACTTTTTTGGCGGATACCTACCATGCCGAGGGTTTCGGCGGGTCGGGCCGGACTGGGGATTGGGGTGGGTTCGCGAGCTTGGCTGCGTCGTTTCCGGGTAAGCGGTGGATACTGGCTGGCGGTCTGGGGCCGGATAATCTGTTTGAGGCGCTGGCCCGGAGTGGGGCGGGTTTCATCGATGTGAACAGCGGTGTAGAAAGTGCGCCGGGGGTGAAGTCGGCGGACCGCCTGCGGGCGTTGGCGGTGCGGTTGGCGGAGGCGCGGCAGGGGGGCATGAGGGCATAAAAAAGCCCGGCCTGAAAAGGCCGGGCGAGCGGGGGCGAATAGGCGCAGCTTAGAGGTGGGCGAGGAGCTTGGCCTTGAGGTTGTCCTTCGACTGCATGCCGACGAGGGTGTCGACGAGTTGGCCGCCCTTAAAGACCAGCATGGTCGGGATGGCGCGGACCGAGTAGGCCTCGGCCAGGCTGGCGTGATCGTCCACGTTGACCTTGCCGATGGTGAGCTTGCCTTCGAGTTCCTGGGCGAGTTCGGCGAGGATGGGGGCGATGGCTTTGCAGGGGCCGCACCAAGGGGCCCAGAAATCGACCAACACGGGCACGGGCCCGGTGATGGCGGTCTTGAAGGTGGTTTCGTCGAAGTGGGCGAGGGTGTCGGACATGGTCGTGAGTTTATTGATTTTTCAAATAAAGGAGAGCGGCAAAGGAAAGGGCGGCCACGGCGGCGAGCGCGGCGAGGGCGACCATGGCCAGAGGCGGGGCGTCGCTCGAGGCTTTGGGGGCGGGCGACTCGAACTTGGGGTCGGTTGGGTTTTCGATGGAGGGGTGGGGTGTCCCGGAGAGTTTCAGGGAGGGGCGGGGGGCGCTGGTTTTGTTGGCGGCCAGAAGGGCGTCTGGAGTGGCGGCGCTGGAGGCTTGGAGCGGGGGCGGAGGAATGGCGTTCGGCTCGGCGGCGGCGGGTATTTCTGGGGCCGGGGCAGGCGTGGGGGCCGGGGCGGGGGCCTTGGGCGTGAGGCTGAGGCGGGGCTTGGGGGCCTCGGGGGCGGGGGTGGAACCGGGGGTGTCGCTCATGGTGAAAGGTTGGGACGGAAGGAAAACGAATCGGTCTGAAAACGCGTTCAGCGCGGGGTGGACTTGTCTATGATCTCGGCGAGCTCGCGGGGGTCGACGGACTGCAGACGTTTGTCGCGGCGCTTGAGCTCTTCGAAGGTCTTTACGGTGGTCTCGGTCATGCGTTCGTGGGTCTCGGCCGAGCCGCCGACCAGCACGAATTGTTCTCCGGTGGTGACGCGTTTGTGGCCATCGGTGTTGTCCAGACCGACGCCGAGCAATCCAGCGGGACCGGAGGCCGGCTTGGCGGGTTTGGCGGGGACTTGGCGGGCGCGTTTGCTCACGGGTTCACGGTGCTTTCTTCCGGCGGCGTTTCAAGCGGCATCTCGATGGCAGCGGGGGCGACCGAGACGGATTCCGGCTCCGGTGTGGATTCGAGCGCGGGCGCAGCGAGCAGGCCGGGGAGGTCGGCCGGGTCGTCCACCGCCTCCACGTGGATGTCGGCGTAGGCTTCGTCTTGGCGGACGCGAAGCTTGCGCAGGCGGGTGAGCTCGAGGACTGCGATGAAGGTCGCCACGAGCACGCGCACGGTGACGGGGCGGCCGTCAAAAAGCTCGGTGAAGAGGAAGGCGCGGCGGGTCTGGATGAGGTGGAGCAGTTCCTCCATCTTATCCGAGACGGTGACTTCCTCGCCTTTAATTTCGCCCACGACGAGTTTCTCGGCGAGGCGGCGCAGGACGAGGTTGAATGCGTTCCACAGCTCGATGCGGTCGACGGGTTTCAACGGACGTTCGTTTTCGGTCACGGCCACTTCAAGCACCTGGCGGGGCAAGAGGTCTCGTTGGAACGCGGCGAGTTCATCGAGTTTAGCGGCGGCCTCCTTGAACTTTTTATACTGGAGCAGCTGGTGCACCAGTTCCCAGCGCGGATCGAGCGGGTCTTCATCGGCGCTCTCGTCCACCGCGGCCTGTCCCCTGGGCAGGAGCATGCGGCTTTTGATCTCCATGAGCGAGGCGGCCATGACGAAGAACTCGCCGGCCACATCGAGATCGAGTTCGCGCATCGAACGCAGCACCTCGATGTATTGGCGGGTGACGGTCGCGATGGGAATGTCGTAGATGTCCAACTCGTTTTTCCTGATCAGGAAAAGCAGCAGGTCGAGCGGGCCCTCAAAGACAGGCAGCTTGATACGGAGATCGGCGTCGGGAATCACGGTGCGGCAATCAATGCTTGGTGGCGGCGCGGCTCCGGCAAGGGGAAACGCGCGTCAGCGGCGGCGAAAAACGGCGAGGTAAAAGCCGTCGTTGTCCCAGCGTCCTGGGGTGATGGCCAAGCCGTGGGCAAGGCGGGGGAAACCCAGGTCGAGGGCGGAGGGTTCGGCCGAGAATTGGTCGCGATGGGCGGTGAGAAAGGCGGCGGCAACGTCTTCGTTTTCGACCCGGGCGATGGAGCAGGTGGCGTAGACGAGCAGGCCGCCGGGGCGGACGTTCGCGGCGGACTCGGCCAGAATGAGGGTTTGGAGGCGGGCGGCGGCGGCTAGTTCGGTTTCGCCAGTGCAGGCCATGAGGTGTGGGGCGCGGCGCCAGGTGCCGCTCCCCGAGCAGGGGGCGTCCACCAGCACGCCATCGTAGAGCTCGGCGGCGGCGGCGCGGGGGAGGGTGCGGATGCGGCTGGCGAGGCCCGCGCGGGCGGCGCGCGCACGCAACTCGGCTAGGGCGGCGGGGCGCACATCAGAGGCATCGATGCGGGCGGAGGGGCCGAGCAAGGCGGCGAGCTGGAGAGTTTTGCCGCCGGCGCCGGCGCAAGCATCGAGCCAGCGCGGACCCGGGCTGCGGGTGGACAGGTCGAGAGCGGCGAGCAGGGTCTGGGAGCCGAGATCCTGGACCTCGTAATGTCCGTTCAGATACGCGGCGCAGGCGGTGACTCCGGTCTCCGGCTGGAGGCGGCGGGCGGCGGTTAGGACGGGGTGGGGTAGGGCGGCCCAGCCGCGCGCGTCCCATTCGGCGTGGACCTCGTCGGCGTGCGCGGGATCCAGGCGGACCCAGACGGGAGCCCTGGCGAGCAGGGCGGACGCTACCTCGCGGGCGGGGGCGCCGGCGTCTACCTCGTTGGAAAACCAAGGCGGGACGAGGTCGATTGGGTGGGGTTGCTTGGGTGGGTTGCCCGGGGCGAAGGCAGCGCGGAAGGCCTCGGTTTCGCGCGAGACGGCGCAGGCGGCGGCTAGCCAGGTGGCCCAACCGAGATCGTCGAGCCCCGGGAGTTCGGCCAGCGGGCGGGCGTGGCGCAAGGCGGTGAAGAGTAATTCGCGGTAAAGGCGACGATCGCGGGAGCCAAAGCGGCGGTCAGACAGCAGGGTTTGCAGGCGCGCGGGCACGCCCCGGTCGAGGGGGTGAAGGCGTTTCCAGAGCTCGCGGGCGACGCGGAGCTGGTTATGGGCTACGCTCACGCGTGTTGGATCGGGGCGGATGGGTTAAAACCCCGCACTCTCGATGCTGATGGCGAAGCCAAAATCTTCTTCACGGCGCGGGCCGTCGTAGGCGGTAAATTGGTAATTCAAAGTCCAGAAACGAGAGAGGCGCTGGCTGAGTGTCAGGGCTTGTTCAGTGAAATCTCCAGTGCGCGAATCGAAGCGCACGCGGGCGAGAATCGAGTAGATCTCGCTCAGGCGCAGGCCGTAGGCGGCAGTGTATTCCTGGATCTCGCGGATGGAGACGGGGTCGGCGAGGTAGTGGGTGCCGACGCGGAGGCTCCAGACATTGGCATCCTTCAGCGTCAGGCCGGTGTTGAGTTCTTGCATGGTGCCGGTCTGCACGGTCTGGCGCTCGTAGAGGTCGAAACGCAGCCAGCGCGCGGGCTGAAGGGCGGCAAAGGCGTGCACGTCGGTGCGGTCACGGCGGTGGTTGTCGGTGGCGGCGGTCTCGGCGCCGGCGTATTGATCGACGGCGAGATCGAGCCGGGCGAGGTCGCGCGAGCCGTGGGTCTGATCGCGGGTTTGGAGTGTGTTGGCGAGGCCGAGGCGGAAGGTGTTTAACGCGGGCAGGCGGTCGGTATCGCGGCGGTCGGCGAGGCCGAGCGGGCGGAGATAGGTGTTAAACGGATCGTCGTCGATGCGGGGGATGGCGCCGCGTCCGATGTCGGCGGCGGGGCTCAGGCGGTAGGCGACGGTCGGGGTGACGATGTGGCGCAGCCCGTCGATGGCCCAGCGCTGGTTTTTGTAATCCCAAGTGGCGCTGGTCTCGAAGAGTTTGGCGTCGAAGCCGGCCTCGCCGAGGGCGCGGGTATACTGCCCTTCGCTGGCGCCGGGGTTGGTGCGCTGGTAATGGGTGACTCGCCCGCCGACCAGAGGTGTGATCGAGAACCACTCGCGGGGCGAGAAGGGGCGGTAGGCGCCGTAGTAGAGGTCGGCGCGCTGGCTGCGGGTGGTGATGTCGGTCAAGGGGTCGTCTTCCTTCAGGATGGCGACGCCGGCGTTGATGCGGTGGTAGATGCCTGCGCCGATCTCGACCGGCAGGCCGTCGAAACGCAGCTCGGGCAGGCGTTCCTGGACGAGGGCGTAGTCATTTACCCGGACGCGGGTAAACAGGGAGACGACGAAGTTGTCGCCGGCCTTGGTTGCCTCGAACCAGGTGTCGGGTGTTTGCAGGCGGGTGAAGTCGTCGGAGCGAAAGTCACGGGTGACGTAGGAGTCCGACCAGTAGTAAACCTGACCGGCGAGATCGAGGCCCGGGGCGATTGCCTGCTGGTGTTGCCACTCGACATAGCCGCGTTCGTTGCGGATCGCGTCGCCCCGGATATCAGTGCCGGGGTCGCCCTGATCCTGAATAAAGCCGGTGCGGAAGCGCCCTTTGGCGCCGAGGCCCTCGGCGCCACGGGTATCGTAGTTTCCGATGGGGCCGAGCAGGGCACCGCGTTTGGTGAAGAGCCCGAGATCGCCGCCGAGGCGCACGGCAGGGGTGATGGAGGTGGTCGCGCCGAGACTGAGTTCGCCGCCGAGATTCCCGCTGAAACCGGCGCGGGCCTCTAGTCCGGCGATGGCGGGGTCTTGCGGTGTTTCCGAAAAAGTGGGTAAGGGCAGAATATTGGTTGAGCCGACGCCTAGGCGGGCGCCCTCGACTCGGGCGACGGAATCGGCCGGGTTTTCTGCTTCGGTGTATCGGAAGGTCCTGGCGCGGATGGTCGGGCTCAGCGGGTCGGGCTCGCCGTAGGTGACGGCGGCGTCGTTTACCGCGAGATTTTTTTGCGTGCCTTCGGCGTGAGCTCCCGAGGCGAAGAGGGTGCCTTGGCCGGCGCGGAAACGCCCCACGCTGAAGGTCTGGTCATCGAGGTGGTAGGTGATCTCTTCGCTCACCAGGCGCTGGGCGCCGCGGATAAAAATCACGTTGCCTCGGGCGATGGCGACCCGGTCTTGGTTCCGGTAGACGACTTCGTCAGCGTAGAGCACGACATCCTTGTGCGCGAGCCGTGCCTCGCCGCTGAAAATGGATTCCTGATCGGTGATCCGGGTGCTTTTGGCGGTGAGTTGGGGCAGGATGGAGGGCTCGGCGGCGACGAGGCGCGATAAGGCGAGCGACAGAACGGCGACAAGAGGGGCGAAGCGGAGGGTCACAAGGGGGGCAGCAAAACGTGCCGCCGGGGGCAGGCAAGCCCCCGTTGCGCGGTAGGCTAAGGCGTAAGTCGTGGTTTGGCCCACTTTTCGCTTTCAGCGTTTGGCGGGGCGGGCCAAGGTCCGCGCGCCTCGCCGCCTTATTATCTAACACCATGGCCCGCAAAGCCTCGTCCACCGCCTCGTCCACCGCATTAAAAGAAATCTCCAGTCTGCGTGCCGAAGTGCGCGCGCTGGGCTCCGCCCTTGGTCGGGTGATTACCCGGCTGGAGGGGCCGGAGACCTTGGTGCGGGTGGAGCAGTTGCGCCGTCTAGCGAAGGCGGCCCGCGGAGGTGATGCCGCCGCGGGCTTGGCGCTGACTCAGGCGGTCGCGGCCCTCACCCCAGCGGAGGCCTTTAGCCAAGCGATGGCCTTTACGCTTTATTTCGAGCTGGTAAATCTGGCCGAGGAAAACTTCCGCATTTTGCTGCTTCGTCGCCGCCGGGCGGCCGTGGCCCGCGCCGAGGCGGCCGTGCCTCCCTTGCGCGAATCCATCGAATCCGCGGTGGCCGAATTGAAGGCGCGGGGCACCTCACCAGATTCCATGCAGGCCTTGCTCGACCGCATGCGCATCGAGTTGGTTTTTACCGCGCATCCCACGGAGTCGAAACGCCGCACGTTGCTAACCAAGCTGCGCCGTCTGGCCCATTTGCTCCAGCGCGACGTCGGGCAGGTTCCCGGTCAGCTGGGCGATCCGGCCGCCGTGGAGCGCGAGATTGCGTCCCTTTGGCTGACCGACCGCAGCCGAGTTGAGCGGCCGCTCGTCACCGACGAGGCCAAGACGGGTTTGTGGTATTTCGACACCACCCTCTACGAGGCCCTGCCCCGTTTGCAGGATGACCTCCGCCGCGCCCTTTCTAGGCATTACCCAGGGGTTCGCTCCCCGGCCCGCTGGCTCACCTTCGGCTCCTGGATCGGCGGCGATCGGGATGGTAATCCTAATGTCACCGCCGGCGTTACCCAAGAGGTGCTCGAGCTCCACCGGCTCCTCGCCATGCGGAAGCTGGCCAGTGACGTGCGTGAGTTGGGCCGCAGTCTCACGGTCTCGGACCGCCGTGAAACCATCACGGCCGAGATGCGGAAACTCCTGCGCGAAAACCGTCATCTATCCAAGCGGGTGGAGCTTTTGACCAAACGTTATCCGCACGAGCCTTACCGTTTGGTCCTTGCCGGGCTACATGAGCGTCTGGAAACCGCTGTGCGTCGTGTCCCCGGGGTGATGTCGCTGCCGGAGTCCGCGCTGGAGGAGCCCATGCTCTGCACCGAGGATGTCCGGGAGATCCTTGGTGTTCTCGCTGAGAGCCTTTCCGCCGGCCGCGGAGCCATCCTCGCCGGCGGTGAATTACGCGACAGCCTGGCCCGGCTCGATGTCTTCGGTTTACACACCGCGCGGCTGGACCTGCGCCAGCATTCTGGACCCCATGAAGCGGCGGTGGCCGAGCTGCTCGGGCGTTCGGATTACGTCCGCATTCCTGAGTCGCAACGTCGTGAAGTCCTCGCTGCTCGCCTGCCGGGGGCCAAGGCACTCTCGGTCGAGGAGCTGGCATCTTTTTCCCCCGCCACCCGGCACGTGGTGGAGCCGCTTGTCTTGGCCGGCCGGGCTCGCGGCCTGCTGGGGCCGGATTGTCTGGGAATCTATATTATCAGCATGACGACGGATGTTTCCGATCTGCTGGAGGTCGCGCTGCTCATGCGCCTAGGCGGGGTCGAGCTGCCGATTGCGCCCCTTTTTGAGACCTTGGAAGACCTGGACAGCGCCCCGCGCGTGCTCGCGGAGTTATTCACTCACCCGGCTTACGCCCCCATCCTCGCCACCCAAGCCGGACACCAGCATGTGATGCTGGGCTATTCCGATTCCAACAAGGACTGCGGCTACCTTACCGCCAACTGGGCGCTCTTTAAGGCTCAGGCGGCCATCGCCGGGGTCTGTCAGGAACACGGCGTGCGGGTGACGCTTTTCCATGGGCGCGGCGGCTCCATTGCGCGCGGGGGCGGCCCGGCGGCCAAGGCCATCCTCGCCCAGCCCGTGGCGCTCCGCGACGGCGGCATCCGCGTGACCGAGCAGGGCGAGGTGCTCTCGACCCGCTATCACGACCCCGAGCTCGCCCATCGCATCCTGGAGCAGATGACTTACGGCGTCATGCTGGGCATTCAGGCGGCCGAGCGGCCTGCGGCGATAAAGACGGAGTGGCAGGAGGCGATGGACCGGATGAGCGCGACCGGCTTCGCCGCCTACAAAAAACTCGTGCACAACGAACCCGATTTCATCGCGTTCTGGAAGCAGGCCACCCCCATCGACGAGATCAGCAACCTCAAGCTCGGTTCGCGCCCGACCTTCCGGCGCGCCACCCAGAGCGTCGCCGACCTGCGCGCCATTCCGTGGGTTTTTTCCTGGATGCAGAGCCGGTTTAATTTCCCCGGATGGTATGGCTTGGGCTCGGCGCTCGAGCCGCTCTTGAAACGTGGACGCGCGGGCCGGGATCTTTTGCGCGAGATGCACGCCGAGTGGCCGTTTTTCCAGACGCTGATCGACAACGCCCAGTTGACCATGCGCAAGGCCGACATGGGTATCGCCCGGCTCTACGCCTCCCTGGTTGAGGACCCGAAGCTCCGCGCCCGCATGCTCGGTATTCTCGAAGCTGAATTCAATCGAGCCGAGGCGGCCATCCTCGCCATCACCGGCCAGCGTCGTTTGTTGGCGCGTGAGCCTGTGCTTCTGAAGTCGGTCGAGCTGCGCAATCCCTACATCGACCCGCTTAACTATCTCCAGGTGGAGATGCTGCGCCGCCTGCGCGCCGGCGGGCTCGATTCGGAGGCCGAGCAAGCCACCCGGCGCGTGGTTGAACTCACCATCAACGGCATCTCCGGCGGCTTGAAGAACACCGGCTGATCGCGGGCCGATCGGGCCCAGGTGGCAACTTCCCCGCCGCCCGCTTCCGGTCTCGCGCCCGGCACGGCAGCGGCTAGGGTCGAAAGGCCACTTCGTCGCAAACTTACATGATCTGATCCGCCCGCTATGCTTCTCACCGCCGCCGAACTCGCCCTTTTCACCTCCGCGACCTGCGCCCAGCCCCATGGGCTGCTTGGTATGCACGCCGCGAAATCCGGACGGACTTCCGGTTTGGTGGTGCGGGCTTTTCTGCGCGACGCGGTGGCCTGCGATTTGGTCGAGCCGGGCGAGGCCGCCGGCGCGGATACCCTGCACCCGATGGAGCGGGTTGCTGATTCCGGCCTGTTCGAGGTCTTCCTCCCCCGTCGCAAGACTCATTTCCCTTATCAACTGCGGGCCACCCGGACCAACGGCGAGCTGCGTCAGTTCCACGACCCTTACCGCTTCCTGCCGACCCTCGGCGACCAGGACCTTTATCTTTTCAACGAGGGCAACGAGCACCGCATCTACGAAAAACTTGGCGCGCACCCGCGGGTGATCGAGGGCGTGTCGGGCGTGGCCTTCGCGGTCTGGGCTCCGGGCGCCGCGCGCGTTTCGGTAGTTGGTAATTTCAACGCCTGGGATGGACGCTATCATCCCATGCGTCCGCTCGGTGCCTCAGGCGTGTGGGAGTTGTTCATCCCCGGGCTAGGCGAGGGCGAACTCTACAAATTTGAGCTGCGCACTCCGGCGGGGAATATTTTGATCAAGACCGATCCCTACGGCACCGCTTTCGAGGCTCCGCCCGGGAACGCCTCCATCGTCTGCGATCCGCGTAAACATGTTTGGGGCGACGCCGCCTGGCTGGAGCGGCGAGCATACGAGGCGGACCATAAGGATCGCCCGATCTCGGTCTATGAGGTGCATCTTGGTTCGTGGAAACGCCGTCTCGACGACGGCCACCGTCCGCTGACCTATCGCGAACTCGCGCCCGCGCTGGCCGGTTACTGCGTGGAGCTGGGCTTCACTCACATCGAGATCATGCCGGTGGCGGAGCATCCGTTTGATGGGTCGTGGGGCTATCAAGTCACGGGATTTTTTGCACCGACCCACCGCTTCGGTCGACCGGAAGATTTCGCCTGGTTCGTGGATCACCTGCACCAACGCGGGATCGGCGTGATTTTAGACTGGGTGCCGGCGCATTTCCCGCGCGACGGCTTCGCCCTGGCGGAGTTCGACGGGACCCATCTTTACGAGCACGCCGATCCGCGGCAGGGCGCGCACATGGATTGGGGCACCCTGATCTTCAACTACGGTCGCCACGAGGTCCGTGGTTTCCTCATCGCCAATGCCCTCGCCTGGCTCGACCGCTACCACCTCGACGGATTGCGGGTGGATGCCGTCGCTTCGATGCTCTATCTCGACTACTCGCGCAAGGAGGGCGAGTGGATCCCCAACAAACACGGCGGGCGCGAGAATCTCGAGGCCATCGCCTTCTTGCGTGAGACCAACCGCTTGGTGAAACATTACCACCCGGGTGTCCTCATGATTGCAGAGGAATCGACCGCCTTCGCCGGGATCTCCAGGCCCGTCGCCGAGGGCGGCATCGGTTTCGACTTCAAGTGGAACATGGGCTGGATGCACGACACCCTGAAGTTTTTCCAAAAGGAGCCCGTGCACCGGAAATGGCACTTGAATGATTTCACGTTCGGCGCGCTTTATCAGTGGTCGGAAAATTTTGTCTCGGTCTTCAGCCACGACGAGGTGGTGCACGGCAAAGGTTCGATGCTCATGAAAATGCCCGCGCTGGAGATCCGCGACCGCGCCGCGCACCTGCGCTCGCTCTACGGTCACATGTGGGCCTGGCCGGGCAAGAAACTCCTCTTCATGGGTAGCGAGTTCGGCCAGTCCCGCGAGTGGGCCTATGCCGGGCAACTCGATTGGCACCTTCTCAAATACCTCGATCACGAGGGCATTCGCCTGCTGGTGCGCGATCTCAACCGCATTTACCGCGAAGAACCGGTGCTCGGCTGCAACGATCTGGATTCGCGCACCTTTCGCTGGATTAACTGCAACGACGGCGACATCACCGCCATCAGTTACCTGCGCCACGATCACGCTCAAAAAACCTTCATCGCTACGGTCGGCCACTACACGCCGCTCAAACGTGAGAACTACCGCGTCGGCGTGCCACGCAAGGGTTGGTGGCGCGAATTGATCAACACCGACAGCCATTACTATGGTGGCTCCGGCGCGGGCAACGGCGGAGGCGTGCATACCGACGACATCCCCAGCGACGGGTTTGAGCAAAGCCTGCGCCTAGTCCTGCCGCCGCTATCGACCACCCTCTTTAAGTGGACTGAATCCGAAGCGTGATATTCACGGCCGGGATAATCGAGTTTTAGGAACCAGATTTTTCACCACGGATTTCACGGATACAACCGATGAATCCGTTCCCGTCTGTGATATCTGTGATTAATGGCTGAAGGTTTGGGGCCGGCCACAGCGAGTGCGCTCGCAGCTACCGGGTTTGCAGCCTAGGACAGCGGCTCAGGCCCACTCGGGAGGATTTTGCAGGTGCGGCTTGAGCACGCCGATGCAGGGCAAGTTGCGGTAGCGCTCGGCGAAATCGAGACCATAGCCTACGACAAATTTATCCGGGATCTGGAAGCCCACGAAATCGGCCTCGAACTCCACCTCGCGGCGGCCGCGTTTGTCCAGCAGCACGCAGGTGCGCACGCTGGCTGGGTGGAGTTTCTGGATCATCGAAACGATGAGCGAAAGGGTTTTGCCGGTGTCGAGGATGTCGTCGATCAGCAGCACGTGGCGGTTCGAGAGGTCGAGGGAGAGATTACCCAGCACCTGCGGTTTGTCGGTGGACCTCGTCTCGTTGCGGTAGCTGGAGATGCGGATGCAATCCAAGCGGATGGGGTTGTCGATGTGACGAAGCAGATCGGCGGTGAAGAGGATGGCGCCATTGATCACCGCGATGACCGTGATCTCCTGCTCGCCGTAAAGCTCCATGATCTCGGACCCGAGTTTTTTGAGGCGTTTTTTGATCTCGGCCTCGGAGACGAGGACCGACTCGAGCGCGGCGTGATTGGACGGGGCGGATTTCGCGATGGTAGGCGGCATGGTGCGGATGTTTGAGCAAGTTGAGGGCCCCGCAGGTCCGGAGCAAGGCCGCCGGTGGTGACGGTGGCGTGACATCGAGGCGTCCGGTTTTCCTCTGGCAAACGCTTTGACTCAGCAGGGACGGGGCGCTTGCTGGAGGCATTCGCCGCCCCTCCGCATGATCTCTATCCAGATTTCGCAGCTGACCAAACGTTTCGGGTCCACCACCGCGTTGCATGGCCTTGATCTTGTCATCGAGGCGGGCGAGCTGTTTTTCCTCCTCGGCCCGAGCGGATGTGGCAAAACCACCCTGCTGCGCAGCATCGCCGGGTTTTATATTCCCGAGGCCGGCTCGATCTGTTTCGGCGATCAGGACGTGACCCGGCTGGAGCCCCACAAGCGGAATACCGGCATGATGTTCCAGAGCTACGCCCTTTGGCCCCACCTCACCGTGGCGGAGAACGTCGCCTTCGGTCTGGTCGAGCGCAAGGTGGCCAAAGCGGAGATCGCGCAGCGGGTGCGCGAGGCGCTGGCCTCGGTGCGCATGGAGAGTTACGCCGAGCGGAAACCCAACCAGCTCTCCGGCGGCCAGCAGCAACGCGTGGCATTGGCACGGGCCCTGGTCATCCGTCCCCGTTGTCTCTTGCTCGACGAACCCTTGAGCAACCTCGACGCCAAGCTCCGACTGGAGATGCGCACCGAGATCCGCCGGGTGTGCAAGGAGTTTAAACTCACTACCGTTTACGTGACCCACGACCAAAAGGAGGCCCTCTCCATCGCCGACCGCATGGCCATCCTCGACGGCGGTCATATCCTGCAAGTCGGGTCGCCACGCGAGGTCTACGGCCGGCCGGTGTGCAAGACGGTCGCCCACTTCATCGGCGAGACGGATTTCATTGAGGGGGTGCTAGCGGCCCGGCGCGGTCGCGAAGCCGAGGTCGATACCCCGATCGGTCGCTTCGTCGGTGTGCTCGGGGACGCTGCCGCCACCCCGGCGGTGGGCGCGGCCGTGACGGTGTCGATCCGTCCCGAGTGCTGGACCCTGCGCGAGCAAGGCGAGGCGGTGAACAGCGTGCGCGGTCGTATCGGCGAGTCCGTTTACCTCGGTGAGGTCGCTCAATACAGTTTTCTGACGACCGTCGGTGCCTCGGCCCATAATCTGAAGGTCTACGAGTTGAATCCCCGGGAAATCTCGTCCGCCGCCGCCGGCGACCTGCACGCGGTGGTCGCGGTGCGGGACGTGGTCGTGCTGGAGCGTTGATCGGATCCCGCTCCACTCCTCGCCCGCGATGAGCAAAAATATCGGTCTACTCCTTCTGCTGGCCTTTGTCTTGGCCTTGCCCTTCGCGTTGCGCCCCAAGGCGGAGTTCGCCGGCCGGGCCGATGATACTGTGGTCATCATCTCGCCGCACAATGAGGCCATCCGTTACGAATTCGAGGCCGCCTTCCGCGACTCCTACCAACGCCGCACCGGCCGCTCGGTCGCGCTGGACTGGCGCCTAATCGGGGGCACGAGCGAGATCACGCGTTATCTTGAAGGCGAATACGTCGCCTCCTTCCAGAACCATTGGACTCACCAGCTAGGACGGCCCTGGAGCGCGACCGTGCAGGCGGCCTTCGCTGACGGTCGTCAGGCCAAGGATGCGCCCGAGGAGGCCAAGGCGGCCCGTGCTGCTTTTCTCGAATCCCCGGCCAGCTGTGGTATCGATGTTTTTTTCGGTGGTGGCGCCTATGATTTTATATCTCAGGCCAGGGCCGGCCGCCTCGTGCCGCTCTATCGCGAAGACGAGGCCAAGCCGGACTGGATGGACGAGGCGGTGGTGCCGGTGAAGCACGCGGGTGACGACTTCCGCGATCCGCAGGGACGCTGGACCGGCACGGTGCTCAGTTCCTTTGGCATCGTCTACAATCACGACGCACTCGCGCGGCTCGGCCTGCCTGCGCCGGTGCGCTGGGCCGATCTGCGCGATCCACGCTACCTGGGCCAGATTGCGCTGGCGGATCCGACCAAGAGTGGTTCGATGAATAAAGCCTTCGAGAATGTGCTGCAGGAGAAAATTCACGAGGTGTTCCGCGCCCGTTTGGAGTCCGCCCGTTTTGCCACCGAAGAGGCCCGGAGCTCGGCCGAAGCGGCGGCGGTCGCGGAGGGCTGGGCCGAGGGATTGCGCTTGCTCCAGGCCATCTCCGCTAATGCGCGTTACTTCACCGACAGCGCTCAAAAGGTCCCCGTCGACGTCGCCGCGGGGAACTGCGCAGCGGGCATGTGTATTGATTTCTATGGCCGCCAGCAGGTCGAGACGCTCGCTCGCCGGGCCGGCAGCGAACGGGTGGCCTATGTCTCGCCGCCCGGCGGCACGATATTTTCGGTCGATCCGATTGGCTTGCTGAAAGGTGCGCCCCATCCCGGTCCAGCCCGGGCTTTTATCGAATTCGTGATGTCGAGGGAGGGGCAGCGGCTCTGGAATCGCAAACCCGGCACCGAGGGCGGCCCGGCGCGTTATGCCCTCCGGCGTCTGCCGGTGCGGCGCGATGCCTACGGCGAGCCCGGCGAGGCGGCGCTGCGCAGCGATCCGCTGGAGGCGCCTTATGGCATTGCTGAGCCGCTGGTCTACCGACCGGAGTGGACGGCAGGGCTGTTTGCGGAGCTGCGTTTCATCATGCGCGTGATGTGCCTCGACGCCCATCCCGAGCTCGTTACCGCATGGCGCGAGGTGGCAGCCGCGGGCTGCCCGCCGGAGGCGAGTGCGGCCCTGCGTGACGTTTCGGCGGTGGACTACGCCGCGGCCTCAAGCACGATAAAGCAGGCCCTCCGAGCCAAGGATAAGACGGCTGAACTGCGCTTGGCCCGGGAGCTCGGCGAGCGTTTCCGTGCCCAGTATCAGCAAGCCGCCGAGTTGGCGCGCGCCGGGCGTTGAGCGACGCTGGTCGTGTGGCTTCGGGTCCGGCTTTACGCCGGCTTAACAATTTCGGCGGGCTTCCACATCGCGTTTTAACACGGTCCGGGCAGAGTCATGATGCTCTCCGCGCCATGAACATCCTATCCCCAGCCGGTTCAATTTTTCGCAGAACCCGCTCAAGGCTGGCCGTTCTTGGGCTGCTCCTGTCCCCGGCCATATTGCCGCTCCGCTCCGCGCCCGCGGTTACGCTTGAGCCGGGCGCCTCGGGCGGCGCGCTGAGTCTCAATCTAAACGACAACACCAACTCGTCTTGGGTCCTGCAAAGCTCGACCGATCTGGTAGCCTGGACCGATCGGCGCACTTTTCAGGTCAACAACAGCGGGTTTCGCTTCGATATCGCCGCCGCCGGCGAACGGTTGTTTTTCCGGATGGTCTCGGCCGACTCGGCCCCGCGCGCCGACTCGCGTGCCGAACGCACCATTCTGTCTGTCACGCCCGACAACTACGTGACGCTCAATCTTCCCGCCCACTTGCTGGCGGGAAATATTCGCGATCAAGACAACACGCCGGCGAGCAATGCCGCCACCGATGCGGGGGCCACGCTCGGGCGCGTGCTCTTCTACGACAAGCGCCTCTCGGCCAACAACACCGTCTCCTGCGCCTCCTGCCACCAGCCCGCGCGCGGGTTCACCGACGGCCTGCGTTTTAGCGTGGGTTTTGAAGGTGGTCTCACCGGTCGCAATGCCATGGGCCTGACCAGCGCCCGCTATTACCAGCCGGGCAAGTTTTTCTGGGACGAGCGCGCCGCCACGCTCGAGGACCAGGTGCTTCAACCGATCCAGAATACAGTGGAGATGGGCATGACGCTGTCTGCGCTCACCGCCAAGCTCGGCACCGAGCAGTATTACCGGCAGCTCTTCACCTCCGCTTTCGGGAGCGCCACCATTACCTCGGAGCGCATCGCCAAGGCCCTCGCCCAGTTCATCCGCTCCATTGTGTCAAAAAGCACCAAATACGACACCGGGGTGGCGACGAATTTCGCCAACTTTACCGCCGAGGAGAATCAAGGCCGCCAACTTTTCGGTGCTAGCGGTTGCGTCGCCTGCCACGGCTCGGATAATTTTGTGCCTCCGGTCGCCTTGAACAACGGTCTGGAGTTTCCCTTGGTCGACACCGGGCTGGGCGGCGTCACCGGGTTGGCGACCGACCAAGGCAAATTCAAGGTGCCCTCGCTACGTAACATAGGGCTGACCGCGCCTTACATGCACGACGGCCGTTTCGCCACGCTCCGCGAGGTGGTTGATTTTTATAACGCCGGGGTAGTCACCAATCCCAATCTCCCGCCCCAACTGCGTGCCCCCGGCGGGGCGCCCCGCCGTCTCAATCTCACCGATGCCCAGAAAAACGCTTTGGTAGCCTTTCTGAACACGCTGACCGATACCACCGTGACGACCGATCCGCGCTTCGCTGATCCCTTCCGCACGAGCGAAGCCCTCGCGTTGCCGTAGTTGCTCGCTTTGTGGCCTGGCCGACTCCGCGTGGTTTATAACGTCTTGATGGCGTCAGTGACAACCTCGCAAGCGCGGTCGATGGCGTCGCCTTCGTGGGCGGTGCTCAGAAACCAGGCTTCGTAGGCGCTCGGGGGCAAGTAAACCCCCCTCTCCAGACAGGCATGGAAAAAACGGGCGAAGAGCTTCGCGTCCGAGGCCAGCGCGGTGGCCATGTCCACGACGGGGTGGGTGTTGAAGAAAAGGCTGAACATTGAGCCGCGCTGCGGGGTTTGCAGCGGCAGGCCTTTGGCGCGGGCGGCACTGGCGGCGGCGGCGCAAAGCTGGCGGCCGAGGACGTCAAGCCTGGCGTAGGGCTGCAACTCGTCGAGCAGACGGAGTTGGGCGATGCCGGCGGCGAGCGCGAGCGGGTTGCCCGAAAGGGTGCCGGCCTGGTAAACCGGCCCGAGCGGCGCGAGTTTATCCATAATCTTGGCGCGTCCACCGAAGGCGCCGACGGGCAGTCCGCCGCCTATGATTTTGCCCAGACAGGTGAGGTCTGGCACTATCCCTTCCAGCTCCTGAACCCCTCCGCGAGCGAGGCGAAAGCCGGTCATGACTTCGTCAAAGATCAGCACGGTGCCCTCGCGGACGGTGGCGGCTCGGACGTGTGCCAGATAGCCCGGCGCGGCGGGGATGAAGCCGACGTTGCCGATGTAGGGTTCGAGGATCACCGCGGCGATCTGGCCGGGGTTGGCGGCGAAGGCGGCGTCGAGCGCGGCGGGGTCGTTGAATGGCAGCACCACCGTTTCCCGGGCGAAGGCGGCGGGCACGCCTGCACTGTCGGGATGACCGTGGGTCAGGGCGCCGGAGCCGGCGGCGACGAGCAGGGCGTCGGAATGTCCGTGGTAGCAGCCGGCGAATTTGATGATCTTGTCCCGGCCGGTGAAGCCACGCGCCAGACGTATGGCGGACATGGTGGCCTCGGTGCCGCTCGAGCACATCCGGACTTTTTCGATCGAGGGAAAGAACGACACGATCAGCTCGGCCATCTCGACCTCGCGGGGATTGGGCGTGCCGAAGGAGGTGCCTTCCTCGAGGGCGGCGGCAATGGCGGCCTTGATGACGGGGTGGTTATGCCCGTGAATGGCGGGTCCCCAGGTGCAGACGAAATCGATCAGCTCGCGACCGTCGGCGGTGGTGAGGGTGGCGCCGCGCGCGGAACGGGTGAAAAACGGCGCGCCGCCGACCGAGCGGAAGGCCCGGACGGGCGAATTCACGCCGCCCGGTATGAGTCGCTGGGCGCGGGCGAAAAGATCGGAGGAGACGGGGGAGGAAATGGACATGGCAGGAAAAGGGATTCAACCCGCAGTTGACGTGGAGACTAAGTGAAGGAGCCGGGTGAGACTGAAAACGACAGGAACCAGGCTGAGGAATCAATCGGCGCCAACATCAGCCGACGTATTTTTGCACGATAGGGATGCGGCGGCCGACGCCGAAGGCGAGGGGTGTTGTCTTGAGGCCGGGAGCGGCTTGCTTCCGTTTGTATTCGTTCAGATCGACCTTGCGGCAGATGTCGCGGACCACGGTTTCTGAGTAACCGCGCGCGATCAGATCAGCGCGGCCGAGGCCTTCCTCGATGTAGCCGGCAAGGAGGGCGTCGAGCACGTCGTAGGGGGGCAGGCTATCCTGATCGACCTGCCCGGGTCGGAGTTCGGCACTGGGGGCCTTTTCGATCGTATTGCGCGGGATGATCTCGCGCTCGCGGTTGATCCAGCGGCAGAGGGCGTAGACGTCAGTTTTAAAGACATCGCTGATCACCGCTAGGCCGCCGCACATGTCGCCATAGAGCGTGCAATAACCAACGGCGACCTCGCTCTTGTTCCCGGTGGTGAGAAGGAGTGCGCCGAATTTATTGGAGAGGGCCATCATGAGCACGCCGCGGATGCGGGCCTGGAGGTTTTCCTCGGTTACGTCGGGGGCGCGGCCGGTGAAGAGCGGGGCGAGGGAGGCCTCGGTCGCGGCGACGGCCCCGGCGATGGGGATGGTTTCAAAGCGGATGCCGAGGTTCGCGGCGAGGGCGCGGGCGTCGTCCTTCGAGTGCCCGCTGGAGATGGCGGAGGGCAGGGAGACGCCGATCACGTTTTCCGCTCCGAGGGCAGCGACCGCCAGTTCGGCTACCAGCGCCGAATCGATGCCGCCGGAGAGGGCGACGAGGGTTCGGGTGAAGCCGCTCTTCCCGGCGTAGTCGCGCAGACCGAGGACCAGCGCGGCGTGGAGGTCGGCGAGCGGGGCTCCGTGAGCGGGGGGCGGGGTTCTAGCCGCCGTGGGCGGGGAGGGGAGATCGACGACTTGGGTGTCCTCGGCAAAAGCGGCGAGCCGGGTGGTGATTTCGCCGCAGGCGTCGGCGACGAGGGAGTGCCCGTCGAAGACCAGTTCGTCGTTTCCGCCGATGGCGTTGCAATAGACGACCGGTGCGGCGGCGGTGCGGGCGGTCTCGCGCACGAGGTTTTCGCGCAGGGCGGATTTGCCGGCATACCAAGGGCTGGCGGAAAGGTTCACGAGCAGATCGATGCCCTCCTCGCGCAGACGGGCGACGGGGTCGGAGGTGTGCAGGCGATGGTTGCCGGGGGCGGCGTTGGCCCAGATGTCCTCGCAGATGGTCACGCCAATGCGCAGGCCGGCGTGGACGATTACGCTGGGGGCTTGGCCGGGCTCGAAGTAGCGGTCCTCGTCGAACACGTCGTAGGTCGGCAGCAGGCATTTTTTGGCGAACTGTTGCACGCGGCCGTGGTGGCAGAAGGCGGCGGCATTGAACGCGCGCCGTCCGGTGGACCAGGGGTTGGTCAGCACGGTGCCGACGAGCAGCGGCACGGTGCCGGTGGCGGCGGCGAGTTCGGTGGTGGCGTTTTCCACGTCGTGGAGGAAGCGCGGGCGCAGCAGCAGGTCGCGCGGGGGGTAGCCGCAAACGGCGAGTTCCGGGGTCAGGATAAACTCGGCGCCGGCGGCCACGAGTTCGTGATAGGCCGCGAGGAGTCTACGCAGATTGCCCGCGAGGTCACCGACGGTGGGGTTGAGCTGGGCTAGGCCGATGCGCATGTAGAAAAAGAGTAGTGAGGGTGTATGGTGCCCCCTCTCCGGCGCGTGACAACCCGGTAACGGTGTGGGCAGTTCGAGCGAGTCTGCCGGTGCGGCAGGGGACGATATGGTTCCGCTGTATTCTTCTGCAGCCTGCATCGGATCCTTGATATGCTCGGGTGGCTGCGCTGGATAGGCGCATGTTTTCGGCCCTCAACCGGTGGTGGCAAAAACTTGCGCTGCGTTCCGCGGGCAGGGGGCTTTTCGTCTCCAGGCAATTGCGGGGCAGATCCAGCCAGATTACCAATCTGGTTCCCGGGATGATTTTCCAGTATCGGCTGCGGCCGGACGGGCGGGTGAGTTTTCCTTACGCCAGTGAAGGCATTCGTTCGATTTATCGGGTTACTCCGGAAGCGGTGCGGAGGGATGCCTCCATTATCTCGAGTATCCTGCACCCGGAAGATCGCGACCGGGTGCTGGCGGCGGTGGCGGCTTCGGGACGCAATCTCACGCCGCTGCGTTTGGAGTATCGGGTGCGTCATGCCGATGGCACGGTCCGCTGGTTGCTTGGGCACTCTAATCCCGAGCCGCAACTGGATGGATCGATCATCTGGCACGGTCACATCATGGATGTGACGGAGTCGCATGACCACGCCAACGAGGTGCGCCGCACCCGCGACCGCATGGAGTCTATTTTAAAGGCGGTCCCCGACCTCCTTTTTGAAATCGATGAGCATGGGCGCTACCTCTCCATCCATGCACACAATCAGGATGATCTGATTCGCCCGGCCGCTGAGTTGATCGGCTTCACGGTCCGGGAAAAACTGCCGCCGGCAATCGCCGAGTTGGTGGAGTCGGCTATTAAGGAAGCGGAGAAGAATGGCCGGTCCGAATTGCGCCAATATCAATTGATTGTGAGGGGCGTGACGCGGTGGTTCGAGCTTTCAGTGGCCAAGGCGGTCGACACAACCGGCGGGTCCCGCCGCTATGTTGCGATTTCACGGGAAGTGACTTCGCGCAAATGGGTCGAGGAGGAATTGCTGCGTTCGAAACACGAGCTGGAAGCGAGCAATCTCAGCCTCGAAGCAGCCATCCGCCGCCAGAGCGATCTCGTCGAGCAGGCGGAGGCGGCAAATCGGGCCAAGAGCGTTTTTCTTGCGACCATGAGCCATGAGATCCGCACGCCCATGAATGGTGTGATCGGCATGACTTATCTCCTGCTGGAATCAGCCCTCACGGACAAGCAGCGGAGCTACGCTGAGGTCGTGCGAGCGAGCGGCGCTTCCTTGCTCCAGCTGATCGACGATATCCTGGATTTCTCTAAGATCGAAGCTGGCCGGGTCGAGCTTGTGGCGAATGACTTCGATCTGCGCCAGTTGCTTGAGGAGGCCTTTGACCTGTTGGCCCTGCGCGCGGAGCAAAAGGGCATCGAGCTCGTTTTGGTGGTGGAGCCCATGGTGCCTGCGCGAGTGCTGGGCGACGTCGGCCGTCTTAAGCAGGTTCTGGTCAATTTATTGGGGAATGCGGTGAAGTTCACCGATCGTGGCGAGGTCGTGTTGCGGGTGCGTGCTCCTCGCGAGGGAGACCGTGCCGAGTTACTGCGTTTCGAGGTAAGCGACTCCGGCATCGGCATACCAGCGGGGCGTCTGCAGGCGCTGTTCATGCCCTTCAACCAGCTCGACAGCTCCACCACCCGAAAATACGGGGGCACCGGCCTCGGTCTGGCCATTTCGCGTCAGTTGGTGCTGCTGATGGGGGGCGATATTCGCCTGGTGACTGGGCATGGGCGCCCGGGCACGGTTTTCGAGTTTACGGCCCGTCTGCGCCCGCTCGCGCCCATGGCGCAGGAACCGGCGCTAAAGGGACGCCGGGTGCGAGTGCTCGAAGGCAACCGTGCCATGTGCGATTCGCTCGCGCACCTGCTGGCTGCCTGGGGCGCGGTTCCCAACTGCTGGCGTGAGCCCGAGGGGGTGCTCCCGGACTGGGCCAAAGAAGCCGCTGCGGGCGGTATTTTGATTGTCGACGCCAGGCTCGCGGATCGGGCGGGGGAGGCCCTCCTGCGGGAAGCCGTGCGTCGCCCCGGCGGCGATTTGAACGTGGTCTTATTGGAGAAGTTTTCGGGCGCTAGGTTTGATGAGGATTTCGAGCTGGTGGCGCGACCGGTTCATGCCGAGCACTTACGGGTCGCACTCACAAGCTCGCGCAGCGGAATCGCGGCCCCGACGCCCCGTCGCACCGGTTTGCTCGCCGCAGCTGCCTCGGCACCCTATGCCAATGACTCCCTCCGAAAGCCGTTGTCCGAGTTTGGCACACCCATGGCGGAAAAGACGGCCCGCCTGCTTTTGGTGGAGGACAATCACGTGAACCAGCGCGTCGCCAAGGCCCTGCTGTCCCGGCTGGGCTATGTCCGGGTCGATTTGGCGGTCAATGGCGTCGAAGCCGTGGCCGCCCTCGCCCGGGAGCGTTATGATCTGGTGCTGATGGATTGCCAGATGCCGGAGATGGATGGCTATGAGGCCACCGCCGCTATCCGGGCCGGTGCGGGTGGTGTGCTCGATCCGTGCGTGCCGATCATTGCCATGACCGCCAACGCCGTCTTCGGCGACCGCGAGCAATGCATCGCCGCTGGCATGGATGATTACCTCGCCAAGCCGGTCCAAAGCATGCTGCTCGCGGACATGTTAGAACGCTACATTCGCGCTTAAACCCACCATCTGCCTCGGCGGCGGCGGGCTTTTTGTTTGCGAAGCCGGGTCGTGGCCGGACACATCTCTGGGTTTATTCTTTCCATGATCGCGCCCGAGACCTTCGACCAGATCGACAACATCAAGAAACGCGCCACGCACTTGTGGAAGTTTCTGGATGGCGACCAGAAGCTGCGCGAGATCGAGGCGCTGGAGGCGCAGATGGGGGCCGCCACATTTTGGGACAATAACGAACGCGCCCAGCGCCATATCGGCAAGGTCAACGGCCTCAAGCGTGCGGTGCTGCCTGTCGCTGCTTTTCGCAAGCGCATCGACGATCTGGACGCGTTGAAGGAGCTGATCGACGTCGGTTCGCCTGACGAACAGGCCGAGTTCGGGGCCGAGCTGACCACTCAGGCCGGCGCGATGACGAACGAGCTGGACGGGCTCGAGATCGGCGCTTTCCTCACCGGCCAGTTCGATCGCAACAACGCCATTTTCTCCATCCAGGCCGGCGCTGGCGGGACCGAGTCCAACGATTGGGCCGATATGATGTTCCGTATGTATAGCCGCTGGGCCGAGCGCCGCGGCTACCAGACCGAGCTGATGGACGTGCAGCCGGGCGACACCGCCGGCATCAGCAAAGCCACCCTGCTGATCAAAGGCGAGAATGCCTACGGTTACTGCAAGGCCGAGCGCGGCGTGCACCGGTTGGTGCGTATCTCGCCCTTCGATTCCAATGCCCGCCGGCACACGTCCTTCTGCGCGGTCGACGTGGTCGCGGAGGTCACCGACGAGATCAAGATGGATATTCCCGAGACCGAGGTGCGCATCGACGTCTACCGTTCCTCCGGCAAGGGTGGGCAGGGCGTGAACACCACCGACTCCGCTGTGCGCATTACACATTTGCCTAGCGGCATCGTGGTGGTCTGCCAAAACGAGCGCTCCCAATTAAAAAACAAGGCCTCTGCGTGGAGTATCTTAAAGGCCCGGCTCTACGAAAAGAAGCAGGACGAGCAACGCGCCGAGATGGATCGTTTTTACGGTGAAAAAGGCGAGATCGGGTGGGGGGCGCAGATCCGGAGTTACGTTCTCCAGCCTTATCAGATGGTGAAGGATCTGCGCACCGGGATCGCGACCTCCGACACCCAGGGGGTGATGGATGGCGATCTTGATCGTTTTATCACTGCCTGGCTGCGGGCTGGCTGCCCGCGGCATCGCAATAAAGATATCCAGATGGACGAGTAGCCGGTTGCAGATCGTCCGGCTTCGCTCTTGTGCGCAGACTGGCGCGGGAAATGATTCAGGCACGTCATGACCGCCCGCGCCAACGCCCTTGTCTCCGCCACGCTCGAGTCCCCGACCTGCGGGGTGATCGAGCTGCGCCACGACTGGCGCGGACGTAGCGTGCCGATGTTTGTTATCTCCGGCGGCCGTCTGCGCATGCGCCGGTTGGACCGGCTGGCCACGGCGGGCTTCGCCCTGCGCAGCGGCTATCATTTCCCCGACGATGGCGTGGTCGAGTTTGTGCTCGATCCGGCGGACTATCCCGATTGTGATTTTACGACCAATCGGGTCCATGTGGCGGGCGAGTTCAATGATTGGCGCGGTGCGGACATGGCGGAGTGGGCCCTGCACCCGCGGAATCTCGCCGGCCGCAGCGTCTACGCTTGGTCTGGTCCCTCCGGGCCTTTGCTGGCTTCCGGCCGGCGCTTCAAGTTCGTGACGGGCACTCATCGTTGGCTGCCAGTGCCGTGGGATGCGCCCGGGGTTGAGCTCGACGAAGGGGGCAATCTCAACCGCGTCGTGGATCCGGATCGCACCGGTTGCCACCGTTTCGCCTTCGAACTGACGGCTCCGGCCGATCTTTCGACCAGTCTCACTGTGCGTTGGGCCGAGGGTCATGCAGGGGACCAAGTGCCGTTGCAACCGGCCCGGTTTTTCTACGAACTCGCGACCGAGCTTCCGCTGGGCGCCCGGCTGACGCCGGCGGGCACGGTTTTCCGGCTTTTCGCCCCGCGCGCCCGAACCGTGGAGCTGGCGCTTTTTTCCTCCATTGAGGAGCAGGATAGACCCCACCGCTACGCCCTTGCGCGGCGGGAGGATGCGGATGGCGCCGCGGGCGTCTGGGAGGTGACTTTGGAAGGCGATCTGCACGGGTGGTTTTACTGGTATCACGTGGACGGGCCGCGCGATGTCTTTGGGGCTTTCGATCCCGCCCGCCGCATTCTCGACCCCTACGCGCTGGCCGCCGTGTGCCGTGAGGGCCCGGGCATCGTGCTGGATCACGCTCGCATCGGCTCCGTCGCCAGCGAGCCGGGCTCCTTCCGCACCCCTGCGTGGCACGATCTGGTCATCTGCGAAGCGCACGTGCGGGATCTTGCCGCCCGAGCCCCGGTGGCGGCCGGCGAGACCGAGCGGCGCGGCTTCTCCGGCCTGCGCCAGTGGGTCGAGCGCGAGGATTTTTACCTGGCGCGTCTCGGCGTGAATTGCGTCGAGCTGCAGCCCCTGCAGGAGTTCGATAACGTCGCTCCCGCCGACTACCATTGGGGCTACATGACGGCGAATTTCTTTGCCCCGGCCAGCGCCTACGCGTCTCGGCCCGAGGCGGCGTCCGGTGTGCGCGAGTTGCAGGAGCTGGTGCGGGCCTTCCATGCGAGGGGCATCGCGGTGATCGTGGACGTCGTTTACAACCACGTCGGCGAGCCCGCCCACCTGATGTTCATCGACCGGCTTTATTATTTCGAGCAGGACGCATCCGGCCGCCTGTCGAACTGGAGCGGCTGCGGCAACGACCTGAGGGCTTCGTCCGCGATGGCGAAGCGCCTGATCATCGACAGCTGCCTGCACTGGCTCGATGCCTACGGGGTGGATGGTTTTCGCTTCGATCTGGCCGATCTGGTCGGCGTGCCCGTGCTAAAAGAAGTCGAGGCCGCCTTGAAGCGCGCCAAACCCGACGTCATTCTCATTGCTGAGCCTTGGAGCTTTCGCGGGCACGCGGCGGGCGAGCTGCGCGACACCGGCTGGGCGTCGTGGAACGACGGATACCGTAACTTTGTGCGCGACCACGTGCGCGGGACGGGCACCCGCGCGACCTTCGAATATTTCCTGAAGGGCTCGCCCTGGTATTACGCCAAGTGGCCCGCCCAGACGGTCAACTACACCGAGTCCCACGACGACCGCTGCTGGATAGATGTTATCACGGAGAATGCCAACCACGACGGCCACCTGCCCACCGTGAATGACCGTGCCCGCACCCACTTGATGGCGGCGACGCTCTTCTGCTCGATCGGCATCCCCATGTTGTCCGCCGGACAGGATTTCCTGAAATCCAAGCACGGGGTGAACAACACCTACCTGCGCGGCGATCTCAACGCCCTCGATTACCATCGCATCCAGCGTTTCCCCGGCACCCATGCCTATTTCGCGGATTGGATCGCTTTTCGCCAGTCCGAGACCGGGCGCTTGCTCCGGCACTTCTCGCGCGCCACGGAGGGCTTTTTCCATTTTATCTGGGCCGAGGGCTCGATCGCCTCTGCTGTCGTCTACAATGCCGACCTGAGCCAGGGGGGCACCCGCCTTCTGTTCGTCCTTAATCCCACCCAGGCCGACGTGCGCCTACCAATCGGCGACCTCGCCGAGCTGCCCTGGCGGCAAGTCGCTGACCAGGATCGCTTTCTTGCTCCCGGCCGCCCCGCCGGTGCCCGCCCGGTCACGGCTGATCTCTTGGTCACCGCTCTGGGCTGCGGCCTATGGGTCGCTGACTGACCCGGGCCCAGGCCAGCATCGCCAAAACCCTTGCAATAAAGCGCCGCCCGCCCTCTTTTTGTCCTTTCCGCGTCCCCAAGGCGCGGTCTCTCACCACCGCAATCAACACCACTACACGGAGCCCTCATCATGGCTATTAAAGTCGCTATCAATGGTTTCGGCCGCATCGGCCGCCTCGTCTTCCGCGCCCTCGTCGAACAGGGCCTACTCGGCACCACGCTCGATGTCGTCGCCGTGGGCGACATCGTCCCCGCTGACAATCTCGCCTATCTGGTGAAATACGATTCCACTCAGGGTAAGTTCCAGGGCACCGTCTCCTCCAAGAAGTCCTCCCCTGACAAGCTCGAGGACGACGTCCTCGTGATCAACGGCCACGACATCCTCGTCGTCTCCGCCAAGTCCCCCGCCGAGCTACCCTGGGCCAAGCTGGGCGTCGATCTCGTGATCGAGTCCACCGGTCTCTTCACCGAGGCCGAGAAGGCCAAGGGCCACCTCACCGCCGGCGCCAAGAAGGTCATCATCTCCGCTCCCGCCAAAGGCGAGGACATCACCGTGGTTATGGGCGTGAACGACGACAAACTCGACGTTTCCAAGCACAGCATCATCTCCAACGCCTCCTGCACCACGAACTGCCTCGCGCCGCTCGTGCACGTCATCCTCAAGGAAGGCTTTGGCCTCGAGGAAGGTCTGCTCACCACCGTGCACGCCTACACCGCCACGCAGAAGACCGTGGACGGCCCCTCCAAGAAGGACTGGAAGGGTGGCCGCACCGCCGCGCAGAACATCATCCCCTCCGCCACCGGCGCCGCCAAGGCCGTCGCGCTCGTGTGCCCCGAGGTCAAGGGCAAGCTCACCGGCATGGCCTTCCGCGTGCCGACCCCGACCGTCTCGGTCGTCGACCTCACCTTCAAGACCACCAAGGAAACCTCCCTGAAGGAGATCAATGCCGCGCTGAAGAAGGCCTCCGAGACCTATCTCGCCGGCGTCCTCGGCTATACCGATGAAGAGGTCGTCTCGACCGACTTCATCCATGACAAGCGCTCCTCGATCTACGACGCCGGCTCCTCCATCGAGCTGAACTCGAAGTTCTTCAAGCTCGTGTCCTGGTATGACAACGAGTGGGGCTATTCCAATCGCGTCGTCGATCTCACCAAGAAGATCGCCGCCGCCCTCTGAGCCCGCTAGTTCCGCTCAATACCGGCCACGGATTTCACGGATAGCACGGATGAATACTCTTCAATCCGTGTCCATCCGTGCGATCCGTGGTTAATTTTTTTCGACTCACATCATGTCCAAATTCAAATCCATCCGTGACCTCGCCCTTGGCGGCAAACGCGTGCTCATGCGCGTCGATTTCAACGTCCCGCAGGACAAGGTGACCGGCGCCATCACCAACACCGCGCGCATCACCGCCGCGCTGCCCACCATCCAATACGCCCTCGAGCAGGGCGGCTCCGTGGTGCTCATGTCGCACCTCGGCCGTCCGGATGGTCAGCGCATCGCCAAGTTTTCGCTGCAACCCGTCGCCATCGAGCTGGAAAAACTCCTCGGTCGCCCGGTTAAGTTCCTCGATGACTGCGTCGGCGCCTCCGTCGAGGCCGCCTGCGCCACGCTCGCGCCCGGCACCGTCGTGCTGCTCGAGAACCTGCGTTTCCACATCGAGGAAGAGGGCAAGGTGAAGCTCGAGGACGGCACCTCCAAGAAGGCCGATCCTGTCGCCGTCGCCGCCTTCCGCGCTTCCTTGACCAAGCTCGGCGATGTCTTCGTGAACGATGCCTTCGGCACCGCCCACCGCGCGCACTCCTCCATGGTCGGCGTCACCCTCGCCGAGAAGGCTGCCGGCTTCCTGATGGAGGCCGAGCTAAAGGCTTTCGCCAAGGTCCTCGACCACCCCGATCGCCCCCTGCTCGCCATTCTCGGCGGCGCCAAGATAGCGGACAAGATACCTCTCATCAACAACCTGCTCGATAAGGCCAACAAGGTCATCATCGGCGGCGGCATGGCCTACACCTTCCACAAGGTTAACCGCGGCATGAAGATCGGCTCCTCGCTCTATGACAAGGCCGGTGCCGAGATCGTCGCCGAACTCGAGGCCAAGGCCAAGGCCAAGGGCGTGGAGTTGATCTTCCCCGTGGATTTCGTGTGCGGCGATAAGTTCGGCCCCGACGCCAAGACCCAATCCGCCGAGTTGGCGACCGGCATTCCCGATGGCTGGGAAGGCTTCGACGCCGGCCCGAAGAGCATCGCGCTCTACCGCCAGGCCATCCTCGCCTCCAAGACCATCGTCTGGAACGGCCCTCCCGGCGTGTTCGAGTTCGAGATTTTCTCCGGTGCCACCAGGGCCATGGCTGAGGCCATCGCCGAGGCCACTGCCGCCGGCGCTACGACGGTGGTCGGTGGCGGCGATACCGCCACGGCGGCCAAGAAATTCGGCGTGGCCAAGAAGGTCACCCATTGTTCGACCGGCGGGGGCGCCTCCCTCGAGTTCCTCGAAGGCAAGGCCCTTCCCGGCGTCGTGTTCCTCGAATCCTGAAAAATCATTAAGCGCAAAGGCGCAAAGACGCTAAGTTCAGGCACGGAGATCGCTTCGTTTCCTCTTCTCTGATCTTTGCGCCTCCGCGTCTTAGCGCTTCAAATTTTAATCCCATGTCCCTTCGCAAAAAACTCATCGCCGGTAATTGGAAGATGAACAAAACCGCCGCCGATGGCGCCGCCCTCGTGGCTGACCTCGTCACGGAGATCGGAAAACAGAACGACGTCGATGTCGTCGTGTGCCCGCCCTTCACCGGCCTCGAAAGCGCCGCCCAGAAGCTCGAGGGCTCCACCCTCAAGCTCGGCGCGCAGAACCTGCACCCCGAGCCCTCCGGGGCCTACACCGGCGAGATCTCCGCCGGGATGCTGCGCGCGCTCTTCGTGAGCCACGTCATCCTCGGCCACAGCGAGCGCCGCAGCTACTTCGCCGAGTCCGACGCCTTCATCAACCTGAAGGTCATTGCCGCCCTCAAGGCCCAGTTGAAGCCCATCCTCTGCGTGGGCGAGACCCTCGCCGAGCGTGAGACCGGTCGCACCCTGAAGGTCGTTCAGACCCAGCTCGAGGCCGGCCTCGAGGGCGTTTCCAAGGACCTCGCGACCAGCGTGGTCATCGCCTATGAGCCCGTGTGGGCCATCGGCACCGGCAAGGTCGCCACCACCGAGCAAGCGCAGGAAGTGCACGCGTTTATCCGCAGCCTTCTTGTGAAGCTCTTCGGCGACGCCACCGCCCAGAAGGTGCGCATCCTCTACGGCGGTTCGATGAAGCCGGCCAACGCGCCCGAACTGCTGGCGCAAAAGGATATCGATGGCGGCCTCATCGGTGGCGCCAGCCTCGAGGCCCGTAGCTTCGTCGAACTCGTCAAGGCAGCCTCCGCCGTGAAATAGGCCCCGAAAGGGGTTCGTTTCGGGCTCAAGTCCGGTCCGGGTCACCCAAGCCGGACTTTTATTTTGGACGGACGAATCCGGCGTCCGGCGCGGCGAATTTATAGCTCAACGGAGCGTCGGGGTTCACTTCGTAGCGGGACCGCAAAACGAACCCGCCGTCCGGGGTGGCTTCGGCGGTGAACCCGCCGCCGTCGGCATCCCAAGGATCGGCCGGGGCCGGCGCCGCGCCCTCCGGGTGGCCGAGCTGGACCAGTCTGGCGTGGACCGCTGACTGAAGCATGACCGCCTCGGTGTCGAGGTTGCGAAAGACGCGCCCCACCCGGCCGAAGGTGGGACTCACCAAGGCGACGAAGGGATCGGAGTTCGCGGGCGGCTTTGGTTCCGACCTCGGCGCCCGGACCGAGTCGGCCGAGGCGATCTGCGCGTCGATTGCGCGTTGGTATTCGGCGTAGAGATCCTCGACGTAGCCCTCGGGCCCGCCCGGGTGTCGGCGAACGCGGGCGACGAGGTCGCGGTAGGCCGAGTCCACATCGCGCTCGTCCGAGATGGCTTTTTGGCCGTCGAAAAGCGCGCGCAGCCGGGCGATCTCGCGACCGCGGGGGACGATGCGTTTGGAACGTAGGTTGATCACGGCCTCCTCTTCACCCGAACGGAGGATCGCGATGCGTTGATCGAAATCGAGGCGCACGAGTTCGATGCCGGCCTCGGTCTCGCTTGGCCGAAGGGTGATGACCTCGCCGGTGCGGGTGTTTTCAAGGGAGATGCGCCGCTCGCCGGCGCCAAGGTCCACCAGCGCGCTCAAGCGTAGGTCGCGGGAAAACCCCTCGCCGGCGCCCTCGGGTTGCGCGTTGGCCTCGCCGGCGTCCCCTTCCGCGAGCAGTTCGCGCAGCCCGGGCAGGATGCACCGGTCGATGAGCGGGCGAAAAAATTTGTCCCGCTCGCTGGCGAAGGCTTCGGCCAGGGTCGGTGAATGGGCGAGGGAGGCCCAGTCGCGGGCCAGTAGCGCGAGTTCATCGCCGGAAAAATCCGTCAGCCGCCGAGCTACGCCGGCCTGGGCGATGCCTTCGATGGCGCAGCCGGTGAGTTGCTGCATCAGGCTGCCGCCTTCGCGTTGGCGTCGACCGAACTGGGCGACGGCGCCGTAGTGGGCGAGGGCCTCGGACGCGGGGAGCTCGTCGGCGTCCTTGATCACGAGGCGGGAAAGTTGGCGCATGGCGCCCACGGACGGGATCGTGGCGGTCATCGGATCGTCCGACGGGTCGGAGCTGTCCCAGTCGGCGGCGGTGGTATCCGGCGCGTCCGAGGCTTCGATTAGGGCGGTGGCGAGTTCCCGCACGAAGTTGCGCTGGGGTTCGGACAATACGGGTGCGGTCTGGCCCTCTTCCGGGCTGATCCACGCATCAAGGGTCGCCCGTTCGTCCGGCGCGAGGGCTTCGATGCGTTCGATGGCTTCGCGGTAGGGATTCGACGCCGGCAGCGGGCGGTCTGCCGCATGGACGGGGCCCGTGAGCAGAAGCAGGATCGGGAAAAACAGCCGGCGGAGTGGGGCGGGCGGTTTCATCGCGGTTTGGAGGAAAGCTTTGAGCACAGAGTCTGGTCAAGGCGCGGGCGTGACGACCAGGCGAAGGAAACGGCGGCCGCCGGCGGCGACGGGTTGGGCGCTGCGGTAGGTGAGGGTTTCGAGGTTGGCGGCGGTGACCTGCGAAACGAGCACGACGTCGGCGGGTGAGCGGCTCCACACGGACAGGTCGGTCGAGGCCTCCACTGCGTAGGTGACGTCGATCAATCCAGTGGGCCGGGTATAGGTGAGGGTGGGGTAAATGCCTTCGGGGAGCGCGAGGCGACCGGCGTTCGTGGCCGGGCCGTCGGCGGTTAGCGGGTCGCGGCCGAGGGCGTATTCGAGGAGGTTGGGCTGGCCGTCGGCATCGGGATCAGCGAGCAGGCCGGCGCGGTCTGCGCTCAGACGGTCCGTGGTGGAGAAACGCCCCGCCAGCCACGCCAGCACGGTGCGGTCGGCGGCGGGCGCGCCGAGGCGCATCACCGGATTGGCGGCGTCGAGCGTATCGATGACCACGTCGCGGAAAATGCCGGGCGAAATATCGAAGAGCGACCCGAGCGGGTTGGCCGGATCGACGGTCACGGCGGGCAGCAGGAGGTTCATGCCGAAGACGCCCTCGAGCCCGGCGATGTCGGCCACGAGGATATCGACGTTTTCCCAGACGAGGGTGGCGCCCTCCCGGGTGGGCACGCTCAGGCGGGGCACGGTGAGAATGGGGACTTTCAGCGCGCCGCCGACGCCGCCGATATCCGCGGTGGGGCCGGTGTAGCTCGCCATGAAGGCGGCGAGGGTAGCGTAGCGCGCGGGGATGAGCCCGCAGGCGCGGGCGGAGGAAAAACTGGCGAAACTGCTCCCCGCGCCGGTGTCGAGCAGCCACTCTCCGGTGCTTTGGCCGGTGGCGGTGGTGAGGGTGACGCCGGGCACGAGCGGATTGGCGGCGTGCGAGGGCAGAACTTCGCCGGGCGGGGGCGTGGGGCCGATAAAATCCTTAAGCCACAGTGCCATGGTGAGCTGGGTGGACGGCTCGGGCGCGCCGGGGGCGAGCAGGTAGGTGCCAAGGCCGGACTCGGCCAGCAGCGGGTTCAGAATGGGTTTGGCGTCGAGGTGAAGGCGGCGCTGACGGATCACCGGCATGCCCACGAGGTTGATCGGGTCGGCCTGGATAAGACTCTCGCCTCCAAAGAGCGCGCCGTAGTCGATCACCTCGCCGGTGCCCACGGTGCGGCGCACCCAGAGACTAAAGTCGCCGTAGGCGATATAGGATCCGAGCGCGGAGTAATCCACCAGATCGACCGGGCCGCTCAGCATCTTCACCCCGAAGGCGCGCGAGACGTCGCCCAGCTCGGTCCCGGCGACGCCGGTCTCGGTGTAGGACCCGAGGTAATCGGTCGGGCCGAGGGCGAGCGAGGCGACGTCGTAGAGACCGGACGCGTGGAGCTGGCTTATGGCGATGCCGGATGCGCCGGTGTCAACGAAGGCCTTGATGAAGACCGGCTCGCGGGCGGCGGTGTCGGGGTTGAACCACGTCTTTACCTCGCCGCCGGCCAGTGGGTCGGTGAGCACGGCGTAGAGTCTGGGCTGGTCGATGGCGGAGGCGTTGATCTGGCCGTAGGCCCGATCGGTGACGACAAGCTCGTAGCCGCGGGCGGGGTGGAGCGCGGTGAGGGCGAGGCCGAAGAGCAGGGCGAGGGTGCGGGGCAGCACGATCTCAACCTGATCAAAGGGCACAGAAAGGCGAGCGGCTTCCCCAAAAGCCGCCGGAGCCAGCCGACCGGGAGCAGGCGGCTGGCGGGCCGGATCAGGCTTGTTCGAGCAGCTTGTAGAGGCGGGCGACCATCTTGCTGGGATCCTCGAAGAGGCCGGCGGCGATGAGGGCGTTGTCCAGGATCTGCTCGGCCACGAGGGTGGCGCGCTCGGCGTTGCCCTCGCGGAGGGTGGCGAGGCGCTTGATCACGGCGTGACGGGGATTCAGCTCGAGCGAGACTTTCACGGGGGTCTCGGGCTCGTCCTTCTTCATCGCCTTCATCATGCGGCGCATCTGGGGCGTCATCATGCGATCGGCGCTGATCGCGAGGGCGGGGGAGTCCACCAGGCGATCGCTGGCCTTCACCTCGGTCACGCGGTCACCTAGGGTGGTCTTAAGCCACTCGGCCAGGGCTTTGACCTGGTCCTCTGACAGGTCGCCTTCGGCGTAGGGCGGCTTGGGGGCGTCGGGTAATTTGGCGTCGGGGCTGTCGGCGGCGACTAGCTTCTTGCCCTCGAACTCGCGCACGTTGTTCATCACATACTCATCCACTGCCTCGACGCAGAAGAGCACTTCCAGGCCACGGGCCTTGAGTCCTTCGAGGTAGGGGCCGGATTCGATGGCGGCGCGGCTGGGGCCGGACAGGTAGTAGATCTCGGTCTGGCCTTCCTTCAGGCGGGAAACGTAGTCGGCCAGCGAGGTGGTCTTGCCGGCCTCGGTGAAGGTGGATTCGTAGCGCAGCAGTTTCACCAGCGCGTCCTTATGGGTCCAGTCGAGGGCGGCACCCTCCTTCAGGAATACGCCGAACTCGGCGAAGAACTCGTCGTATTTCTCAGCGCGGGCCTTGGCCTCGTCGGCGAGGAACTTCAGGAAGCGGGAGGTCACGGTCTTGCCGATCTTCTCCAGCAGGGCCTTGTCCTGCATGGTCTCGCGGGAGATGTGCAGGGGCAGGTCCTCGCTATCGACCACGCCCTTCAAGAAACGCAGCCACTCGGGCAGCAGGTCCTTGGGCTTGGCGTCGATCAGGACCTTGCGGCAGTAGAGCGACACGGCGGGCTCGGCGCGCTGCATCCCGAATTTTTCCGGGTTATCCTTCGGGACGAAAAGGATCGAGGCGATCTGAAGCGGGGCGTCGGCGGTGAAGTGGTAGCGCAGGCGGGGTTCGTCGTAGGCGTGGGCCTGGAACTTGTAGAATGCGGTGTAGTCCTCCTCGGTGATCTCGTTTTTCGAGCGCAGCCAGAGGGCCTGCACGGTGTTCACGACCTCGCCGTCGAGCTTGATGGGGAAGGAGACGAAGGCGCTGTATTTTTTGAGGATCTCCTCGATGCGCCATTTCTTCGCGAAGTCCTCGGCTTCGTCCTTCAGGTGCAGCACGATTTTCGTGCCGCGGGCGGTGTGCCCGGGGGCGGGGGCGAGGGTATAGGTGCCCGCGCCCTCGCTGGTCCACACGTGGGCGGGGGCGTCGATCTGCCAGGATTTGGAGAACACCTCGACCTGCTTGGCGGCCATGAACGCAGCGTAAAAGCCGACGCCGAACTGGCCGATGAGGTTGCTATTCTTCTGGCCGCCCTCGGTGAGGGCCTTGAGGAAGGCTTTGGACCCGGAGTGGGCGATGGTGCCGAGGTATTTGACCAGTTCTTCGCCGGTCATGCCGAGGCCGGCGTCCTCGATCACGAGGGTCTTGGCCTTCTCGTCGGTGGTGACGGTGATTTCGAGCGGGCGGTCGGCGTCGTGGATGGACTTTTCCGTCAACTGGAGGTGGCGGAGTTTCTCGGAGGCGTCGGAGGCGTTGGAAACCAGCTCGCGGACAAAGATCTCTTTCTCGGTGTAGAGCGAGTGGATGACGATATCCAGCAGCTGCTTGATCTCGGCCTGGAACTCGAACGATTGGGGGGCGGGTGTGGCGGCGGTGTCGGTGGACATGGTGGGAAAAACGGAAATGCGATTTTAACGAGGAAACGGAAAAATCAAGCGGAGCGTGGTCCCCGGCGCGAGCCGCGAGTTTCGGGGGAAGTCGGTTGACGGGCGGGGCGGGGGGCGTAGCTTGGGGGCGTCACTCTGCGGTGTTCGAGGTGTCCTTCACACGCTCTTTGCCTTTGAATCAATCCGGGAGCCAATCCCCGGGCGCATCCAGCTAGGCCGTAAATCGGAAAGCTTACCCGCGCACGGCGGTTCCCACCTTCACTTAAAAAGGTTAGAGGCCTTTGGGCATACGGCACAGGCGGAGTGACATTTTTACTTTCCCGCTTCCGGCGGGCGCGGCGTCGCGAAGATGGCGCTGGCGGCGCGGGCCAAGGCGGCTTTGCTGGGGGGCAACCCCTTTTCTTCACCATGAGCCCAACCGTCTACCATATCCTCCACGTCGTTTCCCTGCTCGCCCTCTACGGCGGCACGTTCTACGCCTTCGCGGCCCCGGCGGAGACGCGCAAGGGCACCCTGATGTTTACGGGCATTGCCTCCTTGCTCATGTTGATCTCGGGCTTCGGCCTGCTGGCCAAGCTCCAGCTCGGCTTCCCGGTCTGGGTGATGGTAAAGCTCGTCTGCTGGCTGGGCCTCTCCGCGCTGGGCGGCATCGGCTACCGTCGTCGCGGCGCGGTCGGTGCGCTCAAGGGCACCGCGCTGGGCCTCGCGGCCGTGGCGGTTGTGATGGTCTACGCCAAGCCGTTCTGAGCGCACGCTGATGTCCGGCGCGCTCTGCGGGCTCTGGGTCGCTGACGACGGCCGCGTGCACACCGCGGTCGAGACGGCGACTGGCGGGCGCGAGACGCGGGTCGAGGCGTTGCGGCCTTTTGCCTGGCTGGCGGAGGGCGACTATCCGGCGGGCGAAGGTGTGACGCTCGAGCCGCTGGCCGGCGAAGGGTTTTTCACCCGTCTGGCCCAGGCGGACAATTTAGCCTGCTTTGAGGCGTGGCAGGATGCCTGCAAGGCGGCTGGCGCGAAGGGGCTCGACGTCGTTCGCCCGCTCGAGAGCCAATACCTTCTCCAAGCCCGGCAGCGGCTTTTTGTCGAATTGCCCTTTGGTCGGCTGCGCCGTTGCCAACTCGACATCGAAACCGGCTCGGCCTCGGGAGCCTTCAGTGATGCGACTCAAGCGGACGACCGCGTGCTCGCCATCGGCCTGCGGCAAGGTGGGGTGAACCGTTTTCTAGTGCTCGCGGAGGAAACGGATGCGGCGGAAAAACGTTTGCTGGAGGAGTTCAACGCGGCGCTGGCCGAGCTCGATCCCGATACGATTGAGGGGCACAATCTCTTCAAATTCGACCTGGACTACCTGCGCCTGCGGGCGAAGCGGCACAAGGTCCCTTGTGCGTGGGGGCGTTTTGGCCAGCGGGCAAAGTTTCGCGCCAGCCGGCTCAAGGTCGCCGAGCGCTGGGTGGACTTCCCGCGCTGCGATCTGCCCGGGCGCACGGTTATCGATACTTACCTCCTGGTTCAGCTCCACGACATCACGGCGCGCGAGCTCCAGTCCTACGGACTCAAGGAGGTCGCGATCTACTTTGGCGCGACTACGGATGACGATGGGCGCACCTACCTGGCGGGCGATCGCATCGCGGCCGCCTACCGGGAGGACCGTGATACCTTCCTCGCCTACCTCGGCGATGACCTCCGCGAGACGGCCGGGGTGTCGGACGTGTTGCTCCCGACCTACTTCGAGCAAACCAAGACTTTCCCCATCCTCTTCCAGGAGGCGACGCTACGCGGCACCACGGGCAAGATCGACCTGCTCTTTCTCGAGGACTATTACCACGCGCGGCGGGCCTGTCCGGTGCCGCCGGAGATCGCGCCCTTCGAGGGAGGCTATACCCGGAGTTTTCAGGAAGGGGTCTTTCGCCACGTTCTGCACTTCGACGTCGCCTCGCTCTACCCGAGCCTCCTGATCCTGCTCGACCGCAACCCGTGCAACGACCCGCTCGGGGTTTTTATCCCACTCCTGCGCCGGCTGCGGACTTACCGGCTCAAATACAAACAAATCGCGCGCACCGGGCCAACTGGCGAGGAGAGGGCGGAGGCGCAGGCACGGCAGGCTAGTTTCAAGATTTTAATCAACTCGTTCTACGGCTACCTCGGCTTCTCCGGCGCGCGCTTCGGTGACGGCGAGTTGGCGGCGGAGGTGACCCGGCGCGGGCGCGAGCTCTTGCAGCAATTGATCGAGGGTTTCGCGGCGGAGGGCGCCACGATCCTCGAGGCGGACACGGATGGCATCTACCTTTCTTCGGAGGCGTATTTTGACCGACCGGGCGACTTGCTGGCCAAGGTCGAAAAACTCCTCCCGGCGGGCATCGAGCTCGAGCACGACGGCCGGTATGACGCCATGTGGTGCTACAAGGCCAAGAACTACGCCCTGCGCGAGGGCGACCGCGTGATCTTGCGGGGCAGCGCACTCCGTTCGCGCGGTATCGAGCCCTTTTTGAAGGGACTCACCTGGCATCTGATCCGCCACCTTCTGGGCCTTGAGCCGGAGTCGCCGTTGGCGCGTATCGCGCGACTGCGCCTCGCCATCGCGGCCCGCGAATTACCGGTCGCGGAGCTGGCCAAGGCGGAGATCCTCGGCATGAACCCGGACGCCTACGAACGCTTCATCGCGGAGGGCGGCAAGCCGCGCCGGGCGGCGGCCGAGGCGGCGCTCCAGCTCAATCCGCGCCCGCGCATGGGTGAGCGTATCCGCTACTACCTCACGCCCAAGGCCAAGGGACGGACGAGTGACTGGCAGCGGGCCCGCCCGCTCGCGCTCTACGATCCGGCTGCGCCGGAGACGGGCTACGATCCGCAGGCTTACCTTGAAAAACTCGACGACTGGCTGGAACGCCACGGGGCGCTCATCGGGGCGACCCCGGCGGGCGGCGTGCAGGGCGAGTTGCTCTGAGGCGGCGGCTTCAAACGCTGGTGCCGTAGTATTTCTTGTAGCTGCGGTAATACCGGTAATTCGAATAATACTCGATCCGGCGGGCGGAGAGGCCGTTCAGCACCACACCGAGCAGCTCGTTTTTCCCCTGCTTGAGGGCTTTTATATACAGCAGGATGTGTTTTCGCAGGGCCCGGTTAAAGCGACACACGTAGACCACTTCGTCGGTGTTATTGGCGATCAACAATGAATCGGTGACGGCGCCAAGCGGCGGGGAATCGATCACCACCAGTTCGTATTCGTGTTTTAGCCGGCTGATCAATTGGCCGAAGGCGGTGCTTTCCAGCACTTGGGTGGGGCTCTTGGAGCGACCGCCGGAGCGCAGCAAATCCAAATTGGGGCCGATCGAGATGATGCCGAGGTCGGGCAGGCTGGTGACCGTGCCAGTCTCGAAAATGGCGCCGCGCTCGAACCACTTCAACAAGCCGGCGTCGTTGTTTTGCCCGAAGTGGCGGTGCAGCATGGGCCGGCGCAGATCGCAATCCACCAGCAGGGTGCGTTTCCCGTGCCGGGCGAAGCAACCGGCGAGGTTGGCGGACACGAGGGTCTTGCCTTCCCCGGGGATGGTTGAAGTCACGAGGATAGCCTTGGGGAAATCCAACTTGGAGTAGCTTTTGACCGAGCTGTAGATGCTTAGGAAGGACTCGGAGCCGCGTTCGCTATGGTTATCGAGAATCAGCCGGTAGCGCTGCTCGTCACTCAGGGCGGAGAGGTCAGGGATGATGCCCAGCAGATTGGCACCGATGAAGGTTTCCACATCCCACGCCGACTTGATGCGGTCATCGATAAAGGAAAGGCCGAAGGAAACGCCGAAAAATACGGCCAGACCGAGCAGCACGGAGCTGCGGGTGATGGCCGATAGATTAGGCGAGAAAGGGGCGCCTGCGGGCAGGGCGGGGTCCAGGCGGCGGACGGGGATCTTTTCGAGGTTCTTGGATGTATTGGTCTGGTTCAGGCGGTTGTTTAACTCCGCGTATTGGGTGCGGTTGGTGGCCGACTCGGCTTCGAGTGCCTTGAACTCGATACCGATGTCCCGCAGGCGGAACTGCTCCTTCTCTTGGATCTCGTATTCCTTTTGCAGGGTGCGTTCGCGATCGCGGGCCTTCTCGAGGCTCGCCTCCAGATCGGCGATGGCGAGCTCGACGGCCTTCTGGAGCTGCCCTTGGGCGGCAGCCATCGAATTGGCCAGATCGATCATTCGCGGGTGTTTTTCCAGATAGCGTTCGGATAACACGGATTGATTGCGCGCCAGCTCGGACACTTGTTCCCGCAAGCTGGGCACGGTGCCGTGCGTGGCGATGTAGGAGAGCTCGAGCAGGTTCTTGCCCTCTTGGCGGTAGGTGGCGACCTGGCGGTAAAGGTCCTCGGTGCCGAGGCGGGACAGGCGGGCCTCCTGCAGGGCGCCGTTCACGCTCTTCAGCCGGTCCGATACGATGTTCACGCTGCTATCGAGCGACACCAGATTATTGCGCTCCATGTAGGCCAGCAGCTTTTGATCGGCGGCGGAGGAGGCTTCGCGCAACTCCTTCACCCGGAGCTGCAGGAACGCGACGGCGTCATCGTTTTTGTCGCTCACGTTGTCGATCAGGTAGGCGATGAACTGGGCGACGTAGCGGTTCGCGATCAGGGCGGCGGCGTCGGGGTCGCGGTGGGTCGCGCTCACGTTTACGAGGAAGCTATTGCGCACGGCCTGGACGGTGATGCCGCTGACGAGCGCGCTGACTGGCGGGGGCGGCTGTCCGGGCGGGAGGCAGGCCAGGTAGGCTTTTTGCAGCAGCTTCGCCTCTTCGGGCGAGAAGGAGGCGGCTACTTTGCTGCGCAAGGTGGCGGAGCTCATGATCTGCAGGTAGGTATTCAGCTCGATGTCGCTATTGATCGACGTATCGACCACTTGTTGGCTGGTGACCACGGTCTCGGGTTTTTCGATCCGCATCGATGCCGTGCTTTGATACAATGGCACGGCGTGGGACTTGTAATAGGCGAACCCGATCGCGATGAGCAGGGCGAGGGGCAGGGCGATCCATGCGCGTTCACGCAGGATGATGTAGTAATCCCGGAGTGAGCGCCGCTCCGGGGCGGCCTCTTCTTGCGCAAGACTGGGCCAATTCGGGGGCGTGTTGAAAGGGGTGGCGTCGGCCATCGGGAGCGCGGTAGGAGGGCGTTAAATCAGCCGTTCTGGCACGAAGATGATATCGCCCGGTTCGAGGAGCAGTGCGTTGTCCCGCACGCTGGCGGCCTTGCGGCCCTTGATCAGGCTTTCGACATCGACATCGAAATTTTGCTTGGAGCCGTCCGGCAGGATGCGGGTCACCCGCACCGAGGTGCCCTTGGCGGTGTCGTTGAACCCGCCGGCGCGGGTGACCAGCTCCACGATACTCATGCTGGCTTCGATAGGCAGGGGGTAGCGGCCGGGGTTGCGGATCTGGCCCTGGATGGAGACTTCGCGGGACGAGTATTCCTCCACGGTGATGGTCACGCGGGGGGAGCGCAGGAAGCGGCTTTCTTGGTAGGCGCGTGCGATGGCGAGCTGGGCTTCGGCCACTTGCAGGCCGGAGATGGCGACTTCGCCGACCAGCGGGAGATTTATGCGGCCTTGTGAATCGATGCGCGAGATGCGGGAGATATCCTCCTCCTGGTAGATGGTCACGCTGATGCGGTCGGTATTGGTCAGCACGTAGGCGGCGGATGTGCTGGTGCCCGAGGCGGGTTTGGGGGCGGAGACGGTTGTGCTCGTCCCGGCGGTGGCCTCGGAGGCGCCCAGCCAGCCAAAAGCGAGGACCGTGGCGAAGAGCCGGCGAAGGCAGGGGGAGGACATCAGGGCGGGGCGGATTTACCAGCGGGTGGAAAGCGTGAGCCCCACGGAATGCCGCACAAAAGTGAAGCTGGGGAGGTTGGAGCAGTTCTCGTAGTAGGTGTAGGTCGCGGAAAGGGTGAAGTGGTTATTAAAAACGTAGGAGGCTCCTAAGCCGGCGGTTGCATAATAATCTGCGCGGGTGCCGCCATGGAAGCCCGGGGTGAACACGGGGGTATTGTCCACAAAGCCGCTCAGGTAGTTTGTGTAACCCGCGCCCACGTGGGCGGAGGTTGAAAATTTCACATTGTGGGCGAATTTACCCTCAAGATTTATCGTGCTGGTCTCGGTCTGGAAATTGGTGGAGCTGGTGCTGAAATCCTGGCCAAGCGAGAGCAAGAAGGAGGCTTTTTTGGTGACGGGCCAGGTGCCGGAAAGGTTGACGTAGAGCCCGTCGGAGGTGTCCTCGCTCACGTGGGTGAGCAGATCCGGGAGGGTGGTATCGCGGGGGTAAGTGTTTTTATGAAAAGTCCACCCGACGCGGGCGGTGCCGCTCAATTTGCTTAGGATGCGCCCGCTGATGCCTAGGTAGATGCTGTCGTCCCGTCCTTGCGAGGTGGCGGAGGACTCGGAAAGGCGGTAACGATAACCGGCTAGCAAATCGCGATCCGAGCGCCAGCTGTAAAATAAATCCGTGCTGATGGTGTAGGCGTCGAGATCCACCAGGGTCGCGCCCTCGTCCTGGTAATCGATGCGGTCCCAGCCGATGTTCCCCGACAGGGAATAGCGATCCATGATCGGGTAGCGGTAATTCAGGTTGGCTCCATAGTTCCAGGAATCGGTGCGCAGGCCGACGGTCGGGTCGGCCCGGGAGGCGCGGCTGGCATTCAGCTGCAAGGCGCCGGTGGTGCGGCCGGTGCCTTTGGAGAGTTCGAGCGAGGCTGAGGGGTTGAGAAAGTCTTCGTTTGAGTAGGAGGCGAAGTTGCCAAAATCCCAGCCGAGCGAGGCGTTCACGCCGATCAGCCCGGACTTGCGGGCGTATTCCATGCCGGCGCCGCCGTTTATGACCAGGTCTCCGCTCGCGTTTTTGTTGGCAAAGACGTTCGAGTCGTAGCCCGTTCCGACGTAGGTAGTGACGTAAACTTGGTCGCGCCCTTCGTTGAAGCGAAACAAGGCGTGTGCCGGCAGCGGAGCGAGGCATGCGAGCAACCCCGCGCCGAGCGGAGAGGGAGTTCGATGGGGTCGGGGAGAACGCATTGGGTAGGCGATGCCTAAGCGGTGCTTCAATTCACCCGCGCGGGGCTGATGATGGTGCCGACATCGGCCGGCGAGGCGGGCGTCAATTCGATGGGCACGAGGTCGGTGGCCTCGGGCGGCACCTGCGTCGTGTCGAAATAGACTTTTTTCCGGGCCTGGCAGGCGCTGTTGACCATGTCCTCGATGCGCTCGCGTTGATCCGCGGGGATCGGGCTGACCTTGATTTCGGGTGGCTGGTTAAGGCCGCGGGACCGGATCACCGCCTGCTGGCCGGGTTGCAGGGCTTCGCCGCCGGCCATATTGTCGCCGCGCAGGCTGACGGATCCCTCAAACAAGGTGATGGTGGTGCTCGTATCGGAGATTTCGATGGCAAGCTTCTGGGGGTTCTGGCTGTGGATGTTCACACTCCCGTGGGGGGTGTCGTAGACCATGGAGCTGCCGGCGACGAGTTTGCCGCAGCAGAGGCCGACGCTGCCGTGGGCGAGTGTGGTCCGAGTCTGGGACATGGAGGGCTCCGAATCGAGATCGGCGCGGTTCGGGGTGAAGGGTTCCTGCAAGAACCGATTAATCGCCATTTTGGTGCTCGGGGCGAAGTAGATGCCGGTTCCGTTCGACAACACCAAGGAGTTCGCCGACTCGGGTTTTGTTTCCACCACGGTGCCCTCGGCATCGAAGACGGATTTTTCGGTCAGGTCCTCCACTTTTTCCCCTGTGTCAACTTGGGCGAATCCTGCTACCTCGGCTACGTAGAACTTACTGGTAGGGCTTTTACGTTTAGCACTTACCTGCGCAAACGCAGTTACCACTGAAAAAGCGAGCAGTGCGGTAAACTGGGCCTGGGCTTTGGCGTTCATGGTTTTCACTTACTTTTCACGAATCCCTCCGCCAAGTCCAAGGCCTAATTGAGGATATTCTGGCGCCGGGTGGGGTGGGTAACACCTTATTGCGTTGAGAGATCGTGAAGAACCCACGCCCTCCAATACGGTGCCGTCCGGGGCTCACCAGCCCTCCCGCACCGGGGGGCGGCACGAGCCTTCGGGGCACCTGCACCGGCCACCTACGCCGGCCTGGAGGTCGGCACTGGCTGGCCGGGGGAGGGCTATGTCACCACGATATTCAGGATCTTGCCCGGCACGTAAATAACCCGTCGGATGGCTTTCCCTTCAAGGTGGGGGCGGGCGTCCGGGTGGGTTTGGGCGGCGAGGGTGGCATCGGCTTCGCTGGCGCCGACGGGCAGCAGGAGTTCGGCGCGTTTTTTGCCGTTAATCTGCACCACGACTTTGCTTTCGGTGGCGACGAGTTTGGCTGGATCGTAGGCCGGCCAAGGGGCGAGGCCGAGGCTGGGGGCGGAGGTGGTGCCGCCGAGGCGGGTCCAGAGCTCCTCGGCGAGGTGGGGGGCGAGGGGGGCGAGGAGTTGCAGGAAGGCGAGGGCGTCGCGGCGGGCGATGCGTTCGGCTTTTTGCCAGGCGTTGACGAAGATCATCAACGCCGACACGGCGGTGTTGTAGCGGAGGCCCTCGATGTCGTCGCCTACCTTCTTGATTGTCTCGTGCAGGAGCTTGGCGAGTTCCGGCGGGGTGGCGTAGCCGGCGTCGGTGATTTTGGGATTGGTCGCGCCGGTATCGCGCTCCACGCACTCGCGCCAGACTTTTTGCAGGAAACGGTGCACGCCCTCGATGCCGGAGGGATTCCATGGTTTCATCGCCTCAAGCGGGCCGAGGAACATCAGGTAAAGCCGCAGCGTATCGGTGCCGTGGCTCTGGATGATGTCGTCGGGGTTGGCGACATTGCCGCGGGATTTGGACATCTTTTCCCCGTCCTCACCGAGGATGATGCCTTGGTGAAACAGGCGGGTGAAGGGCTCGGGGGTGGGCACGACGCCGAGGTCGAAGAGGACCTTGTGCCAGAAGCGGGCGTAGAGCAGGTGGAGCACGGCGTGTTCGGCGCCGCCGACGTAGATATCGGGACCTTTCCAGTAATCAAGGGCTTCGCGGGAGGCGAGGGCGTCGGGGTTTTGCGGGTCGAGGTAGCGCAGGTAATACCAGCAACTGCCGGCCCATTGCGGCATGGTGTTGGTCTCGCGCCGGGCGCGGACCCAGTGCGCGGCGGGACGGGCCGCGGTGGCGGGCACGGCTGCACCGTTGGCGGCATCATACCAGATATCCACCCACTCGGGTATGGAGGCGAGGGGGCTCTCGCCGGTCCCGGTGGGCTGGTAACTGTTGACGACGGGGAGCTGGAGGGGGAGGGCGGCTTCGGGAAGGGGCAGCGCGTAGCGGGTCTGGCCCTCGATCACGCAGGTGACGGGTTCGGCTGGCAGCGGCAGGGCGGTGCCGGTGGCGACGGCGTGGGCCGAGGCGATCGCGAAATCCTCCGCGTTCACCCAAACGAGGGGGAAGGGTTCGCCCCAGTAGCGCTGGCGGGAGAACAACCAGTCGCGCAGTTTAAAGTTAACGGTCGCCTCACCCCTGCCGCGGGCGGCGAGGTCGGCGATGATTTTGGCCTTCGCCTCTTCCCAGGGCAGGCCGGAGTAGCCGTCGGAATGGATCAGGCGGCCGTCGCCGGTGTAGGGGAGCTTGGTCGCGCCATCGCCATTGCGACCCTCGGCGTGGTCGGGCTCTATGACCTGGATGACGGGAATGGCGAATTTCTGGGCGAAGGCGTAATCGCGCTCATCGTGGGCGGGGACGGCCATGATGGCTCCGGTGCCGTAGCCCATGATCACGTAATCGGCGATCCAGACGGGGATCTTTTGGCCGTTGGCGGGATTGATCGCGAAGGAGCCTGACCACACGCCGGTTTTCTCGCCCTTGGCGAGGTCGGTGCGCTCGAGATCGCTCTTGGCGGCGGCTTGTTTGCGGTAGGCGGAGACGGCCTCGCGCTGGGCGGGGGTGGTCAGGGCGTCCGCCAGCGGGTGTTCGGGGGCTATGACCATGAAGGTGACGCCGAAGACGGTGTCGGGCCGGGTCGTGAAGACCTTTAGGTCGCCGAGGGCGGAGTTTTCGAGGGCGAAGAGCAATTCGGCGCCCTCGCTGCGGCCTATCCAGGCGGCCTGCATGCGTTTGGTTGAATCGGGCCAATCGACCAGTTTCAGGTCAGACAGCAGGCGGTCGGCGTAGGCGGTGATACGCAGCACCCACTGGCGCAGGGGGCGGCGCTCGACCGGGTGTTTGCCGACCTCGGACAGACCGTCGATCACTTCCTCGTTGGCCAGCACGGTGCCGAGCGCGGGGCACCACCAGACGGGCTTTTCCTCGACGTAGGCCAGGCCTTTTTTGAACAACTGCAGCCAGATCCACTGGGTCCAGCGAAAGTAGCGCGGGTCGGTGGTATCCACCTCGCGTTCGAAATCGTAGGATACACCGATAGCCTTCAACTGGCGGCGGAAGGTGGCGACGTTTTCCACCGTGACCTCGCGGGGGTGGCGACCGGTTTTCACCGCGTAGTTCTCGGTCGGCAGACCGAAGGCATCCCAGCCGATGGGGTAGAGGACGTTTTTACCCTTGGAGCGGTGGTAACGGGCGAGGACGTCGGTGATGGTGTAGTTCTCGCAATGTCCGAGGTGCAGTCCGGCGCCCGAGGGGTAGGGAAACATGTCCAGCACGTAGTATTTCGGCTTGGCGGGATCGACGGCGGGGGTGCGGTAGGCGGCGGTATCGGCCCAGACTTTTTGCCAGTGAGGTTCGATTTGGAGGAAGTCGTAGTCGGTGCAGGTCGTGGGCATGGGCGGAAAAAGGGGAAGCAAAGCGCGACGCGGGCCAAGTGGTCAAGGGGGCGGTGCGGGGGCCTGAAGCAGGTGGCCTCGCCGCGGGCTTGCACCGGGCGCGGACGGGCCTTGTCTCGGGTATTTCCTTTGTCTCTTTTGACCATTCCCTTTCCGGTTCGCTCACCCCGCCTTCCGACGGCACTCCGCCCTTCGCGACTCCATGCATCTCAAAGCGCTCAAGCTTCACGGTTTTAAATCCTTCGCCGACCCCAGCACGCTGCGCTTCGAACCCGGCGTCACGGCTATCGTCGGTCCTAACGGCTGCGGTAAATCCAACGTCGCCGACGCGATCCGCTGGGTGCTCGGCGAGCAGTCGGCCAAGGCCCTGCGCGGTGGCAAGATGCAGGACGTGATCTTCGAGGGCGCCGATACTCGTAAACCCGCCCAGATGTGCGAGGTCTCGCTCCTCCTCACCGATTGCGAAAAGCAGCTCGGCAGCGAATTCCACGAAATCGAGATCATGCGCCGCGTCTACCGTGATGGCGGCGGCGAATATTATTTTAACGGCCAGCCCTGCCGTCTGAAAGATATCCAAAAGCTCTTCATGGACACCGGCATCGGCCGGACCAGTTACTCCATCATGGCCCAGGGCCAGATCGACCAGATCCTCTCCTCCAAGCCGGAGGAGCGCCGCGCGGTGTTTGAGGAGGCGGCGGGCATCACCAAATATAAATCCCAGCGCAAGGAGGCGCTGCAGAAACTCGCGTTAACCGAGACCAACCTCACCCGCGTGGCCGACGTGGTGGCGGAGGTCGGGCGCCAGATCGGCTCGCTCAAACGCCAGGCCCAAAAGGCGCTGCGTTTCAAAAAACTCTCCTGGCGCCTGCGCCATCTCGCGCTCGCCCACCACGGGCACCAGCACGCCCAACTGGCCGCCCAGCTCGCCGCGCTTGAGGAGAACCTGATCAAACTCCGCGCCGCCGCCGAGACCCGCCGCGCCCATCTGCACCAGCAGCAGCATGCGCTGGAGGAAAAAAAGGCCTCCCGCTCCCGCCTCAACCAGCGCGTGCAGGAGGCCCAGCAGGCGGTCTTCGACCTGCGCTCGGAAAAAGAGCAGGCGGAAAACGCCGCCAACCTCGCCCAGATCAAACGCAGCGGCTTGGCCGAGCGTCTCGCGTCGTCCCAAGAGAATCTGGGCGAGCTGGAGATGCAGCTACGCGAACTCGACGCCCAGGCCGACACCGGTGCGCAGGACAAGCAGATGCAGCTCACCCTGCTCGGCAGCTCCGATGCTGTTTTCCAAGACCGCAACCGTGAGCTAACGGTGCTCGACGCCGAGCTCACCCAGCTTGAGCAGGAGCTTTCGCAGACCCGTTTTCAGGTGCTGCAATTCGAGAGTAATGTCGCCCGCCTGCGGACCGATGCCACCGGCTACGAGGTGGACCAGAAAACCTCCGCCCAGCGCCACGAGGCCCTCGCCGCCGACGTGGAGGGCGTGCGCGTGCAGCAATCTGAGGCCGCCGCCCAGCATGCGGAGATCGGCGCCCGCTCCGAGGAGGCCCAGGTGGCCAAGGCCCGCGCCCAAACCGAAAGCCAGGACCTGCAGATCCAGATCGGCGAGTTGACCAAGGAATTTCGCGAGGCGCAAAAAAAGCTCCAGGAGATCGATCGTAATCTCGCCCAGCGCACCGCCCGCCTGCGCCTGCTCCAGCAGATGGCGGAGAAATTCGAAGGCTTCGGCGAGGGCGCGAAGGCCGTGTTGCAGGGCCGCTTCGCCCCGCTTTTTGCCGCTGACGCCGCCGGAGCGAGCTTCAAGCCCCGTCCGGTCACCGAGGGCCTGCGCGCCCGGGCCGATTGGGCGCGGGCGGTCGAGGCCCTGCTTGGCGCCGCCGGCGAGGCCGTGGTGGTGGCTGATCTTGACGTAGCCCGTCGCATCCTCGCCGAGCTGGAAGTTCAGCAGATCGGCAGCGCCGCCCTGCAAATCCCTCCGCTCCACGCGGCGCCCGCCCAGGATGCCCTTGCTTTGCCCTCGGGGCTGCGGCCGGCCACCGCCGCGCTCGACGGCCATGAGCCCGGCCACCCGGCGCTCGCTCTGCTCGGCAGTTGCTACCTCGCCGACGATCTGGGCGCGTTTCTCGAATTCTGGCGCGCAAATCCAGATTTCCGTTTCCTCGCCGTGGCCACCGCCAAGGGCGAGCTGGTCGATGCGCGCGGAGTCGTTTTCGGCGGCTTCCGCAAGAATGGCGGCAACAGCCTCGTCCAGCGCGAAATCGACCTGCGCGAAACCGCCGTCGCGCTGGCGGACGATCAGATCGCCCACGACGCGCAGCGCCAGGTGATCGAAGCTTTGCAGCAGCGGCTGGCCGAAGCCGAGCATGGGCTCGAGGACAAGCGCACCGAGGTGCTCGAGGCCTCGCAACTGCTCGCCACCGTGCAGCAGGAGGAGCGCAACGCCCTGCGCTCGGTCGAGGAGCTCTCCCAGCGCGTCCAGCGCATGGACCGCGAGCTCGAGCAACTCGAAGCCGCGCGGCAGGAGACCCTCACCCGCTTCGAGCGCGCCCGCGAGCAGTTGATCGAAGCCGAGCAGTCGGTCGCGACCGGTCGAGCGCGCATCCAGGAGCTGGAGACCGGCATCACGACCCAGCGCACCCAGCGTGACGTAAAGCGCGATACCCTCGCGCAGGCCCGCTTGGAGCTCGCCGAGCGGCGGCAAAAGGTCGAGGTGCTCGACCGTGGCCTCGCCGACATGCGGCGGCGGCGCGCCCAGCTCGCTGAGATCCTGATCCAGCGTCAGCGCGAGATCGAGACTTGGGCAGACCAGACCGCCGCGCTCGACCAGGAGGCCGACGCCCAGCGTGCGCGTTCCGGGCAACTGGCCGAGACCTTGGTGGTCGCCGCCGCGCAGGTGGACCAGATCCGCGCCGAGCTCTTCGAGGTCGAGCGTGCCATTAACCACGTGGAAAGCTCGCAGGACGGCATCCGCACCGACGCAGAAAAGTCCGCCTCCGACCTCAGCCGTTGCGAGATCGAGTTCGCCCAGACCCAGAGCCGGGTGCAGTTCATCGTCGAGGACGTGAAGCGCGAATTCCAGCTGCCCGTCGACAGTTACGATTGGCGTGGCCTGCTCTACCGGGCGGACGAGCCGCCACCGGATTTGAAAGACCTCGACCTCGACGACGAGGAGGACGAGCAGACCGAGGCGGCCGCCAGTCCGGTTGTGGAGATTGGAAACGAAGGCGCGGCCGCCGCGGCCGGAGCCGAGGCCGCCCCGGCGCCCGTCAAGCGCCGCCGCAAGGCCGGGCCCAAGCCTGATGCCACCGGGGACGACCTGGCCGCCTTGGCCGCGGCCGCGGATTGGACTGCGATCCGCACCGAGATCGACGCCCTCCGCGCCCGCCTCGCCGGCATGGGCGCGGTCAACACCGGCGCGATCGAGGAATACGCCGAGCTGAAGCAGCGCTACGACTTCCTCAAGGGGCAGAGCGACGACCTGGCCACCGCCAAAGCCGACCTGGTGCGCACCATCGACGAGATCAACCAGACGTCGATGTCGCAGTTCCAGATTACCTTTGATCAAATCAAAAAGAACTTCGTTTACACCTTCCAGACCCTCTTTGGCGGCGGTATCGCCAACCTCGAACTGGTGGTGACCGACGACATTCTGGAATCCGGCATTGAAATCACCGCCCAACCGCCCGGCACCAAGTTAAAGGGCATCACCTTGCTCTCCGGCGGGCAGAAAACCCTCACCGCGGTCGCCTTGCTCTTCGCCCTCTACATGGTGAAGCCGTCACCGTTTTGTTTACTTGATGAGCTCGACGCCCCGCTGGACGAGTCGAACATAGGGCGCTTCACCGACCTGTTGAAGAAATTCGTGCACGAGTCCCAATTCATCATCATCACGCACAACAAAAGGACCGTCTCGGCGGCGCAGGCCATCTATGGCGTGACGATGGAGGAGCGCGGCGTCTCCAAGACCGTATCGATGCGCTTCAACCAGGCCCGCGGCGAGCCGGAGGGGCAACCGGAGAACATCGCCGAGTCTGTCCGCGGCGCGAAGGCCCGCTCCACCGCCGGCGTCTGAACGCTGCCTCTTTCCACCCCGAATGACTACCCTACCCCGCATAAAGTTACAATGGGCTGCCAGCGCCACCACCCCGGGCGACTGGTATCTCGGTTTGTTTGGTCACTATAACCGCCCCGGCGGGCGCGGGCGGGGGCTGGCCATCAGCCTGCGCGGCGCGCTGCTCTGGTGTCTCGCAGCCTCCGTGGCGGGCTACTTTGCCGTAGCGGGTTATGTGTTGTATCGGCTGGAGCAGAAACCTTATAATTTTGTCCGTTACAGCGACCTTCTGCTGTATCCAGTTCGCTACACGCAAGTGGAGGAGCTCCGTGGCCAGGCGATGATCGCAATGGGCTTCGACGACCTGAAGCAAAACAACTGGCAGCAAGGCGTGATGAAGCTGCGCATCGGGTTGGATAAATATCCCCGCGACTTGAAGGCCAGGCTCGAGGTGGCGAGGTTTTTTGTGGCCGCCAAAATTCGCAACAAAGCCCAGGAGACCCTGCTAGACGGTTTGGCCCAGGGCTATCCCGGACGGGTCTATTTGGAGTCGGCCATCTCGGTGGTCGGTGCGGGTGAAGACTATGAACTCGTGATCAACATCTGCGAGAAGGCCCTCGCGCTGGCCACCGATTCCACGCCGGTGGCCGACCGTCGCTGGCTGGTCGAGCAAAAGTTGCGGGCCTTGCTGGCCGAGCAACGCAGCGACGAGGCGCTGACCTATCTGGATACCCTGACGGGCGAGACGGACAGCGCGAATCTGAGTGAACTGCGCGCCCTCGCCTTGCTGCAATCGAAGCGCATCGACGAGGCCGTTACCTACATTGAAGCCTGGTCCCGGCGTTCTCCGGATAACGCCCAGGCCTTGCGCATCCAGGCTCGTGTTTACCGCGAGGCTGGGCGGATGGCGGATATGAACAAAGTGCTCAATTTCCTCCGCGAACAAAACCCGGCGGAACCTCGCATTCGCGCCTACGGTATCGTGCAAAATCTGCTGGCGGGCGAGGAGCAACGCGGGCGCGAGTTGATCGAGGACTACATTTTTCGTTTTGGCGGGACTCCCGCTAATCTCATTCTGCTGGCGGAGCCACTGGCCGACGCGAAGCGTCCGGCTGAACTCGAAATCGTGCTGGCTGCCGCCGCTGAGCGGGGAGTGACCGACATAAAATTGGAGACCGCCAAGCTGCAGGTTGCGATGAATGAACGCGACTGGGTGGAGTCCCGCCACCTGATCGAAGGCCTCCGCATCCAGTTAAAGAACGATACCACCGGGCGGGCCGGTTTACTGGAGTTTTTCGGCAACCTCGTCGCCGCCGCGGCCGATCCGGCCGATGGCGCGCAAACCAATCTGACCAACTACATCGCGTTACGGCAGCTGCCTATGTCGATGTATCGTCAGTCCATCGTGCTGCTCCGGCAGGCCGGACGGCCGCAGACGGCCCGCGAGGTGGTTCGCTTAGCCCAGGGTGTTTTCCCTTCCAATCGCTATTTGGTGACCGCCCGGGACGAGCTCGAGACCGAGCTGCAGGCCGCGCGCGCCGCGGCCGACGCGGCGAGGCCCGATAAGCAGCTGGCGGCGGATTTCGTCACTCCGGCCAGATTTTACGCCGCGCTAGATCGTCTCGTGGCGAGCGAAGGCGGCGAGCGCGGACTCCTTATGCTGCGCGAGCTGCGCAAAGCGGCTCCCGCTTGGACGGCCGGAGCCGGGGAGCCGCTTGCGCGGCGCGAACTCGACCTGCAGGCTCAGGGGGGCGATGTCGTGGAGCTGCAAGCCGCCGCGCGCCGCTACGTTAACGAAGACAAGATCCGCCTCGCCAACGCCATCGCCGTGTCCACCCGCCTCTATGAGGCCGGCCGCCCCTCGGATGCGCGTATCGTGCTCGAGGAGATCCTGCGTCGCGTCCCCGAGCATCCGCCGGCGGTCGCTTTGAAGACCAAGTGGTTCCCGCCTGTCCCTGCGGCAGGGGAGCCAGCGATGGCGGCACCGGCGAAGTCTTAGCGGGTGGTCCCCCTTGGCTGTTCGCGCGATGTTTTTCTGGCGACAGGCCCTCGGATGCGCTGGAGGCGCCCTCCTGCTGGCGGGTTGGCCTTCGCGCGCGGCAACGGTGGCTGAGGCCCGGGCGTTGATTGAAGCGCACCGTCTGCCCGAGGCGCGTGAACCGCTGGAGCATCTGCTCGCCCGTGAGCCGGATAATCTCGAGGCCCGCCTGCTCTTGGCCCGGGTTTACAACGGCATTGGCCGGCGGGATCAGGGCATCGAGATACTCGAGCCGGCGGTGGCGGCCCATCCCGCTGATGCCCGCGTGCTCGGCCTCTGTGGCGGACAGTGCTTGCTCCGAGCCGGGGAGTTAGGCCCGGGCCTCCGTGCGCTCCGGCTGGCACGGCGCGGCCGGGAACTAATGGAGCGCGCGGTCGCGCTCTCGCCCGACGATATTTCCTACCGCGAGGGCTTGGTCGATTTTTACCGGCAGGCCCCCCGGTTGGCTGGTGGCAGCCTCGAATTGGCGCGGGGCCACGCCGAGGCGATCACCCGCTTGGATCCGGTGCGGGGATGCGCCTGGGAGGCGGCCATTTTGTTGCAGGAAAAACGTTTCCCCGAGGCGTTGGCCGCGTGTGACCGGGCTTTGGCGGTGCGACCGGACGACTACGCCGCGCTTTTCTCCCTCGGCCGGACGGTTTCGGAGTGCGGGCAGCGTTTGCCGGATGGTGAGCGGGCGCTGCGACGTTGTCTGGAAAAAGTGCCGGCCCCGAGCGAGCCCAGCCACGCTGGCGTTTATTACCGTCTCGGTTTGATTGCGGAATGGCGCGGGGAGCCCGAAGCCGCGCGCCGCCTCTATCGTGCTTCGCTCGAACTGGAGGCCAGTTTCAACCGTCCTTCCGAGGCGCTAAAGCGACTCGATACCTCTGGCTGAGTCGCTTGCTTTGGGCTTACTCGAAACGCAGCGCCTCGATCGGGTCGAGTTGGGCCGCCTTGTGCGCCGGGTAGAAGCCAAAGGCCACGCCGATGAAGGCGGAAAATCCGACGGCCAGCAGGATCGAGTTGGTCGACACGAGCACGGGCCAGCCGTTCAGCTGCGAAAGCAGTTGGGAAATCCCCATGCCGAGCAATACCCCGGCGATGCCGCCGAACACGCTCAACACCATGGCCTCGATGAGGAACTGCACGCGGATATCCCGATCGTGTGCGCCGATGGCGAGGCGGATGCCGATTTCGCGGGTGCGCTCGGTCACGGAGACGAGCATGATGTTCATGATGCCGATGCCTCCTACTAGAAGGGATACCCCGGCGATGGCGCCGAGCAGACCGGTCATCACGCGCGTTGTGGCGGTGGCGGTCTGGGCGAGTTCCAACTGGTTGCGCACCGTAAAATCCGGTTCGCGGCCGCCATGGCGCTGCTGGAGCAGGGCGGTCATATCATCCTGGATGCGCTGCATCACCTCGGGCGCGCTGGCTTCCACGAGGATGGAACTCACGGTGGTGCGGCGGTTGAGGCGGCGCATATGGGTGGTGTAGGGCACGAGCACGGTGTCATCCTGATCCTGGCCGAAAAAGTTGAAGCCTTTGCTCTGCAGAACGCCGCGCACGATGAAGGGAATGTTGCGCACCCGGAGGGTCTGGCCGAGGGGATCGACGTCGGGGAAGAGTTGCTTTACCACGGTCGTGCCGATCACGCACACCTTGCCCGCGCCCTTCACGTCAGCCTCGGAGAACATCACGCCTTCGGTAACGTCCCAGGCGCGGATGCTTAGAAAATCGACGTCCACGCCGTTCACCTGGGTGTTCCAGTTCAGGCCGTTGGCGAGGACCTGATTGCGGTCGCGGACTTCCGCCGAGACGGAGACGATTCCAGCGATATCGCGCCGGATGGCCTCGGTATCCTCCACGGTCAGGGTGGAGGCGCTGCCCCAACCGCCGCGCGCGCCCACGCTGGAGAAAGAGCCGGGAAAGACCGTGACGACGTTGCGGCCGAGGGAGGCGACCTGCGCCTCGACCTGGGTCTTGGCGCCGTTGCCGATGCCCACCATGGCGATGACGGCGGCGACGCCGATAATGATCCCGAGGGCGGTGAGGGCGGAGCGCAGCTTATTCCGGCGTAAAGCGCGCAGGGCGATGAGGGTGGTGGCGAGGAGTCTCATGGCGTGGCGCTGGTAAGTTTGGCGGCGGATTCAGCGGAGCGGAGCCGGGCGAGCTCTTCGGCGGCGTTGAGGCGGTTTTGCACTGGTTCGTCGCGCACGACGAGGCCGTCGCGCACGACGAGAATGCGTTTGCAGTAGCTGGCGACGTCGAGCTCGTGGGTGACCATCACGAGGGTGATGCCCTGCTCATTCAGGCTTTGGAAAACCCCCATGACCTCGATGGACGTGCGGCTATCGAGGTTGCCGGTGGGCTCGTCAGCAAGGAGCAGGCGGGGTTGGTTAACGAGGGCGCGGGCGATGGCGACGCGTTGCTGCTGGCCGCCGGAGAGCTGGGAGGGGAGGTGATCGGCGCGATCGGCTAGGCCCACGATGGCGAGGGCGGCGAGAGCGCGGCGCCGCATCTCGGCGGCGGGCACGCGCTGCGGGGAGTAGAGCATCGGCAACTCGACGTTTTCCTGGGCGCTGGTGCGGGCGAGCAGGTTAAAGCCCTGGAAGACGAACCCGAGTTTCTGGTTGCGCAGGTCGGCGCGGGCCCCGCGGTCGAGGCCAGAGACGTCGATGCCATCGAGCACGTAGGAGCCCGAGGTGGGCCGGTCGAGGCAGCCGAGGGTGTTCATCAGGGTGGACTTGCCGGAGCCGGAAGCACCCATGATGGCGACGAACTCGCCCGGTTGGATATCAAGCGAGATACCGCGCACGGCGTGGACCTCGAGATCGCCGTTGCGGTAGGTTTTGCAGATATCGCGGAGCTGGACAACGGAAGCAGTCAAGGGAGGAGGGCGGGACGGAGAGGAAACGAGGCGAACGGGCTTTAGAAGCGGCGCTGGCGCTGGCCGCCTCCCGGAGCGAAGGGATTGGAGGCGCCCGCGGAGGCGGGCGCGGCTTTGGCCTCGGCATCGACCACGCTGGCGATGACCAGGGCTTTTTCTTCGAGGCCGCCCAGCACCTCGGTGTTCAGGCCGTCGCTGATTCCCAGTCGCACTTCGACGGGTTGGGCGCGCAGGCCCTCCTTTTGGGCCACTTGAAGATAAAGCGTGCGGACGGTCTCGGCATTGGGTGTGGCGGCGGCGGCGCGACGACGTCGACCGCGTTCGGGCAGGGTGATGCCGCGCTCGGCGGCGAGGGCGCGGACGCGTTCGATTTGCTCACGGGTGGGGCGGCCTCCCTCGGTTTCCTTGTAGCCGATCTCGGCCAAGAGATCGTGAAACGGATCGGCGGGCGTGGTGGCGGCACCCGGCGCGGGCGGGAGGGGGAGGGCCGGCAGCTTCAGCTCGTCTGGGATGCGGGTGCGCAGGGCGGAGTTGGCCAACATCAGGGTATCGGGCCTTTCCTGCACGGTCACGGACACGTTGGCGGTCATGCCGGGTTTCAGGGTCAGGTTATCGTTTCGCACGTCGATCAAGGTCGCGTAGGTGACGACGTTGGACTGGACTACAGGTTGGTTGCGGATCTGGCGGACCGTGCCCTTGAAGGCCTGGCCCGGGAAGGCGTCCACGGTAAAGTTCGCGGTCTGCCCTTCCTTCACGTTGCCGATGTCGGCCTCGGCGATGGCGGCCTTGATCTGGAGCAGGCTGAGGTCATTGACTAACACGAATAGGACGGGGGCGGATGTGCTCGCGGATACGGTCTTGCCGGCGGTGGCGGGGCGATCGAGGACCACGCCGTCGATGGGTGCAGTGATGATGCAACGGGACAGGTCGACCTTCGCGGTTTCGACGGCTGCGTTGCGGATCAGGAGCTGGGCCTCGGCCTGGGCGAGCTGGGCCACGGACTGATCGAGCTCTTGTTGGGACACGAGGTTGCGCTCGTGGAGAGCGTTGATGCGTTCGGCGTTGAGCGTGACCAAGCGATGGTTGGCGAGGGTGTTGGCAAGGTCGGCCTGGGCGGAGCGGAGGCGGTTCTCGTAGGTGGCGGGGTCGATGCGTGCGAGGACGTCGCCGCGCTTCACGACGGTGTTGTAATCCACCAGGACCTCCTTGATCAGACCGGAGATCTGGGAACTCACCTCGACGGTTTCAACCGGTTGAAGGTCGCCGGTGGCGGTGACGCTTTGGGTGATGGTGCCGCGGGAGACGGCTACGAGGTTGAATTCTACCGGTGCGGGTTTCTCGCTGGCGTGCCACCAATAATAGCCACCCCCAGCGAGGGCGGCGAGGACGAGGGGAAACACGAGGCGGCGGGGACGAAACGGCATGGGCGAGGGGAAGATGGGAAAATGGAGTGCAGGCGGCGGGAAAGTCCAACGAACACGTGAGTTCGCCGGAAAAACCGTTCGCGCACAAATTTAGACGCCCGGCCCGGCGCCAGGTTGCGAAAAAGTTTGGTGCGCGACGGTGCCCGTCGGGGTCGTGCGAGCTGACGAGGGCGGGGGCCTCCCAGCCAAGGGGTTAAACGCACGCGCCATGTTCCGGGTGGAGCGCGCAGAACGGGAAGACCGGTGGCGAGGAATATTCCGCCGCGAGCGGATCGGGCGCGGCGGCGGACAACAGCGGAGGGAAGTCGAGTAGAGGCGGCGCTAAAACCGCAGGGGCGGGAAAGGCTGCATTACAGGACGGGTGGGCGCAGCGGGAACTCGACGGAAGTGCCTGCGGGAACGCCGCCGGCAGGCAGGTCCGCCGCGCCGACGTCCGTAACGACCACGCGGCGGGCGACCAAATCGCCGTGGTGGGCGCGAAGAGTCGCGCCGCCGTCGGCGGCGAGGGTGAAGTCGCCCCACGCGGAGCCGTTTGACCAGAAATGGCGGCCGAGGCGGGCGCCGAAAGTGACGACGCCTTCCACGGCGGAGTAGTGAAACCCCGTCCAGGCGAGGAGAACGTTCCAGGCGGCGAGGGCGCGCCCATAGTGGTGGCCGCATTCAGGTTCGCTGAAGGGGTTGCGACGGCGGCCGTCGTGGCGGGCGCGCACGGCGGAGACGATGCGCAGCGCGTCGTCGATCATGCCTTCTTGGATACAGGAGACGGCGGCGGTATATTCGAAGCCGGTCATCACCTCGGCGAAATACGGGAAGGGCACGCGAAGGCGGCCGCGCGGCCACGACGCCATGACGAGGCCGGACTCGCCGCCGAGGGCGTAGGAACGCATGGGGTTGAAGTGGTCGGCGAAGCCGGCGCGCCAGTTGTTCGCCATCACGCTGACGATGGTGCGGCGGAGGTGGCCAGGGGAGGCGAGCGCGCCGAGGCCGACGAGGGTGGCGGCGGTCTGGCCGACGAGCTGATCGACGAGGCAGCCCGGGCCGAGCTGGAAGGGCGGGTAGGCGGGCGAATCGGGGGCGAGGCGGGCGGAGAGGTCAGAGGTGCCAGGCGCGAGGACGTGGTGTTCGTAGTAGTCGCCATTGAAGAGGTGGTCGTCTATCCAGGCGGAACCGCGGGCGGCGAGTGTGTCGCATTTTTCGGCGAAGGGCGCGTCGTCCATGGCGCGGGCGAGGGCGGCGGCGGAGCGGAGGGCGGCGAGATACCAGAAGGCCATCTGGGGGTTGGGGCCGTGGTAGTTCACGTCCATGGTGTTGTGTTGGGAGCCCTCGAGGACGCCGTCCTGATCGGCGTCCCAGCCGCCGGGAACCCAGGCGTAGGCAAGGGCGGCGCGCACGCGGGGCCAGTGTTTTTCGAGGAAGGCGCGGTCGCCGGAGAGCTGCCAGTCGCGGTAGAACTTAACGATGCAACCGAGCTGACCGTCGGCGGCGGTGTCGGGGTGGGCGCGGGCGCGGGTGGCGAGCGGCAGACCGACGCGGAATGCCATGCGGCCGGTGTCGTCGGTGGCGTGGGCGAACTCGGTGTCACGCATATCGCGGGCGAGTTCGCCGAAGAGGTGGGCGGTGGCCTGCTCGTAGTTCCAGACGTGGGTGCAGTTGCCGTAGCAGGAACCGTTGGCGTCCATGACGCCCTCCCAGGCGAAGAATTTGCCGGAGGCGTCGCGAAAAACGGTCTGGGAGCGGAGGGTGGAGAGGTTGAACAGGGCGGCTTCCTTGAGCGCGGCGGGGGCGTCGGCGGCGAGGAAGGTCTCGACGAATCGCAGGGTGGCGGCCTCGAGCACGGGCAAGCGCGGGACGAGTGCGAGGGCGGCGGACCAAGCGTCGGGGTGGAGGGTGGTGTAGTGGTTGCCGATGGTGTGTTTGCCGTGGCCAAACTGGTAAACCCGCCAGGAGCGACGGTGGGGGAAGTGCCAGACGAAGGTGAAGGTGAAGGCGCGGGATTCGCCGGGGGCGAGCTCGTGGCGGACGCAGAGGGCGGCGAGCGGATCGGCCTCGCCGGAGGGCGGGCGCGGATCGAGGCGACCGTCGGCGGCGAAGTCGTCCCAAAGGTCCAATACGGAACCGGACCAGGCGAGCGGGGCGCCGTGTTCGCGGTGGGAGACGCAGGCGGCGGGCGCGTCTGTGACGAGGGCCATGGAGCCGGCGGCGGGGTGGTCGGCGGGCACGCCTTCGGAGGTGAGAAAGAGGCCGCGTAAGGAAGAAACGGATACGAACGTGTTGCGGTTGGCGGCGGCGCCGAGCGGGTGGCGTTCACCCTTCCAGTCGGGCGGGGCGAGGTCGGAGCCGTCCCGGCCGATGAAGTTGCGCAAGGCCGCGAGGACGGAGACGGCGAGGGGTCGGGCGGAGCGGTTGGTGACGACGTAGGCGAGGGCGGCGAGCGGTAGGGAGGAGGCCTCGAGATCGCCGGGGACGAAGGGATTGAAAGCCTGGAGGCGAACGTCGACGGGGGAGGCTGGATCGTCGAGGGTGACCTGGCCGAAAGGGTAGGCGGCGTCAAAGGCTGCGGAGGCGAAGCGCGGCAGGCCATGATGATCGACGGGGCGGCCCTCGAAGTGGTGGTATTCGGTCTCGTCGAGCGGGCCTAGGAGGGCTCGGGTGAAGGGGGCGGCGAGGGCGGCGGCAGCCGGGTTGGCGGCGGATTCGACGGGGCGGGCGTGGAGGGCGAAGAAAGGGGCGTCGTTGCCGGGGAGGACGGTGGAGTAGCCCTTGGCGGGGCGGTTCATGATTTCCCAGTCGCGGAGCTCGCCGCGACCGCCGAGTGAGACGGTGCCTGTGCCAATTCCTCCGAGCGGGAGGGCGAGACGCAGAAGGCGGTCTCCGGAGTAGTGGCGGAGGGAAGGCCAGGGGCGGGGCGACCAGGCTGGGGCGGAGGTGGGAATCATGGGGTGGGAGGCGACGGTTTGGTGCAAGACGTGAGGTGGAGGCGCCTTCCGACGGTGTCGGAAAGGGTCAAAGGGAACGGGAATGCAAGGGGTGCGGCGATGCAGGACAGCAAGCATGCGCGGTCCCGGGGTGGGAGGGTGCGTGGCCAAGGGGAGTGGAACCCCGCCAAATTTTATAGGTTGTCCGATGGGCGCAAGACAGGCGCAAACGGACGGTTGGATTCGGTGCGTCACCGTTTGTTGCAGAGGCTGGCGGTGTTTTTGCGCGCTTCCTTTCAATTGGATTTGGTGTTTGGTTCCATTTTCCCCCCTGTCATGTCCACCGCCACCGACCTTATCGATGATCTGCAATGGCGCGGTCTGCTCGCCGACTGCACCGACCTCCCCGGCCTGCGTGCGCGGCTGGCCAACGGAAAGCCCGTCACGGTCTATTGCGGTTTCGATCCAACCGGCGATTCCCTGCACGTTGGTCACTTGATGGGCCAGCTCACCTTGCGGCGCTTTCAAGTCGCCGGACATCATGTGCTCGCTTTGGCGGGCGGCGCCACCGGCATGGTTGGTGATCCGTCCGGTCGCTCTTCCGAGCGCAACCTGCTCACGCGCGAGCAGCTTGCCCACAACATCGCCTGCATCAAGGCCCAGCTCGCCCGCCTGCTCGATTTTGAGGTCGTGGCCAACCCCGCCCGCCTGGTTGACAACGCCGACTGGACTGCGCCCATCAGCTACCTCGATTTCCTGCGCGATATTGGCAAGTATTTCTCCCTTAATGTGATGTTGGCGAAGGACTCGGTCCGTTCACGCATGGAGGGAGACTCCGGCATCAGCTACACAGAGTTCAGTTACCAGCTTTTGCAGGCCTTCGATTTCCTGCACCTGCGCCAGACCTGCGACTGCGAATTGCAGATCGGCGGCTCTGACCAGTGGGGCAACCTCACGGCGGGCACTGACCTGATCCGCAAAAAACTCGGGCCTGACGCGACGGCCTTTGGCTGGACCTTTCCGCTCATCACCAAGAGTGACGGCACCAAATTCGGCAAGACCGCCGGTGGCGCCGTCTGGCTTGATGCCACCCGCACCAGCCCCTATAAACTTTACCAGTTCTTTGTGAACACCGAGGACGCGAAGGTCTGCGAATACCTCAGGAAATTCACCTTCCTTACCCGCGCCGAGATCGAGCCCTTGGAGGCGGCCCACGTGGCCAATCCCGGCGCGCGTGAAGCCCACCGGGCCCTCGCCCGCGAGGTCACCCGACTCGTGCACGGCCAAGCCGCGCTGGACGCCGCGCTCAAGGCCAGCGCCATTCTTTTCGGCGCCGAGATCGGCGATACCACTGAGGAGACCTTCCTCGACGTGGCCGGCGAGATCCCGACGGTGGAATTGCCGCGCACGCGGCTCGCCGGGCCCGGCCTGCCGCTGGCCGAGGCCCTTGTCCTGGCTGCCTTGGAAACCTCCAAGGGCAATGCCCGCAAAAGCATCGAGGCCGGCGGCGCCTATGTAAACAATCTCAAGAGCGATCCCGCCCAGCCCACACGTATCCTCGGGGAAGCTGACCTGCTCTTCGGTCGCTATATCCTGCTGCGCAAAGGCAAAAAATCCTACGCCGTCTTGAACGTTTCTTGAGTGCAGCGTGGCGTGCGCAATATTGCGGCCGGAATTTTTGAATTGAGGGCAAATTAACGCTGCCTTCGAGCGCCGGGGCCTGATTCAATTCTTGTTTATGTCTTCCGCCGACGCCCGCGCACATTCTGAGCCACCGTTCTCTGTTACCCTGTTTCTCGCGACTATCGCGGTGACGCTGGTCGGTCTTTTTCTGGTGCTGGCCTGGCTTTTCCCTGCCGTTTGGAGCGCCCAGTGTGCGGCGTCCGCTCCGGCCTTTATCGTCGTGTTCGTGCTGATCCACGCGCTCGGCGGCCTCATGGAGTATTTTTTCCATCGCTACGTTCTGCACGCCCCGCTTTTCGGCACGCTTTCTTATTTTTATAAACAACACACCCTGCACCACGCGTTGACGCGCATCGTGCACCGCCCGTCTTCCGTCACGGGCGAGAGCCTCCCGGTGCTGGTCGAGGTGGAGAATCGTTATCCGATCGTCGAGGATCACCAGCACGAGTCGTCCTTCTTCCCTTGGTATACGCTGATTGTCTTTTCGCTCTTGTTCACCCCCTTGCTGATCGTCGGGCATTTACTCTGGCCGACCGCGCCGTGGTTTCTGGCCGGTTGGTTGGGTTTATCCTTTTCCATGGCGCTTTATGAACTTGTGCATGCGGTGGAGCACTGGCCTGAGCAGCGCTGGCATGCCTTGATCGCCCGTCGCTACACCGGTCCGTTCTGGCGCAAGGCCTATGCCTTCCACCTGCGCCACCACGCCGACATCCGTTGCAATGAGGGTATCTCCGGTGTCTTTGGCGTGCCGGTCTTTGATTTCATTTTCGGCACCTATGTTGATCCCAACACTCTCTATAACCATGGCGGCACGACCTGCCCCACGGAATTTCATAGCCCCGTGCCCCGTTCTGCTTTCATTCGCTGGCTCGACCGGCACTCGGACGAGGCGGTTAAGCGCCGTCGGGAACGCCGCGCCGGCGCTTGAGCTCACCAAACGCCTGCTTGTGCAGCCTGCGGTGGCGGGGCTCAGTTATTCGAGATGTCCTCGTCCGACAGGCCGCCCTGTAGGGTCCGCCGCAGCTTGATGGTGTCCACCTCGCCTTGCGCCCAGCGATTCAGCAGTGCGAGGCGTTCGCGCACGTTCAGGGTTTCGAGCAGGCGCTGTTTTAAGCGGGCGTCGGTGCAGAGGTTATACGCCGCGAGGTCTGCAAACACCGCGGGGTCTTCAATCGAACGTAGAAACTTGGTCAACTCGGTCGAGCCATCTCCGCCGAGTCGAAATCGCGTGCCGAGGAGCCGCGATAGCCGCGAGCGTTGGCGGGCGTTTTCTTCTTCGCTCGCTCCGGGATCGCTAGGCAGCGGGCGAATGCGCACCCGCCGGTAGGGCGTGTCGGTGATAATCTCGGTGAACTCGACCCGGGTGATGCCCTGCAGCATGAGATTTGAGGTCCCGTCCTCGTGCTCCTGGCTCGCCCGCACGATCCCCACCGTTGCGACGCGGTAGGAAGGCTCGAAGGCGCTCGCCATTCGCTGCATATCCAGCCCAGCCACCGCAAACAGCCGGTGTGAATCCAACGCATCCCGCAGCATCGCCCGGTAACGGGACTCGAAGATTCGCAAGGGCAGCAGGGCTTGCGGAAAAAACGTCACGTTGGGTAGAGTCATGACCGCGACCTGGTCCGGCAGGGTGAGCTCGATTTCCATGCTCGAGAACAGAGCAGCCTCCGCGCCGTTCGCAACTCGCAGGTCGCTTCGCCTGCACTGCGCCACGCTAGCCCACGGCACGGCACAAGGCCTGGGCTAACTGTGCCAGATCGGCGCATTCCCGGGCGTGAAAACCCCGCATTTAAGGGCTTAATAAATTTATTAGTTACTATTATTCATTGTTTAGCGAGTTATGCTGCCGATCCTGCATTCGCCCTGCTTAGAGAATGGCATATGGCCCACTATATTCTCGGCATCGACCTCGGCACCACCAACTCCTGCATGTCCGTCATGGAAGGCGGCGAGCCGGTTGTTATTCCTAACGCGGAAGGCGCGCGCACCACGCCCTCCATCGTCGCCTTCTCCAAGAATGGCGAACGTCTCGTCGGTCAGGCCGCCAAGCGCCAGGCCGTCACCAATCCCAAAAATACTATTTTCTCGGCCAAGCGCTTGATCGGTCGTAAATTCACCGAGGTGAGCGAAGAGGCGAAGAACCTGCCTTACAAAGTCGTGGCCGGCAAAAACGGCGACGCCTACATCGAGGTCCAGGTCGGCGACAAAGCCGAGCAATTCGCGCCCCAGCAGATCGCGGCCTTCGTCCTAGGCAAACTCAAGGCCGACGCCGAAGCCTATCTCGGCAGCAAGATCACCGACGCCGTGATCACCGTGCCGGCCTATTTCAACGATGCCCAGCGCCAAGCCACCAAGGACGCCGGCAAGATCGCCGGCCTCGACGTGAAGCGCATCATTAACGAGCCCACCGCCGCCTCGCTCGCCTACGGTCTCGACAAGAAGAAGGACGAGAAGATCGCGGTGTTCGACCTCGGTGGCGGCACTTTCGACGTCTCCGTGCTGGAGATCGGCGACGGCGTGTTCGAGGTAAAGGCCACCAACGGCGATACCCATCTCGGCGGCGACAACTGGGACGAAGCCTTGATCAACTGGCTGGTTGATTCTTTCAAGGCCGAGAACCAGATCGACCTGCGCAAGGACCCCATGGCCCTCCAGCGTCTGAAGGAAGAGGCCGAGAAGGCCAAAATCGCCCTCTCCTCCGCGCAGAGCTACGACATTAACCTGCCCTTCATCACCGCCGACGCGTCCGGCCCGAAGCACCTCAACCTTTCCCTGTCCCGCGCCAAGATGGAGCAGATCTGCGACTCCCTCTTCGAGCGCACCATGGGCCCGTTCAAGAGCTGCTTAAAGGACGCCGATCTCACCTCCGCCAATATCGATGAACTCGTGCTGGTCGGCGGCATGACGCGCATGCCCAAGGTCGTCGAGATCGCCCATAAGCTCGCCGGCAAGACCCCCCACCAGGGCGTCAACCCCGACGAGGTCGTCGCCATCGGCGCGGCCATCCAAGGCGGCGTGCTGAAGGGCGACGTGAAGGACGTCCTTCTCCTCGACGTCACTCCGCTTACCCTCGGCATCGAGACCGCCGGCGGCGTATCCACCGCGATGATCAATCGCAACACCACCATCCCGACCAAGAAGTCGCAGGTATTCTCCACTTATTCGGACAACCAGCCCGGCGTGGAAATCGTCGTCCTCCAAGGCGAGCGCCCGATGAGCCGCGACAACAAGAAGCTGGGCAACTTCAAACTCGACGGCATCCCTCCTGCCCCCCGCGGCACCCCGCAGATCGAGGTCACCTTCGATATCGACGCCAACGGCATCTTGAATGTCACAGCCAAGGACCTCGGCACCGGCAAGGACCAGAAGATCACCATCCAGGGCTCTTCGGGCCTGTCCAAGGAGGAGGTTGAGAAGATGACTCGCGAGGCCGAGCTCAACGCCGAGGCCGACAAGAAGCGCAAGGAAGAGGTCGAGACCAAGAACTCGCTCGATTCCACCATCTACGGCCTGGAGAAAACCCTCAAGGACTCCGGCGAAAAGATCCCCGCCGAGATCAAGTCGAAGTTCGATACCGCCTTGGCCGACGCCAAGAAGGATCTCGAGTCCGGCGATCTCGATAAGATGAAGGCCTCCCTCGAGAACCTCCAGAAGATCGGCTCCGAACTCTACGCCGCCGCCCAAGCAGCCGGCGCCTCCGCCGGTGCGGAGGGTGGTGCCGAGCCTGGCCCCGGCGCGGGCGCCTCCGCCTCGGGCAAGAAGACCGAGAAAAAAGCCGACGTCGTCGATGCCGATTTCGAGGTCGTGGACGACGATCAGAATAAGTCCTGAACCTTCCGCCCGCCTCCTTGGCGGGCCCTCCCTTTCGCCCGGTTGGCGCGGCCTTGCGCCGTGCTTCCGGGCGTCGTGAAAAAACGAAAAACCAACCAAACTCCCGTAAAGTAAAACCCAACACCCAAACATCATGGCCAAAGTTAAAATCAAGCCCATCGGCGATCGCGTGCTCGTGAAGCACATCGAAGAAAAAGAACAAGTCCGCGGCGGGATCATCATCCCCGACTCCGCCAAGGAGAAGCCGCAGGAGGCCGAAGTGATCGCCCTCGGCACCGGCAAGAAGGATGAGAATGGCAAGGTCTCCGCCTTCGAAGTGAAGGTCGGCGATAAAGTCCTCATCAGCAAATACGGCGGCACCGAAGTGAAGATCGAAGGCGAGAAGTTCACCCTCGTCCGCGAAGACGACATCCTCGGCGTCGTCGCCTAAGCCGCATTCGCGCACCCAATCCCTAAACTTAATCTTTAAACTTAATCTAAAATCATGGCCGCCAAACAACTCCTCTTCGACGAAGCCGCCCGCCAAAAGATCCTCCGCGGCGTCGAGCTGCTCGCCAAAGCCGTCAAAGTCACCCTCGGGCCCAAGGGCCGTAATGTGGTGATCGACAAGAAATTCGGTTCCCCCGCCGTCACCAAGGACGGCGTGACCGTTGCCAAGGAGATCGAGCTCTCCGATCCCTATGAGAACATCGGCGCCCAGCTGGTGAAGGAAGTCGCTTCCAAGACCAACGACGCTGCCGGCGACGGCACCACCACCGCCACCGTGCTGGCCGAGGCCGTCTACAAGGAAGGCCTCAAGCACGTCACCGCCGGTGCCAACCCGATCTACCTGAAGCGCGGCATCGACAAGGCCGTCGAGGCGGCCGTCACCGAGCTCGCCCGCATCTCCAAGAAGGTCAACGACACTGAAGAGATCCGCCAGGTCGCCACCGTTTCCGCCAACTGGGATACCACCATCGGCGACATCATCGCAGAGGCGATGGACAAGGTCGGCAAGGACGGCACCATCACCGTCGAAGAGAACAAGTCCATCGAGACCACCCTCGACGTCGTCGAGGGCATGCAGTTCGACAAGGGCTACCTCTCCGCCTACTTCTCCACCAACCAGGAGAGCCAGGAAGCCATCCTCGAGGACGCTTACATCCTCATCCACGAGAAGAAGATCTCCAATCTCCAGGAGTTCCTTCCCATCCTCCAGTCCGCCGCCAAGACCGGCAAGCCCCTCCTCATCATCGCTGAAGAGGTCGAGGGCGAGGCCCTCGCCGCCCTTGTGGTCAACAAGATCCGCGGCACCCTGAACGTTTGCGCCGTCAAAGCCCCCGGCTTCGGTGATCGCCGCAAGGCCATCCTCGAGGACATCGCTGTCCTCACCGGCGGCCGTCTCCTCTCCGAGGACCTCGGCATCAAGCTCGAAAACGTCCAGGTCTCCGACCTCGGCCGCGCCAAGCGCATCGTGGTGGACAAGGAAAACACCACCATCATCGAGGGCGCCGGCAAGGGCTCTGATATCCAGGGCCGCGTGAAGCAGATCCGTCGTCAAATCGACGAGACCACCAGCGACTACGACAAGGAGAAGCTCCAGGAGCGCCTCGCCAAGCTCGCCGGCGGCGTCGCCGTTATCAACGTCGGTGCCACCACCGAGTCCGAGATGAAGGAGAAGAAGCAGCGCGTGGAAGACGCCCTGCACGCCACCCGCGCCGCCGTGGCCGAGGGTATCGTTTCCGGCGGTGGTGTCGCCCTCCTGCGCACCGCCAAGGCCGTGGACGCCGCCATCGCCGCCCTCGAGGGCGACGAGAAGCTCGGCGCCCAGATCATTCGCCGCGCCGTCGAGGCTCCGCTCAAGCAGCTGTGCTTCAATGCCGGTGTCGAAGGAGCTGTCGTGGTCCAGGCCGTGCTCGCCTCCAAGGGCGCCAACGGTTACAATGTTGCCACCGGCGCCTACGAGGACCTCGTGAAGGCCGGCGTCGTCGATCCCACCAAGGTGACCCGCACCGCATTGCAGAATGCGGCCTCCATCGCCGGTCTGCTCCTGACTACCGAGTGCATCATCACCGATGCGCCCGAGAAGGATAAGGCTCCGGCGGGTGGCGGTGGCGGCCATGGTGGCGGCGGTATGGGCGGTATGGACTACTAATTCCCGGCCCCCCGTCGCTCGTTCATCAGCACGATCCATATAAACTAGGCCGGCGCACCGCAAGGTGCGCCGGCTTTTGCTTTTTGCGGCGCGAGGCCCGTTCCCGTCGGGCAACCCGGGGCAAGCAGGCACAAAAAAGCCCCGATCTAGGAGACCGGGGGCCATAAAATGGCGGGATGAACGGGACTCGAACCCGCGACCTTCTGCGTGACAGGCAGACGCTCTAACCAGCTGAGCTATCACCCCGGATGGAGGAAAGAGAGCGGACGCTAGAACCCGCTATCCCTCGGTCAAGTGTGTTTTAGAAAGTTTTCCAATTGGCTGGTAAAAATTCCCGACGAGCAGGCGGCCAGCACCTTTTGCCAGAGGGCGGTCTCCCCGGGCAGACCGTGGAGATCGAGGGTGGTGGCGATGGCGGCCTCGGCCGGCTCGACCACGTCGTGCCTCGGATCGGCGGGCCATTCCGGGTGGAGGCGGCGAGCGAGTGCCCAGCAGGCCCAGGCGCGGGCGGCGCGTTGGGCGCGACGGGGTTCGTTCATACGATCGGCGTAGTGTTGGAAATGCACGCGCGGGTTGCCGATGAATACGTCCGGTGGGGTGTGCATGAGGAACCAGCCCATCGCCGCGTAGGGGAGGGGCCAGGCTTGGACCTCGGCTTCGTCCCCGCGCAGATCGGCTCCGAGCGCCCGATCGAGACACAGCACGGCGCGCGCGGCCAGGCCGCGTTGCCAGAGGGTGTGGCCGTATTCCAGGCAGGACAGGTAGAAAGCGGCGTCGCGGGCCTCGCCGTGGCGGGACAGATGGCGGTGGTCGAGCCCGTCCGAGGGAGGCGGCAGAAAAGGGCAGGGCGGCAGAGGGGTGGCGGACATCGGCGAAAAACGTTTCAGGAGCGCGCGCCGCCAGGCCGGCGCAGCCAGTGCTCTGCGGTCCAGAGGGCGGCGAAGGCCAGGGTGGCGGACACGGCTACGAGGGCCAGGGCGCGGTCGTCGTGGCCCAGTTGCACCTCGTGATAAATCCCCAAGGCGAGGGTGACCGTCCGGCCCGGGATGTAGCCGGCTACCAGCACGGACGCGCCGAACTCCCCCAGCGCGCGGGCAAAGGCGAGCACCAACCCCGCGGCGAGTCCGCGTCCGGCCAACGGCACGGTGATGGCGGCAAAAACCCGCCACGGGCTAGCCCCGAGGCTGCGCGCCGCCTCCTCCAAGTGCGACGGCACCTCCTCAAAGGCCACCCGCGCGGCGCGCACAAACAGCGGCAACGCCATCACGGCCGTGGCGAGCACCAGTGCGCGCCAAGTGAAAACCAGATCCAGCCCCAGCGCTTCATGGAAAAAGGATCCCACTGGGCCGCGCCGGCCGTTCAGTTTGAGCAGGATCAACCCGGTTGCCACCGGCGGCAGCACCAGGGGCAGGGCGAGGAGGGTTTCGACCAGGGCCTTTCCAGGCCAGGCGCGGCGAGCCAGCAGCCAGGCTAGGGCGAGGCCAAAGGGCAGCATCAGAGCGGTGCCAAGCAGGGCGATGCCGAGGGTGAAAAGAGTGATACCAAGCGTTTCGGGCACGGAGGAAACGCAGTTGTGGGGCAAAGCGGGCGCGCGCGCCAAGACTTCCGCGACCAGAGTATGCAAAAAACTCTGGGAAACGGCTGGCGCGGCGCGCGGCCCTGTGTTGCGGGTGGGCATGGCTATTTTCCTCGGGGTAGACGCGGGCGGGACGAAAACGCGGGCGGTGTTGGCTGACGCGGCCGGGCGCATCGCGGGCGTGGCTGAGGCCGGTCCGGGTAATGCCCAGGCCGTCGGCCCAGTGGTAGCGGGAGCGGCGGTGCGGGCGGCGGCGGGTGCCGCGCTGGCTCGCGCCGAAGTGGGGGCGGAGGCGGTTCGAGGTGCTTTTTTCGGTTTGGCCGGGGTGCGCACAGCGGAGGAACGCACAGTGATGGCAGCGGAGTTATCCGGCCTTGGGTTGGGGCGGGCTTGGGAAATCGGTAGCGACCTCGATGTGGCCCATGCAGGGGCGTTGGCCGGAGGCCCGGGCGTGGTGGTCATCGCCGGCACCGGCTCGGCCGCCCTCGCCCGCAACGCGGCTGGCGAGACCGCGCAGGCGGGCGGCTGGGGCTGGCTGGTGGACGATTGCGGCGGCGGTTATTGGCTGGCTTTGCGTGGCATAGCGGCGGCATGCGAAGGCGAGGACGGGCGTGGTCCGGCGACGACGCTCGGCTCGCGGGCGGCGGCGTTTTTTGACGCGCCTGGGCTGCGCGAGCTTTTGCGCGAGCTCCATGCCGGGCGGCGGGACCGGGCGGCGGTGGCGGGCTTTGCGCGCGAGATAAGGCTCGCGGCCGAGGCGGGCGATACTGTGGCGCTTGGTTTAGTGCGGCTGGCGGCGGCTGAGTTATTGCGTCTCGCGGTGGCGGCCCGGGCCAAGGTGGGGCAGGCAGACGGGTTTCCCCTCGCGGTTACGGGCGGGCTGGGGTTGGGCGGGGAGTTGGCCGGGACGGCACGGCTGGCGGGTTTTGCGCCGGTCTCCCCTTGGGGAGATCCGGTGCTGGGGGCGGTCATGCGTGCCGCGCAATCGGCAGGGGTGGAGCTCGACGCGGCGGCGCGGGCGGCTTTGCTGGGGGCATGGAACAACCGAGCTTGAACGACGCGACGACGAAGGTGGGCGAGATCAAGGCGAGGGTGCTCGCGTTTGCGCGGGAGCGGGATTGGGAGCAGTTTCACGCTCCTAAAAACCTCAGCATGGCCCTCGCGGCCGAGGCGGGGGAGCTCATGGAGCATTTTCTCTGGGACTCGCCCGAGACCTCCCGCACCAAGGCCGTGGATGATCCGGTGCGGCGCTTAAAGATCGAGGAGGAGTTGGCCGATGTGGTTATCTACGCGTTGGCATTTGCCAACATGACCGGCATCGACGTCGCGGCGGCGATTGAGCGAAAGATGGCGCGCAACGCGGAAAAATATCCCGTGGCCAAGGCCAAGGGCCGCAGTGCCAAGTATGACGAGCTTTAAGGCACCCCTTACTTGCCGGGGCCGGGGATGGCGGCGGGGTAGGCGACGCGACCGTGCAGCATGCTCATCAGGGTGTGGGCGAAGCTATCTTTGATTTTGGTTAGCTCGGCGAAAGTCAGCGGAGACTCGTCCAGCTGGCCGTCGGCCACGCGGTCGCGCACGATTTTCTCGATCACTTCGCCGAGGTGCTGCGGGGTGGCCTTGGCTAGGCTGCGGGCGGCGGCCTCGATGCCGTCGGCGAGGTGGATGATCGCGCTCTCCTTGAAGCGGGGCAGGGGTCCGTCGTAGCGGTAGGTTTGCTCCGGTAGGTGGGCGGCGACGCTGTCCGGTTCGGGGGCGCTGGAAACGCCGAGCAGGGGCGGCAGCGTGGTGGTGCCGGGACTGCGCAGCGCCTGCAGGGCGCGGTGATAAAAATAGCGGATCAGGGTGGTGCCGTGGTGCTGCTGGATCACGTCGAGCACGGGGCGCGGCAGCTTGTGGCGGAGGGCGAGGTCCACGCCGTCCTTCACGTGGGCCTTGATGATCAGGGCGGAGAGGGAGGGGCTGGCGTCGTCGTGGGGGTTCTGGCCGTCCGACTGGTTCTCGGTGAAATAGTGGGGTTTGGCGGTTTTGCCGATGTCGTGAAAGAGGGCGCAGACGCGGGCGAGGAGGGGGTTGGCGCCGATCGCGGCGGCGGCGTTTTCCGAGAGTTGGGCGACAACCAGCGAGTGGTGGTAAGTGCCGGGGGCTTCCAGCTGCATGAGGCGCAGGAGCGGGTGATTAAAGTCGGTTAGCTCTAACAGGGTGATATCGGTGGTCCGCTTAAAGAGGTTTTCGAGAAAGGGCAGCAGGCCGACGACCAGCACGCCGCAAAGCAGGGCGGCCGCGAGGCCCGCCAGCATCTGCTTGGCGACGGCGAGGACGGGCAAGCGTTCGGCCAGCCCCAGCAGGGCGACGCCGGCGGCGAGGGTGACGCCGGCGTTCAGGGTGGCGCGCAGGATGCGGTTGCGGTGGCGGGTTTGTTGCACGCCTTGGATCGCAACGAGGGAGGCGAGGAACTCGAGCACCAGCAGATCGAGGCGACCGCCCCAGATCACGGAGGTGAAGATCGAGAGAAACAGGGCCATGAAAATGGCCGAGCCGGCGTCGATCAACAAGGCCACGATCAGTGGCGCGATCAGCACGGGGGCGAGGTAGGGAAGTAGAGTTGCGGCCGTGGTGTGCTCCAGGAAAACGTCGAGCGAGCCGAGGGAATAGGTGGCGCGCACGAGGCCGAGGTTGGTCAGGACGACCAGCGCGAGCAGGGCGAGGCGGGAGTTTGACTGGAGGGTCTCGGGGTCTTCTAGGCGGATGTAGATTAGCGAGGCCGCAAGCATGGCGAGAACCAGCAAAATGCGTCCGGAGAGGCGTAAGCTCTCATCGATCGGCGAGGTGGCGTCGGCGAGGGCACGGCGGTGTGCCTCGAGCATCTCGAAGCGGTCGGTGGTAACGCGGGTGTCGGGCTCGATGATGGATTGCCCGCGCTCTACGTTCACCACGACGGGGCGGAGATTGCGAACAGCCTCGACCTCGCGGGCGAGGGAGGCATCGCGGTCGAAGGCGAGATTGGGAACGACGCCGTCGCGCAGGATGCGATACAAGGCGGAGCCGCGAGCGCGGTCGGCTTCCTCGGCGGCGAGGTTCACGCGCAGGTAGGTGAGGGCGTCTTCGAGGGTGTCCACCGGGCGGGTGGCGACGCTGCCATCGGCGCGGACGACTTGAAACATGCGCATGCGACCGAGGGTTTCGTCGCCGCCCAGGTCTTCGGGGTTGGCGATTCCTTGGGTGTGAATCGCGCGCAGGATGCCCAGTCCGGTATCCAGCAACTGGCCGCGGGCGGCGGGATTGCGGGTGGGGTCGAGCAGGGCGACGTCCTCGGGACGGACGCGATAGGGTCCGCGGGCGTTGAACACCGCGACTGACTCGGCGAGGAAAGTAGCGCGCTGGGCGCTTTCGAGGGCGGCGTAGGGTTCGAGAGCCTCGAGCAACTGGTTAAGGTGAGACTCGAAGCGGTGCAGGGGCTCCGGGTCGATGCGGTAGACGGGGGGGATGCGTTCGCGCAGACGTTCCTGGGCGGCGAGGGTTTTTTCCGCGCTTTCATAGGAGAACGAGATGGCGGCGGTGATGCGGACGGGCGCGATCTGGTTGGGCAGGACGGTCAGGGTCCGGTTTGTCACACCGGCGAAGGATACCAGCACGATGGCGGCGACGGTGGCCACGAACAGGGCGACTGCGACGATGCGGGAGGAATCGAGCCCGGCGGCCAGACCGAGCCCGGCGGGGGCGGGGGCTTTGCGGCGGCGCATGGGAACGGGGGCGTGGGGGGGGGCGGCGGCGAATGCGGCGCGCAGGCGGGCGAGAAAAGTGGCGAGGGAGGACAAGGTAAAAAGGGGGCTGCGTTACGCTTTGGCCGGCCCGGAGGGGTTCATGGGATTTTGGTAACGCTCGTAGGCGTCGATGATGCGCAGCACCAAGGGGTGCCGCACGACGTCGGCCGAGCTGAAGTGATGAAACTCGATGCCCTCGACGTCGCGCAGGATGCGCTGGATCTCGAGCAGGCCCGACTGTTTGGCGCGAGGCAGATCGATCTGCGTGATATCTCCGGTCACGACCATGCGCGACTCGTCGCCCAGCCGGGTGAGGAACATCATCATCTGTTCCGGCGTGGTATTCTGGGCCTCGTCGAGGATGATAAAACTGCGACTCAGGGTGCGGCCGCGCATGTAGGCCAGCGGGGCGACCTCGATCACGCCCTTTTCGGTGAGTTTGGCGACGTCGCCGGCGTCGATCATATCCCCCATCGCGTCGTAGAGCGGGCGCAGGTAGGGGAGGATTTTTTCGTTCAGGTCGCCGGGCAGGAAGCCAAGGGCCTCGCCGGCCTCGACGGCGGGGCGGGTCAGGATGATGCGTTCAACCTGGTTTTTCAGCAGGGCGTGCACGGCGGCGGCCATCGCGAGGTAGGTTTTCCCGGTGCCAGCGGGGCCGATCCCGAATACCAGCGGGTGGCGCAGGATGGCCTGAAGATAGAGTTTTTGGCCGAGGGTTTTGGGTATGATCGTCCTGCGCTGGGTGGCGACGACCACGGGATTAGTAAACAACGCGCGCAGGTTGGCGGCCTCGCCCCGGGCGACGCCCTCGGCAAAGCGCAGGAAATCGGGGGTGCGTATGGCCAGGCCCTGGGTGCGGGCTTCGTTCAGCAGTGCGAACAGGGTTTCGGCGGCGCCGACGCGTTCGGGGTCTCCCTCGAGGCGCAGCCAGTCGTCGCGAGAAATTAGGGTAACGCCGAGCAGGCGTTCGGCGGCGGCGAGGTTTTCCGGCTGTCCGGCGTAGAGCTGGCTCAGGTGGCGGGCGGACGGAAAGTGCAGGGTGGCGGAGGCCATGGCGGCAGGTGGAAAATCCGTAGGACGAAATCCGAATGACGACGGAAAAGGAGGGAGCGCGGAGGGCTAGGGGTGGTGCGGGCGGAGTATTCGGATTTCGGGTTTTGTCATTCGGAATTCGCCGCGCCGGCGGCGGCCATTCTCGCCGCTTCGGCCGCGAGGCGCTGCCAAGTTTCATCAAGGGCCTGCGGGAGGATGCGGGTTTGGCCGATGACAGGCATGAAATTATTGTCCCCGCTCCAGCGCGGAACGAGGTGGCCGTGAAGGTGTTCGACGCTCCCGCCGGCGGGGCGGCCGAGGTTGAAGCCTAGGTTAAAGGCGTCTGGTTTCAGGACGGCGCGGAGGAGTTTTTCGCCGAAGACGAGCGTGGCCATGAGGTCAGCCTGTTCGGTGGAGGTCAAATCGGTCAGATCGGCGACCTCGCGGTAGGGGATGGCGAGGAGGTGGCCGGGATTGTAGGGGAAGCGGTTGAGCATCAGGTAGCTCAGGGGGGCGCGATGCACGATCAAGGCGGCCCGGTCGTCGCCCAGCGCGGGCAGTTCGGTGAAGGGTCGGTAGCCATCGGGAGGGCGCGGTGCCTCGATGTAATCCATGCGCCAGTAGGGATGAAGCTGCGACATGCGGGAAAGGGGCGGCGGGAGCGGAGAGGGAAAAGGGTGACCAGCCAAGGGGCGGGCGGGCGGGATGTCAAAGCAGGGGGCGAGCCGGGTGGGGCGGGCGGGGGCGGGCTGCGTTGCATGCTTTTCAGGGCCTGGTTTTTCCGCCAACACAGTTCGCTTATGCTAAATCAGGTCGTTGCAACGCGTCGCCGGGTGGTGGTCACAGGCTTGGGGGCGGTCACGCCGCTCGGGCTCACGGCTGGGGTGAATTGGGCGGCGCTCGCCGAAGGGCGTTCAGGCATCGGCCTGATCACGCGGTTTGATGCCGCCCTCTGCGCGGCGCGGATCGCCGGCGAAGTGCGGGGGTTCGAACCGACCGCGCCGCTGCCGGCGCCGCTGCGTCCGCGCGGGGCGGACGGCGAGGTTTTGGCGAGTGCGTTTACCCCCAAGGATGCGAAGAAGTTCGGACGTTTCACCCATCTCGGCACGGCGGCGGCCATCGAAGCCTATGCGGACTCGGGATTGGATGCGGTTCGCGATAAGATCGACGCCACGCGGCTGGGAGTGAACCTCGGGGTGGGCCTGGGCGGTCTTCCCGAGATTGAGGCTACGCAGGAGACGTGGAAGGCGGGTGGGTTCCGCAAAATCTCACCATTTTTCATCATTCAAATCGCGCCCAACCTGCTCGCGGGGCAGGTCAGCCTCGTCCTTAATTTGCAGGGGCCGAACTACGCGGTGGCCTCGGCTTGCGCGACGAGCGGGCATGCGTTGGGCGAGGCGGCGGCTTTGATCGCGCGGGGTCAGGCCGACGTCATGGTGGCGGGAGGGGCGGAGAGCACCGTCACTCCGCTGGCGGTGGGGGCTTTTGCCCAGATGAAGGCGCTCTCGACCCGCAACGACGCGCCCGCGGCGGCCTCGCGTCCCTACGATGCGGAGCGCGACGGCTTCGTGCTCAGCGAGGGTGCGGTGGTTTTTGTGTTGGAGGAGCGCGAGCATGCGCTGGCCCGAGGGGCGCGGATTTACGCTGAGCTGGCGGGGTATGGGGCATCGGCGGATGCCTTTCACCTTTCTTCGCTCGCGCCCGGCGCCGAGGGATCGGCCCGGGCGATGCGCTCGGCGCTGGCTGACGCAGGGCTGGCGCCTGCGGCGGTGGACTATGTTTCCGCCCATGCCACGTCCACGCCGGGTGGCGACGGGGAGGAAGCGGCCGCGATTGCGACGGTTTTTGCGGAAAACAAGGCCGCGCTTCATGTAAGCGGAGTTAAATCCATGACAGGCCATCTTTTGGGCGCGGCGGGGGCGATGGGAGCCTTTGCGGCGGTCAAGGCCATCGAGACGGGGGTGGTGCCGCCGACCATCAACCTCGGCACCCTCGACCCGGCGGTGGCGGCGCTGGGGCTCAATGTGACGCCCAATGTGGCGGTCCGCAAACCGGTGCGCGCGGCGCTGGCGAACAGCTTTGGCTTCGGCGGCACAAACTGCTCGCTGGTTTTCACGGCCGGGTGACGTTTCGGTGACGTGGCGGGAAACGCGGCCGGGGCTTGTGCTTTGGCCGGGTTTCGCGCCCATTCCGGTGTTTCCACTCCATGAAGACCCTTTGGCAAAAATTCACCGCCGCCCTTCCGATGCCTTTTTCGGCTGCGCTATTGGTCGCGGCGGCGTTTTGGGCCTTTGTGACCTGGGACCAGTCGCACTGGTGGAGCACCAAGGAGGATTACGGCTTCGGCTGGCTGGTGCCGGCTTTTGTGGGTTTCGTGATTCATGACCGCTGGTTAAGGATCACGACGGCGGCGGCGGCCTGCGCGAATCCAGAGGGGGCCCGGGCGGGCGGGGTGGCGGCGTTTCTGCTCCACGCGGCGGTTTATGGGACGATGCTCGCCGGCGCAGGTTTATTTTTGATCGGGGCGTTTTACCGGGCGGGCGCGGGGTCTTCCCTGCCTGGCACACTCGCGATCACGCTGGGATCGGCGGCCTTGGTCTTGCCGCTTTTATTTCTGAATGCCCCTGAGCCGGGCACTGGCGGCGCGGCTCAGGGGCGTCGCGTGGGGCTGTGGGAAGATGACCGGGTGAAGCTGGTGTCCCTCTTTTTCTTTCCGACGCTGGTTTGGCTGGTCTCGGCCCCGATGGTGTCGGTGGTGGAACAAAACCTCAGCCTCTTTCTTCTTCGCAAAGTTACCTCGGTGGTTTTTTTCTGTTTCGACCTCCTGGGCATGCCGATCGAACAGCAAGGCAACATCCTCGTGCTCCCGCCGATGGCGGACGGCAAACCGAACCAGGTGGGAGTGGCGGAGGCCTGTTCCGGCATCCGCTCGTTGACGGCGTGTTTATTTGCGGGGTCTTTTCTGGCCTCGGTGTTTTTGACCCAGTTTTGGAAAAAAACCGCACTGGTGGTTGCGGCGATGCTGTTCGCGGTGTTCACCAACCTGGTGCGCGGTATTTTCCTGACCGCCTGGGCTTACAATTTCGGGCACGAGGCGATCGAAGGCTTCGTGCATGATGCGGCGGGCTACGCGGTGCTCGGGCTGACGGTGGTCGGGCTGCTTTGCATGCTGCCGCTGTTCAACCTAAAGATCACGTTCTCCGACGATGCCGAGGCCGCGGCGCCGCGGACTCCGCCGGAGGCGGGTTAAGGGCTCCGCGAGCGGCAAGCTATCCCGCCGCGCGCACTACGTCGCGGCGGGGAGCGCCAGGCTGTCGAGGCGGGCGAGTAATTCCGGGCTGAGCTTGGGCAAGAGATCGAGCGCGCCTAGGTTTTCTTTTAGTTGGGCGGGACGGGAGGCGCCGAGGATCACGGTGCTCACGCGGAGATTTTTCAGGCACCAGGCGACGGCAAGGCGGGGCAGGGTGGTATCAAGCTCCCGGGCGATGGCGGCGAGGGCGGGCACGACGTCGAGTTTGGGTTTTTGTTCGTCGATCACGCGGTCGCGCAGCCACTCCAGGCCTTTCACGGTCAGGCGGGATTCGGGCGGCACACCGTCATTGTATTTTCCGGTCAGCAGGCCGCTGGCGAGGGGGGACCAGATGGTGGTGCCGAGGCCCGGGCCGGTTTCATAGAGCGGCGCGTATTCCTGCTCCACGCGGTGACGGTGGAAGAGGTTGTATTGGGACTGCTCGACGACGGGGGCGTGGAAGTTGTGTTTATCGGCCAGGCGGCGGGCTTCGAGGATTTCCTGCGCACTCCACTCGCTGGTGCCCCAGTAGAGCACTTTACCCTGGTTGATCAGGTCATGCATCGCCCGGACGGTTTCCAAGATGGGCGTTTCGGGGTCGGGGCGATGGCAAAAATAAAGGTCGAGGTGGTCAACCTGGAGGCGACTCAGGGCGGAGTGGCAGGCTTCCACGACGTGTTTACGGGAGAGTCCGCGGCCGTTGGGGCCCTTATAGGTATCGCCGAAAAAGACCTTGCTCGAGACGACGTAGGAAGAGCGGGTCCAGCCGGAGTTTTTCAGGATCCGCCCCATCACGATCTCGGCCTGCCCGGCCGCATAGCCTTCGGCGTTGTCGAAGAAATTCACCCCGCCGGCGTAGGCGGTCTCGAGCAATTCGCGGGCGGTGTCGTCGCTGATCTGGTTGCCAAAGGTTACCCAGGCGCCGAAGGAAAGCGCGCTGACTTGAAGGCCGGTCTGGCCGAGGCGGCGGTAGAGCATGGTCATAGTGCGCTCAGCCAAGGCAGGAATTGCCGAATGACGAATCCCGAATGCAGAATGAAGGTGGCGGAAATTGCGTGCCCAGCGCCAGTCAGGGCGCGGTGACAAGAGGGCGCAGGCGGGCAAGGGTAGCGGGGCCGATGCCGGGGATGCCGGCTAGCGCGTCGACATTGGCCAAGGGGCGGGCGGCCACGATACGTTTGGCGAGGGCAGGGCCGATGCCGGGGAGTGTATCGAGCTCGGTGAGGCTGGCGGTATTGAGATTGACCGGAGCTGGCGTGATGGGGTCGCCGGACGGCGTGGTCGCGGGGGCCTGGGCGGCGCTGGAGACGGCGGCGAGGTCGGCCGCGTCGCGGCGTTCCTCGGCGCGGGAGGCCGCGAGTTTATCCGGATCGGAGGCGGCCCAGATACCGCGCCGGGCCAGGCCGGCGGCCAGTTCGAGGTCGGCGAGATGGGCGCGTTGCTCTTCTTGGGGCACGCCGGCGGGATTGGCTCGACCTACGCCATACGCACGGGCCAGGCCCTCGCGGACCAGGATTTCCGCGAGGTCCTCGCCATCGGCGGTGGTCACAAAGGCATAGACGCGCGGTTCTGAGGAGCGTCCGAGGCCGCGGGTGCCGGCGGTGTGGGCGGTGAACGGGCGGGCGAGTAGTGCACGCGTGCGTTCGGCGGCGGCTCTGCCAAACCGCAGCGTATCGGCGGGCGTGGGCAGGCCGAAATAGCGGGTTTGCTCGCGCACGCGACGGGCGAGGGTGGGGTCGGCGGCGGAGGTCTCGGGGGCATCCACGAGGTAGAGGCGTAGGTGCAGTGTTCGCTGGCCGTCGGTGACGTGGAAGCTATCGGCGTCGCCGGCAGCGCCCTCAACCAAGTGGAGGCCCGTGACTAGTTCCAGCGGTGGCGGGGGCTCGGCGCCGACCAAGGCGGAGTTGGCGAGCAGGGTCAGGAGCGCGAAGCCACACGCGGTGATAAAACGCATGCGAAAACCTCCGGCAGGCGCCTTGCGGGGTCAAGGGAGGTCGCGCGCGGTAGTCACCGATGTTGACCGGAGGGGGTGCGGGTAAGTGCAGGCGCGCCCTGCGATTGCAAGCTGGGGCGGGATGGGCATCGTCCGGGAATGGATAAAACCAATGCGGAGAAATCCGCCTGCGGATTGCCCTCGCAGGTGGTAATCGATATGGCCGGCCGAGCTGTGACACACAGCGAGGAACAGTGGCGTGCCTTGCTCAGCCCCGAGCAATTCCGGGTGACCCGCCAGCAGGGCACGGAGCCGCCCTTTCGTAATGCCTACTGGGACCACCATGAGGACGGAGTTTATTTCTCGGTCGGCAGCGACACGCCGCTTTTTGATTCACGGGACAAATTCGATAGTGGCACCGGTTGGCCGAGCTTCAGCCGGCCGGTTGAGGCCAAGTTTGTGGCCGCGGAAGTGGATGAAAGCCACGGCATGAAACGTATTGAGGTGCATTGCGCGGTCGACGGCGGGCACCTCGGGCATGTTTTTGAGGACGGGCCCAAGCCGACGGGCCTGCGTTTCTGCATAAACTCGGCGGCGTTGCGGTTTATGTCCCGGGCTGATTATGAGCGCTGGACGGCGGTGAGAGCATGATTCCCGCTCCGCCGTTGAATCACACGCTTTACATGGCTGGAAACCTGCCGGCATATGGATGGATTATCCGTCCCCATTAATCACGTGCCCGTCACTTTTTACATCTATCTCGCGGTCGCCTTATTTCTACTCTGCTTTCCACGCGGCTGGATGAGATTCGGGAAGCGGGTGTCGCCCAAGCCCCCGCGCAAGGTCAATCAAACCAAGGTGGAGCGGGATCCTTACGATCGCTCGCCCAAGCCGCTGCAGGAGGCCGCCAAGTCCCGTAACTGGGTGGATTTTTTCCGTGCGGCGGCGAGCGGCTACGCGGTCATGCTCGTGGCGCAGCAGTGGACGGCTGATCCTGAAGCAGCTCCCACCGGCTGGGTGCTCGCCACGGTGGCTGGAATCTGGTGCCTAGGCACGATGGTGCAGATGGTGCGCATCGAGGGCAGGCTGGGTCTTTATGCACCGGTCTTTTTTCTGCAAGGTCTAGGGGTGGGGGTGATGGGAAGTGTGATCGGATTTATCGCGATGTTTGGCTCGTGGGCCTTGTCGCCGGTCCTGCCCGGAATCGGGGCGCTGCTTTTTGTGCAGGGGGCTATCACGCTCTGTCTGTCTTTGATGATTCGCGATGCGCAGCCGATTACCGGGATAGTGCTGGCAGGGGTTATCTGGATGCCGGTGTTGGTCAGTGTGCTCCTCAAAAAACGACTGACTGGTTCCTTCGATAAAAAGTTCAAAGTCGTGCCCCGTGATGGCGGAAACGACTGAGTTGCCGGCGGGGCGGGGCGGTCTGGCCAGGCGGGCGGGGATTTGGTTGGAGGCGACACGTCCGCGCACTTTGCCGGCGGCGGTCTCACCGGTTTTAGTTGGAACGGCTTTCGCGGCTCGCGAGGGTGGGGTGCATTTCGGCCCGGCGTTCGCTTGTCTGGGGTTTGCGTTGCTGGTCCAAGTGGGGACGAATTTCGCCAACGACTACTATGATTTTTTAAAGGGAGCGGACACCGCAGAGCGGGTGGGCCCGCGTCGGGCGGTGGCGAGTGGCTTGATCGCGCCGGCGGTGATGAGACGTGCGATGATCGGGGTCTTCGTGGCGGCGTTTATGGTGGGGCTCACGCTGTTGGGACAAGGTGGCTGGCCCCTTTTAATCGTAGGCGTGGCGAGCATCGTTTGCGGCGTGGCCTACACCGGGGGGCCTTATCCGTTGGCCTACCATGGGTGGGGCGATGTTTTTGTTTTTATCTTCTTCGGTTTAGTCGCGGTGGGTGCGACCTGCTTTGTGCAGACCGGCCGTTTGTCCCCGGAGCTCTGGCTGGCGGGCGCGGGCATCGGTGCGTTGGCCACGAACATATTGGTGGCGAATAATTATCGCGATGTGGAGACCGATGCCAAGGCCGGCAAGCGCACGCTCTTAGTGCGCTGGGGGCGCGGTTACGGACGGTGCCAGTTTGCGGCGGCGCATGGGATCGCGGCGGCCGTGCCGATTGGTTTGGCTTGGCTAGGCACCTTGTCGCCAGCGGCTGGAATCGGGCTTTCAGCAGCGGCCCTCTTAGTTGGTTTTCGGCAGGTCCGCGAGCAGGCTCGGGCGGTGACGCCGGAAGCCTGTATCACGCTGCTGGGTCACACCGGCCGCTGGCTGGCGGTTTACGGTTTGGCGCTGGCGGGACTTATCCTCGGCACCGGCTGAAGACAGCCGGTCCGAGCGGTTTAGCGGCCCTTTTTGGGGGCGGGCTTTGTCGGGGCTGGCTTCTTGGCCGAGGGTTTCTTTTTGGCGGGCTTATCGTCCTCGTCGTCCTCCGAGTCCTCGTCATCCGCATCCTCGTCGCCATCGGCCTTGGGTTTGGCGTCCTCGTCGTCCTTGTCTTCTTCGTCCTCGTCCCACTTGAGGGAGGCGTCGCCTTTGATGGACTCCTCGTCCTCGTCATCGACGGAAGGCAGGTCGGCGTCATCAATCTCGGCATCGTCCTCGGCGGCGGGGGCGCGATCGCCTTCCTCGTCATCCTCGTCGAAGCCGGCGGGGGTGTAGTCGAGAATGCCGCAGAGTTCGTCGAACACGTGCACAGCTTTGCCTTCGATGAAGCTGGCATTCTGTTCTTCACGGAGCTCTTCCTCGACCTCGTCGACGGTGAGCTTGGATTCAAACTTGAAGACGTCGTTCAGCAGCTTGACCCGGCAGCGGGTGAGGTGGTCGAGGAGATCCGCGAAGGGGCCGTTTTCGTCATCTACTACATCGGCGAGCACAAAAAGTTTTTCCTCTGAATCGAAGACCGAGTCTTTGACGCGTTTCAGGCGGATGCGGGCTTTGCCGGCTTCCTTCTCGATGCGGAAGGGGATGAAGGCGGCCTCAAACAAGTCTTGGTCGAAACCGTAATCGCGGAGGGGTTCGCAGAGATCGATCAGGTGCGAGGCTTGGCGGGGATCGATGATGCTCAGCCCGTCGGTATCCCAGCGCACGGGGTCGCTGACTTCGTCGACCCACCAGTTGTGGTCTTCACCGAGACGGACGATACACCAGTCGAGAATAGCGGAGGAATTGGCCATGGTTTACAGCAGGGAAATAGGGGGAGCGGCGCGCAGCCATGCGCAGGGGGGGAGTCGAGTCAAACCGCGAAAATCGAGTTTTTTTCATGACCGCGGGCCGGTGTGACGGGCGGGTGTGCTAGCCAAACATCCGGTCGCTTTCGGTTTCAGGCGTATGGACTGGAGAAAAGCGGCGCGTGGCTTGCCTTCGCGCGGCGGGCTTGCGGGGATGCGGTTTTAATCATGGGCAACTTCTATCGCCAGGTAGTGAAACCACTGCTGTTCCGTCTAGATGCGGAGCAGGCGCATGAGCTGGGCGTCGATGCGCTCGCGTTGCTCGGCCGGATGGGTCCGGTGTGCCGTCTGCTGGAAGCCTGGAATGGACTATCGCCCGCGCTGCATCGGCCGGTGCGGGTGTGGGGTTTGGATTTTCCCAACGCGATCGGGCTGGCGGCGGGTTTTGATAAAAATGCCCGGGCCTGGCCGGCGGCGGCGGCGCTGGGTTTCGGGCACGTGGAGATCGGCACGGTCACGGCTCTGGCCCAGCCGGGCAACCCCGCCCCGCGCTTATTCCGGTATCCCGAGGAGCGCGCGGTGATCAACCGCATGGGTTTTAACAATGCGGGCAGCGCGGCGGTGGCGGCGCGACTGGCCGGGCAACCGGGTATCGGGCACCGGCGCATTCCGCTGGGCATTAATCTGGGCAAGTCCAAGGTGACGCCCAACGAGGAGGCGGCGCGGGACTATCTGGAGAGTTTTGGCCGCTTGGCGGACCACGCCGACTACGTGGTCGTGAATGTTTCCAGTCCGAACACACCGGGTTTGCGGGCCTTGCAGGATGAGCGGCCCTTGCGTGAATTGCTGGGGGCCTTGAGCGCGGCCAACCGGGCGCGCGGGGCGGGGCGACGTCCGCTGTTGCTCAAGATCGCGCCGGATCTGGGCTGGGCGCAGATTGATGCGGCGCTGGGGGTGATCGCGGAGTTCGGTCTGGATGGCATCATCGCGACCAACACGACGCTGGCGCGGCCCGGGAGTTTCGCCGAGGTGGGGCAGGCGGGCGGGCTGAGCGGAGCCCCGCTGCGACGGCGTAGCACCGCCGTGGTGGCTTATATCGCACGCATGACCGGCGGGCGTCTGCCCATCGTCGCGGCGGGCGGGGTGAGCGATCCGGAGGGAGCGGCGGAGAAACTCGATGCGGGGGCCAGCCTGGTGCAGGTCTACACCGGCCTTATCTACGAGGGCCCGTTTCTGGCCGCGCGCCTGGCCCGGGCGATGGCCGAGCGCCAGCGTGGCGGGGTCGGGCGTTGATCAACGCAGCACCGGGTGCTCGGCGAGCAGGAGCAGGTCGCGCATCAACACCTGATCGGAGTAGTCGATCCCCGAGGCGGTGGTGAGCCGCCGCAGGCCGGCCGCGAAGTCCCGCAGGCGCAGGGCGAGCGTCACCAGCACCGGATCGTTGGGCAGGAGGTGGCGGGGCGGGAGCGAGGCGGACACCCGTTCGAGGCCATCGGCGATTTGCTCCAGCAACTGAGGGTTCACCTTCACCAATTCGAAAAGTTCGCGGCGATCCTCGGCGGCGACGCCGTCGGTGCGGCCCAGCACATCAAGCACGCGGCGGGGCGAGGTGGTGAGTTCATCGGGCGAAAAGCGGGTTTCGGACACGCTCTTGCCGGTTTGCGCGTAGGCGAGGGGGTTTTCGGGCGCGGGGTTGAGCACGAGCCCGTTGTAAATGACGGGCCGGGCGGGGACGAGGGTGGTCGCGCTGGTGCTGCTGGTGGTGGTGCGGTAGGCGAAGGGCACCTTGGCGGTGAGGCTGGAGTCGAGCAGGCGGCGGAGTTCCTGGCCGGCTTGAACCGGGGTGAGCAGTCCGGCGAAGAGGCCAAGGTTAACCGGTTGGGGGCTCCGCAGAAAGATCGCGCGCTGGCGCGCGGCATCGATCCCGGGCTGTTCGGCATGCAGGCGGTTTAGATCAAATTTGTTCCAAGCGATGAGGGTGAGCGGATCGACGGGCTGAATCACAACGACCAGACCCTCGGGGCGGGCCTCCCAGATGCCGGCGAAGTCGACCTCCCGGCCGTTTGCGCCCACCAGGCGCACGGTGCCCTCGGGAGGAGTCACGGGGGTGGCCGGGACTCCTTCCGAGGGTGGGGGCGGGGACTCGGCGGCCGGCAGGGTAGGCGGGCAGCTGGCGAGAATGGCGGCGGGCAGGGCGAGGCGGGCCAGATTAAACATAAAGGGCGGGGGTGAACAGAACGGGGCGAGGCGGGTTCTGTTGAGCGACCGGGAAAGGTTGGGGCGGAAACCGCGGGATGGCGAGATCGGTGGCGGTTGGGATGCGGGGTTGCACTGGGCGGGCTGGACGGGTTTCTCCTTGGTGGATCCATGACATTGATCGACCGGCATATCCTCCGCGAGTGGCTGGGCATTCTCGGCCTCGTGCTTGCGGCGACGCTGGGTCTGCTCGTCATGCATTCACTCTACGACGAGCTGGACGATCTATTGCGCGCGGGCGCGCAGGCGGCGGATGTCGTCGCATATTGCCTGGTCAAGATCCCCGGTTTCCTCGCCACCCTGCTGCCGCTGTGTCTTTTGGTTTCGTTGCTTTATGCGTTGGGCCGTTTGCAGCAGGCCAATGAGCTCGTCGCCTTGCGGGCTGCCGGGCTGGGCCTGGGGCGCATCATGCGTTCGGTGTGGGTCATGGGGTTTTTGTTTTGCGGCTTGGTGTGGTGGCTGAATTCCACCGTGGTGCCTTGGTCGGTGGAGGAGGCGCGGAGCATGCGCGAGACGCTCCAAGCGCGGCAGGAACTGGCGGGCAAGTCGGCCGAGCAGGTCGGTCTGCGCTCGGCGGTGACCTTTGATAATGCGGCGGGCGGGCGGCTCTGGTTTCTAAACCGCTACAGCCAATTTACCCGGCGTGGCTACGGCGTGACCGTCTGCCTGCGGGACCAGCAGGGCCGGGAAATCACCCGTTTGCTCGCGCGCGAGGCGTGGCGGGACGAGGCCGGGGGGAGCTGGATTTTCCGCGTGGGGCGCGAGATCACCTTTGATCCGGTGAGCGGAGAGGTCACGCGCACAGCGGTGTTTTTCGAGCAGGTGCGGCGCGATTTTAACGAGGACCCTGATTTGATGCAGGTTTACGATGCGAAGCCGGACCGTTTGTCGCTCTTTGAACTGAAGCGCGTGATAGCGCATCATCGATCCACGGGCAGCCCCAAGGCGCGGGTTTATGAGCTTCGCTATGCCAGTGTATTGGCGGAAACCCTGATGCCGCTCGTCATTATCGCGTTTGCCGTGCCGTTTGCGGTTTCCGGGGTGCGGGTGAATCCGGCGGTTGGGGTCACCAAGGCGCTTGGTTTGTTCGTGGTCTACTTTATCGCCTTGCGCATCGGCCTCGTGCTGGGTGGTCGCGGCACGCTGGAGCCGGTTTTGGCGGCTTTGTTGCCGCATCTCGGATTGCTGGGGGCCGGCGGGTGGGCGTGGGCGCGGCTGCGCTAAGGCGCCGGCGGGCGGTGGTGCGGCCGGGGTGGCGGCAGCGGCCGGTCGTCGCCGAGGGCAAACTCGGAGAAGTCATTTACGATATCGGCGTGGGCGCGGTCTTGTTTATAGATTTCCAGAATGCGGCTGTGTTCGGCGTCGCTGGTCGGAAAGATCCGGGGTGGTTCGCCGGGCAGAAAGATGCCGGTGTAGGCCCGGCGGCGGTCGGTGAGGCGACGAATGACAATCACGGCGGCAGGGTGCATGGGACAGGGCAAAAGTCCAACCGGCGCGGATGACTTGTCCGGTTCGCGAGGTTCCTGACTTTCCCCGCTCGCAAACCGGCGGGCCGGCAGGCAACTTCGCGGTTCTTTTTTAACCGTTGAACCTGTTTTCCTCTCCCAAACCCAAGGTAAAGTGCGGTGTCGCCGGCGTCGGCTCGCTCGGCCAGCACCATGCCCGCATCTACGCCACCCTGCCCGATGTCGAATTCGTCGGCATTTTTGAAGCGAATGATGAACGCGCGGCGGAGATCTGTGCCCGCCACGGCTGCCGGCGTTTTGATTCCATCGAGGCGCTCGGGGCCGCGTGTGATGCCGTCTCGGTGGTCGTGCCGACGGATAAACACGAGCAGGTGGCGCTCCCTTTGCTCGCGCTCGGCTGCCACTTGCTGATTGAGAAGCCCATCACGGCCACGCTGGAGGAGGCGGAGCGCGTGCTGGCGGCCGCGCAGGCCAGGGGCTGCATCGTGCAGGTGGGCCACATCGAGCATTTCAACCCGGTGATGGGCTTCATGGAGAAGCACATCGATCGTCCGGCCTACCTGACGGCTGAGCGCCTCGCGCCCTACACGCCGCGCGGCACCGAGGTCGGGGTGGTGCTGGATTTGATGATCCATGACATCGGCATCGTCCTCGCATTGGTGAAGTCGCCCATTCGCAAGATAGACAGCGTGGGCATCAGCGTGCTCTCGAAGACGGAGGATATCGCCAACGCCCGCATCGAATTCGAGAACGGCTGCGTGGCCAACCTCAGCGCCTCGCGCATGAGCCTGAAGAAAAATCGCGAAATCCGGATCTTTCAGGATGATGCCTACCTCTCCCTGGATTTCATGAACCAGAAGGGGCACCTGGTGAAAAAGAGCGAGCTGATCACCTATGGTTTAAAGCTGAAGGTCGGGCTGGCCAAGGCGGGCGACGCCAGCTCCATCCCCGTGCAGGAGATTCCGATCGAAAAGGATGAGCCGCTGAAACTAGAGCTGGCGCATTTCACGGAGAGCGTGGCGGAGCGTAAGCAGCCCAAAGTGGGCGCGGCCCTCGCCAAATCGGCCCTCGAGGTCGCCATCCAGATCACCGAGCAGATCAAGGCGTCGCGGAAATGAAGGCGGGCGGAAGTCTTTCCCTCCCGTTTTTGCCCGGGCCTTCTGCGGGTGGCGTCGATCTGCTCGTCATCGCGGGGGAGCATTCGGGCGATGAACACGGGGCGCGGTTGGTCGCCGAGCTGCGCGCGAAGCAGCCCGGGCTGCGGGTTTGCGCGCTGGGCGGCAAACACCTCGCGGCGGCGGGCGCGCAGCTCTTGCACGATCTCACCGCCTCCTCGGTGGTGGGGCTGGTGGAGGTGTTGAAAAACTACTCTTTCTTCAAAGCGCTCTTCGACGCCACCGCCGATTGGATCGCGACGCACCGTCCGCGCGCGGTCTGCTTCGTCGACTACCCGGGTTTTAACCTGCGGCTGGCGGCGACCCTCAACGAACGGGGCTTGGCGGCCAAGGCGGGCGGACCGGTGAAACTGCTTTTCTACATCTCACCCCAGATCTGGGCCTGGAAAGCGGGGCGGCGTTTCAAGATGGCGCAGCACCTGGATGCGCTCGCCTGCATTTTCCCTTTCGAGGTGGCGTGCTACGCCGACACCGAGTTGCCGGTGGAGTTTGTGGGGCATCCGTTTTTGGCGGACGACTATGCGCCGCCGGTGTGTTTCGATGCGGATGCGCCGGTGCTTTTGCTGCCGGGGAGTCGCAAGCAAGCGGTCGGGCGCATCTGGCCCTTGCTACGCGAGGGCCACGCGGCCTATGGAAAACGCGGGGCGAGGGTGATCTATCCGAGCTCCGCGATCCGTGAGGTGATTGAGGCGGCCGGAGTGCCGGCCGGGGTGGAGCTGGTGGCAAATACCGGTGCACCGGTGCCGGCCTCGGCGGTGCTCACTTCCAGTGGCACGATGTCGCTACACTGTGCGCTGGCAGGACTGCCGGGCGCGATCGTCTACCGGGCCAACCCGCTGACCTACCTGCTGGGGCGCTGGCTGGTGAAAATCCCCTACTTGGGCATAAACAATCTCCTGCTGAAGGCGCCGATGTATCCGGAGTATTTGCAAGGTGCGGCGAGCCCCGTGGCGCTGGCGGCCGAGTTGCGGGACTGCTTGGAAAATCCTGCCAGACGGCAGGCGACGGAGGCGCAAACGAAGGCTTTGAAGGCGACTCTCTGCCAACCGGCCGAAGGCACGGCGGCAGACTGGGCGCTCCGCCGCGGCGGACTGGGCTAAGCTCAACCGTGGCGGGCGACGATCTGGCGCCAGAGGTCGTCTGCTTTGGTGGCGATGAGGGTGCGGGCACGGGTCACCTCGGCCTCGCGGGCGGCGAGGTTTTGCGCGGCGATCTTGGCGAGATCGTCGAGGTTGTAGAGGTAGACGTTCTCCAACTCGGCCACCTCGGGCGCGATGTCGCGGGGGAGGGCGAGATCCAGAAACAACAGCGGCCTCGCGCGACGACGGTCGAGGGCTGTCGCGACTGCAGCGGTCTGGACCACGGCCTCGGGCGCGGCGGTGGAACCGACCACGATATCGTAATCGGCGAGGTGCCGGGGAAAATGCTCAAAAGGCAGGGCGGTGGCGTCCAGCGACCGGGCGAGGGCGAGGGCGCGCTCGGGGGTGCGGTTGGCAACGGTGAGGGCGGCGGCGCCCCGCGACTGGAAGGCCTTGGCGGTCTTTTCGCCGATGTCGCCTGCGCCGAGCAACAGTATGCGCACGGAGCGGAGGTCGCCAAACACGGTCAGGGCCAGTTCCACGGCGACGTTGGCCACGCTTACTTGGCCTTCGTTGATCGCGGTGTGGGTGCGCACGTGCTTGGCGGCCTGGAAGGCTTTTTGGAAAACGCGGTTGAGCACGGGGCCGGCGCGGCCGGCGGTCTGGGCGGCGGCGTAGGCGTCTTTGACCTGGCCGAAGATCTCCGTTTCGCCGAGGAGCTGTGACTCCAGTCCCGCGGCGACGGCGAGCAGGTGGCGCAGGGCGGCGGGGCCGGTGGTGTGGGCGCGGATGGCACTGAAATCGGCCGGCTCGAGCCCGGTGACGGCGCAGAAGGCGGCCTCGAGGGCGGCGAGGTCGGCGGGCCCGGCGGCGACGCCGTAGAATTCCACGCGGTTGCAGGTATTTAGCAGCACCAACTCGGGCAGGCCGGAGGCGGGCAGGCGCGTGTGCAACTCGGCGGCGCGCTCGGGCGGCAGGGCGAGCTTCTCGCGGAGAGCCAGCGGTGCGGTGTGGTGGCTGGCGCCAAGGTGGAAAACAAGGGGGCCGGTCGGAGTCATCGCGCGGGAGCTTCCTGGGCGGGGGCCGTGACGGGGGCGGCGGGGTGGCGGCTGGAGTTGACCGGGGTAAGGGAAAGCAGGGCGCCGAGGAAAAGGCCGCTCCCGGCGAGGGCCTGGCGGCGGCCGACCAGACGGCCATTCAGCCGCAGGGCCAGGGCGAGCGCGTAGGCCAAAAATACCCCGACCGTGGCGAGGAGTTTAAACAGGTTTACACTGGCTGGTTCCCTGATCCACCACACCGAGCCGACGCCGAGCGACAGCGCGAGCAGGGCCACGCCGGCCGCGAGCAGGCGCAGGCCGATCACATCGAGGTCCCGGATCGAAGGCAGCAGGGCAAAGGCGCCGCCGACGCGTTTATTTTTCAGCCCGTGGTGGCGCACCAGGTAGAGGGCCGAAACGAGGGCAAAAAGACCGAAGACCCCGTAGCTGAACAAGGCGAGGGCGGCGTGGAATTCGATCCAGGGATTGCCTCCAAAAAGGTGGGTGCGGCGCGCGGCGTCCCACTCCGGGATGAGCAACGCGGCGAGGCCGAGGACGGCGGCCAGCAGGGCGGTGCCGAAGCCGAGTAGACTCAGCCGGAAGGCGGGTCCGACGACGAGATACAGGGAGGCGGCGGACCAGACGGTGAACTGGACCAGCTCAAACTTGTTGCCCAGCGGACAACCGTGGACGGCGACGCCGCGCAGGTAGAGGCCGAAGGTCTGGAACGCGTAGCCGGCGGCCAGCACGAGATAGATCGCGGCTGTGGAGCCGCGCCGCCCGCGCAGGAGGGAGAAGGCGCCCAGCGCCGCGCCCGCGAGGTAGCAGGCGGCGGCGAGCCAGAGCCAGGTGCGGTCGGTGAGGGGGGGCATGGGCGGGAGCAGGGCAGTGAGGCGGGGGCGGAGGCGCGGGGCAAGCGGCGTCAGGCGCGGCGGGCCACCCAGAAGCGGCACTCGTCGGAAAATGCACGCACGGCGGCGGATTCTTTTGTCAGTTCGCGGCGGAGGTGGTCCTCTTGGCGGGTCCAGCCGGTGGCGGCGAGATCGGCGAGGATTTCAGCGCGGTCGGGCAGGTGCATGAAGGTATCACCGCAGTGATCCTCGAAGCGGCGGTCGCCAAACTCGCGCAGGCGCGGGTCCTGTTTGCCCGCGGCCCAGCGGCGGGCCTCCAGCCGCCAGCTCGCCCGCTCGGCCGGGGAATGGTCGCGGTCGTGGGTGGTGAACAGCAGCGGCGCGCCCGGCCGGCACACGGCGGCGAGTTGGCGCAGGGCGCGGCGGCGGTTGCGGCGCAGCGGGATCTGCATGAGGCCGTTGAAGAGAAACAGGCAGGCGGAAAACGGTGGCGGGCTGGCGGGGGCGCCCCGCGCAAAGGCGGGGTGGGTATCGAGCCGGGTGGCGTCGGCGTGGTGAAAAGTGATCTCGGCGCGGCGCTCGGCGGCGAGGAACACGGCTTGGTCAACCAGTTCGCGGGCGAAGTCGAAGCCGGTGAGGCGGCGGTAGCCGAGGCCATGCAGGGCGACGGACACGCGGCCGGCGCCGCAGCCCGCCTCGAGGATGGGGAAGCCGGCGGCGGGTGGCGACGGCAGCACGCGCTCCAGCATGATCCGCTCGCTGGCCCAGAGCCCGAGTTCGTGGGCGGCCTTGGTGTAGTGGACGACGGCGCGCAGGTCGTTGAAATCGCGGCGCACCTGCGCGGCGGTGACGGGGCGCGGGGCGGCGGGAGCGCCGGAGGATGCGGAGGGTTTTACCACGAAGGGCACGAAGGCTCGAAGGGGCGGAGACGGGCTTATTTTTTGCGCCAGGCGGCGAGGAACATGCCGTTGGCATCCAGCTCGTGGGGCCAGAGGAACAGGCCGTCGGCGGCGGGGGTGGTCTGTTCGAGCAAGGGCAAGGGCTCCAGCTCCGGATGGTGGGCGGAGAACGCGCGCACGACCTCGGTGGTTTCCTGGCGGGTGATGGTGCACACGGCGTAGACGAGGCGGCCGCCGGGCTTGAGCGCCTTGTGGGTGTTCTCGAGGAGCTGGAGCTGGATGGCGGCTAGCTCGTGAATGTCGTTTTCGGTGAGAGTCCAGCGGGCGTGCGGGTTGCGTTGCCAGGTGCCGACGCCGGAGCAGGGGGCATCGACCAGGATGCCGTCGAACTTGGTTTTGGTGGGCAGGAACGGGCCGCCGTTCCAGGTGACGGCGCGGTAGTTGAAGGCCTGGGCGCGGCCGGCGCGTTTTCGCAGGGTGGCGAGGCGGCCGGTGTGGCGGTCGGTGGCCCAGATCACGCCCTTGTTGCCCATCAGGTCGGAGAGATGGAGGGTCTTGCCGCCTTCGCCGCAGCAGGCATCCCACCAAGTCTCGGCGGGGAGCGGGGCGCAGGCGTGGCCGACGATTTGGGAGGCGAGATCCTGGATCTCGAAAAGGCCTTTTTTGAACTCCTCGGACTTAAACAGATCGCTCGGGCCGGTGTAGCGCAGGGCGGTGGGGGCGGAGGTGAGGGGCAACTTAAAATTTGCTGCCCTGACCTCCGGCGGAGAGGTGTGGCGCAGGGCACGGGCGATGGAGGCGGCGAATTCGCGCTGGGGGCGGATCCAGAGGGCCGGGGGCCGCTGGAGTTGGCGGAGGTAGGAGAGGCGGGCTTCGGGCGTGGGGAAATCGAGGCTGGCGAGGGCCCAGGGGGGGAGGGCGAGGGCGGCGAGGGCCTCGGGCTTGATGGCGGCGGGATCGGCGTCGAAGCGTTTTTGCAGGTCGAGCGCGGCGAGCACGCGGCGGGGCAGGGCATCGGTGGTCTCGAGCCAGGCGAACCAGCGGAAAAACGCGAAGACGGCGCCGGTCAGGGCGCGTTTTTCTACCGAATCGAGGTCGGGGTCGGTGCCGATCTCGCGGCGCAGAACAAAGTCGGCGGGGGTGTCGGGCGAGACTTGGGCGATGACGTGGGCGGCGCGCTGGGCGAGGGGCGTGGACATGGAACGGAGGACGCTTTCCGAAAAGCGCGCCGCGCTCTAGTCGAAAGCACGGCGAACCCGGGCTTTACTGCGCCGGGGCGGCAAGGGAGTGGTGGCGGAGTTTTTCGATCTTGGGGCGGATGACGGCCTGACAGTAGCCGTTGCCGGGGTTTTGGCGGAAGTAGTCCTGATGGTAGGCCTCGGCGGGGTAGAACTCGGGCAGCGGGGAAATCTCGGTGATGATCCGGCCGCCCCAGGCGGGGTTGGCGCGGTCGCGGGAGGACTCGATGGCGGCTTTTTCGGCGTCGTTCGCGTAATAGACCACGGAGCGGTATTGGGTGCCCACGTCCGCGCCCTGGCGATTCAGGGTGGTGGGGTTGTGGATATCCCAGAAAAAATCGAGCAGGGCGGCGCGGGTGACCTTGGCGGGGTCGAAGGTGATTTTCACCACCTCGGCGTGGCCGGTGGCGCCGGTGCAGACTTGCTCGTAGCTGGGGTTGGCGCGTTTGCCGCCGGCGTAGCCGCTCTCGGCGGACAGCACGCCGGGGAGCAGCTCGTAAGCGGCCTCGACGCACCAGAAACAGCCGCCGCCGAGGACGAGGGTCTCGGCTTGGGCGGGAGGGAGGGGGGCGGGTGTGGGCATGGGAGCGGGGGTTTGCGGGTTGCCGCAGGCGGTGAGAAAAAGAAACGGGACCAGCGAGGCGAGCAAGGCGAAGGGACGCATGGGTAGGACGGCAACCATGCGCGCCCGGGGCGCGGAGGCAAATCGTAGCGGCATCGACGCGGCTTGCGCCGGCGGGGCGGGCTGGCTGGCTGGGGCCATGCCGCCCGTCCCGCCGCCTCTTACGAACCCGCCGCCCCGGCGGTGCGTGCGTTTGGGCGAGCTGGTGGAGCTGGCGGGCGGGCGTTGGGTTCCGCGATTACCGGAGGGGCGGGTGGTCTATGCGCCGCCCACCTTGGTGGAGCCGGGGGTGGACGGCGGCGCGGCCACGCGGGCGTATTTTGCAGGGCTGGCGGCGGTGGACTTCGCCGAGGAAGGCACGGCGTGGTTGCCGGCGGGCCGGGTGCTCGGCGATGGCAACGTGCTCTCGGCCGATGGCGAGTTGCTCGCGCGCGATGTGGCGCCGGATTTTGGCAAATCTTTTGAGCAACACTGGCTGCTCCAGCGCGACTGGGTGAGGCCACCGCGCAAGCTGCCCGGCGGGGTGGTCGCGGTGGCAGTATCGCATCTGGGGCAGACCTATGCGCACTGGTTGCTCGATGAGATGCCGCGTTTGCTCGCCTTGCAGGCTACGGGTGATCTGGCGCGGGCCTCGGTCGTGTTGGCGCATGCGGGCACGGCGCTCGCCGGGGTCGCGCACCGGAGGCTCGGGATCGAGGGGCAGGTGGTGGCGGCGGGGCGATCCACGCACTTCGAGGCGGGCCCTCTGCGGGTGCCCAGCTACGTGGGCCGGCCGGGGTTTCCGCGTCTTGAGGGCGTGGCGGCGTTGCGGGATTTCGCGGCGGGGTTGGGGCGGGACGCGCGGGGCCGGGGGGAGAAAATATACGTCAGCCGGGCGGGGGCGCGGCGGCGAAGGGTGGTGGGCGAGGAGGCGCTGCGGGCGGCGCTGGAGGCGCGGGGCTTTGTCACGGTGCGGCTCGAGGAGTGCGACTGGGCGGAACAGATCGCGATTTTCCAAAAGGCGAGGGAGGTGGTGGCACCGCATGGGGCGGGCTTGGCCAATCTGGTTTTTTGCGCGCCGGGGACGCGGGTGTTGGAGCTATTTGCCCGGGACTATGTGAACCCGTGCTACTGGCGGTTGGCGGCGCTGGGCGGGCTGGATTACCGTCCGGTGGTGGCCGAGGGCCTGGGCGAGCTGCGGGAGGAGCGGACGGCAAAGGGAACGGATATCGCGGTGGAGGTCGGGGCGGTGCTCGCGGCGGTGGCGGGTTGAGGGGAGCGGAACTGGGTTTAAAATATAAAGATTCCGCCTTACGGTTTCCGAAATGGCTATCTCCGAGGCCATAATTTCCCCAAAACTCATTCGGTCATACCCAAGCGGGAGTTTGTGGTAGTTATGCGGCGCCAGCGGTAGATTCGATTTCCCGTCGCTTGTTCAGCGGGTGAGCTTGCGGTATTTGATGCGGTGGGGGCGGTCGGCCTCGCCGCCCTTGCGTTTGCGGAAGTCCTCCAGGTAGGCGGAGTAGTTGCCGTTGTAATACACGACCTGGCTGTCGCCCTCGAAGGCGAGGATGTGGGTGGCCACGCGGTCGAGGAACCAGCGGTCGTGGCTAACCACCACGGCGCAGCCGGCGAAGGTCTCCAGGCCCTCCTCAAGGGCGCGGATGGAGTTCACGTCGAGATCGTTGGTGGGCTCGTCGAGCAGGAGCAGGTTGGCCCCGGCCTTGAGCAGGCGGGCGAGGTGCACGCGGTTGCGTTCGCCGCCGGAGAGCACGCCGACCTTCTTCTGCTGGTCGGCGCCGGTGAAGCCGAACTGGGCGCAGTAGGCGCGGGCGTTTACCTCGCGGCCGGGCATGCGGATGATCTCTTCGCCGCCGCTGATGGCGTCGTAGATGGTCTGGGCGTCGGGGAGGGCGTCGCGGGACTGGTCCACGTGGGCGAGCACGACTGTCTCGCCGAGCCGGAGGGCGCCGGCGTCGGGTTTTTCCGCGCCGGTGATGAGGCGGAAGAGGGTGGTCTTGCCGGCGCCGTTGGGGCCGATCACGCCAACGATGCCGCCGGGGGGGAGGGAGAAGGAGAGGTTTTCGAAGAGGACCTTCTCGCCGTAGGCCTTGGTGACGCCCTGCAGTTCGACCACGAGCTGGCCGAGGCGGGGGCCTTTGGGGAGGATGAGCTCGAACTCGCGCTCCTGCTCGGCGGTGGTGGAGGAGCTGACCATTTTCTCGTAGGCGGAGATGCGGGCCTGGGACTTGGCGTGGCGGGCCTTCGCGCCCTGGCGGATCCACTCCAGCTCACGGGTCATGGCTTTGCGGCGTTTATCCTCGGCGCGTTGTTCGGCGGCGAGGCGGGCGGATTTCTGCTCCAGCCAGCCGGAATAGTTGCCCTTCCAGGGGATGCCGTGGCCGTGGGCGAGCTCGAGGATCCACTGGGCGACATTGTCGAGGAAGTAGCGGTCGTGGGTGACGGCGATGACGGTGCCCTCGTAGCGGGCGAGGTGTTGTTCCAGCCAGTGCACGGACTCGGCGTCGAGATGGTTGGTCGGCTCGTCGAGCAGGAGGATGGCCGGCTTTTGGAGGAGGAGGCGGGCGAGGGCGACGCGGCGGCGCTCGCCGCCGGACAGGGTGTCCACCACGGCCTCGGGGGGCGGGCAGCGGAGGGCGTCCATGGCCATCTCGACTTGCGGGGCGACGTCCCACGCGCAGAGGCGCTCGATCTCGGCCTGGAGTTTGGCCTGCTGATCGCCGATGGCGTCGCGGTCGGCGTCGGTCTCGGCGGCGGCGAGGTCGTCCCATGAGGCATCGTAGGCGGAGGTGAGATCGGTGAGGTGTTTCACGCCCTCCTCGACGCAGGCGCGCACGGTGGCGCCGGGGGTGAGACGGGGTTCCTGTTCGAGCAGGCCGACGGCGTAGCCGGGCTCGAAGTGGAGGGCGCCGTCGATCTCCTTGTCGCGGCCGGCGAGGATGCGGAGCAGGGAGGATTTGCCGGAGCCGTTCAGGCCGAGCACGCCGATCTTCGCGCCGTAGTAAAACGACAGGGAGATGTCGCGGAGGATCTCCTTGCGCTCGATCTTCTTCGAGACGCGCATCATCGAGAAAATGATCTTCGGTTCTTCAGGTTTGGCCATGGGAGGGGAGGCGGTTGGGGCAGTTTTGAAGTGGGTGTGCAGGGTAAAGGCGAGGTTTCAACCGCGGTTATGACGCAAGGGAAAGTTCAGGATGCCACGGGCTGGCTACCGCTGCGGCATGGCCAGCGTGGAGCCTAAAAAAAGCGAACGCCCCGGGGAGGGGGCGTTCGCTGGGCGCGCGGGCTGATTCTTGGTGCGGGCTCGCTGACTCAGGGCGAGGGTGCGGGCGGGGCGGTCATCGGCTCGGTGGTGACGCTCACCGGTTCGGTGGTCACGCTGATGGGCGCGGCGGCGGGGGGCGGAGTGGCGGGTTTTTCCGTCGAGGCGGGGGCCGGCGGAGCGGGCACGGGCTCGAAGAGATCGGCGGCGGTGGCGGGCAGGCCGGAGTGGATCCACTCGCCGATCTCGAAGGCGTGCGTCTTGGCGGCGGCGGCGAGGAGGGCGTCGGGTTTGGAGTCGGTCACCTCGGCATAGACCGGGCGGGGCGGGGCGGGCGGTTCGGCGGGTTCGGGGGGCGGGGTGGAACCGTCGGCGGGCGGGGTGGGGGCGGGTTTGGCGGGCTTGGGCACTTCGGGGGCGCGGCCGAGGGTGAGCTTGACGGTGCGGCCGTCGAAGGTGGTCAAGGTGACGTCACGCGTGAGCACGCGGGCGGCGATCACGCCCGGGTCGAGGGCGGGGGCGACCTGGGTGTAGCGCAGGCCGGTGAGGTTGGTCAGTTGGGTGGTTATCGAGCCGGTCTTTACCTGTTGGCCGGCGGGGGTGGCGGGGCTGGTCCAGCCGGTTTTGGCATCGGGGCGGGAAATCACCACGGGGGCGGCGCCGGGGAAGGCGAAGGCGAGGGAGGCGATTTCGTCGCTCTTCAACGCGATCAGGGCGGTATCGCGCCAGTTGGTGGCGTCGGCATCGATGCTGGCATTGAGGCGGGCGAGGTAGGCCTTGGGTTCGGAGCCGTAGCGGAGGAAGCGGCCGCCGCCGTCGGCGTTTTTGCCGAGATCGAGCTCGAGCAGAGTTTTGCCGGTGGCGTCGAGAAAGGCGATCTCGGTGGAATCGAGCTCGAGGGTGGCGAGGCGGCCCGGGTTTTCGGTGACGAGGCGCTCGACCTTGGGTGAAACGAGGTCGGCGGCGAGGCGGGTGAGGCGCGAGGCGTCGGCGGGCAGGGCGGGGGTTTTATCGCTGACGGCGATGGTCCAACGACCCTCGTCGGTGCGGGCGAGCTCGGCGGTTTTGCCGAGGGCCTTCAGGCGCACGCGGGTGGCGGAGGTGAGGCTGGCGGGGTCGGCGACGCGCTGGCCGAGGCGGGCGTCGGCGGCCTGGGCTGGGGGGGCGGGACGTTGCAGCCACCAGACGGCACCGGCGGCGGGGACGAGGACGGCGAGGGTTAGGAGGAGGGGGCGGAGTTTCATGCGGGAAGGGGGGAAGGGGGAGTAGGGAGTAGCGGGCAGTGAGTAGCGGTTAGTAGGAGAAGGACGCTGGGAAAACAGCGGGGCGTGAAGGTGGTGGGATCCTATTGTTCGGATGCTCGCTACCCGCTACTCACTGGTCGCTACTTTCCTGCCGCCGTGCGGCTCACGCGGCGTGTTTGCGGTGCCGGGCGAACCAGAGGCCGAAAAAGCCGAGCAGCACGGGAGTGGTCAGCAGGTTGATCACAAGCAGCCTGGTCTCGAGGGCGTCGATGCCCTCGCGCAGGGCGCGACGGATATCGCGGCGTTCGCGGCGCATGGCGAGCTCCTGGGCCTGGAATTCCTCGATGGTCTTGAGGACTTCGGGGGTGGCCACGAGGCGGCCGCCGTCGGGCGATTTGCCCTGGAGTTCGGAGAGCTTGTTCTGCACCTCGGTGATGCGGGTCTCGAGGGCGGCGAGCTTGGAATTATATTGTTTCTGGGCGTCGGCTTCCATCTTGGCCACGACCTCGAAGGGACGCTGGGCGGAGCGTTTGCCGCGCAGGGCGATGAGGTCGGGCGAGCCGGCGAGGAAATCGACGAGGTTGGAGCCGAAGAACAGATTGTCGTTCAGGGGCTGGACCATGTCCTGGCCGAAGACCGACTGGCGGCGCACGGAGAAATCGTCGAGCAGCCAATCGGTGTCGGCGATCACGACCAGAGTGCCGGTGCCGGACTTCCGGAGGTCGGCGGGCGGGGTGGCGGGGGTGGATTTACCGGCGTTATCGGCGGCGGGCGCTCCATCGGGGAAGGCGGTGGCGAAGGGGCCGCGCACCAGCACGGCGAGGTTCTTCTTGGCGGTGCCGGCGACGAGGGTGCGGCCGATCTCCTCGGGCTGGGAGAACTGGAGCGAAAAGCCCGGGACGGTGCCGGCGCTGGGGGAGGTCTCCAGCAGCGGGGTGATTTCGCGGCCCTCGCGGGTCTCGACGGCGACGGAGCCGGGTTCGATAAACAGCAGGGATTTCAGCTGGGCGGTGGCGGGGGAGGCGGCGTTGAGATTTTTTGCGGTCAGGGAGAGCCACACGGGCATGCGGGCGACCTGGCCGTTGCCGGCGTTCACCGGTGTGGCGAGGGCCTCGTCGCCGACGACCTGGGTGGTGTCGTAGGTGATGCCGTAGGCCTTGAACAAGGCGGGCAGGTTCGAGGACACGTCCGGGCTGCCGCCGCCGAACATCGCTTGCTGGCCGCCCTGGCGTTTGAAGTAGGTTGAGGATGGATCGACCGCGACCAGCACGGGTTTGCCGGAGAGCAGGAACTGGTCGATGGCGTATTCCTGGGCGGGTTTGATCCCGGCGGGGTGGAGCACGGCGAGGGCGTCGAGGCCGGCGGGCAGGGTGGTGAAGTCGGTGTCGATGGTGACGACCTCGTAGGAACGTTTCCACTCCTCGATCAGCAACTGGGGTGGAGTGGGCCGGCGCTGCTGCATCATGTTGAACGGTTCGCCGGCGAGGGGCAGGCGGGTAAAGACGCCGAGCTTGGGTTTATTCAACTGCTGCACGGAGTGGAGCAGGGAGGACACGTCGTATTCGATCAGTTCCTCGCGGTCCGGGCTGAAGGCGGGGAGGGACTTCTGCTGGTCGGCCTGGGTCACGACGAGACCGAGGTAAAAGGGCTCACCGCTGCCGGGGACCTGCTGGGGCTGGAGGCCGGCGGCCTGGGCCTTTTCTTCCTCGGGCGTGTCGGCGGCGGGCGAGATCGTCTCGAGGGTGAGTTTGCCGCCGCTGGCACGGACGTAGGCGCGGAGCATCTCCTCCACGCGGTCGGCGTAGTTTTTATAAGATACTGGAAGACCGTCCACGCCGCGGGTGGCGTAGAGGCGGAGGGCGATGGGTTCCTCGATCTTGCCGAGGAGGGCACGGGTGCCGGGCGACAGGGTGTAGATGCGCCCGGCGGTCAGATCGCCCCGCACGGGCAGGCGGGAGGCGAGGAAGTTGACCAGCAACAGGACGGCGGCGAGGAGCACGACGGCGAAGGTTTTGACGAGGCCGGATTTCATGGGCGGGAAAGGGCTGGGG
>CAIQAB010000010.1 GCA_903869675.1 uncultured Verrucomicrobiota bacterium | reverse complement strand
GCCTTCACCGCCCGCGCCGAAGGTGGAGCAGCTCGACCTTGAGTGTGCGTTTCTGCACCTCGTCATAGTCCACCACCGCGCCCGAGATGCGCACGTCGCCCTCGGCGACCTCCAGCTTGCGCGGCATACCGTCGAGAAAACGCTCCACCACCGGCTTGATCTCGCGCCCCAGCACCGACGCATACGGCCCGGTCATGCCGACGTCACACATGAAGCCCGTGCCGCCCGGCAGCACGCAGGCATCCGCCGTGGGCACGTGGGTGTGCGTGCCGAGCACCGCCACTGCCCTACCGTCCAAGTGCCAGCCGAGCGCGATTTTCTCGCTGGTCGCCTCCATATGCGCCTCCACGAAAAACCCGTCCGCCTCCGGCGCCAGCTTGCGCAGCATCGTATCCGCACCAAGAAAAGGACACTCGGCTTTCAGGCCCATGAAGGTGCGCCCCAACACGGTGAATACCGCTAAACGGAAGCCCTTCACAGTGACGATGACATGATCCGCCCCCGGGCAGGCGCCGGGCAGGTTGGCCGGACGACAAACCCTCGGGAAATCATCGATCTCCACCTCCCAGCCACGCTGGTCCCACACGTGGTCGCCCAGCGTTATCGCATCGACCCCGCTCTGGAGCAGGCCCTTGGCGATGCCGCCGTTGATCCCCGCGCCCGCCGCCGCGTTTTCGCCGTTGGCGATGACCGCATCGAGCTTCAACTCCGAGCGCAGGCGCGGCAACCGCTCCATCAACATCTCCCGCCCCGGCCGCCCGACGATGTCGCCCACAAATAAGATTCGTAACATGCGCGCACCGTGCGGCCCGACCGGCCTCCCTCCAAGTCTAAAGGCACCGGCTCCGTCCGCTCCCGATCACGCCCCGAGGTCGTGCGTGCGGAACGTGGCCGCCTCGTCCGTCACCACCGGCGTAGCACCCAAAGGATAACGGAAGGTCCGGCCCTCGTAGTTGCGGAACACCGCCGCCTCGCCGTCGAGTTTCTCCAGATACTCGGGATTCATCGGCACCTTCCCGCCGCCACCCGGCGCGTCGATGACATACTGCGGAATGGCGTAGCCGGTGGTGTGTCCACGCAAGGCTTGAATGATCTCCAGACCCTTGCGGACATCGACCTTGAAGTGCGATCCGCCGGTGATGAGGTCCATCTGGTAGAGATAATAAGGCCGCACCCGCATGCGCAGCAGCCGATGCACGAGCGCCTTCATCACGTCGGCATCGTCGTTCACCCCGCGCAGCAGCACAGACTGATTACCCAGCGGCACGCCCGCATAGCTCAGCCGCTCGCAGGCCGCCTTCAACTCGGCCGTCGCCTCGCGCGGGTGGTTGACGTGGATGCTCATCCAGACCGGCCCGTGTTTTTTTAAAATCTCGCAGAGCTCCGGCGTAATGCGCTGGGGCAGGAACACCGGGATACGCGAGCCGATGCGGATGAACTCCACGTGCGGAATCGCGCGCAAGCGCCCCAGCAGGTGGTCGAGCTTGCGGTCGCTCAACAGCAGCGGGTCGCCGCCCGAGAGCAGCACGTCGCGCACCTCGGGATGGCTCTCGATGTAACGCAGGCCCTGCTCGTATTCGGGATGAAAATTGTAGTCCTGCGCATTGGAGACCAGCCGGCTGCGCGTGCAATACCGGCAATAAGCCGCGCAGCGGTCGGTGACCAAAAACAACACCCGGTCCGGGTAACGGTGCACCAACCCGGGCACCGGCGAATGCTCGTCCTCGCCGAGCGAATCCAGCATCTCCTCGGCGTGGAGCTGGGTCTCGCCACTGCGCGGGATCATTTGCAGCCGGATCGGACAATTCGGATCGTCGCGGTCGATGAGGTTGAAAAAGTAGGGCGTGATCGCGAGGGCCAGCTTCTGGCTGGCGAAGAGCACACCAGCCCGCTCGTCGGGCGTGAGGGTCATGTAGCGCTCCAGTTCCTCGAGCTTGGTGATGCGGTTCTTGAGCTGCCACGCCCAGTCGTTCCAGTCGCTCGCCGGCACGTGCTGCCAGAGCCCCTGCCCCTCGAACCAGACGGCGCGATCTTCCGTGTATGCCATGATTTAGGTTTTCACCCTGCGCACCCCGCCGCCCCTGTCAAACCGGCCTCAACTGATACCTGAAGCAACGCCCCCGCGTTTTCTTGCGCTTGCCAACGCCCCGCTCCCCGGCGTTCTGTGCGCCGGTCCAGTTTCCTATGCGTCGCCTGTCCACCCTACTCGTCCTCTGCGCCTGGCTGCTCGCCAGCGGCGCCCACTGGGACCTCGCGCAGGGCTTCGGCTGGGCTCGCATGGTGGTGAATTACAGCCGCACCATGCCCCTGGATCAGGCGATCCGCCTCACCTTTTCCCCCGAAAATCTCTGCGGCGTGTGCGAATTCGTCGCCGAAAATAAAACCCGTTCCTCCGCCGAAGGCTCGGCCTCGCACGCGCCGGCCGCCCCCGACTCCACCGCCAAGGGCAAACAGGTCCTAGCGACCGCCCCCGAGCAGCTTTTTGTGGTTGGCTCCGCGCCCGCGCCCGTGTGGCCGGCGGAGCACTTCCTGGCCGACGCCCACGCGCGTCCCGCCCCGCCCACCGAGCCGCCGCGCGCGGCCTGAGCCCAAGTCTTGCGCAGGTTGCGCCTGTCCTGAATCCGTCGGATTCCGGACCTTTTGGACGCGGCCTTTCCATTCCCGTGCGTCCGCGCCGAGGCCACGGGACCACCCGACATCACGACGGCTCTTGGCCGCGTGCCGGCGCAACCCATCGGACCACCCCGGTCCCGGCCCAACGACCGTTTCGTTATCCTCCTACCTACCCGTCAGCTTCCTGGTTTATCATGAAATCCTCCTTCTTAATCTCCGCCGCCCTCGCGGCCCTCGTCACCGGCGCCACCGCCTCCGCCCACCTGGGATTCACCGGCTCGCGCAATTTCGACACGCTGGTTCCCGGCGTCCCCGAAACCAGCTCCGACCGCACGGTCGGCGGCGGCTACGGCTGGGCCGACGGCACCGACGCAAACTTCGGCGACAGCCATCGCGAAACCTTCTTCCGTTTCGTCCTGAGCGAGACCACCGATGTCACCGTCGCCGTCGCCCGCCGCGATGGCACGCAAACCGGCGCGACCGGCGTGTTTCTGCCCGGCTTCTCGCTCTACCGCATCGGCACCGGCACCATGCCGGGTAGCACCCACGACGGCGCCACCGCCTCGATCGCCTACCTCACCACCACCTTCGGCACGGCCGGCGTGGCGGAGGCGTTCACCGACTCGAACACCGACACCTACTGGACCCCGGGCGAAAGCTTTACGGATACCAACGGCAACGGCGTCTGGGATTCGGCCGGCCTGGGCAACTCCGGCAAAGAGGGGGCCTTCAACGCCCTCGGAGACTGGCAGATTTTCAACGACGCGGGCGAACTCGGTGACTTCCGTTACATCGGCCACGCCGCCGACGGCGACGCCGGGAACTACGGCCTCGCCTCCGGCATCAACGGCGACGGTCTGGCCGACGGTTTTGTGGCCGGCAGCTTCACCGGCCTCCTGGCCGGGGAATACTTCATCGCCGTGGGTGGCGCCGACTACGCCAACCAGGCGAACTTCAAGAATAGCGGTCAATTTGGCACCGCCGGCGTCACCTTTCCGACATATGGAATCACGGTCTCCGTGACCGCCATCCCGGAACCATCTTCGGCGGTCGTCATCGCAGGCCTCGGCGCCGTCGGTTTCGCCGCCCTGCGCCGTCGCCGTAGCGTCTAAACCGACCGTCTAGCGACCGTGTCATGCCCTCGCGCCGCGCCTTCACCCTGATCGAATTGCTCGCGAGCATCGCCATCATCGGCGTGCTCGCGAGCCTGCTCATCCCGGTGACCGGCGCGGTGCGAAACAAGGCCCGCGCCACGCAGTGCCTCAGCAATATGCGTCAGGTAGGCGCCGCCTCCCTGCTTTACCTCAACGACCATGCTGGCCGCTTTCCGGACATCAGCCATCTACGTTCCGGCAGTCAGTCTTACTCCTGGACTGAAACGTTAAAGACCTATGTCGGCCCCGACTTTATCGGACGCTGTCCGAGCCGTTCCGATCATGCCGCCAATATAACTTATGGTTGGAACGACCTTCTGGTCTCACCCTCCGGCGAGGGGTTGCCTTTCGGCGCCTTTCGCACGCCATCCGCCACTCTGATGCTCGCCGAAATTCCTGACGATTACACCGCCGAGCATATCCACTTCTCCGGCGCGGCTCGTGGTGTCACCCCAGCCTTTTTCCGCGCAAACGTTCGCGTGGATGTCCACAGCGCCGTTTCAAACTACCTGTTTGTCGACGGTCATGCCGCTCCGCTCGGCTGGACCGACATCCAAAGTCGGCTCGCCAAACCTCAATCTGTTCTGGTCTACCCATGAAAACCCAAGCGTTTCCCGCCTCTTTCCATCGGTGCATCGGCACCTTGATGCCGGCTTTCGCACTATCCCTGTTGAGCCCCGCTTTGTCCGCCCACAGCCACGTCGACGTCCAGGCCGCTCGCTCGGGCCAGCTGACCTTGGTCGGAGCGACCGGCGAGACGATGGTTTACGTTCCGCCCGGCGAGCCCTTCACGCTCTACGCCCCCCAGTTCCCTGGCGGCTACTACGTCACCGAGCTCACCTTTTCTTCCGAAGACCCGCTGACTCCAAACGCCCTGCCTCACATCCAACTGCTTTCCGTTTCCGGCCCAACCGGAGCTTCATTCGCCTTTTGGGAAGCCGGCGCGACCGCGCCAACCTGGAGCCGCGCCACCGGCTGGACGGCGAGCGCTGGCGATCATCCCGAGTTCATCACCTACGAAGACGAAAGCGGTGTAGGCCACATCCACGGTCGGCTTTTCACCGCCACCCATCCGGGCACTTACACGGTCACCTTCCGCGCCATTGACGGCACCACGACCGCCCCCCGCACCGCGAGCGCCCCCTACGTTGCCACCATCGAGGTTTTGGCCACGCCACCGCTGTCGATTCGTGCCGAAGGCGACTTCGCGAGGCTCTCCTTTACGAGCCGGGTAGACCTTACCTACGACCTGCAGGTTTCGACGGATTTGCTCACCTGGAACAACGTCCCCGCACACCAGTTCGTCGCCGGCACGGGCATGTCGATCGAAATTACCGATTCACTCGCCGGCCGCCACAGGGTCTTCTACCGGTTGGTAGAGTATCGCTAGACCGCAGCGATAGAGCATCTTTCCGTATCACCCTTCCCGCCATGAATGCCCGGCCCCCGCCCCGCTTCCTCCTCGCAGCCATGGTGCTCACCGCCGGACTCGCCGCCCATCCAGCCGCTCCCGCCGATCTCGAGGCGCTCGAAACGCTGGATCCCGTCGTCGTCTACGGGCGCTCGCTCGACCTCGTCGGCGAAGCCGGCACCTCCTCGCAGGGCCAGGTCGGTGCCGCCGAACTAGCCGAGCGCCCATTGTTCCGGCGGGGCGAGTTGCTCGAGGTTGTTCCCGGACTCGTCGTCACCCAGCACTCCGGCAGCGGCAAGGCCAACCAGTATTTCCTGCGGGGCTTCAACCTAGACCACGGCACCGACTTCGCCGTGTCGGTCGACGGCATGCCGGTAAACGCCCGCACTCACGCCCACGGCCAAGGCTATGCAGACACCAACTTCATCATCCCTGAGCTGATCGAGCGCGTAGACTACCAAAAGGGCGCCTTCGCCGCCGAGAACGGCGATTTTTCCGCCGCCGGCGCCGCCCAGTTTTCCCTCTTTCGCAAACTGAATGAGGGCATCGCTAAAGTCGAACTAGGTGAGGACCACTTTACCCGCGCCGTCGCCGGAAATACCTTCCGCCAGCCCGGCGGGTCCACCGCCGCCACCACCATCGCGGCCGAAGCCGGCTACGCCGACGGGCCCTGGGAAAAACCCGAAGCCTCCCGCCGTCTCAACACCTTCGCCCGCCACGTCTGGTCGGCCGGTGCGAGCGACTACGCTGTCTCCGCGATGGGCTACGACGGTCGCTGGAACTCCTCCGACCAAATCCCACTGCGCGCCGTCGAGTCGGGCGCGATCGGCCGCTACGGCAACCTCGATGCGTCCGACGGCGGCGCGAGCCGCCGCGCCAGCCTTTCCTTCGACCGCGTCACCCGCCAGCCCGACGCCACCACCCTGCTCAACGCCTACGTTGTTCACAGCGACCTCGATCTGTATTCCAATTTCACCTACTTTCTCAATGACCCGGTGACCGGCGACCAGTTCAACCAGCGAGAGGAACGCCTGCTCCTCGGCGGCTCCGCCAGGCGCACCTGGGACGGGACACTCGCCGATCGCACCCTGTTGACCAGCATCGGCCTGCAGCTCCGCCAGGACTTCATCGACCTCGGCCTGCACCGCACCGCTGCCCGCCGCCGCTTCGCCACCGTGCGCGAGGACGACGTCCACGAAGGCAGCGTCGGCCTCTTCGCCGAGAGCACCCTCGCCGTCGCTCCCTGGCTGCGCGCCACCGTCGGCGCCCGCGGGGATTTCTACATTTTTGATATCAACGGACGTGAAAACGCGACTTCCGGGACGGAGACCGCCAGCATGTTCAGCCCCAAGCTCGGTCTCGTCGCCGGCCCCTGGGCCAAGACCGAGCTCTACGCCAACGCCGGGCTCGGCTTCCACAGCAACGACGCCCGCGGAGTGACCGACCCGGTCGCACCCGCCACGCCGCTCGTCCGGGCCAAGAACACCGAGCTCGGCGTGCGCACCTCCGTCCTGCGCGGGTTGGTGAGCACCGTGTCGGTCTGGCGGCTCGAGTTCGATTCCGAACTCGCCTACGTCGGCGACGCCGGCGCGACCGAGCCCGGCGATCCAACACGGCGTTACGGCGTTGAATTTACCAACTTCTACCAGGCCGCATCCTGGCTGGCCTTCGACGCCGACCTCGCCTTCACCCACGCCCGCTACACCGGCCAAACGCTGGCAGGCGACCGCATCGCAAATTCCATCTCCGCGGTCGCCACTGCCGGCATCATGCTGAAACTAACGTCCGGCTGGTCCAGCTGCCTGCGCGCACGCTATTTCGGTCCGCAACCACTGAACGAAAACGCGTCAATCACTGCCCCCGAATCGCTCACCTTCAACGCGCGCCTTGCCCGCCGGCTCGGGAATTGGGAATTCGCCCTGGATGTGCTCAACGTATTTGACCGCGAAAACTACGATGTCGCCTACGCCTACGAGTCCCGCCTCGCGACCGAGACCGCGCCGGTGCTCGACACCCATTTCCACCCTGCTGAACCCCGCACCGTGCGCGCCAGCGTAACCCGCCGTTTCTGATACCACACCGGCTATCTTCGCCTGCTTTTTACCAAATGAAAAACCGTCGCGCCGTCTTCGCAGCCCTGCTTATCATCCTCCCCCTTACCGGACAAGCCAGCCCAGCTTGCTCTTGTTGTGGCGCGCCCCCGTCCGCCGCCACCGAAACTGGCCACCCGTTGCGTGGGGTTATCGTGGCCGTCTTGCCGGAAAAATCCGCCCTGCTGGTGAAACACGAGGAAATCCCCGGCGTGATGGCGGCCATGACAATGCTGCTGAAGGTAGACGCCCCCACGCTTGCCGCCGCGAAAAAAGACACGGTCATCACCGCCCGCTTGCTTAAAAAAACCGACGGCTGGTGGCTCGAGTCGGTCCAAGTCGCCGCTACCCCGTAAGCCCTCGCGTTACTCGGCGGGCAAAAAACCGAACCGCATGAAAACCGCCCTGGCTTGGGGCGAGTCCAGATATTCAACGAAGCGGCGCGCCGCTTGTGTCACCGGGCTCTCCTTCACCACCGCGACCGGGTAGACGATGCGCGGCCCCTCTGCCGCCGGAACCACATGAACGATGCGCACGTCCTTGGAAATCAGGGCGTCGGTCTTGTAGACGATACCCGCGTCAGCGTCACCGGCCGCCACCGCCGCCAGGGCCGCGCGCACATTCTCGGTCGCGACCACCTTGGGGACGATGCTCTCCCACAGTCCGGCCCTGATCAAAAACTCCCGAGCGTATATGCCAGCCGGGACCGTGGTAGTCTCGGCGAGAGCAAGCCGGCGCACCGTGGCGCCCGCCAAATCAGTGGGCGTGATAACCGCCGCGCCGTCGTGTGCGTTGACCACGATGACGAGGGTGTTCGAGAGCAGGTCGCGTCGCGTTTCGGCGACGATGCAGCCAGCCAGAGCGAGCTCGTCCATCTTCGCGGCATCAGCGGAGAAAAACACGTCCGCTTGGGCGCCCGCCTTGATCTGACGGGCCAGCGTGCTCGACGCACCCAGATTGAGCACAATCTTATCCCCGGTCGCCGATTCATAATCAGTAGCGGTGGCCGCGAGTGCCTCGGATAAACTGGCGGCGGCGAAGACCGCCACCGACTCCCCGCGCAACCCAGTTAAACAAAATGAGCCGGCGGCGAGGCAGGTAAGGCTGAGTCGCGAAAAAAAACGCATGGCAGATCAATACCAAACCGCGCGAACCAACGGGGCCACGCTCGCACCGCGGGGGCGCTTAAGCGGCGTCCTCGTGATGACCGAGATTAGTGACTGGCTTTCCATCTGGACTGCGCCGACGAAAGCGGGGCCGCCGTTTTCCGGCCACCGCTGGCGCATCAATGATCACCTCGCCCACATCCTCGCGGTTGGGCAGCTCATACATGACATCCAGCATGATCTGCTCCAAAATGGCCCGAAGGGCGCGCGCGCCGGTCTTTAGCTGGATGGCCTTGAGCGCCACCGCATGCAGGGCCTCGGGCGTGAAACGCAGGGTGATGCCGTCCATCGCAAAGAGCTTCGAGTATTGTTTCACCAGCGAGTTCTTGGTTTCGGACAACACCTTCTCCAAGTCGGCCAGCTTAAGTGGAGCGAGCACCGAAACTACCGGGAGGCGCCCGATGAACTCGGGAATCATGCCGAAACGCACCAAATCCTCGGGAGCGAGTGAGCGCATGAGCATCTCAGCCGCCTCGTCTGACCCCTCGGGGGCGGCCTGACGGGACTGGCCAGGCGCATGGGCCGTGAAGCCGATGCCGCGGGCGCCCAACCGCCGCTGCACGATAGCATCCAAACCCACGAAGGCACCGCCGCAGATAAACAAGATATTGTGGGTATTCACCTGCACGAGCTCCTGATTGGGATGCTTGCGGCCGCCCTGCGGTGGAACGTTACACACCGTCCCCTCGAGGATTTTGAGCAGAGCTTGTTGCACGCCCTCGCCAGACACATCGCGCGTAATGGAGACGTTCTCCGTCTTGCGCCCGATCTTGTCGATTTCGTCGATGTAAACGATGCCACACTCGGCCCGCTTCACATCGAAGTTGGCATTCTGGAGCAAACGCACGACCACGTTCTCGACGTCATCACCAACGTAGCCGGCCTCGGTAAGGGTGGTCGCATCGGCGATGGCAAAAGGCACGTCGAGGATGCGGGCCAGCGTGCGGGCGAGCAGGGTCTTGCCCGAGCCGGTGGGACCAGCTAGGAGGATATTACTTTTCTCCACCTCAACGTCGTTGAACTCGGCGGTGAGCGCACCGACGCCCTTTTCGCACCCGTCAGCCAAAAAAGTGAGCCGCTTGTAGTGATTGTAGACCGCGACCGAGAGCACCTTTTTGGCATGATCCTGACCGATCACGTGCTCATCGAGTGTGCTCCTGATCTCCGAGGGCTTGAGCATGCGAAACGCCGGCCGCCGATCCGCTGCAGGCGCGGCAAGCTCGCGGTCGATGATCGTTTTGCATACATTAATGCACGAGTCGCAAATATACACCCCGGGCCCGGCAATGATCTTGCGGACCTCTTGCTGCGGCTTTCCGCAGAAAGAGCACAGATTAACGCGTGTTGCCTTCGCCATATGGGATCAGTGAAGAGATGCGACGGGATCTGGAAAGCTCGAAAAACAAACAGCTTCTAAGGTGTTCTCGAACAGATCCGGAGACGCGCTGCCTAGGCGGCAAAGGGTTGAGGGGCATCACCCAGAGCAAGGTCTCGCTTGACCTGCTCAAGGCGGTCGCGGACTTGGAGAGCCAGATTCTCCAGCGAAAAAACGCTCAGTTCGACCGGCTCAAGCAGGCTTGGCTCAGGTTCGTGCGGCCGCCGGTGATCTTCGAAGCAGACCCGCGAACGCACCCACTTGGCCGCGTAAAGTAAACTGCTCAACTGCTGGTGCTCGAGCGATGCGAGCGGGTCATGCTGGCAGCGCAGCGGTTCGTATATTTCGAAAGGGAAATCCCAGCCACGAAGAACCTCCGCCCCAACCTCGGGATGGGTGCAGCCGATCAAAACCGCCTCACTCTCCGCGTATTCCCGCGGAAACGCACTGGCAAAAAAACCGATGGTGGGCTGATGCCGCTGCAACCACTGGTCAATTGCGATCATACCGACCCCGTGAAGAAGACCGAGAGTATAGGAGATACGGGTATCTAATCCGCGCATTTCCGCAATCAACTCGGCGGCGATACCGCAGGATACGGAGAGGTTCCACAGTTCGTCCGCCTCGAGCGAATAGGCGACCAGCGGCCGCACCAAAACCTGCTCCGCCACAGCGTTGGCCACGATCTCGTAGATCAGATCAAAACCAATGCGCTGCACCGCCATCTCGATGGTGGAGCAAGGATGGTGCCGCGCATTCAGCCTGCTATTCGCGGCCTGGAGCACTCGCGCCGAGACCCCCGGATCCAGACGGATGAGATCAACAATCTGATAAATCGAGAAATCCGACTCCTCGAGGTAGTGCTTGAGCAGAGGCAGGACTCGCTGCGCGGAAGGCGGGTAACGCATCGCCCGGGCGATGATCTCGGGCGAGACACGATCGGCGGTGAATAAAGCGGCGTCGGTAGGCATGGGCAAAAGGTATTACCCCCCTATTTCGACTCAACGTGACGAAACTTTTGCCAAAAATGTCATTAACGTCCCGCGCAGCCCTGTCCCGAACCCACGGAGGCACGCCTCGGATGGGTCAAAGAAGCCAAAACACCTGCACCGCGCAGGCGGCTATCAACGCCCCTTTTTTTCGCGCTTCTCCGCTTTTTTTTCGGCCGGGGTTTTGAGCGGCTTTTTCTTGGTCTGTTTCTGGGAATTTTGTGATTTGGCCATGATTGTATTGGGTCTGGAAAAAGTCGGGCACAGTGGGCTGGCCCCGGCTAAACCGTAGGCTCTGCCCGGATACAGAATTAAAACCTACTTCTTCTTGCTCGCGGCGATCTTGGCCTTGGTGGCCTGCTGGGCATTGATCAATGCCTGCTTTTTTTGATTCACGCCGTCGTTTTTTGACTGCTTTTGATCGGCTTTTTTCTGAACGGATTTTGGAGAACGGTCGCCCATGGTGGTAATTTTTTGATTTTTTCTAACCTTCGGAATGTTCGTTTCCCCGAGGGCGCTTCGCTTTATCACACCACCACGCAAACATAGCGAGTCCCATCGGCACCGGTCCGGTGACCCCTGGCTAACAGCCGCCGCTATAACCAGACTTTTTACGACGCCGGTCTCGACTCGCTTGCCCCGGATGCAAGGATCCCTGATAACCGTCTTTTCACCATGTCCACCTGGTCCCGCTTCACCCAATACCGTTACCACAACACCTCGCTCGGCTTTGCCCTCGACTACAGCCGCATACCCTTCCCGGAGAACTTCCTCGCCGAGATGGAACCCGCCGCGCAACGCGCCTACACCGACATGGCCGCACTGGAAAAGGGCGCGATCGCCAACCCCGACGAGAACCGCATGGTCGGCCACTACTGGCTGCGCGACGCCAAACTCGCCCCCACCCCCGATCTCACTCGGGCCATCGACGACTCCCTCGCCCAGATCCGCAGCTTCGCCGCCGACGTGCACACAGGCCGCCTGGCCGGCTCCACCGGCCAAGCCTTCACCCGCCTGCTCGTCGTAGGCATCGGCGGTTCCGCCCTCGGCCCCCAACTGGTTAACCACTCCCTCGGCCGTCCGGGTGCGGACAAAATGGCCGTGTCGTTCTTTGACAACACCGACCCCGACGGCATCGACTACGTGCTCGCCCAACTCGCCGGCCACCTGCCCGCGACCCTGGTCGTCGTCATCTCCAAATCGGGCGGCACCGTTGAGACCCGCAACGGCATGCTCGAGGCCGCCGCCGCCTTCAGCGCGGCGGGCCTCGCCTTCGCCAAACACTTCGTCGCCGTTACCGGCGAAGGCTCCAAACTAGACCAGATCGCCCTCGCCCAAGGCTGGCTCGCCCGCTTCCCCATGTGGGACTGGGTCGGCGGTCGCACCTCCGAACTCTGCACCGTCGGCCTCCTGCCCGCCGCCCTCCAGGGCATCGATACCGATGCGATGCTCGACGGCGCCGCCGCCATGGACGCCGTCACCCGCTCGACCGTTACCTCCGAAAACCCCGCCGCCCTGCTCGCCCTGATGTGGCACTACGAGACCGGCGGCAAGGGTTTGAAGGATATGGTCATCCTCCCCTACAAAGACCGCCTCCTGCTCTTCTCCCGCTATCTGCAGCAACTCGTGATGGAGTCGCTGGGCAAGGAGTTCGATCTCGCCGGCAACGTGGTTAATCAAGGCATCGCCGTCTACGGCAACAAGGGCTCCACCGACCAGCACGCCTACGTGCAACAGCTCCGCGAGGGCGTGAATAACTTTTTCGTTACCTTCATAGAGGTGCTCAAGGACCGCGCAGGCGCCTCTCTGCAGGTCGAGCCCGGCGTTACCGCCGGCGACTACCTCCTCGGCTTCTATCTCGGCACCCGCGACGCCCTTAGCGAGAAAGACCGCCACTCCGTCACTGTTACGATTGACGAACTCAGCCCCCGCACCCTCGGCCTGATGATCGCCCTCTACGAGCGCGCCGTCGGCCTCTACGCCAGCCTGGTCGGGATCAACGCCTACCATCAGCCCGGCGTCGAGGCGGGTAAAAAGGCCGCTACCGGCGTGATCGCGCTGCAACATCGCCTCGTCGCCGCCCTCGCCGCCGCCCCCGGTCAGGCGTTTACCGCCGAGGCCCTCGCCGCCCGCGCCGAAGGTAGCCCAGAGCTGGCCTACAAGCTCCTCGAGCACCTCGCCGCCAACGGCACGATCAAAAAGACCGCCCGCACCCCCTGGTTCACCAGCGAGTTCTCCATCTAAAACCGCCCGGAAAAGGAGAGGGTTGGTAAAAACTTTCTCCTTTCCAAGCTGTCCCACCCACAACACGTTCCAACCTTCAATCCCCCTATGAAAGCCCTTACCCTCGTTCTCTGCATCCTCGCCCTTCTCGGCTCCGGCGCCTCCGGCTTTTTCTGGTGGCAGATCGGCAATACCAAGGAAGAGCTCAAACAGCAGCTTTCATCCGAACAATCCCGGGCCACCTCGCTGCAAACCAACCTGAACGAGACCAACACCCAACTCGAACAGAAAGTCGCCCAGCTCACCCAGACCGACACCGAACTTGGCGACACCAAGTCCAAACTCACCGCCTCCGAGGCCCGCAACGTCCAGATCTCGCGCGAGATCGCCAGCCTCAAGACCGCCTACGCCTCCAAGGAAGAATCCGAGAAAAAGCTCACCGCCGACGTCGACGCCCTCCGTCGCGAGCTCGTCCAGACCCGCCTCGCCGCCCAGGTGGGCAACCCCGAGGAAATCGAGCGCTATAAGCAGACCATCGCTTCTTTGGAATCCCGCCTCGGTGAGATCCAGGGCATCGCACCCTCTGCCGCCGGCGCCGCCGCCACTGGCCCGGTCCGCAGCGAGCGCACCGCCGCCGCCCGCGTGGCCAAGGTCGGCACCAAGAACGCCTTTGTAATCCTCGAACTCGGCACCGCCGACGGCATCGCCGCGGGTAATAAATTCAACCTCAGCCGCGCTGGCGATGTGCTCGCCGAGTCCGTCATCTCCGAGGTCAAGGACACCTACGCCATCGCCCAGATCGCCCCGTCCTCGATCAAAGGCGCGCTCAAGGAAGGCGATATCGCCTCCTTCGTCCCCTGATTTAAATCCGCCGCCATGAACAGCCGCCTCGTTCTCCTCATACTCGGCTCCGCCCTCCTCGCCTTCTGCTCCGGTTGCGCCACGAAGCAGGCCGAGGACTCCTCCATCCCGTGGAGCCGGCCCGCTAGCTGGGAAGGCGGCATCCCCGGCATGGGCGGCATGGGCGGCCACGGCTCGCAGCAATAAACGCCGAGTCCAGACCCCTCGACCGGACTGCACCCCAGTCCGGTTTTTTAATGCCCGCTCCCCTCGTCCGCCCGATGTCTGAAACCGTCTCGCCCGCCCCCGCCGAGGAACTCGCCGCGCGCCTCGCCGCCCGGCCCGGTCACCTCTATGTGGTGGCGACGCCGATCGGTAATCTCTCGGACCTCACCGAACGCGCCCGCCTCGTGCTCGCCACCGTGGATCTCGTCGCCTGCGAGGATACCCGCACCACGGGCTCCCTGCTGACCCGCCTAGGCCTCCACCGGCCCCTGTTTCCCTACCACGACCACAACGAGACCGCCGCCGCTGACCAGCTCGTCGCCCGCTTGCAAGAGGGTAAATCCATCGCCGTGGTAAGCGACGCCGGCACGCCCGCGATTAGCGACCCCGGCTTCCGCGTCGTCCGCGCCTGCCGCCGCGCCGGACTGCCGGTCGTCCCCGTGCCCGGCGCCTGCGCCCTCGCCGCCGTGCTCAGCGCCAGCGGCCTGCCGAGCGATGGTTTCCTCTTCGCCGGTTTCCTGCCACCCAAGACCAGCGCGCGCTCCGCTTTTCTGGAGAAGTATCGGGACTTCGACTATACCCTCGCCCTTTACGAGAGCTGCCACCGCATCGACAAGTTTGCCGCCGAAATCGTCACCGTGCTCGGGCCAGACCGTATCGTCTGCCTCGCCAAGGAGGTCACCAAGCTCCACGAAACCTGGCTGATCGGCCCCGCTAGCGAGGTCGCCGAGCGCCTCGCCAAAACCAGCCTGAAGGGCGAGTTCGTCGTCCTCATCGCCCCCGGCGGCTTCGTGCTCTGAAACTGCGCTCGAACCCGGCGCACCCTGCCATCCAGCCTTTGCCACGGATCGCCCGGATGGGCACGGATGGGTTTGGTTTTATCCGTGATGATCCGTGACCTCCGTGGTCAAAACTAAGGAGCCTTAAGTCTGTTCCTGTCGGCACCGGGCCTAGTCCCGCCCAAACGGCCGCGCTGCATCCACCGGTTTCGGTGGCGGAACGTAGGGGCGGCGCAGTATCCCCCAGGCCACGAGCGCGAGCGCTGCACTCACCGCCACGAACCAATCGCCCCATTCCACATAAACGCTGCGCAGCCCGAAAAAACGTGCGTCACGGCTCACCTGTAGACTGGCCCCGCCCCGGAAATACACCGTGCCCGGTGGTTCGCCCCGCGCCGGTGGCAAAGTGCGAACCGCGCCGGCGCTGTCCCGGGTCAGAACCGCACGGATCGCGCCGCATTCATCAATCCAGCCGCTCCAGCCCGAGTTGCCCGCGCGCAGCACCGGTCGGCGCGTTTCGACCGCGCGCAAGACCGCATGGGCGGCATGCTGATAGGCCGCCGCGCCCTCGCCGAACCAGCCGTTGTTGGTGTTGACCATCAGGACCTCCGCCCCCGCCCGCACACTCGACCGCGCCAGGTCAGGGAAAATATCCTCGTAGCAGATCAAGGCCCCCACCCGCGTGCCCTCAACCGGCCCCAAGGGCACGGTAAAGAGTCCCGGATCCTTACCCGGTTGGAAATCCCCGCCCACCGGCACGACCTTTTCCAACCAGCCCAGGACCGGTCGCAAAGGCACATATTCCCCGAAAGGCACGAGGTGGCGTTTGGCATAGAAATTCGCCGCTAAGCCAGAGGTCGGCGACACCGCAAACACGCCATTCGACCAACACTCCTCCGGCATGTCGGCGTGTTCACACGCGATCGATCCGAGCAGCAGGGGCACGCCGGCGCGCCGCACCAGCTCCTCTGCCCAGCGCTGCATGCCATGATCACCCAGCACGGCCAAGGGCGTGGTCGCCTCGGGCCAGAGTAGCAGGTCGGGGCGCGCCGCCGCCACCTTGAGCGTCTCCTCCTCCAGCGTGCGCAACACGCCCGCCGCCTCGGCCGGGTCCCATTTCACACTTTGCGGAATAGCCGGTTGCACGATGCCGACATTGGCCCAGTGGCGGAAAAAACGGCCGCGATTGATCGTCTCGCGCGCGGTCAGGAGTAAACAGCCAAGAAGCAGGGCCATCGCCGCGAGAAACTCCGGGCAACGCGAACGCGCCCGGCCGCCGTCCGCGCCCGTTCCCAGTAACTTCCAGGCATAGGCTGCGAAGGCCACATTGACTGTGACCAACACGAAGGACACCCCCCACGCCCCGGTGTAGGCGGCCGGTTGCAGCACACTCAAGCGTTCCCATTGCGTCGCCGAAAGCGGAAGCCAAGGGAACCCGCTAAGCACCCAGGTGCGGGTCCATTCCAGCACCACCCAGAGCCCCGCGAGGCCAAAAACCGCCAGCACCCGCTGCACCCAGGGCCGGCCGATCAGCCGCGGCATTACCCAGCGCACCGCCACAAACCAGCTCCCCACCCAGAGCCCGATGACCGGACCAAGCAGCAGCAAACCCGCCCAGGTGACATGCCTCAGCCACCCGAGGGTTAGCGTCCAAGCCACCGCCTCCGCTCCGAGCGTGGCCCATAAAAAGAGCCGCCAACGCGGCGCGCGATAGGCCCAGAACACGGCCGGGGCGGCAAAGACATACGCCAGTTCGGGGTAGCGCGAAGGAGGCATCATGGCCACGCCCGCCAGCAGGGTCAGGGCAAACACCGCCACCGCCCAGAGCATTGGAGCGTGACGCGTCAGAAAGGCGTTTTCCCAAATGCTCTCGCCCGCCTCGTAAGGCGGAAGCTCGGGCGGCGGATTGAGCGGCGTATCGTCCATGCGTAGTGCCAACGTGCACGAGCCGAGCCGCGCCGCGAAGGCCTTTTTTCAAAGCACCATCCCCCCGGACACGGGACGCAAAAAAGCCCCGCACGCAGCGGGGCCGATGATTCCAACTCCCTTCGGCGCCATGCCCGGCGGGATCGGGGCAAGACCTTACTTGCCCGCTGGGGTGGTCGTCTTGGCGGAAGTCTTGGAGGCCTTTTCGCCGGTGCAGCAGCAGTCTTTATCTACGCCGCAGACCTTGGCGTTATCCTTGATCGCGCAGCCGCAGGGAGCCTTGGCTGCTTTTTCATCGGAAGGTTTGCACTGCGCGCCGTCGGCCGCGAAAGCGGCGGTGGCGAGGGTGAAGGCGGAAGCGAGGGCAAGAATAGAGCGGAGACGGTTCATGATAGGATCTGGGTTGGGAGTTTATTTTGCAATCGGCTCGGGCAAGATACCCGGCCGTAGATGATACGTGTCCAGGGCTCGAAACCCTCGGATTATTTCGCCGCCACCTGGTTTTTCGAACTGGCGATGAAACGCTCGATCCGGTCACAGGCCACCAGCAGTTGCTCGTAGCTGGTGGCAAAACAGGCGCGCACATGACCGGTGCCGTTGGCCCCGAAGGCGGTGCCGGGCACGACCGCGACCTTCTGCTCCCTCAACAAGCCGACCGCGAAGTCCTTCTCCGTCATGCCGATGCCGGTGGTGCTGGGGAATGCATAGAAACTGCCGCGCGGCGAGTGGCAGGTGAGGCCGATCTCGTTGAAACGACGCACCACGAGATCGCGGCGGCGGTGATATTGGTCGCGCATCTCGCACACGTTGTCCCAGCCGTTTTGCAGAGCCTCGAGCGCCGCCTCCTGGGCGATGATTGAGGCGCACATCATGGCGTATTGATGGACCTTCATCATGGCATCGATCAACTCGGCCGGCCCGCAGGCGTAGCCAATGCGCCAGCCGGTCATGGCAAAGGCCTTGGAGAAACCGTGCAGGAAGATCGTGCGCTCCTGCATGCCGGGCAGACTGGCGATGCTGGTGTGCGTGCCTTCGAACGTGAGCTCGGAGTAGATCTCGTCGCTCAGGACCAGCAGATCCTTCTCGCGGCAGAAGGCGGCGATCGCCTCCAGCTGCGCGCGGTCGCAGGTGCCGCCCGTGGGGTTGCACGGGAGGTTTAGCATGAGGATCTTGCAGCCCGGGACCCAGGCCGCACGCAGGGCCTCGGCGGTGAGGGCAAAGTTATCCTTCGCGTAGGTCGGCACCGCCACGCCCTCGCCATGCACGAGCGAGATACTGGGGTGATAGGAGACGTAGCAAGGTTGATGATACATCACCTTGTCACCCGGGTTGCAGAAGGCCCGAAACGCGAGGTCGAGCGCCTCGGAGACGCCCACCGTGATGATGATCTGGTCCTCGGGGCGGTAATCGACGCCGAAGTGCTCCGTCACGTAGGTCGAGACCGCGCGGCGCAGCTCAAGCAGACCGAGATTGGAGGTGTAGTAGGTCTTGCCTTCCTCAAGCGCGGTAATGGCCGCCTTGCGCACGTGCCAAGGAGTAACGAAGTCAGGCTCGCCAACGCCAAGGGAGATGACGTCCTGGCCCTTCATTTTAGCCACAAGTTCGAAGAAGTCGCGAATGCCGCTTCTGGGCAGCGACGCCACATGGCGCGCGACCCAGCGGTTGCCGGTGTTGCTCATGAGAATACTCCGCTCAGGGGCTAACGTTGAGACGGTCGCCCGGGCCTTCGCCGTCGTCGAGACGGAAGCCGCCCTCCTTGTAGGAGCGCAGCAAGAAGTGGGTGCTGGTGGATAGCACCCCGCCGAAGGTCGATAGTTTCTCCGAAACAAAGGCGGCCGCTTTTTGGAGCGTGGGGGCGTTGACGAAGACGAGCAGGTCGTAAGCACCCGACATCAGGTAGCACGACTCGACCTCTTCGAACTGGCACAGACGCTCGGCCATGCGGTTAAAACCGCCGCCGCGCTCGGGCGTAAGCCGCACCTCGATGACTGCACGCACGGCGGCCCCGGCGGCGGCCTCACGGGAAAGATCGAGCACCGGACGCCAGCCGAGGAATATTTTATCCTTTTTCAGCTGCTCCAGGTGCTGTTCGACTTCGGCGGCGGAAAGACCCGCGACCTGCGCCATCTGCGCGGTCGAGAGCCTGCCACCTTCGAGCAACAGCTTGAGAACGGGGTTCATGGAAATGGGTAGACCACTAGGACACGTGCCCAGACGCCACACCAATCTTGCACGGCCCAGAACGTCTTACCATCTGGGCCGGGGAATATCCGGATTGGTTTATGCCCACGAAAAGGTCAGACCACCCCATACCCCTGACTGCCATGAACTATTCACGCTACCTCGCCCTCATCCTTTCCGCCCTGGCCTGTTTGCCCGCTCCGGCATCCACTCCCGCCACCCTAGCGCCTAGCGCAACCGTCGCCACCAGTCCGGTAGCTGCCTTGCTTGACGAACTCTCTACCGCGGTGCTGCACGAGTTCCCTGAATACGCCACCTCCCTGGGCGTCGATGAGGCCCGCGCCGGCGGTCCCTTCGCCGCACGTTTGACCGATGGCTCCCCAGCCGCCGTCGCGGCCCGCGTCCGGCTTTTCCAAAGCTACCGCGATCGCCTCGACGCCTTTGATCGCACCGCCCTGCCGCCGAGCGAGTCGGTCTCAGTGGAGGTCGCCCTGGCCATGTTGGACGCCGGTCTAGCCGGCGCGCCCTTCGGCTACGGCGACTACGGTTTCGGCGGCTTCAGCCCATACTCGGTCACGCAACTCACCGGTTCCTATTTGGCGATGCCTGACTTTCTCGAAAGTCAGCAACCTCTCGACACTATCGCCGACGCCGACGCCTACCTCGCCCGCCTCGCCGGCTTCGAGCGGGTGCTTGACGAGGAAACCGCCGGCGTGATTGCCGACGCGGAGAAAGGTGTGACACCCCCGGCCTTCGCCCTGGAAGGCGCGATCCGCCAATTAAACGACTTCGCCGCCAAGGCCCCCGCCGACACCGTGTTGGTCACCTCCATCCGCCGCCGCGCCGCCGCCATACCCGGCCTCGCCCCCGAAACTGCCGCCGACTACGCCACGCGGGCCGAGATAATCGTTCGCGAACATGTGCTACCGGCCTACCGCCGCCAATCGACCGCACTGATCGCACTTCTCCCGCGCGCCTCCGCCGAGCCCGGTGTCTGGCGTCTGCCCCGCGGCGAGGTCTACTACGCCGCCTGCCTGCAGGCCCAGACTAGCACCGACCTTGGGCCGAACGAAATCCATGAGATGGGACTAAAACTCGTCGCCGAAATACGAATGGAAATCGACCGCAGTCTGACCGCCCAGGGCATCCCTCCCGGCCCCCTCGCTGAACGCCTGAAGCAAATCGCCAAACTGCCCGGCCAACTCTACCCCGATACGGACGAGGGCCGCGCCGCCCTCCTTGCCGATCTGAACCATCAAGTCGCCGTGGTCGAGGCACGGCTACCCGAGGCCTTCGGCCGCCTTCCCAAGGCCCGCGTTGAAATCAAACGAGTGCCGGTCTACGCACAGACCGGCGCGCCGGGTGGCTATTATCAATCTGCGGCGCTCGACGGCTCCCGCCCGGGCGCCTACTACATCAACCTCCGCGATCTCGCCGAGTGGCCCCGCTTCACCCTGCCCACCCTGAGCTACCACGAGGCCATCCCCGGACATCACATGCAGATCTCCATCCAACAGGAAATGGCTGGTCTGCCGTTTTTCCGCACCGCCCTGGCCGGCTTCAACGCCTACGCCGAAGGCTGGGCTCTCTACTCGGAGCAGATGGCCGACGAAATGGGCCTCTACAGCGGCGATCCCCTCGGCCGCATCGGTTACCTGCAATCCGCACTTTTCCGCGCCGCCCGACTGGTCGTCGATACCGGCATCCATCACCGGCGTTGGAGTCGCGAACAGGCCATCGATTACATGATCGAAACCACCGGCGACCAGCGCTCCAGCGTGGTCACCGAAGTTGAGCGCTACGCGGTCTGGCCCGGCCAAGCCACCGCCTACATGGTCGGTCGCCAATCGATTATCCGCCTCCGTGATCAGGCCCGCACCCAACTCGGGGCCGCCTTCGACCTTAAATCTTTCCACGACTTGATTTTAGGCCAAGGCTCAGTGCCGCTCACTACCTTGGAAAGGCAAACCTGCGCGTGGATCGCCAACCGCAGGATGGAATCAGCCCCGATAAAATATCCTTCCGCCCGTTAATTTGATTTTTAGCCAAGGGCGCGCTCAAGGATCGGAGTGAATGCACAAACCTGACGCTTGGTTTCGAGTATAGAGCGGCTGTCACCGTCGAGTATAAATGGAAGGCCGGACCGGCCACGGGACCAGAGGAGAACCCGCAGACCCGGCTTGGCGGGTCTGCGGGCTCTCCTCTGGTTGAAAATCGAGCGGCCGAGGTGCAGGCCATGTCGATGAGCACGCGACGAGCGCTGAACCTTACTGAACGCATCGAGCTTCAAGCCGGTCTGAGGGCGGGCGAGAGCCAGGCTGTGATCGCCCGCCGGCTGGGCCGATCGGCGGGGGCGATCAGTGGCGAACTCAGGCGCAACGGCGGGCGAGAAGGCTACCAAGCCGAGGTGGCTGATCGGCAGGCAAGGGCGCGACGCTCCGCAGCTCGCCACGGTCGCTGCCACATCGAGGAGCACCCGCCGCTTCGAGCGGAAGTGCATGCACGCCTGCGTCGGGGCTGGTCGCTGGAGGAAGTGGCCGGCAGTCTCTGGCGCGACAACCCCGAACTGCCCGCCATGCACACCAGCCACGAGTCGATCTACCGCTACGTCTACGTCGTGGCCCGAGGGGAACTGAAGGGCGAACTGGTCGCCTGCCTGCGTCGACACCACGCCGCCCGCCGTCCCCGCCGCCGTAGCGTCGCCTCGGCCCAAGGCCAGCTCAAGGACATGGTGCTGGTCGAGCGCACGACCCGCTACACCTTCCTCTGCCATCTTCCGCAGAAGGACGCCACCAGCGTGCGCGAGGCCTTCGAGCGCAAGCTCGCCCCCTTGCCCGGCATCCTGCGCCAAAGCCTCACCTATGATCAGGGCAAGGAAATGGCCGAACATCAAAGCCTCGCCGCCAACCTCCAGCTCAAGGTCTTCTTCTGCCACGCCCATAGCCCATGGGAACGAGCCACCTGCGAAAGCCAAAACGACCGCATCCGCCATTACCTCCCCAAGGGCACCGACCTCTCCTTGGTCTCGTATCAACAGCTCCGCGCCTACCAGGAGATGCTCAACGAACGTCCCCGCAAGATCCTCAACTGGAAGTCCCCCGCTCAATGCTTCCACGAACTCCTTATATCAAACCAACGTTCAAACTGATCCTTGAATGTGCCGTGTTTGCAGCAAGCCCGCATCTTCGGGATTGCTCAACCGATCAACAGCAAGCGCCGCTGGCCGGGCGCGGTCTCCGGCGCACGGTGGACGCAGGGCGGCACCGGGCAGCCCGGATGTTCCACCGCGATCCGCCAGAGGTTGCCCACCCCAAAACCATAGGGCCGCACGCCTTCCGCCGGAGCATAGTGGAGATCGTAACATGCCTCGCTCAGATAGGCCGCGAAGTCGGCACCGTCGACCCCGCCAAACTCCCGCAGCAACGCAGCGCGGGTCTCGGGCAAATCAATCCGCCGGCGCGCGTCCTCGTTGGGCAGGCCCTCGCTGGACGGTCCGAAATACGTGCAAAGCCAGGTTGCCGCCGCCACCGGCGCCCGGTCGGCGTGATAGGAAAACACATCCGTAGCCACCACGCCCGCCTCGTCGTCGCGGGGGTAACCGTGGATGCAGTTGAGTGACGGATCGAGGTCGTGGTCCCGCAGACACCGCAGGTCCGCCAGCATGAAATCGATCGCCACCCTTCCAGCCGGACTCACCGGCAGAGCGAGCAGCAGATCCTCATCGAGTTCAGTGATCGCCTCGCCCCCACCGTGGCCGAGGAGTCGCGCCACCTCGGCGTAATCGCCCGGCAATGTGCGTTCCCAACAGAGAGCGTTGACCCCGTCCGCAAACGGCGTGGCGAGCAGTTCGGCGAAGCCGCCCACCCGCCGAATACGCGGCGAAACGGGCCGCCCGTCGGACGCAGAAAAAGGGGAATCCATGGAACGCCCAACCCAAGGGACGCCGCCCGGAAAAGCCAGCGCGCTTCGCACGACCATAGCCGCGGCCAGACGCCCAACCTTATGTGAAAAATTCTTTAAAAAAAACCGGGGAGCCTATTGTTTTCACCACACCCTATCCATCCATGAAAGCCTTGCTCGTCGACGACAACGAAAGCTGCCTCACCCTTCTGCAAGGCCTGATGGATACCATCCCGGGCGTGGAAGTGACCGCCACTGCCAGTGCTTCCGAAGCCTGGTGGCACCTCTCCGATCCCAATCAGTCGTTCGATCTGCTGATCGCCGACGTCAGCATGCCCATGATCGGCGGGGTGGAGCTTACACAGAGGGTGCGGGCCCACTCTTCACTCAGAAAACTGCGCATCATCCTTTGCTCCGCCGTCCACGACCGGAGAACAGTCGAAAGCGTTCAAAACTTAGGGGTCTCATACTATGTAGTGAAGCCGTTCGACCTGAAGCTGATGAAGGAAAAAATTCAACGGTCGTTGGGATTATCCTCCGATTCCGGCACTGTTCACTCCCCCCCAAAAATCCTGCCGTAAACCGGGATTCTCCGGCGTTGCTTTGCCTCCGCGTATCCTAAACCTGCGCGTGCATGTTTGCGTCCCTTACCGATAAACTTTCCTCCGCTCTCCGCAACCTCCGCGGCGCAGGCAAGCTCAGCGAAGAAAATATGGCCGACGCCCTCAAGGAGGTGCGCACCGCCCTGCTCTCGGCCGACGTCCACTTCAAGGTCGCCCGCGAATTCATCGAACGCGTCCAGACCGCCTGCGTTGGTCAGGAGGTCCTCAAGGGCGTTGCCCCCGGCCAGCAAATCGTCAAAATCATCAACGACGAACTGGTGCGGCTTCTCGGAGAGGGAACGACCGGTCTTTCGCCCGCCCGCCCGCTCAAGGTCCTGCTGGTCGGGCTCCATGGCTCCGGCAAAACCACCTCGACCGCCAAGCTCGGAAAGCTACTCAAGAAACGCGGCTACCGCCCATTTGTCGTCGGTTGCGACGTCTACCGCCCCGCCGCCATCGACCAGCTCGAAATCCTCGCAAAACAGGAGGAACTCGGCTTCTACAGCGACCGCGTTTCTAAAGACGTTCCCGGCATCGGCGCAGTCGGCCTCGATGCCGCCCGAACCGCCGGAGCCGACCTGATCCTTTTCGACACCGCCGGCCGTCTCCAGATCGACGCCGACCTGATCGAGGAAGTGAAAAAACTCCGCGCCCGCGTGCAGCCGGACGAGATCCTGCTCGTGGCCGACGGCGCCCTCGGCCAGGAGGCGGTCAACGTCGCCAAAGCCTTCCATGAGGCCCTCCAGCTCACCGGCCTCATCCTCACCAAGCTAGACGGTGACGCCCGCGGTGGCGCCGCCCTGTCGATCAAGTCCATAACGGGCGTTCCGATCAAATTCGTCGGCACCGGCGAGAAAACCTCCGAGTTCGAGATTTTTCACCCCGACCGGCTCGCTTCCCGCATCCTCGGCATGGGCGACGTCGTCTCGCTGGTGGAGAAGGCCGCCGAGGTGATTAATGAGAAGGAAGCGGAAAAAATGGCCGAGAAGATGCGCAAGGTCGACTTCACCCTGGAGGACTTTCTCGCGCAGATGCAGCAAATCAAAAAACTCGGTTCCATCGGAGGCCTGATGGGCATGATGCCGGGCATGGGCGGGATGAAAATCGACGAGGACGCCGCCGAGCACGGCATGAAAAGAACCGAGGCGATCATCCTTTCCATGACCCACCAAGAACGCCGCAAGCCGGACGTTTTGAACGGCTCCCGCCGCCTTCGCATCGCCAACGGTGCCGGGGTAAAGGTGGTGGACGTCAACCAACTGCTAAAACAGTTCCAGCAGATGCAGCAAATGATGAAAATGATGAAGGGTGGCGGCTCGAAAAAGATGATGCGTCAAATGGAGCAACTGCAACGCAAGGCCGGAGGCGGAGGGCGCGGCAGTCCGGGCGGTTTCGGCGGCTTCGGCGGCGGGATGCCGCGTTTTTGAGAACGGGCGCTGGTCGCTGAATCTTCACCACGGATTCGGCGCATAACCACAGGGATATCGTAATCATCCGCCACCATCCGCGCCCTCCGCGGTTAACGCAGATTTCTCCGCCCGGAGCTCCCTCAGGCCACCGCCGATTTTTTCAGAGCCAGCCGCGCGGCCAACGCGCCGTGCAGCGTAAGTTGCAGCGGGTGGTAGATCAGCAAGGGCAGCAGAATCAATCCGGTGCGCGGATCTCCAGCGAAGATCACGCCAGCCAGCGGCACCCCAGAAGCGAGGGTTTTTTGCACCGCGCAAAACTCCGCCGCAATGCCGTCGCCCGCCTTGAGGCCCGTCGACCGCACCAGCGCGCGCGTCACGCAGGTCGCTGCCGCGAACAAGCCGCCCGCAATCGCCAACGCCTCCATTGGCAAGCTGGCGCCGTGCGCGGTCCAGACCCGGCCCTTTGAAGCGTCGCAGAACGCCGCGAACACGATAAAGAGAATCACTGCCGTGCTTAGCGTGCCCAGCCGCTTCTTGTGTTGGGCCGCCCAGTCGCCGAGACGCAGGCGCAGAAGTTGCCCGACTAGTAGCGGCGCGAGGATGAGTTTCAGCAACTCCACGATGATTCTGCCTGCATCCACCCCGCCGCCCACGCCGCCGAGGGTTACGCCTTGCAGACCCATCGAGACCGCGAGCAGGGCCGGCGTGAGCACGATACCGAGCAAGCTGGAGAGCACCGCGTTGCAAATCGCCCCGGCGGTATTGCCGCCCGCGCTGGCGGTGAGCACCGCCGCCGACGAGACGGTGGAAGGTAGCACGCTGAGATAAACCAGACCGATACGCAGTTCATCAGGCAACCAGCGACCTATCAGCGCGGCCACCGCCAGGCCCAGCAGGGGAAAGCCCACGAAAGTCATACCCTGGACCACCGCGTGCAACCGCACCTGGCCGATGGCCGCACGCATCGCCGACGTCGGGAGCAGCAGGCCCTGAAGCACGAAAATTAGCCCCACCCCAAGCTTGGTCGTGATCTCGGGCCGCAACCAACCACCCTTGCTCGCCAGGAAGGGCGCAAACCAAGCCAGGGCAAACGCCACCGGCAAGAGACAGACGAACCAGTGTTGCGCCCAGATCTTCTTGAACATGGCTTGGGTTAAAACGAACCCGGAGTCAGCCGACAGCTTAAACCGCGGTTGTTTTTCCGGAGGCAACAGCTGGCCCGCTCTGAAACTACTCGGGAGCGCGTTCTCCCGCCGGACGTCCACGACCCATTTTTCGTAGCACCAAGGCCGCTAACTCGTCGCGCCCTTCCACGCGCAACGCCCAGGCCGCCGCGACAAACACAATTGAGCCCGCCCCCACGCAAACCATCAGGCCGGTAGCCTCACGCCACCCGCCGAACCCGACCCAGACCAGCCATCCCCGCCGCACCAGGAGCACCGCCGCGCCCATTGCGATGGACGCCCCCAGAACCTTGATCAGGTGTCCCTTCAGCGGACCAAAGCCCAAGGCAGGCGCCAGCTGAGTTAACCTCATTTGCAGATAACCCGCCTGGACCAAAACCGCAAAAGTCGAGGCGATGGCCAGCCCTGTCACGCCCATTGGCCGCATCAGCACCAGACTCGCCACGACGTTGACCACAAAACTCCAAATGGCCGCGCGAACCGGGGTGCGGGTGTCTTTGTGCGCATAAAAAGCCCGGAGCGCCAGACTCACGAAGGCGAGGCAGGGCAAGGCCAGCGCGCCTACCCCGACCACCGGAGCCATGATCGCGGTGTCGGCGGCGGTGAACGCACCGCGCTGGAAAAGCACTCGGGCGATCGGCTCCGCCAGCACCGCTAGACCGAACGCCGCAGGGACATTGATCAGGAGAATCAGGCGCATACCCTCGCGATAATCCGCGGCGAGCAACTCAGGCCGGCCATCCGCGGCGTGCCGGGCGATACGAGGGAAAAACACCGTCGAGACCGCGATGGCGAAAACACCAATGGGCAGCTCCATCAGACGCGTGGAAAGATTGAGAATAGTCGCCGCGGCATCGTCGACCGAAAGGGCGAAAAGCCGCGAGAGGGTCGTGTTGACCAGATAAATAGCCGAACTGAAGAGCGTCGGCACCATGAGCAGTGCGATCTGCCGGACGCCCGCACTCCGCACCGGCGCGAAACACGGGCGCCAGCCCAGTCGCATAAGCGCAAAGCCGGGCGCCAGCATCTGCAGCGCGCCGCCAAGGAGCACACCGGCGCAGAGCCATTCCATGCGACCATCCGCGTTTCCCGCCGCGACCCGCCAGACGCCCAGCCCCAGCAGTCCGATCATGGAGAGATTTAGCCACACCGGATTGAGCGCCGGCTCGAGAAAATGTCCGCGGGTCTGCAGGGCCGCACTGAAGACGGCCGCGAGACACACCGCCACCAGATAGGGAAACAAGACCACGCCCAACCGCGCTCCCGCCGCCCAGCGCGCGACGGTGTCGGGCGCGATCCCCGCCGTCTCGAGCAAAGGCGCCCACCAACCATGCGCCCCCAGCACGAGCATGGCCAGCAGCACGATCGCGCCGGTTGCGAGGAGTGTCCAACTGGCGACCTCGCTGACCAGTCGCCCCGCCCCCGCCTCGCCGTTTTGACGCGTCTCCTCCTGCAACGTCGGCACCAAGGCGGCAGTGAGCGCACCCTCTCCCAGCAGGCGCCGGAAAAGATTGGGCAGAGTGAAGGCCGTAACGAACGCCGAAGCCAGGGCAGTTGCCCCGAATACGGCCGTGATCGTCATGTCCCGCAAGAGACCGAGCACGCGGGAAAGCATAGTGACCCCCGAGACGATCCCGACATTGCGCAGCGCTCGGCCCATTGGTTTCAAAGCCACCGTCTCCCGCGCCGCCCTACTCAGCCGAGGAGGATCCGAGATCAAGTGCCAGCGTCTCGATGAATTTCCGCATAGCCGGGGTGAGAACCCGCCCCTTGCGGTGCAAAATGGCGAGCGGACGGGTAAACTCCTTACCCTTGAGCGAGAGCATCGCCAGCGTCCCGCCCCGCACCTCCTGCTGCACCGTGGCCTGGGGAACGATGGCGATGCCGTGATCAATCTCAACCGCCCGCTTCACCGTCTCAATGTTGTCGAACTCCATCACGGGTTCGCAGTTCTCCAACTTATGTTCGCGAAAAATGTGATCGACTGCCTTGCGGGTGGGTATGTCGGGGTCGAAACCGATGAATTTATGCCCAGCAAGTTCAGCCACCGCCACCGTGGCACGCTTGGCCAAGGGATGCTGCGGCGACGTGATCAACACAAGCCGGTCATTACGAAAAGGCAGGATCTCGATCTGACGCTGCTTCTGGGGAAAGGCCACCAAACCGAAGTCGACCGAGTTATGCAGGATATCCTCGTAAACGAGGTTACTGCGCCGGTATTCGATCCGCACATTGACCGAAGGGTAATCGTGCAGAAATTTTTTAATGTAGGGCGGCAACTCGTGCAACCCGATCGAGTAGATCGTTGAGATCCGAATCGTGCCGCTGATTACCTTTTTTAATTCCTGCAAATCGCTCTCCAGTTTGTCGTAGGTGTGCAGGATTTCCTTGGCCGATTCGTAAACCTGATAGCCCTCACGGGTGAGCTGAAATTGCTTCTGGCTGCGATCGATCAGAAGCGCCTTGAAATGTTTCTCCATCGCGCGCGCCTGCTGGCTGACCGCTGATTGAGTGATCCCATTGATCTTGGCTGCCTTGGAGAAGCTCTTCGTCTCTACGAGGTCGGCGAAGATTTTGAAGTTGTCGATTTGCATGAGATGGACGCGGCCCAAAAGGTCGGTTAGCTATAAATACAGCTTATTCGGCTGCAACCGATAAAACATCCTCTTTCCCATGCTTACCTATGAAGAATTCTGTTTGCGTGCCGACGAGGTCGAGGCGCGCATCGCCGCGGCCTGCCGCGCCGCCGGCCGCCCGGCCAACGCCGTTCGCCTGCTGCCAGTGACTAAGACCCACCCAGCCGAAGCGGCCAGCCATGCCGCTCGCCGAGGCTTCCGGGCGGTCGCGGAAAATCGGGTTCAAGAGGCCGCGGCCAAACGTCCGGCTGCCCCCGCCGCCCTGCAGTGGGAACTCATCGGCCACCTCCAGAGCAATAAGGCCCGCCTTGCCGCCGAGACTTTTGACTGCATCCAGAGCGTCGATTCGGAAAAACTCGCCCGGCACCTCGACCGCGCCACCACCGAAAGCGGTCGGCGACTCGCCGTCCTGCTTCAAATCAACGCCGGGCGCGACCCCGCTAAATTCGGGGCTGAGCTGGAAGATGCCCCCCGCCTGCTCGACACCGCCTGCGGCTGCACGGGCTTGCGCGTGGAGGGCCTCATGACCATTGCCCCGCTAGGCACCACTCCAGATGAAACCGCCGAACTGGCGCGCCGCACCTTTGCCAACTTGCGCGAGCTTCGCGACACCCTAGCCAGTCGCTCCGGCCACGCGCTGCCCGAACTGTCCATGGGCATGAGCGGCGACCTCGAACTGGCGGTCGCGGCCGGCAGCACCTGCGTGCGAGTTGGCACCGCGCTATTCGGGGCTCGGTGACCCCCATTTCCCAAAAGGAAACAACCAGCTTCGGGCCTGAGACGGGGCCAGCCAGCGCCGAACTCGCGCACGGCCTCGCAAGGCAGTTGGTGGGCCGTTGCTGCAGCAATCCAAGAGGCCCAACTAGGCTCCGACGGCGGCGCCGACCGCGCGAGTATCTTCAACGCATTTATCCACGAATCGGCAGTCCACACGACCGAAACCTGGCCCGAACCATACAGAACGGCCCCTCGGCCCGGCAACGCCAGGAGTCACTCCACCTTCGCCTCCGCACACTTTCGCCCGCTTCGTATCCACCGGCAGGCAACACCGACGACTGACTTATGGCACGACATTAGCTTAACTTTTTTACTCACCTTAAATCTTATCCGGAGCGACCAGTTTTAGCACTGCCCGCGAACTGTTTTATGCAAAGGACAATACCATCATTCCTGTTCCCCGTAAATTATACGTAAAATATATGTTAAAAACTCAATAAATAAGCCGTTTTTAATATTTATTAAAATATTATTTAACAACAGTTAACATGAAGAAATTCCCGCTGTTGCGGCCAGTCAACAAAGAGAAAAAGCCTGACATTTATCCGCCTGCAGTCGTTACATTAGAGTGACAATCAGATGCAGCGTCTGCCCCTAACCCAAACCAAAAAAACAAAAACGCACCTATGAAATCCCCCCGCATCTCCAACAAACGATGGAAGGCCGGCTGCCTCGCCGTTTCCATCCCCACCGCCAGCCTGCTCCTGGCGGCTGACTCCAGTTCGCCGGCCGCGGTCCCGCCGGCTGCGCCTGCTCCTGCCGATCAGGTCTTAACTTTGGAACCAGTCGAGGTCACCGGATCCTACCTTCCCTTCGCGGCGGATGCCGTCGCGATTCCCGTCATTTCGATCAGCGCAGATCAAGTTAACTCCGCATCCAGCCGCTCGAACATCGGTGACGCCCTCCGCCGTCGCGTCCCGCAGCTTTCGGGCAACGGAAACCTTGGCACGGCCAACGCCAACGTGGGCAGCGGCTCGACCAATGGCGGCACCCAGCTCGCCCTGCGCAACGCCGCCACTCTGGTTCTCTTCAATGGCCGGCGCATGGCCTACGCCCCCGTCGGCGCCAGCGGCGGCCTGATGTTCACCGATGTGAATTTAGTGCCCTTCGCCGCCGTCAAATCCATCGAAGTCCTGCCGGATGGCGCTTCCGCGATCTACGGCACCGACGCCGTCTCCGGCGTGATCAACGTCCTGATGAAGGACGACTACGACGGCCTCGAGGTGGGTGGTCGCTACGCTTGGACCGACAACAAAGGCAATGCCATCGAGCGCTCCGTCTACGCAGTTGGCGGCGTCACTGACGGCAAAACCAAGATCACCGTGGCCGCTGAATTCGCCAATCAGGATCCGGTTTTCAACTACGAGCGCCCCTACTCCGCCGAAACCTACGGCACCGCCACCTTCGCCGGTTCGGTCAATATTGGCGGCGACTTCTACCTGCTGAGCCCTTCTGTTAATACTCCTACCGTCGTCCCGGGAGGCCTGCCCGCTGCCGATCTAGTGGCCGATGGCACCTACGGTGGCCCCAATACCGCCGGTCAGCAGGTCTTGAATTTCAACCTCGCCCGCTACGTCACCCAGATTATCGCCAACGAACGCTCCGGCGTCACCTCCGCCTTCTCCCACGAGTTCAACGACCGCGTAAAACTCTTCGGTGATATACTGGCAGTCAAAACCAGCACCGCCTCTCAGATCAACGGCCAGCCCCTGTCGCTCAACTTCGAGGCCGGCGAAAATGGTAATCCGTTCGATGAAAAAGTGAAAGGTCGCAACCGCTTCATCGAGCACCCTCGAGCCTATAACACCGAGACCGAAGCCTACCGCGGCGTGCTAGGAGTGGAAGGCAAACTCTCGGATACCTGGCACTGGTCCGTCGCCGGCAATTACAGCCGCGCAGATCAAGATTACCAGAATCCTGGCGTGGTTAATTTGGATAAACTTCAAGCAGCCGTTGACAGCGGTTTGATCAACTTCTTCGCCCGCGAGCAGGCCCCCGGCGCAGTCGAGTCCTCCGGCGCCATCGGCACCGCCTACGGTTCCTTCCAGAGCACCCTCGGCGGCGGCGACGTGAAGTTCTACGGGACTCTCCTGACTCTGCCCGCCGGCGATCTCGATATGGCTCTGGGCGGCGAAACCCGTCACGAGGAACTTCATGCCAATGCCGACCCGCTCAGCCAGCCCGACGCTGAAGGCAATCTCGGCTGGCTTGGCGCCACCTCCCTGCAGCCCTTCAGTGCTTCCCGCGATATCCATTCCTTCTTCACCGAGATCCGTGTTCCTTTGCTGAAGAATGCTCCCGCTGCCCATTACTTGGAAGTCAGCGGAGCAGCCCGGCTTGAGCAGTATAGCGACAATCAAGACCCCATTGTCCCGAAGCTCACCTTACGCTACCTGCCATTCAATGACTCCTTCGCCCTTCGTGGCACGTATTCGGAGTCTTTCGTAGCACCCACGCTCTATCAAATCAACGGTCCCGCTAGCGTTGGTTACTCGACGCCCGGAGGCCTTACACCGGCAGATCCCAGCCTCTCGGTTGTGGATAGCTATCAATCGAACTCCCGTTCCAGTTCCAACCCCGACCTCGCTCCCGCTGAGTCCCAGAACTACACCATCGGCTTTGTTCTCTCCCCGGAAAGCATCAAAGGCCTGAAGGTCTCGGTGGACTACTTCCGCATCAAGCAGGACGGTCTGGTGAGCCGCGTGCCCGACATCGATATCCTCCAAGACGTCGAGACCAAGGGCGCAGCCTCCAGCTACGCCGACCTCGTCCGCCTGAACGGCTTCAACGGCGATAAAGTCACCGCTCCGGGCCAACTCTCGGACGTGCCCGACGACGTCTACCTCACCAACCCCCTCGCCAACCTCTCCAGCGTGGATATCCAAGGCTTCGACGTCGCCGGCACCTACGTTTTCGATACCGAGGGCGCGGGCGTGTTTACCCTCAATACGAATGTCGGCATCTACATCTCCTACGAGACTGCCATCCTCCCCGGCGACAAGGCTGAGGATTACGCCGGCAAGTCGTCCTACCTGAACGGCACCCTCCCCGACTGGCAGTCCTACACCTCCCTCGACTACAGCATCTCCGACTACTCCTTCATGGTTGGTTGGCGCTATATCCCCGGCCTCGATGGCTTTGAGGACAACTCCCACATCAAACCCTACCACTCCATCGATAGCGCCGTATCGTATCAAGTGCCCAAGGGCATACGTTACCTCTCGGGCCTGAAAGTAACCTTCGGTGTGAACAACCTGTTCAACCGCTTCGGCCCGCTCGATCCAACCGTGAACACCGATTCGAACGTCGATACCGGCACCTACGGCTCCATCGGCCGTCAGTTCTACGTCGACGTTTCCTACAAGTTCTAAGCAATCGATACGTTCTCCCGGCGTTCGCCGGTTCCCGCTCCGCCCGCGCCGTCCCTCGACAGCGCGGGCGGAGTTGTTTTGGTCTATTCGCATGCTTCGCGCCTTCCAGTGGGACCTCGCCCGCCAAGTCGAACGCCTCGACCACCTCCTCGGCCTCCTCCCCCGCTACGCCGAATGGGGCTACGACCGCCTCTATCTGCACCTCGAGGACGCCGTTGACTACCCCTCCCTGCCCGGCGTGGCCCGCGCCGATGCCTACGCCTGGCGCGATCTCGAAAAACTAGTGGCCACCGCCGCCGCTTGCGGCATCAAAACCGTGCCCATCGCCAACCTCCTCGGGCACACCCAGTATCTTATCAAAACCCCGGCGTGGCGTGACCTGAACGAACTCCGCGACCCCGTCTCCGGCGCCGCCCTGCCGACCGGCCAGATCTGCCCGCTCCACCCGCGCACGCCCGAGCTGGTCGAAAAACTCTTCCGCGACCTCGCCCCGCTCTGCACCGCCGGCGAGATCCACGCCGGCCTCGACGAGAGTTTCCACCTTGGCAAACACCCGCTCTCCCGCGCCGAGGTCGCCGAGGCCGGCCTCGCCGCCCACTTCGCCCGTCACGTCGCCCGCCTCCACGCCGCCGCCGCCGCCCGGCGCGGCCTGCGCCTCGGATTCTGGGCCGACATGCTCGCCCTCCTGCCCGAAACCATCCCCCTCCTCGCCCCGTATCCCGCGCTTTCCGCCTACGACTGGTATTACCACCCGTTCGGCCGCCGCCCGCGGATGGAGTTATATGGCTTTTCCGAATACGACCTGGCCCCCGCGCTTTCCGCCGCCGGGATCGCCCACTGGGCCTGCCCGATGAACGGCGCCTTCCGCCACGAGTCCGCCCCGGTCTGGACCGACCGCCTCCAAAACCTCGCCTCCTGGCACCGCCGCGCCCTCGCCACCCGCGCCGCCGGCTACCTCGTCACCAGCTGGGAACCCCACCGCCTCGCCCTGCCGGCCACGACCCTCCTGTCCGCCGCCGCCGCGAGCCTTTGGTTGACCCCCGCCGCGCCCGACGACCCCGCCGCCCTGCTCGCCGCCGGCCTCCGCCGCGCCGAACCCGCCCTCGGCACCGCCTCCGCCCGTTCGCTCGCGCGGAGGCTGCTCGCGACCGACGCCCACGCCTTCGTCGGCAATTCCCGCTGGGAGATCAACTCCCGCTGGGATGTCGTCGGCCCCCGCCGCGAGAGCCCCGCCCCCCACGCCCGCGCCGCCCGCGCCCTCGGGCGACTCGCCGCCGACCCCTTCGTCCTTCGGGCTTCGTCCTTCGGCTTTCTGCGCGCCACCGCACGTTTCCAGGCCTATCTCGCCGCCCGCGACGCCTTCGTGCGCACGACCGCCGGCCACGTCCACCGGCTCCGCCGCCAGGTCTCCAGCGATCCCGCCTCGGCCCTCAAGCCGCTGGCCTTGACCGAGGCCTGCGTCGTCTTCGCCGCCCGCCTGCCCGCCGCCCGCGCCGCCGCCCTCGCGATGTGGACCGCCTCGCGCCCGGCGGCGACTTTCGCCGCCTCGCCCAACGCCGCCCTACTTCGCGCCGACTCCGCCCGACTCCGCGCCCTCCAAGCCTGGCTGCGCGTCGCCGTTCGCGTCCCCTCCCGCGCCTTCCGCGCCTCGCCCGTCTGCGGCCGCTGGACGCTCCGCTTCACCCTCCACCACTTCGCCCCCTGCCACCAAAAAGTCGTGGTCGAGCAACTCCTCGCCGATTCCGCCGCCCCCGCCGCGCCGCCGGTCTGGCGCGAACTCCACGCCCGCGTCCTGATCGAATTCCGCGCCGCCGCCGCCCGCCCGCGCACGCCGCGGTTGCGTTTCGAATTCGCCGTCCCCGTCGGGAATCCCGACGCCCCGCTGCGCATCGCCGCCCGCTGCCTGGGCGAATTCGCCGTCAGCCACATCGAGCTGACCGACGGCGTCGCCACCCGCCAACACCTCCCTCTCCGCACCCGCCACCGGCTCGGTGCTCCGGCCCCGTCATCCGGCTGGCCCAAGATCGACTGGACCACCAACACCGCCGTCCTCGCCCTCGATTTCAACTCCCCCGGTTCGGCTGCCTGACCCTGCCGGCGCCTTCCGTCCGTTTGTCTTCGTCCCGCCCGCCGGACTCGGGCGAAGCTTCGCCACGTGGTTTTCACCTGAAAATCATGAATTTGTCACCCGGCCCGTTTGACCGCGCCGCCCCCGCCTTTGTGCTCGGTGCGTCCGGTGCCTTCCAACCCGTATCCACTCATTCCCATGCGTTTCCCTCGCCTCTCCGCCCTCGTGCTGACCGCCCTCGCGACCGCACTTTCCGCCCGCGCCGCCCTGCCCAACGGCATCGCCGCCGGCGACACGACCGCCACCAGCAGCGTCCTTTGGGCGCGCAGCGACACCCTCGGCTCCCTCACCTTCGATCTCTACAGCGACGCCGGCCTGACCAATCTCGTCACGTCCGCGACGGCCACCGTCACCGACGTCGCCCTGCCGGTGAAAACCGACCTCTCCGGCCTCACCCCCGGCACCCAATACTACTACAAGGCCACCGACAGCACCAACACCTCCCTGACCGGGAAGTTCAGCACCTTCGCCACCTCCGGCTACAACGGCCTCCGCTTCGGCGTCTCCGGCGACTGGCGCGGCGAACTCGCCTCCTACCCCTCGGTCAAAAACGTCCCCGCCCGCGACCTCGCGTTCTGGGTCTCGCTCGGCGACACCATCTACGCCGATGACGCCTCCAAGGTCACGACCGCCGTCGCCGGCCAGGCCACCACGATCGCCGAATACCGCGCCAAACACCAGGAGGTCTACACCGCCACCAACGGCCTCAACTCCGTCAGCGACCTCCGCGCCTCCACCTCCGTCTTCGCCATGATCGACGACCACGAGGTGACCAACGACTTCGCCGGCGGCGCCCTGATCGGGTCCGACTCGCGCTTCGCCGGCACCGGCGCGGCCACCGACCTGATCAACACCTCCACTCTGTTCAAGGCCGGCCTCCAAGCCTTCACCGAATACAACCCCATCCGCAAAGAAACCTGGACCGGCACCGGCGACACCCGCCTCGACGGCGTGGATAAACTCTACCGCCAACGCAGCTTCGGCCAGGACGCCAGCCTCATGATGGTGGACGCCCGCAGCTTCCGCGACACCGAGATCGACACCTCCAACTCCGCCGTCGCCGCCCAAGTCTACGCCCCTGGCCGCACCCTGCTCGGCGCGCCCCAGCTCAACGAACTCAAGTCCGACCTCCTCGACGCCCAGCAGACCGGCGTGCGCTGGAAGTTCGTCGCCCTGCCCGAGCCCGCCCAGCAACTCGGCGCCCTCGGCGCCGGCGACCGCTACGAAGGTTACTACGCGGAACGCACCGACCTCCTGAAGTTCATCAAGGATAACAATATTCAAAATACCGTCTTCATCTCCGCCGATATCCACGGCGGCGTCGTGAACGACCTCAAGTTCCCCTCCAACGGCAACCCCGTCACCGGCACCTCCACCCACTCCCTCGCCTGGGAGATCACCACCGGTTCCGTCGGTTACGAACAACCCTTCGGCCCCACCGTGGAAGGCTTCGCCAACGCCCAGCAGCTTTACGGCCTCAACGGCGCCGGCGGCACCACCAACGTCCTCGGTCTCCTCTACAGCTACGGCGTGCTCGATCTCTCCCAATACCTCACCATCAACGCCCTCCCCACCCAGGGCGAGCGCAGCAACGCCGCCTACGCCATCCTCGTCACCGCCAACCTCGCCGCCCGCAACGCCGTGCTCCAGGTGCTGCTCGACGGCCAGCTCGCCTCCGACCCGCTCTACGGCGCGCTCGATCCCACCGGCCTCGACGCCTCGGTGTTCAACTACACCGTGTCCGCCGGCAATCTGCCCTATCCGCTCACCAACGAGGCCTTCTTCCAGACTTTCTCCTTTGGCTGGAATGAATTCGAGATCGATGCGATCACCGGTGAGTTGAAGGTCACGACCTACGGCATCCCCAGCTACACCGAGGCCCAGTTGCTCGCCAATCCCTCGCTCATCACCGCGCAAAACCCGGCCGTCCTCAGCCAGTTCACCGTCCAGGCCATCCCCGAGCCCGCCACCGCCGCCGCCCTCGCCGGCCTCGCCGCCCTCGGCCTGGTCGTCTCCCGCCGCCGCCGCGCCTAAACCCCCGACCCCGGCCAGCTAGCCGCCGTCGTTCTCCCCGCCCCGCCCGCGCTTGTCGCCGGCGGGGCTTTTTTATTTCCCCCGGCCGGCCCGCGCGTTTCCCTCCTGCCTTCGCGTCCGCCGCGCCCTTCGCGCGACGCCCCCCTTCACCATGTCCGACCTCCCTCTCCCGCCGTCCGCCGCCCCCGCCTCCGACACCCCGCCGGCCCCGCCCAATATCCAGCTAAACGCCGAACACGTCCTGCGCATCACCCAAGAACTCCGGGGGGTAAAAGTCGCCCAGGTCGCCGCCACCGCCCAACTCCTCAAGGAAGGCGCCACCGTCCCCTTCATCGCCCGCTACCGCAAGGAGGTCACCGGCGAGCTCGACGAGGTCCAGATCACCACCATCCGCGACCGCCTCGAACAACTCGCCGCCCTCGACGACCGCCGCGCCGCCATCCTCGCCTCGCTGAAGGAACGCGGCCTCCTCACCGATCCGCTCGCCGCCCAACTCGCCGCCGCCGACACCCTCGCCCGCCTCGAGGACCTTTACCTGCCCTTCCGCCCGAAAAAACGCACCCGCGCCACCCTCGCTCGCGAAAAAGGCCTCGAACCCCTCGCCGAACTCATCTGGGCCCAAGCCCCCGAGACCACCGCCGAAGCCCTCACCGCCGCCGCCCAGGCCCTCGTCGGCCATGTATACACGCCCGACGACGGGAAACAGCCCCCCACCCCGCCGCAAAAAATCGCCTCCGCCGAGGAGGCTTACGCCGGCGCCCGCGACATCCTCGCCGAACGCCTCTCCGACGACGCCGACGCCCGCGAAAAACTCCGCACCCTTTACCGCGCCTCCGCCGTCGTCGCATCAAAGGTCCTCCACGGCAAGGACACCACCCCAGAGGCCGCAAAGTTCAAAGACTACTTCGACTGGACCGAGCCCCTCGCCAAGTGCCCCAGCCACCGCCTCCTCGCGATGCGCCGCGCCGAGAAGGAGTTGTTTGTGATGATGCGCATCACCCTCCCCGACGAGACCCTCGCCCTCGCCGAGCTCGAACGACTCGTCATCAAGCCCTCCATCACCGCCCCCGCCTCGCCCGCCGCCGCCGCCCAGCTGCGCCTCACCGTCGCCGACGCGTTCAAACGCCTGCTCGCCCCCGCCCTCGAGACCGAAATGCGGCTCGAGTCGAAAAAAGCCGCCGACCTCGCCGCGATCAAGGTCTTCGCCGACAACGTCCGCGAACTGCTCCTGGTGTCCCCCCTCGGCCAAAAGGCCGTGATCGCCCTCGACCCCGGCTTCCGCACCGGGTGCAAAACCGTCGTCCTCGACCGCCAGGGCAAACTCCTCCACCACGACGTCCTCTACCCCGACCGCCACGCCGCCGAGGCGAAAGATAAAATCCTCGGCTTCGCCGCCCGCTTCGGCGTTGAGGCCATCGCCATCGGAAACGGCACCGCCGGCCGCGAGACCGAGGCCTTCGTGCGCGCCGTCGGCCTGCCCGCCGCGATCCCCGTGGTGATGGTCAACGAGTCCGGCGCTTCCATCTACTCCGCCTCCGAGGTCGCCCGCGAGGAGTTCCCCGACCACGACCTCACCGTCCGCGGCGCAGTCTCCATCGGCCGACGTCTCATGGACCCCCTCGCCGAGCTCGTGAAGCTCGACCCCAAGTCCATCGGTGTCGGCCAATACCAGCACGACGTCGACCAGAACGGCCTGAAACGCTCCCTCGACGACACCGTGATGAGCTGCGTGAACGGCGTCGGCGTCGAGCTAAACACCGCCTCGAAGCAACTGCTCGCCTACGTCTCCGGACTCAACGCCACCACCGCCGCCGCCATCGTCGCCCGCCGCAACGAAAAGGGCCCCTTCGCCTCCCGCGCCGATTTGCTCGAGGTCCCCCGCCTCGGCCCCAAGGCTTTCGAACAGGCCGCGGGCTTCCTCCGCATCCGCGATGCCAAACACCCGCTCGACGCCTCCGCCGTTCACCCGGAGCGCTACCCGCTCGTGGAAAAAATGGCCGCCGACCTCGGTTGCACCGTTCCCGACCTGCTCGGCGATGCCAAACTCCGGGCCAAAATCAAACCCGAGGCCTATGTGACCGACACCGTCGGCTTGCCGACCCTGAAGGACATCCTCGCTGAACTCGCCAAACCCGGCCGCGATCCCCGCGCCCGTTTCGAGGCCTTCGCCTTCGAAGCCTCGGTCAACAAACCCGAGGACCTGCGCCCCGGCATGAAGCTCCCCGGCCTGGTGACCAACGTCACCGCCTTCGGCGCCTTCGTGGACGTCGGCGTGCATCAGGACGGCCTCGTCCATGTGAGCCAGCTTTCGGACAGCTTCGTCAAAGACCCCGCCGAGATCGTCAAACCCGGCCAAAAGGTCCACGTGACCGTCACCGAGGTGGACCTCGCCCGCGGCCGCATCGCCTTGAGCATGAAGGCCAACCCGCAGATCGGCGCCAAAGTCGCCGGCTCCACCGGCCCCGGCCAGCGCCCCGGCGGCGGTGGTCCGCGCACCTTCAACCACACCCCCGCCGGCAAACCCTCCGCCCCCGCCAGCCTCAACAACGACTGGTTCAGCGCCGCCCTGAACAAAAAGCGCTGACCCGCCCCGCGGGATAACCGCCCCGCCGAACCGGCCAAACTTGCCCTTGGACATTTGCGCGGGGAGAGCTTCACTGCACCGCACTACACCGATGCCCGCGCCCAAGCTCATCGTCACCGTCTGCACCGCCAATATTTGCCGCAGTCCCATGGCGGAGGCTTTGTTGCGCCACGCCCTGCAGGCCGAGGCCGAGCCGCTCCGCTCCTGCCAAGTAGTCTCCGCCGGCGTCGCCGCCCGCAAAGGTGAGCGGATCTCGCCCAACTCCGTCGAAGCCCTCGCCAAAGTCAGCCTGCGCGCCTCCGACCACCGCAGCCAACCGCTCACCGCAGACCTCGCCAGCCAGGCCGACCTCATCCTCTGCATGACGGAAAGCCACCGGGACGTCATCGCCATCAGCTTTGATTCGCCGCCGCAAAACGTCTTCCTCTGGCGCGAATTCATGCCCGCGCCCGCCGACCGGGAAATCGGCGATCCCTACGGCGGTTCCTTGAAGGAATACGAGGCCTGCCGCGACGAGATGGTCGATGCCATCCCCAGCCTGCTCGCCTACCTCCGAGGTAGATAGGACGCGGCGCAACCGCCGTCCCGCGTCCCCCTTCTTGCGCTGAACCAAAGCCGCTTTATTGACGTCTTTTCTCCACTCCTCCGAATCGCAATTTCACCTTCCATCGCCACCCCGGCACCCTTTTAAAACATGTCCATCGACGCCACCTCCCTCCGCCTTCTCGACCCCGAGATTCACGCCTTCATCTCAGCTGAATTCGCCCGTCAGCAGGATCACATCGAACTAATCGCCTCGGAAAACTTCACCTACCCCGCCGTCATGGAGGCGCAGGGGAGCGTGCTGACCAACAAATACGCCGAAGGCTACCCCGCCAAGCGCTGGTATGGCGGTTGCGAACACGTGGACAAAGTCGAGCAACTCGCCATCGATCGCGCCAAGGCCCTCTTCGGCGCCGAGCACGCCAACGTCCAGCCCCACTCGGGCTCGCAGGCGAATTTCGCCGTCTATACCGCGGTGCTCCCCCTCGGCGCCAAAATCCTCGGCATGAACCTGAGCCACGGCGGCCACCTCACCCATGGCAACCCGGCCAACTTCTCCGGCAAGCAGTATCAATTTGTCCAATATGGCGTGCGCGAGGATAACGGGCTGATCGACTACGACGAGCTCGCCGCCGTCGCCGCGCGCGAGAAACCTGCCATGATCACCGTCGGAGCCTCCGCCTACTCCCGGGTCATCGACTTTGCCCGGATGGGCGAGATCGCCCGCTCGGTCGGCGCCTACCTGTTTGCGGACATCGCCCACATCGCCGGACTGGTCGCCGGCGGCGCCCACCCCTCGCCCGTCCCCCACGCCGACTTCGTCACCACCACCACCCACAAGACCCTCCGCGGACCTCGCGGCGGCCTGATCTTGTGCAAGGCGGCCCATGCCAAGGCGATCGACTCCGCTTTGTTCCCCGGCAGCCAGGGCGGCCCCCTGATGCACGTGATTGCCGCCAAAGCCGTGTGCTTCGCCGAGTGCCTGAAGCCCTCGTTCAAAACCTACGCCGCCCAAGTGGTGGCCAATAGCCGTGCCCTCGCCGCCGCCTTCCTCGGCCGCGGCTACAAGATCGTGTCCGGCGGCACCGATAACCACCTTTTCCTCCTCGACCTGCGGCATAACCTGCCCGAGCTCACCGCCAAGAAGGCGCAGGAGACCCTCGATCTGGCCCACCTCACCTGCAACAAGAACACCGTCCCCTTCGAGACGCGTTCGCCGTTCCAGGCCTCGGGTATCCGCCTCGGCACGCCCGCCGTCACTTCACGTGGCCTGGTCGAGGCCGACATGCCCGTGATCGCGGAAGCCATCGACCTCGTGTTGAAGGCCATCGGCACCCCCGCCGAGACCGAAGCCCTCGCCCGGGCCCGCACCCTCATCGGCACCCTCACCTCCCGCTATCCCCTGCCCTACCAACTCGCCTGAGCGAGCCCGTCAGCTCCGCAGCGTGGGGCCATCCACCCACGCTGCCGGCACCGTCGTGATCGTGGGCTGGTCCGGCGCGCCACACTCGTTGCGCAACACCTGGCTGATCAGCAACTCGATGCCGCGCAGACCGAGCAACCGCGGCTGCAAGTCGAGCCCGGCACAGGGGACCGGGCTGTTCATGACGTTGAGGCAGCAAAAACCGTGGGTCTCCGGAATCCGCGCGCCCGCCGCCCGCATCCAGTCCGCCACCTCCGGTAAATGCGCGAGCACGACGTCGCATTTTACCGTGCGGAACCAGCGGGAAAAATCCGCCTCGTTGGGCCGGGGGAGGATGAGCGGCGGCAAGCGCGTCATGCCATCATGGTGGGTCTGGTAAGCATGGTAGGCCGACTCCCAGCGGAAAAGCAGACGGGCGTCATGCGAAGCATTCAAGACCAGCCCCGGCCGACGGTAGCCCAGCGCGCGGATCCGGTCCAACGCCGTTAACATCGCCCGATAGTGGTCGGGACAAACCGAATGCAACCCCGGGCGCTCGATCACATAATCCGAGTAAATGCCCGAAAAGTGATTCCAGTTGAGCCGGGTCAGATCGGGCGTCTCCCGCACCGGCAGCAGAAAGATGCCGCCGATCCCCCGCGACTGCAGGATATTATCCAGCCGCTCCAACGAAAGGCCCGCCTTGCCCACCGTGAAGGCATCCGCCTTGAACCCGAGCTCCTCGGCCCGCTCGGTCGCACCTCGCGAAAGCTCCCGATGGTAACACGTCGGCCCGGCCGGCCGGCCCTCCGGGCCATCCATATCCAGCACCGCCAAGACCCCGCGAAAGGTCCCCGCCCGCGAGCGACGCATCTCCGACATGAGCGCACCAGCCAGCGGATTACGTTGATAACCGACCGAGCGCGCCGCCTGTAAAACCCGCACCCGCGTGGCCGCTTTCACCCGGGCACTGCCACGCAGAGCCTCGGAAACGGTGGTGTGCGAAAGTCCTAATTCTTGAGCCAACTGACGAAGCGAGGGGGCGGGCATGGCGGGGTCTTACTGTAAGAGCAGGGCCGCGTGGCCTCAGGGGACAAGCGGATTATGAATAAATGTTCTCCCAAATCCGCGGCCTTCCGCGTTTTCTTACACCCTCGTCCATGCCCCTCCCCCTAGGAAAAGGTCTCCCCCGTGTAGCCCTCATCGGCGTCACGGGCTACGGTGCCATTTACCTCCACCTGATCCGCGAGGCGCTCAAACGCCGGGAGATCGAGTTAAAGGCGGCCGTGATCATCAATTCGAACAAGGTTCCCGACCTGGTCACCGAATTGCAGGCGGGCGGAACCGTGATCTACCCGACCGCGGCCGCCTTCTTCGCCCAAGAGACCGGCCGGATCGACCTTTGCCTCGTGCCCACCGGCATCCAATGGCACGCCCGCCTCACCATTTCCGCCCTGCAAGCCGGCATGAATGTGCTGGTGGAGAAACCCCTCGCTGGCTCCGCCGCCGACGCCCGGGCGATCCGCGCCGCTGAGAACGCCACCGGCCATTGGGTCGCCGTCGGGTTCCAAGACATCTACACCCTTGAGGCCCGCTGGGTTAAAACCCAGTTGCTGGCCGGGGTGATCGGTGAACTCCGCGACATCTCCATGCTCGGGCTCTGGCCCCGCTCCCGCGCCTATTTCGAACGCACCACCTGGGCCGGACGCGCCGCCGCCGAGGGTGCCGCCGTGCTCGATTCACCGCTGAATAACGCCTTCGCCCATTTCGTAAATCTTGCCCTGTTTTTCGCCGGCGAAACCGCCGGTGAGTCCGCCACCGTCCGCATCGATTCTGCCGAGTTGTTCCGCGCCCACCAGATCGAGATGTTCGATACGGCCGTGGTTCGCGGCACCACCCGGTCCGGCACCCGCTGCTGGTTCGGCGTCAGCCACGCGATCGAGGCCACGCGCCAACCCGAGATCGTGCTCGAAGGCAGCACCGGCCGGATTGAATGGTGGCACGAACAACGGTGCACGGTGCTCCACCCCGACGGCCGCCGTCAGGTTTTCCCCCTGCCCACTGCCGAACATGCCCGCGTGCTGATGTTCGAAGCCATGCTCGCCCGCCTGCGTGACCCTCAGGCCCACGTCTGCACTACCGCCATCGCGGAAAAACATACCCTGTTGATCGAGAACTTGCAGCACATCGGCCGCGTCAGCGTGTTCCCCCAAACCAGCATCGATTGGAAACAAGATGGGGATACCAACTCGGAAATCCCCGTGGTCCGGGGTCTGGCCGAGGCACTGGGTCTGGCTTTTAAGGAAAAATCCCGACTCGCCAGCGTGTTGGAAACCAGCCGCTTAGCCCCCCTCCCCGCATGATCCGCAAAGCCTTCGTGATGTCCGTCCACCCCGGCAGCGAAACCGAATACGCCCGCCGCCACCAACCCATCTGGGAAGAACTCGCCAGCGTGCTCCGCGCCCACGGCGTGCACAACTACTCCATCCACCTCCATCCGGAAACCCGCCAGCTTTTCGCCTACGCCGAAATCGAGAACGAGGCCCGCTGGGCGGCAATCGCGAACACCGAGGTGTGCCGCCGCTGGTGGAAACACATGGCGGATGTGATGCCCGCCAATCCCGATTCCAGCCCCGTCGCCGCCTCGCTGACCGAGGTGTTTTACCTTCCCTGAGGCGCCTCCCGCCTCCACACCCCTCCCCGCCCGGGCGTGCCCCGCCCGGCCGCCCTGCTCCCGCCATGCCCCTCTACTCCCGTCGTGATTTCGTAAAAGCCGGCGCCCTCGGGGCCGCCACCCTGCCCCTCGTCTCGGCCCTGCGCGCCGACACCGCGCCTTCTTCAACGCGACCCGCAGTCGCGCCGCACCCCGGCTCGACCCCGCTCCATTGGCTCGAAGGCACTCCCGCCGCCCAGCCCGGCTGCGCCTGGGGCGTGCCTTGGCCCCGTGCCGCCCTGCCTGCCGACACCGTTTTCGCTTTGCAGACCGCGGACGGCACGGAGGTAGCCATTCAATCCTGGCCCCTCGCCACCTGGCCGGACGGATCGCTGAAATGGTCAGGCCACGCCATCGCCCCCGGCAGCGGACGCCAACCCGCCCTAGCCCTCATCCCCGGCCGCGCCCCGGCCAGCCCCCCCAGCCCGGTCGTCGTGCGCGAGACGGCCGGATCGGTGGAAATCGACACCGGCGTGATCGTCTGCGTCGTGCCCCGCCGCGGCCCCCATCTCATCTCCACCCTTACACGGGACGGCCGGGAAACCGCCCGGCACGGCCGGCTCGTCGCACTCCGCAAGGACCAGCCCGACCTCGTCTCGCCCGCGGAGTCCTTCCACGGTGAAACCAAATCCGTGATCGTCGAGCAAAGCGGCCCGGTGCGCGCCGTCGTGCGCATCGAGGGCCACCAGCAGAGCACCACCGGCGATCGGGCCTGGCTGCCCTTTACGGTCCGGCTCTACCTGCATGCCGGCGGGGATGCCGTGCGCGTGATGCACTCGTTCGTTTACGACGGCGATGAACAACGCGATTTCATCCACGGCCTCGGCCTGCGCTTCGACGTCCCTCTCACCGACGCACCCCACGATCGTCACGTGCGTTTCTCCGGCCTGGACGACGGCCTGTTCGGCGAAGCCGTGCGCGGAATCACCGGCCTGCGGCGCGACCCCGGCGAGGCCGTGCGCCAAGCCCAGGTTGCGGGTCGTGCCACCCCTCCGGTATCGGAGTGGGCATCTGCCGTCGCGAATCGGTTGCACCTCATTCCCGCCTGGGGCGACTATACCCTTTCCCAACTCTCGGCCGATGGCTTCGAGATTCGTAAACGCACCCGGCCCGGCCACGGCTGGATCCGCGCCGCCGCGGGCAGCCGCGCCGCCGGCCTGGGCTACATCGGAGGTAGTTCGGGCGGGCTCGTCTTCGGCCTGCGTGATTTCTGGGAAAAATACCCCGCGCAACTGGATGTCCGGGCCGCTCACACCGACACCGCCGAGGCCACCGCCTGGCTCTGGTCGCCCGAGGCCCCGCCCATGGACCTGCGCTTCTACCATGACGGCATGGGCATGGATAACCACGCGGAGGAACTCGAAGGTCTAAATATCACCTACGAAGACTACGAAAAAGGCTTCGGCAGCCCGCACGGCATCGCTCGCTCCCACGAACTCGTTTTCCGCGCCGTCGCCACCACCCCCGCCCGCGAGGAGTTTCCTCCCCTCGCCGCCGCCCTCCGCCGCCCGCCCCAACTCGCCGCCTCGCCCGCCCACTGCCACGCCGCCGGAGTCTTCGGCGACTGGAGCCTGGCCGACCGCTCCACTCCCCTCGCCACGAAAGTCGAGGACCAGCTCGATTTCCTCCTCCGCACCTACCTCGAACAAATCGACCAGCGCCGCTGGTATGGCTTCTGGGACTTTGGGGATGTCATGCATAGCTATGACTCGGACCGCCACGTCTGGCGCTATGACGTCGGAGGCTTCGCCTGGGCCAATTCCGAGCTCTCGCCCGACCTGTGGCTGTGGTATTCCTACCTCCGTTCGGGCCGCGCCGACGTATTCCGCCTCGCCGAGGCGATGACCCGCCACACTGGCGAGGTGGATGTCTACCACCTCGGCCGCTTCAAGGGCCTCGGCTCCCGCCATAACGTCCAGCACTGGGGCTGCTCCGCCAAACAGCTCCGCATCAGCACGGTCGCGTATCGACGCTTTTACTACTACCTCACCGCCGATGAACGCACCGGTGACCTCATGCGCGAGCTGGTCGGCGCCGACGAGGCTTTCCTCACCCTCGACCCTATCCGCAAGATCCGCACGGAACCCATCCCGCCGCCCACTCGCGCCGCCGCCTCGGTGGGCTTTGGCACCGACTGGGGTTCGCTCGCCTTCGCCTGGCTCACCGAGTGGGAACGCACCGGCAACGCTCGCGTGCGGGATAAACTCCTCGCGGGCATGCGCACGATCGGCGCTCAGCCCAAAGGCTTCTTCACCACCGGTTGCACCTTCAATCTCGATACCGGAGAGTTCTCCCCAGGTGATCCTCAGGGCGTGGGCGTTTCCCACCTCAGCGCCGTATTCGGGCTGCCCGAGATCTGCTCGGAATTGATCTCGCTGGTGGACTTGCCCGCCTTCCGCGCCGCTTGGCTGGACTACTGCACCCTTTACAACGCCTCCGACGACGAGCAACGCGCCAAGCTGGGCGAGCCCCTCGGCAAACTCAACCTGCGCGACGCCCACTCCCGCCTCACCGCCTACGCCGCCCGCCAAACCAACTCCCCCGCTCTCGCCGCCCGGGCCTGGGACGAGTTTCTCGGCGGCCGCTCGGGCCGTGGCGTGCGCACCGACCTTCATGCCACCCACGTCACTGGGCCCGCCGTGTTATCGCCGGTGGACGAAAGTTTCGCCCTGAGCACCAACTCGACTTCCCAGTGGGGACTTTCCGCCATCCAAATGCTGGCCCTTGCCGGGAAGCATCCACCCTCGCCCTGAGTTGCAGATGTTACCCGCCGCCCTCCGCCTCCTCCTCGGGAGCCTCGCACTCGGCACCACCGCCCTCGCCGACAACCCGGCACTGCGTTTCGATTTCGGCCCCGGCCCCGCCGCCCCAGGCTGGACCTCCGTCAGTCCCGACACCCTTTACACCGCCACGCGGGGCTATGGCCTTGTCTCGGCGTCCGGCGTCACCGCTGCCAAAATACCCGCCACCCCCTCGCCAATCGAGGCCCGGCAGGACGCGCTGGTCGGGAATGGTCCATTTTCATTCGCTATCGACCTGCCCGAGGGCAACTACGACGTCACCCTCCGCCTTGGGAACCCCGCCGCCGCTGCCGAGAACACCGTGAAAGCCGAGACGCGCCGCCTCATGATCGAGTCGCTGACCACCGTGGCCGGCGAAGTGCAAACGAGGACTTTCACCGTCAACATCCGCACTCCCGCCTTGCCCGACGGGCGGAGCGTCAGCCTGAAACCGCGCGAACACGGTGTGCCCCACTGGGATCGACGCCTAACCCTAGAGTTCAACGGCGCCCATCCCGCCGTCGCCAGTCTGGAGATCCAGCGCAATGATGCCGCCCTCACAATCTACCTCGCCGGCGACTCCACCGTCACTGACCAACCCGGCGAACCCTGGGCCGCTTGGGGCCAGATGCTCCCGCGGTTTTTCCCCGCCGGCGTCGCGATCGCCAACCACGCCGAGTCCGGCCTCTCCCTTGCCTCGTTCCGCAAATCGAACCGCCTCGAAAAAATCCTCTCCACGCTAAAGGCAGGCGACTACGTTTTCATCCAATTCGGTCATAATGATATGAAGGAAAAAGGCGAAGGCGTGGGCCCCTTTACCACCTACGCTGACGACCTGCGCAGCTACATCCGCGTGATTCGTGCCCAGGGCGGCGAACCCGTCCTCGTCACGTCGATGTATCGCCGCCGCTTCGATCGCGGGATCCTGATCGACACCCTCGGCGACTACCCCGTCGCGGTCCGGCAAGTAGCCAGGGAACAACACGTGCCCCTGATCGACCTCCATGAAATGAGCCGCCGCCTGCTCACCGCCCTGGGCCCGGAAGAATCAAAGCTGGCCTTTGTTCACTTCGCGGGCGGCGCCTATCCCGGGCAAGACAAGGACGTGAAGGACGACACCCATTTCAGCCCCTACGGAGCCTATTCCCTGGCCCGCTGCATCGTGGAAGGCATCCGCGCCGAAATCCCTGCCCTCGCCCTGCGTCTTGGCCCGGATATTTCGAGCTACAACCCGGACTGGCCTTCGCCGCCGGCCAGCTTCGCCTTGCCCCCTAGCCCTCCCGCCACCGAAGTCCGTATCCCCGACGGGGACGGACACTAAATACCCACCACCCTCTTCCGATACCACCATGCGCTTCAATCCCTTCACCGCCTGCCTGTTCCTTGTGTGCGCAACCGCGTCTGCTTTCGCCGATGCCGCCTCCCCAAGAGAGAGCCTCGCCCTCGACTCCGGCTGGCGCTTCCACCGCCACGACCCCGAACCCGTGGGCACCGACCTGTCCCGCGAGGCCCTGCGCCCCTGGCTGTTGCCGCAGACCAATGCATTCTCCAACTACCTCCCCGCTCCCCGCATTCGCCCCGAAGGCGCCGAGCCCGGCTCAGCCCTCGCCTGCATCCAACCCGGCTACGACGACTCCAGCTGGCGCTCGCTCGACCTGCCCCACGACTGGGGTATCGAAGGCCCCTTCGACCAAAATCTGCCCGGCGAGACCGGCAAACTCCCCTGGCATGGCACCGGATGGTATCGGAAAACCTTCGCGCTGCCCACCTCCGCACCCGGGACTCGGCTAGCCCTCGAGATCGACGGCGCCATGTCCCATTCCGCCGTGTGGTTGAACGGCCGGTTCGTCGGCGGCTGGCCCTACGGCTACTCGTCCTTCTCCCTTGACCTCACCCCCTACGCCCGGCCCGGCGCCGACAACACCCTCGCCATCCGCCTCGACAACCCGCCCGATTCCTCGCGCTGGTATCCCGGCGGCGGCCTCTACCGTCACGTCCGCTTGGTCAAAACCGCTCCGGTCCACATCGCGACTTGGGGCGTGTTCATCACGACTCCCGCGGTATCCGCCGAATCTGCCATCGTCGATGTGCGGATCGAACTGGAAAACCACGGTGCCGAGGCCGCCAAACGCCTGAGCGCATCCGTCGCCCTCCACGCTCTCGACAGCGACGGGCATCCCGCCGTCGAGCCGGTCTCACGCGCCCAACCGCAAGACTTGGAGGTCAAGCCCGGCCTGCCGCGCCAGACCAGCTTCTGCCTGCGCGTGGAATCGCCCCGGCTCTGGCGCCCCGGCGCACCCCATCGCTACGTCGCCATCACCACCATCTCGCGCGATGGCGCCGTGATCGACCAGGTGGAAACCCCCTTCGGTATCCGCTCCCTCGCCGTCGACCCCCAACGAGGCCTCATCCTGAACGGCGAAGTGCTGAAACTCAACGGCGTCTGCCAGCACCACGACCTCGGCGCCCTCGGCGCGGCCGTCAACGTATCCGCCCTCGCCCGACAGCTCCGCATCCTCCGCGAGATGGGCGTCAATGCCATCCGCACCTCGCACAATCCCCCTGCCCCCGAGCTCCTCGACCTCTGCGACCGCCTCGGCCTTGTCGTCATGGTGGAATCCTTCGACGCCTGGGCCATGGCCAAGGTAAAAAATGACTACTCGCTCGATTTCCCCTGGTGGCACGAGGCCGACCTGCGCGCCATGGTCCGCCGTGACCGCAATCACCCGTCGGTGGTCATGTGGAGCATCGGCAACGAGATCGTGGAGCAACACAACTCCGTCGGCTGGAAACTCGCCACCCGCCTCGCCGGCCTCGTCCGCGAGGAAGATCGCACCCGTCCCATCACCGCCGGCTTCAACCACACCTGGTCCGGCTACAATGGCTTCAATACGGCGGTGGATATCGTCGGCTACAACTACAAGCCGGAAGAATACCCCGTCTTCCATGCCCGCCATCCCCGCCAGCCGGTTTTGGGCAGCGAGACCGCCTCCACCATCAGCTCGCGCGGCGAATACGTTTTCCCCGTCGTTGATGATCAATCGGCCGGCCAGGCGGATTTTCAAGTGAGCAGCTACGACCTGAGCGCCCCGCGCTGGGCCACCCCACCCGACCGGGAATTCGCCGGCCAAGATAAAAATCCCTTCGTCCTGGGGGAGTTCGTCTGGACCGGCTTCGACTACCTTGGCGAGCCCACCCCCTACAACGACGACGCCACCAACCTGCTCAACTACACCGACCCCGCCGCCCGCGAGCGCGCCGCCGCCGAACTCGCTTCGTTGGGCAAGATCCGCGTGCCCTCCCGCTCCAGCTACTTCGGCATCGTCGACCTCGCAGGCTTCCCCAAGGACCGCTATTACTCCTACCAGGCCCGCTGGCGCCCCGAGTTGCCCATGGCGCACCTGCTCCCGCATTGGTCCTGGCCCGGCCGAGAAGGGCAAGTCACACCCGTCCACCTCTACACGTCCGGCGACGAAGCCGAATTATTCCTGAACGGCGTGTCGTTAGGCCGGAAAAAACGCGGCCCCGGCGAATACCGCCTGCGCTGGAACGACATCGTCTACCAGCCCGGCGAACTCCGTGCCGTCGCCTACAAAAACGGCGCCCGCTGGGCCGAGGATACACGCCGCACCGCCGGGCCCGCCGCCGCCCTGCGCCTGAGCGCCGAAGCCCCCATTGTCCGCGCCGAAGGACGCGATCTAGCCTTCGTCACCGCCCAGGTAGTGGACGCCGCCGGCGTGCCCGTGCCCCGCGCCAAAATCCCCCTCGTTTTCTCCGTGGAGGGCCCCGGCGATGTGATCGCGACCGACAACGGCGACGCCACCAGCTTCGAATCCTTCCAATCCCCCGAACGCAAAACCTTCAACGGCCTCGCCCTCGCCATGGTGCGCGGCCGGTCTGGCGCCCCCGGCCCGCTCACCGTCACGGTGCGGTCCGAAGGCCTGCCCTCCGCCCGCCTCGAGTTGCGCGCGGAGTAATCCCGCCCACCACGCCCGGACCGGGCTGAACGCGCACCACCGCTCGCCACCCGCGGCGTTGCGGTATCGTGCTTGGCCCGGTTGCAGGGTTCCTGTTCGAGCGCGAGACATGGCCCAACCCGCTCGCGCTGCCGGACTCCACCTTTAGCCCGTCTCCCCCCGACTAAAAGCCAGACCCGCGTCCAGCCAGCCCGGCTCAGAACTTCAGGGAAAGCCGGTCACCGCTCAGGCCTAACCGTGTAATCGAAGCGTAGAGTTCTTCGCCGTCGGCCAGACGGTGCACCACTCGTTCGCGAACTTGGGACAACGAACGGTCTTCCTCACCCGGCGTTTCCTCCAAGGCTTTGGCCAAGAGGCGATCATGCCGCGTATGTATAACCGCCGGCGGCTCGATGACCACGCCATCCGCCAAAGTCGCCGGCAAGGGGGCATCCGCGAGGGAAGCCTCCGGCATCAGCGCCAAAGGCTCGGCCACCACCGGCTCGGCCACAAAGAGGGGATCGGCTGCTGCAGGGGCCGTCACCGTCTGGGCCAGCGTCGCCGCGGTCGGGTTCAAACTTTTCCCGGACTCAGCCGGAGTGACCGCGACCCCGTCATCGGCTGCCGCCAATGCGGGCGCCGTATCGGGTGATACTCCAACAGCCATGGCCGCTGCAGCCACTTCGACGGCCGCGGAGGCATTCACACCCGTCGCGGACGGGGAGACTTCCTGGCTAAGCATAGCGCCTTTGACTGCTGGCGCCGAAGCCGCTTGCGCGGAGACAGCCGGACGAAGCGAAGTCAAACGGCCTTCAACCGCCACCGGGGACCGAAGCGTGGCAAAAGCCAAGGCCAGCGCCGCTGCCGCCGCCGCGAAACCGCCATAGGGCGCAGCCTTGCGCGCCCAAAGACTCGGCGCGTGCCACCACGGGCGAGGCAACACGATCGCCGCAAGCTGTTTTTGCCTGAGCCCGCGCTCGAAGTCGTTCCAAAAAGATTCATCCGGGCGCTCCGCCCGTTTCACGGCGAAGAGATCATCCAGGGTGGGCTTAGTGCGGGTTTTCATGGGATCACTCATGTTCCAAGATATTCCTTTAAATCACTCTGCATGAGTTGCTTGGCGTAGTGCAAACGGGAGCGAACGGTGCCCACCGAGGTGCCGGTAATTTCAGCGATTTCCTCGTGCGAAAGGCCGTCGATTTCAAAAAGGGTAACCACAGTGCGATGTTTGTTAGACAGTTTCTGCATCGCCTCGTTCAATTTTTGTTGGAGCTCGGAGAGACAAGCCCGGCGGTCGGAGGCATCGCCCGGATCCGCCAGTTGGTCGAGCAGGTTGGCCACCGGCTCTTCGTCACGGATTTTCTCCAAGCTGAAAAACCGCCTGAGCTTGTTTTTCTGCAAATGGTTCAAAGTCCCGTTGACCGCGATGCGGTAGAGCCAAGTGAAAAAAGACGACTGCCCTTGGAAACGGTTGATCGACTGGAATGCCTTGATGAAGGCGTCCTGCGTCAAATCGGAGGCATCCTCGCGATTGGAGGTCATGTGGTAGATCACTGCCCAGATACGTTCGCGGTATTTGCCTACAAGCCGGTCGAAGCGCTCCACCTCCCCAGCCTGAACGCGTTCAACCAGAATACGATCCGCCTCCGCCTCGCGGCGACGCTCCGCCCCGGCGTCCACGGTGGCGTCGAGAGTTGAGGTGGAACTGAGCATATTAGGCTGGGATACAATACAAACGCCGCCCGCCATGGCAACCCTCTGCGCGATGCGTGCCGGCGCGGGTGCTTCAGCCCAGCGCCGCTACCTGCGCCCGCAAGACCAGCGGCAAGGCCGCGAGATGCCCCGCCGGCGCCAGGTCCGGATGCTCAAGAAGCGCGGCCTCCGCGCGAACCAACTGAGCCTCAATTTCGCCCGTCACCGCTAAAAATACCCCGTGTTCCCCCATCTCGACCAACCGTTGCTCAAGGCGCGGCGCAACGCGCCCCTCCAACTCGGCCTCCAAAGCCGCCCGTTGATCCGGGGGCAGACGGTCACGCAAAAATAGCAAAGGCAGGGTCAGCTTGCCGCTCGCCAGATCCGTGCCGAGGGTTTTGCCGATTCGCTGCTCCCGCCCAAAAAAATCCGCCAGATCGTCGTAGATCTGGTAAGCAATGCCGAGGTGCCGGCCAAAGCGCGCCGCCGCGTTCACAAATGCCTCGGGATACCCGCCCAGCCTCGCCCCCAGCGCACAGGAGACGCGAAAAAGCTCCGCCGTCTTGAGATCAATCACCCGGTCGTAATCCGCTCGCGTGATACCCACCGTCCGCCGGCGCATTGTCTGCACGATCTCGCCCGCGCAAACCTTGCGAGTCGATTCGCTCACCGCCCGACACACCTCGGTGGTGGGAAAGAGCGAGGCGAGGTGCAGGGCATGGGCGAAGAGCGCATCCCCTAGCAAAACCGCCGCCGCCGCACCGTATTTGCGCGCTGCCGTCGGCCGCCCACGACGCACATCCGCCTCGTCCATGATGTCGTCATGCACGAGGGTCGCGAGGTGGACGAGCTCTACCACCGCCGCCACCTTCACTAGCCCGGGGGCGGGGACCTTGGCTTCAGACCATCCGCTGAAGAAAACCAGCGCCGGGCGGATGCGTTTGCCTGAGGTATCGATGCAATAGTCCGCCATCGCCCGGATCTCCGGCTCAAAGGAATCCAACTGCTCATGAAGAAAGCGGTCCAACGCCGCCATGTGCGGAGCCACTTGGGAAAAAATACCGGCAAAATCTCGGGAAGAAACAACGGAAGAGGTGGACGCAGGAACGGTCATGGACGAATAAACAGATGACAGGTAATAACTCCGACGTCCGGCGCAACTCCGGGCGCAAGGATTTGTCCACCCTCAGCAGCAAATACGCACCTATCTATACTCCCTTGCAACTGGGACTAAAACAGATGCGAAAACAACCCAGCCACCCGTTCGCCCCGCTCTTGTTTTAAGCCGGCCTGCCCTTGCTGCCCCCGCAGGCCCCAACCCAGCGAACCTCGGGGCTGGCTCGCGTTCCGGAGCCCCCTCCGGACGAAGCCGCCGCCCGCTAAAAGCGCCCTGGAAAAACCATCGCCTAGAGGCGAGTTCGCCCAACGGGCTTGCGCCGTCCTGTCCGGCCCCCACCTTGCCGCCGATGTCCGCCTACGTCCCTTCCCCATCGCCCGCACCCGCCCAGACCCGCTACGCCCGGCCGGAGTTGCTCGCGCCCGCCGGCGACTGGGAGTGCGCCCGCGCCGCCGTGGAGAACGGCGCCGACGCCATTTTCTTCGGCCTTGAGCGCTTCAATGCCCGCATGCGCGCCCACAACTTCACCGTGGCCGACCTGCCCGCCTTGATGGCCTTTCTCCACCGTCGTGGCGTGCGCGGCTACGTGACGTTCAATACCCTCGTCTTCGCCAACGAACTGGATGACGCCGCCGACTACCTGCGCGCCATAATCGCCGCCGGCGTCGACGCCGCCATCGTCCAGGATGTAGGCATCTGCCGCCTGATCCGCCGCCTCTCCCCGGATTTCCCCATCCACGGCTCCACCCAGATGACCGTGACCAACGATGCCGGCGTGGCCTTCGCCCGCGATCTCGGCGCCGAACTCGTGGTCCTGGCCCGCGAAAACTCACTCAAGGAGATCGAGCACATACAAGCCGCCCAGCGCGCCGCCCTCGCCCCGGGCGAAGCCCCCCTGCCGCTCGAGGTTTTTGTGCACGGCGCGCTCTGCGTAGCCTATTCCGGCCAGTGCCTGACCAGCGAATCACTCGGCGGTCGCTCCGCCAACCGGGGCGAATGCGCCCAGGCCTGCCGCATGCCTTACGAGCTCGTGCGCGACGGCGAAAAAGTCGATCTCGGCGACCGCCAATACCTGCTCAGCCCCCAAGATCTCGCCGGCCTCGACGTGCTGCCTCAGCTCGTCCGCGCCGGTGTCGCTTCCCTGAAAATCGAGGGACGCCTTAAATCCCCCGAATACGTCGCCAGCATCACCCGCACCTACCGGCAGGCCCTCGACCGCGTGCTGGCCGAGCTAAACGGCGAAGCCCCGTCCCCCTCCTTTGACCCGGGCCAGGCGAAATACGAGCTGAACATGGCCTTCTCCCGAGGCCTCTACCCGGGCTGGTTCAACGGTATCAACAATCAGGAACTCGCCCACGGTCGCTTCGGCACCAAGCGGGGCGTGTTCCTCGGCCAAGTCACGCGCGTCGGCCCCGACCACGTGGCGCTGAAACTCGTCGCCCCCGCCAAGCCGGGCGACGGCGTGGTGTTCGATGCCGGTAACCCCGCCGCCGGCGAGGAAGGCGGGCGCATCTACCAGTCCACCCTCGACGCCCGCTCCGGCGAGAGCGTGCTCCGCTTCGGCCACGGCGACCTCGATTTCAAAAAAATCCGCCCCGGCCACCGCGTCTGGAAAACCAACGATCCCGCCCTCGACCGCGAACTGCGCGCCACCTTCGCCGGCGAAAAAATCCGCCAGACCCGCCCCATCTCCGCCGAGGTCCACGGCCACGCCGGTGCCCCCCTCACCCTGATCCTCGATGACGGCGCCGGTCACGTGGTTCGCGAAGCCTCCGCGCTCCCGCTCGAGGCCGCCCCCTCCGACCAACGCCCCCTCACCGACGAGCGACTCCGCGACCAACTCGGCCGGCTCGGCGGGACACCCTTTCACCTCGCCAGTCTGGACAGCCGCCTCGAGGGCGCAGTCATGCTCCCGACTAGCGAACTTAACCGACTGCGCCGTGACGCCGCCGCCCGCCTCGAGCAACTGCGCGCCCAGCCTCGCCGCTGGCAGTTGATCGAAGGCGGGGACACCACGCTGGCGCGTCCGCCGGAGCTTGCCGCCCCTTCTCAACCGCCCGCACTGATTCTCTACGTCCGCGACTTCGGCCAGCTCGACGCCGCCCTCGCCGCCGAGGTCCCGTTTGCCGACCTCTACTGCGAGTTCGAAAACCCCAAACACTACCGCGAGGCCGTCGCCAAATTCCGCCAGTGGCGGACCGCTTGCACTTCGGTCATCGGGCATTGGACATCGGATATTCCGGCGCCGCTGGCGCCGGCGATCTGGCTCGCCCCGCCGCGCGTCTTCAAACCCGGCGAGGAGTGGATCCTGAAGCAGGTCCTTTCCGCCGAACCCGATGGCATCCTCGCCCGCAACCACGAGCACCTGCGTTTCTTCCCCTCCGCCGCCCCTAGCCTCCGGCTGCGCGGCGATTTTTCCCTCAACGTCGCCAACCCGCTCGCCGCCGAGTATTACCTGTCTAAATACCGTTTGGAGCGGGTGACCGCCAGCTACGACCTGAATGTCGCCCAGCTGGAATCCCTGCTGCGCGGAGCCCCTCCCGCCTGGTTCGAGCTGACCCTGCACCAGCACATGCCGATGTTTCACATGGAACACTGCGTGTTCTGCGCCTTTCTCTCGACTGGAAAAGATTACCACGACTGCGGCCGGCCCTGCGAAAAACACCGCGTGGCGCTGCGCGATCGGGTCGGCGCGCTGTTGCCACTGAAAGCCGACGCCGGCTGCCGGAACACCGTTTTTAACCCAAGGGCTCAGACTGGAGCCGAGTTCGCCGACCGCCTGCTCGGGCTTGGCGCACGCCACTTCCGAATCGAATTTGTCGATGAAGCGCCCGAGGAGGTGCTACGCACGGCGCGTGCCTACCACAAGCTGCTCCGCGGCACGCTTTCCGGGGCCGAGCTGTGGCGCGAGCTGAAGCTCCTCAACCAGATCGGCGTTACCCGCGGCCAGCTCGAAACAGCCCCACAGATGCTGTTTAAAAAACGCTGACCGGACGCGGCACGGCTAGAAACGCGCCGCCGCCGGCAGGCCGTAGTGCTCGACCACCCGACGGGTGGCTTCGTCCAGCGTGGCGGCATCGAGCAACAGCCGTTGCAAGTTGTGCCCGGGCATGAACTCGAAACGGTGCACGCCACCGGGCGACGCCGTCTTCAGGGCCTCCGCGAGGTCGGCCAGGGTGGCAATCATGCGGCCATTCACCCGGTCCAGCACGATCAGGTCGGCGTCCTCATAGCCCAGATTGATCTCGTCCGGCAGCACGCCGGTGAGCACGACGAGCGAATCACGGCGGTCATGGGCATCGGCATATTGATAATACTGAAGCCGAAAGGGGGCGTGTTTCCGCCATTCATCGCCCCACCCGCGCAGGAACGGCTGGGTCAAAGGCTGGAAAACCAGCCCCCCCGCCACGAGGTAGACGGGCGGAGCGCCGAAGACCTCGCGCGGCACCAACTCGTCGGCGAACCGTGCCACCGGCACGACGTAGTCGATGGTGCGCTCCTCCGGGCCACGGCGCAGCCGGAGCTTCACCGTATCACCGGCGAAGTGCGCACGGTTAGCGAGGTTCTCCAGCATGAGATGGCCGAAGTCCGGATCCAGGTAATCGCCCTCCGAATCGATATCGAAGCCATCCACCGCGAGGAGTATGTCGCGTGGTTGGGGCGCCTTATCGGGATCGGTGACGTGCCCAGCCCGGTTCACCACCCCGCCGCGCGGCGGACCATCGAGACCGAGCTCTTTGAGCAACTCCGGGTTGCCGCCGGGTTGCCACGTGAAGTCGAAATAACCGAGTCCGGTAAAAGTCCCCGCCCGGTGCGCCGCCAGCACGCGGCGAATGAAGGTCGCGGGCAACACGCCGCAAACCCGGCCGTTTGAGTGGGTGGTAAGGCCGAGCACCCGCCCTTCGCGCACGATGAGCTCCGCCCAGCCAAGGCCGCTTAAGTCGGCCGCGACCTCCATCTGCACGTGCGGAGCGAAACCAATCACGCCCTCCCCAACCGTGAACTGGCCAAACTCGACCCGCCTCTCCTCGAGGTTGCCGTCGCGCCAGCGGATGAGCTCGAAGTCGGGACCGCGCGACACCGTCTCTGCGAGCGCAGCCGGCTGCAGCCCGTCCCAAAAGGCCGGGGCTTCGGTGGTGAGCAGAGCGAGGTTGGACTGGGCGTCCCACCAGGTCACCCGGGCGTCATACCAGCGGCCGCGGCCGCCCTTTTGCAAACGCACGAGGGTATGGGTGGGGAGATACTGCGCGGTGGTTAGCACCTCGCCCGGACCAATGACCACGCCGTGCTTGCGCACCGCGCGGGTGGGATCGTTCCACGGTTGAAAGGCGTCGTAGACCTTCGAGGTCACCTCGATGCTGACGAGGGAGTGTTCCCACCCGGACTGGGCGGGCAGCGCGGCGGCGGAGGCGAGGCCCAGCATGGCGACTCGGAAAAGGAGGCGGAAAAGTTTCATAGGCGTTGATCCGAGACGATGCCGTAGGTGCGGAGAATTTCAGTATGCGCGGCGGACGCAGCAGCGCGGTCAATCGCCTCCAGTATACCGTGCTCCGGATTATTGAACTCGAACAGGTGGCGCGCGCCTTGGTTTTCAAGCAAAGCGCGGCGGACGTCCTCGAGCCGCTCAATGCGCACGCCATTGATGCGATTGACGACCACCCGCCCACGCACGGAAAGGTCGGCGTTGACGGCATGCGGGAGGATGCCGCAAAGCACGACTGGCTCGACTCGCCCCGATCCCGGGGACTCGGCCTCAAGGTGATAGAGTTGATACGTGAGCTCCGCCAACCCCTTCCAGAGGTAATCACGCCCGGGCTCCCCAAGTGTCTCGAGGTAATTCGCGCTCAGGGGGGTGAAGATAAGCCCGGCGTAGATAAAATAACGCGGCGGTTGGTCGTATTGGCTCCCCGCGAGACGGTCCCCGTCGTAGGCCTCCATGTTGACATCGACATCAAGCGTCTTGCCTTCGCGGAAAACGGAGAGTCGCAACACCTCGCCGGCCTGGGGCTGTTGAAACGCCACCCCGACGGCGACACGGTTGCCTTGGTAAGGAATCATACCATCGCTGCCCACCGGATACCCGCCTGCCTCGAGCAGCACGTCATCGGGGCGCAACCCGCGCGCCGCCGGGCCCCCGGCCCGCAGGGAATCAACGCGCGCGCCACGACCGTCGTCAGCCAGCCCCAGCACGCGGCGGTAGGCGGGATTTTGCACAGGCTCCAAAGTCAGCCCCGCTTGCGGGAAACCATCATAATGACCGTCGGCGATGTCCTTGAGAAAATGCTCCACGACCTCGGGCGGGATGAAGAATCCGGCGTTCTGCAGGCCGGGTATGCCCTGGAACGCGACCCCGACGACTTTGTTGCCCTGGAACACCGGGCCTCCGCTGTTGCCCGGGTTAATCGCGGCGTCCGTCTGCACGGCCAGCAGGGCGCGATTGCCGGCATGAGCGTAGGGCTGGACCTCGATGCGGGAAACCACGCCGCGGGTAAACGACATCTGATCGCCGCCGGCCGGGTAGCCGCACGTTACCACGGTTGACTGCACCGTGGGCAATTCGCCGAACTCGAGGGGTTTCACGTCCGCCAGCTGGGCCGGCTCCTCCAACTCCAGGACGGCAAGATCACAATCATGGCCGGCGAAGACCACCCGTGCCGTGAGCAGGCGCGGATCCTGGTAACGACGCACCAGGATTTGCTTGGCCCAAGCAATCACGTGCGCGTTGGTCAGGATGCGCCCGCCAGCGATGACAAAGCCCGTGCCCGCGGAATGGCGCACTGGCTCAAAGCGCCACGGTGCATCAAACTCAGGAACCTGACTGTAGGTAAGGATCTGCACCACGGCTTGCTCCGGCGCGGCATCCTCGGCGCGGAGCGAAATGCCCCAACCGCACCACGCTAAAACCAGTGCGCCAAACCACGCCGCGCCCCTCCGCGCCACGACCGTCACCGGGGGCTTCCCACCCGACGCGTGGCATAAAAGATATTTCATCTACCGATCTGCAATTCGCCACGCTCCGACTGCAACGCCCAAGCGCACTTTTCGTCAAAAACAAGACGGGGCCCCCTCGCAAGGCGGCCCCGTCAGGTCCAGCTTCAACTAACACTCCTGAAGTTCGCGGCTTCAGGAATTGTAACCGGGCCCGCAAGACGGACCCGAAAGAACAAAAGGGTTATACCTTGGGCCGGCCACGGGGCTACGCTCCAAGGGGAGGCGGGCTTCGCAACCGTGCTCAAGGATGTGCGGAATAGGACCCCGTGGTTCGCGACGGGTTCCCTCTAAAGTGACGCGCCTCCGCTGCTCACTTTCCGCACGGGATCATCGCCATCTTCACGAGGTTTTGGGCTCCGCATCAATTCATAGTCGAAAGAGGCGTCCCTTTTGCTCTGTCTGATTGCTTCAACCCATGTCCACGCCTTCTCCCGAATTAAAGACCGCCGGCCTGCTGCCGTTTGCCACTCCCGCCGCCGGAGCCAGCCGCCATCAGGATTTGGAGATCAAGGACGCCCAGGTGATTTTCGACGCCGTCTGGCGTAACCTCGAGCAGGATTATGGGCGCGAACAGCTGCGTTTCCCCAAGGAAATCATCTTACTGGGCGGAGCGCCGGGTGCCGGCAAAGGCACCAACACCGGGTTTATCATCAAGGCCCGTGGACTCACCTGCGAACCCATCGTAGTAAGCACCCTGCTCGATTCGGCGGAAGCCAAGCAAATCAAGGATGCCGGCCACATGGTCGGCGACCGCGAGGTCATGCGCCTGCTTTTCCGCAAGCTCATCGAGCCCGCCTACCGCGACGGCGTGATCCTCGACGGCTTTCCCCGCACGCAGGTCCAGGTCGAGTGCCTCAAGCTGCTCGTGGACCGGATGCACGCGCTGCGTCGCGAGTTTTACCACACCGCGCTGCGCATGCATTTCCGCCACCCCACCATCCACATCATGGTGCTGTTCGTGGACGAAAAGACGTCGGTAGAGCGCCAACTGAAGCGGGGTCTGGATATCCGGGCTCACAATGACGAAGTGCGCCGCACCGGGCTGGGCGAACTGCTCGAGGAGCGGGTCACCGACTACGACCTAGAGCTGGCGAAACGCCGCTACCGCATCTTCAAGGAGCAGACTTGGGATGCGCTGCAATCCCTGCGGGAGATCTTCCACTACCATCTGGTTAACGCCCAAGGCCAGATCTCCGACGTGGAGCAGAACATCCTCCGCGAACTACAATACCAGAGCTCGCTGGAACTCGATCCGCGCACCCACGACCTCCTGCGCACCATCCCGGTGGCCAACGATATCGTTATCCACGCCCGTCAAGAACTGGTTAAGCGGCTGGATGAATATGCCTTCGAAAACGCCGAGTTACTTTCCAAGGTCGTTGATTTCATCGCCCGCAAGGTCATGCCCATCGTGCTGCGGCACGCCATCTCCGGCGTGGCTTCGGTGAATACCGAGGACGCCGTGCTCGACGATCCGCTGGCGCTGGCCATCCTGATCGACGTCTTTAGCGAGCGCGGCTACCATGCCACAGTGGACCTGCACCGCATCGAAGTGCCCGACACCTTTGACGCCGCCACCGGCAAAATCACCTGCCGCATAAAGAAGGTCTACCGCCTCTCGATCCGCTTCGAGGGCTCGGAAATCCGCCGCGGATAACGCAGCGCACCGCCGATAAACAGAAACCGCCGCCCGCCAGAAAGCGGAGCGGCGGGCGGCCTCCCTGGGACTGGCGACGGATCAACCGCCGGAAAGGGTCTGGATGATCTTCACCAACGGAAGGAAGAGCGCGATTACGATGGTGCCGACCACCACGGCCATGAAGACGATCATGATGGGCTCGATGATCGAGGTGATCGAAGTCACGGCGTTGTCCACCTCGTCGTCGTAGGTATCCGCGATACGGGTCAACATCTCGGGGAGCGCACCGGTTTCCTCGCCGACCTCCACCATGGAAGTGACCATGGTGGGGAAAATCTTGGTGGCCTCGAGCGGCTTGCCCACGCCTTCACCCTCTTTCACGCGGTCGTGGACCTTGTTCAAAGCCTCGGCAACGTGGACGTTGCCGGAGGTGTCGCGGGTGATGATCAAGGCCTGCAAGATAGGCACGCCGGAGGAGAGCAAGGTGCCCAGAGTGCGGGTGAACCGGCCGATGGCAGCCTTCAGGAAAAGCGGGCCGAAGGCGGGGATGTGAATCTGCAACCAATCCACCGCCCGTTTACCGGATTTGGTCTTGGTAATGGTTTTGAAAAAGAAAACCACGGCGACCACGATGCCGATCGTCGCGAAGATCTGGTTCTTCATGAAATTCGACAACCCGATCACGCCCTGGGTCAGGAGCGGCAGCGGCGTGCCCTTCAGGAGGCCGGTGAAAATCTCTTGGAACTTCGGAATGACGAACACCATCAAGGCGGACACGATGAGAACAGCAACACCCGCGATGATAACGGGATAGGTCATGGCAGCCTTGACCTTGCCCTTGATTTTTTCCGCCTTTTCCATGAATTTGGAGAGGCGATCCAGCACGGTTCCGAGCACACCGCCCGCTTCGCCGGCCTTCACCATGTTGATGTAAAGGCGGTCGAAGACCTTGGGGTGCTGGGTGAGGCCGTCGGAGAAGGTGTTACCCGACTTGATGGACTCGGAGATCTGCTCGAGCACCCACTTGAAGCGCAGGTTTTTTTCCTGACGCGCGAGAGTCTCGAGGGAGCGGAGGATGGGCATGCCGGCGTTGACGAGGGTCGATAGCTGGCGGGTAAAGACGGCGAGGCCCTCGTTGCCGATGACTTTGCCGAAGGAGATACCGGGCCCGCCGGACTTCTTTTTCTTCGGCTCCGCTTTGGGGACGAAGGCCTTGGCGGCGGCCTTCGGGGCGGCCTTGGCAGGAACCTTGAAGGCGGGGGTGCCGGCGGCAGTGATGGAGGTCGGGAGCAAACCGAGGGCCTTCAAATCGAGCGCGGCTTGTTCGGACGAGGCGCTGTCGATGACGGCTTTTTTCTCGCGGCCGGTGGTGGACTCGATGGCGGTGTAGGCGAACTTAGGCATGGGGAGGATAATCCGAAAATCGGATTCGGGGGCGGCGGGGGAGAGGTTAGGGCGACGGGGATAACGAGGGCGGAATGAGGTTTGCGGGAAACGTCACGGGCTTCGCGCCCCGGAGAGCGCGCTAGGTGTATTTGACGACTTCCTCGATGGAGGTGATGCCGTCAAAGATGGCGCGCAGACCGTCATCACGCAAGGTTCTCATGCCCTGCTCGAGGGCCTTTTGTTTGATCACCAGAGTGGGGGCGCGCTGGACCACGAGATCGCGGATGGATTCGGACATGCGGAGCCACTCGTAGATGCCCAGGCGGCCCTTGTAGCCGGAATTGTTACAGGTGGGGCAGCCCTTGCCGTAGAAAAATTCGCGATTACCGATATCCACCGGGTCGATGCCCAGCTGCTGCAGAAGGGTGGCGGGGGGTTCGTAGGCGGTCCGGCAGTCCTTGCAGATGCGCCGGACGAGACGTTGGGCCAACACGGCCTCGAGGGAGGAAGCGATCAGGAAGGGCTCGACGCCCATGTCCACCAAGCGGGTAACGGCACCGGGGGCGTCGTTAGTATGCAGGGTGGAAAGCACCAAGTGACCCGTGAGAGACGCCTGGATGGAGATTTGAGCGGTTTCCAAGTCGCGGATTTCACCCACCATGATGACGTCGGGGTCTTGGCGGAGGAAAGAGCGCAGGGCGGCGGCGAAGGTGAGGCCTACGCCGTGGTTCACCGGCACCTGCATGATGCCCTCGATCTCGTATTCCACCGGATCCTCAGCGGTCAAAAGCTTGATATCCGGGGTGTTGACGATGCGCAGGGCGGAGTAGAGGGTGGTCGTCTTGCCCGAGCCGGTGGGGCCGGTGACGATAAAAATACCGTTGGGGCGTTTAACGATTTCGGAGATGCCCTCCAAGACGTCCTCGGGCATGCCGAGTTGGCTGATGTCGAGTTGCACCGCACCTTGGTCGAGCACGCGGAGCACGACCGACTCGCCGAACTGGGTGGGCAGGGAGGATACGCGCAAATCCACCGGGCGGCCACCGATGGTCAGCTTGATACGGCCGTCTTGGGGGATGCGCCGCTCGGCGATATTAAGATTGGCCAAAACCTTGATGCGCGAAGTGATCGGTAGGGCCAGACTCTTGCCGGGAGGCGACATTTCATAGAGCGCGCCGTCGATGCGATAGCGGATTTTAAACTCGTGCTCAAAGGGCTCGAAATGGATGTCGGAGGCCTTGTTGCGAATGGCCTCGGCGAGGATGACGTTGACCAGCTTGATGATGGGGCCCTGACCGGCCATCGCCTCGATGTCGTTGGCGTTGAGGTCGTCGGGATTGGTGGTGGGGCTGGGGGTCTCCTCGGCGCCCATTTTGCTGAGGATCTCGTCGAGGGACGCGTCTTCCTCGGCGTAGTGGTTTTTCAGCAGGGTCTGGATGCGCTCGGGATCGGCGACGACCAGCCGGATATCCTTCCGCAGGGTGAAGGTAAGGTCGTCGATGATCTGGGCGTTGAAGGGATCCAGCGCCAGCAGGTCGATCGAGTGGGCATCGGCCCGGAAGGGCACTACGCCGTAATTGCGGGCGTGGTGCGAGGAGAGCAGCGCGGTGATATCGCCCGAGATGGAGGGGGGCAGATCATCCGCGAATTCAAGGCCGAGGGATTCGGCGATCTTGGCCAAAAAATCGACCTTATCGACCAGCTTATTGTCGATGATGAGGGAGGCGACGGAGACGCCGGTGGCGCGGTGTTCCTCCTGGAGCTCGGCGAGGGTCTTTTCGTCGAGCAGGTGATGCTCGCGACAGAGCTCGAGGATGGCCTGGGTGTGGGCTTCGAACATGGGTAGGGACGGAGGGCGGGGCCGGAGATTAAGGAAAGGGGTGGCGGGACGGGCTCAGATCGTTTTCAAGGTGGCGCCGAGCTGGCTGAGTTTCTCGCGCATGCCGATCTGATCCTGAGCCTTTTCAAGGGCTTCGTCAGGGGTGACGAGCTGGCGGTTCACCAAGCTGAGGAGGTGCGCGTCCATCGTGATCATGCCGAGATTACCGCCGGTCTGGATGTCGGAGGTTATGCGGAAGGTCTTGTTCTCGCGGATCATCGCCGAGATCGAGGTGGTATTGATCATGATCTCGTAACCAGCGATGCGGCCGCCTCCGATTTTTTTGCAGAGGACCTGGGAAATGACCGCGACCAGTGAGGAGGCCAGCTGGGTGCGGATCATCTCCTTCATGTTGGCAGGAAAAGCATCCACGATGCGGTCAACGGTCTTGGCGGCGGAATTGGTGTGCAGGGTGCCGAACACCAGATGGCCGGTTTCGGCGGCAGAGATAGCCGCCTCGATCGTCTCGAGGTCGCGCATTTCGCCCACGAGGATGATATCGGGATCCTGACGAAGGGCGCGCTTGATGGCCTCGGCAAAACTGGGCACATCGGCGCCGATCTCGCGCTGGGTGACGATACAACGTTTGTGGGGATGGTAATACTCGATGGGGTCCTCGATCGTGATGATGTGTCCCTCGCGGTTCTCGTTGATGTAATTCACCATCGAGGCGAGCGTGGTGGACTTGCCGGAGCCGGTCGGGCCGGTGACGAGGATGAGCCCACGGGGGCAGTAGAGCAGTTCGCGGACTTTATCGGGCAGGCCGATGTCGCGCAGGCCATACATCCTGTTCGGGATCTGGCGCAGCACAAGGCCGTAGTTGCCCTTGGATTTGAGCACGGAGACGCGGAAGCGGGCCTTGTCGAGGAAAGCGAAGCCGAAATCGGAGCCGCCATTCATCTTCAGGTTCTGCACATGGACGTCGGGCGTGATGGACAACACGAGGTTTTCGGTGTCCTTCGGGCTGAGGCTAGGGCCCTCGATGGGCACCATGGAGCCGCTGATACGCAGGGTCGGCGGTTGCCCGACCTGACAGTGTAGATCGGAGGCGTTTTGATCGACCACCAGGTCGAGCAAGTCATTCATCTCGTAACTCATGGTCGGAAAATAGGGCCGGGTTAACGAGGGCTTTAGCTGGCGTCGCCCACCGTGATCGAGACCACTTCCTCGATCGTGGTGATGCCGGCGAGGACCTTGCGGAGGCCATCCTCGCGCATGGTGCGCATGCCCAAGGCGCGGGCTTTGTCGCGCAATTTGGCCGTGCCGACGTTTTCGTAGATCATGCGCTGGAGTTCGTCATTGGAGACGAAAATCTCGAAGATGCCGGCGCGGCCGCGGTAGCCGGAGCCATGGCAGTTTTCGCAGCCCGAGCCTTTGGCGAAATTCGCGTTCACCGCCTGCTGGGCGGTGATGTTGAGCGAGCGCAACTCGCGCGTATCCGGGGTGTAGGGGTGTTTACACTTCTTGCAGATCTTGCGGGTCAGGCGCTGGGCCATGATGGCTCGCACCGAAGTGGACACCAGGAACGGCTTCACTCCGATGTCGATCATACGGGTGACCGCGCCGGGGGCGTCATTGGTATGCAAGGTGGAGAACACCATATGGCCGGTCAGGGAGGCGTTGATGGAGATCTCGGCGGTCTCCAAATCGCGGATTTCACCCACCATGATAATGTTGGGCGCCTGGCGCAACATGGAGCGCAGGGCGTTGGCGAAGGTCATGCCGACCTCGGTGCGGACCGGCACCTGGTTAATGCCGGAGAGCTGATACTCCACCGGATCCTCGACCGTGATGAGTTTGCGGTCAGGCTTGTTGATGAAGTGGAGGCAGGAGTAGAGCGTGGTGGTCTTGCCCGAACCGGTCGGGCCCGTCACGAGGAATAGACCGTCGGGCAGGGTGATGATGCGCTCCATCACCGCCTGGTCGTCGCTCAGAAAACCCAGCTCAGGCAGACCGAGTTGCAGGCCCTCCTTGTCCAGAATACGCATGACGATGGACTCGCCGTAAGACGTGGGCAGCGAAGAGACGCGGAGGTCGATCGGCTTGACGCCGGCCGTCACCTGGATGCGACCGTCTTGCGGGATGCGTTTCTCCGCGATGGAGATATTCGCCATGATTTTCAGGCGGGAGATCATCGCCAGCTGGAGGCGCTTCGGCGGGTTGTCCACCTCGACCAGCACGCCGTCAATGCGGTAGCGCACCCGGAAACGCTTCTCCATCGGCTCGAGATGGATGTCGGACGCGCGGCGGGCGATGCCTTCGAGGATGATTTGGTAAACCAGCTTGATGATCGGGGCGTCGGTGTCGTCGTTTTCCGCGCCGCCAGCCGAGGTGGTGCCGGTGACGACCTGCGCCTCATCCCCGGAGAGACTGTTGAGCAGTTTCTCCATCGACTCCTCATCCTTGCCGTAAAAGCGGTCGATGTGGGTCTTGATCTCGTCGGCCGGAGCGACCAACGGCTCGATGGTGAGCTTAAGAAAGTGGCCGATGCTATCGATCCCATCGACGTCCAACGGATCGCTGATCGCAACGCGCAGGGTGTTGCCGTCGCGCGAGACCGGGAAGACCGTGTATTTGATGGCGAGGCTACGGGGGAGCAGGGCGAGCAAATCGCTGTTTGCCCGCACGTTGGCCATGTCGATTATCGGCATGCCAAACTCGTCGGCGAGTAATTGCGCCGCCTGCTTGGAGGAAAAACCATGCTCCTCGAACAAAATATCGAGCAGGCGCGGAGGCTCGGTGGTGAGGTCGGTGTGCGCAGCCACCTGGGCGCGCGCCGCCTCGACCTGATCGGCGGCAAGGAGGCCCTTGTCCAGGGCGAGTTGGATGACGAAATCGTCGGCGGGGGTCACGTGGGGGGAGGCGGGGAGGACGGTTCGGCGCGGGGCGCGCGGACGGGAAGGGTAAGTGCGCGAGTTTAGCGATTTAGACTCAACAAAAATTCCGTGTTGGTCTTGGTTTTCTTCAGTCGCTGGATGAACATATCCATCGCCTCAACCGGAGGAATACCCTGCATAGCACGGCGCAGGCCGTAGACACGGAGCATCTCCTCGGGGTGGTAGATGAGCTCCTCTTTGCGCGTGCCGGAGCGGTCGATATTGATCGCCGGGAAGATACGCTTGTCGGACAAGCCGCGATCGAGGTGCAGCTCCATGTTGCCGGTGCCCTTGAACTCCTCGAAAATCACCTCGTCCATGCGGGAATTGGTGTCGACCAGCGCGGTGCCGAGGATGGTGAGCGAGCCGCCACCCTCGATGTTACGCGCCGAGCCAAAGAAACGCTTCGGGCGCTGGAGAGCATTCGACTCGATACCGCCGGACATGGTCTTGCCGCCGTTGCCGGCGAGGGCATTGTAGGCGCGGGCGAGACGCGTGATCGAGTCGAGCAGGATGACCACATGCTTGCCGAGTTCGACCAGACGCCGGGCACGTTCGATCACCATCTCCGCCGCGTGCGCATGGCTCTCGGGCGTCTCGTCAAAGGTGGAGGACACCACATCGCCTTTGGTGTGCCGCCGGAAATCCGTCACCTCCTCGGGGCGCTCGTCAATCAGCAGGAGGATCAGCGTCGCTTCGGGGAAGTTTTGCGAAATGGAGTTCGCGATGTTCTGCAACAAGACGGTCTTGCCGGTGCGCGGCGGCGCCACGATCAAACCGCGCTGGCCAAACCCGACCGGCGTGAGCAGATCGATCGCCCGCATCGAGATATCCTTATGAATCTCGTTTGCCTCCAATAAAATGCGATTGGTCGGGTAGTAAGGGATCAACTCTTCAAAGGCGGTCACCGACGCAGCCTCGGCAGGCGCGAGCCCCATCACCGAACTGATCCGGACAGCCGAGGGACAACGCTCGCCCGGACGGGGCGGTTGGGCCAGCACATCGAGTTCCTGCCCGCGGCGCAGGCCGTGGCGACGCACGAGCGCGGCGGACACATAAGTGCTCTCCGGATACAGACGGTAACTGTTGCAAAGATGGACCACGAAGCCGTGACCGGCATCCGTTAGATCCAATACCCCGCGTTCACGGAAGGCGCGGCGCTCGCGGGCGGCCCAAGCAAAGAGTTGCTCCACCAAAACCCGCCGCGCCGGCATGCCCGGCACGGTCTCACCCAGCGACCGCAAATGAGCCGCCAACTCGACCGCAGGCGCGGCGTGGATTGCCGTCAGGTCCAGCGGATCGGCGTCCGCGGCTAATTCCTCGGCCAAGGCATCGACCGCTGCCAGATCGGAAAAACGCGACGGATCCGGCAGCCCGCCGATCGGCCCGCTCATGACTGGCGGCGCCGGCTGGATGGGCGGACGATCACGAAACCCGCGCCCCGGCGCGAAGCCCGGACCACCGGCCGGGGACGCGGCCTGCTCCCCCCCTGCGACCGGACCACGATCATCGGCGGGCGGCGGGCCGCCGGCACCCGGGAAACGACCGCCTTGCTGGCGTTCGAGCCACTTGAGTCGCTTTTTCTCCTTTTTACGCTCCCACCAGGTTTTGCGTTCTTCGCGGCGGGGTTGGCCATCCGGTCCGACCGGACCGCCGGCACCCGGAGGGGCGGCATTGGCCGAGTCCCCCGAGACGCCCCCCGCTTCAGGCACTTCCGAACCACCCTCGGTCGCATCAAAATCTGCCGGCGTCGCCTCGGGCGCCGTGGCCGCGAGGGCAGACGGCACAAATACCGGACGTTCCGCCGGGGCTTCGTCACGCGGCGCCTCGTCATCCGGCGAAAAAGACCCCCGGTAGGGTTCGTCGTCCGCCGGCTCCGCCGCAGTCGCTGGCGCCCGATACTCTTCAGGCACGGACGCAGACACCGGCGCGACGCCAAACAATTCCGGACCGGCCTCGGTCGAGGCCTCCGCTTTGACGCGTCGCGGCCGGCCGCGCTTGGCCGGCACCGCCGCGGCCTCGGCCGAACCTTCCGGAGCCGGCGCAACCAGCGCCTCGGGCTCGGCCGTTGCACGCGAACGACGAGACGGTGCCTTGCGGGGCTTTGGGGCAGGCAAACCAGCTGAAGAATCTACGGGAGTGTCCGGGGAATCCATGAATAAAAATTTGTAAATGAAGAATTAGCGTCAGCAAACCAAGGTGCGCCCGCGCCCCGCCTGCTTAGACACGGGAAGCGGGGTGCGTCACGCGCAGGCGCTCAATCAACCGATCGATCTGGGCGTCCAAAAAAGCGGGGGTGCCATCGTTCCAGAGAACGGCGTGGGATAACTTAAGTTTTTTTTCCAAGGGATATTGGGACGCGATTCGCAGCCCGGCCTGCGCTTGCGACATCCCGCGCGCGGTTACTCGGGCCAACTGAACAGAGGCATTGGCACCGACGCATACGATGAAATCAAACCCTTTTTCCAAACCCGCTTCAAAGAGCAAAGGAACCTCGACCACCCAATCCGCCTCCGGCGCAGATTCGACCCGGCCGCGCCAGATCGCCCGCACCCGGGGATGAATCACCCCCTCCCACCAGCGCCGCTCGCTTTCGGAAGTGAAAACCATCTCCGCCACCGCCGCCCGGTTCAGCGTGCCGTCCTCGCCCAGCACCCCTCGGCCCCACCGCTCGACCGCACAGACCAGCACCGCCGGATCCGGCAAAACTGCTTCCCGCACAATGCGGTCTGCATCCGTCGTCAAAAAACCCCGCCTAGCGAAAGCGGCCGTCGCAGTCGACTTGCCGCATCCGATGCCGCCTGTGAGTCCGATCACCATAAAGTAAATGACTGGACTTTGGGCTTGCCCGCCCCTTGCGCAAATCATTACGCCGTGGCATGGTGCAATCGTTGAACCCCTTGCAACAATCCACCGGTGGAGAGGCGCCCCCCTTGGTTGGCATAAACGACCTCACACCCGTGGGTTGCTATGCCCATGGCTTGGGCCTGAACGCACCATTTATCGAGGCTCTGATCGGGTTGAGCAGCAGCCTGTTTGCCGGCCGCTTCTGGAACTATCTGCCCGTCGATGTGCGCTACCACGATTTGCAGCATACGGCCCAAGCCGCCATGTGCCTGCTGGCCCTGGGCGAGGGTCAGCGCCGCACGCAACCCGCCCCCCTCTCCGATCGTGACCTGGAACTCGGCCTGGCCGCCATGGTGTTGCACGATACCGGCTTCCTGAAGACGAGCGGAGACGAGTCCGGCACCGGCGCCAAATACGGCCACTCCCACGTGCTGCGCAGCTGCGCCTTGGCCGCATCCGTGCTGCCCCCGCTGGGCCTCCGCCGTGACGAAGTGGATGACGTGCTGGGCATGATCCGCTGCACCGGCCTCTCCGGCCGGCCGGACAAATCCGATTTCTCCACCGAAAACCGCCGGCTCGTCGCCTGCATGGTCGCCACCGCCGACTACATCGGCCAGATGGCCGCACCCGAATACCCGGAAAAATTACCCCACCTTTTCACCGAGTTCGAGGAGGCGGATGACTTCAGCAACACCCCTCCGGAAAAACGCATGTTCACCTCCGTGAACCACCTGCTCTCCGCCACCGGGGGCTTTTGGCGCGGCTTCGTTTTGGCCAAGTTGGAAACCGACTTCACCGGGGTCTACCGCTTCCTCGAAACCCCCGGCCATTCGGGTCGCAATCCCTACATCGAGGCCGTCGAGCGAAACGTCGCCGTGATCACGGCACGAAGCACCTAAAACGCAGGCAACCCCTCCCGAGCCCCCTCGCCCAGATGCTCGCCACCCTGTTGTCCGCCGCCCTGCAGGGCATCCAAGCCCTCCCCGTCCACGTCGAGGTCAACCACGGGGAGTCAGGCGATTTTAAACTCATTCTGGTAGGCTTGCCCGACGCCGCCGTGAAGGAGTCGGACGACCGCGTCTTCTCCGCCCTCGCCAACTCCGGCTACGGCCTGCTGCGCACTCGCACCACCATCAACCTAGCCCCCGGCGACCTGCGCAAGGAGGGCCCGCTCTACGATCTGCCCATCGCCCTCGGCATCCTCGTCGCCACCGGCCAACTCGCCGCCCCCGCCATCGGCGAATACCTGATCGCCGGCGAACTCGCCCTGTCCGGCGCCACCCGCCCGGTCCGCGGCGCCCTCGCCTACGCCCGACTCGCCAAGGCCCATGGTTGCCACGGCCTCCTCCTGCCCGCCGCCTGCGCCGCCGAGGCCGCCCTGGTGGAGGGCATCGCCGTTTACGCCATCGAGTCCCTCGACCAAGCCGCCCGCTTCCTGTCCGGCCGGCTAACGCTGGCCCCGCTCACTCCGCCCCCTCCGGCCGAGCCCGGCCCCACCCAGACCTCGGCCGGGGATTTTGCCGAGGTCAAAGGCCAGCACTCCCTGCGCCGCGCCGTGGAAGTAGCCGTGGCCGGCGGGCATAATCTGCTGATGATCGGGCCACCCGGCTCGGGCAAGTCAATGGTCGCGAAACGCATCCCCTCGATCATGCCCGCGCCCACCCTGGACGAGGCCCTCGAGATCCTCGCCATCCACTCCGCCGCCGGCCAGACCCTGAGCCAGACCCACGCCTTCGGCCTGCGCCCCGTGCGCACTCCCCACCATACCATTTCGGATGTCGGTCTGATCGGCGGCGGCACCGTGCCCGGCCCGGGCGAAATCTCCCTCGCCCACCAGGGCATCCTGTTCCTGGACGAACTGCCCGAGTTCAAACGCTCCGCCCTGGAAGTCCTCCGGCAACCGCTGGAGGACTCGACCGTCTCGATCTCGCGGAGCGCGGGCAAGATCACCCTGCCCTGCGCGTTCATGCTGGTCGCGGCGATGAACCCCTGCCCCTGCGGCTACCTCGGCGACGCCAGGCACGAATGCCGCTGCTCCCCGCCACAGATCCAGCGCTACCGCGCCCGCATCAGCGGCCCCCTGCTCGACCGCATCGATCTTCACGTCGAGGCCCCGGCCGTGACGGTCACCGAGTTGCGCTCCACCACCCCGGGCGAGCCCTCCGCCGCCATCGCCGCGCGGGTGCGCGCCGCCCGCGACCGCCAGTTGGAGCGCTTCCGCGGCACCCCCGCCACGGCCAACGCCCGCATGTCCCACGCCCAGATCCGCACCCACATCCCGCTGGATTCGACGTTGGGCGACCTGCTGCAACAAGCCATGGAGCAGCTCGGCCTCTCCGCCCGTGCCTACGATCGCATCCTGAAGGTCGCCCGCACCATCGCCGATCTCGCCGCCAGCGAACGCGTCGAGGCCCCCCACCTGCTCGAGGCCATCCAATACCGCTCGCTCGACCGCAAGGTGTTCTACTGAGCCCGCCCCCGCCGCCGGCCCGTTTTACCCGGGCTCCGGCCGCCGCACCCCGCGCTGATGAAAAACCTGTTCAACGCCGAGCGCCTGCGCCTGACCGCCCGCCAGCTCGCCGCGCTGCACGCGCGCTTCGACCCGGCGGCTTTTCTCGCCCACGCCTTGCGCGATCTCGACACCCTCGAGCTCATGGACCGCCTGCGGCGCACCGCCGAGGCCTTCGACCACGCGCTGCCCCTGCCGTTTGCAGAACAACTCCCGGTGCTCTTCGCCCACGCCCCCCAAATCGGGCACGGCTTCGTCGCCATCTGGCCCTGCGAACACGTCGCCCGCCGCGGCCTCGGGCAACCCGCCCTCGCCCTGCCCGCCCTGCGCGAACTCACCCGCCACGGCTCGGCCGAGTTCGCCCTCCGCCCCTTTCTCGAACGCGATCTCGCCGGCACCCTCGCCGTCCTCACCGGCTGGGCCACCTCGCCCGACGAACACGTCCGCCGCCTCGCCAGCGAAGGCTCCCGCCCCCGCCTACCCTGGGGCCAAAGCCTCCGCTCCCTGATCACCGATCCGTCACCCACCCTTCCCCTGCTGGCCACCCTGCGCACCGACCCCAGCCTCTACGTGCGCAAGTCCGTCGCCAACCACCTGAACGATATCACCAAAGATCACCCCGGCATCGTGCTCGATCTGGTCGCCGGCTGGGATCGCCGCGAGTCCCGCACCGCCTGGATCGTGCGCCACGCCCTGCGCACTTTGGTGAAAAAAGGCCACCCCCGCGCCCTCGACCTGCTCGGAGTCGGCGCCGCGCCCCGTCTCACGGCCACCCTCGCCGCCCGGCCCGCCCGCCTCCGCCTGGGCGATACCGTGACCCTCTCCGCACACCTCGCCTCAAGCTCCCCCCGCGCCCAATCGCTCGCCGTGGATTACGCCGTCCACTACGTGCGCCCCTCCGGCCGCCCCTCGGTAAAGGTTTTTAAGTGGACCACCCTCACCCTCGCCCCGCACCAGACCACCACCCTGACCAAGCGCCAGATGATCCGGAATTTCTCCACCCGCCGGCACCATCCCGGCGCGCACCGGGTCGAGTTGCAGATCAACGGCCGCCGCCTCGCCGCGAGCCAGTTCACCCTGCTCCGCTGAAACCACCCTCAACGCTGCAAAAAACCAGTGTAATTTCCCGCGTTCCCGCCCACCTTCGCCCGCGTATCTCCGCCATGAACCTCCGCCCCATCATCGATGACATCGCCAGCCAGGCCGACGAGTTCCTCGCCGCTTGCACCGACCGCACCCAGGCGCGCGCCGGCATCACCGAGTTCCTCGCGCTGGAACACCCCCGCCTCGCCCCCGCCGACCGGAAAACCGTGACCGACCACGTGCTGGCCATCCTCGAGGAGGAGGACTTCTTCTCCACCCGTTTCGTCGACAGCTTCGACGCCGACCAAGACCCGGCCGAAAGTGGCGAAGAGTAAGGCGCCGCCCTCGCCCGTCTTCGCGACGATCCGCCCACCCCCCATCCCGTGCCCGCCGCCCCCGCCCCCACCCTGCCCGAGCTTGTCCTCGCCTTCGACGCGCACAACCGCCTCGCGATCCAGTTCACCCCGCACGGCCGCGCCCCGGCCGACGGCGCCAGCCTGCCCGGCGTCCACCGCTCCGACCACACCTTTGTCCTGCCCGGCCCGGCCGGCCCCCGCCGCGTAGTCATCGCCTCCCTGCCCGACCGCAGCGGGCCGGCCCATCCACTCAGCCCGACCGCGATCGTTTTCCATTCGCTCGACGCCCTCGCCGCCACCCCCCCCGCCAACACCCCGCTGCTCACCGCCCTGCTGCCCGCCCTCGAGTCTTTACTGGTCGAGCTGCCCTACCTCCACCTCGGGGAAAATGATTTTATCTACAAATTCCGGCCCGCCCACGAGCGCAACACCGCCATTTACGACCAGGACCCCGCCTCGCGCGCCCTTTACCAGTCCACGCTCTGCTCCGCGCTGAAGGCCCTCGCCCGCCGGCACGAACGGTCCGCCGCCGACCCCGTCCCCCTTGATTTCGGCGCCGTGCACTATGTGCTGCCCAGCCACTTCGGCTTCTGCCTCGGCGTGAAAAACGCCATCGAGCGCGCCTACGAAACCCTCGCCGAGAACCCCGGTCGCCGCGTGTTCATGCTGTCCGAGCTGATCCACAATCCCTTCGTCAACGAAGACCTCCTGCGCCGAGGCCTGCGCTACCTCCAGTCAGATAAAGGCACCCCCTTCACCATCTCCGGCCGCAATGTCTCCGCCGACGCCCCCGCCACGCCCGCGGACCCGCTCCTATGGGATACCCTCCGCCCCGAGGATATCGTGATCATCCCCGCCTTCGGCGCCACCGACGACGATAAGCGCCGCCTCGTGCGCCGCGGCCTCGCCGTGTGCGCCTACGACGCCACCTGCATGCTGGTGGAGAAAGTCTGGAAAGCCGCCCGCGCCTACGGCCGCGAGGGCTACACCGTCGTGATCCACGGCAAACACGAACACGAGGAGACCAAGGCCACCTTCGCCAATACCCGCCGCCACGCCCCCGCCGTGATCGTCCGCAATCTCGCCGAGGCCCGCGCGCTCACCGGCCTGCTTCCCCGCCGCCACGAACCCGCCGCCCAGGCCGAGTTTGAAAACACCTTCGCCGGCCGCTTCACCGAAGACTTCGCAGTCAGCCGCGACCTCGAACACATCGCCGTCGTCAATCAGACCACCCTGCTGGTCAACGAGACCCGCGAGATCATCGCCCACCTGCGCGCCGCCTACGCCGCCACCTGCGGGCCCGTCCCGCCCGGCAGCCCCGAGCGCGTTGGCGGCCACGGCCGCACGGATACCCTCTGCTACGCCACCCAGGTGAACCAGGATGCCCTCGGCCGCGCCCTCGCCCAGCCGCTCGACGCCGCCTTCGTGATCGGCGGGAAAAACTCGTCCAACACCTACCAGCTGCACCGCCTGTGCGAGGAACGCCTCGGCCGTCTGGCGTTTTTTATCCAGAGCGAGGCCGACATCCGCTCGCTGGCCGAGGTCCAGCACTACGTCTTCCCTGCCCACCTCCCCGGCGCCCCCGCCGGCGGCCACCACGAGTCCCGCCCCCTCTGGCCGGGCGAGGCTTTCGCCCGGCCCCGCCGCATCCTGATCACCGGCGGCGCCAGCTGCCCCGATGGCCTCATCCAGGCCGTGATCACCCGCATCAACTCGCTCTTCCCTGTCGGCCGCCTCCGCCCCATCGAGACGGTCCTCGTCGGCCTCGGCCCCGCCTGACCCTGGCCCCACCCTCCCCGCCCATGTCCAAGGAAGCCCTGCGCGCCGCCGTGCTCGCCGCCCTCGAGGCCGAACTCTCCCGCCAGACCGACGCCGCGCGCGACGCCCGCGACGAGTCGATCAGCGAGGAGAGCCGCGCCGAGAACAAATACGATACCCACGCGCAGGAGGCCGCCTACCTCGCCGAGGGGCAAGCCCGCCAGGCCGCCGAGCTCGCCGCCGCCCTCGCCGCCTGGCGCGCCCTCGTGTTCCCGCCCCCCGGTCACCGCGAGGCCCGCGTGGGCAGCGTGGTGACGCTCGTCGCCGGCGCCCGCACCGATCACATCCTGCTCGGCCCCACCCACGGCGGCCTCACCCTCGCCGCGCCCGACGACGGCCGCGAAATCACCGTCGTCACCCCCGGCTCGCCCCTCGGCCGCGCCCTCCTCGGCCGCGCCGCCGGCACCACCCTCCCCCCACCCCGTAAAGGCGCCCCCGCCCCGCGGGTTGCCGCCCTCACCTGACTCCTTCGCATTTTCCAGATTTTCGCGCACCGTAACGTCATGCGCTCATTCAATCCGCTCCGCCAAACACCTCGCCGCCCGCTTCTCACCCTTCTCGCCTCCGTTCTTCTCGCCCTGCTCCCCGCCTGCTCCCACGTGCCCAAACCCACTCCCGCCACCGTCGCCCGCGTCGACCTCGATCGCTACCTGGGCCGCTGGTATGTGATCAGCCACGTCCCTTACTTCCTCGAGAAGGGAAAAGTCGCCACCTACGACACCTACGCCCGCCGCCCCGACGGCAAATTGGTCAACAATTACACCTTCCGCGAAAAATCCCTCGACGCCCCCGAAAAGACCTGGGCCGGGGTCGCCTGGGTGACGGACACCGCGACCAACGCCACCTGGAAGGTGCAGTTCGTCTGGCCGTTCTCCACCACGTATAAAATCTTCGCCCTCGATCCCGATTACCGCTGGGCCGTCGTCGGCACGGGCGACGCCGGCCTGCTCTGGGTCCTCGCCCGCGAGCGTAGTTTACCGTCGGATACCTACGCCTCCATCCTGGTCAAACTCCGCGCCAACTCCATCGATCCATCGGCACTCGCCTTCGTGCCCCAGCCCGCCGAATAAACGTCCCGCATGCTCCGCCTTCCTCGCCTCGCCCTGCCCTCCCTGCTCGCCTGCGCCGCCCTGCTCGCCCTGCCCGGCTGCCAGCCTCCCCCGCCCGCGCCGGCCTCCGCCGCGCCTCTGGCCGCGGTCTCCCCGTTGCCCGCCGACCTCGCCGCCGCCCTCGATACTTTCCGCGCCGAGGGCCCCAAGGGCTGGGCCTTCACCCAGTCCACCACCGGCAGCGGCCGCGACCGCGTGGAACGCTACGACCCCTCCCGCCGCGGCCCCGACCGCTGGACCCTGCTCTCGGAAAAAGGCCGCGCCCCCACCGGGGCCGAGCAACAGCGCTACCGCGATACCCGCCCGCCCTTCGACGCCGCCGCCAACCTGGCCGCCCAGCTCAACCGCGCCTCCGCCACGCTGGTCGCCCGCGACGGGCAGTCCGCCACCTACGAATTCACCCTCGTGCCGGCCGGCGAACACGACACCGCCGCCGCCCACATGCGCGCGCGCTTCACGCGTGACACCGCCACGGGCGCGTTCACCCGGGTGGAGTTGTTCAATTTCGAACCCTTCAAGGCCGCCCCCAGCCTGACCATTCAGGAAGCCCGCACCACCCTGCTCTACGCCCCGCCCTCGGGCGGACGCCCGGCCCTGCCCCTCGAGACCAGCCTGCACGTGCGCGGCACCCGCTTCTGGATCTCAAGCTTCAGTCAGGACGTCACGAGCAAGTTCAGCGATCAGGCCAACATGAATGCCGCCGCCACCGGGGCTCACTCGCCGTCGCCGTAGAGCGTTTCGTAGGCCTTCACCGTCGCGCCCCAGCCGAAGTCCTTGCGCATGCCACCGAGCTGGACCTCGACCAGCCGCTTCACGTCCCGGTGCAGGACGAGCGCCCGGTCGAGACCGTCCAACAGCCCCTCGGCTGTCACTGCCACTTGGATGCCAGTGCCCGCGGCGGGGTTCGCATCGCAATCGACCACCGTGTCCGCCAGCCCGCCCACCCCGGTGACCACCGGGATGGTGCCATAGACCTGGGAATACATCTGGCTGAGACCGCACGGCTCGAAGCGCGAGGGCATGAGGAAAAAGTCGGCCCCGGCCGTCACGAGGTGGCTCATGCCCTCGTCATGCACCGTGCTGAGCGCGACGCGTTTGGGCAGGGCCTGCGCCAGCTCGCGCAGACCGCGCGTGAGCTCCGGGTCGCCCTTGCCCAGCACGATCAGGCGGCAGTCTTCGCGTTTGAAGAATTCGCGGTTGGCCAGGACCAGATCGACGCCCTTCTGGCTGGTCAGCCGGCAGACCATGCCGAATACCGGGCCCGGGTAGTCGGGGTCAAAGCCGTGCCGCCGCAGCAACTCCGCGCGGCAGGTCCATTTGCCCTTCAAGTTGCCGATGGTGTAGCTCGCCGGCAGGAGCGGGTCCCTGGCCGGATTCCAGATCGCGGAGTCGATGCCGTTGAGCAGGCCGGCGAGTTCCTCCGCCCGCGAGGCCACCACGCCCTCCAGTCCGCAGCCAAACTCGGGCGTCTGGATCTCGCGGGCGTAGGTCGGGCTGACCGTGCTGATGCGGTCGGCAAACAGGAGGCCGGCCTTCAAAAAGTTCATCTGCCCGTAGAACTCCACCCCGTCTATGCCCATGAGTTCATCGGGCAGGTTGGTGCGGTAGAAGGAGCGCATCGGAAAGACCCCTTGAAAGGCCAGGTTGTGCACGGTGAGCACCGTCCGCATGGCGAGGATATCGCCGTGGCGCTGCTCGGCATGGCGGAGCAGCAGCGGCAGCAAGCCGGTCTGCCAATCGTGGCAGTGGACGGCATCGGCATTCATCCGCAGCAGGCGCATGGCCTCGACCACGCCTTTGCAGAAAAAGATAAACCGGTGGTGGTTGTCCTCATAGTCCCGCTCACCCGTGCCATAGGGGTGGCTCCGGTCGAAAAATTCATCCCGGCAGACGAGATAAACCGTCAGCCCCTCGCGGGCCTGAAAGCGCCGGATCTCCCCGCTCATAAAGACATCGCCCATCTCGATCCGGGGCCGCAGGACCGTCTCCGCCTCGGCGGCATCGGGATGCTCCACCACGTCGCGGTAGCCCGGCACAAACACCGCCACCTCGTGGCCGCGATCCGCCAGCGCCCCGGCCAACGAAGCCACCGCATCCGCCAGCCCGCCGGTCTTCACATAAGGAAACAACTCGCTCGCCGCATGGACGATTTTCATGGGGCGCAGAGTGCCCGGCCCGGCGCCGATTACACGTTAAAAAAACGCCCGCCGTCCGCCCCCGCCGGCGGCAGCGCGGCCGCCATGCGGGCGGCGCGGCGGTTGGCGAGGACGTCATGCACGCGGTGCAAGGGCACGCCCTGACGCACGGCCAGCGCGGTGAGCGCGAGGGTCGGCTCGAGGCGGTCGGCCGGTGCGGCCAGCCCGGGCAAGGCGTGGCCGATCACGCTCTTGCGCGAGACGCCGAGCAAGACCGGCCGCCCCAGCGCGCGCAGTTCGCCGAGCCGGGCGAGGAGGACGAGGTTTTGCGCCTGGGTTTTGCCAAAGCCTATGCCCGGGTCCACCACCACGCGGTCGGCCGGCAGACCGGCGGCGGCCGCCAGGGCGAGACTGCGCCCCAGCCAGGCCAGCACCGACGGCAAGGGGTCGGCGTCAGCCGCGATACTGCGGAGCGCGGGGTCGTGGTGCATCACCACCACGGCGGCGCCCGCCTCCGCCGCCAGCCGCGCCAGCCCGGCGCCCCCCGGCCCCTGCAGCCCGTGGACGTCGTTGAGGATGTGCCCCCCGGCGGCGAGCGCGGCGGCGGCCACCGCCGGCCGGTAGGTGTCGATCGAGAGCGGCAGGCGGGGGAACTCGACCGCCAGCGCGCGGATCACCGGCAGCACGCGGGCGAGCTCCTCCGCCTCCGGTATCTCCACGTGGCCGGGCCGGGTGGACTGGCCGCCGATATCGAGGATATCCGCCCCCTCCTCCACCATACGGCGGGCACGCGCGAGGGCGGCGTCCGGCGCGAGGTGCTGGCCGCCGTCGTAGAACGAGTCGTCGGTGACATTCAGGATGCCCATGATCCGGGGCGTGCCGAGGTCGAGCACGAGCTCGCGGCAGCGCAGGGTCTGGGGCACGGAAACCACGGGGCAAAGAGACGGCGACCGGCCTCAGGGCGCGGGCAAGAACTCCGTGGTCATGACCTCCGGCACCTTCAAGGCACCGGCCGGGAGGAGTTTGAGGTCCTCGACGATCTTCAGCTGGGTGGCGTAGCGGGCGGGATCGAGCCGGCCGATGCGCGCCGAGTCGGCGGCGTCGCGGCCGACCACCAGCTTTTCCTTCACGATCATGGCGCGGGAAAAGTCCATAAACGCGTCGGTGTTTTTATCGTTGGCTTGCTTGAGCGCGGCATGGGCCGGGGCCGGGTCCCCCTCGAGGTAGTCGCGCCAGCCGCGGATGTAGGCGGCGAGAAAGGCGCGCAGGGCGGCGGGGTTTTGGCGGGCCCAGTCGCGGTTCGCGATCAACACGCCGTAGGAATCGTAGCCGGCGTCCCAGGCATAGAGGTAGCGCGGGGCGGGCGCGCCGCCCTGGGTGATGAAGAAGGGTTCGGCAATGTAGTAGCCCTGCTGGATAAAGTCCTTGTCCGCGATGAAGTTGGTCACGGAAAAGTTGAACGGGATGATGGTGAAATCGATGGCGTATTTCTGGCGCAGGTAATCGAGAAAGATCCAGGCCGGGCGGGCCATGATCTTGCGGCCGTTCAAGTCCTTGAAATCGCGCACCGGATTGTCGGCGTGGAGCAGGAAGACCGAGGGGTCGTTCTGGAACACCGCCGCGACCTGGAGCAGGGGCAGGCCCTTTTGCACGTCGAGCAAAGTGGTGACGCTCTCGCCCTGGCCGATGTCCGCCTGGCCGGTGGCGATGCGCTGGTTCACGAGGGCATTGGGCCCGCCGGGCACGAGGGTGACGTCGAGGCCGGCCTCGCGGAACCAGCCGCGCGCCTGGGCCTGGAACAGCCCGCCGTGCTCGGGCTCCGGCACCCAGTCGAGTTGCACCGTGATCTTGGTGAGGGCAGGCTCGCCCGCCTTGGCGCCGGACGCGGCGGAACCGGACTTGGCGCAGCCGGCCAGGCACCACGCCCCGGCGGCGAGCAGCGGAAGAGTCAGGCGGAAAGAGGCAGCGTGGATTTTCATGAATCGGAAGGGGAATAGCTTTCGTGCCAGCGGTGAAGCACGATCCAGGCGAGGCCGGAGACCAGCGCCACCAGCGCAAAGCCGAGCGCGCAGCCCACCACCGCGGTGGCGTAGAGGGCGGGGATCTCGTTACGCGCACTGAAGAGCAGCGCCATGATGCCCAGCCCCGAACGCCCGCCCGTGGTGCTGCCGACGAGGTAGTCGGCGGTCAGCGCGCCGATCGGGGCGAGGATGGCGGCGATGCGCAGCCCGGTGAAGAAATACGGCAACGCCGCCGGCGCCCTTAGCAAAAGCAATTCCTGCCAGCGCGCCGCCCGCCCCATGCGGAAGAGGTCGAGATGCCCTTGATCCACCGAGAGCAGGCCCTGGGTGGTGTTCACCACCAGGGGGAAAAACGTGATCAGGAAGGTGACGATGATCACGCTCGGCGCGCCCGGCCCCACCCAGAGGATAAGGATGGGCGCCACGATGATCACGGGCACCATTTGCAGGCCCATCAGGTAGGGATACAGCGCCTGCCGCACCAGAGTGGAGCTGACCAGCAGGAGCGAAGCCCCCACGGCCACCACCGCCGCGAGGGCAAAGCCGCCGAGGGAGGCGAGCGCGGTATGCCCGGCCGCGTCGAGCAAGGCCGCCCCGTGCACGCGGAAGGCCCCGGCCAACTGCGGCAGGCTCGGGAAGAGAAACCGCCGCCCCGCCGGCAGCGCGTGGTGCAGCGCCTGCCAGCCGGCGAGGAATAGCCCCGCCAGCGCGAAGGGCGGGAGACGGCGCAGCAGGCGCGGGCTCATGCGGCGGAGGCCTCCGCCGGTTCGACCGCGCGCAGCCGCGCGGAGACCTCCGCCACGAGGCGGAGGTAGTCCGGAGCACGCCGGGTTTCCTGATTGCGCGGATACGGCAGCTCGACCGGGAGGTCGTGGGCGATGCGCCCCGGATGCGGCGCGAGCACGAGAATGCGGGACGAGAGAAACACCGCCTCGGCCACCGAGTGCGTGACAAACAGCGCCGTCCACGCCTGCCGGGCGTGAATGGCGAGCAACTCCTCGCCGAGGTGGTCGCGGGTCATTTCATCGAGCGCGCCGAAGGGCTCGTCGAGCAGCAGCACCCGGGGCTCGAGGGCGAGCGCGCGGGCGAGCGAGACCCGCATGCGCTGGCCGCCGGAGAGCTGGCGCGGATAGGCGCGGGCCTTTTCCGCCAGCCGCACCAGGCCGAGGGCGGCGTCGCGCCGTCGCGCCCGCTCGGCCGGCGGCACGCGGCGGAGGCGCAGGAGGGTCTCGACGTTGGCGTCCACGCGGAGCCAAGGCAGCAAAGTCGCGTCTTGGAAAACGTAGGCGAGGTCGTCGAGGGTCCCGGGCGGGCGGCCCGCCACGGTGAGCGCGCCGCCGCTGGGCGCGAGCAGGCCGGAGACCAGGCGCAGGAGGGTGGATTTACCGCAACCGGAGGGGCCGAGGATGGATACAAATTCCCCCGGCGCGACCGCCAGATCGAGCGGCCCCAGCACGGCCGGCCCGGCGGCGGCGAACCGCTTGGCGAGCGCCTGGCAATGGAGGAGGGGGGGAGGCGTCATGGGGAGACCCGCGAAAGAGCATCGCCGGAAGGCGGCGCGCAAACGCCGGCCGCAAAAAACCCGCAACCGGGGAAGGCTGCGGGCGAAGGGAGCGGACAGCTTTCCACGGGGGAAAGGGCCGGGCGGAAGACTCAGGCCTTCTCGACCAGACCGGCCTTGATGGCCTTGACCGAGACGAGCATGCGCTTGATGCCGCCGTTGGCGAGCTTCACGCGGATGCGCTGGAGATTGGGCTTGAAGGTGCGGGAGGTCTTCTTGGTCACGTGGGTGCCGATGCCGCCGCTCTTCTTGGACTGGCCCTTGCGGTGAATGATGGAACCCTTGGTGGGGCGTTTGCCGGTGATGGCGCAAATGCGAGACATGGTGATACGTGGGTTGAGTTAAAAGGGTCAGAGAAAGGGTGATGGGGTGCGGGTGCGCAAGGGCAAAAACGTCCTTTGAAAAAACGAGGGGGGAATGCCCGCGGCGGAAAAATCGACCTTGCGCTTTGCCGAACGCGTCCTTGTTTCGACGTTTCGTTCCGGAGAGGTGGCTGAGTGGCCGAAAGCAGCGCTTTGCTAAAGCGCCGTAGGTGTAACAGCCTACCGGGGGTTCGAATCCCCCCCTCTCCGCCAGTTTTTACCTCTGACGGGCTAAGGCAGACAGCAGATTTGCCAGTTGACGTGGCAAATCTCACATGGCCCAGGCCGCACAGTTCATCATCTCAGAATTCACGAATCCCTCCGGGGAGATCGTTTTTCGCGTCACCGGTTGGCTCGACGGTAAGCGCATCCGCAAGAATTTCCCTTCCCGCGCCGAGGCCTCCGCCGAGCGTCAGGCCTTGGAAATCCAACGCCTGCAGGCCGAGACCGGCATTCGCACCACCGCCACGCGGTTGACCGATGCCCAGCTTCACGAGGCCGAGGCCGCTTTCCGCCGCCTCACCGACGCGCCCAAGTCGCTTTCGTTCTACCTCGATTTTGCCTTGGCCAACTACCGCGCCCCAGATCGCGAGCAGTCCTTGGCCGATGCCGTCACGACTTACCTCGCCTTCAAGCAGCGCGAGCACGACCAGAAGCTTCTTTCGATTTCCCAGTTCGACCACATCCGCCGCCATCTAGGCGTCCTCAAAAAGCGTTTTCCCGCCGTCCTCGTCTCCCAGTTGACCACTCAGCAGCTCACCGCCCATTGCCAGCGCGGCAATGCTGGCCCGAAGACCATCAACAACCGGCGCGGCATCCTCCATACCTTCTTCAAGTTCGCGTTTCAGAAGGACTGGGTTGCCGCCAATCCGGTCGAAAAAATCCCCCATCACCGCATCGCTCACCGTCGCGGCTCCGCCAAGACCTTGAGCGCCGAGCAGGCCGAGAAGCTCATGCACCACGTCGAAAAGATCGACGGCGGTAGCCTCGTGCCGTTCTTCGCGCTCGCCCTGTTCGCAGGCATTCGCCCATGCGTCCGTCATGGTGAGATCCTCAAACTCAAGGCCGAGCATGTCCGGCTCGATACCGGCGTCATCCTCATCGAGCCCGAGGTCTCGAAAGTCCGCATGAAGCGCAGCGTCGCCATTCAGCCCAACCTTGCGGCCTGGCTGAAAGCCTACCCACTCGACCGCTGCCCGATCATTCCGGCCAACCTGCAACACACCCGCGCAGCCGTCGCCAAGGTGTTCGACCTCTCACATGACATCATGCGCCATACGTTCATTTCGATGCACGTCGGCAAATTCCGCTCCATGGGCGAGGCCGCTTTGCAGGCCGGCAACTCCGAAAGCATCATCCGCAAGCACTACCTCGACTTGAAGACCAAGGAGGAGGCCGAGCAGTTTTTCGCCATCACGCCCAAGCACGCGAAAGCCGCTCCGGTTGCCGAGGCATCGCAGCCGGCGGCGCTCGCCGCTTGATTACCAGCCCGCACCTTCGCCGGTGCGGGCTTTTTCATGCCCGCAAGCTGACACCGCGCCCGCCGCATGCACACGCCTACCGACTCCGCTACTCACATCAATTCGCAGCTCATCGACATCGTCGGCCTCCGCACTTGCGGCATTTTCCCGACCGGCAAAGAGCCCTCGATTCGCACCCTCCGCGACTGGACGAAACTCCGCCGCATCCCCTATCACAAGATCGGCCGCCTCGTTTACTTCGACCCTGCCGAGGTCTCCACCCACATCCGCACGAAGCTCAAGATCCCCGCTCGCGGGTGACTTCGGCCGAATCGGTCATACGTGACCGGCATGAAACAATTTCATACCCTGTATGGCTTGCCGCAGTTTGGTAATATTACAGCCTCATTGCCATCCAGTAGCCGCAAACCGCGCCCGCATCGGACGCGGTTTTTTCGTCTCCCGCCATGCCCACTTACAATCCTCAACATTTCAGGAATCTACCGCTTTTGCGGATCATTCGCGCAGAGTTGCTGGTTCGTTTTTTCGCGCCGCACAGCGGGTTCCTCAACACGCGGGGCGCCGCACTGCCGGACATAGCCCACCCCGAAGCGCTGGATTATGATTTGCTGCATGGTGCGCTGCTCGGCCCGGCTGATCACGCGCCAAACGAACTTGCGGAATCGCTTTACCTGATCGACGAGCTTGCGAACGACGAGGGCATCGAGGCCTTGCGTGAGGAGGTTGCCACCAAGTTGCCTACGTTCGTCATCGACCCGCACTGGCAGGAAGCAGAGTTCGCGATTGCGGTATGGCTTCAAAATCCGCGCGTGGTCGAAGACGCCCACGCACGCATCTACGCTTTCAAACAGAAGCGCTTTTTTACTTGGGGGAGCGCCGCCGATTTCATCCCAGATTTGCCGGGTGATCTTGAGGCAGTAGTCGGCCAAATCTCTGCACGCTTGGAGGTCATGTTCCAGCAAGCCGACAACGACCGTCACGGCACCGGTCAGCCCGCGCGACGCTTCCGCGTTTTCCATTACATTTCCCAGGAAACCCCTGGCACGGTTCGTTTTCTGATCCGCCACGCGGGAAAACTGCAAAATGCGCCCAGCGTGAACGATGCCGGCGACTCCTACCTCGCGCTGTTCCGTCCCGAAATTTACGACGTGGTGCTGTTCTTGCACGACACGCGGGAACTCAAAATTCATGCTGGCTCGAAGATGGAGCAAAGGCTCTACGCTCACGTTTTTGGCGAGAAGTTGTGCGGTGACGCCGACACCTTCACCGAGACCGGCAATTACACGCTCGACCCTTTGCGCGACGGGCCGACCTCCATGTCCACACTTGATGTCGCTGGCATCAGCCGTGTCCGGCTTGTCGAGGTCGCACTCAACCACGGCGGCGAGCACAACGAATACGAAATCCGCCGGGCCACGAATATCTTTGCGACGGACTTCTTTCGCGACGGGGGCTTTCCGGAGGGGGTGCCCATTGATCGCGCGGTTTTCCGCTTCACGATCGCGCATACGGACAAGGTCAGAAAGGTCACGATCAAGCCGCCGCGCACCGCCGTATACACCCGTGATACGGACGGATTGATTATCGAGCGCTGGCTCCAGGCACGCGGATTCTCCCGACCTGGCGCAGCGGAGGATGTCGCCGATGTGGATACCGTTACTCAAGAAGCTTGAACAGTGCGCCAAGCTACGCGCCACCAAAGCCGAGTGGCAGCATCGCCTTGGCGATGATGTTTTCGGTTCGCTCGGCACGCTCCTGAAGATCACAGAGGGCGAAGCCGAAGTGTTACCATGTGCCCATCGTCCGGGGTGCGGCGGCTTCCATGAGGTGCGCGGACTATCCGGAGGAAGACTGATAGCAGTAAGCGCCGACGATGACAGGCCCTGCACGAGTTTCGCCGTGCGACGTGTGGATCTGGCAATCTACCAGTTCGATTTCGAGGCCTACCTTGGAGAAATCTCCGATACGTTGACGCTGGATACGCACATCGACCGCGCAGGTGCCACCCTCGTTTCGCTAGGCACGCTCTCCAAACGGCGCGTTCCGGTGTTTATGTCTTTCGCATCCACGGCGCGAAAGCACCGCGAGAATCTTGCCGCGGTTCGAGCTCACGATCCCGAGGTTTTTGTCTTTTTCCTGTCTCACCCGTGCCCCGAGTTGAGTGCTTTGGAGCGGGACGTGAAGTTGGCGGGCGGCCGTTTTAGCGTGCTCTCAAGTTTGCTGGAGGTGAATCGCAATGGCCGTCTCGTCGCCTCGCTGGATCCAACCGATCTTTGGCCCGACTTGGCCCGAGACCCAGCCCGCCCAGCCGGCCGCTTGGTTTTACCCGATGGCTGCGAGTGGAAACACCTTGTCGTTACCCTGCTCGACAACGGGAACGTGAGCATCTCGCACCACACAGGTTCGTCAGCCCGCACCTACACGCCGCGTGAGCTAAAGTTTGAATCCCAACACGGCAAAGAATCGCTGGATTGGGACGCCCTAAAACTCGCTGCCCATGCCCATTACATCCCTGTTCGCGAGAAAGACGGCGAACGCGACGAGGACGCCCGCAGCCGGGCAAAAGGTATCACACTGAAACTCGCCGCCGTAACCGGCATCGAGGGCACTGCATTCACCTTGGCCGACAGCCCAGAACACGGCCACCACCCACGCGGGGCCGGACGCGGCTATTGGCCGCTTTTCAAACTCAGACCCGAAACCGAACGCGTTCAACGCGGGCGTAGGCGGTTGGGAAATTCCCCAGTCGCTTCCGAGCCTGACTCGGATGACGAAGAATAAGGCGAAGTAACTTCGCTACCCATTAGGGGAAGGCCGCTTGCATCATGCGAGCGGCCTTTTTTGTGCCCGGATTTTGGGAAATTCCCCGCGAGCCCTCGTAACCCTTTCACATCCGCAAGACCTCCGCCGCCAGCGGAGCCGAGCGGGGAGGCTCCGGGGTTATGCTTCCCCGCTTGGCGACTGGCGATTTCGCAACCATGTCCGTTCCTCCCGTCAGCAAATCCACCGCGCCGATCTCGATCACGCGCGGTCTCATCCAGAGCGCCGCGCGCCTCGCCCTCTACGGGCCCGAGGGCGTCGGCAAGACCACCATCACCGCCGGTTTCCCCGAACCGGTGTTCATCGACACCGAAGGCGGCACCGCTCACCTCGACGTCGCCCGCTTCCCTCGTCCCCGCAACTGGGCCGAGTTAATCGCGGCCATCAACCACCTGCTCACAACCGAGCACGGTCACAAAACCCTCGTCATCGACTCCATCGACTGGGCCGAAAAACTCCTCATCGAGGAAGTTTGCCGGAAGGCCAACAAGGACGGCCTTGAGGATTTCGGTTACGGCAAGGGCCTCGTCTATCTCGCCGAGGAGTTCGCCCGCTTTCTCGCCCTGCTCGAAAAGCTTCGCGACCGCGGCGTCCATGTCGTCCTCGTCGGACACAGCACCATCCGCAAGTTCGAGGCCCCCGACGCGGCCGGCGCTTACGACCGCTTCGAGCTTAAACTCGCCAAACAGGTCGCCGCCCTCGTCAAGGAGTGGGTCGATGCCCTCCTCTTCGTGAACTTCGTTACGAAGGTCACCGAGAAGGACGGCAAGCAACGCGCCGTTGGTGGCCGCGAGCGCGTGATCCACACCACGCACACCGCCGCTTGGGATGCAAAAAATCGTTACAACCTCGACGACAAACTTCCCTGCGTCGCCGCATCCCTCGCGCCGATCTTCGCCCGCGTCTCGGCTCCGCCCACGCCACCGCCGACCATTCCGGCCCCCTCTGCCGCCGCGCCCGCGCCGGTCGCGAGTGCTCCGGCTGCCGCGCCGCGTCCCGGCCCCGTGCTCCTCATCACCCAGGAGCAGGCCGCCAAACTCGATCTCTACTGGACGACGCTCAAGAAGACGCCCGAAGACCGCGCCAAGGCCTTCGCGTGGGTCGGCTGCGACAGCATCGACCTCCATTGGAATGAACTCACCGCCGACCAGGCCGCGAAACTCATCTCCAAACTCCAAGACCAGATGAACAAGATCGCCGAGGCGTCCACCTCGACGGCCGCCAAGGCCGGGAAAGGAGGTGCCCGATGAGCACCTACATCTTCGACATCGAAACCGGCCCGCGCTCCCGCGCCGAACTCGCCGAATGCGTGCCCACCTTCGAGGCTCCGTCCAACTGGAAAGATCCTGAGAAGATCCGCGCCTACGTCGCCGAGAAGGAGGCCGAGTGGTTCCAATCCGCCGCGCTCTCCGCGCTCACCGGTCGCGTGCTCGCCATCGGCTACCTCGACGCAGTCACCGATGAACTCGGCTACTTCGCCACCGGCGACGAAGCCGCCGACCTCGCCGCCTTCTGGCGCTTGGTCGCACCCACCGGCTACCTCAACGCCGACCTAATCGGTTTTAGTTCCAACCGCTTCGACCTCCCGTTCCTGATCCGCCGTTCCTGGCACCTCCGCGTGCCTGTCCCGGCCGACCTCGTCTCCGGTCGTTGGCTCCCGTCGCAGTGCCGCGACGTGCTCGACTGTTGGCGCTGCGGCAACCGCGAGGACTCCGTCTCGCTCGACCGCCTCGCCCAGTTCCTCGGCGTCGGCCGCAAGAACGGTAGCGGCGCCGACTTCGCCTCGCAGTGGGCAACCGATCCCTCCGGTGCGCTGGCCTACCTCGCCAACGATCTCCGTCTCACCCGCCGCTGCGCCGTCGCGCTCGGCCTCATCTCCGAAACCCAGCCCTCCCTCTAATCGCCATGCACTACACTTCTTCCAACGAAGCCCCGAAATCCTACCACCTCCCCGCCGGTGACTACTCCGTCACCATCGTCGAGGCCTCCGAAACTGTCTCGCGCTCCACCGGCGCGGACATGATCAAGCTCACGCTCGACGCCGAATCCGCCGACGGCTCCCAGTCCACGAAGGTCTTCGACTACCTCGTCGCCTCCGCGTCCTCCGCCTGGAAAATCGACGCCTTCCGCCGCGCCCTCGGTCACGAGGTCGTCCAAGGCGAACCGGTTGAACTCGCCGCCGAAGACCTCATCGGCCGCACGCTCCGCGCCCGCCTCAAGGTCGAGGAGTTCAACGGCCGCGCCAACAACAAGGTCGAGGCCTGGCTCGCCCCGCTCGTCGGTTCAGGCAACGCGCCCGCTCTCGCGCCGCGTGCCTCTGCCCCGACCGCACCCGCCACCACCAAACAGGAGGACTCCGCCAATGAGCCGTTTTAACCTCCGCCCCTACCAATCGGCGTGCGTCGAGTCCGTGCTCACGAAGTTCCGTGAGCGCGGCAAGCTCCTCGCCGTCCTCCCGACCGCCGCCGGAAAAACCGTGATCTTCTCGCACACGGCAGAGCGGTTCCAACCCGGTCGCACGCTCATCCTCGCGCACCGCGAGGAGCTGCTCACCCAGGCCGCCGACAAGCTGACCCGCGCCACCGGCATCGTCGCCGAGACCGAGTGCGGCGACGCCTACGCCAGCCTCGCCGCGCCCGTCGTCGTCGCCTCCGTCCAAACCCTCATGCGTGAAAAACGCCTGCATCGTTGGCCGCGCGGTCACTTCAACCTCGTCGTCGTTGACGAAGCCCATCACGCGCTCGCAGAGAGCTACCAGCGCGTGCTCGGCTACTTCGACGGCCATGCCAAAATCCTCGGCGTCACCGCGACCCCCGACCGCGGTGACAAGAAGAGCCTCGGCGCTTACTTCGAGGACATCGCGTTCGAGGTCAGTCTCCACGAACTCATCGAACAGGGTTATCTCGCCCGCATCGCCGTCCGAACGATGCCGGTCGAGATCGACCTAGCCAGCGTCCGCACGCTCGCCGGTGATTATAGCGACGCCGACCTCGGCGACGCCATCGAGCCCGCGCTCCGCGAGATCGTGTCGGCTATGCGCGCCGCTATCGGCACGCGCAAAACCATCGTCTTCCTCCCGCTCATCCGCACCTCCCGCCGCTTCGTGGAACTCTGCGAAGAGGCGGGCCTGTCCGCCGCCCACATCGACGGCCAGAGCGAAGACCGTGCCGACATCCTCGCCCGCTTCGCCGCCGGTGAGTTCCAAATCCTGAGCAATTCGATGCTGCTCACCGAGGGCTTCGACGAGCCCTCCGTCGCGTGTGTCGTCTGCCTCCGCCCGACGAAGATTCGCGCCCTCTACGCGCAGATCATCGGACGCGGCACGCGGCTTCACCCCGGCAAGGAAAATCTCCTCGTCCTCGACTTCCTCTGGATGACCGGTCGCCACTCCCTTGTGCGTCCCGCGCACCTGGTAGCGTCCACTCCCGAGATTGCCGAGGCCATGATCGCCAAGGCCGCAGCGGCCTGCGACGAGGAGCACGACCTCCTTGCCGACGAGATCGACGCCAAGGCCCAGCGCGAGGCCGCTCTCGCCGCCGAGCTGGCCGCGCACGCCAAGCGCGCGTCCCGCCAGCTCGATCCGGTCGAGTTCGCCCTGTCCCTGCACGAACTCGATCTCGCCGAATACGAGCCGACGATGCCCTGGCACAGCCAACCGGCCTCGCCCAAGCAGCTCGCCTTGATCGAGCGCAACGGTCTCGACCCGACCGCCATCCGCGACAAAGGCCATGCCGCCGCGATCATCGACCGCATCCTTGCGCGTCGAAACCTCGGCCTCGCCACGCCCAAGCAAGTCGCGTGTCTCCGCCGCAACGGACACCCACGCCCCGACCTCGTCACCTTTGACGAAGCCGGTGCCTGGATGAACGATCGCTTCGGCCAACAACGGAGGGCCGCCTGATGCCCCTGCGCTACACGTCGCCTTCCGATTGCGCCGGGCCGCTCGACATCATCGAGCGCGCCCGGCGCTACCTCGCCAAAATGCCGCCCGCCATTTCGGGGCAGCACGGCCACGACCAGACCTTCGCCGTTGCCTGCACGCTTGTGCAGGGCTTCGGCCTGTCCGTCGCCGAGGCAGCCCCGCTCTTCGCCGAATACAACGCCCGTTGCTCGCCCCCGTGGTCGGAGCACGACCTCGCCCACAAACTCACCGACGCCGACCGCGCCGCACCACCCACCGAAGGACGCGGCCACCTTGCCCGCTCCACCGGCCCCGCGTCTCCACGCCCTCACGCCTCCCCCGTGTCCACCACCGCCACACCTTCCGCACCCATACCCGACGCCTCACAGTTCGAGACCTTCCTCCGCGCCTGCTTCGATCCCGCCGACGTGCTCTCCATCGCACCCGGCACGCTCCACCCCGAATCCGAGCGCGCCATCCCCGAACACGGCGGCGTCAACACGCTGTCTCGCGACGCATGGCTCGAACGAGCCGCTTCTCGCGGTGGCATCGCCCGCGTCTTCACCTCCCGCCACGGTCTGTTCATCCGCATCAACCCGGTGCGCTCCGGTGCCGACGGCACCGACGAGGACGTGACCACGCTCCGCCATGTCCTCATCGAGAGCGACGCCATCCCGAAGGCCGAGCAGGAGCGCCAGCTCCGGGCCTCCGGCCTGCCCATCGCAGCCCTCATCGACTCTGCCGGTGCGTCCGTCCACGCATGGGTGCGCATCGACGCCAAGACTCGCGAGGAATACCACGCCCGCCGCGAGAAAGTCTGGGCCTCGCTCCCCGGCTTCCAGATCGACAAGGCCAACAAGAATCCCTCGCGCTTCTCCCGTTGCCCCGGCGGTCTGCGCGGCGACGGCGTGCAACGCCTCCTCGCCGTCAACCTCGGCGCGGCTTCGTTCGCCGATTGGGAAGCCACGCACGAGGACGCCCGCGACATCATCGCCGCGTCCACGTTCTGCGCCGAGGACGAACCGGATCCGCCGCAGCTCATCGAGGGCATCCTGTTTCGTGGCGCGAAGATGATTATCGCCGGGCCGTCGAAGAGCCGGAAGACGTGGAATCTCACCGACCTCGCCATCTCCGTCTCCCTCGGCCGTCCGTGGTGCGGCTTCACCACGCGCGCCTCCGCCGTCCTCTACGTCAACTTGGAGATAGCTCGGTTCAGTTACCGCAAGCGCATCCGTTTCGTCTGTGCCGGCCGGGGCTTCACGCCCTCCGACCTCGCCCGCTTCCACGTCTGGAATCGTCGCGGCAAAGACAATGAGATCAGCCAGCTCGCCGCCCGCCTGCGTCGCCAGGCCGCGCGTGTCGGCGCCGACCTCATCATCATCGACCCGATCTACAAGACCTACGGGGACAGGGAGGAGAACTCGAATACCGAGATGGCGCAGGTCTTGAACGAGCTGGAGAAGCTCGCGCAGGACACCAGCGCCGCCGTCCTCATCGCCGCCCACTTCCCGAAAGGGAATCTCACCGGCCGCGACGCCATCGACCGCGTGGCGGGGGCTTCGGTCTTCGGACGCGACCCCGACGCGCTTCTCATCATGACGCCGCACGAGCAGCCCGACGCCTTCACCGTCTCGCCCATCCTCCGCGACCTCCCGCCGCAACCCGAGTTCGTCATCCAGTGGACGGCCCAGCACTTCGAGCGCATCGCCGCTGATCCGAAGTCTATCCAGGGCCGCGACAAGCCCGCGCACGAGAAGGCCGGGGGTTCCTACCTCATCGGCAGTCACCGCGCCCTGTTCTCCAACATGCCGCCCGTGACCTACGACCGCGCCGACCCTCATGGCTGCGAAGTCGTCACCCACATCGCCCAGAAGCTCGCCGAGGCCGGCAAGGATTCATCCAAGGCCCTCGCCGCTTTCCATTACATGCGGAAGAGCGACCGGGGGATCATCGTCTTCGATTCTAACCTCAAAAAGTGGAGGGGCTGTGACCATGTCGTCGCCTGATTTTTCATTCCCGTATCCCGCCCTGTGTCCCGCTCGGTATCCCGCCTGTGTCCCGCCCCCTAGCACCCGGGACACACACCCGGGATCTAGACCGGGACATATCCCGGGCTCTATTCTTCTAAAGAAGAAGGGGGAGAGCATCGCTATCGCTCTCCCCACTTCTTTCGGTGGGACAGACAAACCGCGCGCGCCGTTCATGGCCCAGTCAGGAGGTGCCCGATGAACTCCCGCGAAAAAGGAAAGCGCGGCGAGCGTCGTTGGCGTGACGTGCTCCGCGACGCCGGATTCCAGAAGGCCCACCGCGGCGTCCAGTATTCCGGCGGTGCCGACTCGCCCGACGTCGCCTGTCCCGAGTTGCCGGGGATTCACTTCGAGGTGAAGGCCGTCGAGGCGCTGAACATCTGGCGCGCGATGGCCCAGTCCATCGCCGACGCCGGGGCTCAGAAGATTCCCGTCGTCGCCCACACCCGCAACCGCTCCGGCTGGCTCGTCACCATGCGCGCCGAGGACTGGCTCGCCCTTATCCGGCAGTCCGACCACGTCGCGCCGCCCGAGGCCGAGCCCGCCCACGCCACGCCACCCACCACCGAGGAGGCCGCGCCATGACCTACGCCGACCGCCAGGCCGAGCGCGATTCGGCCTACTCCACCGCCTACCGCGATTGGGTCGCCTCCCTGCCTCCCGCCGAGCGTGCCCAGCTCGCGGCGGGGGGCTTGTCCGAGCCCGACGCCACCCGCCACACCTGCACCCGCCAGCACGACGACGCTACCCTCGACCGCACCGCCGCGTCAGAGCCCACGCCCGACGATGTCGCCGAGTTGGCCGACGAGCCCGCCCCTGTCTCGCCCTCCACGCCCACCGACACCACCACCGCCGCCGATGTGCTCGCCTCGTTCTGTGCCCGCATCCGTTCCCACCCGAACCCACTCCTTGCGTTCGACGCCGCCTGTTTCGCCTCCGGCCTCATGGACGTCGAGGGCCTCAGCGAGACCGCCCTCGCCAAACGCCACCGCGTCACTCGCGCCGCCTTCTCCAAACTCGTCGTTGCGTGGTCGGAGACCTTCGGCCTCCCGCCCTCGCGGGGGATGCGTTCAAAACGCGCCCGCCACGCCTACCGCCAAGCCCGATTGACATCCCTCGCCCAACACCATGACCAAGCCGCAGCCTAAGCCCGTCGCCGCCCTCGAAGTCCTCCCGCCCGACACCACCGCTCCCGACACCCAGGGGGCTATGTTGAGCATCGACCTCTCCGCCTCGATCAACGCCGCCTTCGCCACCGCGCGCACCGCCGCCGACTCCGCTACCAGCGAAGCCCGCGCCGCCATCACCGCCGCCGTGCAGTGCGGCGACCTCCTCACCCGCCAGAAGGCCAGCGTCCCCCACGGCACCTGGCTCGATTGGCTCGCCGCCCGTTGCCCTGACATCTCCGCCGAGACCGCCCGCCGCTACATGCGTCTCTCGAAACGGTCACAAGTGACCGATCTCACCGACGCCACCTCCCTCCGCCAAGCCTACCTCGCCACGGGGGTTCTTCCCGAAGAACCCCCTCGCGACAACGACACCCCGGACGCCAACGCCCCCGTCGTCACCTTCACGCGCGGCCTCGACCAATTCCGCCGCTGGTTCCACCGCCGCACCGAAGACAAGCCCCTCGCCAAGTGGACGCCCGAAGCCCGCCGTCTCCTCCGCAACGAACTCGCCTGGTTCAAGAAACTCCACGACGACCTCGCAGTATAACTGATTCATTTTGCGTCCGCGCTATTTCGGCGCGGGAATGACCAGAATAGAATGAAGATCATTTTTAGCCGAAAAGGGTGGGATTCAGAATACGGCGGGAGCCCGTCGCCAATTTTCCCCGACGGACTAATTCACTCGCTGCCGATACCAGAGAAAGGCTCCGGTATTTGCGCAGCGAATATCACCCCGCCTTCGCTCAGCCATCACAACGTCAATCTAGGACAACTATTCTCGGATCTCAGTCGAGGGAAACTATCAGGAGCGACCGATATCCACCTTGATCCGATTCCTGATCACACCATCACGGCAGCCGGCTCACCTATCACGGCAGCCGGCTTTGGGCAGTGTGAAGCGGCGGCTGGGCATCTCGATAAGCAGGGGGTTGTTCGGGATTCGGCGTTGTTTTTATTTTTCGGGCTGTTTCGTCGCGTTCATTTTATCTCAGGAAAGTGGTGTTACGTGAGGGGAGCCCCAAAGATTCATCTCATTTGGGGCTGGATGCATGTGGGAAGTATTAACAAAGGACCGCCTTTCACCGGTCTCCATCCTGGTCTGGCCCATCATCCGCATGCGAGCCCCTCACGCACCTATCCCAATAACCGAATCTATTGCCCAAGTATCGGTTTTAACATCGGGGACCGACATGTTCCCGGTTCAGGCGTATGTCTGCACTATAGTTCAGCGCGCCAACTGACACAGCTTACACCGAACGCGGGCTGCTCCGATTGGGAGCTACCCAGCTGGCTCGTCTCGGAGAACCAAATTGGCATGTCTTACCACACCAAGCGGGAGTATTCACACAATCCTTCGGCAAACCCAACTGTGCGGTTTCGTTCAGCAGCAAAAGGCCAAGAATTTGTTTTCGACAGCAACTTGAGTCCCTCTGGAGTTGATGCGTATCTGGATTCAGTTCTGCCCTTATAACGCCCGCGCTCACTCCGTTCGCTTGGCGATCTGCGCCTCCCGTTGGTCGCCGTCCGCTAACGCGCTCCGTCGCCGCGTCCTCGATAATTCGCCCGCAGACGGCGCCGCTCGGCCTCCCTCCATTCCGCTCCGCGCTACCGTTCCGCCTACGGTGCGCCGACTCCGCCCAGTCGGGGGCCGCAACGCCCTTCGCCCCTGCCGTCGCGGATCTCCCCGAGCCGAGAACCGCGCCGTCTCGCTTCGCGAACGGGGCTGCGGGCGACGCGGCTGATCCCCGACCCGGCGTCGCCGTCGCCCCTTCGGCTCCACGTCCGCACTCCGCTCCATTCCGGTCGCCCGACCGTCACCGACTGCTCGACTGTCCGGCTCACAACGCCCAAGGCCCCGAACCAATTCCAGCGCGACGAGACGGTCGCCCCTCGGCTGCGCGCCCGCTAAAGCGGGTGCTCGGCTCGGGTCACCGACTCGCCAAGCCACAACGACTCCGGCCCCCGCTCTCCCGCGCTGCGGGATCGCTCGGTTCCGCCTCATGCGCCGGGGGCTTTGATGCTCGGGGCGGAACAACGCGGCTCGAACAACGAGTGCGGTTCGTTCGCAAAGCTCACTCACGGCCCAACGACCACGCGCGCCCGTAATGCGGAAAGCCCTCCGCTCACCACCGGGCACGTCGCCCGCCCGCGTCGCTGGCGATCCGGGTTGGCCTTCGTCACGGCGAGGCGCTGGCACTGCGACGGCGTTCCTTCGTTCACGTCCGACGTCGTGTCCCGCGTCCATCGTCCGAGTCTTGTCGGCCAACCCTCCTCGTCCCGCGCCACCGTCAGGCGACCTGCTTTCCCCTCCGCGCACTACTTACCTTATGCCCAATATGCCCTCCTTCGGAGCGAGTCCGGCACCCTGTCAGGGCACCCGCCCGGAGGCATTTTTGACATAAGGTGGAGTAGTGCGCTCGGACCGGCGGCGAGCTTCGGGCGTCACCAGTCCGCGCGCGCGAACCAATTCCACTGCGGCTTCGCCGCGCCTCAACGAAGATTCTAGCGGCGCTTCGCGCAATGAATAGGTTCCCCCGCGCCCGCCCTGGCCGTCCGTTGTCGAAGCATTGTCCCCGATGCCACCTCGCTCACAAGCCATCGTCGGTTCTGCCGTCGCCACGCGCCCCCATCGTTCTCTCGCTTCGCTCGTTCACTGGGGAGCTTCCCCCCGCCACCCAAGCAGGGCGGTGGCCCCGCCCGTCCCGCCCGGCCTAGCTTCGCTGGCCGGCGGCGGGCTTGCGCGCCTCTGGCGCGCCGCTTCGCCCTGGCACCCGCGCGCTTCGCGCCAAGCCAGCGGGCGCCGGGCTCCGCCTTCGTCGGGCCGGGCGCGCCGAGCCGCGCGTCGGCCCTACTGCGCCTCGGCGGCGGCAAGGATGCCGCCCTCTCGTTGCGGCGGGCTAACGCCCGTCGCTGCAACCCGAACCGTTCACGCGCGTTTTAAGCCATCGCCAAATCCGCCCCCGCGCGTGCGTTGACACCCCGCAACGGCGATGCCCATCGCCGTCCCGAAAGCCGACAAGGTCGGGCGCTGCTCCAAGTTCAGCCGCGCCCTGTTCGACCGCGTCCTCGCGGCGATCCGTGACGGCGCGCCGTCCCTGAACGCCATCGAGACGCAGGGCATCGACCAATCCACGTTCTACCGGCACTTGCAGCGCCAGCCCGATCTCGTGCCGTTGCTCCAAGCCGCCCAGCTCGAACGCGACCGCGTGCGGAACGCGTCTCGCATCGAGGAGGCCGAGCAGGAGTTGAAGCGCCGAGGCATCGACGGCTGGACGGAACCCGTTTTCGACGCGAAGGGCCAGATGTGCGGAGAGCGCCGCCGCTACTCTGACGCGTGCCTGATTTTCTTCCTCAAGGCGCATAAGCCCGAGCTTTACCGCGACCAGCCGACCACCGTTGTCGCCACCCAGGTCAACATCACGCCCGAGAAGGAAAAAGACATCATGCGCGAGTGGCGTTCGCGTCTTGGCGCGACGGAAGCCACGACCACGCCGCCCGCGCCATGAGTGCCGCCCGCAAGAAATCCGCCACGCCCGAGCGTCGTCTAGCGGTCACTCCGCTCGACCTGCTTTTGCCCTACCAACGAGCGTGGGTGCAGGACGCCGCGCGTTTCAAAATCTGGCTCAAGTCCCGCCAAATCGGCGGCTCTCTCGCCGCCTCGTTCGAGGTCGTCGCCGACGCCATCGAAACCGGCGGCGACTGGGTGATCTTGAGCGCGGGCGAACGGCAGGCGCTTGAGTTCATGGACAAGGTCAACCGTGCCGCGTCCATCTTTTGCGATGCCGTCAGCTATTCGTCCGGCCGCGAATACCGCCCCGAGATTCAGAAGTCCCAACTGCGATTCCCCAACGGCGCTCGCGTCCTCGCGCTCCCTGCCAATCCGTCAACCGCACGCGGCTACTCCGCCAACCTCGTTCTCGATGAATTCGCCTTCCACGAGAACCCCGAGGAAATCTGGCGCGCGGTTTATCCGATCATCTCCAACCCACTGCGCGGCGCGCTCAAACTCCGCGTCATCTCGACGCCCGCCGGCCGGAACAACAAATACTTCGATCTATGGGAACACGCACCCGCGTTCTCGCGCCACAAGACCAGCGTTTACGATGCCGTCGCCCAAGGCCTCGCGCTCAACATCGACGAACTCCGCGCCAACCTCGCCGACCCCGACGGCTGGGCGCAGGAGTTCGAGTGTCAGTTCATGGAGCACTCGTCCCAGGTGTTCTCCGCCGAACTGGTTAAGGGCTGTGAAAACGAAGACGCCACCCTCGACGCGCCCGAGGCGCTGTTTTCCCGCGAGTCCCGCGTCCGCCCCGCGCTCTTCGTCGGCATAGACGTTGGCCGCAAACGCGACCTCACCGTCGCCTGGACTTTGGAGCGCCTCCACGGCGGCCAACTCGTTACCCGAGAGGTGCTCGTCCTCGACCGCATCCCGTTCCCGCAGCAAGAGGCCATCCTCGCTCCGCGTGTCATGGCCGCCGCCTTTACCGCGATTGATGCGACCGGCATCGGCGGCCCGGTGAGCGAACACCTCGCCGCCGCCCTCGACGAAACCCGCTTGGAGGGCGTCACCTTCACCGGCGACCGCAAACGAGAGCTGTTCGAGCGTTTGAAGAAGACGATGCAGGCCCGCGCCGTCGCGCTGCCCGCCGCGTCCGTCATCCGCGACGACCTCGGCAGTATGCAACGCATCGTCAGCCCCGGCGGCACCATCCGCTACGCCGCCGCCCGCACCGCCGACGGTCACGCCGACCGCTCCACCGCGCTCGCTCTCGCGATACACGCCGCCCAGCGCAACCCCGGCGCAGGGTGCGGAGCGTTCGCCGCCGAGCGCGTTC
>CAIQAB010000009.1 GCA_903869675.1 uncultured Verrucomicrobiota bacterium | reverse complement strand
GTGGTCATGCTCCAGTATCACAATAAACCCGCGTTCCCCGCTATTCAGGGAGTGGATGCGAACCGGGTGGAACGCGTTATTCCGCTGCGGAAGTTTGTCGTGGCCGGCGATTACGATGAACTCGATGACGATCGCGTTATTCTGAGCGCACAACTTGCTATGACTATTGGCGCACGACTGGGCAGTAAAGTCTCAGTATATTCGCCTCTGCTGCTGGAAAAATTAAAGGCCGACGAGATACTAATCCCTCGCGAGTTGGAGGTTTGCGGTATCTTTGAGATTGGCCATCAGCAACTCGATAGCAGCGTAGTCATTGTAACCCTGCGCACAATGCAGGAGCTCTACGGACTCGGCCGCTCGGTCCATGGCGTAAACGTAAAACTTGCCGACGGCTTTGACCCCGACCACGCAGCCGCTGCGATCAACCGTGCGCTGCCGGTGGATGGCGTGGCCAAGTCCTGGATGGATGCGAACCAAGAGTTTTTATTCGTGCTCCAACTGGAGAAGAATATGATATTTTTCCTTCTGCTCTTCATCATCGTGGTTGCCGCCTTCTCGGTGGCGTCTTCATTGCTCATCGCGGTGGTGCGCAAGACCCGTGAGATCGGTCTGCTGGGTGCGCTGGGCGCCTCTCCTCGACAGGTTGCTGCTTGTTTTTGTTATCAAGGCATCATCATCGGCGCGGCCGGCACGGCCTCAGGTTTGGTCTTGGGTTTTGCGGTGGTTCACTTCCGCAACGACCTAGTGGCCGGCTTCACCCGCTTAACTGGCAGCCAGGCCGCCCTGGAGCGGTTTTATCAATTCAGCCAACTTCCGGCCTACCTTTCAGGCACTGATCTCGCGCTGATCATCACCAGCGCGCTGATCGTCTCGACACTGGCAGGCCTTTTGCCGGCCTTGCGGGCGGCGAAACTCAAACCGGTGGAGGCACTGCGCAGTGAGTAGCATCGCCCCGATACTTCAGGCCCGCGGCCTGCACAAAAGTTACGCCAGCGGTGAGCGCCGGTTGCAGGTGCTGCGCGGAGTGGAGTTGGCGGTCATGGCGGGCGAGAGCGTGTCGATTCGCGGCGAATCCGGATCCGGCAAATCAACTCTTTTAAATCTACTCTCCGGCCTCGATGCGCCTGACGCGGGCGAACTGCGCTGGGAGGGAGAAACGACGCTATCCGCTTCCCGTCGGGGACGCTTAATCGGTCTGGTTTTCCAATCGTTCTATCTTGTGCCTGAACTCGACGCATTGGACAACGTGCTCCTAGCTGCTCGGCTGCTGGGCCCGGTCGGCGCGCTCGAGCGAACGCGCGCGGCTGCATTACTTGGGCGGGTCGGCTTGGCCGACCGCGCCGCGCATATTCCGGCAAAGCTCTCCGGCGGGGAGCGCCAGCGCGTAGCCATCGCACGGGCCTTGATGAATAACCCGCATCTGATTCTGGCGGACGAGCCTACTGGCAACCTTGACGAGGGCAGTGGCGAGGCCGTCATCCACCTTTTGCTCTCGCTTTGCGCCGAGTCGCGCTGCGCGTTGGTGCTGGTTACGCATAACGCGGCCCATGCCAATCGGTGCGGTCGACAGCTTTTTCTACGTGAAGGCGGTTTCCACGCTGTGTAAGCGGCGGTTTTGCGGTTCCGAGGTGAGCGAGAATAATATTGGGCGACCTTCCATCATGAATGGCGTTAAACTTGTAACAAAAACGCCACGCCCGATCAGAGGAAAACGGCTTGCGTGATGGACGACTCGGAGGAAACTACTCTGCAAGGCGCTTTCCGCGCACCCCGCACTCCCGCTCAACACACCTCCGCTGGCACCACGCCCGCTTTCGTTAATTCGCATGGATGAGACGCCCTCCCCGCAAACGCCCGAATCTAATCCCGGGCTCAACAAGCTCGACCTAACCCAACTCCAAGGGTTCAGCTTTGGCACCTCTTGGAGTCAGGATAAAGGCGGAGCTTCCAGCGGTGCGCCCCGCCAAGAGCGGCGCGACGAACGCCGTGACGACCGTCCTCGCCGTGACGGCGGCGCTCCAGTGGTTCGTGATCGACGTGGCGACTTCAAGCGTCCTGCCGCTTCGCCCGGCTCACCCTCAACTGACGCTCCGGCTCCCTCCGGAGCCGATCGTCCTCCTTTCCGGCGCGACGGTGCGTCAGGTAGTCCCGGTGGCTTCCGCGGTGGAGAGCGTCCGCGTTTTGAGAGACGCGAAGGCCCGGGCGGTGGCCAAGGCGGTCCTCGCGGTGATTTCCGTGGTCCGCCTCGCGATCCGGCGGGTCCTTACATCAGCCCTTTTTTCAACATCACTTTTTATCCTGAGGACGCCAGCTTCAAGGTCCTCTCGGAGGCTATTCGCAAATCCTGCCGCACTTTCGAGCTCTTTTACATTGCCCGTTCGGTTGTGGAGAAAAACGAACGCTTCGTGGCGGTGGTGCAACGCGTCCAGACGGCGCCCAAGCCCGGCACCGCTACGATTGAAGGTGAGTCCGCAGTCCAACCCAGCGTGAAAGCGGCGCCGTTCTTCGTCTCGGTCCCAGATGGCGTGCCATTCGAGACGGAAGATGCCGCGATTGCTCACGTTTTGGAGAAGCACTTGGGAAACTTTTTTGATTCCAGTGATGTCGAGGTTGAGCCGCCCAAGGGTAATTTCCAGGTGGTGAACCGCTGTTCGATCACGGGCACGCTTCTCGCCCCGCCCAATTACCATCGTTACGCATCTATTCTGGCCCAGCACCATGCGGCGAATATCCGCATTCCGCTGGAGGCCTATAAGAGCAAAATCGAGACAGTTCGTGATGCCGAGGTTGTGGCGCAGTGGCTGGAGAAAATGAAAAAGACTACCCGCTACACGGTGAAGCCCGCCCCGGTGCGTGCGCCCAAGCAGGATGCGGCCGCAACCACCGAGGCCTCGGCACCCGCGGACGCAGAGCCCACTGTCGAACCGGCACCCGAGGCGATCAGCGAGATCGCACCGGTGGCTCCGGCTTTGCCCTTCTTTGATTCGTTAGAAGAGGCCCGACAATGGTTGCTCAACGAGGCTCGCGGGCGTGTAGTGCGTTCTGTGGAGCAGTTGCGTTTCCCCGGAAAAATCCTCGAGCTTATGTCCGAATCCGGCGAGATTCGTCGTGCCGTAGAGGGTGCTCTGGCTAATCAGCGCCGATTCCCGCTTGATACCGCCAATGCACTCCGTGGACGCCTGCGTCGTGAAAGTTTCACGATTTTCAAGAAGGGCTCAAAAGGCATAAGCTACGTCTGCGCAGTGAAACGCCGCTTCCGCGTTCCGGGGCAGACCTTCTCGGATTCGCTGGCATCGTTGATTGCATTCATCGAGTCACACCCGATGATCAAGGGTAGCGAACTCGCCGCCAAACACCTTGGCCTTGAGTCGCGTCCGGCCCCGGCTGAGGGCGTGATCCCTGAGCCCACCCCAGCTGCCGAACAAGAGAAACTGCTCAAATTAAAGGGAGACCTTCGTTATCTCGTAAAAGAGGGCTACGTCACCGAGTTCGTGGACGGCACCTTATTCTGCCCGCCTGCGATGGTCGAGGCGCGTAAACGTGAAATTGAAGCCTCGGATATTGATCCTGAAAACTTCCCTGAAGCACCTAAGTCTTCGTCAGCCGAAGTTCCTTCGCAGGCTGAAATCACGCCAAAAGAAACGGTTGCTTCGGTTGAGCCTGAGACCGGCCAATCCCCTGAACAGGGCTAGTATTCCGCTACTGTCATAGTCGATACGATTTCAGGTCGCACCCCACGGCTTTCGCCCAAAGCCGTGAGTGCGGGAGCTTTTCAGTAGTAACGCTCCTAATTAAACCGAGCTCGTTGTTGGAGATATCTAACTCGAAGTCGTTTACTCTGGGCCACCGCGGCGTGAGGGTGGCTTGAGTTGGATCAATACATTGGCGGTCGTGATCAATCCGCCTCCAGCCAAGAGCGTCCAAGTAGCGGTTTCATTAGGGTAATGCACCGAGGCCCAGACGGAAAATAGGGCCGGTAAAAACAGCGCCAAGACCGAACCAAAAACTGGTTCGGCACAATATACCAAGCCGGCTTCAGTCGCGCTTATCATAGGCTGCCAAGCATTCATCAAGCCGTAGGCACCGACTGTGCAGACCAAAGTTAGCGCTAAGGTAAGGGCAATCCACGTGCCTGACGACCAGGGTGCAGCAAGGGCGGTGGCCATTTCCCCGGTTGGGGCGATTCCGAGTAGCAAGGCTGAGTAAATAACCGCCTGAGTGGCGAACATCGCCAAAGAAAGGCGCGCCGGACGATTACTGGCGAATTCCGGACGCTCCAGCCAAAGTATCTGACCCATAAAGAAAGTCGAGGCGACCAGCGTCTCTATCTCACCGCGGCCCATGTGCAGCTCTTTCCAATCAAAGCGTCCCAACACGGCGACGCCGGCCAGCACCAGCGCGCAAGAGATCCAGACGACGGCTTCCGGTCCGCGCCGTGCGCGCCAAGCGACGTAAATCGGGATCAGGATGGCATAGAACTGAGTCAGGAACGCCGAGGTCGATGCTGCCGTATATTGCATGCCATCGCATTGGAAAAGCATCCCTGCCGTCGAAAATAGGCCGATGACCCCGCCCTGTATCCACTCGCCGCTTCGTATATCCCCTGCAAGCAAGGCCCGCCATTGCCACGCGGCAAGAAGCGCTGCGCCTATGGCAAACCGTGGCGCCAGCACGTAAGCCGTCACGAACCAAGGTCCGGCCGCAGAATCCACCCTGGCATGCAGCAGCATCAGGGTTTTAATTAAAGGGAAACTGAGCCCCCAGAACGCCGTTGCTAGAACCAACATAGCGATCGCCTGCGAACGGTTGGTGGAGTGCGGAACGGCGGAAGCGGGCATCATGATCAAAAGGTGTCCGCGCCTCGCCATATCCTCCAGCGCAATGTGGCAGATCAGAGCCGATCTCGCCGCCCGTTTCTCTAAGATTAGGGGCTAACGCTAACCAAGCTCGACTGTAGGCCTGGGCGGGGCCTGAATAAGTCGTGATCGCCTCCGTCGCTTTCCGGAATTTCAAGGCGCTCCGTTCCGCCCGGATCGAGCTAGCGCCGTTCAATCTTGTAATCGGACCCAATGGCTCGGGCAAAACGAGTCTTATTCAAGCGGTGTTGCGTCTTCGCACCCTCGCGCGGCTGCCGATTTCAGATACCTTCGCGGTAACCAACTTAGAAGCCGCCCAGATCGCCTTCCGGTTTAATCCGCCTCACAACGGGTTTGAGGCTACTCTGACCTGTCGCGATGAGGAGAGCTGCGACCTCTTGCAGTTGACGCCACTCGCGGCCAGCGGAGAGCTGATCGATTGGGCGGTATTGCGAACCCGGCTGCTCACCGCCCGCTCTTACTTGCTGGATTCGCGCGCGATAATCCGTCCGGTTCAAACTGGTGGTTCCCGCGAGTTGGCGTCGGACGGTAGCAATCTCACCGCCTGCCTAGCTGGGTTGCGCGAGATTTCACCGGACGCCTATGCCGGACTGTGCGCGGAGTTGCTGCAGCTTTTCCCCGAATACGCCGACCTCGTTCTCTATGCCGACCGTGGCACCTTTTCCCTTCGTCTTGCGGGCGGGGGAGCGCCAGTCATGGTGCCTGCCGATGAGGTTTCGCAAGGCACGCTCTACGTGATGGCGTTGCTCGCGCTGGCCCATGATCCCGCGCCGCCAGCAATTATATGTCTCGAGGAGTTGGATCGCGGTATCCACCCCCGGCTTCTACGTGGCGTCCGTGACGTGCTTTACCGTCTTACCCATCCCGCCGACTATGGTCATACACGTTCCCCTGTTCAGGTAATCGCCACCACGCATTCGCCTCAATTGCTCGATCTTTTTCGCGACCACCCCGAGGAGATTGTGATCGCGGATAAACATGGCCGCGCTGCCACCTTTGCCAGGCTTTCCGATCGGACTGACTTAACCGAACTCCTAGCCGAAGGAGGAACGCTCGGGGATCTATGGTATTCCGGCATCCTGGGGGGCGTGCCGGAGGCGACATGAACGGCAGAAGCCTGCGTCTTGCCCTGCTGGGTGAATCCCAAGTGGACGAGGCCGCGCTCGCTATCCTGGTTGAGGGCATTCTCGGAAAACCTTTCAATCAGGTTCAGCCCGGTTTGCGGGCCCGGGGCTGGCCTTCCGTGATTCAGATACTACCAGCAATCGCACGTCATCTGCACTTCAACACCGACGCCGATGCTCTGGTAATGTTGGTCGATGCTGACGACACCGAACCACACGGTTCTCACCACGAGAGGCCTGGTTATTTCCATCCTCGCTGCCGGCTGTGCCAACTGCGGGCCGTGTTTCGTCGCGCCACCCGCCATCTCCCGCTTAAGCACGGAAGGGAACGCATGTTGCGCGCGGTCGGCCTCGCCGTGCCCTCGGCTGAGGCGTGGTATCTCTGTGGTAACGACGATACGGTCGGCGAGGCGGCCTGGGTGGAGGGGCGCGTAACCGGTCGGGCGCCTTATACTCGCCGTGAGCTTAAGGCCCGCGTCTACGGCACGGAACGCCCCAACCTCGCTCAAGCCGTGGCAGGAGCCACGCTTGCGGCCAAGCGTCATGCCCGCGACCCGCGTCGGCTGGAGCACGATTTTCCCGGGTTTGCCGCACTCGCGACCGACCTTCGCAGCTGGGAGCTTAAACCGGCTGAAACCGACTCGAGCCGGTCCGCTGCTTAACTTTGTTTCCCCTTCATGCGCGCCCAGTATGCCCCGTGGTTTATCGCCACTCCCATCCGTTGGCTGGCCCGTTGTCTTTACCGGGTGCGTTCGCTGCACGCCGAGCGGCTTCCCTCCGGCGGAGCGCTCCTTCTGGCTAACCACCTATCCTACGTTGACGTTATCGTGCTTCAACTCGCTTGCCCACGACCAATACGCTTCGTCGGGCACGAAAGCCTGCTCGCTGAGCACTGGTTTTTCCGTATCGTCTTTCAGCTCACCGGCACGATTCCCGTTTCAAGGAGCAATGCGCTCGGGGCTACCCGTAGGGTGGTGGAGTGCCTAGGAAGAGGGGAACTGGTGCTGATTTTTCCTGAAGGTTCGATTTCGCGCACCGGCCAGGTGATGCAGCTTGAGCGTGGTTTTGAACTTATGGCACGCCGCGCCGGCGTGCCCGTGGTGCCGGTTTATCATGACGGACTTTGGGGCTCGGTGTTTTCGTTTTCGGGCAACGTCTATATTTTTAAATCACCACGTTTGTTGCCTACTTCAGTAACGGTGGTCTGGGGAGAGCCTATTCAACCGGCTTTGGCCGATGCGGCGAGATTGCGGGCGGCCTTGCTGGAGTTGGGGGCGGAAGCTTTTTCCGTCCATCCGCACTTGGAGCGGCACTTGGCCGCCGAAGTGGTTCGGGCTTTGGCTAAACGACCGGGGCGGATCGAACTTATCGATCGCACCGGCCCCCGCCGGGAAGTGTCCGCCGCCGGCCTGTTGGCCGCGTCGGCAGCCCTCTCGCGTCATCTGCGTAGAAGCGTGCCGGACGGTCGCATCGGCATCATTCTGCCTCCTGGCGCGGCCTCGACCATTGCCAATCTGGGCGTGCTTTGCGCGGGGAAAATCCCCGTTAACCTCAACTTCACGACCAGCGGATCGGCGATTGAATCGAGCCTGCGTATCGCCGGTATCCGCACCGTTTTAACGGCTGACGCGATGCGCGCAAAGTTATCTGGCTTCCCTTGGCCCAGCGACACGCGAGATTTTTCCGCTACCCTCTCGGCGGCTGGAGGCAAACGCACGATTTTTTCTTGGTTTATCGCGGCTTGGTTGCTGCCGAATCCTTTCTGGCCGCTTCTGCTGGGCTTGCCGAGTGCGGGAGGGGATGCCGAGGCAGGTTTGTTGTTCACCAGTGGCAGCTCTGGAGAGCCCAAGGGGGTGGTTCTTAGCCACCGCAACATCCTTGGCAACTGCCGGCAGATCTCGTCGCTCGCCATTCTGCCTGACACGGCGGTCATGCTCAGTTGTCTTCCGATTTTCCACAGTTTCGGCTTCACCGTTACGGTCTGGTATCCGCTCTTGCGGGGCTGCCGGGTAGTGACAGTTCCGAGTCCACTGGAACCTCGCCGTATCGTCGAGACGATCCGGGAGGAGGCCTGCACCGTGTGGGTGGCAGCCCCTACTTTTGCCAGACCGGTTTTACACAAAGCAGAGCGACGCGACTTGCGGAGTTTGCAGGTGCTGGTTTCCGGGGCCGAGAAGCTACCGGAGGATCTGGCGGAGCTGGCACGGGAGAAGTTCCATCTCGAAATCATGCAGGGCTATGGTCTGACGGAGACCTCGCCCGTCGCGTCGGTCAATCAGCCCAATCCGCCGGTGGCGACTGGCACAGCGGAGGCGCAGCGCGGTCAGCGACCTGGCTCGGTCGGGCGCATGTTGCCCGGTATGGCTGCGCGCCTGCTAGACCCTCTGACAATGGTCCCTGTGCCTATTACCACCACCGGGCTGGTTGCCTTGCGTGGCCCCAATGTGTTTGCCGGCTATCTATCGGACCCGGAGCGCACGGCGGCGGCCTTCCACGAGGGCTGGTTCATCACCGGAGATCTTGGCCGGTTTGATGCGGCGGGATTTCTCTGGATCGAGGGCCGGATGTCTCGCTTTTCCAAAATCGGCGGCGAGATGGTGCCGCATGGCACCATCGAACGGAAGCTGATAGAGCTCTGTGAATTGGGAGCGAACGCAGAGGATGAAACCTACCCGATTTTTGTCACCGGGGTGCCCGACGAGCAAAAGGGAGAGGCGCTCGTTCTACTTACCGTCCGACCAGAGCTTACCACGGAGCTGATCCGGGAAAAACTGGCGACCGCCGGTGTGCCTAATCTCTGGATACCCCGTATTGTGAAGCGAGTGGATGCCATCCCCATGCTCGGAACCGGTAAAATCGACCTTAAGGCCGCCCGCTCACTGGCGGGCAGTCTTTGAGGACCGTCTGGGCAACGGGTCGGGTGCTGACTCCTATTGGGCGGTCTTCGCGACCTTGTATTCCTTGGGTTGCTCACCCTTGGGCAAGGCCAGGAGGTCGTAGTCACGGGCGCCAGTGATGAGAACGTCGGCGAATTCGCCAACCGGCAGAGTGCGGGGCACGTAAACGCGACCGTCGATATCGGGCGCGTCGGCTTCGCCGCGGGCGACACCTGGCTCCTCGACGAGGACGCGGAGGGTCTTGCCGACAAAGCGCCCGCTCACCTCCGCGGCGATCTCACGCTGAAGCGACATGGTGCGGCGGTAGCGCGCATCCTTCAGCTTGGTGGCGAGTTGCTCCTCCATCTTGGCGGCTTTGGTGCCCTCTTCCTGCGAATAGCGGAACACACCCAAACGCTCGAACTTGGTCTCTTGGATAAACGCACATAGCTCCTCAACGTCAGTCTCCGTCTCGCCAGGAAAGCCAACGATGAACGTGGTGCGCACTGCGATGCCCGGTATGCCTGCGCGGATTCGGGTGATTAGATCTCGAATATATTGGCCGGAGGTCTCTCGTTGCATGCGCCCGAGCATGTGGTCGCTGATGTGCTGAAGGGGGATGTCGATGTAGCGGGCGACCTTCGGGCATTCAGCGATGGTCTTGATCAACTCGTCTGACCAATGGGCGGGGTGGGTGTAGAGCAGGCGGATCCAGAAATCACCGGGAATAGCATTCAGCTGACGCAGCAGGGTGGTGAGGGCGGTGCCACGGGAAGAATCAACGGGCGAGCGGGGGTTCGGACGCTGTTCCCAGGTGTCCATGCCGAAGTAGGTAGTATCTTGGGAGATCAGGTTGATCTCCTTCACACCCTCTGCGACAAGCTGCCGGGCCTCGGCGACGACGCTTTCGACTGAGCGCGAGCGGTGGCGACCGCGGATCTGGGGGATGATGCAGAAGGCGCATGGGTGGTTGCAGCCTTCGGCGATCTTGATGTAGGCAAAGTGCTTCGGGGTGAGACGGAAGCGGGGAGTATCGTAATCGGGTATGTAGGTGCTGCGACCTTCGATATAATTCTGCGGCGCATCCCCCTTGGCGCGTTTTACGCCGGTCAGCTCCTCGATAATGGGGCCAACGCGGGTGATCTGGTCGAGGCCGATAAAGGCATCCACTTCGGGCAGTTCCTTCGGCAGTTCCTTGGAAAAACGCTGCGACATGCAGCCGGCGACAATCAGCTTTTGGCCGGCGCGGCGCTTTTTCATGCCACGAGCCTCGTGGGCTTCGAGGATGTGGTTGATCGATTCCTCCTTGGACGAATCGATGAACGAGCAGGTGTTCACGATCACGACGTCCGCCTGGTCTTGATCGGGCACCACCTGCATGCCAGCTTGGTGAAGATGGCCGACCATGATCTCGCTATCGACGAGATTCTTGGCGCAACCGAGGGAGACGAGAGAGACTTTAACGACCGAGCTCATGCAGGAAGGTGGTAAGGGAACGGCGGAGGCGGGCAGATTAGAAACGAAAAACCGCGGCGCTCGAAAGGGCCGCGGTTTTAGGGAAGGGGACGGGCCCCTTACTTCTTAGCCTTGGCGGGCTTCTTGGCGGTGGCGGCAGCCAGTTTAGCTGCTACTTTTTTGCGCTTCAAGTAGGCGAGACGACGCTTCTTTTTGATACCCTTGTTGTATTGTTGGCCCATGGTGAGATTTGGTTAAAGAGTTACAATCGCGACAGGCGCGGGGTGGAGTCAAGCGAGGGTTTACAAATCCTCGTCGATGCATTCCGTCGCTGCGGCGGGCGCTGTTGGCGAGAACAGCGGGGTTGCGGCGGAGATTTTGCGGCCGTTATGCGTGAGGACATAGAGCGGCAAAGGCGGGTCTTTGGTGAGACGTTTGACCAAGGCGGGGTCGGTGCGTTTAGCCAACTCGAGCCAATGCAGCCCGGTGGCGTCGCACGCCAGGAGCCGTGCGTAGGGCTTGAATACCTCCGGGCGGCCGAGCACGCGGGCGGAGACTGATGCGGGCAGCACGGAACCGGCCGAGCTTAGGTTTTCCAGAACGAGGCAGGCATAGGCTTGGCTGCGCAGATCAACCCCAGCGCGATGGGCGAAGCGAACCCAATCCGGGGAGTTTTGCACGCCCGGGGGCGGGGAGGCGAAGAAATGGCACCAATCTCGGCCGTTGGCTTCGATGAAAAGCGGGCAATTTTCGCGGTGGGTGCAGGGTGCCACGATGCGGTGGGCTCGCCGGAGTTCATCGCGCACGGTGGCGAGGGCACGGCCGTCGGCGTGGGTGCCGGGCTCGACCCAGAGCACGGCAGAGGCGCGGCTGGCGAGGGCCAGTAATTCGCTGCGACCTTCAGGGGCGAGCTCGTTGAGAACGTGGCTAACCACGAGAGTGTAGGGTTCGATCGGTTCGGGGGTTGTCTGGACTTTGAGACTCGGGAACGTCGTGCGGGCGCGGGTGGCGGCGAAGGCAACCGCCTCGGGGCTGTGGTCAATGAGGGAAAGACCCGCGAAATGGTTTGGTCCGAAGGCAGCCAGTATGCGGCGGCCAGCAACGCCCGAGCCACAGCCGAAGTCTAGCAGCATGGTGCCGACGGGTGGCTGCCAAGCGCGGAGTCGCAGCTCGGCGAGAAGCGCGTCCCATTTCCAGCCGATGCGTTCTCCGTAGGTGGCGTCATAGGCGGCTAGGGTGGATTGATTTTTCCAATAGGGACCTGTAGCGGCGGCTTCACGCGCGAGAAAGACGGCCCGCAGGCGGTCGAGGGCGTCCCAATCGAGGCTGGAGAGATCGGGCATGGCAGTTCAGGAGGTGAGGTCGATGCCGAGGTGGCGGGCGAGACGGTGTTCGCGAATGCCATAGAAAGCGGCGAAGGCCCGGGTGCGGGCGAGCAGACGCGCGCGCTGGGCGCCGGATGCGGGCTCGCCGGCCGCGTGGAGACGATGGGCGGTGATCAACAGGTTTTTCGCAGTGTGCTCTGTGGAGATAAACTCAAAGACCTTGGTGCGAAAACCGGCGCATTCGAGCAACTGGGCGCGAAGGGCGTCGGTCACGAACTCAGCTTGGCGTTCTTGGAAGATCCCGTGGCGCAGAGCGTCGGCGAGCACGGCGGGAGCAGTGAGTTGCGGCCGCAACTCCTTCTGGCAACAGGGTGAAACCACGAGCAGGCGGGCACCGGCAGAGATGCCGGCGGCCAGCGCATCGTCGGTGGCGGTGTCGCAAGCGTGCAGGGCAATTAAGACGTCCAGCGAGTCTATGGGGGACGGCGGCACAGGAATGTCGCCCTCGACGAAGCGGAGGTGGCTAGCAAAACCGGTCTCGGTCGCGAGGCGATTAGCGGCGGCCACGAGATCGGCGCGGCGCTCCAGGCCGGTGATGGTGGCGCGGGCGCCGAGCAGCGCGGCGAGGGCGAAGGTGAGGTAGCCTTTGCCTGCGCCCATGTCGGAGATACGCAGGGGCGGAGCGTTGAGATACTCAGGAATATTGAGGCCGGTTTCCGCGAGCAGGTCGCGGAGGAGCTCTGCGAACTTTTCTATCTGGCGAAACTTGTGGGCCATGCCTTCGCGCGGTTGGGCGCGGTCGTTGGTCACGCCGAGGGCACGGAGCCAAGGGGCGGCGGGGTCGAGCAGGCGGTGTTTGGATCGGTCATGGCCGAGCGCGACGCTTGGCGGAGCGCTTTCAGCGGTAATCAGTCGCAAACGGGCAGACCGGGCATCGTCGCTGTTTTGTTCTAGTTGTGCGGTTTGCAGAGGTGTGAACAGGTGGGCGTCGAGAAAGGCCGAGGCGAGCAACTCGACCAGAACGCCGGCGGCCTCGGTGGGTGGAAGGTTTTTTGTTACATCGCGGTTAACGTGCCGGAAAACGAGCGATACCTGCGGGCCGGCCTTGAGCACGACAGGACGAGCAAAGACGTTGCGCAGAGTGGGCTCGGGAGCGCCGGGGCGGGGTTTGCCGAGGGTCAGCTTTACCAAGGTGCCCTCCGTCAGCGCGGTGCGCAGAAGGGTGTGAAAACGGGCGAGGGCGTCGGGTGGTGGCATGTCGGGCGGGTTTACTCCGCGGCGGTGGCGAACAGGTGGCGCACGGCGGAGGTCTCGGGGGAATGGGGGCGGAACTTATGGGCGTCGAGGGTGCATACGGGCATGACGCCCATTAGCGAGTTGGTGAGAAACACCTCATCGGCCGCCAATAGTTCATCGAGGGTAAAGGCGGTTTCGTGGGCGCGTTCTGGGCCGATCAAGGCCAGCACACGGGCGCGGGCTACGCCAGGCAGCACGCCCAAGGAAAGTGGAGGAGTGTGGGCGTGGCCGTCTTTCACGATAAAAATGGAACTGCTAGAGCCCTCGATAACGCGGCCAGCGGGTGTAACGAATAAAGCCTCGTCAAAGCCAGCGGTCTGGGCGGTCGCGCGCGCTAGACGGTTCTCAAGGTAGTTAAGGGTTTTTAGTCCGGTTATACGGCCATCGCGCTCGCCTTGACGAAGGGTCATTACTCGGAAACCGCGCAGGTAATCGGGAGCGGAGTAGGGTAGGGTTCGGGCGGTGATTAGCTCGGCCGTGCGGTTGAGCTCGCGGTAGCGGATGATTTTCACGGCGGCGTCGGGCAAACGCACGGCGGCGAGCAGGCGGGTAACGCGGTCGGCGAGTTCCTGGGCTGGGCAAGGCGGGGTGATGTCAAGTGCGGTGCAGGCGGCGGCGAGCCGGGCGTGGTGGGCAGCGAAGAGGAGAGGACGACCGCGATGGGTCCGCACGGTTTCAAATGCGCCGTGGCCGAAAAGGAAGCCATCCGACAAGGCGGATACGCGGGCCTGCGCCGCGGGGAGGAGTTGGCCGTCGAGGAGGACTTGCGGGGCGATGGACATGGAAAAAAGCTGACCAGTGTTAACAAGGGGGAAGGAGGCGACTGGGCTTGTTCACCCGTTGGTAAGGGCTTCACGCATGGCACGGCCCTTGTGTTGAGTTTCCTCGTATTCAGCGGGGGCGTCGCTGTCCCACGTAATACCGCCGCCCACGTGGTAGCTTGCGCGACCGCCGGCGCAGGTGATGGTGCGGATCGCGATGGCGAGGTCGGCATCGCCATCGTAGCCGAGATAGCCGAGCGCCCCCGTATAGGCTTGGCGGGCCACGGGCTCCAGTTCGGCGATAATTTGCATGGCGCGGATTTTCGGCGCACCGGTGATACTGCCGCCAGGGTGCAGTGCCCGCAAGGCATCGAAGCGATCTAGCCCCGGGGCAAGCTCGCCGCGCACGGTGGCCACGAGGTGGTGCACGGTCGCGAAGGTCTCCAAGTCGTGGCGCGCGGCGACATGCACGCTACCCGGCACGCATACGCGTCCGAGATCGTTGCGGGCAAGATCCACGATCATGAGCAACTCGGCGTGATCCTTCGCGCTGCAGAGCAGGCGGGCACGCTGACCGGCGTCGGCAACGGGGTCGGCGAGCCGGGCGACGGTCCCTTTGATCGGCCGGGTTTCGAGCACGCGCCCCGCTACGCGCAGCAGGCGTTCCGGGGTGCTGGAGACGATTTGGTGGTCGCCAAAATCCAAGTATGCGGCGTGTGGCGCGGGACTGAGTGAGCGCAGGTGGAGATAAAGACCGGCGGCGGCCCCGGTAAAGGGAGCGGAGAAGCGCTGGGTGAAGTTTACCTGATACACATCGCCAGCGGCGATGTAGGCGCGAATGCGTTCTATGGTTTCGGTGTAGACTCGGGGCGCGAGATCGCCGACGAGATCACCCGTAGTATAAGGGGCGGGCGGCGGCGGTGGCGCATTGACCAAGCCGCGCAAGCGGGCGAGGCCGGTTGCGTCTTGCGCGACTAGGCGGGTAGCTCCGGTCACATGGTCGTGGACAACGGCGGAGTCGTAGAGGCCAAATGCCAACGCCGTTTCTGGCGGGGTGCAGGCGGTGGCTTGCACACCATCTTGGGCTGCGCCGTATTCATAACTAAAGTAGCCAATAGCGCCGCCGGCGAAGGGCAGGCCTGGCTCGGGAGCGATGGCGCGTGCCGCGAGTTCGGCGCGCAGGCGCGGCAGTTGGCTGGTATTGCCTCGGATGACTAACGCGGGCTCGCAGGCGAGGATACTATAGCGCGTGTTTGCAGACGTTAGCGCCGAATCCAGAAAAACGCAGCCAGGTCGGGTGGAAAATATTGCAAAAAGCTCCGCGGGCGCCGGACAGGCGCCGGGCGGCAGGGTTTCCACAAGTGGTGGCGGTCGCATGCGAATGGAGGAGGGGCAGTCAGAGAGCGGCTGGACGAACACCGGAACGATCGAGCACGGAGAGGTGTTGCGCGACGGTGCGCCCTGCGAGAACGAGCCCGGGGGCGAGATCGTGCAGCGGGGTCAGGACGAAAGCGCGTTCCAGCATGGCGGGGTGGGGCAGGGTGAGTTGCGCGTCCTGGAGGGCGGTTTCACCGTGCAGGAGCAGGTCTAGATCCAGAGTGCGCGGGCCCCAGCGTTCGCGGCGGATGCGGCCACGGGACTGCTCGATCAGCAGCAGGGCATCCAGCAGGGCATGAGGCGCTAGGGTGGTGGCTAGGCAGGCGACGGAGTTGAGGTAATCCTGTTGGCCGGCAGGCCCCAGCGGGGCGGTTTCGTAGATCGGGGAGACGTTTAGCAGACGGGTGCCGGGCAGCGCGGCGAGGGCGACCAGCGCGGCGGCGAGATGGGCGTGTCGATCGCCGAGATTGGAGCCGAGGGCGATGTAGGCGGAGACGGCGGTGGCGAGCACGATTAAGGGGGACTGCGACTGGATCAGGGCCGCGCGAGCTTGGCGGTGAGCGAAATGCCGGCGTGATCGCCGGGGATAGGCGCGTGGGGCTTATGAACGGTGAGGCTGGCGGAACGCACGCGGGGGTAGGCGGACAGAACGGCGGCGAGCAGGCGATTAACGAGTGCTTCCACGAGTGAAAAGCGCTCGTTCGTCACGATGTCGCGGCAGAGTTCATAGACGGCGGCGTAATTAACGGTATCTGCAAGATCGTCCGTCGCGGCGGCCTGGGCGATGTCCACCTCGAGATCAAGGTCCAGAATCCAAGGCTGGCCGAGCACGGCTTCTTCGGGAAGGACGCCGTGGCGACCGTGAAAACGCATGGATTTGAGGCGAATGGTGGCGAGCATGGCGGTGCTGGTAGTCGGGTGGAGTCGGAGTAATGGCGGTTTCGCTTCGCGATGGGCACAAAAAAGCACCGGCTCCGGGAGCCGATGCAGGTTCAACGGGGCCGGGTGCCGCGCGGGTGCTCAGAGCTTATCCACAACGCGGTCGGCGAGGCCGTAGGCGATGGCTTCCGTGGCGGTGAGGTAGAAGTCGCGGTCGGTATCCTGATTGATACGCTCGAGGGGCTGGCCGGAGGCGCGGGCGAGGATCAGATTTAGCTCGGAACGGAGTTTCTCCATCTCCTGAGCCTGAATGTTGATGTCCGAAGCGGGTCCACTGAAGCGTCCGCTAATCAGGGGCTGATGAATCAGAACGCGGGAGTGGGGGAACAGCAGGCGGCGGCCCTTGGGCGCACCACTGAGCAGGATGGAACCCATCGAGGCGGCCATCCCGGTGACAATCACGGTGATAGGCGAGCTGATGAGCTGCATGGTATCATAGACAGCCATGCCGGCTGTGATGGAGCCACCGGGGGTGTTGATGTAGAAAAAGATTTCTTTACCGGGGCCTTCGGCCTCGAGGTAAAGGAGCTTTTCGGTGATATCCTTGGCAGACTCGTCGGTAACGGGCCCCCAGAGGAAAATCTTACGCTGCTCGATGAATTTATTTTGAATACGGGCGGCGAGGGGGGCGGAGTTTTTCTTCACCGCCGCGTCGGACTTTTCGTCCTCCCTATCCTCGTCGTCATCGTCATCAGCGCGAGGGGCGAGGGGTTCTTTGAGACCGGTGTGGAGGTTGGAGAAATGCGTCATCGGGAGGAACGTGGGCGCAGTCGGGCAGCTTGGCAAGTCGGGCGGCGGTTTGGCGTGTGGGGACGTTAAAATAAACTGGATTTGCAGAGCGCGGGCTACGTTGGCCGGGCCAGAAAAAGCCCCCGGCGGGAGGGCCGGGGGCTGCGGGTGAGGAACGCGGGGGCCTCCGGGGAATCAGGCGAGGGAGACGCCCTTCTTGGCGGCGGCGCGGAGAAGGGCGTCAGCCATGTCGGTGGGGGTCGCGGCGACCTCGATGCCGCATTCCTGGAAGACGGCGATCTTGGCGGCGGCGGTGTCTTCCGCTCCGCCGACGATGGCCCCGGCGTGGCCCATGCGGCGGCCGGCGGGGGCGGTGGCGCCAGCGATGAAGCCCGCGACGGGCTTCTTGCAGTGATCTTTGATCCAACGGGCGGCCTCGACCTCGGCGCTGCCGCCGATCTCGCCAATGAGAATGATGCCCTTGGTATCGGGATCCTCGTTGAATAATTTAATTACGTCGAGGTGGCTAGTGCCATTGACCGGGTCGCCGCCGATGCCGACCGAGGTTGACTGCCCGAGGCCCTTGGAGGTGATCTGGAACACCGCCTCGTAGGTAAGCGTGCCGGAGCGGGAAACGACACCGACGTGGCCTTTTCGGTGGATGTAGCCGGGGGCGATACCTATGCGGCAACCGCCATTGCTTTTCTCGCCGTTGCCGGGAGTTACGAGGCCGGGACAGTTGGGCCCGATGAGACGGGTCTTCTTGCCGGTAATGGCGCGTTTCACGCGGATCATATCCTTGATCGGAATGCCCTCGGTGATGCACACGGCGAGGTCTAGGCCGGCGTCGACGCACTCCAGAATCGCGTCTCCGGCGAAGGGGGGTGGCACGAAGATCACGGACACGGTCGCACCGGTGGCGGCGGCGGCCTCGTGGACGGAGTTGAAGATAGGAACCTTATGGCCGGCGTGTTCGAAGAACTGGCCGCCCTTGCCGGGGGTAACGCCGGCGACGAGCTGCGTGCCGTAATCGAGTGAGAGCTGGGCATGCTTGGCGCCGAAGGCTCCGGTTATGCCTTGGACGAGGATCTTGGTCGCGGGGGTGATCAGAATGGACATTTTAATTTAAGAGTTGGTTGAAGCGCGAAGACTCCAAGGCGCGAAGGTCGGAGAAAGCGGGTTTGCGGATAACAGTATCGCTGAATCGGACTCGGGATGGAACTTAGCGTCTTTGCGCGTTCGCGCTTTGTTTTCAGGAGTTCAGGCGACGAGTTTGACGATCTTCTGGGCGGCATCGGCCATGGTGTCGCCGCTGACCAGGGCGAGGCCCGAGGCGGCGAGGGTTTCCTTACCCTTGGCGACGTTGTTGCCCTCAAGACGAACGACGAGGGGTAGTTTCAGGCCGACTTCCTTCACAGCCTCGACGATTCCCTCGGCGATCACATTACAATCCATGATTCCGCCGAAGATGTTGACGAAGATGCCTTTGACGTTGGTGTCCCCCAGGATGATCTTGAAGGCGGCGATCACCTTCTCCTTCGAGGCGCCGCCGCCTACGTCCAGGAAGTTGGCGGGGTTGCCACCGTAGTGCTTGATGATGTCCATGGTGGACATGGCGAGGCCGGCGCCGTTCACGAGACAGGCGATATTTCCGTCGAGCGCGATGTAGGCCAGGTCGTATTTTGAGGCCTCGATCTCCTTCGGGTCCTCTTCGTTTAGATCGCGCAGCGCGACGATCTCGGGGTGACGGTAAAGGGCATTGCTATCGAACGAGACCTTGGCGTCGAGGGCGAGAACATCGCCGGCGGGAGTGGTGATGAGGGGGTTGACCTCGACCATGGCGGCGTCGGTCTCCCAGAACATCGTGTAGAGGTTCTTGATCAACTTGGCGGCGTTCTTGGCCTCGTTGCCGGTGAGTTCGAGGGCGGCGATGAGCTGACGGAGTTGAAAATCGGCGACACCGTAGGAGGGGTCGATGACCACCTTGGTGATTTTCTCCGGCGTATCGTGGGCGACCTTCTCGATCTCGACGCCACCCTCGGTGGAGGCGACTATGACTGGGCGAGAGGAAGCGCGGTCGAGCAGGATGGCGAGATAGTATTCCTTTTTGATATCGCTCGCGACGGTGAAGTAGACGGTCTGGACCTTGCGCCCGGCGGGACCGGTCTGGATGGTCACGAGGGTGTTGCCGAGCATCTTGCCGGCGATTGCCAGGGCATCCGCCTTGGTTTTGCAGAATTTCACACCGCCCTTGTAGCCATCGGTAAAGGTGCCCTTTCCGCGTCCGCCGGCGTGGATTTGCGATTTCACCATGGTAGGGCCCTCGGGGAGGGTGGCGAGTGCGGTGGCGAACTCCTCCGCGGTCTTGGCGGCGGCACCCTTGGGGACGGGAACCCCGTATTTCTCGAACAAGGTCTTGGCCTGATACTCGTGGATGTTCATGCGAAAGCGCGGACCGTGTGGGGGGCGACGCGGCTTGGCACGCCGAAAAGCGATGGCGCTAGGAGACGTTAGCATGAATTCGCTCTGCCTTGCCTCTCGCTTATAGCCCAGGCATCTTGTAGCGATGCAATCGCACGAGTTGCTCAAAGAAGTCCTCAAACGCACCAGCGCCAAGCAGATATCGGCCGACCTAGGCCTATCGCTTTCGTTGATTTACAAATGGGCGGAGCCACCGACCGACATCGCCGGGAGCGGTTCCAGTAACCCTTTGGATCGCATCGATCAGCTGCTCAAATCGACGGGGGATGTGCGAATAGCCCACTGGGTCAGTGCTCGCGCGGGCGGTTTTTTCATCGCCAATCCGACGGTGTGCGCGAGTGGTCGGGAGCTCGTGCCTGCGACCAATGCCATCGTGCAGGACTTTGCGGAGTTGTTGGGCACGATTACGGCGGCCAGTGCCGATCTGCAAGTGACGGAGCCGGAGGCCCGCGCGATCCGTGCACGCTGGGATGAACTCAAAAGTGCCACCGAAGCCTTTGTGCAGGCGGCGGAAAAAGGCGCTTACCGCCAGCAGTCAGGGTCTGGGTCCAATACCTAAACGCGCTGTCGCGGGGACGGATAAGCGAGCGAGGGCCGGGTGCGGCTTGCGAACCGATAGGCGGGGCGGTATCCCAGAGGCATGATCGGTTTCACAAAAGGTCCGGGTCCGCATGCCTGGTTAAGGTTTGGCAGCTTTATCGTGGCTATTATTTGTGTCTGGGTGCTGACGGCCTGCGCCAGCCCCGACCTTCGCATCAAGCGTAACGCCCGGCTCTTCGCGACCTTGTCCACCGAAGCCCAAGCCCTGATTCGGGGCGGTAAAATCGGTATCGGCTTTACCCCTGATATGGTGCGTTTGGCATTGGGGGACCCTGATCAACGCTGGGTCCGCACCGAGGCAGACGGTCAAACGGAAACATGGAGCTACACGAGCTACGATGGTTACGACGGCATGCCGCTTTTCCGTGGTGAATACCACCGCTACTCTGGTGGATTCCCCCTCTATTCCGATTATTTTTCCTACCGCCAAGCCCGGGCGCGCGAATTTATCAAGGTGGGCTTCAAGGACGGTGCGGTGAACTCTATCGAACAAGACTCCCGGCGCTAACAGATCCCGTTGCCGTTCACCTGCCCGGGCATAGCAGGGTGTATTTCCGCCCTTGCAGGGAGCCCGACGGACCGGTCTTTTGGACTTTCCGCACATGTCTGCCCTCGACGCCGTCCAAGCCCTTATTCCCCACCGTCCGCCGTTTTTATTCGTGGACGAAATTATCTCCGAGACCGATGCCGGTCTAGTGGCGCGTCGCACTTGGCGGGCTGACGAGGGTTTTTACTCTGGTCATTATCCGGGCGCGCCCATCACCCCGGGAGTGCTGCTTTGTGAGGCGGTCTTTCAGACGGGAGCGCTCTTTATGGCACGTCAGGCCCAGCTTGCCGGCGCCGCGCCGGGGGCGGGCGTGCCCCTGCTCTCGAAAATCAGTGACGTGCGTTTCCGGACCCCGATTTATCCTGGCGACACCGTCGTCATTGAGGTGAAACGTCAGGAAGTAGTGGCCGGCTTCACCATGATGCGTGGCGCGGTCAAAAAAGCCGACGGCACGCGCGTATTGAACGTCGATTTCACCGTAGCCTGGAAGACCCCCGAGGGCTCGCCGCAGGTTGAACAGGCCCAACAGACCCAGCAGTGAGACGGATGCCCGACGAGATGCCCGATTTTCTTCAATTCACCGGCAAGACCGTGCTCGTCCAGGGCGTGGCCAACAAAAAGAGTGTCGCCTGGCACGTAGCCAAATCGCTCGAAGCGGAGGGTGCGCGGGTAGTTTACGCCGTGCGATCCGCGGCTCGTAAAAAATCCCTGGAGACCTTGCTGGCGGGAAAACCTGTCTTCGTCTGCGACGTGGAGGAAAAGGGGGCGGCCGAACGCCTCGCGGACGAGGTAGCGGCCGCGGGCCTCGTGCCTTTGCACGGGTTGGTTCACTCGATCGCCTTCGCCAACTACGCGGAAGGGTTCAAGCCATTCCACGAGACCAAACGGGAGGATTTTCTCCAAGCTACCGCGATATCCGCTTTTTCTTTGGTCGAATTGACCAATGCTTTCAAAAACCACTTTGCCCCGCGCGCCTCGGTCGTGACCATTGGCATCTCCTCGCTCTTAGTTACGCCGGACAACTACGGCTACATGGGACCGATCAAGGCTGCGCTGGAATCGGCTGTGCGCTTCCTTGCCAAGTCCTTTGGCACTCGTGGTGAAGTGCGTTTTAACGTCGTCGGGGCGGGGCCACTCAAGACCAGCGCTTCGGCCGGTATCCCCGGTTACTTGGAGAGTTACCTTTACGCCGAGAAGCTCACCTTTCGGAAGCGCAACCTTTCAACTCAAGAGGTGGCTGATCCGGTGCTCTTTCTTCTGAGTGATCGTAGTTCAGGGATTAATGGCACCACCTTAGTGGTGGATGCGGGCTTAGGCTCTAACTACTTCGACCAAGATATCATCCGTCTAGCCATGAGGCTGGAGGCTAAGCACTGAGCCGATGCGCTTTGCCCATACCTGCATCGAGTCCCTCGCCACCGCGCTCCCGGAGGAGACGCTCACCTCCTCGGCGATAGAGACCCGGCTCGCGCCCCTCTACCAGCGTTTGCGTCTGCCCGAGGGGCGGCTCGAGCTGATGACTGGAATTCGCGAGCGCCGGGTCTGGCCGGTTGGCACGCGCCCCTCCGATGCTTCCGCTGCTGCCGGCCGTGCCGCCCTCGCGCGATCCGGTCTACACGCTGAGCAGGTTGAGCTTTTTATCCATGCCGCCGTCTGCCGCGACATGTTGGAGCCGGCCACCGCGAGTTTTGCCCACCGTAAAATTGGCCTGCCTGCCACCGCCCAGATTTTCGACCTTTCTAACGCCTGCCTTGGCTGGCTCAACGCCCTGACGGTTGCGGCCGGATTGATCGAAAGCGGCCAGATCCGCTGCGCCTTGGTCTGCGCGGGCGAAAACGGTGGTCCCTTGGTTGAACAAACCCTGCGCACGTTGCTCGACGCCCCTTTGGATCGGAACGGGATCAAGCCCTACTTCGCCAATCTCACCATCGGCTCCGGAGCGGTCGGCGCGGTAGTTTGTCACCATTCTTTGCTGCCCGCAGGGGTGAAGCCGCACCGCTTGCTAGGCGGCGTCGCCCGGGCCGCAACCGAGTATAGTGAACTTTGCCAGGGCGATACCCATGGAGCAGATGCGCTAGCCATGCAGACCGACAGCGAGGCCTTGCTAGTTGCGGGCATCGATTTGGCTCGCGAAACGTGGCGATCGTTCACTGCCGATTTCGGTGCGGATTTCGACCGCACGATCTGTCATCAAGTCGGCAGCACCCACCGTCGCAAACTCTACGAGGCGCTCGGTCTGGATTTAGGGAGGGATTTTTCAACTTTTGAGACACTCGGAAATACCGGTTCGGTGGCCCTGCCCGCCACCCTCGCCGCCGCCATTGAGTCCGGCCGTGTGCAATCGGGCGACCGCGTCGCGCTGCTTGGCATCGGCAGCGGGCTCAATTCCCTGATGCTTGCGCTTGATTGGTAAACCCTCCCGCATGACGCCCATACCCGACTGGCTACGGCCGCTCTATCCTTTCTCGCCGCGCTCTTTCACCACCCCACGCGGCGCGCGCCTCAGTTATCTCGACGAGGGTGGAGCCGGTTCATCCGAGGCGGTCTTGATGCTGCACGGCAACCCCACGTGGTCCTTTTATTACCGGGATCTGGTCAAAACGCTTGCGCCGCGTCTGCGTTGTGTGGCGCCGGATCACATCGGCATGGGCCTTTCGGATAAACCCCAGGATTACCCCTACAACCTAGAGACACGAATCGGAGACATCGCGGCATTGGTATCACACCTCGGCCTGAAACGTGTGCACCTTGTGGTTCACGACTGGGGCGGCGCGATTGGCTTTGGGTTCGCGGCTAGACACCCTGGACTGATTGGCCGCATCGTGGTGTTGAATACCGGCGCATTCCCTTCATCAAGCATCCCGGCGCGTATCGCCCTTTGCAAAACCGATTTTTGGGGCACCGCGCTGGTCCGCGGGCTAAACGGTTTTGCCGGTCCAGCTGTCTGGATGGCAATGGCTCGCCGCAGTCTCAGTTCATTGGAAAAACGCGCCTACCTGCTACCCTACGACTCCTGGGCCAATCGCGTGGCGGTCGATGCCTTTGTCAAAGATATCCCGATGCACGACACGCACCCCAGTTGGCCTACCCTAAAGTTGGTGGAGGCCGGCATCGCTCGATTCAGGGAAAATCCTGTGCTCATCATTTGGGGCGGTCGGGACTTCTGCTTTCATGACGGCTTTTACACCGAGTGGCGCCAGCGTTTGCCAGGCTCGGACGCCCATTATCTGGCCGACGCCGGTCATTATGTGCTGGATGACGCTCGTGACGAAGTGTTGCCCCGGCTGGCGTCATTCTTCCGGAGCTGAGTCAGCTTCTGCCGTAAAGTCCACCCAGCGAGCGAAGGTAGGGAGCGGACTGGCCTTGGAGCGCGTCGAGTTGAGCGCTGGAATAGCGCCATTGCCAGTTTCCAGCCGCCACGCCCGGAGTGTTGAAGCGAGCCGCGCCGTCGAGGCTAAACAGATCCTGAAGAGGCAGCACGGCGAGGCGGCTCACGGAGGCGTAGGCGGTCCGGATAAAATCCCAAGAGATTTCCCTCCCGTCGATTCGCAGGTAACGGCGCACATAGTCCGCTTCCACGGGCGCGGCCTCCGCATACCAACCGAGTGTGGTGTTGTTATCGTGTGTGCCGGGATAAACGACTGAATTGGCCGTCAAGTTGTGTGGCAGGTAGAGATTTCCGGCATCTCCGCCAAAAGCGAATTGCAGGATGGTCATCCCAGGAAGCCCGCACGCGTCACGCAGGGTGCGCACGCTTGCGAAAAGCTCTCCGAGATCCTCGGCGATCAGTCGGGCATCGGGAAGGGCGGCCTGGACGGCGAGGAAAAAGTCCAGGCCCGGTCCCGGTTGCCATTTGCCGGACTTCGCGCTCGTGGCGTCGGCCGGGATGGCCCAATAGGTGTCGAAGGCCCTGAAATGATCTATTCGAACAATGTCGCACAGCGCGAAATTGGCGCGTAATCGGCGTAACCACCAAGCGTAGCCCTCGGCGGCGTGCGCCGGCCAATGGTAGAGCGGGTTTCCCCAGAGTTGTCCATCGGCGGAGAAGTAATCAGGCGGAACGCCGGCGACGGCGAGAGGCAGCCCTGTTTCTTGATCAATTTGAAACAGGTTTGGTCTCGCCCACACGTCGGCGGAATCTCGGGCCACGAAAATCGGAGCGTCGCCGACCACCTGAATGCCGCGTTTGGCCGCGGCGCCCCGGATCCGCGCCCACTGACCGAAGAAGAGGTATTGGAAAAAAGCATGGGCCTCCGCCTGACGCAGCACCGAGGCGGGCAGGGCGCCAGGCTTGATACTGGCCTGAAACCGATGTTCAACCGGCCAAAGCCACCAGGGCATTCCCTTGTGGTGATCTTTCAGCGCTAAAAAGAGGGCGTAGCCTTCGAGCCAGTCGGCTTGAGTGGCGCGAAAAGTGTCAAAATTACCGTAGGGTAGGCGGTTGAACTTTTGCGTCCGAGCGGCTTGGTAAGCGCGAAACAGCACCGGCCACTTTGCCCTGTAGAGCCAGCCGTAGTCCACTCGGTCGGTTGGCAACTGGCGGAGTTCATCCAAGTCGGAGTCCGCGAGCAACCCGGCACCAACCAAAATTTGCAAGTCGATGAGGTAAGGGCTGCCTGCAAAGGAGGAAAAACATTGATACGGCGAGTCTCCATAGCCGGTGGGTCCGAGCGGACAGACCTGCCAATGCGAGATCCCTGCGGCCGCTAGAAAATCCAGAAAGCGTTCCGCCTGCCCATCAAGCACTCCTATCCCTTGATCGCCGGGAAACGAAGTAGGGTGGAGCAAGACACCCGCCGCACGTTTTTTAAGCCAATCAAACAAGGGCGCCGATTGATTTAAAGGCACGGTCGCGGGATCTTGATTAGACATAATATTTATTGTGCGATATTATCATTTCATCTTTCGAAGGCAGCAAGACGCCCCTTTTGATGCAATTTTTCATGCAGACTAAGCAAAGGGAAGCGTCGGAACGAAGCCGGCGGGTGGTTCGGGGTTTAGTGGAGCCCGCCAAATCAACCGTATTTTTCCTTTAAAATGAGAGCGAGCCGATTTGAAAATTCCTCGCTCGAAAAGGGCTTGGGCAGAAAGCACACGTCCTTGCGTTTAAGCGCTTCTTGCGTAACCGGATCATCCACAAAACCGGACATATAAAATACTGGAAGATCCGGTTTAATGGCTAAAATATTTTCGGCTAGGATCCGGCCGTTGATGCCAGGCATGACTATATCCGTTATCAGCAGGTCGATCTCCGCCAACCCGACATTTTGAACATAATCCAGCGCCTCTTTGCTGCCGGAAAAGCTTACCACTTGGTGGCCGTGAGATTGTGCCAGCATTATTGTAACGGCGCGCACGAGTTCATCATCCTCCACGAGCATAATGCGCACTGGTTTACCATAGGAGACTGACTGAGTTTCAGCAGTAGGCGCGAGCAGTGGATCGGCAATCTCCGGGAGGTCCAAGTGAAAGACCGTCCCCTTGCCAATCTCAGTTTCGAACGTAAGATTTCCCCCGAAGTTTTTCGCTATGGCCAAGCTGGTCGGTAAACCTAGACCCGTGCCATGTCCACGGGCCTTGGTGGTGAAGAAAGGTTCGAAAATACGTTTTTGAATCTCTGCTCGGATTCCGGGGCCATTATCCGAGACCGATAAGCGCACTTTTCCGCCGCTGTCCGTAGTCTGGATGGAGACACTTAAAACCAGACGACCTTCGGTGGTCATTATGTCACGCGCGTTTAGGCAAAGATTGAACAAAATCTGCTCAATCTGCTTACGATCCGCAATACACCAAGCTGGTCGATCGGCCAATTCGAATTCGATGCTCACATGCTCGCTCAAGAGCGACCGAATGAATCCACGTAATTCACCAATGACCTGATTGAGGTCGAGGCACTCGGACTGGACTATATCTTGCCGACTAAATGAAAGAAGCTGCCTGACCAAGTGGCTGGCGCGGTTGGAAGCATGCAGTATGTCGTCGATCTTGCTGCGCTGTGCTGTATCTGTGAGTTCGTCGCGCAGCAGGTCGGCGAAACAATGAATCGCGGTGAGGAGATTATTAAAATCGTGGGCCACGCCTCCGGCCAATAGACCCACTGATTCCATTTTCTGCACTTGCAACGCGCGTTGTTCGCTCTCGCGAAGTTTAGTTTCTGCACGTCGTCGCTCGTGCGCTATGGCTAGAATGCCGGCGAGGTCTCGCGCGTAGTGAAGCGGGCCGATCGATTCAGATTGGGGATAGCGGCAAAGACCTATCAGGCAGCCTAATCCCGGATTTTGAGGATCGAGCGGGATGGAAATTGCTTCACCCCAGCCCTGAGTGCTTAGCCACTCATCAGAAAGAGGGAAATCGGAAGCGTCGGAAGGATATTCGAGCACGAACCCCGACTTCAGTGAAGGGACCGCTAGTTTCGTTTCGGTCGCGTCCACCGCCAGCCCAAATGTCGCGACTACCTGCGGCGCCTCCCCTGTCTCGCCGAGAATCAATAAGGCAGCGGTTAATCCCAGATTTTCGCAAAAGAGCCTGAGCGCCTCCTCGTTTAATTCTTTGGTCGTATTTTGGACCAACGCGACCCGACTAAAGTAGGTTAACGAAGTCTGGCGGAGTGCAATGAGTGCCAGTTTTTGCTCATGCTCCTTCTGAGCGTGGATATCGATTGATGTTCCAATGTAACCTACAGTCAGGCCTTGGGCATCTAGCCAAGGCTGGATGCGCTCCAGCACCCAGCGGAACGATCCGTCAGCTTGGCGCAGACGAAATTCAAAAGTTGTCGGACTCCCGGCAAAGGTAGTGGTTTTGGCAATGATGCGACTGCGATCGTCAGAGTGGACCAGTTCGATGAACGTGTTGCTGTTCGCATTCCCCACCCTTACCCCGGTGGCTTCGCACCAGGCGGCATTCGCGTGGAGTAAGTTGCCTTGCGTATCCGCCACCCAGACCAGCGCCGGTGTCATGTCTAGAAACTGAGCCCAGTCACGAGGGAGTTCCGGACTCTTGACGGTGGTATCGCGCTCGTTTGCTCGGAGAAAATACGGCATCAGTTGATAAAATCATCCGCCCACGAGGCGTGCGAGCGTGAAGAAAATACGAATTTTTCATGGCCGGCGCATGTTTCGAACGTGCACACTCTGGCTCCATGTCGCAGACCTTCGCCCGCTCTGTCTTCGTCTTTAGCCTGCTGTTTTTCGCGGCTTTCTTTTTCTGGCCTGTCTTTCAAATCCTGCGCGGAGGCTTCCTTGACGCCGACGGGCACCTCACCCTGCACACCGTAGCGGCCCTACTGGCGGATCCCCTCTATCGCACTGGGTTGCTCAATTCCTTCTGGCTTGGACTCGCCACCACTTGCATTGCCTTTGCCATCGGCCTGCCCCTCGCATTCATAAGTGATCGCTTCATTTTTCCCGGCAAGACCGCCTTGGCCTCGGTCGTGCTTATCCCGATGATCCTGCCGCCTTTCGTCGGCGCCATCGGCATCAAACAAATCTTCGGCCAATACGGCGCTCTAAACGCTGTCCTCATTCAGCTCGGGCTCCGCCCTGAGGGTTGGGCCTTCGACTGGTTTGCGGTCGCGCCATTCTGGGGCATCGCGGCCGTCAACGCCCTGTCTCTTTACCCCATCATTTACCTCAACTGCGCCGCGGCCCTCGCGAACGTTGATCCCGCCATGGAGGAGGCTGCGCAAAACCTCGGTTGCACAGGCTTTCGGCGTTTTCGCCGCATCACTCTGCCGCTTATCCGCCCGGGCCTGTTTGCCGGCGGAACCATCGTCTTCATCGCGGGGTTCACCGAGCTCGGTGTGCCTCTGATTTTCGACTACTCGCGGGTCACCTCCGTGCAGATTTTCTATGGTTTAAAGGACATCGGTGGCAATCCCGCCCCCTACGCGCTCGTCACGCTGCTGCTGCTTTCCACGACTGGGCTCTATGCCGTAGGCAAGGGCCTGTTCGGTCGTCAAGGTCACGCGATGATGGCCAAGGCTTCCTCTACCGGCGGTGCGCGCGTCCTCTGCGCCGGTCCCGCCCTGGCCTGCACCGCGCTTTTCGGTGGAGTCACCGCCCTGGCGGTGTTGCCCCACGCCGGAGTGGTGCTCACTGCGTTCGCTACGGATTGGTATGCAGCCGTGCTGCCGACAGCGTTTACCTTGGAGAATTTTAACTTGGCGCTGGGGCATCCACTGACGGTTGACGCCATCGGAAACTCGCTGAAGTTCGCTGCCGCCAGCACCGTGATCGATATCGCCTTGGGTATCGCCATCGCCTATGTAATCGTGCGCTCCAAACTCGCTTGGCGGGGCTTGCTCGACATCCTCGCAATGCTGCCTCTCGCCGTGCCCGGCCTGGTCATCGCGTTCGGCTATCTCGCCATGAGCCAGGAAGGACGCTTCTTTGCGTTCCTTAATCCCGTAGCTAATCCCACCATCTTGCTGATTATCGCCTACTCCGTGCGTCGCTTGCCGTATGTGGTGCGGTCCGCCGTAGCCGGCTTCCAGCAAACCAGTGAAACATTGGAGGAGGCCGCCCAAAACCTCGGCTGCCCCCCTCTCCGCGCCCTGCGCAAGATCACTCTCCCGCTGATCGCCGCTAACCTCATCGCCGGCGGGTTGCTGGCTTTCGCCTTCGCCATGTTGGAGGTGTCGGACTCTTTGATTCTCGCCCAGAAGCAGGCGTTCTACCCGATCACCAAGGCCATCTTGGAGCTCTTCCAATTGCTTGGCGACGGTCAGTTCATTGCCAGCGCGCTGGGCGTTTGGGCCATGACCTTTCTCGGCATTTGCATCGTCGGGCTCAGTCTCGCGCTGGGTAAAAAATTGGGCGCCATCTTCCGGGTTTGATCCACCACCCGCGCTTACATGTCGCGCGATCCTTATCAAAATTTTTATCCAATTCCATGAAGCGCCCACCCCTTTTCGCGTTTTTTGCCGCAATACTTGTTTGTTTATCGGCCCTGACTGCGAAAGCCGATGAGACTGGCAGCGTATCTTCGCCCCCGCCCGCCTCCAAGCCGCTGCGCGAACCGGCGGCTATCCTCGCCCTCCTTGAGCGCGCTTGTGACTGGCATCTCGCCTGGGCCGACCCTCGCCGTGCCAACGCATGGACCCGCGCAACTGGCTTTGCCGGAGTCTCCGCGCTCGCGACCCTCTCACAAAAACCCGAGTATGAACGCGCCCTCCTCGCAATGGGCGAGGAGAACGCTTGGTCACTCGGCCCCCGCCGCTACCACGCCGACGATCATCTCATCGGCCAGACCTATCTCGACCTCTACGCCCGCCACCGTGATCCCCGCATGATCGCTCCGCTCCGCGCCTCCTTTGACGCAATCCTGGCAGAGCCGAAGACTGCAGACCTTAAACATCTTACACCAAACCGTGGCGACCGATGGACCTGGTGCGACGCTCTCTTCATGGCTCCCGCCACTTGGGCCGGTCTTGCTGTCGCGACTGGGGAGAAGGCTTATCTCGATTTCATGCTACGTGAGTGGCAGGCGACTGATGAGCACCTTTACGATCCGGCTGAGAGGCTTTACTTCCGTGACGACCGGTTTTTTGAAAAACGGGAAACAAACGGCCACAAAATCTTCTGGAGCCGGGGTAACGGCTGGGTGCTGGCTGGTTATGCGCGCATACTGCCACTCATACCGGTAGATCACCCCGGACGTCCGCGTCTAGTCGCGCGGTTTCGCGAATTCGCCGCCCGCGTTAGGGACCTGCAACCGACCGACGGCCTTTGGCGCAGCAGTTTGCTGGATCTGGAAAGCTACCCCGAAGGCGAGACTAGTGGTTCCGCCTTATTTTGCTACGCTTTTGCTTGGGGTATAAACAACGGCGTGCTCGATCGCGAGACCTTCGCTCCTGCTGCACTGCGCACTTGGGACGCTCTCGTAGACCATGTGCGTCCAGACGGCATGCTTACCCACGTCCAGCCGATCGGTGACAGTCCCCATCAAATCGCATTGGATAAACCCGAAGCCTATGGTGCAGGCGCCTTGCTTCTCGCCGGCGCGGAGATCTATCGATTGCTGTCCGCCGCCGATCCCCTTGCCACGCTTCGCCCAGCCCATCCCCGCCTGCTGGTTGAATCCGCCGACTGGCCTCGCCTTCGCGCCCAAGCTGTATCGGATATAAACTACCGCGCCATCACCAGCGCCGTGATAGCCGAAGCCCGCCGCCGCCTCGTCGCACCGCCGCCCGTTCGCGAACTTGAGGGCCGGCGACTCCTCTGGGTCTCTCGCCGCGTCCTCGCCGACGCAATTTTTCTGAGCGCCGCGTATCACCTCGATGGCGACGTCGCCTTTCTCGCCTGCGCGGAACGCAATCTCCTCGCCGCCGCCGCTTTTTCCGACTGGCATCCCGCCCACTTCCTTGATGTCGCGGAGATGACCGCCGCCCTCGCCCTCGGCTATGACTGGCTCCACGCCGAACTCTCACCCGCCACCCGCGCTACCCTTCGCTCGGCCATCCTCGAAAAAGGCCTTCGCCCCGGGCTCAACCCCGCCGCCACTTTTAATTCGTGGCACACCCGCGAAAATAACTGGAACCAGGTCTGCCTAGGCGGCCTCACCCTGGGTGCCCTCGCCATCGCCGAGGATGAACCTGCCACGGCTCGCGCCACCCTCGCCTTGGTCGCCTCGTCCCATTCACACGGTCTCAAGCCCTACATCCCCGACGGGATCTATCCCGAGGGCCCTGGCTACTGGCGCTTCGGCGGATCCTACACTGCCATGACTCTTGCTGCGCTCCGCTCCGCGCTTGGCAACGAGTGCCTTCTGCCCGACACCGCCGACTACTTCGCCGGAGCCCGTGTGCAGACCTTGCTCACCGCCCCGTCCGGTCAGCCCTTTACGTTTGCTGATTGCGGGGTTTCGCCTTCCCCCGAACCACTGCTTTTCTGGTTTGCTCAACGCCTGGGCGACCCCGCGCTTCTCGCCAGTCAGCACCGTTATTTTGCTCCTTTTTCCCCATCGGCCATACCCGCCCGCGAGGACTGCGGCTTATTGTTCCCGCTGCTCTATTGGCAAACGCCACCGATTGCTACCGATGCACCTTGGGAAGCCTGGCGCGGCGAAGGCTCGGTGCCCGTCGCCGTTTTCCACGGTCCCGGTGACCCCGCCCAACGCTTTTATCTCGCAGTCAAGGGCGGTTCGCCCTCCGACAGCCATGCCCACATGGACGGAGGCTCGTTCGTCTTCGAAACCGAAGGCATTCGCTGGGCTGAAGACCTCGGCATGCAGTCTTACCACGAATTGGAAAAGGCCGGATTGAATATCTGGAACAGCAAACAACGAGGCGAACGCTGGCAGGTGTTTCGCTATACCAACTTCGCCCACAACACTCTCACCCTAAACCACTCGCTTCACCGGGTGGAGGGCCGCGTTAGCTTGGCTGATTTCTCCGCCCCTCCCGCCCCCGGCGTCTCGGCCGACCTTGCCTCGGTGCTCGGCAACGGCGTGACCCATGCCATCCGCCGCTTCACACCCCATCCTGATGCCAGGGGCGTGACCGTAGTCGATGACCTCGCCGGCCTCCGCCCCGGAACCGCGGTCACCTGGACTTTGGTCACCAGTGCCGAGGCGGAAACCGTCGGCCCTGTCGCCCGCCTCAGTCGCGAGGGCCGACGTCTCGACATGCGCGCCGTTGCCCCTGAAGGAGTCGCTTGGGAAACCGCCTCCGCCTCTGGACCAGCCCCACACGATGCCGCGGCGCTGGGCTTTCGGCTAGTCCGCTTTACCGCCGTCGCCCCCGCTTCCGGTATCCTTAAACTCGAGGTCAACCTCGCCCCGCCCCCGACTAGTTAGGTCGCGCGCCGACCCGGCGACTCAGGTCAAGGCCCGCGCCACTTCCTTGGCAAAATAGGTAAGAATGAGATCCGCGCCGGCGCGTTTGATCGCGAGCAGAGACTCATCGCGCGTCCTCTCCAGATCGAGCCAACCGAGCCGCGCTGCCGCATGGATTTGGGCGTATTCACCCGAAACCTGATAAGCCGCCAACGGTCGATCTGACCGCTCCCGCACATCCCGAATGATGTCGAGATACGCACCAGCCGGCTTTACCATTAGGATGTCCGCCCCTTCTTCCTCGTCGAGGTCCGCCTCCGCCAGCGCCGCGCGCCGGTTGGCCGGATCGAGTTGGTAGGTCGCCTTGCTGAGGAGCTTGGTGCCGGCTGCCTGCGCACTGCCCACCGCCTCGCGGAAGGGTCCGTAATAGGCGGAGTTGAACTTCACTGAATAAGCCAAAATGCCCGTCTCGACGAACCCCGCCGCATCCAGCGCGGCGCGAATTGCCCCGACGCGACCATCCATCATGTCACTCGGCGCCACGAAATCCACGCCCGCGCGCGCCTGGCGCACCGCCATCGCCGCGAGGCGCTCCACCGTGCGGTCGTTGTCCACGTCGTCCCCCGCGGCGTTGAGCACGCCGTCATGGCCGTGGCTGGTGTAGGGATCCAGCGCCACGTCGGTGATGACGATCAGCTCCGGAATCGCCGCCTTCACCGCCCGCACGGCGCGCAGGATCAGTCCGTCCTCGTTCACCTCCTCGGTGCCCTCGGCGTTCTTCAGTTTTGGATCTAGCTTCGGGAAAAGCGCCACCGCTCGAATGCCCAACGCCCATAATTCACGACACTCCTTCACCAGATCAGGCAGATTGAGCCGGAACTGGCCCGGCATCGATGCGATCTCCTGCGGGGCGGCATCCCCCTCGACCACAAAGAGCGGTGCGATCAAATCCGCCGCTTTTAACTGTGTCTCGCGCATGAGCTCGCGCAGGGCGGCGGTGCGACGCAGGCGGCGGGGACGAACGGGCAAATCGAGCTTGAAGGAGGCAGGCATGGGCATGTTAATTTAGTTGTTCTAAACACGCCATGCGTTGCCTCGCCACACGTTTCCGCACTGCTTGCGCCCGGGAGGTCGCCACCTGGCGAACTACAGCGCCGCACGTCGCCGTGTGAGGCCCGGGCTTCGCCGCTCGGTCCCGGCCGCCCCTCTGCTAGGCGCGCCCCTCGCGCGTTGGAGTCTTTTTTTAGGCTCCCTGCCCTTCGTTCCCTGCTCCCGCTCCTGCCATGCCCATCCGTCTTTTCGATTCCCTTTCCCGCGACTACCGCGAGCTGCGCCCGGCCCAGCCCGACGGCTTATTCCGCTTCTACAATTGCGGCCCCACCGTCTACGCCCCCGCGCACATCGGCAATTTCCGCACCTTCGTGGTCAACGACCTTCTGCGTCGCCTCCTCGAGCTCGAGTTTGGCAAGGACAAGGTGAAGCACGTCCGTAACCTCACCGACGTCGACGACAAGACCATCCGCCGCGCTCGCGAAGAAGGCCGCCCACTCGCCGAAGTCACCCGGCAATGGACGGAGAAGTTTCACGCCGATTGTGCCGCCCTCAACTGCCTCCCCCCTCACGTCGAACCGGCCGCCACCGGCCACATCCCCGAGCAGATCGACATGATCGCCGCCCTTGAACGGCGCGGCCACGCCTACCGCACCGAAGACGGCTCGGTCTATTTCAAGGTCTCCTCTTTCCCCGGCTACGGTGCCCTCTCCCGCGTCAAGGAACGCGAACTCCGCGTCGGCTCCGCCATATCCGGAAAACCCCAGACCCACGACGCCGACGAAAAGGAGGATGGCTCCGATTTCGCCCTCTGGAAAGGCCACAAGCCCGACGACGGCGACACGTTCTGGCCAGCTCCTTGGGGCCGGGGTCGCCCGGGCTGGCATATTGAGTGCAGCGCCATGAGCAAAAAACACCTTGGCGACACCATCGACCTCCACACGGGAGGTGTAGACCTGCTTTTCCCTCATCACGAGAACGAGATTGCCCAGAGCCAGTGCTGCAACGGCACCCCTTTCGCCCTTCATTGGTATCATAGCGAACACCTCCTCGTGGACGGTAAAAAAATGAGCAAGTCGCTGGGCAACCTCTACACCCTCGATCAGATCAAAGAGATGGGGCACTCGCCCTCCGCTCTCCGCTACGCTCTTCTCGCCGGGCACCCGCGCAAACAACTCAACTTTACCCTCGATTCGTTGCACGCCGCCGAAAAAGCCCTCGCCCAGCTCCGCGCCTTCCGCGCCAGCCTGGCCCCTGGCGGCACTGCCGATCCGTTCGGCCCTGCCCTCGCCGCCCTCCAGGACGATCTAAATACGCCCCACGCCCTCGGCCTGATCTTTACCACCCTCCACGCCGGTCCCGCAGGCATCGCCCCCGCCGCCTTCGAGCGTATCCTTTTCGCCCTCGGACTCGATCTCACCGAGGCCTTGAAACCCGTAGCCAATACGCCACCCGAGGTCACCGCTCTCGCGGAACAACGCTGGGCCGCGAAGAACGCCAAGAACTGGGCCGAGGCCGACCGCCTGCGCGGCGCCATCGCCGATCTCGGCTGGTCTATGCTTGATCGCAAAGACGGCTACACCCTCGAACCCGCCAAGAAATAATCCACTTCCCATTCTCTCCTGAACCCCGACTTCTTTCCCAACATGTCCATGTCTCCCCTCGACGAAATCCGTCACTCCGCCTCGCACATCCTCGCCACCGCCGTCCTGCGCGTCTTCCCCGACGCCAAACTCGACATCGGTCCGCCCACCGAGACCGGCTTTTACTACGACATCGATCTCGACCACAAACTCACCACCGAGGACCTCGCCCGCCTCGAGGCGGAGATGAAAAAAGTCATTGATGAAAACCAGTCCTTCCGGCGCAAAGAGGTCTCCCGCGAGGAAGCCGAGGCCATCATCCGCAGCCGCGGCCAAGAACGCTATAAACTCGGCCGTCTCGCCGACATCCCTGCCGGTGAAGCCATTTCCTTCTACGAAAACGGCGAGTTCATGGACCTCTGCGCCGGCACCCACGTCCGCTACACCAAGCAGGTGAAAGCCTTTAAACTCCTCTCCATCGCCGGCGCCTACCACCGCGGCGACGAGACGAACAAGCAGCTCCAGCGCATCTACGGCACCGCCTTCGCCTCCAAGGACGAACTTGCCCAATACCTCGAACGTCAGGAACAGGCTAAGCTCCGTGACCACCGCAAACTCGGCAAAGACCTCCAGCTCTTCCATATCGACGAGGACGTTGGCCAGGGCCTCATCCTCTGGACGCCTAAGGGCGCCATCTTGCGCCAAGAGCTGCAAAACTTCATCTCCGAGGAGCTCCGCAAGCAGGGCTACTCCCAGGTCTTCACGCCCCACATCGGCAAACTCGCGCTGTATAAGACCTCCGGCCACTTCCCCTATTACAAGGACGCCCAGTTCCCTGCCCTTATCGAGCCCGATCAGCTCGCCCAGATCGCCTCCGAAGGTTGCGGTTGTGCCGAGATGACCGCCCGCCTGGAAGCGGTTTCCCCGAGCTTCGCCGCCGGTATCAACGAACGCGCCGGCAAGACAGTGATTGGCGAGGACCGTGTGATGGACCCCACCCGGCTCCTCGACGGCTTCCTCCTGAAGCCGATGAACTGCCCCCACCACATCAAGATCTTCGCCTCCCAGCCGCACTCCTACCGCGACCTCCCGGTGCGCCTCGCTGAATTCGGCACAGTTTATCGCTGGGAACAGTCGGGTGAACTGAACGGCATGACTCGAGTGCGCGGCTTCACCCAAGACGACGCCCACCTCTTCTGCACCGAGGAGCAGGTCGCCGCCGAGATCCGCGGCTGTCTCAGCCTCGTCAAGACCGTGCTAACCACACTGGGCATGGCCGATTACCGTGTCCGCGTCGGCCTCCGCGATCCCGATGGCAACAAGTTCACGGGTGATCCCGCCAAGTGGGATATCGCCGAGGCCGCCTGCCGCGATGCCGCCTCCACCCTCGGAGTCCCTTTCACCGAGGAGCCAGGCGAGGCCGCCTTTTACGGCCCCAAGATCGACTTCGTGATCAAGGACGTCATCGGTCGTGAGTGGCAGCTCGGCACCGTGCAGGTGGACTACGTCCTGCCCGTGCGCTTCGACCTGCACTACATCGGCGCCGATGGTGCCAAACACCGCCCCGTCATGGTCCACCGCGCTCCCTTCGGCTCGATGGAGCGTTTCTGTGGCGTGCTGATCGAGCACTTCGCGGGCGATTTTCCCGTCTGGCTCGCTCCCGAACAAGTCCGCATCGCCCCGATCTCGGAAAAGGTGAACGACTACGCGACCGCCCTTTATGAGCAACTCCGTGAGACTGGCGTGCGCGTGGCGCTCGACGGCGATGCCGACAAGGTCGGTGCCAAGCTGCGTCGCGCCGAGCTCGCCAAGATCCCCTACATGCTCGTTGTCGGCCTAAAAGAGGCCGAGGCCTCCGCCGTCTCCGTGCGCAGCCGCGCCAAGGGCGACGAGGGTGTGCTGCCCTTCGCGGATTTCCTCGCCCGCGTGAAAACCGAAATCGCCACCCGCTCCCTGCCAGTTAAAGCCGAGAAAAAACCGGAGCCAGCGCAGTCGGCTCCAGCAGCCGCTAAAGCCTAGTCTGAAGAGGTTTATTCTCTGCGGCCCGCTCCGGTCAAAAGGACGCGGTGCCGCAGTGAATGAGGCGGCACCGCTTGGTGCCTGCCGGTGCGTTGGTTGGACTCAGCGCGGATCGAGCACGCTGGCTTGGGAGATTTTTCCGGCGGAGGCTCCGCTTAGCTGAGTCGCCTTTTTGTTAACCGTGTCCAGCACCCACAGACTGCTGGCGCCGGCTGAACGAGAGCTGAAAACAATATGTCGTCCGTCGGCCAGCCAGCTGGGCTCCACTGCGTCGGACGGTTGCTGAGAGACTTGTTCGGCGATACCCTTGCTCAAGTCATAGACGGCAATCTGGAATCCCTTGCCGCTGCGCATGGAGAAGGCGATGCGGGTGGGGTCGGCCTTGCTCCAGTCCGGTTCCGCGCAGTAACCGCTGATACGCGTGGGTAAACGGCGCGCAGCGCCACCCGCTGCAGGCATGACATAGAGCTGGGGGCCACCGGCCGCATCGGAACAGAAAACCAGCTGGGATCCGTCCGGAGAGAAGCATGGCCCCGACTCGATCGCGGTAGTCCGCGTCTTGCGCGTGATCTGCCGGCCCTGCGCATTGCCGACATAAATCTCGGGATTACCCTCACCAGAGAGGACCATCGCCACGTTCTTCCCGTCCGCACTGAAACGTCCGCCGCTGTTTGTGCCTTTGAAGCTGACGAACGTATTTCGCTGGAGCGAACCCAGGTCCATGACGAAAAGATCGGGGAAGCCGGTCTTAAAGTAGCTGGTGTAAATCAGGCGCTGGCCGTCTGGCGACCAGCGTGGCGTGCGTGCGAGCGCCTTGTCGTTGGTGACTTGGCGCACTTCGCCTAAAAAGAGGTCACTGACATAAACCTCGGGCTTTCCCGTGCGCTCCCCGATGAAGGCAAGCCGGGAGGCGAAAAAGCCCGGCTTGCCCGTCATGGCCTTAACGGCGACGTCGGCCGCCTTTAGCAGCGCATTGCGGGGAGAGCTCCCCGAGACGACCTGAGAGACCAGCGGAGCCGATCCGCCCGCCCGGGCGACCGTGACTTGCACGCCGGTGCCGGCAGCAGTGAAGTTAACCGTGAAGGCGGGATTCTGCGCAGTCCGCCGGAAGGCTCCGTGCACCGCAAAGGCGTCGTTCGCCAGCTTGTTCATCTCAACGGTGGCCCCTTGCACCAGAATGGGCGTATTCTTGAGGTCGTAGCGAAGATCGAGCGCCCCCAGGTCAGTCTGAGCGCTCGCACGATCGGGAGCCACGACTCCCCAGGCAAGGAGAGCCGCGAAGAAAAAAGAGGAGAAGTTGAGCCGGGCAAATAGTTGGATAAGCATGGTTGGCGGGGGAAGCGTCGTTGACGCCCCTTCTATTTACCCCGCCACTCCAGCGCTCAACGCCAATCCCATCCAACTGCATTTTTAATCATCCCGTGACACCCGACGAACTCAAGGAACACCTCAAACAGGTCAAATACCCCGGCTTCAGCCGAGATATCGTCTCTTTTGGCCTAGTGAAATCCGCGTCGCTGCTCGAGGGCACCGCCCGTGTGGCGCTGGCCATCACCAGTTCCGACCCTAAAGTTCCCCTGCACCTCAAGCGCGAGGTCGATGCCTGCCTCCGCGCCATACCGGGGGTAACCGATACCGTGATCGACCTCGCCGTCAGCACCCCCAAGGCCTCGCCCGGTGCCGGTAATCTCGGCGGCACTGCCTCCGCCCCCAAAACGATCCGCTATGCCGTAGCCATCGCTTCCGGCAAAGGCGGCGTTGGTAAATCTACCTTCGCGGTCAATCTTGCCGTGGCTGCGGCCGCCCACCTGTCCGCGCTCGGCCGCTCGGGTCGAGTCGGCCTGATGGATTGCGATATCTACGGCCCTTCCGTTCCGCTCATGATCGGCCTCCACGGTGAACGGCCCGGGGTCCGCGGCGAAGGTCAGGATTCCCGGCTCGTTCCGCTCGAGGCGCACGGAGTGAAGGTGATGAGCATGGGCTTCCTCGTCGACGACAACACCCCCGTCGTCTGGCGCGGTCCCATGATCATGAAAACCATCCAGCAATTCGTGCAAAACGTGGACTGGGGTCCGCTCGATCTGCTGCTCGTGGACCTGCCGCCAGGCACCGGCGACGCGCAGTTGAGCTTGGTTCAAACCTTGCCGCTTGATGGAGCCGTGCTCGTGACAACGCCCCAGCCCGCCGCCACCCAGGTGGCGCGAAAAGGCGGCCTTATGTTCCAAAAAGTAAACGTGCCGCTTCTCGGCGTGGTCGAAAACATGGCTTGGTTCACCGATCCGGCCGGCCAGCGCCATGATCTCTTTGGCGCCGGCGGAGGCGAACAAGTCGCCGGGAGTCTCGGCACCACCTTGCTCGGCCAAGTGCCCCTTTTTCCCGAAATCCGCTCCTCTGGCGATGCCGGCGCACCGCTCGTGGCCACCCAGCCAGGCCACCCCGCCGCCGAACATTTCAACGCCATCGCCCGAGAACTCCTTGCTCGTTTAGAAAACAAAATACCGGCCTCGCCTTCAATCGGCGCCTAACAGCACGAAGCCCCGGACCAAACCCGCCTCCAGATTTAATTAAGCCGGAACCCCAGCTCCGCCAACTCCACCAGCAAAAAGGGAGCGCTCGCCGCCACATCTTGAAACTTGGCCGCCGCCTCGGCCCGGTTGCCTAATTCGCAGCTGGCCGTGCCGTTTTCCACATCGTGGACAAGGATCGCCCAACCCCCGGCCGCCGCGTCGGCGCAGGTCTGGAGAATTGATCCGTAAAGATAGTTACCTGGCAGGCCAGCGTGCGCGCCTGAGCCGGGCAGAAGAAAGAGCGCTTGCACCGCCTCACTCGCGCCTTCCGCGCCCTGCTTGGTCCGATGATGCAGACGCCGCCCAACTACCGTGGCGCGGTGATCCTCCGCCCGCGCCTGGGCAAGCGGCGGCAACGAACGCACATAGCGCCCAAAGACATCCCCGTCCCCCTCTAGCTCCGCCACATCCGCTTCACCAGCAAGGAAGGCATGAAGCTTGCCGGCATAAAACGAGCGCTTGGCCGAGAGGGAACGCACTGTGACGTAGCCATTCTTGAAATCCGCCGAAGGATAAACTTGGTGCGTCGCCCGCAAACGCCCCAATGCGTCTTGGTGCGTAGGCGTATGCGGAACCGCCCCCGCCGGACTGCATTCGATAAGATCCAGCACCGTCTGATCAAACTGGGCATGGGCGTCATTGGGCATAACCATCCTTTTAAAACCCATCCGACGCCGACACGAGGTCCATTCTCGCACCCAACCCGAGGCTTGCGCCCGCCCCGCCCCACCCGCTCACCTGATGTGTATCATGCGCTTCTTTAAATACCACGCCCTCGGCAATGACTACATCGTGCTGAATCCAGCCGACTTTCCTGGCTGGAGTGAGCCCTCCATCGACCAAATCCGCGTTATCTGCCACCGGAATTTTGGCGTCGGCTCCGACGGCATCCTCTGGGGACCGCTCCCCTCGACCAAAGCCCGCTTCGGCCTGCGCATCTTCAATCCCGACGGTTCCGAAGCGGAGAAGTCCGGCAACGGCCTGCGCATCTTCTCTCGCTACCTGTGGGATGCCAAGCTGGCGGACACACCGGTCTTCACCATCGAGACCCCCGGCGGCGTGGTGGAGTCCGAGATCAAGGACAACGGCGCCCTCATCACCGTGGAAATGGGTCGGGTGAGCTTCAACAGCACGAAAATCCCGCACATCGGCCCCGAGCGCGAAGTGTTGAACGAGTCCATCACCGCCCTCGACCGCACCTTCACTTATTGCTCCGCCACCATCGGTAATCCCCATTGCGTGCTGCCCTTGCCCGAAGTCTCCGCCGATCTCGCCCACCGCTACGGGCCGCATCTGGAGACGCATCCGAATTTCCCGCGCAAAACCAACGTCCAATTCCTTCAGGTGCTCGACCGCGCCAATATCCGCATCGAGATCTGGGAACGCGGCGCCGGCTACACCCTCGCATCGGGCAGCAGCTCCAGTGCCGCCGCGGCCGTCGCCCGCCGTCTGGGTTTGGTCGACGCCAACCTAACCGTGCACATGCCGGGCGGCCGTATCGGAATTCGCATCGCCGAAGACTACGCGATCCGCATGACGGGCACCGTCAATCAAGTCGCCGACGGCATCATGCGCGCGGAGTTGTTTCTGGTGAAGGTCTAGGTTAGTCACCAGGTCCGCCTTTTAGCTTGTGCGGACTTTTCGGGGAACCGCCCCCGGCCGGCCGCTTTCCTACTCCTTCCATGATGAATCCCACCCTCCGAGCCCTCGCAGCCTTCGCTGCGCCCGCTGCCGCCCTGCTCGCCCCCTGCCTCGTCGCCGCCCCCATCCCCGCTGAGTCCCGCCTTATCACCGCCACCGTCTACCCCGACCGCGCCGTCGTGACTCGCACCGCCTCTGGCCTGGCTTTGAGCGTCGGCACGGTTGAGTTCATTTTTTCAGGCCTGCCTGAGTCTCTGTTAGACGAGTCCGTCCAGGTGTCCGCCCGCGGCACCGTGGCTGCGTCCCTGCTCGATGTCGCCACCCGCACCGTGTTCGTCACTGCCGATCCCGATACACGGGCCAAAACCCTTGAAGACCAACTTCTCGCTCTGCGCCGCGAGGAACGTGGCCTGGGCAAGCAGGTCGCCTTGCTCGATTCGCAGCGCACCCTGTTGGCCGAGATCGAGAAAAGTGCCACCGCTCCCGTAGCGCCCGGCGCCGGCTCCACCGCTCCGGTCCGCCCTAGTCTGGTGGACTACGCCAAGTTGCTCGACTTTTCCGCCGAGCAACGCAGCCGCCTCGATGCCTCGTCGCAGAAGCTCGATATCGAGGGGAAAACACTCGCGGATAAAATCGCCGCCGCCGAGGCCCAGCTCAACGACCTCCGCGGCCGCCAGCCCGCCCGCCGCGCCACCAAGACCGTGACCGTCCGCCTCGCCGCCCCCGCCGCCGGCAAACTCGAACTCTCACTCGCCTACGCCCTGCCCGGCGCGTCCTGGGCCCCGGCCTACGACGCCCGCCTGCGCAGCGAAAAACGCCAGTTCCGGCTCGACGCCTTCGGCCTCGTCCGCAACGCCACCGGCGAAGACTGGACCGACATCGCCCTCACCCTCTCCACCGCCCGCCCCGGCCTCGGCGGCGCCGCCCCGGAGATCGCCCCGTGGTATGTCGATGTCCCCCAGCCCGTCGTCCACGGAATGCTGCTCGACGGCTTGAGAAACGTGAAACGCAAACGCGGCCCTGCCGAGGCCGATAATTTCGCTGGCGCCCCCGCGGCGATGTCCGCCATGGCCTACGACCCCGCCGCCCCGGCCGAGCAAGAGGTCGCGGCCACCTTCGCCGCCGCCGAGGTTGCCTCCGCTGCCACCAGCGCCAATTTCAAGATCGCCACGCCCGTCACCCTCGCGAGCGACAACACCCCGCAGCGCGTGCCGCTCGCCGGCGCAGATCTCGCCGCGACCCTTCGCTACCAGGCCACGCCGAAACTCCAGGAAACCGCCTTCCTCACGGCCGCCGTGACCAACAGCGGCGAACTCCCCTTCCTCGGCGGCGCGCTCAACGTGTTCCTCGACGACACCTTCGTCGCCACCTCCCGCCTTGCCACCACCATGCCCGGCGAGAAGTTCACTCTCCAACTCGGCGCCGACGAAGGCATAGCCCTGAAGCGCAAGATCGTTTCCCGCTTCACCGAGGACGTTGGCTTCACCACCCGCAGCCGTCGCACCACCTACGACATCCTCCTCACCGTCACGAACAACAAGCGCAGCGCCGAGCGCATCGTGTTGACTGATGCCCTGCCCGTCGCGCGAGACGAGAAGATCGCCGTGAAACTACTCGCCCCAGCAGAACGCGATTTCCTCAAGCCCGAGGACGCCGCCGCCGAGCCGCCCCGCGCCGGAATCGCCCGCGATGCCGAAGGCCGCCTGATCTGGCGCCTCGACCTCAAACCCGGGGAGAAACGCGAACTCGCCTTAAAGTTCAGCATCGAGCACCCCGCCGACCTCCCTGTCACCGGCGTCGAATAAGCCCTGAACGCCCTCAGCGGTGGACGTGGAACCCGTCGTAAAGCTGGTTCAGCTCCTTCGCCTCGCGGAGGTATTCGCGAGCCCGCGCCGTCTCGCCGGCGGCGTGGAAGATGAGCGCTGCATGCACCAGCAGGTGAGCATCGCGCACGCCCGGGGCGAGGGCGTTGCGTATAGCCGCCTGCGCCTCACCTTCCGCGCCGGACCGGTGCAAAGCCCAGGCGAGCGCATCCCAGGCACCGACGCTACGGCGCACGGCGAGATCGCGGCGTGCCCACCGCACCGCCTCGACTGGATCCAACCGCACATCGGCGTAAAAGCCGGCTAGATGATGGTAAAAATTAGCGTTACCCGCCTCCGATTGCGCCAGAAATTCCGCGCCGGCGCGATCTTGCCACGCCTCGGCCTCCGCCACCCGTCCCGCCGCCACCAACACATCACCGAGCGCCAGCCAAAGCTCGGGTCGGCGCAAACGTTCAGCCAAGGGGCGATATAGCGACAGTGCGGCGTCGAAGTCCCCTTTCGCCGCTAAGACCTCACCCAGGTGGTCTTCGGCCACAAACCAACCCGGCGTCTCCGCCAGCGCGAGGCGGTAGGCCTTTTCCGCCGCCTCCAACTCACCGTTCAAGAACGCGAGGTAGCCGCGCTGCACGAGGCACCACGCGATCGTCTCGGGCGCGCGCGGCGCCTCCTTTTCGGCCGCCGCCCGGGCCGCGCCCAGGAGGCGCGCGGCTTCGCCCGACTTGCCCCGGATAAACGCCAGTCGCGCTCGGCGCAAATCCGTGCCGCTGGCCCCCGGCTCCAACCGCGCCAGTCGCGCCCATGCCTCCTCCGCCGCCGGGTAGTCGCCCAGCTCGAAACAAGCGTCGCCCAAAATCCGCCAGCCTTCCGCTCGGTCCGGCGCGGCCTGTGTTAAAATTTCCCCGTCCAACCGAGCCGCCGCGAAGTTGTGCGCTGCAAGCGCTGCGAGCGCGCGCAACACTACACCGTTGCGATTCTGGCTGGCTGGGACGGCGCGGAGTGATTCGGCCGCGGCTCGCGCCGCCTTGGTTGCGAACTCGAGGTCGCCCACATTGTGCAAGCACTCCAAATACAAACCACCGAGGCGATTCCAGGCTACGTTGTCATCCGGATCGGAGTGGACTCGCTCCTCTAGGAAAATTATTGTTGGACTCTCCGGGGCCGGAAACGGTGAGCCTGCCGCGAGCCCGGCCATGCAACCACCCACGCAAAACCAAACTGACGCCCACAGCCTACCGCGTCCTGCGCCGTTGCGTCTCATATGAGCTTCAATTACGGGTGTTATCCTCGGTCACACCAGGCAGGCGCGGCTGTTGGGAAAGGCCGAAAAAGGGAAAAACGTCGCGCGGCGGAATGTCGCTACGGTCAACGCTGTCGCCGAAGGTAGTGCCGTTGTTGATTTCCGTCAGGGTGATGTCCACCGTGTCATCCGCCAGACGGCGGCCGTTAGGAAAACGCGCCTCGGGATTAGTCCCGCCCATCGGTCCGGCGTTGAGCAACTCGGTGTCCAGACGGATATAGTCCCCGAGAAACACCGCATTATTCGCAAGTTTGGCGATATGCTCTTCGTCCGCTCCCAGCTGGATAAGCGTGGCGACGATCAACTCGGCGAATTTGGCGTCGGCGTCCTGCGTCGGCGTGCCCGTGTTGAAGGCGTTTTTCTCACTGAAAGGGATCAGGGCTACATTCACGGCCGGGGTCGCGGCGCGGTCCACCTGCCGGTAGGGCGGCACGAGGGTTCCGCGGCCCTTGAAGTTGACCGAGAGGCCGCAGCGGTAGGTCAGCACGTTGAGCCCGACCTTGTGGTAGACCTTGGGGTCGGTGGCGGCGGGCTTGGTCTTTTTGACGCGCAGGTAGGAGACCGGCATGCGCAGCGCGATCGACATCGTGTTGTAGCCGGCAAAACTGTCCCGCCCGCGCTTGAGTTCGTTGCGATTCTCCGCCCCCGCCCGCACCGAGGCGGTCCAGCGCGAGAAGGCCGGGATATCGAAAAAGAAGGGATCATCGACCTCGCCCGCAAAGAAGGATATGTCCGTCGCCGCGTCGGTGGTGACCACTTGCGTTGGCGCCGTGGTGGCGAGGGACGAGTTGGTCGCGGGCGCGTGTAGCACCAGCGTCTTCTTTTTGTTGCGCGGATCCGGCATCTTGATCGTCGCGATCTGCGCCAGGGTGTTCACCTCGCGCGGGCTGAAAGTCACATCGATGTTTAGGTCGGGCTTGGGGTCGCCGGTATTTTCCATTTGGAAGCGATACATGACCGCAATATCAAAGATGCCTTGGTTGACCGCCTCGCTCGGCACGATAAACCCACGCACCGTCATCGAAATTACGATGTAGTTGTTGTCGTTTGGATCGAGGAAAATGAAGGAGTCGTTCAAGTCAGCCGCCGCATCGTTGGAGGTGAAGGGCGCGTCTGCATGGTCCGCCGCGCTGGCCAGATTTACGCCTACCGCTAGTGCCCAGGCTGTGGCCAATAACATCGCAAACAGCCCGGGAAGGGGTGAGGGTTTCATGGTTCCCCAGTCCGCCGCGGTTCGTGTTTTTGACAAGAAACTTGCGGATGGGCGGCGTGATTTTGTCGCGTCCGGGCGTATCCTGCTATGCTGCACGGATGTTTGAGGTTGCCGCAAACCGACGGCGAATGCACATCCCCCGATTGCGGGGCGGCGCCACCGACCCTTTCCGTTTCCCCTTTTCTCCGTGCCATCGCTTCTCGCGCCATACCGCGTTTTTTTTCTTTTCGCCGCGGTGCTCGTAGCCGAGGCCGCCCTAGCCTATCCTCCGGCTAGTATTCCCCCCGCCTACACCGTGGCCGACCTGGATCGGATTCAACAGCAGGCTGCCGACCGAGCGATGGAACGGTTCCCCAAGGCTGTGATCGCGATCGTGGATCGCGACGGACGTGAGATCCTGCTGCGTCGCGCAGACGGCACCGGTTCCATCCTCGCCAATGAACGCGCCATCGCGGTCGCCAAGGCCGGCACCGCGGTCTTCCTAAGCTCGAACGAGCAGGCATTCACCCCGCGCACCGCTAGTTTCATTATCCAGGATAATTTTCCGCCCGGCATCCGTAACAAACCACCGGGTCCGCTAGTCGGCGTGGGCCTTTCCAACCTCGCGTATTCCGACATAAACTACTTTCGAGCGGTTAACGGCGCCCGCATCCCGCTCACCCGGTTGCGCGCCTCGCCCGGAGGCGTTCCGCTTTACAAGGATGGACGCCTCTTCGCCGGTCTCGGCGTGCACGGCGACGGGACGGAAGCGGAGTTTACCGACGACGAAGGCTATGCCCTTACCCTGGGCCCGGACGAGGATGAGGGTATCGCCCTTGCCGGCCAGATTGGCTACGCTCCTGATTCCCGCCTGCACGGCACGGGTGTCTTGATCGACGGCATCCGCCTGCCCTATGTAAAAACGCCGGTCCGCGCCGCCCGCGTCGCGGGGGCCGCCCCGGTCCGGCCGGCCGCTGTCCCGCCCGCTCCCGTCGTCTGGCCGACCGACACTCTCGGCGGCGTCACCGGGGAAATCCGCTCGCCCATCGTGGCCGACCCCGTCGCCGGCCTGATCGACGGCCAGGTTCGCCTCTCCGCCGCCGAGGTGCGCGCCATCCTCGCCGCCGGGGCCGCCCGCGCCCGCCAGACCCGCGCCGGCATCCGCCTGCCGATCGGACGCCCCGCCCAGGTGTTCATCAGCGTGGTCAACAACCCCGCCGACCCGGGCGTGGCCCCCGTCGTGCTGGGAACCTTCCGCACCCCAGACGCCACCCTATTCTCGTGGGACGTTTCGGTCCAGAAGGCCCGCACCGTGGTTTACTATTCGTCGGACAAGCGCGCCCTCTCCGCCCGCGCCGTGGGTTTCCTTTCGCAGATCCATTTCCCGCCCGGTATCGAACGCCGCGGTCCCGGACCCTTGGAACCGGAGCAGTTTGACGTCTCCCTGCCGCTGCTGGTCAGCCCGGTTTCCCCGGTCAACGGCGACCCCGCCCTGCCCAACGGCATCACCCTGTTCGCCGGCGCCTTCCCGCTCTTTCGCAACGGCGTGATGATCGGCGCGGTCGGCGTGTCCGGCGACGGCATCGACCAGGACGACCTCGTCGCCGCCTCCGCCGGCGCCGCTTTCGCTCCGCCCGCCGCCGTGCGTTCGGATGCGTTTATCGAGGGCGGCGTCCGCCTGCCCTACGCCAAGTTTCCCCGCGACGCCCAGCTCCGCAGCGAAGTCCGTCCGCTCACGCCCGGACCCTGAGCCGGGGCCGCCCGCGCTTCAGCCCGCGCCGCCGACCACCCGCGCCAACTCATCCAGGAGATTCGCGAAACCCGCCGGCTGGAATTCGGGCACCGATTGCGCGGCGGTGAACAGACGCGCCAGCACCGACTCGGCGGCCTTAGCCCGCGCACGCTCCGGCCACGCCGCCAAAACCCGGTCCAGCCCGAGCACGAGCCGCTCCGCCCGGTAGGCCTGCTCCAGACGGGAAATCCCCGTCGCCCGGAAATCCTCGCCAACCCCGGCCAGTCGGCGCAACACCGCCTCCCCTTCGCCCGCCGGCCAGTCGTCGTCCAACCGCCGTGCCACCGCATCCGCCGCGCTCCCCGCCGCGCCGGCCCCGCCCGCCCGGGCCACCAGCCAAGCTAACGCCGCCTCGCGTTCCGCCGCGCCCACCATGGTGTCCCGACCGTCCGCGTGCGCCGCCCCCGCCTCGCGCCACGCCACCGCCTGCCCCACCAGCCAGGCCTTAGCGCCATCCCAGCCATGCACCTCGCGCCAATGTGCAGGCTCCGCCGCGAGCTGGCCGTCCAATTCAAAAATCAAGCGCGGATGCCGGCCGGTCTCAACCAAGCGCGGCTCGATCACCTGGTGGCAGGCCACGCAGGCGTTGGCCCGGGCATAGGCCGAACGCAGGTCGCGCATGCCCGCCGCGACCTTGGCCGAATGATCCAGCTCGGGCCGGGTGTGCGTCCGCAGCCAGCTCTCCGTGCTATCATGACAACTCGCGCAACCCACCCCGTCCTCGACCCGTAGATCTTCGCCGCGCAATCCCTCCGGCACGCTCGCGACCGGCGCATGGCAAACCGTGCAACTTGCGCTGGTTCGCACGTCGGCGATCCCCAGGGCCTCGCCCATGCGCGCCGAACGCGGCGTCGCGAGGGTTTCATAGGAGCGCGCATGGGGATCCTCGCGCCGGAAGGTCGCCACAGTGCCATGCACCAGTCCGGCTCCGCCATGACAACCGCTGGTGGCGCACGAGGCGGTTCCCAAGACCTTGTGCAACAATAACTCATCCTCAACCACCGCGTCGCCGAAGTGGGACGCGGCCGCAGCCCCCGCACCCAAAAAAAGGCCAAGTCCAAGTATTAGCGGTTTATGGCACATAAGGTGTTGTGACTTCAAAATCCACGCTCGTATTAAGCGCTGAGACAAACGCTAAAAGGCCCCCCC
>CAIQAB010000008.1 GCA_903869675.1 uncultured Verrucomicrobiota bacterium | reverse complement strand
GCTGAGACCGGAGGACGTATGACCACTGGAAATAGACTCGTTCAGCTTTTTTCAGCCTTCGCTTTGGCGATTTGCTTTACTACGGCGGCCGCGGCGCAAGCGAAGGATACGGGACCTACGGTGAAGACCCAATTGTCTTTCCTGCTGGTGGGCGGCGCCTCACAGCCTAAGAACCTTTTTTATTTAAGCGCCGCCGGCGGACAGGCCACCAAGGTGCCGGTCCCGGCCACCGCCGTCGCGAAGACGCGTCCGACGGGTTACGATGGCCCGCAGAATTTGACTTTGTATGTGCCACCGTCTGCTCCCGGAGGCGCTCAACCGCCGGCCGCTGCCTCCCCGGGCAAGCCCTTGCCGCCTTCGGCGCCTGCGTTGCCGGTTGCCAAGGTTTCGTTGCCCCGGACGGACCAGTGTCTAGTTCTGCTCGCCCCCGGGGCGGCGACCGGTGCGGGCCAACCGGTGGGTTATGCCGCCATCGCTTTGGAGGACGACTGGAAGACGGCGCCGGCGGGAACTGTCCGTTTCTTGAATTATTCCGGCAAGACCCTGAAGGCCAAGTTTGATAAAGGCCAGGTGACTACGCTGCAAAAAGGTCCATCAGAGCCGGTGCGCATCGTAGAACCAGGCGCTCCCGAGCTGCTTTTTCGGTTCGTGGTTATCGCCGAGAGACCGACGGGAGAAGAAGTGGTGTATCAAAATGAGCTCAAACTGTCCGGAAATCAGCGGTTCACTGTCGTCCTGGTGCCGGCCGGACCAAAGGCACCCAACGGAGTATTGGCGACTGTGGTGCGCGAGGTTTCCCCGACGCGGCCCGCACCCGGGGCCAAGCCTAGCGCTCCGGGCGGCCCGCCGCCTCCGCGCTGAGTCAGTGCTTTTCTGCTCGGCTCGGCTAGTTGAAATAGAACTGTAGCCGGAAAGACGGCTGGAAACGTATGCCTAGGGGTCTTGTCCTACCTTGCGATCGGATAAAATCGATAGGTTTGGAGCTTAACGACATTATGGGTGGTCCTCGTCGCCTGCATCTATGACCTCTGATCGTTGTATGCAGAGGGTGCATAGATGCAGAAAAAATCGTGCATAAATGCTGTCAGCGGGTGCATCGTTGTCGCCGACGGGTGCATCGTTGCGGTCGGCGGGTGCATCGTTCTTGTCGCGGACAGCAACCGGATCGGTTTAACCACGAAGGCACGAAGGGCGGAAAGTGGTTATAAGGCAGTTGCTCGCCATGAAGCGGGCGGCGGCGCGACCTCAAGATCTTGCGGATATCGCGGAGCTTCTTAGTTTAAATCCAGATGAAGGAAGCTGAAGCGACAACCGATTGGTCCTGCGCGGGTTGGACCGAGCACGCCGTGCTTCGGCGGGAGATCGCCCGGACCATGAGCTTCGCCGACCGCTTAAAGTGGTTGGAAAGCGCAAACCGGTCCGCGCGGTGGTTGCAGGCCGCCCCGGTGGTCGAACCGCCTCATTTCGCGCGTCGCGGTAAGCAGTCTAGCTTCGCGCCTTCGCGACTTCGTGGTTCGCACCTGTGCGGGAGACGACACGGATGATCTGTTTTAAGCACGAAGACGCAAAGGCGCGAAGGTCCGAGGAAGATTCCGGAGATAGAATTACGCTTTAGTCCGACCTAAGCGTCTTGGCGCTTCCCTCTGCTTCCGTGGTGTCTTCGTGACTTTTGGTTCACGCCTTCCGGGAAACGGCTTTACGGCGGGAACGGTTCTGGTGGAGGGGGTTATTCCAGGTCAGACAGCACCACGAGCCCGGGGATTTTCTGGAAGTGACGATCGAAGGTGAGCACGGCGGCCTGATGCTCGAGTGCGGTCACGCCGATGATCAGATCGGTGAGCGGTAGCACTTCGCCGCGGCGGTCGAGCTCCCACGCCAAGCGGGCCGCGCGTTGCCAGCCCGAGGCGGAGAGGTGGAGCAGGCGGGCGAGGGAAAAGGCCCTCTCGTATCGATCGCGGAGGTGGGGATCGCTGCGGCCGCGCAGCACCTCGCCCCAGATCACGCCGTTGATCGCAATCTCGTAGTCGAGCTCGTATTCGGTGAGCACTGCCAGCGGATCGATGCGGCGGTTTTGCAACGTGATAAAGTAGCTGCTGTCGACCAATACCAAGGGGGGCGTCATTTTTTACGGCTTATCAAGCGTTATACCAAAGAGACGTAGATTTTAGACTTAAGCGCAGAGGCGCAGGAGCGCGGAGATTTTTTTATTATAACCTTTTGAAGGACCGGATGGGTCTCTTTGCGCCTCCGCGTCTCTGCGGCGGGAGATCAGGGCCGGGCGTCGGGAGAGGGTTGGCCGGCGGATGGTTCGTTAAGTGCATAGTCGCCGCGGGTGAGGCGCGCCCGGCGGGCGCGCCGGGCGGCCAAGGCGGCCAGCGCGCGATCCACCGCGGCGTTATCGATTTCAGGGGCGTCGATCAAATCCGCGGGCTTGGCGGCGGAATCGGCCGCCAAAGCATCCGGGCCCACCCCCAAGCCTTCGCTCCACACCCGGCGCCACTTCGCCCGACGCGCCGCTTCACGCAGGGCGAACTCGACCGCATCGCGCTTGGTCTGGTGCCCGGTGAGATGCATGAGCTCGGTCAGCACATCCTCTGGAATCTCGATGGTCATTTTCATGGCTCCAGCGATATGGGTCGTTGCCCATATCCGCAAGCGTAAAGTATGGGTAATGACCCAAAGTATTGCAGAAAAGATGTAAACATGATTTCCTGGTTATGAAAAATTTGAAGCGCGAAGAGGCAAAGGCGCTAAGTTCGGAGGAAGAATAAGGGATAGGAGGGACACTACATCAGGCTTCAGTCCGTCCTTCGCGTCTTGGCGTCTTTGCGCTTCCATCGGCTTTCGGGCCTCCGTGGTTCGCTAGCACCTAGGCGCCACCTTAGCGGACGTGGCGGACGTAGAGTTGTTCGACCTTGGCGCGGGCCCAGGGGGTCTTGCGAAGGAAGACGAGGCTCGATTTCACGCTGGGATCGTGGGTGAAGCAGCGGATCGGGATCAGGCCGCCGAGCTCCTCCCAACCGTGGTGCTCGACCAGGGTGGTGACGATATGCTCAAGCGTCTTGCCGTGCAGCGGGTCGCGGTCGGTTTGGTCCATGGTGGCGGGTGAAAGTAGCGAGTAGCGGGTAGTGAGTAGCGAGTAGGATGGGCCCATGAAACACACGAAAGGGCACGAAAAGGTCGATCTCTAGGAGACCAAGCACGCAGTTTAACCACGGATGGCACGGATGGACACGGAATTTCGGAGATGAGATTTTAACCAGGAAACACACGAAATACACGAAAGCGTCGATCCGGTGAAACTGAGGATTGTGGTTTGGGGAAAAGACGGCACTCGGGGGTTATCTTTCCGCGTGTTCTGTGGGCAAAATTCAGCCGGACGTCGCTCTTACCGGTCAATTTCGTGTCATTTCGTGTGTTTCGTGGGCATCCATTTCGTGGATTCGGCTCAGCCGCCGTCCATGAGTTTATTGAGGGTGGCGACGTAGTTCATAAAAAACCCGATGACCACGTAGGCGACCATCACCACGACGGCGCTGAAGAGCAGGCCGGGGTAAAGCATGGAGGCGGCGGCGAGGCGCTGGTTGGCGCGGACTTGGTAATCGGCGGCGACGACCAGGAGGGCTTTTTCGAGGCCGCCAGCGGTCTCGCCGGTTTGGTAACGGGCGATGAAGTCGGCCGGGAAAACCCGGTATTTGCCGAGGCTTGGCCCCGGGGACAGGCCGCCTTCGATCAGCTCCTCGATCTCGCGGGAGGCGGCGAGGATCCGACGGGAGCGGGCGATGCGGCCGGAGTCGCGCCACGCCTGGCCGATGGGCGCGCCAGCCTCGAGGAGGTTGCCCAGGGCGAAGGCGAAATCAGCCAGTGCCTGGTGCTTGCGGTAGCCGCCGATGGCGGGGAGCAGGTCCAGCAGACGGAGGGCGAGGGGATTTTCCCGACGGACGAGATAAAACAGCAGTCCGGCGGCGAACCAGACGGGCAGGAGAATGGTCAGCACGCCGGTCACGTAGTTGGACATCCCGCCCTGAAGGCCCTTCTCGAAGTTGATCATCCGGAGGAAGGGAAAGATCAGCGCTGCGAAGTGAAAAACCCCCACCGGGTAGATGCAGGCGAAAAGCACGCGGCGGCGGGTGGCGCCGATCTGCTCGTGGCGGGCGGCGAGGTTTTCGAGGACCAGGGGCAGGCGGCCCGAGCCGGCGGCCGCGAGGATGAAGGGGCGGTCGGACTGCGGCAGCCAATCGCCGGCGGCGCCGATCACCTCGGCCATCGAGGCACCCGACTCGATGAGGGCGGATAGCCGAAAACAATCCGCGACCGGGGCAGGGGAGGGCGCGCGCAGCGCTTCGGCCAGCGTCACCCCTGCGCCGAGCAGCTGGGCAAGGTTATGGTAAACGAGGGCGAGTTTGGTGGAGGAGAGGGACACGGTGTTTACGAAGTAGCGGTAGCGAGTAAGGACGCTACGGGCGGGGGGCGGGCGCGAGGAGTTCGGCGACGACGGCGGGGATGGCTTCGTCGAGGTTGGTGGATTTGGCGATATTGCGCTGGCGGGTGGCGGTGGCGAAGGGCTGGAGCTCGCCGGGGTCGTGGAGGGACAGACGGAGGTAGACCATGTGGTCGCCAAAATCCCAGGCCCAGCGGTCTTGGTATTGCACAACCGCCTCGGCGGTTTTGGGCAGCAGGGTGAGCGGGCCGCTTTCGGCCCGCAGTCCGTGGGCGCGGAAGGCGGCGGCGAGGCGGCGGCCGAGGGCGTGGTTATCGTTGAGATTGGTGGCGACGAAGACCTCGCGCAGAGCGGCGGGATCGCGGCCGGGGTTGACGGTGCGTTGCAGGCTGGAGCAGGCGGCGAGGGTGAACGCGAGGGCGACGGTGAACAGCGGAAGGATGCGGAGGCGTTTCACGGGGAAGGGAGGGCGGGGGCGGAGGCGCAGTGCGGGCAGGAGACATCGGGAACGTAGCGCGGATCCTCTTGTTCGGCGAGGGTGAGAGGCATTTGGCAGGCAAAGCAGAGCACGGCATCGGTCTCGCGCAGGGAGGAGTCCACGCCCACGCGACGGTCAAAGACGAAGCAATCCCCTGTGTAGTGTTCGCCGCCGCAGAGTTCGAAATATTTCAGGATGCCGCCGTCGAGTTGGTAGACTTCGTCAAAGCCTTCGCGGCGCAGAAAGGGCGCGGCTTTTTCGCAGCGGATGCCGCCGGTGCAGAAGGTCACTACCGGGCTCTGTTTCAAGCTCTGCGGCAGGCGGCGGACGGCGTCGGGGAAATCGCGGAAGTGGTCGATGCCTGGCACCAGCGCGCCCTTGAAGGTGCCGAGCCGGATTTCGTAGTCGTTGCGGGTATCGAGCAGGGTCACGGGGCGGCCCTCGTCGAGCCACTGCTTCAGGGTCTCCGGGGCGAGGCGGGGGGCGGGATCGCGCGCGGGATCGATGCCCTCCACGCCGAAGGCGATGATCTCTTTTTTGATCTTCACCAGCATGCGGTTGAAGGGGCGCTCGTCGGAGGGGCTTTCCTTTGGCGTGAGGTCGGCGAGGCCGGGAAGGGCTCGGAGCTCGGCGAGGAGGACATCGGTGGCGGCGCGGGGGCCGGCGACGAAGAGGTTGATACCCTCGGTGCTCAGCAGGATGGTGCCACGCAGCTCGAGCTTGCGAGTGAGCATCCGCAGACGGTCGCGCAGCGGCACGAGGTCCCCGGCGGCGAAGGGCGTGAAGCGGTAGGCGGAGAGATTTAGAACGGCGGACATGGCGGCGCTGCGGAAATGCGATGGTTGACTCTCACCTATCTGGTGGGAACCACGAAAAACACCAAAGGCGGCGCTTCTGCCGCGCATGGACCCGGCTCGAACCGCCTTTGGCTGGCTGGCCACGGATTTCACGGATCGTCGGATGGCTCCTTATCCGCGCCAGCCAATCTCAAGGCCTGGGGGCGATGGCAGCCGGACGCTTACTTCTTTTTGTAAACGGTGGCTGGATCGAAGAGGCGTTCGGCGGTGAAGCCTAATTTGAAATCGGCTCCGTCGAGATCCTCCAGGCGGCGGTAGAAGCAGCTCTGGTAGCCGTTGTGGCACGAAGCGTTGGCGGAGCCGCTTTGGTCGACCTTCAGCAGGATCACATCCTGATCGCAGTCCGTGTAGAGCTCTTTCACCCATTGCACGTTGCCGGACTCCTCGCCTTTTACCCAGAGCTTGTTGCGGGAGCGGCTCCAGTAGGTGGCTTTTTTGGTCCGCAGGGTGTGGGCGAGGGACTCGGCGTTCATGAAGGCGAACATCAAAACCTGTCCGCTGGCGTGGTCCTGCGTGATGCAGGGCAGGAGGCCATCGGGGCCGAATTTCGGCTGGAGGGTCGAGCCTAGCTCGATCTCAGGGAGGGTGGTGCGGGCGGGAAACGACATGGGCAAAAAGAGAGGCGGGCGGCGGTGCGGCTAGCGCTGGCGGGCGGCGAGCTCGCGCAGGTAATCGTAGGCAAAAAGTCCGGTGCGATGGCCGTCGCTAAAATCAAAACGCAGGGCGTAGTTCCCCACTTTTTCCCAGCTGCGCACGGTCACTCCCGGGAAGCGCTTGGGGCCGTCGCCGCCGTAGCGGTTGCCGAGGATATCGTGCTCGCCGATGTTTTCGGCGCTGGGGGAGGCGGCGCGCAGGTCTTCGCCGAGGAAATAGGTCTCGGCGCCGTCATCCCAGGCGATGGCGACCTCGGGACCGATTAGCTGTATATTGGCGGGCGCGGGCATGGCGGTAAACGGTGACTTTTTACCGGAGAGGGGCGGCGGGCAACGGGTTTTTTATCTCGCGGACGGGCTCGGGCGGGAACGACGCTCGGCACGAACACCTTCCTCATCATGCTCGTTCATACTGTGATTTTCTGGCTCCGCCCCGATCTCGACCCCTTGCAACGGCAGGCCTTTCGCACGGAGGGCCTCGAGTCACTCCGCGCCATTCCGGCGGTCGCCGCGCTTTATGTCGGCGGCCCGGCCCCGATCCCGCCGCGTCCGGTGGTGGATGCCACGTATACTTTTGCCCTGACCATCGTGTTTGCGGACGTCGCTGGGCATGATGCTTACCAGGTGCATCCGTTGCACCGGGCCTTTGTGGACAAGTTCAAAACCTGCTGGGAACGCGTGCAGATCTACGACGCGGCCTGAGCGAGGGCGCACCTGGCCGCGGCGGCGCGGCCGGTCCCTTGCCGCCGGCTCCTCTCTTCATGCGTCTCCGCCGTCTCACCCTGCAAAACCTGCGCAACATTCCGTTTGCGGAGTTTTCGTTTGCGGGCGGCCAGCAGTTCTTTGTCGGCGCGAACGGGCAGGGGAAAACCAATCTGCTCGAGGCGGTCGGCTTCGTGACTGCGTTGCGGTCCTTCCGGACGTCCGACACGGCTCTGCTCATTGCCCAAGGCAAGCGCGAGGGCGCCTTGGCGGCGGAGTTTGAGCACGAGAAATTCGGCCCCAGCCGCGTTGTCATCACCCTCCGGCCGGGTGGCAAGGAAGTGGTTTGCGATGGCGAGCGGGTGGGGCGCATCGGTGATTTTCTGGGACGGTTCCCCACGGTGGTCTTTTCCTCGCAGGACCAGCAACTCGTGCGCGGGGCGCCGGCGCTCCGGAGGCGCTGGCTGGATCTCGCGCTCGCGGGAGTCGATGCGGGCTATCTCCGCGCTCTCGCCGGCTACCATCGGGCGCTGGAGGGCCGTAACCAGTTGCTCAAACGCCAGGCGCCGGCTGGAGAACTCGCCGCCTTCGAGTCTCCGCTCGCCGGGGCGGCTGCCGCGCTCGTGGCCGGCCGCCGCTCCGGTCTGGAAGCTCTCGCGCCCGCCGTGGCGGCGGCCTACGCCAGCCTCAGCGCGGACGCCGAACCGGCCTCCCTCGACTATGAGGCGGATGCCGAGCCCGGCGAGGGCGGGGCCGATGCGTGGCGGGCGCATTTCGAAAGGTCCCGCGCCCGCGATCTGGCGTTTCGCGCTTCGCTATCCGGTCCGCACCGCGATGATATCCAGCTCAAAATCGGCCGGCGGGCGGCGCGTGATTACGGCTCCGAAGGGCAGCAACGCAGCCTGGTGCTGGCCTTGCGGCTGGCGCAGGTGGCGCTCGTGCGGGCGCGCACCGGGGTCGAGCCCGTGCTCCTCGCGGACGATGTGCTCGGCGAGCTCGATCCGGCGCGGCGCCGGCGGTTCTGGGCATCGCTCGGACAGGAGCGGCAGATTCTGGCGACGGGCACCGGCCTGCCCGAAGCCGAGCTGGGGGCGTGGGAGATTTTTGAGGTGGCGGCTGGCGGGTTCCGGGCGCGGGAGGGGCAGTCGTGATCTTCGATAGCGGGGAGTGGGTCCTGGCGGTTTTCGCCGCTTGCATCGTCGGCCTTTCCAAGACGGGCGTGCCCGGCATCGGCATGCTCTTCGTGGCGATTTTCGCCAACCTCATGCCCACCCGCCAGGCCAGCGGCTTTGTGTTGCCCCTGCTCCTGTGCGGCGACCTCGTGGCGGTCTCCGCCTATCGCCAGCACACCGAGTGGAAACACCTCTGGCGCTTGTTCCCCTGGACGGCGGCGGGGGTGGGGCTCGGGGCCCTGGCCATGGGGCGTCTCGACAACCGGGCGGCGCAGTGGCTGGTCGGCGGCATTATCCTGGCTCTCGTGGCGCTGCACCTCCTGCGCAAGCGGGCGGCCGCGCGGGGCGAACCGGCGGCGCCAGGCCCGGTGCTGGCTTCGACGGTCGGCGTGCTGGCCGGCTTTACCACGCTCGTCGCCAATGCAGCGGGGCCCTTGATGGCGATTTACCTGCTGGCCATGCGCCTGCCCAAGCTGGCCTTTGTCGGCACCGCCTCGGTCTTTTTTCTCCTGCTCAACCTGTTCAAGGTTCCCTTCATGGTCGGGCTGGGTCTGATCACTGGGGAAAGTCTCCGGCTGAATCTCCTGCTCGCACCGGCGGTGCTGGCGGGGGCCTGGTTTGGCCGCTGGGTGTTGCCGCGCGTCTCGGCCAAGTGGTTTGAGCGGCTGGCGTTGTTTTTTAGCGCGGCGGCTGGACTGAAGCTCCTGATCGGCTGAGGCTGGGTGATACGACATGGCCACGAAAAACGTCAGGCAACTCTGGGCGGCGAAACTGGCGGCGGGCGCCGGGGCGGCGGCCGCCGGCCGGGCCGGGGGCGGTTCGCGCAAAGTGCCGGTGGGCACGGTGCTGCCGGTGGGTGCCCTGCGCGGTTCGGCGGGGCCCGCGCCACACCCGCTGGCGGGGGCCATGCGGGTTTCCTTTTCCGGCCAGGTGCTGGGCATCGACCCGTCGTTGCGGGGCACGGGCCTCGCGTTGGTGGAGTTTAACCCCGGGCGGGACCCCGTTTTATTGAGCTGCCGCACGGTCACGGTGCCGCCCAAAAAAAGCATGGCCTTCGCGCTGGGGGAGATCTCCACGGCGGTGACGGCGTTTTTGCGCGATTTCCAGGTCCGCCATGTGGCGCTGGAGCAGACCATCTACGTGCAAAACTTTCAGACCGCTCAGATTCTCGGCGCGGCGCGCGGCGCGGCGATCGCGGCGGCGGCTTTGCAAGGCCACACCGAGATCTGGGAATACGCACCGCTGCGGGTTAAGCAGGCGGTGGTCGGGGCCGGCCGGGCGAGCAAGGAGCAGATGGCCCGCACCGTCATGGCGCTGCTCGGCCACGGGCGCATGCTCGCGAGCGACGAAGCGGACGCGGCGGGCGTGGCCCTCTGCCACGCCTTTACCTGGCGCGGTTGAGGCGGTGCGTTGGCCGACAAACTCATTGTGTTGCCGGCGGCGGGCGGGGACTGTGTTGGATGGCCACACCTCAAAACGACTGGGCGACGCGCTTTGGACTAACGCTCTGCGCGGCGGCGGATATCGCCGAAAAACTGACTCCAGACGCTTCGGGCGTGGCCGTGGTTTATGCGCAGCATGAGGAGGGCCAGCCGGTTTTTCTGGTGATCGAATCGCGCGCCCGCGGTTTACTGGGGCAGGTTACGCGTCGTCTCGAGACGGCGAAGTTCCCCCCGGGCGTGGTCTTGCTGGTGGCCTTTCGGGTCGAGGTCACCGCACCAGTGACGCCGGAGGAAATCCATGCGGCCTGCCGCGAGCAGGTGATCCTGGCGAGCGCCCTGCGCCGCGAATTGCGCCCGGCCATGCGCTGAGTCGCCGGTTTGCGGTTGTCGTGCGGCGGCGCGAGCACGAGACTCCAAGTATGGGCGCCAAATACCTTCCGACCGTCAAAGACCAGCGGGCCAACCAGCGGTTTCTCGCCAAGCAGACGGCCGCGCCCAAATTCAAGAACGCCCCGGGCGACAAGCCGGCGCGTAAAAGCAAAAAGAAGTAGGCCGGGGCCTGCGGGCGGCGGGTTTTTCCGTTCCCTTACAATTATCGGGGAGGAAAAAACAGGTCCTTAACATGGGTCGGGCAGAGTGGGGTGGTCCGCTTAACCTATCCCAACCATGAACCTGCCCCGTTCGAAAAAATCCTTCATCCCTGATTTCCTCGCCCTGCTCGGTCTCGCGGCCTGTGCCACCCTGCCGGTAACCGCCGTCCCCGAATCCTCGATTCTCAACCTCACCCCCGCCACCGGCGCGGTGGTGGCGACTCCCGAGGTGGTCGTCACCGGCAAGATCACCCACGATGTCTACCCCGCCGGGCGCATCATGGCTACGCTCAATGGTGCTCCGTTAAGCCTCGATCCAGACGGGCGTTTCAACGCCCGGGTCCCGCTGCAACCGGGGGCAAATAACGTCGTCGTGCGCGCCACCACGCCCAACCCCCGGCAGCAGACGACGCTCATCTCCACCTTCATCGATGCCTCGATGGTCTATGGCTCCGACGAGACTCGCGCCGCTGCGCTGCGGACCTTTGTCGGCGGGGCGCTGAAGACCAGTCCGGGCAATCTCCTGCCTTTCAACACCGCCGGACTGGAGAATGCCAATGACGCCCACTTTTACCCCGATAAACAGCTGTTCCTCGCGGGCGACATCCGCGCCAACGAGAATGTCGAACTCATCGCGATCCACACGCTCTTCCTGCGCGAGCACAACCAACTTGCCGCCGCCATCGCCGCCGCCAATCCGCGCCTGACCGACGAACAGGTTTATCAACGCGCCCGCCGCCTCGTCACTGCGGAGGTGCAGGCGATCACGGTCCAGGAGTTTCTGCCCGCCCTGCTCGGACGGGGCGCCCTCCGGCCCTACCCGGGCTACAATGCCGACGTGAACCCCGGCCTAGCGAACGAATTCTCCACCGCGGCCTTTCGCATCGGCCACACCCTCATCAATGACGACATCGAGTTCCTCAACAACGACGCCGAGGAGTTGCGCGACGGCCTGCCGCTGGCCATGGCCTTTTTTAACCCCGCCCCGGTCGTCGCGGTTGGTCCTGATCCGTTGCTCAAATACCTGGCGAGCGACAACGCACAGGAGGTCGATACCCAGCTGGTCGATGGCCTGCGCGACTTCCTTTTCGGCCCTCCCGGCGCGGGCGGGCTGGATCTGGCGGCGTTGAACATCCAGCGCGGGCGCGATCATGGCCTGGCCGATTACAACACGGTGCGAGTGGCCTACGGTCTGCCGCCGGTCCGGACCTTTGCGCAAATCACCGCCAACGCCGGGCTGCAGGGAAAGCTAGCCAGCCTCTACGGGAGCGTGAACTCGCTTGATCTCTGGGTGGCGGGCCTGGCCGAGGATCACTTGCCCGGCTCCAGCGTCGGCCCGACCTTTAGCCGAATCATCGCCCGGCAGTTTGAGCGCATCCGGGATGGCGATCGCAACTGGTATGAGGCGATCTTCAGCGGACGCCAACTCGCGGCGATCCGGGCGACGCGGCTCTCGGATATCATCCGCCGCAACACCACGATCACCAAGCTTCAGGACGAGGTGTTTTTCTATAATCCCGACACGACGCTCGCCAGTCTGACGGCCCGCGCCGGTTCGCTGCCGCGCGACTTGTATCTGGCCCCGGAGGCGCCGTTCCGTATCGCGGCCCTCACTGGCGCGGGCAATAACGATGCCCACCCCGCCTGGGGCGCGGCGGGTGCAGAATTGGTCCGGTTCGCCCCAGCGGCCTACACAGACGGCGTGGCCAGCCCGTCTGGCGTGAACCGGCCCAGTGCGCGGGCGATCAGCAACGAGGTGGCGGTGCACACCGCGACGGCGCCCAACGACCGCCTCATGTCCAGCTTCGTCTATGGCTGGGGTCAGTTCCTTGATCACGACATCGGCCTGACGGCCGCGGGCACCGAGGCTCTACCTATCTCGGTGCCGGTCGGCGACCCGTCCTTCGATCCGCTTAACACGGGGCGTGCCACCATCCCCTTTACGCGGTCCAAGTTCAGCGCCGCCACCGGCAAAACTGCGCCGGGCGAAAGCACGCAGGTTCTTAAAATCACTTATCAACCACCCCGTAAACGCTGAGCCTTGGCCTCGGTCGGCGCGGAGCCCCAAAACCCCGGTCCTCGATGGGCCGGGGTTTTTTGCGTGGTCGGCATCTTCTTGATGATCGGGTGGTCACTGCCCGGACCGATGGTCGGGCTACAGCTCCTTGTGTTGAGGTGGGCCGACCCGCGAGTCAGCCAGCCTGACCCGGTAGGGTAGAAAATGCGAGTGATACGTGTATTAAGTTACTATACGCAAGAAATTATACTCGTAAAACAATCTATCAATTTTTAGTAAAAAGAGCCGATAAGGCTAGATTACCAATTTTTTAAAACCAGTGGCTTTATTTAAATCTGTCCTGCTTCGGGTTGTTGTCTTGTTCGTTTCGGGGTTTTTCGCAGACAGCTATGCTACGGGTGTTTTTACGCTGATTAATATCCCTGATTCAGCGAGTAACCGAGCCAGTTTTTTCATTGCTGACTACCCCATTCCTAAATTGTCGAGCCTCAGGTTTCCGGGCCCTTATCAGCATGATGTCGTCTTCACGCGGTTTACGCCCATAGTCAGCGGGCTCTATACCTTGGGAGTGTCCAACGCCAGTTGGGATGCGGTAATGATCGTTTACCAGGGGCAATCCTCCTTCCCTTCCAACGCACCCTCACTCGGGGCGATCTCCCTTATTGATGATGGTTATCTCACTATTTTTCAAGGTCTTCCAATAGTAAATCCCGAGGACGCCACCTTGAATCCGGTCATTCAAAATATCTCGCTGAAGGCGAATACCAATTATATGATCGCGCTGACTCCCTTTACGGCGGGGAGGTGGCCTTCTTTACCGGTGGAACTCTTTGTTTATGGGGATGAACGGGTGATCCTTGAGGCTGCAGCCGCGATGCCGGAACCTGCTTCCGGTGTGGCGATTGCGGGGGCTTTTGCTTTGGCTGCAGTCTGTCTCCGGCGTCGCAAACGCGCTGCTTAATTTAAGCCGGGAACGAAGCCACGGGGCCATCCGCTTCTTCGTCACTCCTTAGAGCCGGATCAGTTCGGAGGTGGGGGGCACGTCCTTGATGATCTGGGACGGCTCGGGGCCGACGCCGAGGTAGCGCAGATTGGGCAGGCGGCTCTCGTGCGGCCAACGGTCGCCGTGGTAGGCGACAGCCAGCAGACTGCGCACCATGCCGGCGACGTAGCGGCGGGCGTTGACCGGCAGATCGGCGAAATAGCGCACGTGGGCGATGTCCTCGCTCCAACCGGCGAAGCGCTCGTAGACGGGGCGCAGGGTTTTCCGCACGGCGTCATTGCGCGGCACGTGGTGGTGGCGCACGCCCAAGGCGTCCTCGTAGGCGACGCAAACCAATAGATCGGAATTCCAATCGCCCCGGTGGGTGAGGGCGTCGAGTTTGTTGATCATCACGTCTTGGAAGCCACCGTAGCGGAGGGCGTCGCCTTTTTCCACGGCGTCATACCAGCCCACCATGCGCTGGCGCCCGGTGCTGGTGCCGAACTCGAGACGTTTCAGCAACGCGGCCAGCGGGTGCGCGTCGTCCATCTGGGTGAGGAATACGTGGGTGCCGACCTTGGTATCGTAGGCCTTGGCGACGCCGAAGGTGTGGATGGTCTGCACGGGGATGCCCGCGCTCTCGAAAAACTCCGGAGTGAAGGTGTGCGAGGCCGTGACGTTCGGCGAGTAGCCGTGGCGTTTATCGAGCCAGTAGGCCTGGCCGAACTCGCCGATGATGGTGTGCCCGGCGTGAAGTTCGCGCAGCACCAGTTCGCGGACCTCGCCGATGTTTTTCGCGAGGCGGCGGCCGGCCTCCCAGTAGGTCTCGATCAGGGTCTCCAAATTGAGGCTGAAGGGCTCGGCGCCGCGGAAACGGATAAAATCAAACTCCTCGGCGGTGAACACGCCCAGCTCGAGCGTCTCGGCGTTGGCGCGCAGCTCGGCGGCGGAAAGCTTTTCAAAGAAGCCGGCAAAGGTCTCGGGCGAGACCTGGCACACGTGCCGGATCGTGCGTAGGGCGCGGTCGGCGCGTTGGGACAGTTTGCGGGCGAAGTCGGCGCGGTCGCCGAGGAAATCGGCGTAGGTGATCTGCCACTGGCCGACCTCGTCGGCGTAGGCGGGGGTGATGCCGCGGCCGGTGGAGCCGCGCGGCTCCTCGGCGAGCACATTCACGCGGTAATCTTCCCAGGCGAGATCGAGCAGGCGGTGGGTGAGATCGGAGACCATGGTGCGCTCGTCCAGCACGAGGCGGGCGAGGACGTTGTAGCCCTTTTTCTCGAGTGGCATGGCTTCCCACCAGGCCTTGCGGGGATCGGCGACCACGCCCGCGCCGATCGCGAGATGGGCAACGCCGCGCTCGACCACGCCGGAGGGGAGGAGGTTCAGCTTGATGCCGGCGGCGGTGTGGCCGGAGTTGGCGCCGCCATTGACCTTGAGGACCACGGTCACGGGGTGGGGGCCGTGGCGCAGCTCGTGCTCCACCTCGGGGATCAAGCGGCCCTTGCCCTCGTCGCCGAGGGAGATGCCTACATCGGCGATGAGGCGGCTGGTAAAGGGGAGGAGGGGCATGGCGGAAAAAACGAGAAGCAAAAACGACCGGGCCCTTCGCGGGCAATGCCGGAAACGCGGCCTCTCCGCTACCCTTTCGGCGTCCGGCTCAGCCCTTGGTGCCGGCCTTGATCTCGATCACGTCGTGCGGCGAGGCCTCTTTCTGGCCGGCGGGGGACACGCGGATATAGCGGGCCTTTTCGCGCAGGGCGGGCAGGTCTTTGGCGCCGAGGTAGCCCATGCCGCTTTGCAGGCCGCCCACCAGGTTGGCCAGCACGTCGTCGGTGCTCCCGGAGACTTCTTTCAGGGCCTCGATGCCCTCGGCGGTCAGCTTGCGGGTGGCGTCGGTCTTGTCGTGACCGTAGCGGGCGGCGCTGCCGGCTTTCATGGCGGCGAGCGAGCCCATGCCGCGATACTGTTTATAGAGTTTGCCGTTGATCTCCATGATCTCGCCCGGGGCCTCGCGGCAGCCCGCGAGCAGGCCGCCGAGGATAACGCCATCGGCCAGGGTAAGGGCTTTCACGATATCGCCGGACTTGGTGATGCCTCCGTCGGCCAGAATACGCACCCCGCGGGCGCGGGCGGCGCGGGCGGCGACGTAGAGCGCGGTGAGCTGGGGGATGCCGACGCCGGCGACGATGCGGGTGGTGCAGATCGAGCCGGGGCCCTGGCCGACCTTGATGGTATCGGCGCCGCAATCGGCGAGGAACTCGACGCCTGCGCCGGAGGTGACGTTACCCGCGATGATGGCGAGGGCGGGGAAGGCGCCACGGATCATTTTGACCATGTCGCCGACCCCGGCGGTGTGGCCGTGGGCGGTGGAGATGGCGATGGCGTCGATATTCTCCTCCATCAGGTGGCCGACGTGGCCGAGGATGGTATCGCGATCGAGGGTGCCGTCCGGCAGGCGCACGGGGGCGATGGCGGCGCCGACGACGAGGCGGAAATCGGCGTCGCGGGCGGGTTTCCGGCGCGACTTGGCGTCGGTCATGATGCGATCAACGTCGGAGAAGGTCACCAGACCGCGCAGGTGATCATGGTCGTCGACCACGAGCATCTTGTGGATGCCCACGTGTTCGGTGAAAAACGCATCGGCGGCCTTGATCGGATCGGGCTGGAGCTGGCGGGCGTTGAGGGTGAGCAGTTCGCCGCGCGGGGTCATGGTCTCGGCGACGCGGCGGGCCTTGTAGCGCTCGCGCACGGCGGAGCCGGGCAGCAGGCCGACGAGTTTGCCGGCGGCATCGAGCACGGGGAAGGTGCGAAAACCGTATTTTTTCAGCTCCACCAAGGCGAGGATGTCGCCGATCAGTTGGTCGGGGGTGACGGTGATGGGATCCTGGATGAGGCCGTGGATGTGGCGTTTTACCCGGGCGACCTCTTTCACCTGCTCCTTCGCCGGCATGTTGTAGTGGATCAGGCCGAGGCCGCCATTCAGGGCCATGGTGATGGCCATGCGGGATTCGGTGACGGTATCCATGTCCGAAGAGACCACCGGGATGGAGAGTTGCAGGCGCTCGGACAAGCGGGTGCCGGTGTCGGCGTCGCGTGGGAGGATATCGGAGTAAAGGGTCGCCAGCGAGACGTCGTCAAAGGTCAGGGCGACGGGTAGGTTGGCCGAGAAAAAGCGTTCGGCCGGCAGGTAGAAATCGGCGTCGGCGAGCGGAGCGGGGGACGTGGCAACTGGATTCATGAGTTGCCGACGGATGAGGGGGCGGCGGAACGGCGCGCGCAACCGCATTTTCTGGCGGGGGGCGGGGAATGGCTCAGGCGAGCGGCGTGGCGGCGGCTTCTTTCGATGAGAATTTCGCCCGATTCCCCGATGTGCGGTGGCATCGGCCGAGCTGGGGGGGCGGGGATAGCCAAGCGGCCATGCGTGCGCCTTCCTTGACCGCATGGGGTCGGGTGCGTCATGGCTAGCGGCTTCATCATCACATGAGCACCGCGCGCAAACCCGTTCTTCTCATCATCCGCGACGGCTGGGGCCGCAATCCCCACCCGGAGCAGGCGTCCACCAACGCCGTTGCCCTCGCCAAGAAGCCGACGGATGACGCGCTGCAGGCCTCCGCGCCAGTCGCGTATGTCTCGGCCAGCGGCCTTGATGTCGGTCTGCCTGACGGCCAGATGGGTAACTCCGAGGTCGGCCACGAGAACATCGGCGCCGGCCGCATCGTGGACCAGGAACTCGTCCGCCTCAACAAGCTTTTCTCCGAAAAACAACTCGCTCACAACGCCACCTGGCATGGCGTGCTCGCCCGCCTCCGCGCCAACCCCGCCGCCAAGCTGCACCTCATGGGCATCGTCTCCGACGGCGGCGTGCACGGCATGCTGGAGCACCTTTACGGCCTGCTCGCCCAGGCCAAGGCCGATGGTATCGCCGCCGACCGCGTCTTTGTGCACGGCTTCACCGATGGCCGCGACACCGCGCCGTCCTCCGCGCTGGGCTTTATCCGCCAGGTCGAGGCCAAGATTGTCGAGCTCGGCCGCTACGGTCGCATCGCCACCATCACCGGCCGTTTCTGGGCCATGGACCGCGACAACCGCTGGGAACGCGTGCAAAAGGCCTACGACCTCCTCACTGGCCGCGCCATCGCCGCCACCGCGCCCTCCGCCGAGGCCGCCATTCAGCACTACTACGACCACCCGCTCTCCGAGACCCAGAAAGGAGACGAGTTCGTCGCCGCCACCGCCATTCTCGACCCGGCCACCGGCCAGCCTCTCGCCCACTTCGCCGATGGTGATGCGGTGGTGTTCTACAACTACCGCGGAGACCGCCCCCGCGAAATCACCCGTGCGTTTGTGATGGACGACTTCGCCGGCTTCGATCGCGGCCCCAAGCTCGACCTCTACTACGCCACCATGACCGAGTATGAGGCCGGTCTGCCCGTGCACATTATTTCACCGAAGCCACCCAAGTTGAAAAACATCCTCGGCGAGGTCGTCGCCGCCGCTGGCATCGGGCAGTTCCGCTGCGCCGAGACCGAGAAAAACCCGCACGTCACCTTCTTTTTTAACAACTACCGCAAGGAGCCCTTCCCTCTGGAAGATCGCGCCTGCCCGGCCAGCCCGAAGGTGGCGACCTACGACTTGCAGCCCGAGATGAATGCCGCCGAGGTGACCCGCCTGAGCAAAGAGGCGATCCTATCCGGCCAATACGGCCTGGTGATCGTCAACTACGCCAACCCCGACATGGTCGGGCACACCGGCTCCATCCCCGCCACCACGCGGGCCTGCGAGGCGACCGACGCCGGCGTGGGCGAGTTGCTCGCCGCCCTCAAAACCGTCGATGGCCGCGCCGTGGTCTGTGCCGACCACGGCAACGCCGAGCAGATGTGGGACCCGGTTCTCCCCGGCCCGCACACCGCCCACACCCTTAACCTCGTCGAGGTCTTTGTGGTCGGCGCCGGCTTCACCAAGGCCACCCCGATGCGCTCCGGCGGCCGCCTAGCCGACATCGCCCCCACGGTGCTGCACCTCATGGGCTTGGCCAAGCCGGCCGAGATGACCGGCGAGAGCCTGATTGCCGTCTGACACCCGCGTTTCAAAGGATCGGCTCCTCCCATGCCCGACTTTCACGCTCGCGCGCTCGCTGCGCTTCGCTCCGCCCGATCTTCCGCCCCCGCCCGCCGGGCTTTGGTGGGGCTGGATGGCTTTGTGGACACCATTGTGATTCCGGTCGGGCAGCGCACCGGACCGGGCGAGGCCTACACCCCGATCACCCAGATCCCGGAATTCGCCGCGCGAATCGCGGCGGCGGCCGGCAAAAGCACCAACCTCGAGCTTTATCCCGTGATGGATAAACTCGGTGGAAACGGCCCCATCCTGGCGGCCGCTCTGCTCGCGGGCGGCACCCGTATCACTTATGTCGGGCCGCTCGGGCTACCGGCCCCGCATGCGGTGTTCCAGCACTTTGCCTCCCGCGCCGAGGTCGTCTCACTGGGCGAGCCCGCCACGACCATCGCGGTGGAGTTTCGCGACGGCAAAGTTATGCTCGGGCAGCTCCGCACCCTCGAGGACATCTCCCTCGAGCGGATCGACGCGGCGATGGGCGCGGATCGTTTCCGCGCCGAGCTGGCCGCCGCCGATCTGGTGGCGCTGGTTAACTGGACCATGATCCCGCGCATGAGCGCGCTTTTCGCCGGCTTGGTGGAGACCGTGCTGCCGGGGCTGCCGCCCCGTCCAGCAGGGGCGCCCGCGCGGCGGTTTTTCTTTGACCTCGCTGACCCTGAAAAACGCACCCGGGACGATCTCAGGGCGGCGCTGCGGTGGATCGGGCGTTTTGAGGCCTTCGGCGCCGTCACGCTCGGGCTGAACCTCAAGGAGGCCCAGCAGGTGGCGGCGGCGCTTGGTTTGCCGGAGCCGGATAAAGATGAAGCCAGTCTGCGCGCGGCCAGCGCGGCCATCCGCACAGCGCTCGGCGTCTCGTTGGTGGTGGTGCATCCGCGGGAATCGGCGGTCTGCGCCACGGCGGAGGGCACCTTCTGGGTGCCCGGGCCCTACTGTGAGGCGCCGGTCATCACCACCGGCGCGGGCGACCACTTTAATGCCGGTTTTTGCCAGGGCCAGCTCCTCGGCCTCGATCCGGAGGGCTGCCTCGCGCTCGGTGTCTGCACCAGCGGTCACTACGTGCGCACCGCGGTCAGCCCGACGCTTGACGAACTCGAAACCTTCCTCGCCAACCGAGCCTGAGCCGCGCAGTTTCCCGCCATGCCCTCCCCGCATTCCCCGTCCGGTAAACTCATCTCGTTCGAAGGCTCCGAAGGCAGCGGCAAATCCACCCAGATCGCCCTGCTCGCCCAGCACCTGCAGCTCCTCGGCCGGGAGGTCCTCACCACCCGCGAGCCGGGTGGCACGGAGATAGGCGAGCAGATACGCAACATCATCGTGCACAATTCCAAGGGCGATGAGATGTGCGCCGAGACCGAACTGTTTCTCTTCGCCGCTTCCCGTGCGCAACTGGTCCGCGAAGTCATCGCGCCGGCTTTATTGGACAACAAGATCGTTTTGACCGACCGTTTCCTCGACAGCTCGACCGTTTACCAGGGCATCGCGCGGAACCTCGCTTCCGATCCGGTGCAACAGATCAACCACTTCGCGGTGGGCAACGTCATGCCCGATCTCACTCTCATCCTCGATGTGCCCACCGAGGTCAGCCTGGCACGCATCCGCCATCGTGCCTCCGACCTGCCGGACCGGATGGAGCGCGAGAACATCGAATTCTTCTCCAAAGTCCGCGAGGGTTACCTGTTGCTGGCCCAGAGCATCCCCCAGCGTTTTCACGTGGTGGATGGCACCCTCTCCGAGGAAGCTATCCAGAAGGACATCTGGAAGGCCGTGCAAAAGCTCATCGCCTAAAGGCGATCACTGTCCTCTGGACGCGCCGTGTTCGCCCCTGTTCCTGTATTACCTTGGCCGGATGCATTGGCCGGCACGCCGGCGCCGGTGGTGCTCGAGCAAGCGCTGGCCCGCGGGCGACTCGCGCACAGCCTGCTGCTCACCGGCGACGACCTCCAGGTCTTGCGCGGGGCGGCGCTGGCATTGGCGGACCGCCTCTTAAACCCGCCGGAAACGGCGCCGGAGCGGAGGCGGGCCATCGAGGGGCATCCGGACTGTTTTCATCTAAGGGCCGCGGGTAAATCCCGGCAGATCACCGCGGATGCGACGCGCGAGCTCATCAGTAAAGTGCAGGTCTCGGCCTTGGCGGGCAGCCATAAGGTGGCGCTGCTGCACGAATGCGACCGCATGAACACGGCGGCATCGAACATTTTTCTCAAAACCCTCGAGGAGCCACCGGCGCACACCACCCTATTGCTACTGACCACCCGGCCCCACGCGCTCCTTCCGACCATCCGCAGCCGGTCTCAATTGTTCCGTTTCGTGACCCCGCGCCTCCCGACGCCGGTCGATGGTTGGCCGGCCTGGCTCGAGGACTACCGCGCGTGGCTGGCGTTGTTGCAAGGTGGAGCGGCCAAGACGGCTCCGGCCGATGCGATGTTCCGGCTCTACGGGCTGGTGGCGCGTTTCGGGGTGTTGTTGGAGACGGCGACGGATACCCTCTGGGCGGCGCAAAAGGCCACTTTGCCGGAGGATTTGACCGAGGAGGAGGCGCAGGCGATCGAGACGGGTATCAGCAAGGGGCTGCGGGACCGGCTTCTCGCGGATCTGGAGAGGGCCACGGGCGAATATGCGCGGGAGGTGTTGGTCACCCCGGCGGCGGCGAGTGGGGCGCGGGCCTTTGGCGAGACGGTGCGGCACCTCGAGCACACGGCGGGCCTGCTGCGCTTGAACTTCAACGACACCTCGGCGCTGGAGTTGTTCATGCTCCAGGCCCTGCGGGCGTGGGCGCGGCGTTGAGCGGGGGGGGGATAAAAACATTAACCCCGCCCCCGAGGTCAACGGGAGCGGGGTTTCGCAGGGCGGCGGGTAGATTATTAGTCGTCCGCCGAAGGGATGGTGGCCGGAACTGGCGGCCTAGATATTAAGGAAGCTGGCGCGGGCTTCTTCGAGAGTCTCGTAGAAATGCCAACTCCGGGTGTCCTCGTAGGCTCTGCACTCGGTCACGATGGCGCCGGAGCCCACCAAGCTAAAGTGCAGAGAGACTTCGCGGCAGGACTGCATCGCCGAGAGCAGGAACTTGATCAGGTTCATGTCCAGGCGTCTAACCTCGTGGAGATCGAACACGGCCTTGTTGATACCGCTGTCGACCGCTTCGGAAATCTTGGACTTAAGGTGGGTGGCGACTTCGTTCATCACCGCGAGTCCGCAGTTTTCAGGCAGGCTCATCACCAGCGTATCCTGGTCGTTCCGGAAATAGCGCTCCGAAGTATCGAGGTTCATGGCGCGGGATATCTTGGCCTCCAACTCCGACATATCGAGCGGCTTGGTGGCTAGGCCAGTAAAGCCGACTTGCTGGGCCAGCTGCTGGGCGGCGGCGTCAGTTTTTACCACGAGGCCGAAGATGGGCGTGTATTTGGTTTTTAGATTCGCGCGCAGAACGCGGAAGAGCGTGAACGCCGCCTCGTCCGGCAGGGAAAGCGAGATCATCATCAGGTCGATCGTGGAGCGACCGCAGGCGTCAATCGCCTCTCCGGTGGTGCTGACACACTGGATATCCCAGGGCGTGTGTTTGAGGCCGTCTTGGATCTGGGCGTAGATGGCGGGCTTGTCCTCGACGATCAGCACGGTGGCGGGGTCAAAGACCGACCTGACCTTTGTCGGAGTGTCGGTGATGGGTTTCAGGTCGATGATGCGGCCGACCTTTTGGATCAGGAGGTCTTCCTTGAAGGGCTTTACGATGAAATCGCGCACGCCGATCTTGGCCACTTTAACGACGCTATCCTTGCCGCCTTCGGCCGTCAGCATGACGACGGGGATCGACTTGAGCACGGGGTCTGACTTGAGTTTGGTCAGCATCTCGATGCCGTCCATCACGGGCATGGTGACGTCGAGCAAGATGACGTCCGGCGATTCTTTGGAGGCGAGGGCAAGCCCTTCGACGCCATTATACGCTTCAATGACTTCACAATCGAAGAGCTTGAAAGCTTTTTGGACGATGATGCGGACGGTTTTGGAGTCGTCGACAGTTAGGAGTTTGTAGCGCATGGCTGACGGGTGAAGGGAAACGTTTTTATTCCCCGGTCTGCATCAAGAGATCGGCGGTTAGGATATGGCTGCCTATTTTAAACCGGTAAATGCGCCGGGTGGCGGAGCTCATGGGTTTGATGCTGATACGACTGCAGCGGAGGATGGAGGGAATGGTCAGCCGGCAGGGGAAACCGCGATCGGAAAGCTGGTTCTTGAAGGTGCCCACGGTCATGTTGGTGATTTCGCCGATGGCATCATTCACCGCCTCGTCGCCGGCTTTGGCGAGTTGCGCGGTATTCATGCCGAGCAGGTGACTGGCGCACTCCTGGGCGAAGGGCACCGCCAGGTAGAGGTAGATGAGACCATTGATGCTGCCGATGAAGCCAACCGTGCCGACGACGTGGGGGTGTTCCAGTTCGGTGGCATCCGGGGGGGTGAGTGAGTCGATTGGTTCGAGCACAGCGGAGCGCCCTAGCATGGTGCTGAAAACTCTATGCACCGCCCTGCTCACCGTGTCTTGGAAAACGGTCTCGGGTATGTCTTCGATGGCGGGCATTGGGCGGGAGCGGCGTTCGGCTAAGGGTCGGGGCGTTTAAGGCAGAAAGATCAGGCGATGGAGCGGTCCTTCGCTGAGGGCGCTTGGTTCAAATTGGCGGAGGCGAGGCGGGCCGGGTCTGGCATGATTTCGGCGACGGTCTCGGCGGCCTGTTGCCATTCGAGGGTGGAGGTCCCGCAGAAAAAAATGCGGTTTTGCAAAACTTCTCCCGAGGGTCCGTGCCAGCAGGTCTGGATGCTGCAACGACCGTCTTCCAAGGAGCAGCAGGCCAGGGTGAGGGTGAGCCCGAGTTCGGGGTTCCAATAGGTGGCGTTGCCCAGTTGGTAAACGGCGCGGCGGTTCCATCCTTTGGCATGCACCGGTTGGTGCATGGCCATAGCCGACTCGACTAGGTTGCAGAAGGATAGCAGGCGCATGTATTGTTAACTCAGAAGATGCTATCGGCGCGAAGTAGCGCAGATTTAGACGTGTATATGTGAAATATCCTACCTTTCCTGCTTCCCGCGCGGCACGGCCTGGTTACGCTCAGACCTAGTTAACGCTAATTTTACCCAAACTCATGTCACTCGAGCGCATTCTACTAGTCGATGATGAGCCTCTGGTTCGGCGTTCGTTAGAAGATATTTTACGCACTCGAAAAATACAGTCATCCTCCGCCGCCACGCTCGCGGCGGCCGAGGCGCTGGTGGCCAAAGAAACTTACGATCTTATTCTTTTGGATGTGCGGTTGCCCGACGGCGACGGGCAGCGTTTTCTTGAGCAGGTGATGGCTTTGCCTTCGCACCCTTTGGTGGTCATGATGACGGGGCATGGCTCAATCGAGAGCGCGGTGGCCTGTATGCGCGCGGGGGCGTTTGATTATTTGCTCAAGCCCTTCCAGTCGACGCAGATTGACCTGATCCTGCGCAAGGCGAGCAATTACAGCCAGCTGGTGAAGGTGAACCGCTATTTCAGTGAACGCGGTTCGGGGGACGGCGAGCCGCTGCTGGGCCAGAGCCCCGCCATGCTGCGCACCCGCCAGTTGGTCGGCCGGGTGGCGCCGACCGATGCCACCGTGCTGATCACGGGCGAGAATGGTTCGGGCAAGGAGATGGTGGCGCGCGAGATTTTCAGCAATTCGCCGCGACGGGCGGAGGCCTATATCAAGGTCAACTGCGCCGCCCTTTCCGAGCAGTTGATCGAGAGCGAGCTCTTTGGTCATGAGAAAGGCGCGTTCACCGGGGCCATCGAACGGCGCGAGGGCCGTTTCGAGCTGGCGAATCGCGGCACCCTCCTGCTCGACGAGGTTAGCGAGCTGCCGCTTAATCTCCAATCCAAGTTGCTGCGCGTGCTGCAGGAGCGAGAGTTTGAGCGGGTGGGTGGGACCAAGACCATCAAGGTCAACGTGCGTATTCTCGCGACTTCCAATCGTGATCTGCAACAGTTCGTCGAGAAGGGGCTCTTCCGTTCCGATCTTTATTACCGCTTAAACGTCTTCCCGATCGAGGTGCCGCCGCTGCGCAACCGGCCGGAGGACATCGAGGTTTTTGCGGAGTCCTTTCTAAGGCGCTTTGCACGCAAGCATGGGGTGCGCCTTCCAGGCTACAGTGAGCATGCGCTCGCTGCGCTCCGCGCCTATCCCTGGCCGGGTAACGTCCGCGAATTGCAGAATACGATCGAGCGCGCGGTCATCCTCTCGGAGGATCAGCGGCCGGTCACCGCCGCCGCCTTGAATCTGCCGCAGCTGGCGCGCCTCGAGCCGGGCCGGGCGGTGGCACACAGCGGCCTGCAGCCGGAAGCCCCGCGCGAAGTATTCCGCGTGCCTGCGCTCCCCGCGCCGGAGCCTGCGCCCTCCGAACCTCTTTTGCTACCCTTCGAGGAAGTGGCTGCGGAGGATGGGCCGGAGGCGCGCCTAGCCGGTGCCGACCCGGTGGAGGGGCTGGTCGCCCCGGCCGTGGAGGAGCCCGTCATGACCTTGGGCGAGATCGAGAAGCGGGCCATCCTGCGCACCCTGCTCGCCACCGAGGGCAACCGCACCAAAGCAGCTGAACTACTCGGCATCTCGATCCGCACTTTGCGCAATAAATTGAACGAGTATCGGATCGAGGAAGGTATCCCGAGTTAGTTATCCGGAAGGCTGGCTTAAGACTTGGGATCGGCGGCGCAGCGGAAGCCGACGTGGCTGGTGCCGGTATCGGGCGGAGTGCCCCGGCGGGCGGCGGGCCGGTAGCTCTCGCAGTAGCTGGGGTTGCAGAGGAAACTGCCGCCCTTGATCACGCGACGGAGTTGGCCGGGCACTTGTGCGGGGGAAGGATCCCCGGGCAGACGTTGCAGGCCCGCACCGGGCGCGGGACCGAAAGGGTTGCCGCACATCTCGGGTTGTTTGGCGCGAACCGCAAAGGTGTCGGCGGCATATCGGTCGGAGCACCAGTTCCAAACGTTGCCCGCCATGTCATGGAGTCCGTAGGCGTTGGCCGGGAAGGCGCCGACCGGCGAGGTGCCGGCGTAACCATCGGCGGCGGTGTTGTGATAGGGGAATTCCCCTGTCCAAGTATTCGCGAGATGGGGACCGTCGGCGGGGTGTGGCTCCTGATCACCCCAGGCGTAGCGGGCGCGGGCGAGTCCGCCGCGGGCGGCGAATTCCCACTCGGCCTCGGTGGGGAGGCGTTTGCCGGCCCATTTGGCATAGGCCTCGGCGTCTTCGTAGGCGATTTGCACGACGGGGTGGTCGGCGCGTTTAGCGACAGACGAGCCCGGGCCCTCGGGCTGCCGCCAATTGGCGCCGAGCGTCCAGTGCCACCACTGACCGAGGTCGTTTAAATCCACCGGGCCTTCCGTGGGCCGGAAGACGAGGGATCCCGGGGCGAGTTGCTCCTCGGGGGGGCGCGGCGTGCCTGGTGGGAGTTGTTTTTGCATCTCCTCCCAATCAACCGGACGCTCGGCCACGGTGATGTAGCCGGTGGCGGCGACAAAGGCGGCGAAGCGCTCGTTGGTGACCGGATCGATATCGAGCAGAAAGGGGTTTAAGCGAACGTTGTGGGCGGGACTTTCGTTCGCAAAAGCGTAGGCCGCATCGCTGCCCATGGTAAACTCTCCTCCGGGGATCAGGACCATCCCGGCCGGTGCAGCGACGGGGGAGCTGGCGTGAAGGCAGGCGGTAAGCGCGAGCAGCAGCGCGATGCTGGAGGGGGCGGGGTGGAGCATGGGTAGGGCGATGCTTTAACCCCGCAGAGGCTGCTCGGGCCACCTTTTTCCCGGCTCTGCGGGCAATCGCGCAGGCGCCCGCGGACGGCTCAGGAGCGGGCGTAGGCGGTCTGCACGGAGCGTGCGCGGCGCGAGGCTTCGGCCAGCCGGGTCAATTCCTCGCTTACCCGAGTCTGGGCAGAGGTAACGATCTCGCCCAGGCGCACGTAGCGCTCTTGGAGCACGGCTGCACGGGCCGCCAGGGCAGGATCCGCGGAGGGGGCTTGCTCGGCGAGGCGGGTGATCACGGCGAGTTCTCGATCCAAGAGCTCGGCCAGGGCCGGCCAGTCCTCGAATCCCACGGCCCCATCCTCTTCGCGCCCGAAGGCCTCGGCGCAGGCGAGGAGCCGTAGAGTGGCCGGGGAGGGCGGGGCGTGCATGCGCGGGGCCGACTGACCTTCAGGGTCAGGCGACTTTTACTTCGTTGGAGCGGAGCATCTCGGCCCAACCGTCGCGAAGCGTGCGCACCAAGGCCTCGACCTCGATCAAGGGGGCTTCCTGTTTGCGCATATTGGCTTCGAACAGGCGGCGGTTGTAGTAATCGTAAAGCCGGTCGAGGTTCTTGGCGATTTCGCCACCGGCCTCGTGATTCAGGTTCGCCTGTAGTTCATTCAGAATCGCCTGGGTGCGCAGAATGGAAGTATTGATGGTTTCCAGGCGTTTCGGGCTGCCCTCGGGCTCGGCAAAGCTGGCCCGGGCCTGATTCATGAAACGGAGGGCTCCATCAAAAAGCAGCAACACGAGCTGGCCGGGGCTGGCAGTCAGGATCGACTGGGATTGGTAAGCTCGAGCGTAGGATTGGGCGGGTGACATGATAGTAGTTTACTTCTGCTCGATGCTTGGATCCCGGGAGAGGGCGATCAGGTGGGCGATACCTTCGATGATCTGGCGGGGTGGATAATTCAGATCGACCGCGAGTTTCTCGGCGCGCGCCAAGACTTCGGGACGGATTTCCGGAGTAACGGCCAGCGCGTTTTGGAGACCGACGGCGCTCTGAATGGACAGCGAGTCTTCGTTCTGGGCTTGGTCCGAGCGCTCGGCGCGGACCCGCCGAGGATCGGCGAGGGTGATCGGAGTGGAACCGACTGGGGTGGTATTAGTGATCATGGCTATGCTTTGTGTTGCACGGTCAGCCCTGGATCAGAGGAAGGGAACGCCGTTGGTTGAGAGACGTGGTAAATATCGGCACGGTCAAAAAAGACTTTAACGCGCAGTTGGTTTTTGGGGGACGACAGGCGGCGGAGCAAGGTGGGGCGGCAGGAGCGTGGCGACCGCCTGGAAGGCATAGGCGCCGAAACGCGAGGGGCTCTGGGCCACGCCGGCGGCAGCATCGCCCGGGGCCGAGTTGTTGGCCCGGGCGAAGCGGCGGGCGCTGCGCGCGGTGGCGTCGTCCGCGGCGTCGAAAAGTTCGTCGGCAATCCAGATGGTCTCGCCGCCCGGCAGCGCGGCGAGCCTCGCGCGAAAACCGAGGGCGAGCGGCGGGTAAGATTTAACCGAGGTGAGATCGAGAAACAGCACGGCCTGCGCACCGGTCTCGCGAGTGATGCGCTCGAGTAGGGTGTAGGGGAGCAAACCGGTGGAGGCGACCGATTCCCGTCCAATCCAGACGGACAGTTGGTTGCGCGCGACCGGCACGAGTTCGGCGCGTTGGGCCGCACCGAGGCTTCGCTGCCAGATGGGGTCGTAGGTGGATAGGGTCTCGGGCGGTAGGTCACCGCTGACGTCGTGGGCCGGCATCACGGCTACGCGCAGCAGGCCCACGGGCCAACTGGCGGGGCCGCTCACGTTTTTGGGAGTATAAGTCGGCCCGACATCTTCGATTTTGCGGGAGAACAAAGAGCAACCGGCAAGGAGCAGCAGGGCGGCTAGGGCTAGGGCGGGGCGGAGCATGGGTTACTTACTTGTTGGTTGGGAAAGCGTTGGTGAGCTGGCTCTGCATGTTTTTAATTTTGGACTGGGCGGACTCCATCGCGATGAAACTCGATTCCAAGATGGATCGGCGTTGCACGAGCCGGCGATCGATATCGGCGATCTGCCGGTCGAGGCTGGCGTTTGAGTTGGTGATGCTGGTGCGCTGGGAAGCGAGCAAGCCGGTGCTGCCGTTCACCCCGAGATATTTATCGGTGAGGGTGGACAGGCGGGCGGTGAAGCCGGTTGAAGCCTGCTGGAAAAAAGCCGCGACCTGGGCGGGCTGGTTGCTTATCGCATTGGTGAGTTTTGCCGAGTCTTTAACGGTGAGATTGGCGGTGCCGGAAAGGAAATCGATACCCAGGGCGTCGAGGCTGCTGATAGCCGATCCGAGCCCCGGCACCGAAGCAAAGGCGCTGGAACGCAGTTCAGTGGCCCAAGCCTGCACCTCGCGGTTGGAGGCGAGCGTTGCGGTCGTCACTTTGCCGTTGGTGCTGGTGACGCGCGTCTGGTCTTGGAGGTAGGATTGGGCGGCGTTGTAGCGGGTGATGAACGTATCGATGCGCGTGCGCATCCCGGATGTGTCGGCCGCCACGTTGACGGACTGGCTGGCCAGGGAGGACACCGTCACATTCAAGCCGCTCAGTCCGTGCTCGGCGTTGGTCAGGGTGTTGCTGCGGCTGGTGAGCACGTTGCCCCCATCGACTGTGAATTGGGCGTCGAGGCCGGTGGTAAGCGTGGAACCGGAGGTGAGGCCGAGCGCCCCAAGCAGGCCGCCGGCGGATTCCGAGACGGATATGCCGAGGGAACCGGTGGTGTTGTTGGTCAGATTAAAACGGTCGGCCGACGCATCGTAGGCGGCGCTGACGCCGGCACCAGATGCGTTAATGCGTGCGATGACGGCGTTGAGCGAGTCGGTGTTAAGGTTGTAAGCGATCGCCACCCCGTTGATGGTGAATTGGCCTGCCCCGCTAGCGTCGACCGCGGTGACAGCAGTGGCGACGCGACTGGCGCCCAGCGTGGCGACAGGATTCACCACGCCCAGGGAGGTGGCGCTGTTGATGGTGCCCGAGCCATTGCTGGCCAGACGGGCGACAGACAGAAAATTCGAGGTGTCGTTGGCCGCGCCCAGAGTGATGGGGGCGGCGGAGTTGAGCGCGATGCGGTCGGAGGCGGGATCGTAGCTGGCGTTCACTGCTCCGCCGGTCGCGGTGGCGATCGCGTTGAAAACATCCTGAAGCGAATCGGTGGTGGCGATCGTAACGCGCGCGCCGTTGACCGAGAAAAATCCGGCGGTGGGGGTGGCGGAGGCGCCGAGGGCGGCGAGCGTGAGGCCGGAGACGTCGCTGCCGGAGGCGAGCGGAGCCCCGATATTGGCGGCGCCCTGCAGCTGGCTGGCGGTGGCGAGGCGGGTGACGTTGAAGGTATGGGCTCCGACAGCCGAACCGGCCGAGGCGGTGGCCGTCCAGCTACCCGCGGTCACGCTGCGCACGCCGAATGCCTCGGGTGCATTTAGCGCGGCCACGGCACTGCGCAGGTCGCCGAGCCTGGTCTCAAGGGTGGAGAGCGAGGAGACGCGGGTGAGGTTTTTGCTTTTTTCCGTCTCCAGGCGAGCGGCGGGGGCACGCTCCAGGTCCATGATGGTGTCGACGAAGCTTTTCCAGTCAAAGCCCGAGGCGAGTCCGCTGAGTTGTAGGTTGGCCATGGCAGGAGGACGCTGGTTTTTGGGGGGGAGGTAGAAGTGGACGCGTGCGCGCGACGCTCGCGAAGTCCTTATCGGCACGCGTTCCGTTTGCTTTAGTTTAAACCGCGTGCAGTGGACGGTTCCGGTAATTTTTCCTTGGATACTAAAAAAATAAAGAAAACCGTTAAAGTCTTTTGCCGGTGGGTCCGTAGATAGCGGCAACCGCAGATTGTTCTGCGGCCGGATCGGCCCGGATCCTCCAATCGGCCCGTCGCCCTACGGACAGGGTAGTTTACATCAAGGAAGAACCCAACATGTCATTAGTCATCAACCACAACTCGGCGGCCATCTCCGCCTCGAATAACCTCGCCGCTGCGAACGCAATGCTACAAAAGAGCCTCGGTCGGCTTTCCAGTGGCTCCAAGCTTTCATCCCCGTCCGACGACGCGGGTGGTTTGGCGGTGAGTATGAAACTAACCGCCGCTGCTCGTCGCTCCGGTGCGGCCAACACCAACATCGGTAACAGCATCTCCTACCTGCAAACGCAGGATGGCGCGCTGAAGGTCGCCGGTAAAGTGATCGAGCGCATCGGTGAGCTCAAGACGCTCTACTCCGATCCGACCAAGAACAGCGGCGACTTGGCGAACTACGATACCGAGTTCACCCAGCTCAAGGCCCAGCTGACCTCGATCGCAGCCGAGAAGTTCAACACCAAGGATCTGTTCTCTGCCACCGTCCTGACCACCCAGGTCAGCGAAGACGGTTCCCAGAGCGTGAACATCGCCGCGAAGAATCTTGCTGCGGACGCTGGCGTAACCGCCATCACCGGCGCGTCGGATCTCTCCGCGGTCACCCTGACCCAGATCCAGACCGCGACTCAAGGTGTCTCTACCATGCGCGCCCAGAACGGCGCCGAGCAGAGCCGCTTCGACTTCGCCGCTGAAATGTTGACTACCAACAAGGCCAACCTCGAAGCCGCCAACTCCCGCATCGTCGATGTGGACGTGGCCGCGGAATCGACCCAGCTGGCCCGCTGGAACACGCTCGTCTCTGCCGGCACCTCGATGCTGTCCCAGGCGAACCAGAGCTCGCAGAACGTCCTTCAGTTGCTCCGCGGCTAATCGACGTCTCGCGGCCCCCCGGGGCCGCGACCGGGGGCCCGCCGTTGCTCGCGGGGGCCCCCGCCTGACCTCTTACTGATTAACTACGATCCCATGGGGTATCTTCCTTTTCTATTGATTACCACTAGCGCCAGCAGTTCCCCCGCAGGGTAACGCTTTGGGGCTTTCAGCCCCGGACGGTCTGATGCGGCCCGCCAGCCGGATCCGTGGCGACGACGGACGTCGCATTCATCAAGGAAAGATACCACCATGGCAGTAGTTATTAACACAAACTCGACGGCGATCGTTGCCTCCAACAACCTCGCCGCGTCCAACGCGATGCTGCAGAAGAGCCTTGGCCGGCTCTCCAGCGGCTCGAAAATCGTAAGCCCCGCCGACGACGCGGGCGGTCTTGCAGTTTCCATGAAACTGTCTGCCGCCGCCAAGCGTTCAGGTGCGGCCAGCGCAAACCTCGGAAACTCCGTATCATATCTACAAACCCAAGACGGCGCCCTCAAGGTGGCCGGCAAGGTCCTCGAACGCGTAAGCGAGCTGAAGACCCTTTATGCCGATCCCACCAAGAGCTCTGACGACTTGGCGAACTACGATACCGAGTTCACCCAGCTCAAGGCTCAGATCTCGTCGATCTCGACCGAGAAATTCAACAGTGTCGACCTCTTCAATCATGCGATCACCACGCAGGTTTCTGAGGATGGCTCGCAGACTGTGAGTATCTCCAACAAGAACATCCTGGCCGACACTGGTGTCGCCGCTATTGTTGCTGGTTCCAGCCTCAGTGGCGTCTCGCTCACCAACATCAAGACCGCCATCGATGGTGTCGCCCGTATGCGCGCCACCAATGGCGCCGAGCAGAGCCGCCTCGAGTTCGCTGGTGAGTTGTTGACCGTCAACAAGGCCAACCTTGAAGCCGCCAACAGCCGCATCATCGATGTCGACGTAGCCGCTGAGTCTACCCAGCTCGCACGCTGGAATACCCTGGTCCAAGCCGGCACTTCCATGCTGGCTCAGGCCAACGGTTCCTCCCAGACCGCGCTGTCGTTGCTCCGCTAAAGTATGATGACATCCTGACTGGGTTCCAAAGGGCCCCGTCCGCGCAAGCGGACGGGGTTTCTTTTTTTGTGCCTATTCGCCATTGTCAGTCGCGCGGCGTTCAAGTCTCGGCTGTGATGGGTCGATAGAGTTCAAGCGTTTTGGTAACCATCACTTGCATGCCCGCTCCCTCCCTCACTCTTTGCATGATCGTCCGCGACGAACGTGCGAATCTGCCGGCTTGTTTTGAATCCGTGCGCGGCCTGGCTGACGAACTGGTGGTGGTGGATACCGGCTCGATTGACGGCACGCCCGATTTGGCCCGCGCGGCCGGCGCCCGCGTGCTCGAGATACCCTGGCCTCATGATTTCAGCGCAGCGCGTAACGCCGGTCTCGAAGCGGCCACCGGACGCTGGATTCTGGTCCTTGATGCCGATGAGACTCTCCCCGCGGAGAGCCGCGAGGCCTTGCGGGCGATCGTGGCCGGCCCGGCCACCTGCGCTCACGCTTTGGTGCAGCGTAATCTCCTGCCTGGTGCGTCCGGCCATGTCGCGGTCTCGATCGTGCGGCTTTTTCCCCGTCACCCCCGTGTCCGGTTTGAGCGGCCCATCCATGAGCAGGTGAACACCTCGCTCGAGCGCGAGGGCATACGGATCGTCGAGACCAATGTGCCTTTTCTGCACACCGGGTATGCCGATCTCGCGGTGATGCCGGGCAAAAGCCGGCGAAACCGAGCGCTTATCGAAGCAGCTCTGGCGCGCGAGCCGGATGCCGATCCGAATCTCTGGTTTTTTCATGCGGCGAGTTATTTTGACGAGGGCGAGCACCTGCGCGCGGCCGGGCTTTATGCCGAGTGTGCGCGACGTTCATCCGGGCGCCGGCGTCGCCTCGAACTCGCGGCCAGGATCAAGCAGGCCGAGAGTCTCTGGCTCGCGGGACGTTCCGCCGAGGCCGAGCTTTGTCTGCCGGAGGGCGGGGATGAGCCTCATCCGCTGGTTTGTGAGTTAAGGGCGGCGCTAGCGGGCGCGGCGGGGCGGCTTGATGAGGCCAAGTCTTGGCGGGAACGGTTGCTGTCCTGCCCCGATAAGGCTCACCTGCCCCCGGTGGCTCTCGGCCCGATGAAAATCCGCGCTTTAAATGCCCTCGCCGAGGACTGGGCGGCGCGCGGCCGCAAAGACCGCGCGGTCCGTGTGCTCCGGCTCGGGCTTGCCGCCGCGCAGGGGCGGGTCGATGCCGCCGCGGCCGCAATCGGCCAAGCTTACGCGGCTGGATAAGCACAAGCTACAGCCTCCCCGCCCGTGGAGCGAGCGCCCCCAGCACCGGCGATTCACCGGTAGTGCGTGGCCAATGATTCAGCACCTGCGTCTTTTGCCGCCGTTAATCCTCTCGTTGAAAGTGATGCAAATAACTGATATCTATTTGACCTATAATAAGTAAAATAAACCATAGTATTCGCCTGAATTTCGGCGGGTAGGAGTGCGTTTTTCTTGCTAGGAAAGAACCGGGACTTCTTATGCGCACGCCCCAGCCGCCCCAACTGCCGAATTCGAAGCAACTGCGTGGAATGCTTCTCATCCATCAACGCCTGCAGGAGAATTGGGCGCACCCGGGCCATTGTAAAACAGGCCTAGCCGACTTAGCCTCCGCCCTTGAGGTCTCGGATCGCACGATCAACCGCTACCTTGGCAAGCTGATGGCTCCGCCCTACAATCTCCCCATCGAGTTCGACCGGGAGGCGGGCGGCTACTTTTACACCAGCGAAGTTCCTTTTTTCCCACTTGGCGCTGGTCTCACGATGCCGGAACTTTTGGCTCTGGAAATCGCCCGACAATCTTTGGCGGTGTTTCAGGGGGCCGATTTTGCCGATAAACTAGAGAGCGCGTTCGAAAAAATAACCGGCGGAGCACTGAGTGACAAGGAACTCGGTGCAGGTGTGCCGATCCGCGAGCTGGTCTCCTACCGCACTCCGGGAGCAGGGGTCACGGATTCCACCGTTTTTGCCGCCATCCTCGGCTGCCTGCTGGAAAGGCAAGTGCTGACGATCGATTATCAAGCCAAAGGTAAACCCGGCCCGCAGCGCCGCAAAATCCACCCCTACCATCTGGCCTGTATCGAGAATCGGTGGATTTTGATCGCGCGCGATCCAGCCATTGAAGAAGGCCAAAATCCCGTGCGCACCTTTGTGGTCGCGCGGTTCAGTAATCCTCAACCGTGGGGCCGCGAGCGGTTTGAGCGCCCCGTCGATTTCGATCCCAGTCAGCGGGTGAACTCGGCCTTTGGCGCTCATAGCGGAAATGGTGAGATCGCGGTCAAGCTACTCATCTATCGGGACGCTGCGCACCATGTGCGCGAGAGACGTTGGCATCCCTCGCAAGAGGTTAAACCAAGCGACCATGGCGAGTTTGAGATGAACTTTAAAGTCAGCGACTTGGGCGACATCACCCGTTGGGTCTTGGCCTTTGGCTCCGATTGTAAAGTTCTGGCCCCAAGGGAACTGCGCGAAGCCATCGCTGCCGAAGCCCATAAAACCATCAAGCTTTACGATCCAGCCTGAGCTTGCCGCGCCAAACGCGGCTTTGGTTTGAAACTAGTAGTTTATCTTAGGGTGTATCGGGAAGACACTGTTTGTCATCGGCGGGGTGGTATCCTGCCGGCATGTCCCGCTTAAACCAATTACGCCGTCATCATTGCCTCTCGCCTAAACTGAAACTTTCCGACCGGGGAACCCTCCAGAGCCAGCCTGTGGCCCTGCAAGTTTGGGTGCTGCGATTGATGCTCACCTTCGATGAGAATGACGCGAATTTATGGGAAGAGTTATCGGTGAACACGCCGATTACGAACGCCTTGGAAATCTCCAAGGTCCCTCAGGATAAACGAGGTCGCAAACAGGTGCTGAATCGTTTGCGGCGCAGCCTCACCAAGATCGAGGCCGAGGCGCCGGGGCCGCTGCAGTTGCCCGGTGCCCTTGCCGCGAACATCCAGTCACTCGCTGAGTTGATTGGCCTAGCCGAGGTGGATCAGGCACTCTTGGGCTTCATCGTGCTTCTGCACCGAGATCCCTTGTTGCACGATCTGGGGGAGTTGGCCAACACCTTGAAAAACGAAGACGCCTTTGGTTTGCTCGCGGTGTTGCTCAAATACCCCGCCGAACAGATGGCTGCCGCCTTGAGTCGTCGAGGTCGTTTGCATCGTTCCGGACTGGTCTCGCTCAACGCGGAGGAGCAGAACCTGCCTGGAAAGTTTGAGTTCGTCTCCCGTCGCCTTCCGGTGGAGCTATGCTCGCGGCAGACGGACTGCCTGGGATTGTTCAAGGATATCATGCGGGCCTCGCCCGCGCCCGAACTAGCGTGGGGTGATTTTCACCATCTCGGCAAGCGTGGCGAGCTTCTGCTCCATCACCTGCGCCAGTGCACGGCGCAGCCAGCAACAGGGGCCAATATCCTCCTCTACGGTCCTACGGGCACCGGTAAAACCCAGCTCGTGCGGGCCCTCGCCCGCGAATTGGACTTGGAACTCTTCGAGGTTACCGTGAAGGACTCCGACGAGGATCCTATCTGCGGTGAAAAACGCGTGCGGGCCCTCTCCACAGCGCAGGAGGTTCTCTGTAACCGGCGGGCCCTTATACTTTTCGATGAGATTGAGGATGTCTGTCCCACGGTGCCGCCCTTTGGTTCGCGCGGGGTTGGACAGGCACGAAAAGGCTGGATCAACGGGGTGCTCGAAGAGGCCATCGTGCCCACCGTCTGGGTGACGAACAACGTCGGGGCGATGGATGCAGCCTACGTTCGTCGCTTTGATATCGTCTTCGAAGTCGACAATGCGCCCCGGGCCGTGCGGCGAAACCTCATCGCTCGCGTTGCCCCTACCTTGGGTAAGGAAACGGTGAACCGTCTGCTGGACGCCCCGTCGGCCACGCCGGCTGTCATCTGCCGGGCCGCGCGAGTGGCGGAGTCCATGCGGCCGGTTATCGCCAACGGGGGTTCGCTCGATCCCTATGTGGAACTCTTGGTGGATGGGGTGCTCAAGGCGCAGGAACACGGCACGCTTGTGGCCAGTGCCTCGACCTTACCTGACTTTTACCGCCCCGAGTTGGTGAACGCCGACCAGCCGCTCGGCCCTCTGGTGGAGGGGATCGCCCGCCACGGCTCTGCCCGTCTCTGCCTCTTCGGCCCGCCCGGCACGGGCAAGACCGCCTTTGGCCGCTGGTTGGCGGAGCGTTTGGGGCGGCCACTGCTGGTCAAACGCGCCTCCGATCTGATGTCGCCTTTTGTCGGCATGACGGAGCGCCTCATTGCCAAAGCCTTCTGCGAGGCCACCACGGAACAGGCCATGCTTTTAATCGATGAGGTGGACTCATTTCTCCAAAACCGTGCCGGGGCCCAGCGCTCCTGGGAAGTCAGCAGCGTAAACGAGATGCTGACCCAGATGGAGGCCTATGCGGGCGTGTTTATCGCCACCACCAACCTGATGGAGGGTCTCGACCCTGCCTCGCTCCGTCGTTTTGACCTGAAGGTCCGCTTTGATTTTATCCAACCTGCCCAATCCCGGGCCCTGCTAGCCGGGCATTTGAATGCGCAGGGCTTGGCTCCCGCGACCGACGCCGAACTCGCCGGGCTCGACCGCTTGGACCGCCTCACCCCGGGGGATTTTGCCGCGGTCGCACGCCGGACGCGTTTCCAACCGTTGGCCGAGGCCTCCGCCTGGATCGCGGCCTTGGCCGAGGAAGTGCAACTCAAGAGTCCGGCGCGACGTCCGCTCGGCTTCCATGTGGCGCACTAGCGTGAAGCGGTTGCCATGATTTCAACACCGGTGTGTCTACGCGTCTTGGTGGTCAAACCTGATCGACTAGGCGGCCAGGCCCGCGGCGAGGGTTAGGGCGCTGCGGGCGCGGTTAAGAATGTAAAGGTGATAACCGGGGGCGCCTTTTGCAATCAGGTCACGGACTTGATCGAGCGCCCAGTCCACGCCGATAAACTCCACCACGATGTCGTCCTCGCTGGCGACTTCGAGGCGACGCAGGAGCGCGGGCGGTAGAACGGAGCCGGACAGGGTGGCGATGCGCTGGATTTGTTTAAGCGACAACACCGGCATGATGCCGGGCACGATGGGCACGGTGATGCCGCGCTGGTGGCATTTATCCACAAAGCGCCGGTAGATATCGTTATCAAAAAACAACTGGGTGGTGATGAAACTGGCGCCGCCGTCGACTTTGCGTTTCAGGGCATCCAGATCGGCATCCAGGGAGACGGCTTCGGGGTGTTTTTCCGGGTAACCGCCCACGCCGAGGCAAAAGTCGGGGTGGCGCGCCTTGAGCAAGGCGACCAGTTCGCTGGCGTAACGCAACCCATCCGGGGTGGGGGTGAAGGCGGTGGCTCCTTTGGGGGCGTCTCCGCGCAGGGCCATGATATTGCGAAAACCGCCGGTGTAGAGCTGGTCGGCGATGCTCTCGAGCTCGGCCCGACTGTGGCCGACACAGGTGAGGTGGGGCATCACGGTAAAGCCGAGGTCATTTTTGAGCAAGGCACTGACTTGGGCGGTGCGCTCGCGAGTCGTCCCGCCCGCCCCGTAAGTCACCGAAACAAAGTCCCACGGGATGCGCTGCAGGGCGGTGGCGGTGGCCCTCAGGGCGGTGACTCCGGCCTCATCGCGCGGCGGAAAGAATTCAAGGGAACGCAGCGGGCGACCGGTGGCAAAGAGGTCGGAAATGGGACGGTCGGCGCGGGAGGCGGTCATGAGGTGAAAGTGGGCGGGAAGGCTTGGGGGCGGCGGGGCCGGAAGCTTAGTTGAACTTCAGTAACTCTCGGCTAAGGAAGGCAGTCTGGGCGGCGGAGAGTTCGCGAATGCCTTTTTGGGCGAGGGTGAGCAGGGTTTGGAACTCTTCGCCGGTGAAGGTGGCTTCCTCGCCGGCCCCTTGGATTTCCACGAAGCGGCCGCGGCCGGTCATCACGATATTGCAGTCTACTTCGGCGTCTTTGTCCTCGGCGTAGGGCAGGTCGAGCAGAGGGCGGCCCTGAAGCAGGCCGACGCTGATGGCGGCGACGGAGTCCACCAGGGGATTTTCCCTTAGGCGGCCGGCATCGAGTAGCGACTGCACGGCGAGCCGGGCGGCGAGGTAGGCGCCGGTTACGGACGCGGTCCGGGTGCCGCCGTCGGCTTGGAGCACATCGCAATCGATCCAGAGGGTATTTTGCCCGAGTTTATCGAGGTCGATAACGGCGCGGATGGAGCGGCCGATCAGGCGCTGGATCTCGACCGTGCGGCCGTCAAGTTTACCGCGGGAGATGTCGCGGGGTTTGCGCTCGTGGGTGCTGTAAGGCAGGAGCGAATACTCGGCGGTTAACCAGCCGCCGGGGATCTTTTGTTGCTTCATCCAGCTTGGGACGCCGGGTTCGATGGTGGCGGCGCAAATCACACGGGTTTGGCCAAAGGAGACTAGCACCGAACCGGTGGCGTGAGGGGCGATGCCGGCCTCGAAATTAACCGGTCGCAATTGATCGGGCAGGCGGCCGTCGGGCCGTGGGGAGATGGACATGTTGGAGACTCGGATTTTATTTAACCACAAAAGGTGCCAAGGCAATAAAGTGGGATAAAGATATGGATAGGATTTATTTGGCTCAGTCTTTCGCGCCTGGGTGCCTTTGCGCTTTCAACGGATATCAGTTCAGGGGGTGAAGGGGGTGGGGGGCGCGGATCGGGACGCGAAAAATCCTAGGGTTGCAGCGTCCCCCGGCGCTCGCAAACACAAAGCCCATGAGTGGCACCTGGGGCATTTTTACGGCGTTTTGGCGGCGGTGGCGGCCGGCGCCAAATCCCCGGGCGGAGGCGGGGGCAGCCGGTGAACATGCGGCGGAGGCGCATTTGAAAGCGGCCGGGCTGCGGGTCTTGGCGCGGAACTGGCGCAATCCGGCCGATGCCCGCGAGGAGTTGGATCTGGTCTGTGAAGAGCCGGCCGGACGGGGCGATCCCGCACCGGTCTTGGTTTTTGTGGAAGTGAAGGCACGCGCCGCCGGTGCCCGGGTGGGTGGTTATCAGGCGGTGGACCGTCGTAAAAAGGCCGTTCTTTTGCGGGCCTGCACCGCATATCTAAAGAGCCTCCGCCCGCCGGCCCGCCACTATCGGTTTGATATCGTCGAGGTGGCGCACGGCGCGGACCCCGCAGGCGAGGTGGCGTTCCACGCCCAGCGGCTGGATCCGCGCCTGGCCTCTATACGCATGGGGCGGCGGGTGTGGCATTATCGCAACGTGCCGCTCTTTCCGGCGCGTTCCGCGCACAGCCACGGTTGAGTCCGGTCGGTGGGGCGAGCGGTTTTATGCTGATTCGCGCCCGCATTAGCCTTGCCCGCACCAGTGGCCAGTCGCGTAGTCTAGAGCCTCTTTACGCCATGTCCGACGCCCCCCGTCACCCCTTTCTCCAAGGTCTGAGCAAACACCGCGGCACTCCGCCCACGATCATCGTGATCTTCGGCGCTTCGGGCGATCTCACCGCCCGCAAGCTTATCCCCGCGATCTACAATCTGGCTTTCGATCACCTGTTGCCGGCGGATTTCTTTTTGGTGGGCTACGGTCGCAAGGCCATACCCGACGAGGAGTTCCGGGTGGCGGCGGCCGCCGCGATCAAGGAATTTTCCCGGCGCGAATTAAATGCGGATGTCTGGAGCCATGTCGCGAGCAATACCAGCTACGTGGCGGGCGGTTATGATGAGCTGGAGGCGTTCAATCGGCTCGCCGCCCACATCCAGACGATCGAGACCCAGCTTGGCCGCGAGGTGCAGGTGCTGTTCTACGTCTCGACTCCGCCGTCCGTCTTTGCCCCGATCTTGCGCAATCTAGGCGCCGCCGGTCTGGCTTCGCGTTATCTTGGCACGCCGCTCCACACCAAGGTCATCATCGAAAAACCCTTCGGCAAGGACCTCGAGTCCGCCGTGGCGCTCAACGGCGTGATTCGCGAGGTGTTGGAGGAGCACCAGGTCTACCGCATCGACCACTATCTCGGTAAGGAGACCGTGCAGGACCTGCTGGTGCAGCGCTTCTCCAACTCGATCTTCGAACCGCTCTGGAATCGGAACTACATCGATCACGTGCAGATCACGGTGTCGGAGGAGGTCGGCGTCGGCACCCGCGGCGGTTACTACGAACAGAGCGGGGCGCTGCGCGACATGATCCAGAACCACACCATGCAGCTCGTCGCGCTCACCGCGATGGAACCGCCGGTGTCGCTCGATGCCGAGGCCGTCCGCAATGAGAAGGTCAAGGTGCTCAAGGCCATCCAGCCGCTGAACCTTGGTCCCGGCGGGGATGTTGCCCGCGCGCAATACGCGGCAGGCATGATGGGTGGCAAGGCGGCCAAGGGCTACCTTGAGGAGCAGGATATCAATCCCCGGTCCGCGACCGAGACCTACGCGGCGGTGCGGCTCTCCATCAATAACTGGCGCTGGCAGGGCGTGCCCTTCTACCTCCGCTCCGGCAAACGCATGGCCCGCCGCGTCACCGAGATCGCGGTGCAGTTCAAGCGTCCTCCCGGCACCTTGTTTGCCGGCAGTGACCGCTTCGATCTGGCTCCCAACACGCTTGCCTTCCAGATCCAGCCCGATGAGGGGCTTTCGCTCATCCTCAATGGCAAGGTGCCCGGCCTCGAGACGCGCACCCAGCCGGTGAAGATGAACTTCCGCTACGCCACGACTTACGGCTCCAACACGCCCGAGGCCTATGAGCGTCTGGTCCTCGATGCGATGATCGGGGACGGGACGCTCTTTATCCGTGGCGACGAGGCCGAGACCTCCTGGCAGCTTTACACGCCCGTGCTAAAGGCTTGGGCCGCGGCCGGTCGCGAGGGCATGGATTCCTATGTCGCCGGCGGCTGGGGACCGGCTTGCGCGGATGCGCTGCTCTCCAAAAACGCCCACTCCTGGCGTCAGCCCTGAGCGGTGCCGTGCCAGGATCTCGTTATCAGGATTCAGTTTTTCCGTCCCCCGCTATGTCCTCTATTTTCGACGCGCTGCCCGGTCAGGAAACTCCGGTCGGAGCCATCGCCAAGAATCTGGCCCGGCTCTGGGCGGCCGATGCCGGCACCGGCCTCAAGCCCGGGGAGGACTCCAAGGCCACGCAGGTCAACTTTGTCCTGCACCTCGGCATGCATACCACGGTCGAGGACGCGCTCGCCCAGTTCCAGACGGCGGTGCGTTTTTCCAAACGCTATCCCTGCCGCGTAGTCGTGCTTTGTCCGATCCGCGATGAAAACGTCCGGGACGGCGAGCTGCGGGCCAAAATCTACGCCGAGTGTCATCCGGGCAAGACGCGGGGCGACCTGCGCTGCTGCGAGTTTGTCATGCTGAGCTACCCGACGGCGGCGCGGCGGTTTTTGGAGAATCAGGTCTCGATCTGCCTATCGACGGACCTCCCGCTCTACTACTGGGCGCATAATTTCTTTTCCACGGCCAAACTGGGGGCCTACCAATACCTGCTGGGCCGGGCGAAGCGCGTGTTGCTGGATCGTTCTCTCGTGCCCGAGGGGGAAAGTAGCGAGCTGAGCTGGCCGCACCCCGAGGCGGTGCGCGATTTGGTGAACGCCCGTCTGTTGCCGGTGCGTCAATCCATCGGGCAATTTTTGAGCGCCTATGCGCCCCCGGCGTTGATCGAGGGGCTCGAGGCGGTGGTCGTGCGCCACGGTGGCGCCCGCCGGGCCGAGGCGCGGGTGCTCGCGGCCTGGGCCCACATGCGTCTGGTGGCCTGCGGCGCGCCGACTGGACTCGCGGTGGAGTCCGCGCCCGATCCCGCGGCTGAAGCTGATTCGGTCGAATTACTCTTCCGCTACCGAGGCGACCACCGGTTTCGTTTCCAAGGCGACTTTGCCCGCGGCTGTGCGCACTTTTCGGCCCGCATCCGCGGTGCGGGCAGCGAACTCGCCACGGCCATCAGTTTGCTCAGCCCCGAGGCCGCCTTGGCCGAGGCCATGTTTTTCTGATCCCTGTTATGCGTGAAATTCAATCCGACTTCGGCCGTGTCGTGGTGGGCGCCCGTGCCGATCTTTTTGCCGAGGCCCTGAAGTTGACCCTGGCCGCCCGCGCGGCGGCGCGGCCCGGACGTTTCCTCTGGGCGCTGACCGGCGGCAGCACGCCCGCGTCCTTTTACCAGTGGTGTGCCGAAAACGGCGGCCTGCCCCCCGCGCTCCTGCAAGGCACCGATTTTACGGTCAGTGACGAGCGTCATGTTTTGTTGAGCAGCCCCGAGAGCAACTTTGGCAACGCCGAGCGCCAACTGCTGGCGCCGCTGGGGGTGTCCACCGATCGCCGTCACCCTTGGATGGTGGCTTGGCCGGTGGCGGAGGCGGCCGAGGCCTACCGGCGGACGATGCTGATCCTCGCCGGTCCCGGGCGGGCCTACGACCTGTGTTTTCTGGGCATGGGCGATGATTGCCACACGGCCTCCCTCTTTCCCGGCACCCCTTTGCTGCGGGATGATGGCGGCCTGCTTTTTGGCGGACAAGAGGTGCCCGGCAAGGGGTGGCGCCTCACGATCACGCCGAGCGGACTGCGCGCGTGCGGCCGGGTGGTGGTTATGGCGCTGGGGGCCTCCAAGGCGGATGCGCTCCACCGGGTGCATCGCGGGCCGCTCGACGAACTCAATGTGCCCTCGCAGGTCCTGCGGGCTTGTGCGGAGCGGGTGGTATGGCTGGTGGACGAGCCTGCGGCCGCCCGGCTTTGAACCGGGCTCGTTGGTTGACGGCTTGCCCGCGGCGGAGCTTTGGCGCAAGAATGACGTCATGCTTACCCGCCCCTCGCGCCTCGCTTTGGTTTTTTTGTGCTCCGTTTCGGCCGCCTCCGCCCAAGGCATCTATGCCAAGGCGATCGAGAAAGCGCACAAAGTCGCCGATCAGGAATCTTACGGCGGGCAGGTGAGTTTTTCTGACGGTGTTGCCAGGTTTCTTGAGCTGAGTCTGACCGAGGCCGCCGCCACGGTCCCGCCTCCCTTCGTGATGTCGGCCGGATTTACCAAGCTCGCTGAACCCCTGCGCGCGGCGGGCAAAGGCGCGGCGGCGGATGCCTTGACTGGCATCCTGAACAAACTCGTGACCGACGTGGTGCCGCAGGCGGTGGATGCGGTTCGGGGCGCGTCGGGGACGGTGGCGCTTGATGACCTTGCGAGTCTCCGGGCTAGTCGCACTGCCTTGGTGGATACGCTGCGCAAGAGTGCCGAGCCAAAGATCAAGGAGCAGCTGCGCCCCCTCGTTCAGCAGGCGGCGGAATCGGCGGGCCTGCCGGCCGCCATGGATGCGTTTATAGCGGTTTCAGGTGCCAGAATCCCGGATACCAAAGTCGCCCTGGCGGCCTTGGCGGATCAGGTCGTGAACCAGGCGCTGGACCATGTTTTTAAATATCTCGAGCGTCAGGAGCGTGCTTTCCGCAACGATCCCGCTCAGGCGAACGACCCGTTCGTGAAAGCGGCTTTCAACATGCTCCGTTAAGGCGGGGGGCTGGCGGGTTACCCGCGGCCTTGGGAGCGGGCGTCGGCTTTCAACGGATTTAGATTTTGGGATTTATCCAGTTTGACCGTAAGCCGTGCGCAAGGCTTGGCCAACAGCGGGCGGCACAAAATGGGACACGTCGCCGCCCAGCTTGGCGACTTGTTTGACGAGGTTCGAGCTCGTGTAACTGTAGGTTTCCCTTGGCATCACGAAAATTGTTTCCAAGGCGGGTTCGAGGTGGCGGTTCATGAGGGCCATGTTGAACTCGAACTCGAAGTCGGATAAGGCGCGAATGCCCCGGATCACGGCGATCGCATTCTGGGCGCGGGCGAATTCAACCAGCAGGCCGTCAAAGAGCGTCGCTTGAACATTGGGCAAATCAGTCGTCACGGCCCGAACCAGATCCAGTCGTTGTTCAGGAGAGAAGAGCGGGCCTTTGCCGGGATTATGGGCGATGGCCACGGTGACGCGGTCAAAAAGTCGCGCGGCCCGGGCGAGCACGTCGAGGTGACCGAAGGTAATGGGATCGAAGGTGCCGGGGTAAATACAGTGGCGCATGGTGGTAAATCGAGAAGAAGGGGAGCGGCAGAGGGCCTGCGCGGCTCACCGGTCCGATGGGGATAAAACCGAAGCCGGCACGAAAGAGAACGCGAAACCGTCGTGGTTGCTGCGCTGCGGGTTGAGACTGAAAGTTCAAGGTTACTGCTGCGGAAGCCCAGGGCTTCAGCCCCCTTCGTGCCTTCGTTGTATCGTGGTTAAACCTGATTTATGATGCAGCCAGTGCGCCTGGGCAGCCGCTGCTGCTGGCGAGGTTCCAGCATAAGTCCCTTGCCTCCGCGTGGGCGGCGCGTTGCCGTGGTGACGGGACCGTCGGTCCCTGCCGCCTGTAACCCCATGTGGAACCTGCCCAATATCCTTACCCTCTCGCGCATACCCATGATGTTTGCGATCGTGGGGCTGATGTATGCGGACCGCTCTTTTGCGGGTTGGACGGGGGCCGCGACCGGGGCGTTTGCGCTCTTTATCGCCGCCGCGATCAGCGACTGGCTGGACGGCGCTATCGCTCGCCGTCGGGGCATCGTTTCGAACTTTGGCAAATTCATGGATGCGTTGACCGACAAGATTTTGGTTATCGGCATTTTGGTGGCTTTGGTGCGGCACGACGAGGACCTGCCTATCACCTTCGTGCTCCTCACCATCGGTCGCGAATTTATGGTCTCCGGCATGCGCATGGTGGTAGCGGCCAAGGGTATAGTCGTGGCGGCGGATAGCGGCGGCAAGGCCAAGACTATCACCCAGATGATCGCCATCGGCTGCCTCTTGGCGGTGCCGATGCTGGAGAATGACTTCGTGGTTTGGACCGGTTACCCCATGCACGGGCTTTCCGAGTGGGTGCACAAAGCCGGTTTGATCGGCTACGTGCTGGGGACCTTCCTCGCGGTATGGTCCGGCTACCGTTATCTTAAACGGAATTGGGCTCACTTCGCCGAATGATTCTTAGACAACCGCTGTGGCCGCGTATGCTCCCTGCCGCTTGGGTGGTGAACATCGCCATGGTCGGCCCGCTGGGGCGACTGAAACCGGGGCCGGGCACCTGGGGGTCATTGGCCGGCCTGCTGTATTTCACGGTCTTTTTCCAAAAACTGCTTTGGTGGCAGGTTTTGCTGGCGAGTCTGCCGGCGCTTTATCTGGCCGTGGCGTTTTGCGGGGAGGCGGAATATCGTCTGGGGCAACGCGATCCCGGCGGGGTCGTGCTGGATGAATTTGTGGTCATGCCGCTCTGTTTCCTCGGCTGGCAGTCCCTGCCGGCGGTATGGGTCGCGGACTGGCGCTGGGCCGTATTCCTCGGCGGGTTCGGGCTTTTCCGGTTATTCGATATCGCCAAGCCGCTCGGCATCTCCCGTCTGCAGGATTTGCCCGGAGGCTGGGGCGTGGTGGCAGATGACGTGGCGGCGGCGCTGGCGGCTTGCGCTTCCTTGCACGCCTTGGCTTGGGCGTGGTCGGTTTTGGCGGGGTAGGGCAGGTCGAGCGCGACTGGCCGGAAACCTGCGCTCGAAATCGCAGTCACGCGCCGCCATCGTGCTAGCGTGCGTTATTCATTTTTCGCCGTCTTGCTCCAGGCTTTGTTGTTCGCGTTCGGGCTAAACGCCGGCCTCGTCGCGAGCGAATTGCCGGTCGTGATCCTGGCCAACCGCGACGATCCCGACTCGCTCACCTTGGCCCGTTACTATGCGGAAAAACGCGGTCTGCCGGAGACGGATATCGTCGCGCTGCCGCTGCCTCTGACCGAAGAAATCACCTGGGATCAGTTTGTGGTCACGTTATGGAATCCGCTGCTCGATATGGCCATCAAGCGCGGCTGGATTTTTGCCACGCTCAAAGGCACGCGCGACGCCGTCGGTCGCGAACGCATCGTATCCTCGGGGCACCGCCTCCGCGCGTTGGCAATCTGCCGCGGCGTGCCTTTGCGCATCGCCCACGATCCCGCGCGCTACGATCCCAAGACCAATCCCCTGACGGCGAATCCTTCGATGCAAACCACCGAGGCGGCGGTGGATTCGGAACTGGCGCTGATCGCGTGTGAAGATGCGCCCATCGCGGCCTTTGTGCCGAACCCGCTGTTTGGCCAGGACGCGCCCCTCGCGCTCCAACTGGAGCAAATCCTGCCGGTGGGCAGGTTGGACGGCACCTCGCTCGCCGATGCCAAAGGTCTGGTCGATCATGCGTTGGTCGCCGAGCGCGACGGTCTGGCTGGACGGGCCTACGTTGATATCGGCGGCCCCCATCGTCAGGGCGACGGGTGGTTGGAAGCCTGTGTGCCGGAGTTGCAGGGGCTTGGCTTTGAGATCGACGTCGATCGCGCTCCCGCGACCATGCCCGAAGGCGTGCGTTTTGATGCCCCGGCGCTCTATTTTGGGTGGTATGCGGGGAACCTCAACGGGCCGTTTGCCGATCCGGATTTCCGGTTTCCGCCCGGGGCGGTGGCGCTGCATATTTTTAGTTTTTCAGCGTCCACGCTGCGCTCAACCACCCAAGGCTGGTGCGGGCCGTTTATCTCGAGAGGCGTGACGGCGACGTTCGGTAATGTGGGCGAGCCCTATCTGGAGTTTACCCATCAGCCCCCGTTGTTGCTACGCGCGCTGGCCCGGGGCGAAACGCTCGGACGGGCGGCCTTGTATTCCATCAACGCGCTCAGCTGGAAAGGCGTCGTGCTGGGGGATCCGCTTTACCGGCCTTTCGCCGTCTCCGCCGAAGCGCAATGGGCGCGCCGCAAGTCCCTTCCCGCCGAGACGGAGCTTTACGCCCGTCTACGTCGCATGAACCAGCTAGCCGCGACGGGTCGCACCGATGAGGCGCTGGCGCTCGGGGCGGCGGGCCTCGCGCAAAATCCGGGTCTGCCGCTCGCCCTGAGTCTGGCGGTTCTGCGCCGAGCCGCCGGCGATGTGGCCGGCGCCCGGTCGGCCTTGCAGCCGTTTACCGCACTCAAACGTGTGCGCCGCGCCGACCGGCCCCTGGTGCTGGTGGCCGCCCGCGAATTGCACGCCGCGGGGGATGCACGCGGCGCGGTCGAGTGCCTGCGTCGCTTGCTGGATGACCCCACTTTGCCGCGCGAACTCCGCCTCTCCAGTCTGGTCGCCGGAGCGGAATTCGCCCGGACCGCGCGCCAAGTCGAATTGGCCGCCCGCTGGTCGCGGGAACACGCGACCTTGACCGCCCCGCCGCCCGCCTCTGCGACCAAACCGTAGGCCGGACCCGCCTCCGGCCTTGTTTTCCCCGCCGCGATGGGCAAGACCATCTCCAATCCTTTCATGCGCACCGCAGCCGTCCGCTTGTTTTTGCTCGCCAGTCTTTCCGCCCCCGCCGCTTTGCACGCCCAGTCCGCAGCGCCGGCCGTCGAGCTGGCCAACCTGCGCGAAGACGTCCGCCTGCTCGTGCAACGGGTCGGCGAGCTCTCGCTTCGCGTGGAGCAGTTGGAGAATGAAAACGCCCGTCTGGCGCGCTCCGCCTCCGGCGCCGAGCAGAACCACGCCACCCTCACCCAGTTGAATGCGGCGATCGCCGACTTGGCGCGCGATATCAAGACCTCCGCCGCGACCACGAAGTCGGAAGTCCTCGCCTCCGTCGCGACGCAGATCGAGGCGCTCGCCCGCCAAACCAATTCCGCGCTCGATTCCGTCACGCGCCCCCGCCCCGCACCCGCTCCCGTGGCGCCGGTGGCGTTTTCCGACGATTTCCCCAAGGAGGGTGTCAGCTACACCGTGGCGGCCGGCGACACCGTCTCGCGTATCGCCCAGAAAACCGGCGCCAAGGTGGCCGATATCGTCAACGCCAACAAACTCGCCGATCCGACGCGCATCCGCGTCGGGCAGGTTCTCTTCATCCCCGGCGGCAAGTAGGCCGCCCTTTTCGTTTACATGGCCCAATCCAAATCCCGTCTCGGTCGTGGTCTCGGCGGTCTGATCGCCGCTGCGGCCCCTGCCAAACCCGCGTCTGCCGCCGCTCCCGCGCCTGCGGCCGGGCCCAACGGCTTTCTCGAATTAGCCGTCTCCACGATCGTCCCCAGCCCATATCAGGCGCGCAAAGACATCGCCCCCCAGCAGCTCCAGGAACTCGCCGAGAGCATACGCGCAGAGGGCCTGCTCCAGCCGGTGGTCGTGCGCAAGGTCTCGGACGGCAAGTTCCAGCTCATCGCCGGCGAGCGCCGCTGGCGGGCTTTCCAGTTACTCAAGATCAAGACCATCCCGGCCCGTTTGGTCGCCGCCGGTGATGCGTCGGCGGCGGCGCTCGGGCTGATCGAGAACCTCCAGCGCGAGGGCCTCAATCCCCTCGAAGAGGCCTACGGCTACGCCAGCCTGATCCGGGATTTTGATCTCACCCAGGAGGCCGCCGCCGAGCGGGTGGGGAAACCGCGCGCCTCCGTCGCCAATACCCTCCGGTTGTTGTCGCTCGACGGAGAGTTGCAGGGCTACCTCGCCAAAAACCTGCTTTCAGTCGGCCATGCCAAGGTGCTGCTCGGGGTGGAGGACGCCGCCCAGCGCGCCGTGCTCGCCCGCCGCGTGCTGGAGGCCGGTCTGAGCGTGCGCGCCACCGAGGCCCTCGTGCAGTCGAAGAAAAACCTCGCCGCCACGCCGGCGCCCGTCGCCGGGCGTTCCGGTCGCCGCGTGAATGCGGCGGATTCGGTCGCCATCGCCGGCATCGAAAAACGCCTGACCTCTCACCTCGGCGCCCGCGTCGCGGTCCAGCATGCCGGCAAGAAGGGTCGCATCGTCATACCCTATGCCGGCAACGACGATCTGCAGCGCATTTTGGAGAAGCTGGGCATAGAACTCTGAGCGCCGGCCCCCGCCCCCTTCGCCTTGGCCAATCTCCCGACCGATCACGCCACCCGTGTTCTGAACCAGGCCGGCGGCGTGCTGTCCGACGCCGTCGATTATCTGCGGCTTGATCCCGTCCCGCCCGTCTTGCGCCAGTTAAGGCGCTACACCCGGCCGCTGCTACGAGCGGATTTACTGGCCGGGGCGACTGTGGCCCTGGTCTCCATCCCGCAGGCGGTCGGCTTTGCCCTGATCGCCGGCCTGCCGCCCGAGATGGTGATCATGAGCGTGGTGGTGGGCGGTTTTCTGGCCGCCCTTTTCAGCACCTCGCACCATCTGGTCTTCGGCCCGACCAATTCGATCAGCCTGCTCATGGCCAGTGCGATCGCCACCCTGCCCGCCGTCGGCCTGACCGCCCCCGCCTTGGCGCTGGTGATGGCGTTTCTTATTGGTTTTTTTCAACTCGTGGCCGGCTTTGCCAAGCTGGGCAAACTCACCCAGTTCGTATCGCGCGCGGTGATCATCGGCTACGGCACCGCCATCGGCATCCTGCTCGCGGCCGGGCAACTGCCCAATCTGGTGGGCGCGCCGTCCACTCGGGGAAACCTTTTCGCCTCGCTCGAGGGCACGGTGCGCCACGTGTTGACGCAGGAATTCAACCCTTACGCGGTCGCCACCGGCGTGGTCACGCTGCTGCTTTTCCACGTGTTGGAGCGCCTCGCCCGCTGGGTCCCGGCGGAGTTGCTGGGGCTCGTTTTGGTGTCGTTGTTCGCCCGCTGGGTCGGGCTGGATGCCCTCGGGGTGCGCACCCTGGCCGGCGAGGGAGCGCTAGCCGGATCGTTGCCGTCCTTCATCGGCCTGCCTTTCGGGGACGCCAGTCTCTCCGCCGTGCCGGCGCTGATGGGCACGGCGCTCGCGATCGCGTTGCTCGGCATGCTGGAAGCGATCGCGATCGGCAAGACCCTGGCCGCCCGCTCGGGGCAGGCCTTTAACCCCAATCAGGAACTTATGGCGATGGGCTTGGCCAATGTCGGCTGCGCCGCCTTCGGCGCCATGCCCGGCTCGGCCTCCTTTGCCCGCTCGGCCACCAATATTCAGAGTGGGGCACGCACCCAGATCGCCGCCCTTTCCAGCAGCGTGATGGTGCTGGCCGGCCTGTTTTTGGTCGCCCCGCTGATCAATTACCTGCCCGTGCCCGCCCTCGCAGCCCATCTCATGCGCATCGGCCTGAAGATGATCAACCGCGAGCAGCTCCGCATCGCCTGGCGCGCCACGCGCTCGGATGCGGTCGTGTTGGCGGTTACGCTATTATCCGCTTTTATCTTCAAACTGGATGCCGCCATTTACATCGGTTTGGGCCTCTCGCTGGCGCTCTTTTTGAACAAGGCCAGCGCGCCTTCCTTGGTCGAGTATGGGTTCAATTCCGACGGTCAACTCGCCCAACTGGATGCCCCCCGCGACCGGGCGGATGCCGCGATTTCCATCGTCCATGTGGAGGGGGAATTATTTTTCGGCGCGGCCGATCTTTTCCAGGATCAGGTGCGCCATCTGGCGGGAGACGGCGGCATCCGCGTGGTTATCCTGCGTATGAAAAACGCCCGCCACCTCGATGCCACCTCGGTGCTTTCCCTGCTTCAGCTGCACGAGTCGCTCACCAAGTCAGGCCGACATCTGCTGATCAGTGGCATCAATCCCGATGTGGAACGCGTTTTGCGGCGGAGTGGTGCATGGACGACCATCGGGACGGATAATATCTTTCCGGCTGAGGCCAATCTGACCATGAGCACGAAGAAGGCCCTGCTCCGCGCCAAAAAACTCCTCGCCGCTGACGGCGCCTCCGCCCGGGCCGATGTGCGTATCTTCTACGACCGCAGCCGCGCGGAGAATCAGACCACGCCCGCCTCCGGACCTTCCGGGCACATCGACGATTACATGATTTAGGCGCTGTCTTCAAAATACCCCGACGCTCTGCTTGCGCCCTGCGGGTGAGAGGCAAATCAAGCTGGGCCGGCGTTGACCTCGGCGGCATGGCCCTCTGGGCCACCTCCGCCTCGGCCGGCTGCGTCGAGCATGGATTACTTCTCACGAAGCATCGGTGTATTTTGAAGATAGCGCCTGGCCCCTCACGCCCGCAGGTCGCCCGGTGCTCGCCATTGACAAACCGGCCGGGCCCGGGTGCTTTTCTCCCTTTTAATCCTGTTCCCATGTCTATCGTCATCTGGCTGCTTACCTTCGCTCTCGTTCTTCTCTCGGCCTTTCTGGTGCTCATTGTGCTCGCCCAGAAGTCCAAGTCCGATGGTGGCGTGGGCGCTGCGCTGGGCGGCGGCATGACCGAGGCGACCTTCGGCGCTGATTCCGGCAATGTGCTCGCGACCATGACTCGCAACGGCGCCATCGCTTTCTTTGTGCTCAGCTTTGGTCTCTACCTCGCGCACATCGCCCGCGAGAAGGCTGCCCGGGCGGAGTCCATCTTGCCCAAGATCGAGGTCCCCGCAGCGGCGGCCCCGGCTGCCACTCCCGCCGCCGCCCCGGCGGCGTCCGCCGAGCCTGCCCCCGCCGTCTCCGTTTCCTTGCCCACCGTGGGCACGCCCGCCGCCACCCCGGCTCCGGCGGAACCGGCTAAGTAATCTTCGGGTCTATCCGCGCGTGGCCTGCCACCGCTTCACTTTTCCCGGGCAGACGGTTTTCGCCGTCTGCTTTTTCTTTGCCCTCGTGCAGGGGCCCGGCGCCCTCGTTGTGTCGTCGGCCTACGCCCAGTCCCGGCTGAATCGTCCGCCGCCCCGCTATCTGCAACTTTCCCCACCCGACCAGAAGGAGGGCGCGGAGATCTTGCGCGGCTTGCGCGCTGCCGGACCCGCGGGTGATTACTACCTCGAGTTCGAGCTGCGGGTGCTGCCCCGACGGGGCGAGGAAACGCGTGTGCCGGGCCGCCTCTGGGGCGGACGCAATCGCGAGGGTCCGATCAGCCGGCTCGCCTTGAAAATCGCCTCCGGCTCCGACGGAGAGGGCACCGAGCGCCGTATTCTGGTCCAGGGCGGCCCTAAGCCTGCCGCGTGGGCTTGGCCGGCGGGAACGGGCTCCACCATCGAGCTGGATGAGGCGGCGTTGTTCAGTCCGCTGGCCGGGACTGATTTGTCGGCTTTTGATCTGCAGATGCCTTTCCTCTATTGGACGGATTTCGTCTACGAGGGGACCACTCGCCTCCAAGACCGGCCGGCGGACACATTTCTTCTCTATCCGCCCGCCTCGCTGGCCAAGCGCCGGCCGGATCTCGTCGCCATGCGCGTCTATCTGGATCCGCAATACCATGCGCTCGTCCAGGCCGAGCAGCTCGGGGAGGGGGAGCGTGTGCTGAAATCTTTCCGCGTGGTGAGCCTGCGAAAAATCGGCGAAAACTGGATCGTGCGTTCGGTCGAGTTACGCGACGAGGCCACCCGCAACAAGACGCGTTTTTTTGTGACGGCCGCCGCCCTCGGTTTGGATTTTTCCGGCTCGGTTTTTGATCCCGGCGGACTCTCCGCCGCCCTCACGCCGCCGGCCAAACTGACTCGTCTGGCGGAGTAGGGGGCGCACCTCGCGAAACCAGGGCCCCTCTAGGCTCGCCAGCCGCCCGGCGTTCCTTCGGATTTTTGGCATCATGAAAATCTACTTCCTGGGCGTCTGCGGCACGGCGATGGGCAACGCGGCCTTGCTCGCACGGGCCGCCGGCCACGAGGTTTCCGGTTCGGATACCGGCGTCTACCCCCCCATGAGCACGGTCTTGGCCGCCGCGGGTATCACGTTGCACGAAGGCTACGATCCCGTGCGGCTCGAACGGCTGGCCCCCGATCTGGTGGTGGTCGGCAATGCCCTTTCCCGTGGCAACCCCGAGGTGGAATGGCTTCTCGATACCCGCGCGCTGCGCTTCACCTCCTTGCCCGCTCTCTTGCACGACATCGTGCTGTCGGTCCGGAAAAACATCGTCGTCTGCGGCACCCACGGAAAGACCACCACCACCGCCCTCGCCGCCTTTCTCTTGCGCGAAAACGGCCGCGATCCCGGCTTCCTGATCGGGGGCGTGCCGATCGACCCGCCTGTCGGCAATCACCTTGGCGCGGCGCCGGATCCGTTTGTGATCGAGGGCGACGAGTATGACTCGGCGTTTTTCGACAAGCGTTCGAAGTTTATCCACTACGCGCCGCACGTCGCGGTGCTGAATAATCTGGAATTCGACCATGCGGACATTTTTCGCGACCTCGCCGACGTGCAGCGCACGTTTGCCCACCTCACGCGGATCGTTCCGCGCAACGGCTGGGTCGTGCTGAATGGCGACGATGATAACCTGCGCGCCCTCGGGCCGCTGCCGTGGACGCGTGTGGTGCGGGTGGGCGTGGGGGCGGAGAACGATGTGCGGATCGAAAACTTCACGGAGGATCCGCAGGGCGCCCGTTTCACTTTGAGCTGGTCCGGCCGCCACTGGGGCGAGGTGCGGTGGGATCTCGCGGGTGGCTTTAATGCCCGCAATGCCGCCATGGCGGCGACGGCCGCGGCCCTTGCCCTGGGCGGCCCCGAATGCGTCTCGCTCGCCCCGCTCGCCCGCTTTCGCGGTGTGAAGCGCCGCCAGGAGAAACTGGTGGCGGGGCCGGGCCTCACGGTGATCGAGGACTTTGGCCATCATCCGACCGCTTTGGCCGAGACGCTGACCAGCCTCCGCCAGCGCCACCCGGGGGCATTGCTCACGGCCGTGTTTGAGCCGCGCAGCAACACCGCCCGGACCAAGACCCTGCAGGCCGGGTTTATGCGTGCGCTGGCCCTTGCCGACGAGGTCTTCATCGGGGCGGTCAACCGCGCGGATAAACTCCAGGCGGACGAGCGTTTCGACGTGGAGGCGGTGCTCGCGCACCTCGAAGTGCAGGGCGTCTCCGCGGCCAGCGGGGCGACGAATGCGGAGGTGCTGGAGAAACTCGTGGCGGCCACGCTGGGGGCGGCCGCAGGCGTGGCTGGGCGCCCGCGGGTCGTGATCTTTTTTTCCAACGGCAGCTTTGATGGCATCATCGCCGCCTACGCGGCCAAGACCGCCTAGGCGTAAAACCCGGGCTTGTTGCGCCCTGCCCGGCCCGGTAGGCATCGAGTGATGCGTCACCCCGCGCGGCAGCTTTGGGTCTGGGCTTTTCTGGCGATCTACTCGTTCGCCGGCGCGGCCGTGTTTTACGTTGCGCCGGCCGGCAGTGATGCCGGCGACGGCTCCGAAAGCCGTCCGTTTGCCACCCTGATGCGTGCCCAAAGCGCCGCCTCGACCGGAGACACGGTGCTCATTCGCGGCGGCATATACACGCTTACCAATCTGCAAATCACGTCGGATGACGGGCTCTATGTTTACGTGAACGACTTCACCAAACCGGGCGTCTCTTACCTCGCGTATGAGGGCGAGACGCCGGTGTTTGATTTCTCCCAAGTCCGCCCCGCCGCCCGGCGCATCACCGCTTTTTTTATTCGCACCAATGACCTCGTGTTTCGCGGGTTCCAAGTCGCGGGCGTGCAAGTCGTCATCCGCACGGGCGAGGCCACCAACACCCAGTCGGAGAATTTCCGCATTCGCAACGGCAGCCGTAATCGCCTCGAACGCCTGGTCCTCCGCGATGGCATGGGCATCGGCGTCTACATCATCTACACCAGTGCCGATAATCTCGTCCTGAATTGCGACGCCTATAACAACGCCGGCCTGGACAGCCTTTCGATGGGCAACGTCGACGGGTTTGGATGCCATACCACGGCGGGCGGGACCGGGAATGTCTTCCGCGGTTGCCGGGCCTGGCTGAATAGCGACGACGGCTTCGATCTCATCAACTGTTCCGCTCCCGTCCTGATCGATAATTGCTGGGCCGCGTTCAGCGGCTACCGCAATGCCGCCCTCCAGTCGGGGGGCGATGGCAACGGCTTCAAGGCCGGCGGCTACGGGCGCAACGGCTCCACGCTGCCGGCCGTGATACCGCGTCACGTGGTGCGCTGCAGCCTCGCCATCCAGAATCGCGCCTCCGGATTTTACGCGAATCACCACCCCGGCGGCTTGGATTTTTTGCAAAACACCGCCTACCGGAATGCCACCAATTTCAACTTTCTGAACGTTCTCGCCGACAACCTCACCGACGTCCCGGGTTACGGTCACACCATCAAGAACAACCTCAGCCACGCTCCGCGCTCCGGCGCGGTCGCCCAACTCGACGCCGCGGCCTGTGCTATCGCCGCCAATACGTTCACGATTCCGCTCACGGTGACCGATGCTGATTTCCTGTTCACCACCACGGATACCACCGCCTTGCTCGCCGCGCTCTCCGCTCCCCGCCGCGCGGACGGCTCCCTGCCGGAGCTGCGCCTGCTGCGCCTCCGGGCCGGCAGCCAGCTCGTGGATCGCGGGGTGGATCTGGCGTTGCCCTTTTTTCTTTCCGCGCCGGACCTCGGTTGTTTTGAACTCTCGCCGTTCGAGGACTGGATCGGGGCGCGCCAGCCCGGCGTGGTGGATCCCGCTCGTTTGGGTGAAACGGCCGACCCCGACTCCGATGGTGTCGCCAATCTGGTGGAGTATTTCGCGGGTTCCGATCCGCTGGTGCCCGATGCCCCTGCTCCGATCACGCTCAAGGCAAGCGAGGCCGGCGGCATTCACCTCAATGCCCGACGCCAGAAGCTGGCTTCGGGCATCGCCCATCGGGTCGAGCATTCATCCAATCTCGCCACCTGGTCGGTTTTGGCGGTCGAACTCTCCGAGGAGCAGGACTTGGCGGGCCACGTCCTGCTCGGTGCCGAGATCCCGTTGCCGTCGGCAGCGGGTTTCTGGCGGCTGAGCGTGAGCCGCCTCACGCCCTGAACCGGCCGGGCTCAGGCCTGGAACCGGCTGGCGATGAGTGCGGTGAGCGCGGCGTGCACGTCCTCGTTCTCGAGTTTGTTTAAAACTTCCTCGAAAAACGCCGTCACCAGCAGGCGGCGGGCGGCGGCGGGCGCGATGCCGCGGGCCTGGAGGTAAAACTCCTGCTCGGCGTCGATGCGCGCGCTGGTGCTGCCGTGGCTGCACTTCACGTCGTTGGCCTGGATCTCGAGGCCGGGCAGGCTGTGGGCCTCGGCCTCGTCGCTGAGCATCAGGTTGCGGTTCTTTTGATAGGCGTCGGTCTTTTGCGCGTCGGGCTCGACGATGATGAGGCCGGAGAAGATCGTCTTCGCGGTGTCGAGCAGGGCGTTTTTGTAGAGCAGGTTCGAGGTGGTGTGCGGCGCCACGTGGGTCTGCAGCGTGCGCTGGTCGAACTCGCGGTCGCCGTCGGCCACGGTGAGGGCGAGCATCTCGGAATGCGCACCGGGGCCGAGCAGGCGGGAGTGCGATTCATGGCGGGCCTGGCGGCCGCCGAGGTGGAGGTTGAGCGAGAGCACGCGGGCATCGCGCCCGGCTGCGATGCTGTTGACCTGGAAGGCGAGGGTCTGGCGGCTCCAGTGCTGGGCGCCGACGTAGGTGAGTTGCGCGCCCTCGGCGGCGTGGAGGTCGTTCACGCCGGAGACGAGTTGCCGCTCGGAGGCGGCGCCGCCGGAGACGAAGAACTCGACCAGCGTGGCCTTGGCGCGGGGGCCCAGCACCACGAGGGTGTGGGGAAAGGCCGCGACGTTTTGCCCGGTAAGGGTGTGTTGAACCACGAAGGGCAGGGCCACTTCGACATCGGCGGGCACGTAGAGGAAGGCGCCGGTGGCGGTCAGGGCGGTGTTTAGCGCGACGAATTTCTCGGAGCCGAGGTTGGCCGGGTGCTTTTGGAAATAGCTGCGCACGAGGTCGCCGTGCTCGCGCAGGGCCTCCTCGAGCGGGGCGAAAATCACCCCGCGGCCGGCGAGGTCGGCCGGCACGGGGCCGCGAGTGGCTTGGCCGTTGGCGAAGACCAGTTCGGCGGACTGGGGAAACGCAGCGTGTTTCGGCGTCGCTTGCGGGGCGGCCTCGGGCAGGCCAAAGCCCGTAAGGTCGAGGCCTTTCAGGTCGGAGAAGCGCCAGGTCTCGTCGGTGCGGGACGGGAGGGGCAGGGCGGTGAATTGGTTCCACGCGGCCTTCTTGGCGTCGAGCCACCAGGCGGGCAGGGCGGCGCTCCGGGAGAGGTGGGTGGCGAAGTGGGCGGAGCTAAGGCCCTCGGCGGGCGTGGTGGAGAGAGGGGAGGCGGACATGGTAAGGACTCGGATTTAGTTAACCACGAAGGGCGCGAAGCCACGAAGGTCGGAGAGGGCGGAGGGCAGGGATTGAACCTTCGTGCCTTAGTGAACTTCGTGGTTAAACGCTGGTTTATATCTCAGCCGACCGACCCTTCCATCTCGAGGTCGATGAGGCGTTTCAGCTCGACGCTGTATTCCATGGGGAACTGGCGCACGAGGTCGTTGACGAAGCCATTCACCGCGAGGCTCATCGCCTGGGCTTCGGTGAGGCCGCGTTGCTGCATGTAGAAGATCATGTCTTCGCTGACTTTCGACACGCTGGCCTCGTGCTGGACGGCGTGGGTGTCGCCGCGGACCACGATGGCGGGGTAGGTATCGGTGCGGCTGTTGGTATTGATGAGCAGCGCGTCGCACTCGGTGTTGTTTTTGCAACCCTTCAGGTGCTTCGGGATGTGGACGACCCCACGGTAGGTGGAGCGGCCCTGGCCGACGCTGATGGATTTCGCCACGATCACCGACGTGGTGTCGTCGGCGGCGTGGATCATCTTCGCGCCGGTGTCCTGGTGCTGGCCGTCGTTGGCGAGGGCGATGGAGATCACTTCGCCGCGGGCGCGCCTCCCCTTCAGGATCACGCCGGGATACTTCATGGTCAGGCGGCTGCCGATGTTGCAATCGATCCACTTCACCTCGGCGTCTTCCATCGCGATGGCGCGCTTGGTGACGAGGTTGAAGACGTTGTTCGCCCAGTTCTGGACGGTGATGTATTGGATCTTGGCGCCCTTCAGGGCGACGAGTTCGACCACGGCGGAATGCAGGGTGGAGGTGGAGAACTTGGGCGCGGTGCAGCCCTCCATGTAGGTGACCTCGGCGCCTTCGTCGGCGATGATCAGGGTGCGCTCGAACTGGCCGAAGTTTTCCGCGTTGATGCGGAAGTAGGCCTGCAGGGGCATGGCCACCTTCACGCCCTTGGGCACGTAGATGAAGGAGCCGCCGGAGAACACGGCGCTGTTGAGCGCGGAGAACTTGTTGTCGCCGGTGGGGATGACCTTTCCGAACCACTTTTTAAACAGCTCCGGGTGCTCGCGGAGGGCCTCGGTGGAGTTGCAGAAAATCACGCCCTGCTTGGCGACGATGTCCTTGACGTTGGAATACGCGGCCTCGCTGTCGAACTGGGCCTCGACGCCGGCGAGGAACTTGCGCTCCTGCTCGGGGATGCCGAGGCGCTCGAAGGTCTTTTTGATGTCGTCCGGCACTTCGTCCCAGGTGCGCTTCGGTTTGGTGCCTTGCGAGAGGTAGTAGCGGATTTTGTTAAAATCGATGTTCTCCAGATCCTTGGTCGCCCAGTGGGTGGGCATGGGCTTGGCGAGGAAGGTTTGGTAGGCCTTCAGGCGGAAATCGAGGATCCAGTCGGCCTCCTTTTTAACCGAGGAGATATAGCGGATGACATTTTCGTTGAGGCCATTGCCGGCGTCGAATTCGTATTTGACGTCGTAGGTGAAGTCGCCGGCGGACTGGTCGATGCCGACGGTGGGGTTTTCCACGGCGGTGGTCTCGTGGGTGGGTGCGTCGAGCCCGGGTTCGGCGAGGAGGTCGGTGGGCGGTTTCATGTTTTAAAAGTTGAAATTGGGAAAAGCGGAAACGCTGGAATTTTGGAGTTTCTGCTACGAACGGCCGGGATCAGGCGGTGGCGGCGGCGAGTTCTTGTTTCACCCAGTCGTAGCCCTTGGCCTCGAGTTCGAGGGCGAGGGTCTTGTCGCCGGATTTCACGATGCGGCCGTCATACATGACGTGCACGAAGTCGGGGACGATGTAGTCGAGCAGGCGCTGGTAGTGGGTGATGAGGAGGACGCCGAGTTTATCGCCGCGCATGGCCTCGACGCCTTCGGCGACGATGCGCAGGGCGTCGATATCGAGGCCCGAGTCGGTCTCGTCCATCAGGGCGAAAGTGGGTTCGAGCATGGCCATCTGGAGGATCTCGCAGCGTTTCTTTTCGCCGCCGGAGAAGCCTTCGTTGACCGAGCGGGAGGTGAACTTCCGGTCGATCTTGAGCATATCCATCTTGGAGTAGAGGCGTTTATAGTAGGCGGTGGCGTCGAGCTCCTCGCCCTCGGCCAGGCGGGCCTGGACGGCGGCGCGCAGGAAATTGGCGATGGAGACGCCGGGGATCTCGCTGGGGTATTGGAAGGCGAGGAAGAGGCCGGCGCGGGCGCGTTCGTCGGGTTCCATTTCGAGGATCGATTTGCCATCGAGGATGACGTCGCCGGAGGTGATGACGTAATCAGGGTGGCCGGAGATGGCTTTGGAGAGGGTGGATTTACCGGTGCCGTTTGGCCCCATGATAGCGTGCACCTCGCCGGTGCGGATCGTCAGGTTTAGACCTTTGACGATGGGCTTGTCGGGGGTCGCGGCGAGGGCGACGAACAGATCGCGGATTTCGAGGGAGGGCATGAGGAAAGGGTGGGGGAGGAGAGGTATGGGGCTAGGCGATAGGAGCTTGGCCGTGGAAGGTGATTTCGACTGTCTTGGCTTCGTAGCCGGCGGGTAGAACGCCTCGCACATGCGCGAGCACCTCGGGCGGCAGGGGTATATCGTAGGTAGCGCCGGTTTTTTCGTCGTGGAAGTGCGCGTGAGGCAGTAGGTTGGCGCAATAGCGGGAAGGGCCGCGCTCGAAGTTTACCTGCCGCACCAGATCGCACTGCACGAGGGTTTCGAGGCAGTTATACACCGTGGCGAGAGAGATGGTGGGCATCTCAGGGCGCACGCGGGTATAGACTTCGTCGGCCGTGGGATGGTCGCGTCGGACGAGCAAGGCGTTGTAGACCACCTCACGTTGCGGAGTATTGCGCAAACCACTGTCTGCCAGCCTTTGGGCTAGGTTGGCAGGTGGTTCTTGGTGAGAAAGGCGCATCAGATAAATTTCAGCGAATAAGAATCATTCCAATCAGCAAGCGCTAATGAGAATAATTCCAATATCCTATATCCGAGTCAGTCTCCTGCCGTCGGAATCGGGTGGCACCGGGAAGCCCCGAAGGCCCTGCAGTCCTGCGGTCTTCCGCCACCCTTTATCTGAAACATCCCCTCCGCGACCACCGTCCGGCCCCCTGTGCGCGACCCGGCCGCGCCGCACTCGACCTGCGTCCTTCAGACTTGAGACTTCCGAATGCCGTCTGCGCTCCTCCGGCCTTCCTGCCTGCGACCCGCCTTGGTTTAGATAAGTTTATGCGCGTAATTTTTTGAGGACGCATGTGCGTATGGCGCTTGCGATATTAGTGGATTTACGGTGTGAATAGGGTGACGCATTTTCTATGGGTTTTTTATACCGCAAATCGGTTGGGGTGGGGCCGTTCCGGATCAACCTGAGCAAATCGGGGATCGGCTTGTCGGCCGGCGGGCCGGGCTTCCGCGTCACGCAGAGCAGCACTGGAAGGCGTTACACCACCTTCAATATCCCTGGTTCGGGCATGAGTTACCGGAGCACGTCGAGCAAACCCTCCGCCCAAGGCTGCGTCATCCCTATCGTTGCCTTCCTTGCCCTCGCCGCCGGCGGCGCGTGGCTCGCCACTCGCGCCTAGCCACTCCGCCGCCCCTTTCCAGTGCTTAGCGGTTAAACCCTCACCCCGTCCATGATCTGGTCCCGCACGCTCCGCACCCCGCACAGCGAACGTTTCCTTTCCCGGTCACCCGCAGGGTGCCCGCTCTCGGCGCCCACTCCGTTTGCTGCGCTCCCTTCGGGGCCAGCGGCTTCGCCACTCACCACCTCCGCGCTGCCGCGATCCGCCTCGGCCCAAACCTCGTTACGCTCATGATCACTTGGAAAAGAACTCTCCGCACGCCCTCCTCAGAGCGTTTCCTCGGTTTGCGCGACGGCGCCGACGCCGTGGCGATCGACCTCCACTACCTGCCCGACGGAAAGGTGGCTGGCACGGTTACGCTCCTCGGCTCCGCCAAGATCGCCGAGGACGAGATCCCCGCCCTGCTCTCCGGCTTCGACGACGACTTTTTGCCCGGCGTGGACCTCGCCTCCGGCAACCTCACCTTCACCGTCATCCGTGGTGAGGTGGTCGGCAATTTTGAGGCGAACGCCAACTGACGACCGTAGCTAGACTCCCGCCAAGCTCCGCCTCGCATGCGCCCAAATGCTTCGGCTTTTACTCGCCCTATCCGCAGGGTGGTCATGCACAAAACTCCGCCCCGCAGGCTTGCCGCCAGACCCCGTAGGCTGCCCGCCAAGCTCAGCGGCCTGCACGACATCTGGGGAATTCACCGTAGTTGGCAGGCCATCGATAAGTTATCCAAAAGCGTTCCGCGACACACCGATTAAAACTACACGCAAACTCAATCTCACGCCTTGCTCGCAGAATGCGCGATTGCTCAGCTTTTAAACAATGTCTGCGGCAATTAACTTAGCCCTCGGTCTCTACGAACAGCTAATCGATAAGGAGCTTGCCGAGGCACTTGAGGCCCGACCGGAGCTCAAAGCCTTTCTCGGGAAACTCGATGACGAGGAGGCGCCACACGCTTACGGACAATTCGTCTCAAGTATTGTTTCCCAAGCTCTACGCACGAGTAAGCCCGAGGATCGCTTACCCTTAGTAAATCGCCTTATCGCGCTGCTTTCCGAAACCGACGGACTCGACTACCTGCAGCGTAAAACGCTCTTGGCGCGCACCGAGCCCATGCTTCTTTCGCTGCAGTCCGCTGATCCAGGTGGCCGCGCGCCCGCGGGACTACTCCGCTCCATCACGCCGATTTCCACGAGTAGCTTGCTCACCGGCGCTCGTCACGACCCGCAACTCGAACACGAGCTTAGGCAGGAAATGGCCACCGCCGACCGAGTGGATATTCTCGTCGCTTTTATCAAATGGGCCGGCCTGCGCCTGCTTCAGCCGGCCTTCGAATCGCTAGCCGCGCGCAGTGTGCCCGTGCGTATCGTGACGACTTCTTACATGGGGGCCTCTGATCCCGACGCCGTCGCCTGGCTGGCCGAACAACCGGGATTTTCGGTTAAAGTCTCCTACGATACCGAACGCACACGACTTCACGCTAAGGCCTATCACTTCCAGCGAAAATCGGGTTTCTCTACCGGTTACATCGGGTCTGCTAACATGTCGCGCGCCGCCATGACCAGCGGTCTCGAATGGACTGTAAAGGTCGCCGAGGTGGATCAACCACATATCCTCCAGCGCTTTGCGGCCGAATTTTCCACCTACTGGGCCAGTCCTGATTTCGAAACCTACGACACCTCGCAAGCCAAGCGCCTAGTCGATGCGATTCAACACGCCAAAACAGGCGCTCCCTGCAACGGCCCGCGTTTCTTCGCCGACATTCGCCCACACGCATTTCAAGAACGCATTCTCGACGCACTTTCCGCCGCACGCGGCACCGGCCGCACACGCAATCTCGTCGTCGCCGCCACTGGAACCGGCAAGACCGTTATAGCAGCTTTCGACTACGCCCGCTTCGCAACTCGCGACGCCAAGGAATTCGCGACGACGACGCGCGCAAATCTTCTCTTCGTTGCTCACCGCAAAGAAATTCTTGAGCAAGCCCGCGATTGTTTCCGCACGGTTTTGCGCGATGCCAACTTTGGTGAGCTACTTGTAGACGGCGAACGACCCGCAGCGTGGAACCACGTTTTTGCTTCCGTGCAAAGTCTGCTCACCGCCCAGCCGTGGCTGACTTTCTCGCCGGAGTATTACCGCTTTATCGTAATCGACGAGGCTCATCACAGCACCGCCTCCAGTTATCGCCCCCTTTTAGAAAACTGCCGACCCTCGATTCTACTTGGTCTTACGGCCACTCCGGAGCGTATGGACGGCAGTTCGATCTTGCCCGACTTTGGCGGCGAATTCGCAGCAGAGATTCGACTCCCCGAGGCGCTCGAAGAAAAACTTCTCTGCCCGTTCCACTACTTCGGAATCACCGATCCGGTATCGCTCGCCGACGACAGCTTTTGGCGCAACGGCCAATACGACATCACCGCCCTTACAAATGCCTATACCGGTGACGACATACGCGCTCGCCAACGCCTAGACGCGATTCTCGCCGGCCTCCGCCGCTACCAACCTAACTTAACTGGCACCCGCGCCGTCGGTTTTTGCGCGAGTGTCGCTCACGCCCGCTACATGGCGGCCGCCTTCAATCAAGCCGGCTACCACGCCGCGGTGATTGTCGGCGAAACACCCGACGCCGAACGCACCGCCCTTGTCGCTGATTTTCGCGCCGGCCGCCTGCCCTTTGTCTTCACCGTCGATGTTTTCAGTGAGGGCGTGGACGTGCCCGAGATCAATTTGGTGATGTTCCTACGCCCCACCGCCAGCCTCACGGTCTTTCTACAACAACTCGGGCGCGGCCTGCGCCATCACCCCGAGAAAGACTGCCTTACTGTCCTCGATTTTATCGGCCAAAATGACCGCCGCTACCGCATCGATCGCAAGTTTGCCGCGCTGCTCAATCGCGACCGTCAACGTATGGACCAAGAAGTGGAGAATGATTTCCCCCACCTACCGCCCGGCTGTAATATCCAACTCGAACGCGTCGCCCGCGACACCATCCTCAACAACATTCGCGAGAGCCTGCGCAACTTCGGCACGCTGGTCACCGAGAGCCTCGCGACCTTTGAACAAGACCACGGTTGCGCCCCAACCTTTGGAAACTTTATCCAAGCTACCGGCATTTCGCCCCTCACTCTCCTCAAAAACAAAACCTGGTCCGAATGGCAGGCACTGGCCCGACACGGCACCGCTCCCACCGATCCCGACCTTGAAGCCTGCCGTCAGGCCCACCGACGCATCCTCCTGCGCACTGATCCGCAGGTGCTACGTCGACTATCTTATTTCGCCGACGTGGACAGCCCACTTAACGCAAACAACGACATCCTCGGTGAGACCGACGGTCTCGACTTGCATTATCTCTTGTGGGGTAAAAAGGGCAGTGACGTTGGCGTAACCACGATTGAAGAGTCGCTGTCCAAGTGGAGGAGTAATCCTACCGCCGTGCGCGACCTCCGGGAGATCGTCGAACACGCCCAGCGACACCCTGCCTTCTCGACCGCCCCACTTCGCTTACCATTCCCCTGCTCCCTGCAACTGCACGCCGCCTACGGCTCCGCCGAAATCAAAGCCGCACTGGGGCTCTGCTCCTTGGAAAAATCCGGCCCAACGGGCGTCGGCGTGTTACATGCAGAACCCTTAAAGTGTTACGTGCATTTGGTGACCTTCCGAAAATCAGAACAGGATTTTTCGCCCACTACCCAATATCGCGATTATCCGATCAGTCGCACCCAACTGCATTGGGAAAGCCAATCTACGACGACCCAGACCAGTGCCACGGGGCAAAATCATCTGCACTTCCGTGAGCGAGGCTACACGATCCTCTTCTTTGCCCGCTTGGAAAAACGTAGCGAAGACGAGACCGCTCCCTTCATTTTTCTTGGTCCCGCAGCACAGCTTCTCAGCGCCGAAGGTAACCGCCCCATTTCCATCGTTTGGGAGCTATCTCACCCGATGCCCGCAGCTCTCTTTGAGGATGCCCGCGCGGCCTAGTGCTTTGGCTCGTGCCTGAGCTCCACAAGAAAATTAGTCCTTAAACACACTGCATCGGTGGTATTCCAAAAACTCCGGCGATGGCTCCGACAGCTGCTCAGGCTTGCGGATCGGCTGACCCTCGTAGGCCGTGAAGTTTTGTTCGAGCTACAGGGACGGCAGGTCGCGCTTGAGCCGTTTGCCGAACTCTCCGGAGAGGACTGGCGCAAGCTCCTCTAGTCCGGTCAGGAAAGCCTATCGCAGGCCCTCGGACGCGCCGCCGCCTTTACCGGCGCTTCCTGCCTCCTCGTTCGCTCGGCCGCCGTGCGCCAAGCTCGCAACGTCATCCTGTTCCATCCGGATTCTCTATGGCAGGTCTGCACGTCGGGCCCTGCTGCGGCAGTGGCCGCGTTCCTCAACATCAGGCGATCAAACGTTCAGCCCGCCACTCCATCGCGGCCGGGTCGGGGCGGCAGGCGTCATTCGTGGGCGGCAGCACGGGGTGGTCCGCGAGGCGCACCAGCTGCGCTTCGCCGGTCTGCCTGGTGCAATATTGCAGGTCATCGGCTACCACTCCATTTTAGCCGCCGGCTGGATCGTTCCACCGGGCCTCTGCTCCGGAATAACCGGCCGCTGGTCGGGAGTAGCCAACGGGCGCTCCATTTCACCCAGCCGCTGCTCCGTTGCACCCGGCCACTGCGCCGGAGTAGCCAGCCGTTACTCCGGACTAGCCGCCAGCTGCTCCGTTTCACCCGGCCGCCGCTTCGTTTCATCCGGCGGGTGCTCCATTGCGGCCGCCGGCCGCTCCGTTCTACCCGCCAGCCGCTCCGTTCCAGCCGGGCGCTGCTTCGTTTTATCCAGCCGCTGCTCCGTTGTAACTGGCAGCTGCTCTATTCCAGCTTGTGGCTGAAGCGTTTTACGATAGCCTTGGTTGTCTTAAGCGCGGATTACGCGGAGAAACGCGGATAAAAGAAGGGGCGCGGCCCGGTTGGGATTCACCTGCGGGCGCAGCGCCTGGGCCGTTTTTTTATCCGTATGGTAATCTACATGCTAAGGATGCGTAATATTTAACCGGGTTTACGGCATTTGCCAGGTGCGTGCGCAGAGCAGCTGTCGCGTTGCCGCGCAAAATGGTGGGCCCACTCGGACTTGAACCGAGAACCAAGGGATTATGAGTCCCCTGCTCTAACCGATTGAGCTATAGGCCCGTCGCCTGACGGCGGAAGGGGAGGATTCGCTGGCGGATCGGGCGGGTGCAAGCCTTGGCTGCATGGATTGCCCGCCCGGCGCTCATTGCGCCTCCAAGCGCAGCACGGTGATGCTGTGCGGCGGGAGCGTTTGCGAGAAGACGGCGCCGACGCCCTTTCGTTTGGTCACGAGGGGAACCACCTTGGCGCGGTCGGTGATGGAGTTGGTCGCCTCGGGCGCGGCTGCGAGGGTTTCGACCCGTGCGGTCGAGCCGATGCGGCGCGCGCCGGCCAGGCGGATCTCGAGGGTGCGGGCGTCGGCCTCGGCGTTGACCAGCTTCAGGTAAACCACGCCTTCGCGGGTGGCGCGGGTGGCGGAGGCGTGCAGCGGGGCGCCGCCGGTCTGGACGGGGCTGAGGAGGGTATCGCCCACCTGGCGGCTATACATCCGGAAGGCGTGGTAGCTGGGGGATCCGAAGGAATCCAGGGCATCGTAACCGATGAGGTTGGGGCGCCACTGGTAGCCGTTCACGTTGGCGAAGAGGGGCGCGTAGCACTGCATGGTCACGAAATCGGCGTGGCGCTCCATGGCGGACATCCAGGCGGCATCGCCGAGGGCGGCCTTCATCGTGGGGGTGGGGGCGAGGCCGCGCGACTTGGCATCCCAAGGCGGGAAGGCGGTCTCGTGCGCGGCCCATTCGCCGACAAAAATCTCCGGGCCGGCGCGGTCGTAGCGGTCGAAGTGGGTCGGGGAATCCTTCAGGAAGGCCTCGGTGTTGCGGTAATAGTGCTCGTCCAGCACGTCGGGGCGCGTGCTTTTCACGCGTTTGCCGGCGGGTTGCTCGTTGCCGATGCTGGAGATGCACTTGAGGGCGGGGTAGGCCTGTTTGATCGCGGCGGCGAACTGGGTGTAGCGGGCGTCGTAGCTGCCGGATTTATCGAACCAATCCTCGTTGCCGATCTCGACGTAGCGCAGGGGGAAGGGCTCGGGGTGGCCGTCGCGGGCGCGCAGGGCGCCGCCTTTGGAGGTGACCGGGCCGACGACGTATTCGATCTCGTCCAAAGCCTCGCGGATGAAGGGTTCGAGGTCGGGGCCGGGCTGCACGTAGTCGCCTTTAAGCGAGTAGCCGGCGTAGAGGGCGAGCACGGGCTCGGCTCCCATGTCGGTGGTCCAGAGCAGAAACTCCAGCAGGCCCATGCCGTCCGTGGAGCGGTAACCCCAGGGTCCGGGGTGGCCGGGACGCCGGTCGACGGGACCGATGGTCTCCCACCACTTAAAGCGGGTGTCGATGGTATCTCCCTCGAGGTAGTTGCCGCCGGGGAAACGCAGGAAGCCCGGTTTCAAATCGACCAGCATCTGCATGAGGTCGGGGCGCAGGCCGTTGGGGCGGTTTTTCCAAGTGGGCGGGAAGAGCGACACGAAGCCGAGCCAGACGGTGCCGGGGTGCTCGACCGTGAGGGTGAGACGCGCCCGGGTGGTCGGCGCGATCTTGGCGCCGGTTTTTAACACCACCTCGTAGGCGGACCAATCGGAAATGATGCGGTCCACCCGGCCTCGGGCGTAGACGGTGGCGCCGTCGAGGCTGGTGATGGCGACGGACAGCGGGCCGGTGAAACCCGGGGCGGCCTTGGCGTGGAAGGAGGCGCGGTAGCGGGTGGAGGGTTTTACGGGGATGCCCCAGTAGCCCTCGTTGGCCACGCCGGCGGGGGTGGCGGGGGTGGCGGCGGTGGCCTCGAGCCGCAGGCTGGCGGGGATGGCGCGGTTGAGGGGTTGCCGGGGGTCGAGCGTGATGGCTGCGGCTGCGGGGGCGGAGGCCACGACGGACCAGTGGGCGGGTTTGGCCGGGTCGTCGAGAAAGGCGCGGTTGCGAATCAGCTCGGCGTAAAGGCCGCCATCGTAGCTGAAGTTGATCTCCTCGGTCATCAGGCCGTAGTGGATCGGGCTGACTTTGCCGCCCGGGGCGGCGAGATCGATCGTCAGGGATGCAGGCTCGGGAGCGGCGTCGGCGAGCGGGAGCAGCAGGGCAGCGAGCAAAGCGAGGGGCAGGCGGGGTAACATAGGGGGTAGGGGAGGCCGAAGCGGGCGAGGCGGGGGCTTAACCGTCCCGGCGGCGGGAGGTGAGCTGTTGCAGCACGATAAACACGAAGAGCAGTCCGCCCACTGCGATGCGGGTCCACCACGAGTTCAGGGTGCCTTGGAAAATCACGAGCGTCTGGATAAGCCCCAGGATAAGGACGCCCACCAGGGTGCCCGGGATGTAGCCTACGCCGCCGCGCAGCAGGGTGCCGCCGATCACGGCGGCCGCGATGGCATCGAGCTCGAGCCCGACAAACGACGCGGGGTTGCCCGACTGCATGTAAAACGTCGCGACCACGCCGCCGAGGGCGGACAGGAAGCCGCCGAGGGTGTAGACGAGGATCTTGGTGGAGCCGATGGGCACGCCCATGAGCCGGGCCGAGCTCTCGCTGGAGCCGAGGGCGAGGACATTGCGGCCGAAACGCGACCAGCGCGCGAGGGCGGTGCCGGCGAGCACCACGGCGATCAGGGCAAAGGCGGTGAAGGGGATGGCGAGGCGGCGCGATACCGGCACGGAAAGAGTCTGCGAGATGAACTCGCCGTAGAACGGGTGATCGATCGACAGCGACTCCGGGTGGACCACGAAGGCGAGGCCGCGGGCGAGGAACATGCCGCCCAGGGTGACCAGGAAGGGCGGCAGGGCGTAGAGGTGGATCAGGGCGCCCATCAAAGCGCCGAAGCCTGCTCCAAAGCCCAGCGCCAGACCGATGGCCAGCAGCGGAGGCTGGCCGTGGCCGATGAGCGAAGCGATCAGCACGCCGGTGAATGCCACCACGGCGCCGACCGAGAGGTCGATGCCGCCGGAGAGGATCACGAAGGTGGCGCCCACCGCCGCCACGCCGAGAAACGCGTTGTCGCCGAAAAGGTTGATCAGCACCCGCAGTGACCCGAAATTCTCAAACATCAGGCAGCCCCCGGCGTAGAGCAGGATCAGCACCCCGAGGGATGCGAGCACGGGCAACAGGCGGGCCGAGGGGCGGAGTTTGGCGAGGTTCATGCGGCGCCCTCCTTGCGAAGCGCGGCGGGGGCGGGGCGGCGGAGGCCGGCGAGCTTGGCCCGCAGCACGGGGGACTGCAGGAGGCAGACGGCGAGGATCACGATCGCCTTGGGCACGGTGGCGACATCGGCGCCGACATTGCGCGCGTAGAGCGTGGTGCCGAGAGTCTGGATCAGGAGTGCGCCCACCAGCGAACCCGCGAGCTGGAAACGGCCGCCGGTCAGGGCGGTGCCGCCCACGACCACGGCGAGGATGGCGTCGAGCTCGAGGTAAAGGCCGATGTGGTTGGCATCCGCGCTCTTGATATTCGAGGCGGCGACGAGCCCGGCGAGACCGGCGCACAGCCCGGCGAAGACGTAGACGAGAAACTTGACCGGCCGGGCGGGCAGGCCGGTGAAACGCGCGGCCGTCTCGTTGTCGCCGATCGCCTCGATGAACAGGCCGAGGGCGGTGCGGCGCACCAGCAGGGCGGTGAGCACAAACATGCCGAGCACCAGGGCGAGGGTGAAGGGCAGGCCGAGGAGCGAGCCGTTGCCCAGGTAGACGAGGGCGGGTTGCTCAAAGTTAATGATCTGGCCGTCGGTGACCAACTGGGCGACGCCACGGCCGGCGACCATGAGGATGAGGGTCGCGATGATGGGTTGGATGCGAAAGGCGGAAACGAGCAGGCCGTTCCAGGCGCCGGCGAGCAGGGCCACGCCGAGGCCGCCACCGAGGGCGACGGGGATGGACACGCCGGCGAGGCGGGCCATCACGGCTCCGGCGATGGCCATGGTGGCGCCCACCGACAGATCCACCCCGCCCGTCGCGATGACGAGCGTCATGCCGAGGGCGAGCAGCATCACCTTCGAGCCTTGGTTGAGCACATCGACCAGGGTGCCGTAGAGCCGGCCGTCGCGGATTTCCAAGGCGAAGAAGCCGGGGGTGAAGAGGCGGTTAAAAAGCAGCAGCAGGGCCAGGGCGACCAAGGGCCACAGCAGGGGGCGGCGGCGGTTGACCCAGAGCAGGGCGGCGAGGGCGGGCCAGAGGAGGAGATCGACGATCATGCGGCGGTCTCCCGGGCGATGGCGCGCATCACGGCTTGTTCGTTGACGTCGGGGCCGGTCAGCTCGGCGACCTTGGCGTGGTCGCGCAGCACGGCGATGCGCTGGCTGTTGCGGGAGAGTTCGGCGGTGTCGGCACAGATGAACACGATGGCGAGGCCCTCATCGCGCAGCCTGGCCAGCAGGCGCTCGATATCGGCCTGGGCGCCGACGTCGATGCCGCGGGTCGGCTCGTCGAGGATCAGCAGGCGGGGCTCGGTCGCGAGCCAACGGGCGAGGATGACTTTCTGCTGGTTGCCGCCGGAGAGGTTGCGGATGAGTTGCTCCGGGCCGCTGGTCTTGATGCCGAGGGCGCGGGTAAAGTCGGCGACGAGCCGGTCCTGCTCGGCGCGGGGGATTTGTTTCCACAGGCCGCGGCGGGCCTGGAGGGCGACGATGAGGTTCTCGCGCACGGTCAGATTCGGCAGGATGGCCTGCGTCTTGCGGTCCTCCGGGGTGAGGGCGAGGCCGGCGCGCATGGCGTCGGCGGGAGAGTGGAAGGTGACGGGGCGGCCTTCGAGCCGGGTTTCGCCGGCGTCGGCGCGGTCGAGGCCGAAGAGCAGGCGGGCGACCTCGGTGCGGCCGGAGCCGAGCAGGCCGCCGAGCCCGAGCACCTCGCCGCGGCGGAGCTCCAGATCGAGGGGGAGCACGGCGTGGCGGAGGGCGAGGCCGCGGGTCGAGAGCAGGGGCTCGCCGGGCGCGGCGGCGGGGCGTTCGCGGTGCCGGAGGGCCTCCACCTCGTCCACCGAGCGGCCCATCATGTGGGCGACAAGTTGCAGGCGGGGGAGCTCGGCGACGGGGAACTCGCCTACGAGGCGGCCGTTTCGCAAGACGGTGATGCGGTCGGCGAGGGCGTAGACCTGATCCAGAAAGTGGGAGACGAAAACGATGGCGAGGCCCCGGTCGCGGAGGCGGCGGACGACCGTGAAAAGCTGGGCGACCTCGCCGGCATCGAGGCTGGAGGTCGGCTCATCCAGGATGAGCACGCGGGCATCGATATCGGTGGCGCGGGCGATGGCCACGAGTTGTTGAATGGCGATCGAGCACTCCGACAGGGTGCGATCGACGTCCAGTTCCAAGCCGAGGCGGGCGAGGGCGGCGCGGGCGCGGGTGCGGGCATCGCCCCAGCGGATGAAGCCGAGGCGGGTGCGTTGGCGGCCGAGGCAGATGTTCTCGGCCACGCTGAGGTCGGGGATCAGGTTGACCTCTTGGTAGACGGTGCTGATGCCGGCGGCCTCGGCCTCGCGGGGCGAACGCGGGTGCACGGGGCGTCCATCGACCTCGGCCTCGCCGGCGTCGCGCGGGTGCACGCCGGTGAGGGCCTTGATCAGGGTGCTCTTGCCGGCGCCGTTTTCGCCCATCAGGGCGTGGACCTCGCCGCCCCGGGCGCAAAAATCCACGCCATCCAGCGCGACCACGCCGGGGAAGCGTTTGGTCAGGCCGCGGCAGACGAGGACGGGCGCGCTCATGGCCGGGACGGGGGATGGCTCAATACTGGCGGGAGGGCAGGGCGGCGGCGGCCTGGGACTGGTCGTAGAGGCCCTCCTCGACGGCGATACGCTTGGGCAGGGTCTTGCCGGCCACGACATCGGCGACGAGGTCGAAGAGCTGGGCGCCGATGAGGGGGTTGCACTCCACGGTGCAGTTCAGCTTGCCGGCGACCATGGCCTCGAAGGCGCCCTTCACGCCGTCGATGGAGACGATCACGATATCGGTGCCGGGCTTCAGGCCGGCCTCCTCGATGGCCTGGATGGCGCCGAGGGCCATGTCATCGTTGTGGGCGTAGAGCACGTTGATCGACTTGCCCTCGGGGGACTTCAGGAAGGTCTCCATGACCTCCTTGCCCTTGGCGCGGGTGAAGTCGCCGCTCTGGGACTTGATGATCTTCATGCCGGCCTGGCCGGCGATGGCTTCCTCGAAGCCCTTCTTGCGGTCGATGGCGGGGGCGGACCCGGGGGTGCCGACCAACTCGGCGATCACGGCCTGGCCCTTGGTCTTTTCGACCAGCCATTTGCCGGCGCGACGGCCCTCCTCGACGAAATCCGAGCCGACGAAGGTAACGAACAGGGAGGGGTCGGAGACCTTTACCGCGCGGTCGGTGAGGATGACGGGGATGCCGGCTTTCTTGATCTCGCGCAGGACGGGTTCCCAACCGGTCTCCACCACGGGGGAGAAGGCGATCACGTCGACGTTCTGGGCGATGAACGAGCGCAGGGCCTTGATCTGGTTTTCCTGTTTTTGCTGGGCGTCGGCGAACTTCAGGGTGATGCCGCGCTTGGCGGCCTCGCCCTTGATCGAGTCGGTATTGGCGGTGCGCCAGGCGCTTTCCGCGCCGATTTGGGAGAACCCGACAACGGGTTTGTCGGCGGCGGCGACCTGGGCGGTGGTGAAGAAGACGCCGGCGAAAAGACCGGCGGCGGCGAGGAGGCGGGAGGTGAATTTAGGGGTCATGGGAGAGAGTGGGCGGGTGGTCCTAAGCGTGGAGCGGTTGAGCGTTTGCCCGGGGCGGGGAAGGGCAAGGCCGGGCATTTGACTTATCGTCCGGTTATTTCGGCGTGTGGCGCGCGGGCCGGGTTACCAGGTATCGCTACGGAAGGGCGGCACGGGCAGGCCGAGGTCGTCACAAAGCGCCGCTTCGGTGGCGTTGCGCCAGGCGTAGCGCACGGCGACGGGCGAGGGGACGGCAGGTGAGGAGACCAGAACGGTGCCTTTCTCGATCCGCGCCGCGGCGGGATGGAAGACCCGGTCCGCGCCGGCGACTTCAAAACCGGCCACGGCGGGGGCGGGCTGGCGCAAGCCGCGGTCGGCGGGGGTGAAGCTCAGGCGCAGGGAGGCGGGATCACCGGGGATGGTTTCAAAACCGGTGAACACCGGGCCCGAGTCGGCGAGGGTGGCAAAACCGTAATCGCGGTGCAGGGCGAGGCGGGCGAGGCGGCGGGCGACGGGGAGTTTGGCCTTGGGGTGGATGTCGGAGAAGTCGCCGACGTCGATGATCACGGCCTGGCCGGTGGCGGGCAGGGCGAGGGTTTGCGTCTGGGCCTCGCGCAGGGCGGCCCAGTCGGTGCCTTCGGGGGCGGTGGCCGGGCCGTTGCCGGCGCGGAAGCTGGCGAGCTGCGTCCAGTAGAAGGGGAAGTCGCCCTGGCCGAAATCGGCGCGCCAGGCTTTGATCATCGCGCTGAACAGGGCGTGGTATTCATCGGCGCGGCCTGCGTTGCTCTCGCCTTGATACCAGATGGCACCGCGCAGGGCGTAGGGCAGAAGGGGGGTGATCATGCCGTGGTAGAGGCAGGAGGGTTGCCAGACGGGGGCTTTCGGGGCGACGGGCGCGGCGTCGGCGAACTTCTCGCCTCGGGCCTCGGCGGCGGCTTTGGCGGTTTCCCACGCGCGGGTTTTTTCCGTGTGCGCGGTCTGGGCCTCGGCGTAGTCGGCGAGTTGTTTTTGCCAACGGGTGCCGACGGGGGAGAAGGCCGGGTCCGAGCTCAAGGTGGCGGGGCTCATCCAGGCTTCGACCGGAGTGCCGCCCCAGGTGCTGTTCACGATGCCGACGGGCACATCGAGGGCGAGGTGGAGCTCGCGGGCGAAGAGATAGGCGACGGCGCTGAACTGGGCGACGTTCTCGGCCGTGGCCGCGCGCCAGGCGCCCTCAAAGCCGGCCACGGGGGCGGAGGCGGTGCGGCGCTTTACCTTGATCTCGCGCACGAGGGGGAAGCGGGCGGTGAGTTGCTCGAGATCGGTATCGTAGGCTCGGGTGAGCGGCCACTCCATGTTGGACTGGCCGGAGGCGAGCCAGACCTCGCCGACCACGATGTCGTTGAGCACGACGGTGTTTTTACCCTTGGCGGTGAGGGTGGCGGGGATGGCGCTGGCGGGCAGCGGAGCGAGGGTGACGTTCCAGCGGCCGTCGGGACCGGCGACGGTGGAGAGAGTCTGGGCGCCAAAGGTCACGCTGACGTTTTCACCGGCATCGGCGGTGCCCCACACGAGCACGGGTTTGTCGCGTTGCAGGACGGCGTGGTCCTGGAAGAGCGGGGCGGTCGTCACGTCGGCCCGGACGTGGAGGACAAGAAGCAGGGCGGATAACAGGCGCAGGCGGTTCATGGATTGGGTGGGGTGGGTGTGCAGGGCAGGGTAAATCTGGACGTAGTTGCGCCGGTATCTAAAGATCGACAGGCAGGGGCGGTCAACGACTACGCGGGGGGCGGGACGACGAGACCGGCGCGCGGCGGTTCCGGCCGTGGGGCGGGATCCTTGGCTGCCCGACATGGATTCGAACCATGACTAGGTGAGTCAAAGTCACCTGTGCTGCCATTACACCATCAGGCAAGGAAAGGAGCGCAAAACGTGAGGGTGTGGGTGCCCGCGTCAAGGCCCGAGATAGCTTCGTTGCAGGGGCGCGGCTCAGGCCTGGACGGCGAAGGCGAGGTAGGGGGCCTGCTGGTTGGGGGGCATGCGGACCTGAAGGAAGACGCCCTCGTCGCGTTGTTCCTCGTGTTGCACGTGGCCGATCTGGTGGGCGCGGGCGATGAGATCGTAGCGGGCGTGGGGGATCAGCAGGGTGAGCTGGCCGAAGGCATCCGCGATCAGTTCCAGGCAGCGATCGATGAGATCGGGCAGGCCTTCGCCGCTGCGGGCGCTCAGAAAAATGCCGTCGGGGGCGAGGGCGCGGGCGCGGAGCAACTGGGCCTCGTCGGCGGCGTCGACCTTGTTGAAAATGGTCAGCATGCGTTTCTCATCGGCATGGAGTTCGCGAAGCACTCCGAGGGTGGTGGCGTGGTGGGCGGCGATGTTGGGCGCGGTGACATCCAGCACGTGGATCAGGAAATCGGCGACGATGGCTTCCTCGAGGGTGGCCTTGAAGGCCTCGACGAGGCCGTGGGGCAGGCGGCGGATGAAGCCCACGGTGTCGGTCACGAGCAGCTTTTGATTGCCGCGCAGGAGGAGCTGGCGGGTGGTGGGGTCGAGGGTGGCGAACAGTTTGTCCTCGGCGAGCACGCTGGCGCCGGTGAGGGCATTGAGCAGGGAGGATTTACCGGCGTTGGTGTAGCCTACGATGGCGGCGGTGGGCACGGGCACGCGCTGGCGTTTCTGGCGTTGCACCCCGCGTTGTTTGCGGACGTCGACGAGCTCCCGTTTCAGGCGGACGATGCGGTCATTCACCAGACGGCGGTCCTGCTCGAGCTGGGTTTCGCCCTCGCCCCCCATGGCCCCGCCTCCTCCGCCGCCGCCGCGCTGGCGGGAAAGGTGGGTCCAGGCGCGGGTCAGGCGGGGCAGGGAATACTCCATGCGCGCGAGGGCGACCTGAAGGACGGCTTCGCGGGTGCTGGCGCGGTCGGCGAAGATATCGAGAATCACCTCCTCGCGGTCGATCACGGCGAGTCCGGAGAGTTTTTCCCAGTTGCGCTGCTGGGCGGGCGAGAGCGACTCATCGATCACGATCAAGTCGGCTTCAATGGCTTTGGCGGCGGCGATGATCTCCTCGGTCTTGCCGCTGCCGAGCAGGGTGGCGGGCGTGGGCTGGCGGAGGTTGACGAGCTCCTGCGCGACGACGTCGATGCGGAGGTTTTGGACCAGCTCCTCCAGCTCGGTGAGTAACTCGGCCGCCTCGCCTTCGGCCATCTCGTGGGTCTGGATGCCGACCAGGAAGGCGCGCTGGCAGCGTTTGGACTCGGTGGAAGGGACCTGATCGAGGAAGTCGGCCATGAAAGGGGGATCAGCGGCGACTGGCTACCCGCACGACCTGCATACCGGCGGCGCGGGCGGCGCGGATGCCGGGCTCGGCGTCCTCGAACACGAGGCATAGTTCCGGAGCGACACCCAGGCGGCGGGCGGCCTCGAGGAACATGTCCGGGTGCGGCTTGCCCCGGCCGGGGGCGACGTCGTGCGGGGTGACCACGATCGAAAAAAGCCCGGCAAGACCGGCGGCGGCGATGGCCGGCAGGGCGATGTCGGGCGTGCCGCCGGTGGCGATGGCCACGGGGCGGGTCTGGGCGACTTTGCGGGCGAAGGCCACGACGGGTTCGATCAGGGTGATTTCGCTGAAGCGGTCGAGGTAGAGCCGCTCCTTGTGTTCCGCGATCTCTTCCGGGCTCGAGATGGGCAGGCCGTGTTTGGCGGCCAGCAGCTCGGCGACCTGCAGGGAGGGCACGCCGCCGAGTGCGTAGAAATAATCCTCGTCCAGCGTTTCCGCGAGGCCGGCGTGGCGCATCGCGGCATCCCACGACCGGTAATGCACGGGCATGGTGTCGATCAAGGTGCCGTCGAGGTCGAAGATATAGCCGGCGAAATCGCCCGGAGGGATGTCTAGCTGCATAAAAGTTCAACCTCGCCCAAGCGCCCGGCGGGCGCAACCGAAACCTTGCCGCCTGTGCGCGTGCGCCGTGGCGATGATCCCGTTTGCACGCCTCAGAGCAAGGCGCGCCGGGCGACGAAAACCTCGCGGAGGGCGAGGCTCAGCTGGTCGTGGATCGCTTGGATTTTTTGGTAACGGGCGTGGTTTTTCCGGTCGGGTTTGCAGCGGGTTTGCTCGTCCACCGCGACCACGGCTTTGGTGAAATCGGCGAGGCGGGCCTTTTTATTCCCGTCGCGCAGCGCCACGCACCAGGCCGCTTGCAAGGCGCCGCCGAGGGCCGCGCCTTCATCCTCCATCATCGCCACCACCGGCACGCCGAAAACATCGGCCATGATCTGCCGCCAGACGGGCGACTTGGCGCCGCCGCCGGTCACGCGGATTTCCTTGGCCTTCACGCCGAGAACGGCGAGGCGGCGCAGGCCGTAATTCATGCCGAGGGTCACCCCTTCCATCGCGGCCCGGGCGAGGTGGGCGGCGTCGAGGGTGTGCTGATTCAGGCCCAGCAGGGCGCCGGAGCCGTCAGGGACGTTGGGGGTGCGTTCTCCGGCGAAGTAGGGGAGCAAGACCAGACCGTCCGCACCGGCGGGCACCGACTGCACGGCGGCCGCGAGGGCCGCGTGGTCCTGGCCGAAGAGCTGGCGGACGCGTTCGGTAACGGTGGTCACGTTCATCGTGCACAGCAGCGGCAGCCAGCCGCCGGTCGAGGAGCAAAAGGCGGCGATCTCGCCGGCGGGGTCGACCACGGGTTCCGCGGCATGGGCGTAGATCGTGCCGCTGGTGCCGAAGCTCGCGCTGATCACCCCGGGGGTGACATTCCCCGTGCCGATGGCGCCCATCATATTATCGCCACCCCCGGCCGAAACCACCACTCCGGGCGGCAGGCCGAGGCGGGCGGCGAGCTCGGGGCGCACCACGCCGGGAGACTCGTGCGCTTCGGAAAGCGGGGGCAGCCAGCCGGCCAGACGCGGATCCACCGCATGGATGGCGGCCTTGGACCAGGCGCGTTTGCGGACATCGAGCAGCGCGGTGCCGGAGGCGTCGCCGTATTCCATGAAATAGGCGCCGGTCAGGTGAAAATTCAGATAATCGTGCGGCAGCAGCACGTGGCGGAGGCGTTTGTAATTCGCGGGTTCGTGGCGTTTCAGCCACAGGATTTTGGGCGCGGTAAAACCGGGGAGGATGAGGCTGCCGGTGTGGCGCAGGGCGGACTTGGCGCCCCCGAGTTTTTTGGTGATCAGGGCGCATTCCGCCACGGTGGAGGTATCGCACCAGAGCTTCGCCGGGCGGATTACCGCGCCGCCGGCGTCGAGGGGCACGAAGCCGTGTTGTTGTCCTGACACGCCCAGACCACGGATCTCGCTGGCGCGGGCGCCGATTTGGCGGACCGCGCCGGAGATGGTCGCCTCGAGTGCGGCGACCCACTCGGCCGGGTGTTGCTCCATGTGTCCGGCGGGCAGGCCGGCGATCATCGCATGGGGGGCGCGCGCCTCGGCGATGACTTTTCGGGAGGCCAGGTCGAGGATGACGGCCTTGGTGGATTGGGTGCCTGAATCGATGCCGATGAAGAGGCTCATGGTTGGGGTGGGAAGTGGGGCGCCGTGAAAATGGGTCAGGATGGAGGAAGTGGGCCAGCAGATTTGCCGTGGAGCACAACGGTCGTTGCGGCGCGCCCTATCCAGGCTAGGGTGGCCGGCATGATTTCGCCCAAGCTTCTGCTCACGCATCCCGGCGGTGCCCATAAAGACGAGTTCCTTGCCTGCTGCGTATTGTTGGCGCGACACACGGTGGCGGTGGAGCGGCGCGAGCCGGCCGAGGCCGATCTCGCCGCGCCCGAGGTATGTGTGATCGACGTGGGGCATCGGCATGAGCCCGCCCTCAATAATTTTGACCATCACCAATTGCCCCGCGACCTGCCGCCTACCTGCTCCCTCTCGCTCATCTTGCAGCATCTCGGGCTTTACGCCGATGCCCGTGAGTTTTGCGAGTGGCTGGAGGCGGCCGAGTGGTTTGATTGTCGGGGTCCGGTAGACACCGCCAAATGGCTGGGGGTGGAGCGCTCCGTGCTGGCGCGGCTGATTTCGCCGGTCGACCTCACCTTGCTCCGCCGTTTCGCCCAGGCGACTCGCCTCGAGCCCGGGCAGCCGCTCTGGGAGGTCATGCGCATGGTCGGGGAGGATATATTGGGACACGTGACTTCGTCCCGCGCGAAGCTCGAGCAACTGGCCGGCCTCGTGGTGCGTTGGGAATTACCGATCGGGGCCGGCCCGGGCTTGGTGGTCTTTATCCCGCGCACCGACACCCTGGCTGACGACGTGGCTTCTGGTCTGGATCGCTTCATTGAGCGCCAGCCCTGGGCGCGGGACGTCGTCGGTTCGGTTTATCCGGACCGCCGGTCCGGGGGCTACGGGCTGGGGCGCTTTCGTGACAATCCGCGTCTCAATTTTACCCGGATAGCGGGGGAGCCCGACGTGCACTTTGCCCACGCGCGGGGCTTTGTTGCCAAGACCTCCGCCTCCTCGGTGGCCCGGCTGCAGGACCTGGTAATCGCGGCCGGCCGGCTATGACCGCTCACAGCCCCGTCAGGCCAGTCGCATGAGCCGCGTCACGTGTTATCGCTGTTTCTGGCCGCAACCCCTCTGCTGGTGCGCGTCCATCCGGCCGATGCCCACCCGCACGCGTTTCGTGCTGCTGATGCATCCCAAGGAATTTAAACAGGAGAAGGCCGGCACCGGGCGGCTCACCCATCTCTGCCTCCCCGAAAGCGCCATCCTGGTCGGCACGGATTTCGACCGCCATGACGAGGTGCAGGCTCTCTTGCGCGACCCCGCCAACGAGGTGGTTTTGCTCTATCCCGGCCCGACCGCCCGCAATCTATCGCAGGGGGAATTGTCGCCGGCCGGACTCGGCGGAAAGCGCCTCGTGGTGCTGGTGCTCGACGCCACCTGGGCCTGCGCCCGCAAGATGCTCCGGCTTTCGCCCACGCTGCAGGCTCTGCCGCGGATCATGTTCACTCCCTCCGCGCCCAGTCGTTTCATCATCAAGCAGCAGCCCCAGGCCGGCTGCTTGAGCACGCTGGAGGCGGTGCATGAGACCTTGCTGGCGTTGGAGCAAAGCGGTCTGGATGCCTACCCGGACAAGGCGCAGCTCCTCGCGCTCTTTGACCGGATGCAGCGCTACCAGATCGACTGTGCGCTGGATCCCAATCGCGGCGGCTACCGGCGAAAACCCTACGGCGAGCCCGGCGAACGCCAGGCGGCGCGGGGAAACAGCGCCTCGCGGCGAAACTTTTTCCCCGCCGCCCCTGCTGCGCCCGGCCCGGGTTTGCCGGCTCACTGAGGGTGCGGCGCTTTATTTCGACAGACTTTTCACCACCAGCGTCCGGCCGTCGCAGGTGATGACGGCTCCGTGCAGGATTTTTTTGCGCGCGGCAGTCTCGACCACCCCATCCACCGTGACTTCGCCGTTATTGATCGCATGCTTGGCTGCGCCGCCGCTTTCGAACAGCCCGGCGAACTTCAAGAGCTGGGTCAGCTCGATCGGGTCGGCGCGGATTTCGATTTTTTCTCGGTGGGAGGCCTTTGCGGTGGATTTTTCAGTGCTCATGGGTGGAGCACGCGGGCGCCGTCGCCGGACGGCGAGCCGGAAAACGGCTCTCGATAAAATCCATTCTTCATGCGATCCGGCCCGCAAATGCCTTTGACCGTCCGTGCGCGGTGGCTTGGATCGTCGCATAGTTTCTCAACTGATCCCATCGCGCCATGTCCGCCGTTCCTTCCATCCTCTACACCATCACCGACGAGGCCCCCGCCCTCGCCACCTACAGCTTCCTGCCCATCGTGCAGGCCTATGCGAGGCACGCCGGTGTGAACGTGGAGACGCGCGACATCTCCGTCGCCGCCCGCATCCTTGCCGCTTTTTCCGATCATTTGCCGCCCGCTCAACGCGTGCCCGATGCCCTCGCCGAACTCGGTGCGCTTACGCTCCAGCCCGAGGCTAATATCATCAAGCTGCCGAATATCTCCGCCTCCATCCCGCAGCTAAAGGCCGCCATCGCCGAGCTCCAGGCCAAGGGCTACGCACTTCCCGATTTTCCCGAGACTCCTTCCACCGACGCCGAGAAGGATGCCCGCGCCCGCTACGCCAAGGTCCTCGGCTCCGCCGTGAACCCCGTCCTCCGTGAAGGCAATTCCGACCGCCGCGCCCCCAAGGCCGTGAAGGACTACGCCCGCAAGCACCCTCACTCCATGGGCGTCTGGTCAACCTCCTCCAAGACCAACGTCGCCTCCATGCCCGCCGGTGACTTCTTCGGCAACGAGCAGTCCCTCACCGTCCCCGCCGCGACCACGGTTCGCATCGAGCTGGTCAAGGCCGACGGAACCATCGTCGTGCTCAAGGAAAAGACCCCGCTGAAAGCCGGCGAGATCCTCGACGCCACCGTGATGCGCAAGGCCGCCCTCGTATCCTTTTACGAGTCCGCCATCGCCCGCGCCAAGGCCGACGGCGTCCTGCTCTCCCTCCACCTCAAGGCCACCATGATGAAGGTCTCCGACCCCATCCTCTTCGGCCACGCCGTGAAGGTGTTTTTCAAGGCCGCCCTCGCCAAACACGCCGCCACCCTCGCCACGCTGGGCGTCGATCTGAACAACGGCCTCGGTGATCTCCTCGCCAAAATCGAGAAACTCCCCGCCGCCGAGAAGGCCGGCCTCGAGGCCGACCTCGCCGCCGCCTACGCCGCCGGACCGGCCCTCGCCATGGTGAATTCCGATAAGGGCATCACCAACCTCCACGTTCCCTCCGACGTCATCGTGGACGCCTCCATGCCCGCCATGATCCGCACCTCCGGCCAGATGTGGAACGCCGCCGGCAAACAACAAGACACCCTCGCTCTCATTCCTGACCGTAGCTACGCGGGCGTTTACCAGACCGTCATCGACTTCTGCCGCCAGCATGGCGCACTCGACCCCAAGACCATGGGCAGCGTGCCCAACGTCGGTCTCATGGCCCAGGCCGCCGAGGAATACGGCTCCCACAACAAGACCTTTGAGATCCCCGCCGCCGGCACCGTGCGCGTCATGGATGAAAAGGGCCGCATCCTTCTCTCCCACACGGTCGAGACCGGCGACATCTGGCGCGCCTGCCAGACCAAGGATGCTCCCGTCCAGGATTGGGTGAAACTCGCCGTCAACCGCGCCCGCCTCAGCCACACCCCGGCCGTCTTCTGGCTCGACGCCGCCCGCGCCCACGATGCCCAGATCATCGCCAAGGTGGAGCACTACCTCAGGAATCACGACCTCGCCGGTCTCGACCTCCGCATCCTCGAACCCGCCGCCGCCTGCCAGTTCACCCTCCAACGCATCGTCCAGGGCCTCGATACCATCAGCGTCACCGGCAACGTCCTCCGTGACTACCTCACTGACCTCTTCCCCATCCTTGAAGTGGGCACCTCGGCCAAGATGCTTTCCATCGTGCCCCTCATGAACGGGGGCGGCCTCTTCGAAACCGGCGCCGGCGGCTCCGCTCCCAAGCACGTGCAGCAGTTTACCGAGGAAAACTTCCTCCGCTGGGACAGCCTGGGCGAATTTTTCGCCCTCGCCGCCAGCTTCGAACACCTCGGCATCACCCAGAACAACGCCCGTGCCAAAGTCCTCGCCGAGACGCTCGACGAGGCCAACGGCAAGTTCCTCGAAAACGACAAGAGCCCCGCCCGCAAAGTCGGCGCCGGCATCGACAACCGCGGCTCCCATTTCTACCTCGCCCTTTATTGGGCCCAGGCCCTCGCCGCCCAGAACAAGGACGCCGCCCTGAAGGCCGTGTTCATCCCTTACGCCGAGAAGCTCACCGCCGCCGAGAAGCAGATTGTGGCCGAGTTGGTCGCCGTCCAAGGCAAACCGGCCGACATCGGTGGCTACTACAAACCGGACGACGCCAAGGCCTCCGCTGCCCTGCGCCCCAGCGCGACGTTCAACGCGATCCTCGCCACGTTTTAACCGGATGCCGCGATAATCGCGGCATCCGGTTAAAGCGTAAAGCCGGGTTCGCGCGAAGGACGCCGAAGTCGCGAAGCCAATCCCTTCGCTTCCTGGCATGCGGCCTTTTTGCAGAGTGAAATTACGGCAACCGGCCGGATTCCGGGATGCTAATTCCGGTTCCAGATCGACAAGTTCAGGCAGGCGGCAAAGGCCACCCACAGCACATAAGGCGTCCAGAGCAGAGCGGCGGTGCGATCCACGCGGGCGAGTCGTGGTTGCAGGCTCGCGATGAGCATGAGCAAGGCCCCGATCACCAGCAGACCTGCCGCCGGAGTGCGAAAGTAGAAAAACGCCCACGACCATCCGCCGTTCAGCGCCAGTTGGAGCCACCAACGCCGGAGGATGGGGTCGCGTTCGGGGTTGGCCACGGGCAGGGACCAGATGCGCCACGCGACGATCGCCATCAGGGTGTAGAGGAGGGTCCAGGCCGGACCAAAAACCCAGCCCGGCGGGGTCCAACCCGGTTTGGCCAAAGTGGCATACCAGGATTTTACGCTGCTTGCAGTGGCCCAACCGCCGAGGGCGGCTACCGTGAAGGCGGCGGCAAAAAAACCGGTGAAGGCCAGGCTGGAGCGTAGTTTTGTGGACATGACTGCGAGCTACAGCGCACAGCACCGGGCTTGGCAAGCGGAGCGCGGACTTTGTTTTTCCCCGCGCGAAGCGTTGCGGAGCGTTTGGCGTTTGCCGAAGGGGGGCGGGTGGCTTTGCGTCAGCATCAATGGGCTTGGTGATGATCCTGGTGGCCGCGGGTTTTTTGGCGGCGGCACGTTACGCGGTCACGCCGGCGCGGACCCGGCGCACCTGGCTGGTCGCTTTGGCGGCGACCGAGTTGGGGTATTTGTGGGTGTTGCCGGCGGCGGGCCTCGCCTGCTGGGCGGCGAGCCGGGTCGGGGAAGGGGACGCTTCCGCTTTCGAACGGGTGTTAAGCATCGGCGCGGCGGGACTGGCGGCAGGCGCGACGGCTTTGTTGCTCCGACCGGTGCTGTCCGCGGCACGGCTGGCCGGGCGGGTGCGGCGTGATTTAACGGAGGTTTTGGGTTTGTGCGCGGAGGAGGACTTGTGGTCCTGGCGCCGGCTGCTGTTCGGAGCGATGCAGTCGCGGCGGGTCACGGTCGAGACGCAGGATGCCGAGGGCCTGGCGGTGGATTTTTACCGTGCGGCGGGGGCCGCGGAGGCCGCGGGTGCGCCTTGTGTGGTCGTGGTGCACGGGGGCGGATGGGATAGCGGCGACCGCACGCAGCTCGCGGGTTTAAACCATTGGCTGGCGTTGCGTGGAGTTGCGGTGGCGGCCCTCAGTTATCGGTTGGCGCCCGCCCATCGCTGGCCGGCCCAGCGTGACGATGTGCGCGCCGGGGTGTCCTGGGTGCGGGCAAACGCGACCGCCCTTGGCGTGGATCCTCGGCGCCTGACCCTGCTCGGCCGGAGCGCGGGTGCGCAAATTGTGACGGCCGCGGCCTACGGTGAAACCCTGTCCGGGGTGCGGGCGGTGGTGGCGCTTTACGGCTGTTTCGACCTGGAATTCGTTTGGTCCATCCGTTCGGACAAGGACGCGCTGAACTCGGATAAACTTCTGCGGCAGTTCCTTGGTGGCCCGCCTGAAGGGGCGCGGGTCGAGCTGTTTCGCACTGCTAGCGCGGAAAAACTGGTGCACGCGGGGGCGCCGCCGACCCTCATCATCCACGGGGTGCTCGACGAGCTGGTGTGGTGCCGCCACAGTGAGCGACTGGCGGCGGCGCTGGGGCGGGCCGGTGTGCCGCATGTATTCATTCGCCTGCCTTGGGCGACCCATGCGGGCGAGGCCAACCTGCACGGGCCTTCCGGCCAACTCATCACCGGCGCGGTGCTGCGGGTGGCGCGGGGTGGTTGATTTACCTCCGCCTCCGACTAAAAAGTCGGGACGTGTTGCCGCCGCCCGGGAGCAAAACCGACAGTTTAAACAAGCCGGGGGCCTAAATGCACCATTGCCGGGCGAGATGGGCGGGCGTTTAAAAACTCCCTTAATGACGATAGGGATCTGTTCTCGCGACCAGGCGCCGGAAATCCTGGCTATTTTTAATCACGAGATCGCGCACTCGACCTCGATCTATGAGCATGCGTTGCGGACCTCTGGTTTCATGCGCGGCTGGTTTGATACCAAGGAGCGCGACGGGTTGCCGGTGCTGGGGGCCTTTGCGGAGGACGGCTCGCTGGCCGGGTTCGCGACCTATGGTGCTTTCCGCGCTTTTCCGGCTTATGGGAAGACAGTGGAGCATTCCATTTATGTCCGGGAAGATCGCCGCGGGCAGGGGATCGGGCGCGCGCTACTGGATGAGTTGAAGCGGACGGCGCGGTTGCGGGACTTGCACGTGATGGTGGGCGTGATCGATGCCGCGAATGCAGCGAGTGTGGAGCTGCATCGCTCGGCCGGCTTTGTGCATGCGGGCACGCTCCGCGAGGTGGGCTACAAGTTCGGTCGCTGGCTCGATGTGGAACTCTATCAGTTCAACCTGGCGGTGCCCGGGGGCTCGACGGGCAAGCCGGTTACCTGAGCCACTCCTTGCCCTGAAGCACAAACTGCCACTTGCCCTTGTATTGGCCGAGTTCGCCGTAGAAACGCAGTCGTGAAGTGGCGCGAGCGCGTTCGCGGTAGGTGTTGCGGAGCTCCTTGTCTTGGCTGAACACATCGTAGTCGAGGTCGCCAACCTTCACGCTGACATAGCCTTTTTCGTTCACGGTGGCGGGGGCATCGACGAGGAAGATGCGGCCAGTGTAGGAGCCATCGCGGAGGTCGGCGCCCTTGGGCAGGTCGGCGGGTTTGAGGGCGGTGGCGAAGAGATCCACGGTGGTGGTCTCCACTCGCACGGGCGTGCCCGGGCCTTCGGGAGTCTCGCTGGCGCGGGTCAGAGGCATCCATTTATCCTTCGGGCCGGGACCGACCACGCGGAAACGGGCATAAACCGGGAAATGGTCGGAAAAGCCGGCGGGGACGGAGCCTCGCGCCCAGCGGTTCGGAAGGCCGAGGGCGTTGGCGTTCAGACCGGCAAACTTCAGGACGGCGAAGCTGTTGTCCACGTATTGCACCCCGTTTTGGTCGTAGAGGCCGCGCGACACGATCAGGTGCATCAGGGTGCCCCATTCGTCCTTGTATATGTCGGAACCGCGTTGGTCGGAGGGCAACTCGAACCACAGGTTGTAGAGATCGCGGTCTTTGCCGCGGAGGTTGAGTTCGTTGCCTTGGGAGCCGAGCACGTCATTGATCGCGGTGGTGCCCATCGCGCGATAACGCTGCTTTTGGTTGTAGTGGGAATTCAGATCGCCCGCGACGATGAAGTCGGCGTTGGGGTCGCTGGCGAGGAGTTCGTCGATGCGCGTGCGCAGCGTCTTCGCATTGGCGCGGCGGCTGACCTCGGTCTCCGGATCGCCCGCGCCGGATTTCCAATGATTGACGAAAATCGTGAGCGGGGACCCTTCGGCGTCGACCGTCACCTCCAGGATGGCGCGGGCGTTGGCGGTGGGATGGCTCCGCACGTCCTTGATCGGGAACTTTGAGAAAACGAGGTTGCGGATCGCTTGGGCGTGGCCGTCTTCGTGTTTACGGGGACGCTCGTTGGTGGTGGCGACATGGTAACCAGTCAGGCCGGCGTCGGCGCAGGCTTTGAGCAGCCAAGCCTCGGCGGGAAGGCCGGCGAGTGCGGCGGGCAGTGGCTTCTGGCCCAGCAAGTCGGACAGGCTTTGACCGGCGACGGAGGCGAGCCAGGCGTCGAGGTCGGTGACGGTGGAGTCCGGCGTCTGGTCGAGCTCGATCTCGTTGAAAGCGGCCAAGGCGGGGCCGGCGCCTTTATCCACCCGGGCGAGGACCTTCGCGATATTGGCGGCTTTTACGGCGAGGTGGGCGGGGGTGTATTGGGCGGGTTGATAATCCTCATACATCGCGACGCCGTCGACGTCGTGCAGGTTTTCCACATTATAGGCGACGACGGCGAAACTGCGGTCGGACGCGGTGGCCGGTTGAGACGCGGCGCAGAGCAGCGAAAGCGGGACGAGGCCGGTAAATACGAGGCGGGGGAGCAGGGCGGGAAGGCGCATACGGTGTAGACTGCGGGAGTTGAGGCGGGGACGCTAGGGGCGGGGGCCTGGTTTCAGCTAAAGACGAGGGGACGGCGAAGGCGGACAGGGCAAGTCTGGCGGGCTGCGGTGCTTACTTAGCCAGCAGGGTGTGTAGCAGCACGGCGGCGGCGACGGAGACGTTGAGTGACTCGACCTTGCCGCTGCCGGCGAGGGAGACAAGGCGGGTGCAAGCCCTGGCGACTTCGGGGGCGAGGCCTTGCTCTTCGTTGCCGAGCACGAGCGCGAGGGGCCTGGTGCCAACCGGCCGGGCCGCCGCAGTGCCGCCGCGTGTGGCGGCACCGATGATTTCGTAGCCTGAGCCCGCGAGACCGGCGAGAAAAGTGGGGAGGGTGGGCACGCGCCAGATTTTGATATGCTCCAACCCGCCTTCGGCGATACGGTAGGCGGCCTCGCCGGGCAACGCGGCGGACGGATGGAAGGGAATGATAATATGGGCGACGCCGAAAAAGGCGGCGGAGCGAGCGATGGCGCCAAGGTTATGGGCGTTGCCGATGCGGTCCAAGATCAGGAGCGGTTCTTTTTGCTCGGCCCAGGCCGCGACTTCTCGCGGCAAGGGGGCGCCTAAAGCAGCGGCGCGCACCACGCAGACGACACCGCCGTGGTGCACCGTGCCACCGACTTTTTCCAACTCGCCGGCCGGGACGCAGCGGTAGACTTTTTTCGCGGCGGCGAGGGCCTTGCACAGCGCGCCGAGTTTGCGGCTGGTGGGTTCGTCGAAAAACAGCCGTTTGATCGAATCGGGATCACGCGCAAAGCGGGCTTGGACGGCGGGCAGGCCGCAGAGGGTGAGTTCGTGGGAAAGGCTCATGGGAAAGAAGGCCGGGGCTTGGATACGCCCTAGGTGCAGAGTTCGCCGACGAGGGTAAACTCCTCGCGGTCGTGAAAAAGGTGGCGGAGGCGCGTGCCGGGGGCGTGGCGGGAGAAGGCGGAATCGGGAGCACGGACCTCGCGCAGAAGGGCGAGCGGATCGACACGGCCAAATTTCAGGATGACCACGAACCGGCGGCACCAGGCGTTTTCGAGCCAGGGAGCGATCAGGCTTTGTAACACGTGATGCGGATCGTCCACGAGATCGCAAAAGAGCCAGTCGGCGCGTTCGCCGGGCCCCGGGCGGTAGCCGTAGGCATCGGCGCGGCGGTGTTCGATCAGGGGATGATCCAGCGCTCCGCCTTTGAGGGGGCCGTTGTCGAGGGCGAGCACGCGGGCCCCGCGCTTGGCGGCGGAGTAGCTCCAACCGCCGGGGGCGGCGCCAAGGTCGACCACGAGCTCACCTGGCGCGGGTTCGCGGCCCAGCAAAGTGTAGGCCTCCTCGACCTTGAGGTAGCTGCGTGAGGGGGCGAGGGGATCATCGGCCATGCGACGTTGGCCGCCGGAGATTAACTCCCGGCTGACGAGAACCTTTTTGAAATCGACGAAGTGGACAAACAAACCGCGGGTGGCGCCGGGGCCGCGGGGAATCTCTTCAACAGCGAGGCGGGCGACGCGGCCGAGGCGTTTTTTCAGCAGCTCCTGGAAGGCGGTCGCGACGGCGTCGGCTCGGCGGCCGAGTCCGTCTAGGCCGGCGGCGGTGGAGAAGACGCACGGCCAAGGGGCGTCGAAGCGTTCCTCGCGCGCGCTGGCGAGGAAGTGATCCAGGATGCGGGCGGCGAGGGCGTTGACTGAATCCCCGCCGAGCTCGACGGGGGCGAGGTGCACGGCGTGGGCGAAGCAAAGCTCGGGGGCCGGCCCGGCCGCGGTTGCTGTCAGGGCCCAGCCGCCGCCGCGTTCGCTTGCGGCGAGGCCGGCGGCGCGCAGTTCGCCGACGAGCAGATCCTCAAAACCGGGCTGGCAGCGAAAAAGCATGCGCGGGGCGCTCAGGCGGCGGGGCCGGACTTGGGGCGCAGGGCGGTCCAAGCGGCCTTGAAGGGCCAGGCGAGGGAGGCCAGCACAGCCCCGACCAGAGCCGAGAAGGCAAGCATGGGCAGGCGGGCGACGCGCAAGGCCGGATTGGTGGCGCGTTGAAGTAGCGGGCGTTGCGAGTAGACCAAGGTGGCGGCGGTGATCAGCACGATACCGATGAATTTCTGGAAGGCATCGATGTGGACCGGGTGGCCTTGGTAGACGGAGACAATCTCCACGACCAGGATGCAGCCCACATAACCGATCAGCAGGAAGGCGGTGTGTTCGAGGATCGGATACTTCTCCAGCAGTTTCAGGCAGAAGCCGGCCACGAAGCGCAGGGCGAGGATGCCGATGAAGACGCCGAGGCATACGATCCAGAGCTTCGGGCTCATGGCAACGGCGGCGACCACGTTATCCACGCTCAGGCTCAGGTCCATCAGCTCGATGGCGGCGACGGTAGCCCAGAAGCTCCGTCCCGCGAGGTGGGCGGCGCCGGCGGCATCTTTCTCCTCATCGTCGGCGGTCTGGGTAAAATGAGCGCACATCAAGTAGACGAGGTAAGCGGCGCCGACGATTTTCAGCCAAGGATTGGAAATGATGAACGCGGCCCCGGCCATGGCCGCGCCGCGGAAGGCGTAGGCGCCGATGATGCCCCAGCGCAGGGCTTTTTTCTTTTGGTGTTCGGGCAGGTGGTTGGCCATCGCGGCGATGGCGAGGGCGTTGTCCACGCTCAGCAGGCCCTCAATCACGATCAGGGACAGGATGATGGGGATGGCTTCGAGCCATTCGCCCGAGGAGGGAAGGGCGAATGCAAGCGGCGGGAGAAAAGCGAGACTGGTCATGACGAGGAGCTACTCCGGCGGGCGGGTGCGGCGGAGGCAACCCCGCAGCGCGTCGACCCACCCGTTACCGCTGCCTGTGAGGAAGTGACAGGAAGCGAATCAACGGGCTAGTCCTTGGTGGAGGGCCGCGGGCGGCGGGAGGAGGGTTTGGCGGAGGAGGCGCGGGCGGTGCGCGCAGTCTTTTGGCTGCGGGGTTCCTCGGGAGTGGCGGCGCTGCGGTCGATATTCAGGTAAGTCTTGGCCAGCATCTGGCCCTCGTAAAACTCCAGCAGGCGCACGCCTTCGCGGGGTTTGACCAAGTCCTTCTTGGTGGCGGCGTCGATCTGGGTCTTGATACGGCGGCAGAGCTCTTCCCACTGGTATTGCACGGTCTCGATCACCTCGTTCATGCGGATGCCGGCCAGCGTGTCCTCGATGTAGTAGCCATTGGGCTCATCGTCCTCGAGGAACACGTGGACCTCATTCACGCGGCCGAAGAGGTTGTGCAGGTCTCCCATGATATCCTGGTAGGCACCGGTCAGAAAAATGCCGAGGTAGTAGGGTTTTCCGTTCAGCGGGTGGAGTTTCAGGTAGTCTTTCGTATCTTGCAGGTCGATGAAGGTGCCGATCTTGCCGTCGGAATCGCAGGTGATATCGACCAGGGTGGCATTCACGAGCGGTTGCTCCTTCAGGCGGTGGAGCGGGGCAATGGGGAAGAGTTGTTTCAAGGCCCAGTGGTCGAGCAGGGACTGGAAAACCGAGAAGTTGCAGACGTATTGGTCGGCAAGGAGTTTATTTAGCTCGCGCAGTTCCTCGGGCACGTAGCCGGCGTCGCGGGTTTCCTGGGCTATCTGTTCGCAAACCTGCCAATAGAGCGACTCCGCGGCGGCGCGGTTTTCGAGGTCGAGGTAGCCGAGGTTAAAGAGGGAAAAGGCCTCCTCCTTCTTTTGCACGGCGTCGTGAAAACGTTCGAGCTTGCCGAGTTTGGCCTTGTTTTTGAGCAGGAATTCCAGATCCACCACGACCTTGTGCTTCTCCTTAGGCTGGTGCTGCACGCCGAGGGTCTCGCGTTTGTTGATACGCTCGAAAACTTCGACCACCAGCATGGCATGGGGTGCGACAATCGCGCGGCCGGACTCTGAAACCAGATCGGGCACGGGCACGTGCATGGCGTCGCAGATGTCGCGGACATTCGCGACGACGTCGCGGGCGTATTCGGCCATGGAGTAGTTCATAGACGACTCGTAGTTGGTGCGAGAGCCGTCGTAATCGATACCGAGGCCGCCGCCGACATCGAGGTAGCCCATGGGGAAGCCCATCTTGGCGAGCTGGCAATAGAAGCGGGAGGCCTCGATGACGGCGTTCTTGATGGTGAGAATGTTGGGGACCTGCGAGCCGATGTGGAAGTGGACCAGCTTCAGCGAGGCGGTGAGTTTGGCGGCGCGGAGTTTTTCGCAGGCGAAAAGGATTTCGGCGGTGTTGAGGCCAAACTTGGCGTTGTCGCCGGACGAGGAGGACCACTTGCCCTCGCCGCGGGTCTGGAGCTTGGCACGGAAGCCGATCAGCGGTTTCACGCCGACCTCCTCGGAGACGCGGATGATGTCATCGAGCTCGGCGAGCTGCTCGACTACGATAATAACTTTTTTTCCTAATTTACGGCCGAGCAGGGCGATGCGGATAAAATCATGGTCCTTGTAGCCATTGCAAATGATCAGCGAATTAGCACCTTCGTGCATGGCCATGGCGATCATCAGCTCGGGTTTGGAGCCGGCTTCCAGGCCGTAATTAAAGCCTTTGGAGGCGGAGACGATCTCCTCGACCACCTCGCGCAACTGGTTGACCTTGATTGGGAAAACACCCCGGTAAGCACCTTTGTAGCCCTCTTCCTTGATGGCTTGGGCAAAGACGCCGTTGAGTTTCTCCACGCGATGGCGGAGCAGGTCTTGAAAGCGGATGACGAGGGGGGCCTTCAGGCCCATGGCGACGGCCTCGTCGATCACGTCCATAACCCGGATCGAGCGGCCGTCGGCCAAGGGTTGCACGGCGACGGTGCCGTCTTCACCCACCCCGAAGTGACCGCCCCCCCAACGTTTGAACCCATAGAGTTCGTCAGACTTTGCAATTGACCAGGCGGTGGAGGGGGCGGCGGATTTGCTTTTCACAGAGTGGAGAAAGGGGGGCGGGCGGAAGACGGCGGAGGGGGAGTGATCGGGTTATGGCTTGCGTTCGCGAATGCGGGCGCGGTTATCTCGCGATTCCTCGTCTAAAAACCACTTCCCGCAAATCAGAAAATGACTTCCGTGTCCGAATCGTCGCTGTTTCTCGCCCAAGCCACCGCTCCCGCCCAAGGTGCCGGTATGATGAATCTACTCTTTATCGGCTTCATGTTCGCCGCGATGTGGTTCCTGATCATCGCGCCCCAGCGTAAAAAACAGAAGGAGCACGCCAAGATGTTGGCCGAGCTCGGCACTGGTGATGAAATTGTCACGTCCGGCGGCCTATACGGCGAAATCACCAGCAAGAAGGACGACCGTTTTGTGGTGCGCATCGCCGAAGGCGTGAAAGTGGAGATCGCCAAGAGTTTTGTTCAGGAAGTCGTTCGCAAGGACGCCGCTGACAAGAAAAACTAAATCCGCTTTCCGCATCCGCGCGGCATCCGCGTGGCTTCGGCGGCGCGTGCGTTTACCCGTCCACGCCGCAAATTCCCCCCTTTCCCCGTTCTTTCCTGCGCTCTCGAGCGCGGCGATACCCCCCTTTTTTAAACCAACATAACCACCATGCTTAAACGCAACCTGTGGAAGCTCGTGCTGAGCTTCACCATTATGCTCTGGGCGCTGCTTTCGCTGCTGCCCCTGCAAGACCGCAACGTGCCGGAGTATATCTCCAGCCGAGTCGAGACCCGCCATACCGAGTTCCAAGCCCTTGTAGGCGAGGCCAAGACCCGCTTTGACGCCAAGCAGGCTCCGTCGGTTTTCGTGGCTCTGCGCGATATCGCCAACGAGCGCCGCATCGATCTGGCCAAGGAGTATTTCCCCGGCGTAAAGCTGGAAAGCTCCCTGGTGAACATCACCAAGCGCAACAACCTGCTGCTCGACCACCTCCTGCTCAAGTCGAAGGGCAAGCTCCAGCTCGGCCTCGACCTCAAAGGCGGTGTCGCTTTCACCCTCGCGGTAGACGAAAAGGCCGCCTCCGGAATCGCCCAGAACGAGCGCAAGGAGAAGCTGGTCAAGGCCATCGAGATCATCGGTGACCGTATCAACGGTCTCGGCGTGGCCGAGCCGGTCATCCGCCCGGTGGGCGAGAGCCGTATCGAGGTGCAACTCCCCGGCGTAAACACCCGGGACAACCCCGAAGTGCTCGAGGCCGTCAAGAAGCCCGCCCGGCTCGCGTTCCATCTGGTTTATCCCTTCTCCCGTCCTGGAGACGGGGTGGAGACGCCTGCTGGTTATGAGGTGAAAACCTACGAGCAGGAGTCGCGCACCGGCCAGACCATCACCAGCGAACTTTTCGTGAAGCGCACTTGGGAGATGACCGGCAAGAACGTATCGGACGCCTTTGCGACGATGGATGAGTTTGGTCGTTTCCGCATCATCCTGAAGTTCAATGCCGCCGGTCAGAAAGAATTCGCCGCCTCCACCCGCGAGGTGGCCAAGCTCACCGATGAGCTTGTGCAGCGCAGCGGTGATTCCGGTGCCCGTGCCCAGCTCGCGATCATGCTTGATGGCCGCCTCTACTCTGCCCCCGGGGTTGAGAAAGAGATCAACAGCAACTCGGCCGAGATCACCGGACAGTTCTCCCAGCGTGAGGCGGTCGAGCTGGCCAACGTGTTGAACAACCCGCTCGATCTGCCCCTGCTGGTCGAGGAGCAATACGAGGTCGGGCCTTCGCTCGCCCAGGATGCGATTGATAGCGGCGTGCGCGCCTCGGTGATCGGCACCGTGCTGGTGGCCTTGTTCATGTTCACCTATTACCGCGTAGGCGGCGGGCTCGCGCTGATCGCGCTCGGCTTCAACGTGCTGATCATCTTCGCCGCGATGGCGTCCTTCGGCGCTACTCTGACCCTGCCCGGTCTCGCCGGTATCGTGCTGACCCTCGGCATGGCGGTGGACGCAAATATTCTGATTTTCGAGCGCATGCGCGACGAACTCGCGTTGGGTAAATCCCTGCCGGCCGCGCACACCGCTGGTTATGACCGCGCTTTTATCACGATTCTCGATGCGCACGTCACCCAGTTGGCGATCTGTGCGGTAATGATCGGCCTCGGCACCGGACCCATCAAGGGCTTCGGCGTGACCCTCGCGATCGGCGTATTTTCCACTCTGTTCTCCGTCCTGGTCTTCGGTCACCTCATCCTCGACTGGTTGATCACCGGTGGCACGATCAAGAAGATGACCATGATGTCCCCGATCCGCATCGGCAACGTGGACTTTGTGAAGCTGGGCAAACCCTGCTTTATCGCTTCCTGGATCATCATCATCGTTTCCATTGGTTATGTCGCCACGAAAGGCGACCGCATCTACGGCGTGGATTTCCTCGGTGGAGATATTGCCACCCTGAGCTTTGAGAAGCGCATCGATGCCACAGAGATCCGCTCGCTTGCCAAGGCTGCCGGCATCGAGGAGGCCACCCCGACCTACGTGGCCGCCATCGGCGGCGGGGCGGAGACCCTGCGCATCGAGACCGCCTTCGGTGACTCCGCCGCGATGGTTGCGGCGCTCCAAAAGGCGCACCCCGAGGCAAACTACACCTTGATCGGCCAGAACCGCATCGGCGCCTCCATCGGCGGCGAGGTGAAGACCAATGCGATCGTCTCGCTGGCCTTCTCCATGGTGATCATCCTCCTCTATGTCGCCCTGCGCTTCGAGTGGGGCTTCGGCATCGGCGCGGTGGTGGCCTCGATCCACGATATCCTGATGACCATCGGCATTTTCGTGCTGTTTGGTCACCAGTTCTCCGCCCCCATGGTGGCGGCCATCCTTGCCATCGCCGGTTATTCGATCAACGACACCGTCGTCGTCTTCGACCGTATCCGCGAGGAATTGCGCAACAACCCCGGCGCCCACCTGCGCGATATTATCAACGACTCGCTGCGCCGGGTATTTTCCCGCTCCGTGCTGACCAGTTTTACTGTGTTGCTCACCGCCGTCGCGCTCTTCGTGGCCGGCACGGGCGTGATGCGCGACCTGGCCTTCACCTTTATCATCGGTATCATCACCGGTGCCTTCTCGTCCGTCTTCATCGCCGCACCGGTCTTCTACTGGTGGCACAAGGGTGACCGCGAGAAGGTCGAACGCGAGGAAGCCAAGCCCGTCTATGGCTGGGAAGTTGGCGGCAAGATCTCCGGTGCCAAGCCGGTCGGCCCCGAAGCCGACGCCAAGTAACCTCTGCCGCGATTCAGGCGCGGACTTTCCGCGCGGGACGCGGCGCGACGGCGAACGGATCCGGAGGCGGATCCGCCCGCCCCGTGCCGTTCACCCGTTCGCCTAGCCCGCCTCGGCGCGCCCGTTGCCATGCGTTGGATCTATCATCCGCCTGCCGCCGTCGAGGTGTCGGCGCTGGTTGCTGCCATGGGTATCAGCCCGGTGCTGGCCGAGCTCCTGCTGCGCACCGGTCAACGCGAACCCGCCGCGGCAGGGGCTTTCCTGCAACCGGCATTGGCCCGGCTGGGGGATCCTTTTCTGCTCAAAAATCTCGGACGGGCCACGGCCCGGTTGCGGCAGGCGCTGGCCGCACGCGAACAGATCGTCGTGCTAGGTGACTACGATGTCGACGGGGTCAGTAGCACCGCGTTGCTGGTGAGTATTCTTCGCCGTCTGGGGGCCGATCCCCGTTTCGTGGTTCCCCGGCGGATGGCGGATGGCTACGGGCTCTCCCGAAGCGCCATCGACCGCGCGCTCGAGCCCGGGCGACCGCACCTCTTTATCGCGTTGGACTGCGGCACCAACTCACTCGAGGAGGTGGCTTACCTGCACGGGCTGGGTATCGACGTCATTGTGGTGGACCATCATCGCTCCAAGGAACCGCCGCTCGAGTCGTGTATCCTGATCAATCCCCATGCCTACGAACTGCCGGGCGACGACGCTTGGCGACAACTCTGCACCGTCGGGCTCGTGTTCAAGCTCGTCCACGGCTTGATCAAGGAACTCCGCGCGGAAAATCATCCCGTGGCGCACGCGGTAAAATTGCGTGATTATCTCGACCTTGTAGCCTTGGGCACGATTGCCGACCTCGTGCCTCTGCAAGAGGAGAACCGCATACTCGCCAGCCACGGTTTGCGCATCCTGCAAGAGGCGGCGCGGCCTGGTCTGCGCGCGCTCATGGACGTCGCCGGCGTGCGACCGGGGCAGGATCTCATGCCGGTGGATATTTCCTTCCGGCTGGGCCCCCGCATCAATGCCTCCGGCCGGCTGGCTGACGCCGCGCTGTCGGTTGAGTTGATCTTGAGCAATGACCAACGTTTCTGTCGCGAGACGGCCGGGCAGCTGGATACTTTTAACCGCGAACGTCAGGACATCGAGCGCGGCATCACCGATGAGGCTGAGCGTGCGATTGAATCGGGACAGTTGGACCAAGCCGGCATCGTGCTCTATGCCGACGGTTGGCATCCGGGCGTGGTCGGCATCGTGGCCGGTCGGGTGACGCGTAAATACCACCGCCCCTGCATCGTCTTGGGCAACGAGGGCGTGCTGGCGAAAGGTTCCGGTCGCAGTGTCGACGGCATTAATCTCGTCGAGGTGCTCGGAGGCTGCGCCGACCTGCTTACGAGCTGGGGCGGCCACCCGATGGCGGTGGGCGTGGCGGTGGAGAAGGGGAAGCTCGCCGCCTTCCGCGTGCGCTTCGCCGAGGGCGTGCGGGCCTGGACGGGAGGTCGCATGGTCGAGCCCGAGCTGGAGATCTCCGCGTGGCTGCGGCCGGACGACATCGATGACCGGCTGATGGATGAGCTGGTGCGCCTGCAGCCTTTTGGCCAGGCCAACCCGGAGCCGCGTTTCGGGCTGCGTGGCGTGGTGCTGCGGCAGCGTCCGGATGTTTTTAAGGCAGTGCATTTCCGTTTCGCGGTAGAGGCGGCAGGGGGGCGGCGCCTGCATGGCGTGGCCTGGAAAATGGCTGACCGCCTGCCCCCGACGGGACGCGCGGTGGACCTCGCCGTCGAGCTGGCCTGGAATTTCTTCAACGACCGCAAGACGATCCAGCTCGAGCTGATCGACTGGCGCCCGAGCGAGGGTTGAGCCGTCTCCGGGCCTGCCTGGACGGAGGTCGCATGGTTTGTGGTGGGCATTAAAACGCGGAACCGCATGGGGAAAAACGCGGGTTTCCATGCGGCCGCTTCCGTGCTCAGGCTGGGCCTAAGTCATGTCCGCCATCGATTCCAAACCCGTGCCCGTGCAGCCGCCTTCGCAGCGCGCCTATGTTTTCGCCTTCGCCACCGTTTATCTGGTGTGGGGCAGCACCTATCTGGCCATCCGGGTGGCGGTGGAGTCGATGCCGCCCTTTGCCCTCGCCGCCGTGCGCTTCGCGCTGGCCGGGGCGTTGCTCATGGCCTTTCTCCGCGTATGCGGCGCCGCCTGGCCGACCCCGCGGCAATGGCGTGACGCGGCCGTATCCGGCTTTTTCCTGCTACTAGGCGGCAACGGCCTCGTCACCTGGGCCGAGCGGAGCGTGCCCTCCGGCGTCACCGCGCTGCTCATCGGCTCCGGCCCGCTCTTTGTCGTGCTGGTCGAGTGGGTTTGGCCCGGCGGCGCGCGGCCGCGCGCACTGACTGCGGCCGGCATGCTGCTGGGTTTCGCCGGCGTCGTCTGGCTGGCTGCGCCATGGGAACATGCAGGCGCGGGTGCGCTCCCTCCGGCCGGCGTAGCGGGTATCTTGATCGCGTGCGTCTCGTGGGCGATCGGCTCCATCTACGGACGCCACGTGCGCACGCCGGCCTCGTCCTTCACCGCCGCCGCGGCGCAGATGCTGGCCGGCAGCGGGTCTCTCGCCTTGGTGGCGATCGCGCGGGGCGAGTTTTCCGGGTGGGATCTCGCCGCCACCACGGCGCGTTCATGGACGGCCTTTGCCTACCTCGTGCTGGTCGGCTCGCTCGCCGGTTACTCAGCCTTTGTATGGCTGGTGAAACACGCCTCGGCGGCGCAGACCGCGACCTATGCCTACGTCAACCCGGTCGTCGCCGTTTTCCTGGGCTGGCTGCTGCTCGGGGAGCCTGTCGGCGCGCGCACACTTGGCGCGTCGGCCGTGATTCTTGGCGCGGTGGTGATCGTCACCCTCGCCAAGAACCGGACGCGCGCCGTTTAGGGCATTGCAAAGAGGCGGCAGTGGTCCCAACCAGCTGCCAGGCATGGTTTGCCGCCTACTTCAGAATCATGTCCTTCACCGTCTTACCGGCGGGGATCATGGGGAGAACGTGCTCGGTGTAGGGCACGATGATGTCGAGGACGTAGGGGCCGTCGTGGTCGAGCATCTCCTGGATGGCCTCCTTTAACTCTTCACGTTTGAACACGCGGCGGGCCTTTACGCCGAAGCCTTGGGCGATGGTCACGTAATCGGGGTAGATGCCGCCGGGATTATCGGGGGAGCCGACGTTGTTCTTGTCGCCGAGGATGGTGTTGCCGCGGACGCTATTGTAGAAACGGTCTTCCCATTGCACGACCATGCCGAGGTGCTGGTTATTCAGGATCATGGCCTTGGCGGCGATCTTCTCGATGTGGCAGGTGGCGAGTTCCTGCACGTTCATCAGGAAGGAACCGTCGCCGTCGATATCGATGACCTGTTTGTCGGGGCGGGCGACTTTCGCGCCCATGGCGGCGGGGTAACCAAATCCCATGGCGCCGAGGCCGAGCGAGCTGATGTAGCGGCGGGGCTCTTTGAAGGGGTAGAACTGGGCGGCCCACATCTGGTGCTGACCAACGCCGGTCGTGATGATGGCATCGCCGCCGGTGAGGGTGTGCAGCATCTCCACGGCCTCCTGGGGCACGATGTGGTGGCTTTGTTCGTAGGCGAAGGGGTAGTCGCGTTTCCACGCGGCGCACTGGGTGTGCCAGGCCTTGGTATCGGGCGGGGCGAAGCGGGTGGCGTCGGCGAGCTCGTTGAGGCGGACCAGCGCGTGCTTGATATCGCTGGCGATGGGGTGGGCGACGCGTTTGTTCTTATTGTGCTCGGAAGCGTCGATGTCGATATGGACGATGGTCGCGCCGGTGGCGAACTTGTTGACATCACCGGTGATGCGATCGTCGAAGCGGGCGCCGAAGCAGAGCACGAGGTCGGCCTGATCCACGGCCCAGTTGCCGAAGGCGGAGCCGTGCATGCCGAACCAGCGCAGGGAAAGCGGGTGATCCTCGGGGAAAGCGCCGACGCCCATGAGGGTGGTGGCGACGGGGATGTTGACCTTCTCGGCGAAGGCACGGAGGTCGGCCGAGGCCTCGGCGGAGATGATGCCGCCGCCCGTGTAGAGGATGGGGCGCTGGGCCTTGGCGATGAGCTCGAGGACAAGTTTGAGTTGTTCGTCGGTCGCGCGGGGGAACTCGGTGAGCGACTTGTTGGCGAACTCGATGGTGGCGGGGAAAACCGGGGTGAGTTTGGCCTGCTGGACGTCCTTCGGGATATCGATGATGACAGGGCCGGGGCGGCCGGAGCGGGCGAGGTAGAAAGCCTCCTTGAAGATACGCGGCAGGTCGGCGGCGTTCAGCACGAGGTAGCTGTGCTTCACGATCGGGAGGGTCATGCCGAAGAAATCGGTCTCTTGGAAGGCGCTTTTGCCGATAAACTTGGAGAAAACTTGTCCGGTGATGCAGATCATCGGGATCGAGTCCATGTAGGCGTCGGCGATGCCGGAGACGAGATTGGTGGCGCCGGGGCCGGAGGTGGCCATGCACACGCCGACTTTGCCGTTTACGCGGGACCAGGCCTCGGCGGCGAAGACGCCGCCCTGTTCGTGGCGGGGGAGGATCACGCGGACGTCGCTGCGGCGGGCAAAGGCCTGGTGCAGTTCCTGGGAGGCACCGCCCGGGTAGGCGAAGATCACGTCGATGCCTTCACGTGCTAGGCACTCCACGACCACGTCCGCACCGTTCATGGCACGGCCGGTTTCAGGCTGGGGGATCGTGGCGGGCGTGGGGGACGTCTTCATAGGCGGAGGTTGGAAAGGCGAAAACGAGTAGGACAGCGCGGCGGCAGGGCGGCTGGCAAGAGCGAAGGCGCGGCCTTGCTCAGGCCGGCAGGGGCCAGGCCGCGGCCCGAAGCCGTTATCAATCCATCCAACAATCCGATGCCGCGCTCAACCTGAGCAGTTTAGCATATGGGACCCCGGCAAAGTCAGTCGCCTCTCGCGCGAAGAGTTGCTGAACAGTGGCGGATGGCCGACTACCTAGGTTATCTGGCACGGGTCACTGTTATACTCATGAAAACTCCCCTCCGTCTGCTTGCGCTCATTCTCCCGATTTGCGTTCACGCTCACCTCGCGGACTCCGTTGGGTCGTCTTTCGACAAAGAAGCACTGCGCGAGCTTATTGCCGATGAGTTCATGGCGAAGCGCATGGCTTTGGCGAAACCGGGTTATCAACCTCAGACGCCGCCTTTGCTTAAGAAACCTCTGCGGGTGGCCGCGCCGGCTTCCCCGTTCTCGATGCTTGCGGCGGCTGCTTCGGTGGCACCTCCGGGCAATGCGGCGCTGATGCAGGTTTCGTTTGGGGCTTTCAAGCCAGGCGTGCGCATCTACAACGATACCTCGTATTTTTATGTGGAAAGCGACTCGATGCCAGACGCGAACTTGATGCCAAGTCCGATGGTGGGCATCACGGCATGGCAGCAGCAGTTGCCGCATCCGGTGGGTTATTTTGGCAACATCACCAATCCAGAGCCGAGCATGGAGTCGCTGGGCTACGGGCAGCCAAATGTGTGGAAAATCCCGCTCGTGCCGGTGCCTGCGGCATCGCCAATTTCGCTGACGGGCAATTTTTTGCGAGGCGCGGTCGCTCTCGGTGCGAATGGCATCCCGATCTTTAATCCGCGCAACAACACCGGGCAGTTCTCGCAGGCCATTGGAGAACTGGATGCTTATGGCGGCCACTGCGGGCGTGCCGACGATTACCACTATCACATCGCCCCGACGCATCTGTATTCCGTGCTCACGCCGGACATGCCCTGTGCGTGGGCGCTGGATGGATATCCGATCTATGGCTACACCGAGCCAGATGGCTCCGCGCAGCAGGCGCTCGATGTGGATGGCGGGCACGATCACGGAGCCTGGGGCTATCACTATCATGCGCGTGGCTCGGTAGCAACGGGGCCGCAGAATCCTTATCTCATGAGCGCCATGCACGGCACCGTGGTCAACTTCGGCGGGCAGATAGATCCGCAGCCCACCGCGAGCACCGTGGCCCCAGCCGGTGCGCCCATCGCGGGGGCGGTGATTACCAGCTTCACTCGTCCGGCGACAGATTCCTGGGTGATGACTTACGCGCTGAGTGGCACGACCTACACGGTGACGGCTGCGGTAAATCGTATTTTGCACACGGTTACAGTGAGTCAGCAAACCCCGGCGGACCCCACTGGCACACCTGCGACCTATACCAGCGCCGCGCGTTTCAATTACTACCCGATGGCGCCGTGGAGCATGAATAAACTTCCAGATACCGGCCAGACCACCAATGCCACGGCCACGTTTGGCGAGGACAGCGACTATACGATAAATCCCCCGAATTTCACCGACAACGGCAACGGCACGATCACTGACAACAACACGGGGCTTGTCTGGCAGAAAACCGACAGCGGTGAGATGACTTGGGACATGGCCCGGACAGCAGCCACCACGCTCAATCTCGCTGGCTTCACGGATTGGCGACTGCCCACCGCACAGGAGGCCTTCGTCATTCTCGATCACGAGCGCAATCCCGCGCTCAACAGCACCTACTTCGTCAACAACGCCAGCGGCACTCCGGGCTACTTTTGGACAAGCGATTTGTTCTATGGAGACAATACCAAGGTCTGGTGCACCAACGCAGGCGGCGGCATCGGTCCGCACAGCAAAACGGCCACCATCAGTGCTGGCGGCGTGAATCGACATCATGCCCGCTATGTGCGTGGTTCGAAGCCGACCGCGGGCCATCATTACTGCAATAATAACGACGGCACCGTCACGGACCTCGACACCGGCCTCATGTGGACGCAGGTGCCGTCATCAGCGCTCAGTTGGTTCAATGCCCTGGCTTATGCCGAGGGACTTACCACTGCAGGCTACAGCGATTGGCGACTGCCGAATGTAAAGGAGCTGCAATCTCTTCAAGACATCCCGCGCGCCACTGCTTCGGCAGTGACGACGACCCCGTGCCTCAATCGCGTGCTGTTTCCTGCGGCCACTGCCACCGCCTATTGGTCATCAACTTCGGTGAAGGCGGGCACACCGACCCAAGCCTGGCTCGTCGATTTCGGCGTCACCACGACTTCGACGCCATCACGCAATCAGCAGGGCATCGTCAGCTATGAGCCGTATGCTTCGACGTATCCCGTTTTTGCCGTTCGCACCGCCTCTGGTTCCGTCGTCACGCCAATCATCGTCGAGCAGCCCAGTGGCACGGTTTTGACCGATGGTGCGAGCACCGTGGCGTATGGCAGTGTGAATGTCGGCAGCACCTTATCGAAGACCTTCACCATTCGCAATAACAGCACCACCAGCGCGCACAGCATCACGAGTGTGAACATCGATGGCACGAACGGAGGTAATTTTACGGTGACTACTTTACCCGCCAGCAGCATCGCCGCCGGTGGCAGCACGACGATGGTCGTGCAGTTTAGCGCGAGCTCCGCAGGCATTAAAACCGCCGCGCTGCACATCGCCAGCAGCGATACCAATGCGGGCACGGCCTTTGACATCAACCTCAGTGGCACCGGCGTCATCCCGTCACCGACGATCACTAGCACACGCACCTCGCCGAATACGCCGACGTATGTCGATGGCGTCTGGGTGACGGCGCAACTCGCCGCCGCATCCGGCGAGACGATCACCAATGCGCAAATGACATTCAGCGACGGCACACAGACCACGAGCACTGTTTTTGCCGAGACGATGTCGAATAGCGCCACGACCACCGGCGGTTGGGATGGCACTGGCGCGGTCTATCCATGGACTGTTACCAGCACTGGTGGTGCAGGCAATATCAAGCAAGTCACGCTCGCCAATCACGGGGCAGGAAACATCTGCGGCGTGCAGTTTGACAAAGGCACCACCAGCGCGACTGCGACCATGATTCATACGACTAATCCCATCAACGCGATCGGCACGGCGGGCACTCTCCAGTTTTGGGCAGGCACCGCGAATCTCTCGGCGGGACTGGGTTGGAGTCTCCAACTTGCGACCGATGCCACGGGCACGAGCTGGATCACAAGGCTGGGTGAATCCGAGGGCGTCAATCACGCCATCCAACTCTACACCTACACTCTGCTGCCCGCCGAGCGCGTGGGCAGTCTGCGGATGCGCTTCCAATTCATCGGCAACAACACGGGCGGCCCGACCGGCCCCAAGACCTATCTTGACGACATAACCCTCGTCACCACCACCGGCACACCGCCCGTGAGCACGACCATGTATGACGACGGCCTCCACGGCGACGGACTCGCGGGAGATGGCACGTATGGCGCGGCGATCCCCGTGCAGGCCGCAGGCAAAGTCATCACCTACACCCTCAGTGTGACCGACAGCAACGGGAGCACCACCAGCTCCACCACAGCAGGCACCTACACCGTGAGTGCCGTCACCCCGTTTAGTTTCAATGCCGCCATCGCACAAGCCCCTGGAGGCGACATCACCATCACCTGGCCCACGCAGTCCGGCCTCAGCTACAGTGTGCAGTGGTCGCCTGATCTAGCGCAATGGTTCGACATCCCCGTCGGCCAAGTCGGCACCTGGACCGACACCACCGCCAGCACCGCTACGCGCAGATTTTACCGCGTCAGCCGATAAGAACTGGCAACTCCTGTGAAGTTTATCGCGCAGCTGGATCGGGCGTCATCAAGGTCTCGATCTCGAAAGAGGCGTCTTTCACCATCGCGGAGAATATCAACCAGCGCCTAGTCGACGCACTCTTCCCGGTCCGTCATGCCGGTTTGTCGCCGACGTAGATGACGTAAGCGGAGCGTTTGGCGGTGGCAAACAGGCGGGCCGGAACGGCCTTGGCGGTGAACCCGGCGGCGCGCAGGCGGGCCTCGAAGGTATGATCGGGGGCGGCGGACCAGATGGCGAGGCGACCGCCGGGGCGGAGGCGGGATTTTAAGGTCGCGAGGCCGGTCGGGCCGTAGAGGCGGACGTTGCCGGCGCGCACCATGGGGATGGGGCCGTTATCCACGTCGAGCAGGATGGCGTCGTAGCTGGCGGGCCGGGCGCGTGCGATGGTAGTGACCACATCGCCTAGGCGCACTTGCACGCGCGGGTCGGCGAGCAGTTTGCCGTTCAGCGCCGCCATATGGGTGCGGTTCCACTCCACAACCTCGGACATGAGTTCACCGACCTCGACGGCAGCCTTGGGGCCGGCTTTGGCGAGCACGGCCTTGAGGGTGTAGCCGAGTCCCAGGCCTCCAATCAGCACGCGTCCCGCGGGGTGGGCGGCGAGCGGTTCGGCGGCGAGTTCGCCGAGCAGAATCTCAGACGCACTGGTGACGGAGTGCATCAGGTCTTGTCCGTCCAGCCGGATACAAAAGCTCCCGTCGTGTTCGTGCAGGGTCAGGCGCGCGCCGTCGGGCGTGCGGGTTTCGGCGAGGAGGACGGTGGGTTTCAAAAGGGTGGGGGAGCGGGCGGTTTAGCTGGCGGGCAATCAAGTGCCGCACCGCGCAGGCCTAAATTGAAGGCGCCGCCGGCCACCAGCGGTAGAGGAAGAAGTAGACCAGCACGCCGGTGATGCTCACGTAGAGCCAGATCGGGAAAACCACGCGGGCCCATTTTTTGTGCCGTTCGAACTGGCCGGTGAAGGCGAGGGCGAAAGTGCGGGGCACGAGGTAGGCGATCGCCATGGCGAGCAGCACGTGGGTGATCAGCATCACGTAGTAGACTGTGCGGATCGGGCCTTCGCCGCCGAAACGGGTATGGACTGCCTCGCCGGCGCCGGCGGCCAGGCCCTTGAGGATCTTGTGGGTCAGGTAGCCAATGAGGAAAACGGCGGAGACCACGCCGGCGGAGAACATCGACGCGCGGTGGGCGGTCTTGTTTCCCGTGCGGATGAAAACGTAACCGGCCGCGATGAGCACGGTGGCGAGCGCGTTAAGGGCGGCGTTGAGGGGCGGGATGTCGTTGAGCGTCATGTCAGGGGACGAAGTAGAGGCGGTCTATGACCAGGGCACCGAGTTGCAGCGGCAGCCAGGCGATGGAACACAGGAAAAGTTTGCGGGCACTGGCGTCGCGACCGGCGGGGCTAAGAAAGTCGAAGGCTCGAGCAAGGAACCAAGCGCCAAGCAAGGCGGTGACTGCCGCATAGCCGGGCGTCGTGAGGCCGAGCACGCTGGGAAGGAGGCAAAGCACCACGACTGCGATGGTATTGATCAGGGACCAGCGCGCCACGCGTGTGCCGTCGGGGTCGCGGGTGGTCAACATGGGGAAGTTTACCTTTGCGTAGTCTTGGCGGTAGGTCCACGCGATGGCCATGAAGTGGGGGATTTGCCACGTGGTGAGGATACTGAAAAGGATCCAGCCGAGCGCCCCGACATGGATGCGACCGCCCTCGGCCGCAGCCCAGCCGATCAAGGGCGGGAAGGCCCCCGCGATCGCGCCGATCTCGGTCGCCCAGGGGGACTCCCGCTTGGCCGGGGTGTAGAGCGCGAGGTAGCTCACCACGGTGGCGAGGGCAAAGAAGGCCGAGAGTCCGTTGACCTGCGCAAAGAGACACCCTAGCCCAAAGGCGGTCAGGCCCCAGCCGAGCACGAAGGCGTTTCCCCCGGGCAGACGACCGGAGGGGAGGGGACGGCCGGCGGTGCGGTCCATGCGCGCGTCGGTGTCCGACTCCATCCATTGATTTACCGCGGCCACCCCGCCGGCGCAGGCGCAGGTGCCCAGGCAGAGAAAGGCAAACTCCCGCGCGTGCCAGCCGGGTCGGGCGGCGGCGTAGCCGACCAGGGTGGTGAGCACCGAGAGCAGGCTCAGGCGGGGTTTGGTCAAATCCAGCAGATCCCGCCAGGAGGAGGCTCCGCTTGAGGGTGTGGCCGGGGGGGCGGCGGGCTCGGCGGCACTCATGCGGAGGGGGCGGAATCGATTTGGTCGCGGTGCAGCACCCAAGTGATCAGGAACGTGGTGACCAGCAGCGAAGCGCCTACGATCACATGCCAGGTGGCATAGTAGGGACTGCGGCCGCTCAGCACGGTGGCCGCGCCCAGGAAAACCTGGAGGGTGAGCAGAAGCAGCAAGGCGCCGGCGCCCAGACGCATCGCGCCGGGGACTGCGTGACTCGACCAGATCGCACTCGCCAGACCGAGCAGGGTAAGTGTGAGCACGGCGGCCATGACGCGGTGGGCGAACTGTATGCCGACGGCAAAACGCCATGCCGAGGGCAGGAGATCACCCCCGGGGGTGCTGTGCGGGAAGGTCGGGATGGCCATGCCGGCGAAGCTGTGGCGCATCACGGCGGCGATGGCGAGCTGAGTGAAAAGCAAGCCAAGGCAGAAAAGTGCATAGCGGCGCAAGCCGGGACGCGGGCTGGCCCGCAAGCCCGCCCGGCGCTCGATCCACGGACGCGAGCAGGCCACGGCGATGGCGGCGATGGTGCAGAGAAAGAGCTGGGCGAGGCAGGCGTGGCCCATGGCGAAGAGCCGGCCGACGCTGGTGTTTACCATTTCTACATTCAGGTGGTCGAGCAGCACACGCAACCCGCCGACGAAGGCCTGCGCAAATACCAGTGCGAGGGCGCCCCAACCGAGGCGACGCAACCATCCGCGGGCCTCGCGCAGATGCAGCCAGACGGCGAGCACAACGCAAAGGATGGTCATAACGCCGGCGCTCAGACGGTGGCCGTGCTCCGCCAGCATGTCCTGATCGTGGAGCCAACCGGCGGGATTGAGCGAGCCATTCGAGAGGGGCCAGTCCGGGAAGACCATGCCCGCGCCGATGCTGGTGGTGAAGGCACCCTTGTAGATGATAAAAAAAATCCAGACGAACGCGCCCCAGGCAAAGGCGGCCAATGCGGGCTGGCAGGCGGCGCGACGCATTCCGCCGTCGGCGGATTGGAGATTGGCGGCCGGAGTGGCGGGCGCGGCGGATTTGGAATTAGAGGTGGGTGCTTGCGAGGGCATGGAGCGGTTCGACACGCGGAAGGAAAGGCGGAACCTAGAATCCGCAATGCCTTTGACAAACGTTTCCCTCGGGCGGAACGGTGAGCGGATGAACGCATGGACCTCTTTCGCCCGGCCCGCGCTCCTGCTCGCCTTTCTTGCGGCTGGCGGCATGATGGGTTGCCATCCCAGTTCGGATGCCTCCCGGCCCGTCGCTCCGTCCGAAACGGCACCTGCCCGCCACATCCTCACAGGGCGGGTGGTGAGCGTCCTGAAGGAGCGCACCAGCCTATTGATCGATCACGACGAGATCCCGGGCTTCATGCCGCGCATGACGATGGAGTTTTTGGTCGGTCCGGGCGATCTCACCCTGGCCCGCGAGGGCGCTGACCTGCGTGCCACCCTGGTGGAGGAGGGGGCGGGACGCTTCCGACTGGAAGGGGTTTGGTGGGTCGACTCGGTCAAAGACACGGCGGTAAACCAAGCATCCTCCAAGCTGCGCGAAGATACCAGTATCCGCGGTCGTGCCGCCTACCGAGAGGTGGGGGAGAATCTGCCTGATTTTGCCCTTTATAATCAGCGGGGCGAGGTCGTCGACGCCGGTCGTTGGCGGGGCAAGCAGATCATGCTCAATTTCATCTTCACCCGTTGCCCGGTGGCGACCATGTGCCCGGCCTCCACCGCGCGCATGATGGAGACCCAAGCCAAGGCCAAGGCCGCCGGTGTGCAAAACCTTGAGCTGATTTCCATCACTTTGGATCCGGAATACGATACTCCCGGGGTGTTGCGGGAATATGTCGAGGCACGCGGTATCGATACCGTCAACTTCTCCTTTCTTACCGGCCCGGAAGGCGCGATCAAAGACCTCTTCAAACAATTCGGCATCCTCACCGAAATGAAGGGCGGCGTGCTTACTCATACTCTGGCTACGCTCCTCATCAACGAGCAGGGAATTATCGTCTGGCGGGCGGACGGATCCACCTGGACGGCGGATGAGTTTGTCGAGCGGATGAAACGCTGATGCACGCTGTTCCGCCCGGCCTTCCTCGCGTCAACTGGCGTGCCGTCGCCGCCCTCACGGCCGGGGCGCTGGCCTTGTATTTCGGGTTCCGCGCCCTTCCAACCGGCACCAATCTCAACCACATGGATTTCCGGGTGGCGGGAGCGAATGCCTTGGAAATGTGTGATCCCACGCGTCCACAGTTTATACCGGTCGTGGCCTCGCGTTCACCGGTGAGCCTGACGCTGCGACCTTTTGCCGGTTCACCCCCGCCCACCGCGGGGAGACCGACGCGTTTCGTGCTTAGCCTCACCACCGCCGGAGGGTTTCCCATCGGGCCGGTCGATCTTTTGACTGTGCACACGCGAAAACTGCACCTGCTGGTCATTGATCCCACCCTCCGCGACTATCAGCACCTTCACCCGGTGCCGGGTAGGGTGCCTGGAGAGTGGGAATTTGAACACACTCCGGCTTTGGCGGGGGTTTATCGGGTTTTTGCCGACTTCGCCCCAGTCGTCACCGGGCGCGGTTTGTATGCTTTTGCCGATTATACCGCCAGCGGACTGGCTGCGGCGGACCCGGCGGTTGCGGCTCCGGCGACGGGGGATGAACGCTCCATCGGCCCCTGGCTTTTCCGATTGGCGACTGCGGACGGGGGCTCGGTGCGGGCCGGGGTGGCATCCACTTTGGTATTTTCCGGTCGGGAAGAGGCTGGTGGCGCGGTGCCTTTAACGCTCGTGATGGATGCCTACGCTCATCTGGTCGCTTTCGATGGGGAACGGAGCGGCTTCGCTCACTTGCATCCGAGGGGGGCAACCCCGGGTGATTACACCGTGGCAGCCCCGGACCGGCACAGGCCGGTGCTCCGCTTTGACCTTACGATTCCTCGCCCCGGTGCTTATGTGGTTTGGGCTCAGGTAAATTTACAGAATCAGGAGCACTTTATACCTTTTTCACTCAGGGTCATGCCATAAGGCCTTGGCACTCCGGCATGGTGCAACCAGTGCGGCAGGTGGCCTAGCCCGTCGTGGACTCGTCGCCGGGTTTACCGCCCAACACAGCCTCTACGGCGGCCAACAATAAAGCGCCGCCAAACGGTTTGGTTAACGCGTAATTTGCCCCCAAAAGGGTGGCGCTTTCCAGGTAACTCGTGTCCCGCAGGCGACCACCGCCGGACATCACGATGATTTTCAGGTGCGGGCGAGTCGTGCGGAGACGCTGGATCAATTCCATGCCTTCGGTCTCGGGCATGACGATATCGGTAACAACCAAATCCACGGAATTTTGCTCAAGGTAACGTAACCCTTCCCGACCATCGCCTGCCAGGATGACCGTGTGGCCGGCTCTTTCCAAGGTAAGGCTTAATACCGCCCGGATGGTTTCGTCATCGTCGATCAGCAGTATTTTAGGCACCTCTATTAAGTCGGCTGAATCGTATGAAAGTTTAGTTTTATTTATATATTTTTAAGTTAATAATTAATAGTTAATTCCATATTTTTTATGGTTAATTGGGTGGAGATATCTCGCCCGAGGAGTTGAGCGTCATTTTCTTGGTGCCCCTGGTTCCTGAGCCCGGGACATCCTCGCAAAAATACGGCTACGATCGGCCTCTGTTCGAGCGGCGCCACTCCCCGCTTGCCAGTCTCTGCGACGACGGGTCTGCTGCGCTTTTTCCCCTTCGCCGATGACCTCCGCGCAAATCCGCCAGTCCTTCCTCGATTTCTTCCACGCGCAGCAGCACACGATCGTCCCCTCGTCGTCGCTCCTGCCGGACTCCCCGGGACTGTTGTTTACCAACGCCGGCATGAACCAGTTCGTGCCCATTTTCCTCGGCGATAAGCAGGCGGATGTCTCCAAGTGGGCCGGCGCCCGCCCCGCCGCCGATACCCGTGCCGCCGACACCCAGAAGTGCATCCGCGCCGGTGGTAAACACAACGACCTCGAGGACGTCGGCTACGATACCTACCACCACACCCTTTTCGAGATGTTGGGCAACTGGTCCTTCGGCGATTATTTCAAGAAGGAGTCCCTCACCTGGGGCTGGCACCTGCTCACCAAGGTCTGGGGCATCCCCGCCAAACGCCTCTACGCCACCGTTTACGCGCCCAAGCCCGGTGACCCCTCGGAGTTTGACCACGAAGCCAACGCGATCTGGACCGAGATTTTCCGCGCCGAGGGCCTCGATCCCGCCCTCCACATCGTCCACGGCAACCGCAAGGACAACTTTTGGCAGATGGGCGACACCGGCCCCTGCGGCCCCTGCTCCGAAATCCACTTCAACCTGCTTCCTTCCGACGATGAGGCCGAGGGCCGCAAGGGAGTGAATTCCTCCAGCCCCCGCTGCATCGAGATCTGGAACCATGTTTTCATCCAGTTCAACGCCAACGCCGACGGCACTTTTTCCCCCCTTGCCGCCAAACACGTCGATACCGGCATGGGCTTCGAGCGCGTCGCCGGCATCCACGCCAATACCAAAGGCTTCACCGATTTTACCCCGGAGCCCTCCAACTACGCCGCCGACGTCTTCGCGCCCCTTTTTACCAAGATCGCCGAACTCGCCCCCGGCAAGGCCTACGCCGGCACCGTCCCCACCAAGCGCGAGGGCCTGACCGAGCAGGAAAACATCGACGTCGCCTATCGCGTGCTCGCCGACCACGCCCGCACCGTCAGCCTTTCCATCGCCGATGGCATCATGCCCGGCAACGAAGGCCGGAATTACGTCATCCGCCGCATCCTGCGTCGCGGCATCCTCTACGGCACCAAGCTCGGCCTGAAGCCGGGCTTCTTCGAGCAACTCGTCGCCCCCGTGGTGGGCAGCCTGGGCGATGTTTTCCCCGAGGTGAAGGAGCGTCAGGACATCATCCGCCGCGTGATCAAGAGCGAGGAGGAGAGCTTCGGCCGCACCTTGGATCGTGGCCTCGCGATTTTTAACAAAGCCGCCGCCGGCGCTTCCGTGATCTCCGGCGCCTTGGCCTTCGAGCTTTACGATACCTACGGCTTCCCCCTCGACATGACCCAGCTGCTCGCCACCGAGCGCGGGCTCACCGTGGACACCACCGAGTTCGAGCGCCTGATGGACCAGCAGCGCGCCCGCGGCCAGGCCTCGACCAAGAAAGTCATCGTCGTCGCCGCCACCGAAGGCGCGGAGGCCGCCGAGGCCAAGCCCACGCCCTTCATCGGCTACGTCATCGCCAAGTCCCAGTCCTACGCCGTCATCGTTACCGAGGTGGTTCGCGCGGGCGACGACACCTACCTGGTGTTTAACGAAACCCCCTTCTACGCCGAGATGGGCGGCCAGTTGGGCGATTGCGGCGTGCTCCTCGCCCAGGGGCAGGCCGTGCAGATCGGCGATACCATCAAGGATAAAGCCGGCCGCCACCTGCACCACGTTTCCAACCTCGAAGGGCGCCTCCTGCCGACCGCCCCGCGCGGCAGCCAGCCCGTCACCGCCGCCTTCCTCGATACCCTCGTCGGAACGTCGGTCGAAGCCGGCGTGAACATGATTCACCGGCGCGCCATCCAGCGTCACCACACCGCCACGCATCTGCTGCACTTTGCCCTCCGTCGCGTCATCGGCACGCACGTCCGCCAGGCCGGCTCGCTCAACGCCCCGGACCGCATGCGCTTCGATTTCGCCCACTTCGAGGCCGTCACCCCCGCCCAGCTCCGCGAGATCGAGGCCATCGTGAATGCGCGCATCCTGGATAACGCCGAGGTGAAGGGCTACGAGACCGACTTCGACGCCAAGCCGAAGGGCACCCTGGCCTTCTTTGGCGAGAAATACGGCAAACGCGTGCGCGTCGTCGACATCGGTGGCTACAGCCGCGAGCTCTGCGGCGGCACCCATGTGAATACCACCGGAGAGATCGGTCTCTTCAAAATCCTCTCCGAAGGCGCGGTCGCCGCCGGCACCCGCCGCCTCGAGGCCGTCTGCGGCCAGGCCGCGTTTGATTACGTCGCCTCCGAGCAAGCCCGCCTGCTCGCGCTCGCCGAGCAGGTCGGCGCTCCGCCCGCCCTGCTCGAGCAACGCCTCACCAGCCTCCTCGCCGAAAAGGCCGAGCAGGCCAAAAAGCTCGCCGCCCTGGAACAAGCCGCCACCGCCGCCCTGGCGGCCAAACTCGCCTCCGCCGCCACCCAGCGCGATGGCCTGGCCTATGTCTCCGCCGTGGTCACGGTGGACGGCCCCGAGGCCCTGCGCCAACTCGGCAGCCAGGTCCTCGCCCAGCTCGGTGGCGAAGGCGTGGTGCAGCTGGGTGCGGTCCTGGGCGATAAAGCCAGCGTTGTCGCGCTCTGCAGCCCCGCCGCGATCAAGGCCGGTAAAAACGCCGGAAAGATTATCCAGGCCCTGACCGTCCAGCTTGAGGGTAAAGGTGGCGGCAAGCCCGACCTCGCCATGGGCGGCGGTAAGAACACCGCCAAGCTGGCCGAAGTGCTGGCCGGGTAAAAGCACCCTCACTCGCCTGGCCCGGCTGGCCGGACTCACTGGCGCTACCAGAGGCATTCCTCGCGGTGCCCGTTTGGCCCGGTCTGCCGGCGGCCGCGCGGGTTGCCTTGTGGTTATGATTTTCTACGCACCACGACGGCCGTCCCGTAGCAAAGCACTTCTACCGCCGCGCCCCGGCCATCGACCGACGAGGCGTCATAGCGCAGGCCCACGATAGCGTTGGCCCCCAATCCGCGCGCATGGCTCTCCATATCCGCATAGGCTTGGGCCCGAGTCTGTTCACACATCTTGGTGTAGGCTTCGATTCTCCCGCCCAACAGGTTCTCAAACCCGCCCATGATGCCTTGGGAAATCGTGGGCGATCGCACCACAATACCGCGGACCAGCCCTTTGGTGTCGAGTATTTCGTATCCGGGGATATCAAACGTGGTGCTTGCGAGCATGGGAGTATATATTAAAAGTGTGCGTGAGTGGACGGTTGCCTCAGGCCACCACCACTTTGGTTCCGGCGATGAGGTCGTGGATGCAGCGCCGGTCGTCCCGGAAGATAAAACAACTATCCACGATCCAGAAAAGGCAGCCGATATACGGAACGGCTGCCAATAATCCCGGCACCAGTCCGCGCAGCACTTGAATCTTAAAAAACCCCGGCAAGGCTTCGTCGTTGAGATTCACGATCTTGATGCCCATCAAGCGTTTGCCGATGGTCTGCCCCCGTAGCGTCAGCATGTAAAGCTGCACGATGGCCAGGATCAGAACCGCGAGCAGGACCACGCACGCGCCCGCGATCATCATCTGCTTATCCGAGTAGCCCGCGATGAAGACGATCGCGCCGGGCAATACGCAACCGACACCGATGAGACTATCGAGCGTCATCGCCCACAGCCGGCTACCGGCCGTCGCCAGACGCAGGGTCGATTTTAGGCTGGAATTTCTCGCATCAGGATGCGGAGGCAAGGCCGCCACTATTCCCGGAACCGTCGCCAACGGCGCCCAATCCGCCGCCCCCTGATACCAAGCGCGATCACTCAACTGGAAAGTGCCGTTGGCGATGCACGCATTGACGAGCTCCAGCGAATACGGGCCAAATTGCTGTCCTTCTTTGAAAATGTAGATTTGCATAAAAGGATTGGCGGGTATCTGACCGAGCGAACGAGCTTTGCCGCAACCATTTCCCGATGCGAAGCATTTCTTTCGATGAAAGCTGCTGCCGCGATTACGCCGGGAACTTCGCTCGAGCGGATAGCGGCATCTACGCTCGGGCAAGCTGCTATTGTGATCCGTGACAAGTATCCATGTTGGCGCTAGCGCCTGGTTCGGCTCCGTTTTGTATTCAGGTGTGTTCTGAATCTTTTTAGAATCTTAGTTACTTGATAAAGTTGCGGTTTTATATCCATCACGTTTCCACCAATCCAATCCTCCAATCAGCTCTTTTACGCGAAATCCAAGCCGCGCCATATTCAATGCTCCCTTTGTCGATGCATTACAACCTATTCCATCGCAATAGACGACATAAAGCATGCTTTTATCCAGATGATTTGTGGATTCCTGGGTGATGGTGCGATGCGGAATATTCACGGCACCGACTATGTGCTCTTCCGCAAAATTCACAGTGGAACGCACGTCAAGAATCATAATGCGTTCACCTTTTTCCACTGCGACGCAGAGATCCCATGCGTCGATCTCATATTCTAGTTTATTCGCATAATGTCTTATTTGGTTTTCCATTTGATTGTAGGGCCTGACGTTAAAGATGAGCCGCACGGATGCTTGGCGCGGAGCCTGCGCAGCAGGATCCGTGACAAGCACCCGTGTGGGCTCTGGCGCCTTGTTAGGCTCATTTTTTATTCATAATGGTATCTCGCTTGTGCCACTTTGATGGTATCGCCCTCAACCCTATAGACTAAACGATGTTCATCAGTGATTCGGCGCGACCAGAACCCACTCAAAGCATGCTTGAGGGGCTCTGGCTTGCCAATTCCGTCGTATGAATTCCTACCAATATCTTTCAGTAGGTCATTAATCTTCTTCAGGATTTTTTTGTCAAACTGTTGCCAATAGACATAATCTTCCCATCCACGGGACGAGAATTGAATATTCATTTCGTGAGTTCGGCGAACGACTTGGTAACACCGCCGACTCCCCCGAGTTCCGAAATAGATTCAAGTAGTCGGCGCGCGTTAGCAGGTGAACGGAGCAAATATGCGGTTTCCTGAAGCGATTCGTAATCTTCGAGCGACATCATAACAACAGCTTGGTCTCGATTGCGAGTTATGATAACGGGGTCGTGATCAACACAGACTCCATCCATCGTCGAAGCCAAGTTTTCGCGAGCGGCAGTATAGGTGATAGCTTTCATATGGACGAGAAGCTGTCCATTGAGCACATCTTGTCAAGTTTTCATTCTGCCCAACGTCAAAGCTGAGCGAGCCGATTGCTTGGCGCGAATCGTGCCCGTGCGCAGCACGGAAAAGCACGATTCGTGACAAGCAATCGGCTTCGCTCTAGCGCCTTGTTAGCTTCTTTTGTATTTCTGTAATTCAATCGGATCAATTTTGGCTATAATTCCCGTGCCATACCACAACACATTATCCATGCCCCACAGGCTCTTCCAGAAGGTCGATCGCTGGCCGTATTTAAAATCGATCACGCAATTTCCGCCCCTCTGGATAACATATTCGCGCATTTCTTCTTTCATGTCATCGAGCGAGCGTAGCTGATTCTGGGATAGGAAGCCGTTAAGCTCGCTCGATATCGATTCCAGTGCGACGGCCTCACGCGGTGCGCCCTCGATGAAGTAGACGCCTTTGAATTCCGCAAAATACATATTATTTGTCGCGCTCCAAAATTACGATCATCTCCTCACGGTTACCTCCGAAGCCGGGAATCTGAGCGGTGGCGCAGGAAATCACGCGCCAGCCTTGGGAAGCGTAAGCATTTATGGCTTGCTCAAGCTTCTCGGGGTCAAATTTACCGCCGAACCATTTATCTTTTTGGGTGAGGACTTTGTATTCTTTCATGTTTTGGTTGGTTTGATTTAGCTAACGTAGAAAGCTGAGCCACCGCCGACCTGCGACGTGAACCGCGATAGCGGAACTGACAGCGCCAACGGCGGTTGGCTCCGGCGACTTGTTAGGCATATCTTATCTCTTCAAAACTAAAGTGCCAGCCATCATATCGTGCAATGCCTGTCTCTTCGGCGTAAAAGCCGCCATGAGCCATCCAATGCCGATAATGAGTGTCGAAACCCACTTACTGAACCAGCGTCCGCTGGCACGTCCAAATGAAACGCGCGCTCCAACAAGATCGGATACCTTGATGCCAAGTGCTAACTTTCCTAGCGTCCCTTGAAGTGGCGAACTCTCCATCGCTGCATAATAAATCCAGCCAACGACACATCGTAAAATGAAGCTCATCACTTGAAGTCCGTCTTGGTCGCTCACACCGTTGGCTGCGAATGCAAGTGACCAGAAAAAAACGATAATGAATCCGGCAATAACTTGGATAATCACATCGAGGAGAAAAGCTCCGACTCTCTGGCCGAAGCTCGCGTAGTTGGTTGGTGGTGTCTCGTTCATAAATGGTGCGCTGATATGCCTAACGCCAAGCTCAGCTGCCCCGATCCGGCGCACAAGCTCTAAAGCCGGCGCTCTCCCGGGCTGGGTGGACGGTCGTAAAAATCTGCCGTGCCGCGGCTAGGGGTTAGCTGCAGCGTCTTGTTCGGTCTGCTACTTGTATTTGAGCATTGCGGCATCAATCGAGTTTATCGTGACGCTACCAACTCCGGTATATCCTGGATGGTAAGTTGGAACATATGTCGTTGACGTGCCGGAGCCATAAGCAGATCCGGTAGCATGTCCATAGCCATTTGACCCGTAGTAATTTGCCGATCCATATGCAGAGCCGGATGAATAGGTCGTTACCGGCGTGGTCGTGGTATAGCCGGGAACTGTATAGTTGTATTGCTGCGTATTGCTGTCTTCACTAATCATGACAACTGCGTCAGCACCGTTTTGACGGGCGTTATATTTGATCGCATCGATCATGTATTTATATCCGTGCCCCGCTTTAAACTGAAGTCTGCCAATAACAACGAATGGGCGTTTCGGTGGGCCTCCTAAAATCGGTATGGGATAATCTTTAGGTTTCGGCGGATATACGTCAGTAGTTAATGGGCGATAGAACTGCGATGTTGAACTCACTGTTTCGCAACCGGCTAGACAAAAGAGAGATATAAGTATGATGGAGGTGAATGATGCTTTCATAAATTGATGACCGAACGTTTTAGATGAGCCGCACGGGTGCT
>CAIQAB010000007.1 GCA_903869675.1 uncultured Verrucomicrobiota bacterium | reverse complement strand
GGGTATCGCCGATCAAGGCACCGACATCCATTTCGAGCCGCAAGAGGAGGCCCTCCGCATCCGCTACCGCATCGACGGCCTGCTCGTGCCCGTGCCCGTCCCCGACAACCTCCGCCGTTTCCAAGATGCCATCATCTCCCGCCTGAAAATCATGGCGCGGCTGAATATCTCCGAAAAACGCCTGCCGCAGGACGGCCGCATCAATTTCAAGTCCGGCACCACCGCCCTGGATATCCGCGTCTCCACGTTCCCCACCCTCTACGGCGAATCCATTTCCCTCCGCCTCCTGAACCAGAAGAAAGAGGCCTACACCATGGATCGCCTCGGCATGTCGCCCGAGGAACAAAAGGTCATCACCAAGGTCCTCGATTACCCCCACGGCATCATCCTCGTCACCGGCCCCACCGGCTCCGGCAAATCGACCTCGCTGAATGCCTTCCTCCGCAAGATCAATTCCCCCGATCTCCGCATCGTGACGATCGAGGACCCCGTTGAATACGAGGTCCCCGGCGCCAACCAGATGCAGACCCGCGCCGAGATCGGCCTCACCTTTGCGTCCGCCCTCCGCTCCGTCCTGCGCCAGGACCCCGACGTCATCATGGTCGGTGAAATCCGCGACCTCGAGACTGCCGAGATCGCCATCCGCGCCTCCCTGACCGGTCACTTGGTGTTCTCCACGCTGCACACCAACGACGCCCCCGGCGCCATCACCCGCCTCATCGACATGGGCGTGGAGCCCTTCCTCGTCGCCTCCGCCGTCGAGCTCGTCATCGCCCAGCGCCTCGTGCGTCGCCTCTGCCCCGCCTGCACCAAGCCCCAGCCCGTCGAGCGCGAGCGTCTCCAGGCCGATCTCGTCGCCCTCCACCTGCCCGCCTCCCTCGCCGACGGCGTTACCCAGCTCAACGCTCCCGTCGGCTGCCGCGCCTGCCGCGGCACCGGCTACCGCGGGCGCGTCGGTATCTTCGAGATCCTGCACCCCAAGCCCCTCCACGACCTCATCGTGAAACGGGAGTCCGGGCGCGCCCTCACCGACCAAGCCATCGCCAACGGCATGACCACCCTGTCCGAATCCGGCTGGGATCGCGTGCGCGGCGGCCAGACCACCTTCGACGAGCTTCTCCGCGCCTTGAGCACGACCGATTGAGCTTCGCTCAAGCGGAATGACCAATGCCCTCCTTCACCTACACCGCCCGCGATAAGTCCGGCGCCACCTCGAGTGGCGTCTTGGACGCCCCCAGCCGCCGCGATGCGCTCCGCCGTCTGCAGACCCGCGGACTCCAGCCCACCCAGTTGACCGAGTCCACCGGCGCCAAGCCTGCGCGCGCCGCCCGCTCCTCCGCGCCCCACACCGCGGCCGCCTCCCCCTCCAAGGCTCTCCCTGCCTCCAAAACCACCCCCACCGCCAAGGAGCGCCTCCCTTTCATGGAGTCGCTCGCCGACCTGATCCGCGGCGGGCTCTCCGCCGGCGAGGCCGTCCGCTTGCTCTCCGTCCGCGTCTCCCAGCCCCGCCTGCGCTCGCTCTGCGCTGCCCTCTGGTCCAGCCTGAGCGAGGGCCAGACCCTCTCCGGCGCCCTTGGCCAGTTCCCCCAAGTCTTCGACAGCCAGACCATCAACCTCGTCGCCGCCGGCGAGGCCACCGGCAACCTCCGCGATGTCCTCGACCGCCTCATCACCCATTTCACCGAGCAACGGGAGCTGCGCTCCAAACTCGCCGCCGCCCTCGCCTATCCCGTCTTCGTCTGCTTCCTCGCCGGCGGCGTCATCTTGTTTTTCCTGTTCTTCCTGCTCCCGCGCCTGAAGGGGCTGCTGACCTCGCTCGGCGGCGAGTTGCCCTTCGCGACCAAGCTGCTGGTCAACAGCTCCGAGTTCCTGCTCCGCTACGGCGTCATTGCCATCATTGCCCTCGTCGTGGGCGTTATCTTCCTCACCCAGTCGCGCCGCACCGCCGCCGGCCGCCTCGCCACTGACGCGCTCGCCCTCCGCCTGCCCGTGCTGAGCGGCTTCGCCATCCGTGGCACCGTGCTGAACTTTGCCCACACCCTCGCTGTGCTGCTCGAAAACGGCATCACCACCGCCGAGGCCCTCCGCCTCGCCGAGCGCACCGTCGCCAACGAGGCCCTCCGCGCCCGTTTTCAGGAGGCGACCAACCGTGTCCTGGAGGGCGAGGCCCTTTCCACCGCCCTCGGCCGCACCGGCATCTTCGAGCCGCTGCTGCTCGACCGCTTGTCCGTCTCCGAACAAACCGGCAGCCTCGCCCCCGGCCTGCGTGACATCGCCCGCACCTGCCGCGCCCAGCTGGACAAGTTTCTCAACACTTTCACGACCTCGATCAGTGCCGGCGTGCTTGTGGCGGCCTTCAGTTTCGTCGCCTTCATCGCCTACGCGATCGTGAGCGCCGTGTTCAAGGTCAGCAGCAGCTTCCGCTTCTAGCTCTACCCGCGCCGCGCCCAGGCCGGCGGCTGGGTATGAAAATCCGGGGTGGTCGCGAATTCCTGCATCGGGAGGTGAAAAACCGGGGTGGTCGCGGGTGACATGGGCGGCACGATCCAGTCCCAGCGCGCCGAGACTTCCCGCCCCGCCGCCTGCTCACGTTCACAAAACTTCATGAACTCAGCCGAGGCCGCGTGGTGGTCCACCAGCTTCACCCCGGCCGCCGCATAGGAATGCAAGACCGCCTCGTTGAGCGTGAGCAGCGCCCGGTCCTTCCACAAAGTCCGCGCCGAGCGCCGGTCCAGCCCCAGCCGGTCCGCCACGAACGGGAGCATGTCATAGCGGTCCTGGTCCGCCAGATTCCGCGCGCCGATCTCCGTTCCCATATACCAGCCGTTGAAGGGCGCCGCCGGATAATCCGTGGCCGCCGCATGGAAACACATGTCCGCGATCACCGGCACCGCATACCAGCGCAGCCCGAGTTCCGCGAACCACGGAAATTCAGGATGGCTCAACGCCACCTCCCGCACGAGCCCCTCCTCCAGCGGGAAAATCTGCGGCCGGCCATCCGACCCCGAGATGATCCAGGGCAAAAGATCAAAGCGCCCGCGCTGCGCCGGCGGCCGCCAGCCAAGCTCGAGCGCGTGGTCGGTTAAAACCACATTCTTCGGGTCACCCAGAATCGCTCCACCCGCTCCCCGATAGCCCGCATAAGCGCAGAGCTGGCTGTTCCAGATCCGCGGGGCCGGTCCGCCCCTCCGGTCCGCCGGCGGGAAAACCGTGAGCACGGAACGCACCGTGCCGTCGCCTTGCGCCGCCACCAGATGTTCGCGCAAGGCCGCCGCGATCTGCGCCGGCTCGCGGACCTCGCGTCGATCCCGGACCTCGAGACTCCGCCAATGCAGCCGGCCGATGCAGCGCGCATGATTCCGCCAAGCCACCCGCCCCGCCCAGCGCAGTTCCTCCTCCTCCAAGGGAGCCGGACACCCCTCCTGCGCCGCCGCCAAACAGGCTGCCCGGCGCTCCGGCGGCTCCACCCCGCCGTAGACTTCCGCCAGAAAGGCATACTCATCGGGCGCGGCCTTCACTGCCGGCATCGGCTGGGCAATGGCTGAGGCGGCATGAAAGGGGCATCGGTCCATGAAAACATGACCCAAAAACCGCCCGGCCCCGGATGCAAACGCGCATTCGCGAATGCCGCCCGCCCCCGCCCCCACCTTCAGGCCTTGCACCACACCCGCCCGGCGGTGCATTTCCAAGCCCATGAAGGTCATGTTTACCGCCAAAGAATACGCCCGCCTGCTCGAACTGGTTTACCTCGGTTCGCGCGTGGTCGCCGGCGCCCGCCCGCCCGAAGAGGAAAATCCCCACCTCGCCCGCTACGAGGACATCCAGCAGAAACTCTTCGACCTCGCCACCCCGCTCGGCACCGCCGACCTCGTGACCGTCGCCAGCAACGGCCTGCTCGCCCCGTCGGAAAAACTGCTCGAGGACGAGCGCCTCCGCAAAATCGAGGGCGACTATTCCAACGATGTTTTCTGGCACGAGCTCGTCGCCCGCCTCGCCGACCGCGACCTCGCCGCCGAGCAAGCCCGCGACCACGCCGCCGGCAAGGACGGCCCCCCCATCGACGCCGATGCCCGCCTGAAGCAGATCGAGGATGCTTATTGGGATGAGTTCGAGAAACACGATCTCGCCCACTTCCTCCTCTTGCGCGGGGCCAAGGGCTGAGCCGCCTTCCGCGCCATGAGCGAAGCCCCCCTCGACCTCGCGCGCCGGGCGATCGACGCCGCCCACTCCGGCGATCCCCGCCTCACCTCCGACAGGCGCCCGGCCGAGCTGGTCTACGCCGACCGCATGGAGGCCTGGATTGTCCGTCTCGACCCTGCCGCCTCGCCCCTGCTCTGCCTCGCCGCCCGCTGCCAGCACCTCGAGCGCTGGACCTCCCCGCGCACCGATTTTCCGATGGATAAACCCGGCTACCTGACCTGGCGCCGCGCCCTCTACGTCCGCCAAGCCGGGCGCGCCCGCGCCCTGCTCCTCGCCGCCGGCACGCCCGCCGCCGATGCCGAGGAAGTCGCCGTCTGGGTCTCCAAGACCGGCCTGAAAACCAATCCCGGCACCCAAGCCCTCGAGGATGCCGCCTGCCTCGTCTTTTTGGAAAACGAGATCGCCGGCTTCGCCGCCACCCACGCCGATTATCCCGAGGCCAAGTTCATCGATATCCTGCGCAAGACTTGGCGCAAAATGAGTCCCGCCGCGCAAGCCGCCGCCCTCGCCCTGGAGCTTCCCCCGGCTATCGCCGCCCTCGTCCGCGCCGCGCTCACGCCTGCCGCGTAAGCACGCGGAGGCGCCAGCCCAGCACCAAGGTCGACGCCGCCAAGCCGCCGGCCAGCGCGATCCAGATGCCCTCCAGCCCACCCCCGCCGCGCACCCCGAACCACCACCCGCACGGCAACGCCAGCACCCAGAAGGCGATAAACGCCGACACCAGCGGCACCCGCACATCCGACAACCCTCTGAGCGCTCCCGCAAACACCACCTGCAGGCCATCGAAGAGCTGGAAAATCGCCGCGATCACCAGAACCTTGGCCGCCAGCAACACCACGGCAGGGTCATCTTTCACGAAAGACTGCGCGACCGTTTTTCCCGCCACCACAAAGGCGAGCGTGGAGATGCCCGCCGTGATCACGGTCGCCAACGTAGCCCCCAATGCCATCGGGCGCACCCGCCAGGACTCGCCCGCCCCGACCGCCCTTCCCGTCCGCACTCCGAGCGCGATCGAGATACCGAGCGGCACCATGAAGGTGAACGCCGCACAGCTGATCGCAATCTGGTGCGCCGCCAGTTCGACCGTGCCGAGCCAGCCCGCCATGACCGCCGCCGCCGAGAAAGCCCCGCCTTCAAAAAATAATGCCGCCCCCATCGGCAACCCCAGCGCGAGCATTTCCCGCATCCGTCCGGCTTCGATTCGCGACGCTCCCGCCGACCGCACCGCCGTCGCAAACGGGGCAAACCCCCGCAACCAGAATCGGATCGCAACCACCGAGACGATTCGCGCCACCAAGGTCGCCACGCCTGCCCCGGCCAGCCCCAGAGCTGGCGCCCCCAGCTTACCCCCGATGAGGATCCAGTTTAGCCCCACATTCAGCGCCACACAGGCAAAGAGGATGACCAAGGGCGGCCAAGGCCGTCCCAGTGCCTCGGCAAATTGGCGATCCGCTTGGAAGAGGAGCGTTGGAATTAAAGAAAGCGAAATAAGCACGAAAAACGGCCGCATCACCGCGATGACCTCGGCCGGTTGCCCCAGCCGGTCCGCCACCAGCAGCGTCGCCACCAACCCGGCCGCCAGCAAGCCGCCCGCCCCCCAGGCCAGCGCACGCGCATGGCGCAACCACAGGCCCGCAAGATCATCCCGCCCCGCCCCATGCTCCCTCGCCACCAATACGGATCCAGGCACCAGCAGGCCGATACAACCCATGAAAACCACGCCGAACACCGCTCCGGTAAAAGAGGCCGCCGCCAGCTCCACCGTGCCCACATGGCCGATCATCATGCTGTCGATCACTGACATCAGCATCTGGCTCAACTGCCCGAGCATAATCGGCACGGCCAGGACCAGCGTCGGCCGTAGTTCATGAATCCATTTGGGCATTTGAAAAGTAGGGTGATTACGTGCTGCGACCACGCGCAGGCGCAATCCAACCGCACCCTTCCGAAGGCTGCCTGCGCGCACAAGCCTTTACCCCAGTATGTCCTGGATACCTATCGCAACCCACTTTCCGGTTGTTCATCGGGTTTGGCCGGCACATTCTGCCAGCTGCGCTGTCACTCTTTCACCTATTCTCCATGAAGCTCTCCCGTCTCCTCGCCTTGGCCAGCGTCCTCGGTTTCAGCCTGACTCTCCCCGCCCAGTCCACTGTGATCACCGAACGCACCGTCGAGCTACCCGCCACCGTCGTGCAAACCCGCACCACCGTGGGCGCGGATGGCAAGACCGTGACGGAAAAGACCACCACCACCACGCAGCGCGAGAGCGAGTCCGTCGCCCGGACTTACACCGCCGCAATCGTGGTCTCGAATCGCGCCGGCGCCCGATACGACGAGCAGATCGCCCCGCTTGAGGACCTGCTCTCCGCCCGCCTCGCCGATCTCGGCTTCCAGCTGGTTTCCCGCGAACTCGTCGCCTCCAATTTGCGCAGCTTCGTCCCGCCCGGCGCACCCGCCGATTCCGAGTCCGCCCGGACTGCCGCCGCCGCCGAGGCTGCCCTCCTCGATCAGTCCAGCGCCCTCCGCCTCGCCCAGTCCCTCGGCACCGACTACGTCTTGCACGCCTCGATCACTTCCTTCGCCGAGACCCAGCGGAACGTGACCGCCTACGGCCAGTCCCTTGTCGATCACGATTTCACGCTCCGTATCGCCTATAAAATCCTCGATGCCCAAGGCGGCGGCGCCCTCACCGGAGACGTGGTGAAGGCCTTGCGCACCGAGCAGGGCAACGCGCACGCCTCCGCCGCGATCGGCGGCCTGTTCGCCGACCTGCTCGACGATGCCTCCCGCCAGATCTCCACCTCCCTACAGACCCGCATCGCCGCGAATCGCATCGCCCCCGCCAAGCCCGCCGTGAAGACCGTGACCATCACCCTCGCCGTCGAAGCGGCCGATCTCTTCATCCCGGATATCCGTATCAACACCGAAAACGTCGTCTCCATCGGGGAGTCGAAGTTGAAAGTCTCCCCGCTGAATGCCACCGTCGAGGTAGACGGGATCGCCGCGGGCACCGCCCCCGGTCCGCTTTCCCTGAAACCCGGCTTTGCTCACCTCCGCCTCTCCCGCGAGGGTTTCCAGACTTGGGAACGCACCATCAACGCCGTCGATGGCCAGACCCTGTCCATAGCCCTCGCCATGACCGACTCCGGCCTCGCGCGTTTCCGTGAATCCACCGCCTTTCTGAACGGGTTAAAGAACGGCGCCAGACTGACCGATGCCCAAGTAAAGGAGATCGAAGGCCGGGCCAAGGCCCTCGAAAACTCCTTCTTCAAGGTCGAGACCAAGGAAAACTTCCGCTTCCTCCTGCCCGCCGGGGCCTCCTGGTAAACCAAGCAGCAGATTCCCTCGAAAACTTTCTTTCAAACTATGAATTTCAATACCGTCACCGCCTACCTCCGCAACACTCTGCTGGTCGCCGTCCTTGGTCTTTTAGCCTTCCACGCACCCGCCATAGCCTCCGCCCAGGAAGCCGCCCCCGCCGCGCCTGCCCACCCCGCGCCTTCGCCCGCCCTGAAGACCGTCGCCATCGCCAAGGTCAAGGCCACGCCTGCGATCCTCGCCAACGCCAACGGCAACGAGCGCCGTAATTCCATCGAACGCATGACTGGGGCGCTCGACGGCCAGCTCATGTCCGCTTTGCAGCAGACGCGGAAGTTCACCCTCCTCGCCCGATCAGATGCCGATGCCTTGGTTGAAGAAAATGCCGCCTCCGGCAAAGCCTTCCAGTTCGGCCATTCCGATCTTACCCTCGTCGTTACTGTCGACGATTTCCAAGACTTCACCGAAACCGCCAGCTTCGCCGCCATTGGCAAATCTGCCACCAAACGCGTAATCCGCTTCGCCGCCGTCGCTAAACTCTACGAGACGAAGACCAACAAGCTCATCGAGACCGCCAATTTGCAGGAGCAAAATCTCGATTCCGAAGAAGATCTCGCCCAAGCCGCCTCCACCGGCGGCAGGCTCTCCGATTCCCTCCTCATCGCCCTCACCCGCCGCTTGAGTGAAAAAATCGCCCAGCGCATCACCGACGTCGCCTTCCCCGCCAAAATCCTCGCCAAGACCGGCAATATCGTAACCATCAATCGTGGCGAAGGCACCGGCATTGCCACCGGCCAGCTCTGGGAAGTCTTCGCCCTCGGAGCGGAATTGATCGACCCCGATACCGGCGCTTCCCTCGGTCGCGAAGAGTTGTCCATCGGCAAGATTCGCATCCAGCGCGTTACCGCGCGCACCGCCCAAGGGGAGGTGTCCGGCGAGGACCTCGGCATAGATCGCGGCTCCATCGTGCGCCGTATCGAGCAGTAAGCCGTGCTCGCCCCTGCTGGTCGCCCGGTCCTTTCGCTTCCTCTCGCCCCCGCCTCCTCGCACCATGCCGTCCGCCACGTTCGCGTCTGCCTTGAAAGCAAACTTGAAACTTAACTTCGCGAGAGCCGCCTCCCTCGCGGCGGTTATTGCGCTCACCGGTTGCCAGACCTATACCTCCAAAACCCAGGACCGCGACGAGGCCGTCCGCTCCGGCGACATCGCCACCGCCTTGGCCAAGGCCGAAAAAGACGCCGAGAGCAACCAGAACAACAAGGACACCATCCTTTACCGCCTGGAGCAGGGTGCCATCCTCCGCTCCGCCGCCCTCGCCAACCTCCCCGCCCCTGCCCGCCCCGCCCCGCCCCTTGAGTCCGCCGGCCAGACCCAGACCAACCGGGCCCTCAACGGCGCCACGCCAGATCAGATCTCCCCTCGCATCGCCTACCTGACGCGCTCGGTCGCTTCCTTTGAGGAAGCCGCCCGCCGCATCGCCCGCTACGAGGAGGAAGCCAAAATCAAGGTCGGCGCCGAGGCCGGGGCCTTGCTCACCAATCAGGCGAATCTGCCCTACCGCGGGCGCGCCTATGACAAGGTGATGCTGCATACTTATCAGGCCCTCAATTACCTCGAACTGCGCGATCCCGACGCCGCCCGTGTAGAGCTGAACCGCGCCCTCCAAAGCCAGCGCGATGCCGTCGAGGCCAACGCCAAACGCATCCAAGAGGCCCGGCAACTCGCCGACGACGCCAAATCCGGCAACATCGAGGATGAAAACGGCCGCCAAGGCTCCGCCTACGACGCCGACCGCGCCAAACGTGACCCCAAGACCTCCGCCGCCCTCTCAAACATCGAAGGCAAACTCGACGCCGCCATCCTGCCCTACGGCGATTACGTCAACCCCTTCACCACCTTCCTCGACGCCCTCGTCTTCACCCACCAGGCCACCGATGCCTCCGATCTGGAACGTGCCCGCAAGAGCTGGGAACGCGTGGTCAACTTTGCCCCGGCCAACCCCTACGCCCAGGCCGACTACCGCGCCGTCGAGCCTGATCTACAGGCCCCCGCGATTCCTGCGCCCACCTCCCTGACGTATGTGATTTTCGAGACCGGCGCCGCCCCCTACCGCGACCAGATCCGCATCGACCTGCCGCTGTTTATTGCAACCGGTCGCATATCCTACGTCGGCATGGCCCTGCCTGAATTATCCCGCGTATCCGGCCACGCCGCCTCGCTCTCGGTGACTGGCGAAGCCGGCCAGACCTACCCTGCCGCCCTCTTGGCCTCGATGGATAGCGTCGTCGCCCAAGACTTCAAAAACGAGTGGCCCGTCATCCTTACCAAAACCATCATCTCCACCGCCACCAAGGCTACCATCGACGCCATCCTGCAGAAACAGATGCAAGACCAGGCCGGTCCGACCGGCGCGCTGCTCTTCAGCCTCGCCACCGCGATTACCCAAGCCGCGGTGAATATCGCCGACACCCGCACCTGGCGCAGCCTGCCCAAGGAATTTCACTACGCCCGCCTCGCCACTCCTTCCGATGGGCTCCTTACTCTCACCGTCGGCACCCAGACCCGCACCGTCACCTTGGAACCCGCCGCCGTTCAGGTCGTCTATGTGAAGAGCCCGAGCGCCGCCGCCCCCCTGCTCGTCGGCCAATTCATCCTCAAAAAGTAAACCTGCCCGCCTCCCTCCCTATGAAACTCCTCCTCGCCACCACCGCCCTCGCCCTCCTTGGCTCGGGCTGCGCCACCAGCGTCAATACCGTCTCGCGCGCCGAACCGCAGGCGTCGCCCTCCTACGTCGCCGACCAGCGCGTGATCACCGACTCCTCCCTAGGCCGGAAGGTCGCCATCGTTTCGGTAAACGAAGCCAAGGTCTCCGGCGACCTCCTGAAAATCCAGGTCACCCTCGAGAACCGCTCCTCCAAGCGCCAGGCCTTCACCTACAAATTTGATTGGGTCGCCAACGACGGCATGGAGCTCTCCGCCCCCTCCGGCGGCTGGAAACAAATCCAGCTCGAAGGTCGCGAGACCCGCGCCGTGTCCGCCATCGCCACCAGCCCCAAGGCGGTCGACTTCCGCCTGAAACTCCGCGAAAACTGAGCCGCTTTGCCCCCCTTTTTTTCGTCACACCACCTTTTTTCCCATGAATCCTAAATTCACCTGCACCCTCGCCGCCGCCGCCCTCGCCCTGTTCGTCTCGGGTTGCGCCTCCCAAAACGACGCCAAATACGTCGATTCCCAAGGCCCCAACACCATCGTTTCGCTGAACAGCATCAACATTCAGGACTGGAACAACGCCGCGGATAAACTCGTCGCCTCCCTCCTCGAGTCCAACGTCCTTGAACGCGCCCCGACCCTCCCTGCCGTGATGGCCGTCTCGCGCATCCGGAACAATACCCAGCAGCAGGTCGATACCGACGCCCTGACCAAGAAAATCCGCGTGGCCCTGAACAAGAGCGGCAAGATCGTCACCACCACCACCCTCGGGCCCGACGGCAAGGTCGAGGACGCCGTCGCCGCCGACGCGGGCGCCATGCAGGCGTTCCTGGCCGGGGAGAAACAAAAGACCACCCTGCCCTACTACACCCTGTCCGGCAAATTGCTCGAAGATCGCGTGAAGAGCGGCTCCACCCAGCAGACCACCTACACCTTTCAGTTGAGCCTCACCACCGTGAAAGACGGCCTCGCCGTCTGGGAGGACGAAACCCAGATCACCAAACAGGGCCGCCGCAGTTCCGTCGGCTGGTAAGCCCCCCCCCCCCCCCCCCCCCCC
>CAIQAB010000006.1 GCA_903869675.1 uncultured Verrucomicrobiota bacterium | reverse complement strand
CCCCCCCCCCCCCCCCCCTCGGCGGGGTGTTTAGATAATTTTTTTTACTTACCTTTTGTGCGTTTAACTGTGTATCGCCTGCGCACCTAAACTTTTGATCTATTTATATATATGCAGACAAAGTGGGGTCAAAAGAATGATACGTGACCACCCTCCAACTAAACTTACCTAAACCTAATAATACGTGCATTCACGAGGATTTCCCTTCTTAAGTCTTATCACCCCAAGCGAAGAACGGCTAGTTTGGGCATTTTCATACCCGTTTTTCCCCTGCCACTATAAATCTGCAAACATTTATACGATAAAGCATTATGTCTCAGAGAATGTCCGGCCATTTTCCATGTGTAGCTTTTCCTCCGGTGGTGGTGCCACGGCTGAAAAGGGTGAGGAAAAAGCTGATCAATGAGCTCGAGAAAGTGGCTCGGGAGGTGACGTTCCCCGTCTGGCTGGAGGATTCGGACGGCTTCCAAAAGCGCTTTAGGCAAGATGAGTTAACGACCCTTACGCCCGACGTGTTCACCGGGCTGGAGGTGCGCTTTGTTTCGACGACGACCTTTACGGTGGAGGAGACCCCGACCCCGCTGGTCGATGGCAAGGCCGGTGCGGATTCAGGGTATTGGGTCAGCTTTGTGGTGGGTTCTCATCTCGAACTGGCCTCGCTGAGGGATCAAGAGTTGCTCAACTTCTTGATTAGAAGAGTTTTTAACAGTCTTTTCCAGGATACGGAAGCACCCTTAACACCCCAGCAGCGAGTGATTTACCGGCTGCTGCAGTTTGGGCTCCCCTACAAAGAAATAGCCGAGCGGCTCGACCTCTGCCACTCGACCGTCCGGGTGCAAGTATCCGGTATCCGCAAGCTCCTCGGCGCGGACCATGTGCCGCGCCTGCGGCGCAGATCTCGCAAACCAAGCGTGCCATGACGACGATGCGGCACCCTTTCTCACCCTGCGCACGTATAAGACTGAAGGTGTCCGGGCAACCACGCGGCCTACTGCCCGGTCTTGGGTGGCTTGGCCGCGGCGTCGTAGAGGCTCTGGGTCTCGGCGACGGCCTGCAAGTATTCCGGGCCCGGCTGCACGTTGATCGGGAAGGCAAACCAGCCGTGCAGACGGTAAAACTCCAGCCCTGCCGCCACCATGCCTCGAATAAACTCGGGGGGCGGGATGCGGTGTTTTTCCTCAATGACCCGCAAGGTTTCCCGCCATTCCGGGTTTATGCGGACGCTTACTTGATCACTCAATTTTGACATCACTTTCATCTTAATGGGTAAGACGTTGAACTTAAACTATTGTTTCGCCTGTAAAAGGTAAACGCATTTTAAGAAAATGCATTGCCTGCATTGCAGGCAGACGATGGAAAATCTTTTCAGCCAGCCTGCATGAATCAACTGCTCCAAAGTGATACCTCGGCCAAGGGGACGAACGGGAAGGGTTCGGAGCGCCTGCGGCAGAAGCCTGCGGCCAAAAAGAGCCCGTGGCCGCGGTGCAGCCCGGAACTCGTGGAGATTCTCGTGATGCTAAGCCACCCTGCCTGGGTGGAGTCAGCGGAGGGCGAGATTCTCTTTTTCAACAAGGGGCGTTTGGGCGGAGCGGTTCTGCCCTATGAAACGCTCCCGGGCATCAGCGGGCAAACCCCCTCGGGCCTGGCGGTGCGGAGCAAGGCCAGTGCGGCGGCCGGTGCGGCGCTGATCGCGGCGGTCGCGTTTCCGGTCATCTGCGCGATGGCGGGCCACCTCCGCATCGTCGTCGTCTGCGACCCCGGCCAGGAGAGCGCCCGCGATCAAGAACTGGCGCTGGCGCTCTGGGGCAAAGTGTTAAAAGCCGAGGCCGATGGTCTCCTCGATCTCCGCCTCTCGCCCCAGCAACTGCTGGTCTATCGCTTGCTGCGGCGCGGGCTGAGCTACAAGGAAATGGCCGGCGCCTTGAGCATCGCGCACTCCACGATCCGCGTGCATGTGTCTTCGATCCGGAAAATCCTGGGCGACGGGCAAGTGCCGGCGCTGCGCCGCGGGCGCGGGCGCGCAGCCACGTCTCGCCAACGCCCCCGGCCGGCGTGAGGGGGAAAGGGCGCGCGGCCTAGGTCACCGCCGCCGAGTCCGGTGAGGACCAGTGGCCCATGCCACCGGAGGCAAAGCCGCCTCAGCGCCCTTTCGCGCTGCTCTCGCGGAGCGCTGCCGGGGGCCGCCTTATTCACAAAACGCGGGCTGAGCGTGGTCCACCGGAATCGTAAACTATTTGCTGACAGGTTCTTAAAGGAAATGTGTGCCAAAATGTCGCCTAAACCTATTTAAACCTAAGAGTATTCGTCTAGGCGGGTTTAGGCTTTTGGGTAGTTGGTGCGAACTACGCACAACTCAACCCAACCCACATGAACTACAAGAATAACAAGAAGCACATCACCGCTCTCCTGGCCGCCATGGCCGTTGCCGGTGGAACATCCGTCGCTCGGGCTCAATTTTTCCCCTTCGATGACGCTGTCAACTTCAACTCTTCCTCGTCCTTCAGTTCCACCGTCACCCAGCTTAACGAGCTGAATGTCGGCACTCTTCCCGATGGTATTAAAACAGTTGTAGATAATCTGAACGGTTATCTCGCCTCCGAGCAGGGTAAGAACGGAGATCTCGTTACTTTCCGGGACGATAAGCAAGCCAACGTTGCGGCGCAGGAAGCGTTGATCGAAGCCCAAAACACGTTGATCGGCAGCAAGGTCGGGTTGATCAACACCCTGATCGCCTCAAATCCCCTCGATGCCCAGATCGCCATCGAGCAAGAGAATCTGGCCACCATGCAGAGCGACTTGGGCACCATGACGTTCGAACTGGGCACCAAAAATGAAGCCCTCAATGCTGCTAACAGCGACGTTACCAATTCCGACATCAAGATCGCCCTCTACAAGCAGGCGATCAACGTTCCGGTGGCTAACGCGCAAAAGGCCGCCTCCGACGCCGCTGCTGTGATCGTTAAGGCACAGGATCAATTCGCCTCTGGTGGAGTGCTGACCTCGCCCGATGCAACGGCGACTGGCAGCACCGGTCTTCAAGGCGTGATCGACACCATCAATGGAGTCACCGCCGGCGACCAATTTCCGGTCGTTGCCGCGATTCAGGATGCTGATACGACTTTCGCGGGTATTGGCGCTGACAACGCTTCTGTTGCCGACATCCAGGCCCTTGTGGGAGCGATCAACACCAATCTGCCCGCTCTGCCTCCCATTTCTGTCGATGACAAAGACGCTGCACTTTTCACGGTGCTGAACGGCTCCTACGAGCGCAACGCGATCGACACCATCCAGAGCTCTGGCATCGCGGGCATCGTTCATCGCGATCCCGTGACCGGCGCCGTGCATATCGGCGAAAATTCTCTCATCACGAATGAAGTGGGCGGCGTGCAAGAGCTCTATGCCCAGGATGCTGGCGCCAACCCGATTAACATCAACGTCACCAACGGTTCCGGTCTGCTCTTGGACGGCGTTAGCGTTGCCACCGTCGCAAATGTTGCCGACGAGGCCAGCCGTGCGACGGCTGCCGAGGGCGTGCTGACCACGAACCTGGCCAAAGAGGTCACCGACCGTATCGCTGATGTGAACGCTGAGGAAGGTGCCCGTATCGCTGCGGACAATGTGCTGACCACGAACCTGAACAACGAGGTTACCCGTGCGACGACCGCCGAGGGCGTGCTGACCACGAACCTGGCCAAAGAGGTCACCGACCGTATCGCTGATGTGAACGCTGAGGAAGCCGCCCGTATCGCTGCGGTGACCGCCGAGGCGAACACCCGCGCTGCTGCGGACACCCAGTTGCAGGCCAACATCACTGCCGAGGCCAGCCGTGCGACGGCTGCCGAGGGCGTGCTGACCACGAACCTCACCAAAGAGGTTGCTGATCGCGTCGCTGCGGTGAACACCGAGAAGACCCGTGCGCTTGCCGCCGAGTCCGCCTTGGCGGACCGCTCCACCGCCCTCGAAGGTCGCGCCACGGCCCTCGAAGGTCGCGTCGGTCGTGCGGAAGGCCGCATCAACAGCCTGCGCAAGGGTGTCTCCATGGCTGCCGCCCTGCAGACCCCGATCATCGAGGCCGGTAAGCAGAATGCGGTGAAGGCCGGTGTGGCCACCGTCGATGGCGCCCAAGGCTTCGGTATCGCCGTGGCCCGTCGCATCAACGAGAGCGTGCAGGTCAACTTGGACGTCGCCACCGACTTCGAGACCGATACCGCCGCCCGTGCCGGCGTGAACTACAGCTTCTAAGCTCTCGAGCAGGTTGGTGGTTGTCGAGGGGTGGCGTAGGCTGACTACGCCACCCCTTTTTTTGTGGCTAGAAATCACGTATTTACACGCAGCACAATGCTTTCAGTCTTTCACCGCGGATTTCACGGATAAGCACGGATGCAGCCGAATATATCCGTGTTTGTCTTTGCGGGCCGTGGTAACTATGCGGGACCGGAAAGCCCGATGTTTATCAACGGCGGTTATACCTTAAATTGTTATGAAAAAATCATTTAGCTTGTGGCTGGTGCTCTGGTGCGGCGGGTGGGCGGGCCTCGTGGGCCATGCCCAGCCGGTGCCGGTGCCCAATGTGATTTTCCGCCCCAGCTTTCTCACGCCGGATCTGGCCTATTCTGCGGGCATGGCGTTCCGGGTGCGGCAGGAAAACTCGGATCAGCACTACCTGGTGACGGCCCATTCTCTGTTCGGCCCGGCGGCGGATTTGGACGTGCAGATGACGAGTGCGGACATCGAGCGGATGATCGTGGCGGCGGTCGGCGTCTCCTGCACCGATCCGCGGTCGGTGGTGGTGGCGCGGCGCTACCTGCCTTTGCCCGATGCCCGCCGGGCGGACGAAAAGGGGTCGGATAAAGACATCGCGATGTTCGAGCTGCCGGCGCGGCTGGGGGAGCGTGCCCTCGTGCTGGACCGTTCGGTGCCGCTCGCGGGCGACAAGGTGTGGCTCTACGTCAAATACGCGGGCACGGCTCGCGTGGGGCTGGAGCCGGCCAAACTGGCCTGGATCTCTGACCACGAGATCCGCTACCTTCTGGAGAACCAGACGGTGGATTTGCGAGGCACCACGGGAGCGCCCTTGCTCTCGGCGGAAGGCACCTTGGTGGGCATGCACATGGGCATCTTTACGTCCAAGGCGGGCCGGAAGTTTGGCTACGCCTGCCCGTCGGCCGCGTTGCTCGCCGTCATCGACCCCTCCGCCAAAAAATTACCTAGTGTCTTAAAAGACAAGCCCTAGGCGCGGTCAAACTTCGGGCGGGGTGCGGTCGAGCCGCAGCGGCAGCAGCACGGCCAGGCCGGCGAGGAAAAAGCCGGCATTCAGCAGGATGGCCTGGCGGACGTCGGTGGCGGTGGCCACCCAGCCAAAAACGAGCGGGCCCACGATGCCGGCGAGTTTGCCAAAGAAGCCCCAGTAGCCGAAAAACTCGCCCGCTCGGCCCGCTGGGGTGAGTGTCGCCACCACCGCCCGGCTGGACGATTGCAGAGAACCCATGGCGGCCCCGGCGAGGATGCCGATCAGCAGAAACTCGGTTTTCCCCGTGCAGCGCCAAGCCCAGGCGCACACCCCCGTCCACAGGGCCAGGGAGGCGAGCAGGGCGGCCTTGGCCCCTATCTTATCCTGCACGTGGCCAAAGCCCAGCGCGCCCGCCACCCCCGCAATCTGCAGCAGGATGAATAGTTGGATGATCTCCGCCTGGCTCATCCCGAGGGCCTTGGTCGCGAATACCCCGGCGAAGGCCACCACCGCGGACAGGCCGGCGAGAAACAGCGTCATGGCCCCGAAAAAGACCGCCAGGGTGCGGTGGCGCGGGAGTTCGCGCCGCATTTCGCCGAGTCGCGCGAAGGCCAGTCCGGCCAAACTCTCGCCCGGCGCGAGCCGGCGGGGGCGGGCGCGTTCGCGCAGCAGAAAGTGGGTCGGCAGGCACGCCCCGAGGAAAAATGCGCCCGTCATGAGAAAGGTCCACGTGGCCGGCCAGTGCAGCCCCTGGAGCATGACCAGCGCGAGCACGAGGCTCAGCAGGCCGCCGCAGTAGCCGAAGCTCCAGCCGTAGGATGAGATGCGGCCGGCGGTCCTGGGCGTGCTGATCTCCGGCAGGAAGGCCGCGCAGAGGTTCTCGCTCAGGGAAAAGGCGAGGTTGGCCACGATCACCAGCCCGAGGGCGAGGGCGATCTCGCCCGGGCCGACCCAGGCCAGCGCGGCGGTGCCGAGCGAGCACACGAGGGCGGAGCCGAGCAGAAAGGCTTTTTTCCGGGCGAGGGCATCGGCGAGGGTGCCGACCAGCGGGCCCAGCAGGATGGCACCGAGCTGGGAAAGGGCGAGGGCGCTGCCCCACCAGCCCTCGGCCCGGGCGTCGCCGGCGGCCACCTGCCGGGTGAAATACACCGCGTAAACGACGGTGATGATGATGGTGGTGAACGCTGAATTCGCGAAGTCGAAGCAGCACCAGCCGAAGATCTCGCGAGGTTTTACCGGGGGAAACGCGACCGCGGGCGGAGCCGGATCGGCGATCGGGTCGGTGGCGTTCATCGGGGGCGGAGCGTGGCGGGGCGCGCGCCGCTGGCAAACCCTACGCTGAAAGCAGGCTTGCTTGCTTTCCCGCTAAAGTCGGACCCTGTGGTCTTTCTTACGTCTCAATCATGCTCGTGCCCAATTCTGCTGCTGCTGACCGTCCCAACCTCCTGCGCCGCTGCGCGACTGCCGTCGCCCAGTGGATCGATTCGGATTATTGTCCGGACGGAGCGGAGAAGATGCGCTCCGAACCCGACCGGGTCGATTGGGTGCGCGTCATGCCCTTCGTCATTCTGCACGTCGGCTGCCTCGGGGTCATCTGGGTGGGCGTCAGTGCCTTCGCGGCGTGGGCGGCGGTGTTTCTCTACTTCATCCGCATGTTTGCCGTGACGGGCATCCATCACCGGTATTTCTCGCACAAGACCTACTCCACCTCGCGGGCGGGCCAGTTTTTCCTCGCCCTCTGGGCGGGCACCACGGTCCAGCGCGGCTCGCTTTGGTGGGCCTATCACCACCGCCACCATCACCAGCATTCGGATGATCCCGAGGACGCCCACTCGCCGCATGTGCACGGCTTTCTCTGGTCGCACATCGGCTGGATCACCTCGCGGCGTAATTTCCCCACCGATTACACCAAGGTGAAGGACTTGGCCAAGTTCCCCGAGCTGGTCTGGCTCAACCGCTTCGATCTGGTGGTGCCCATCCTCTATGCCTTCTCGATGCTCGGTCTCGGCATGCTCCTCGAACGCTTTGCCCCCGGCCTCGGCACCAATGGCCCGCAAATGCTGGTGTGGGGCTTCTTCATCAGCACCACGGCTCTGTTCCACGGGACGGCCTGCATCAACTCGATGGCCCACCTGATGGGCAAACGCCGGTTCAAGACCGAGGACGACTCCCGCAACAGCTTCATTCTCTCGATCATCTGTCTCGGCGAAGGCTGGCACAATAACCACCACCGCTACCAGAGCTGCACCCGCAATGGCTTTTATTGGTGGGAGGTCGACCCGACCTACTACGGGCTGAAGCTGCTCTCCTACACCGGCCTGATCTGGGGCCTGAAACCCGTGCCCCAATCCATCCTCGAGGAGGGCAGGCACGCCGACCATCACCACTCGGTCGCCGCCTCCGAGCGCGCCAGCGAAGTGCATGCCAATGTATCCCTGCGGCAGGTCATCCCCGCCGCCGCGGCCATCGCGGTGGCCACGGCGACCGCGGCCCAGGCCGATTTGCCCAAAAAGGCCGACGGTCCCGCCATCCACAAGGATCTCAGCAGCGAGCTGGTGAAGGCCAACAATCCGGCGGCCCCCGGCACCGGGACCGGTCCGGCGGCCTGAGCGGTCGCGCAGGGCATTTTTAGCGGGGGCCGCCGGGCGGCCCCCTTTTTTTATGCTCGCGGGTTGCCGAATGCGCCCGGGCCGGGCACAGGTTGCCCCTTTCTTTCACCATGCGCACCGCGATCATCGGCACCGGCATCGCCGGCCTCGGCACCGCCCACTTCCTGCACCGCGCGGGCGATGAGGTGACCTGTTTTGGCCCCGAGGCCCACGCGGGCGGCCACAGCAACACGGTCGAGGCCGTCGAGCCGGGCACCGGCCGCGCGTTGCCGATCGACACGGGCTTCATGGTGTTCAACCGCGTCACCTACCCGCAGCTCTGCCGGCTCTTCGAGGACCTGCAGGTGCCGGTGAAACCCACCGACATGAGCTTCGCGGTCAAGGACCTCGATACCGGCCTGGAGTGGTGCGGCTCCTCGCTCAACCACCTCTTCGCCCAGCGTAAAAACCTCTTCAGCCCGCGCTTCATCCGGATGCTGCTCGCGGTGAAACGCTTCAACGAGGAAGCAGTAGCCACCTTGCGGGCGGCCGAGGCCGGGGGCGCACCGGTCACCGAGAGTCTGGCGGACTACGTGCGGCGGCGCGGTTACGGCAAAGATTTCTGGGACCTTTACCTGGTCCCGATGAGCAGCGCGGTCTGGAGCACGCCCCCGGAGCGGATGATGGCGTTTCCCGCCGCCTCGCTCCTGCGGTTTTTCCACAACCACGGCTTCCTCGGCCTCGACACCCAGCACCCTTGGTGGACGGTCGACGGCGGCTCCCGCGAATATGTGCGCCGGCTGGTCGCCCCTTTCGCCGACCGCCTGCGGCTCGGTTGCCCGGTCAATCGGGTGGTGCGGCACGGTCCGGGGCGCGGGGTGACGATCTTCACCGCCGACGGCGGCGCGCACGGCTTTGACCGCGCGGTGGTGGCGGCGCACGCCGACGACGCGCTGCGCCTGCTGGCCAATCCGACCGCGGAAGAGACCCGCCTGCTGGGCGCCTTCAAATACCAGGCCAACGTCGCGACCCTGCACACCGATGCGAGTGTCATGCCCCGCACCCGGCGCGCCTGGGCGAGCTGGGTGTATCAAATTTCCCGCGACCGGGCGGGCCGCGTGACGCCGGCCACGCATTACTGGATGAACCGCCTCCAGGGGATCAGTGAGCGGGAGCGCTACTTCGTCTCCATCAACCGTCCCGAGCAGATCGATCCCGCCAAGGTGATCAAAACCATCGACTACACGCACCCGCTGTTCGACCTCGGGGCGCAGGCCGCGCAGGTCGAGTTACCGGCGCTCAACGCCGCGGCGCGCGGCGGCACCGAGACCTACTTCGCCGGCAGCTACTTCCGCTACGGTTTCCACGAGGATGCGTTCTTCAGCGCCGTCCAGTTGAGCGAGCTCCTGCTCGGCCGGGACCCCTGGGCCTGAGGGCTGGCCGGGGAAAGCGAGTTCAGCCGGCGTCGAGATCGATCAGGATCTCGCGCGGGCTGGAGCCGTTTTCCGGGCCGACCACGCCACGCTCCTCCATCAAGTCCATGATGCGGGCGGCGCGGTTGTAGCCGATGCGCAGGCGGCGCTGGAGCGTGCTGGTGCTGGCGCGTTTGGTGGCGCGGAGCACGCCCATGGCTTTTTTGTAGAGTTTCTCGTCGTCCTGGTCGTCGCCATCGTCGTCGACTTCTTCATCGTCGGAATTCGCGGCGGCGTCGTCCTCGATCTGGTTTTGCACGTTCTCGGCGTATTTCGGCGGGCCGTTGCGCTTCAGGAACTCCACGAAATCGGCCACTTCCTCGTCCGAGACAAACGCGCCCTGGGCGCGGACGAGGCGGGAGCTGCCGGGGGGGGAGAACAGCATATCGCCGCGCCCGATCAGGGTATCGGCGCCCTTGCCGTCGAGGATGGTGCGGGAATCCACCTGCGAGGCGACCTGGAAGGCGATGCGCGAGGGGAGGTTGGCCTTGATCACGCCGGTGATGACGTTCACCGACGGGCGCTGGGTGGCGATGATCAGGTGGATGCCGGCGGCGCGGGCGAGCTGGGCGAGGCGGGCGATGCTCGTCTCGATCTCGGCCGGGGCGACCATCATCAAATCGGCGAGCTCATCGATAATCGCGACGATGTAGGGCAGGCGGGCGGGCAATTCGGCGAGTTCCTCGGCGGTGGCGGTGGCGGGGTCGAGGCCGGCCAGGCCGGGTTGGTCGTCGGCAGGGGCGGGGGTGTTGTTTTTTTTGCGGGTGTTGAAACCGACGATGTTGCGCACGCCGACCTTGGCAAAAATCTGGTAGCGCATCTCCATCTCGCCGAGCAGCCACTTCAGCGCGGAGGGCACCTTTTTCGGTTCGGTGACGACCGGGATCAGCATGTGCGGGAGGGTATTAAACACCTTCAGCTCCACGACCTTCGGGTCCACCATGATCAGGCGCAGATCCCGGGGGCTCTTGCGATAGACGATCGAGGCGATGATCGAGTTGATGCACACGGACTTGCCCGAGCCGGTGGCGCCGGCGATGAGCAGGTGGGGCATCTTGGCGAGGTCGGAAATCAGGGGTTTGCCGGAGACGTCTTTGCCGAGGGCGATCGGGATTTCGGCTTTGGCCGACACCCAGTCTTCCGACTCGAGAATCTCGCGCATGCCGACCGGGGTGGGGGTGCGGTTGGGGATCTCGACGCCGACGGCGGCCTTGCCCGGGATGGGGGCCAGGATGCGCACCGACTGGGCGCGCATGCCCAGGGCGATGTTTTTATCGAGATTGGCGATCTTTTCGACCCGCACACCGGGGGCGGGGACGACTTCGTAGCAGGTGATCACCGGGCCGACGTGGATCTCGCCGGGGCTCACGGTGACGCCGAATTCGCCGAGGATGCGCACGAGGTCCTCCATGTTGCGCAGGTGTTCGGTATCGGAATCGCTCGAGGTGGCCCGGGCCTGCTCCTTCAGCAAGGTGAGGGGCGGGAATTGGTAATCCGAATCGGCCTCGGGCAGGGCGGGGGTTTTGGCTTTTTTCGTCTCCTCGGGCTTTACGATGGCGACCACGCCGCCGGCGGCCGGTGAAGGGGCGGGGGAGGCCAGGGGTTCGGGGCGTGCAGGAGTGGTGGGGGCGGTTTCGGGTGCCGGGGGCGGAAGCGGGTAGACGGTCTCGGGTTTCGCGAAAGGCGAGCGGGCCGGCGGGGGGCTGGGGTCCTTGGCGATCTCCAGTTTGGCGACCGGAACCGGAGCGGGCGGAGTTTTGGCGGCATCGACTTTGCGTTTTTTCTGCTCGGCGAGGAATTCGTCCTCTTCCTTTTTCGCCTGCATTTGCCGCTCTTTCCGCTCCGCCCACCAACCCTGAATAGATTGCAGGGCCTTTTCGAGCTCCGCGCCGAAGTCGGCGGTAAGGATAAAAAGCAGGCTCAGGAAATACACCAGCCCGAGCACCACACCGGAGCCAAAGCCGCCGAGGGGATCCGAGAGCACGTCGCGGTAGATCCAGCCGCCGACATGGCCGCCCAGATCGTGGGTGAAGTAATCATTTTCAAAGCTGTGGACTTCGGTCGCAAACATCGCCGCCAGCGCTGCGCCGCTAAACAGGCAGGCTAGCAGCGCGCAGAGGCGGGCCGCGTCGACCTGTTTGGCGTTACGGATCGAGTTGTAAGTTACCCAAAAAAGCCCGCCGGGGATAAACCACGCCGCGACCCCGAGCCAGGAAAAGCAAATGAAGGAAATATCCGCCCCGATCCAGCCGACGGCATTTTTCGCCAACGCGGGTATGCGCACATACTCCGTCTGGGCGGGTTCGTAATCGATGAAGGCCACCGCAAGCAAAAGGCCGATCACCAGACACGCGCTGGCCGTAGCCCAGCGAGGGCGGTGGCGTGAAGCCTGGAACGAGGGGGCGCTGTTTGGGTTTGAACTCGCGACTTTCGGCATGTGACATGGCACGCGATGCGCGGCCTAGTTTTTACAGTTCGGACCAATCCGGGGAACGGTCAAAGGCTTTTCCTTTTATCCCCTCACTTCCCTGCTTTTTACGTCCTGTCATGAACGACGTTCTCCGCTTTCAACCCCTTTACCAAGAACGAGTCTGGGGCGGGCGACGTCTGGCGGAAGCTCTGGGGCGCGAATTACCCGGCCGCGCACCGATTGGCGAGGCCTGGGAAATCGTGGATCGGCCTGAAGCCCAATCGGTTGTCAAAACCGGTCGCCATGCCGGGAAAACTCTTCGCCAGCTCATCGAGGCCCGCGCGGCAGATCTTATGGGCCCGGGCTGGGATAAAACGAAACCCTTCCCCATCTTAGTGAAATGGCTCGATTGTCGCGAACGGCTGAGCCTCCAAGTCCATCCGCCGGCGGCGGTGGCGCCCAGTCTCCAGGGTGAGCCCAAGACCGAGACCTGGTTTATCGCGGATACCCAGCCGGGCGCGGCCTTGATCGTGGGGTTGAAAAACGGCGTCACCCGCGCCCAGTTCGAGAAAAACCTTGCGGACAACACCTTGGAGGCGTTGGTGCATCGGTTTCCGGTCGCGGAGGGCGATAGCATCCTGGTGCGCAGCGGCCAGATCCATGCCATTGATGGCGGCAACCTCATCCTCGAGATCCAGCAAAACTCCGACACGACCTACCGCGTCTGCGATTGGGGTCGGGTCGGGCTCGACGGCAAACCCCGCCAGCTCCATGTCGAGCAGTCGCTGGCCTCGATCAAGTGGGACGATTTTGAGCCTGCGCCGGTGCGGGCCGCGCCGACCTCGGGAGTGATTGCCGACTGCGCCGAGTTCCGCATCCGGCGGGTGGTGCTCGATGCCGGCGAGACCCTCAGTTTTGCGGCGGGCGGGCAGGTCCGCATTCTGAGCGTGGTGACCGGCCAGCTCACTGGGTCCGGCAAGGGCGGCCTCGCCCGGGGCGAAAACGCGGTGCTGCCCTACGCGGGCGAGTTTACGTTCAAGGCCGCCGCCGCCTCCCTCGTGCTGGTGACGGAAAACTTCGCCGGTCACATCGACTGAGGAATTATTATTATGCTGGGTGCGCATGTGCAGGAGTCTTCGCCGTTTCGGGCCGGTGTGCTTGGATCGACCCTCGCCGGGCTGGTGCTGGCCTCGGCTATTTTGGTGTTGGGCTGGATGTTGCTCCTGCCGTTGATGGCGCAGGAGCGCTTCGTCGCGGCGACCGGGGCCGAGCTGCGGTTGCAGGGCTTGATGGCGGATCCCTTTGCGGGTCGCGCCACTGTGACTGGCTGGACCTTGCGCGCCGCCGCCGCGCCGGGCGCGGCCTTGCTGGCTCGGGGCGGCGCGGCGGAACTGGTTGCCCCTAGCTGGCGCGCCGCCTGGAACGCCGGGGCCGAGACGCCACTGGTGATCGAGTCCCTTGAGCTCCATTTCACCGAGCTCCGGCTCGCCCCTGATGCCCGTGGCCAATGGCCCCTGCTTTCCGCCTTGGCCTCGCTCGGTTTACCCTACGAGCAGGGTGGGCGGACCGGTCCCGAGGCGGTGAAGCTGCGGCTTGCCCGCCTCCGTCTGAAGGTCGACACCGTGGTCGTGCGTGATGCGGCGACTGGCCGCGAGGTGGCCCGGCCCGTGGCTTGGTCGGGGGAGTTTCGTGATCTCGACCACGCCCGGCCGGTTGTCGCTGCCTTGCTCGCGGCCGCCCGGCGGGAGTGAGGGGGAGGGAACCCGGGACGCGTCCTTGCGCCTGCGCCCTTGCGCGGGCCGCTTTGTTGTTATCTTGTTCACCTTTTTCCATGAGCCAGAACGAATCCGCCCAACCGTCCCCCGCCCACCCGGACCCCGTGGCCGCCGCCCCCGCACCGGAACCCGCGTCCGCGCCGGCCGCCGATTTTGACGCCAAACTCGCCGCTGCCAAAAAGGAGGCGGCCGATAACTACGAGCGCTACGTCCGCTCCGTCGCCGACCTCGACAACTACCGCAAGCGCTCCGTCCGGGATCGCGAGGACGCCGCCCACCGCGCCGCCACCCGCATCCTTGAGGACCTCCTCCCGGTGCTCGATAACCTCGCCCTCGGCCTGCAGGCCGCCAAGGCCCCCGGCGCCGACTTGAAGACCCTGACCGGAGGCGTCGAGATGGTCGGCCAGCAGCTCAAGAACGCGCTCGCGGGCCACGGCTTGGTCGAGATCGCGCCTCTCGGGAAACCCTTCGATCCCAATCTCCACGAGGCCATCGCCCAGCAGCCGCACGCCGAGTTCGCCGTCGACCAGGTCGCGGCCGTCGTGCGCACCGGCTACACCTTGAACGGCCGCCTCGTGCGCGCCGCCGCCGTGGTCGTTTCCACCGGCGCCCCCGCCGATCCCGCCGTCGGCGTGGTGGTCTGAACACCCGCCCCGCGCCAGTCCTTTTTCCACCACGCCGCCCTCCGTCATGGCCGAAGAAAACTACTACACCCTCCTGGGCGTCGAAAAAGGCGTCACGGAGGAGGAACTCAAGAAGGCCTACCGCAAGAAGGCCGTCCAATTCCACCCGGACAAAAACCCCGGCAACAAGGAGGCCGAGGAGATGTTCAAAAAAGTCTCCGAGGCCTACGAGGTGCTGAAGGATCCGCAGAAACGCGCCGCCTACGATCAATACGGGCATCGCGCCTTCACCCAGCAGGGCGGGGCCGGCCCGCGCGGGCCCGGTGCCGGGGGCGGCGGCTTCCACGATCCCTTTGATATTTTCCGCGAGGTCTTCGGCCAGCAGGGCGGGGGCGGCGGAGGCGGCGGTATTTTCGACCAGATGTTTGGCGGCGGGGGCGGCGGCTCGGATCGGGATGGCTCCGACCTGCGCTACGACCTCGAGATCACCCTCGAGGAGGCCGCCAACGGCACCGAAAAAGAGATCTCCTTCCGTCGCCTGCACGCCTGCGAGCGCTGCGATGGCTCCGGGGCCGAGCCCGGCTCGAAGAAGGTCACGTGCCCCACTTGCCGGGGTTCCGGCCAGATCCGCCGGAGTGGCGGCATCATCACCTTCGCCCAAGCCTGCCCGACCTGCGGCGGCGCCGGCCAGAAAATCGAGAAAGCCTGCACCGCCTGCCGCGGCGAGGGCCGCGTGCCCAAGGCCGCCAAGGTCAACGTCCGCATCCCCCCCGGTGTCGATACCGGCACGCGCTTGCGTTCCAGTGGCAACGGTGAATCCGGCCTCGCGGGCGGCCAAAACGGCGACCTCTACATCGTGTTGAGCGTGCGGGCCCACGAGCTTTTCGAACGCCAGGATGACGACCTCTTCTGCGAGATCCCGATCAAGTTCACCCTCGCCACCCTCGGCGGCACGCTTGAGGTGCCGACCCTCTTCGGCAAGGCGACCGTGAAGGTTCCCGCCGGCACCCAGAGCGGCACCACTTTCCGGCTGCGCGGGAAGGGCATGCCCTCGCTCCGCCAGCGCGGGGCGCAGGGCGACCAGCTCGTGCGCGTCCAGGTCGAGGTCCCGACCAAGTTGAGCGCCGAGCAGGAAAAGTTGCTCAAGGAGTTTGCCCGGGTCAGCGGCGATGCCGACCACCCCACCGGGGCGAGCTGGTTCGAGAAGGCGAAAAAGTTTTTCTAGGCCGGTTCCGCCAACCGGGCGAAGGGGTTGTGCCCGCGCTCGTGACCGAGGGTGGTGAGCGGCCCGTGGCCGGGCGCCACCACCGTGTCGGGCGGCAGGTCGCGCCAGATCCGCGCCACCTGCTCGCGCAAGCGCCGGCCGCAAAAGTAGGCTCCGCCGATCGAGCCGGCGAAGAGCAGGTCCCCGCCGATGAGCAGGGGTGCCGCCTGGGCCGCGCCCGGGGCGCGCACGAGGTAGGCATTGTGCGCCTCGGCGTGGCCGGGCGTCGCGAGCGTCTCGATACGGTAGCCCGCGCTCTCCATCCGCGCGCCGTCGCCGATGCCGGTCGCGCCGGCCACCTGTGCACCGACGGGGGCGAAGACCGGGGTGGGGCCGGAGAACCGCCGCACCTCGGCCAGGCCGCCGGTGTGCTCGGTCTCGTCGTGCGTCAGAAAAACCGCCGCCGCTCCGGGCACGCCCGCCGGCCACATGCGGCGCAGCCGGGCCGGATCGGGGCCGGTGTCGAAGAGCACGCCAGGCCCGCCCCGGCAGTCGCTCACAAGGTAGGCGTTGGCGGTGCCGAGTCCGTGGGGCGAGCGCAGGGCGTGCAGGCAGAAAGGCAACCCGTGGATGGGGGGCAGCGGGTAGCGCCCGTCGGCCAGCTCGCGCAGGCCCACCGGGTTTAAATCCAGCGCGCCGGCCAGACGATCGATATCGCCCGGCGTGAAGTCATAGCGGTAGTCGATCGCGTCGCGTATTTTTTCCGCCGGCACCCCGGCGCGCATGCCGAGGGTTTCCGGGCTCAGGCCGGCGTGACCGAGGGCCTTTTCCAGGACGTCCCCCAGCTCGTCTTCCAGTGGTGCCTGTTCGATGACCATGCCTGCAAACAATGCACCGGAGGCCCCGGGCTCAAACTTTGGTTTCGATTTCGTCCAGCCTGACCGGCACCGTGCCTTCCATGGACGTTTCCCAACAAGAGATTCTCGATATCTTCACCCGCACCCGCGCTTTGCTGCGCGGCCACTTCGTGCTCCGCTCCGGGCTGCACAGCGGGCATTATTTCCAATGCGCGCAGGTCTGCCAGGACATGGGCGCGGTCACCCGGCTGGCCGAGCTTTTGCTGATCAAGCTGCGGGGCGCGGGCGATCTCGGTTTCACCACCGTGCTCGCCCCGGCCATGGGTGGTCTGGTCATCGGCCAGGAGGTCGCCCGCCAGGCGGGCGCGCGCTATATTTTTGCCGAAAAGGAGAACGACCGCCTCGTGTTGCGGCGGGGTTTCAAGTTCGCCCCTGGCGAGCGCGTGCTGGTGGTCGAGGACGTCGTCACGCGTGGCGGTCGGGTGCTCGAGGCCCTGGAGATCGTGCGCGCCGGCGGGGCCCATGCCGTGGCGGTCGCGATGCTCGTGGACCGCAGTGCGGGCGCGACGCGCTTTGCTTTACCCGCGCTTTCCCTGCTCGAGCTGAGTTTCCCCACCTTTCCCGCTGACCAACTCCCGCCGGAGCTGGCCGCCTTGCCGGTCGAGAAGCCCGGCAGCTGAGCCGGGGTATTTTCTATAACTAATTATGCAACTGGATGGTTTTTGCTCGGCGTGCGGCTCTGCCCGCGACTTTTTCACCGATCGTGGCTCCACTCAAAATCCTCTTCGTTTCGCCCGAGGTTGAACCGTTTGTAAAAGTGGGGGGGCTGGCGGATATGGTCGGTTCCCTGCCCAAGGCCCTCGCCGCGCTCGGCCATGACGTGCGGGTGGTTTTCCCGGCCTACGGTGGCTTGCGGCTAGATTCCAGCTGGCGCGCCCGGCCCGATCCACTCGGCGTGGACGTCGGGGCCTCCGCCCATTGGGCGCGCACTTGGGAGAGCGTATTGCCCGACTCGCGCGTGCCCGTCTACGCGCTGGAACACGAAGGGCTGTTCGGTCGCCCCGAAGTCTATGCCGGCCCTTGGGGCAACCACGCCGACAACGACCTGCGTTTCGCCTTTCTCTGCCGCGGGGCATTGAACCTCTGCCTCCAGCTCAGTTGGATCCCCGACGTCGCCCACGCCCACGATTGGACCACGGGCCTGCTGCCCGTGCTGCTCAACACCACCTTGCGGCACACCCCGCTCGGTGGCGTGGCTTCAGTTTTCACCATTCATAACATGGAGCACCAGGGCTACGCCGACCGCCGTGTGCTCGATTTCGCGCATATCCCGCCGGGCGAGTTCCGGCCCGACAGCACCGAAAGCGGCGGGTCGGTCAACCAGCTCAAGGCCGGGCTCTACCACGCGACCAAGCTCACGACTGTCAGCCCCACCTACGCCGAGGAGATCAAAACCCCCGCCGGCGGCCACGGACTCGATGCCGTGCTCCGTTTCCGCTCGGCCGACCTCGTGGGTATCCTCAACGGCATCGACGCCGCCGCCTGGAATCCGGCCATGGACCGCTTTCTCCCGCGCCCCTACGACCAGCGCTCGTTGGCGACGGGCAAACGGGCGGCCAAACTCGCTTTGCAGGAGCGCCTCGGGCTCGACGCCGATCCGCACATCGCGGTTTTCGGCGTGGTCTCCCGTTTCGCCGCGCAAAAGGGCCTCGACCTCATCGCGGAGGCGCTGCCCCACATCCTCGACCGCATGCACGTGCAGTTCGCCCTGCTCGGCGCGGGTGATCCCGGTCTGGAGCAGTCCTTCCGCTGGGCGGCGGAAAACTACCCCGGTCGGGTCGGCGTGCACGTCGGCTACGACAACGCCCTGGCCCACCTCATCCAGGGTGGATCCGACTTTTTCCTCATGCCCAGCCGCTCCGAGCCCTGCGGCCTCACCCAGCTGTATGCGATGCGCTACGGCACCTTGCCCTTGGTGCGCGCCACCGGGGGCCTGATCGACACTGTCTCGCAATACGTCGAAGGCAAAGCCGAGGGCACCGGCTTTCGATTCCACGACGCCACCGCCCCCGCCCTCTACAACACCGTCGGCTGGGCCTGCGCCACCTACTACGACCGGCCTGACGAACTCCACGCCATGCGCCTGCGCGGCATGGACCGCGATTTCTCCTGGGGCCCGAACGCGCGTCGCTTCGAGGAACTCTACGGCTGGGCAATTGCCGCCCGCCGCGCGGCGGGTTGAGGCAAGGATGCGGCAGGGCCCGCGGCCATGCTACAGCCCTGCAAACCAAGGGCCTGTTTCCTGGCGACTCAGACTCGGCCCCTCGACCTGTTTTCCGGCAACGTAGGAACATGAAGCCACCGCTCTTAAAATGGGCTTGATATTGATAAGGTCTAGTGTATAAGTATTTCGTGATAGGTATAATCCCCTGGGTTTAACCCAAAAACTTCGTAAAATTATTCATCATACGTTGATTTTATCTACCGTCCGATTCGGAATTTAGAAACGTCTATTAAACCGAATCTTGGCACGTTCCCTCAGGCCTCTCTCTCTAGCCTGAAATAGACTAAGTTGTTATTAGAAAGGTTTTAGTAAATCAGATAAAGGGATCATAGGTTTCTTTCCTCGGTGTCCGGCTGTCCGCCTTTTCCATTCCCCCGCCGTTTCTCGCCATGCGTTCGCCCTTCAACCATGTCTGCCTCGCGAGCCTGCTCGCCACCTCGCCTCTCCTGATTGCCGACGCTCTTGACGGCATTCCTTTGACTGTGCTTTCCCGCAGCACCGTGGCCGAGGGGGAGCGCACCATCACCTACGTCCGTATCCGTCCGCCCGCCTTGCCGCCCCGGCCGGCCCCCGTCCCGGTCCCCTCCGCCAAGCCTACCGCCGCCGACCTTGCCGAATGGGCACGTTTGGAGGCCAAGCCCCGCCTCATGCTCGGGGTCTCCGCCACCGTGCATTTGCGCCCACCGGTCGTCACCGAACTGCGCTGGCGCTCCGCCAGCCGCGAGTGGGTGGCCTGGAGCAACGTCGATTTCCGGCTCCTCTCTCAGCTCACTGATTTTGAAACCGAGGCTGCCTTCTACAACTGGTTCCCGTTCATGAGTGAGGTCGGCCCGGAGGACGACGAACGCCCCGCCGACCTCGGCCTCGCGCCCGCCTCCGCCCAAACCCCGGCCGAATACGTCGTCGAAGGCACCGCCGCCGAAGTCGCCGCTGCCGAACCTGATTTGGCCCCGCTGGATTACCTGCACGCCTACCACGACGTAAACCGCTCCGAACTCCTCGCCGCCCAAGCCGTCCGCGCCGCCGCCGCCGCCGAGGCCGCGCGCCAGTCCGCCCTCGCGGCGCCCAAACCCAAAGACCAGACGATCTATTTTTGGAAAATCGAAAAACCCGCCGCCGCCGGCACCACAGTCGCCCCGCCATGAAACGCCGCCCGCCCCGCCCCTTTCCGGCCCTTCCGGTTGCCCTGCTGCTCGTAGCCATGCTCGCGGAGTTTCCGGCCCACGCCCAAACCGCTACCGACCTTAACGAGGGTCTGTGCCTTTCCGCGAATTCAGCTACGCCCGGCACCTACGAGGTGAGTTGGCGGGGCCGCGCCGGCTACACCTACTTCCTCCAACGCAGCGAGGACCTTGCTTCTGAGTGGGGCTACTTCCCGCTGATCGAGACCGGCCGGGACGCCGCTGTCCGTTACGGCTTCTCCACCCCCGCCGCCCGCATTTTCGTGCGCCTGCGGCTGCTCGAAACGACGCTCGCCGATCCTTACGGGACGGATAGCGATGGGGACGGCCTTTCCAACCAGGAGGAGTTCGGTCTGCGGACCGACCTTTTTGCGCTCGACACTGATCTCGACGGTTTACCCGACGCCGCCGACGCCTTCCCGCTTGATCCCTCCCGCCAGTCCTTCACGGGGACCCTCGCGGTGGTGCTATTCATGCCCGCTAACGCGTTGGTCTTGCCCTAACTCTCCCTCGTTTTCGCGCTCACCCCTCCGCTCCAGCTTCACCATGAAAGCCCGGTTGCTTCGTCTTCTGCTCGCCTTGCTGCCTCCCGTCCTCGCGGCGCAGACCACCCCCTCGCCCGCCGCCGTCGATCTCCCCATCGAACTCGCCCGGCTGCGCGACGCCCGCGCTGACTTCGCCCCGGACACCGCCACCAAGGAGACGCTTCTCGCCACCCGGGTCTTCCCTCGCCCCCTCGCGGTCCTAGGCGAGCCGGCCCCCGCCGAGAATCGCGCTCTCGCCCGCGCCTTGCGCGCCCTCCTGCGGCAGGCCGACCGCACCGACCAGACGGCACTCGCCGACTTCGTGCGGGATTATCCGACCTCGGCTTACGCGCCCTCGATCCTCGTGCAGCTGGGCGACGCCTACTACACGCAAGCCCGCTACACCCGGGCCCTGGCGTCCTACGAGGCGGCTTGGTCGCAGAGCAAAGGGACGCGCGATGCCGAAGGCTGGTTGGTGGCGATGGATGCCGCCGCCGGTTACGTCAAAATGCTTTCCCGGGTAGGACGCCGAGTCGAGTTGGAGGCCTTTTTCGCCGACGCCGACGCCCAGCGCCCGATGTGGGGCCACGCCGCCCGCAAGATCGAGCAGGCCCGCGAGGGTCTCGGCTTCATGCGCCACCGCCCCGAAATGTCCTTCCGCTGCGGCAGCCTCGGCCTCGCCTCGCTCGCCCGCGCCTCGGGCCGCGCGCCGGACACCTTGCGTCCGCTGCTAGAGGCGGCGTCGCCCGAGAACGGGTTTTCCCTGGCCGAGCTGGAGACCCTGGCGACTTCGGCCGAGCTGCCCTGCCGTGCCGTGTTCGTCGCGGCCGGCGCGCCCGTTCCGGTCCCCTCCGTGGTCCATTGGAAAATCGGCCACTACGCCGCCATCGTCGGCCGTTCGGGCGAGCGCTACGTCGTGCGCGACCCCACCTTCGGCGAGGGCCGCGACGTCCACGTCACGCCGGCCAACCTCCGGGAAGAGGCCAGCGGCTATTTTCTGCTACCAGCCTCGGTGCCCGACCATGCCGCCTGGACGATCCCGACCAATGAAACGAAAACCGAGATTCGCGGAAGTGGCTTCACCACGGGCAATAATGAGGACGCCACCCGTATATGCGACCTTGAGTATCCCAATTGCGGCGGACGGTGTATTTCGGGTGGCCCTGGTAGCGGTCGGGGCGGCACCAGCGGGTCCGCCGGCGGGCCGTGGCCCAACCACCGCATGGCCGGCTATGCGATCAAGACCATGCTCGTCAGCCTAGTGGTGCGCGACACCCCGGCGTATTACGCCCCGGCCTACGGTCCGGGCATGGACTTCACGCTCACTTACAACGAACGGGAAAATAACGAGATCAACGATAGCTTCGGCAACTTCGGCCCCTGCTGGAGCTTCGCCTGGCTGACGTGGATCAACGAGGAAAACGGCGGCACCGACACCGCCGGCTTTAAACTCGGCGAGCCCGGCGGCGGCGCGGTGCGTTACAACGAGGCCGGTGCGCCGGCCGGTCAGGCGTCCGCCGCAGCCCCGACCTTTTCCGGCTACGCCGCGCTCGGGCTGGGCTTTACCCCGCCCGAGTCTCTGGCCCCGGTGCGGCAGGGCGGCCTGGTCTTCGCCTCGGGCGGCGAATCCGGCGGAGAGCCACCGCCCACGGTTTTTGTCTCCGACTACAACCAGACCGAGACCGAACGCGCGGCCCCCGGCCACTACCGCGTGAAGCATCCCGACGGCACCGTGCACGAATACGCCCACCCCATCGGGCTGAGCGCCAACCGGAAGGTCTTTTTGACCAAAGTCACCGATCCCGCCGGCAACCCCGCCACGCTCGCCTACGACACGGCCGACCGTCTGACGACCATCACCGACGCGACCGGCGCGGTGACGCAGTTCTTCTACGAACTGCCGGCGTGGCCAAATCGCATCACCCGCATCCAGATCCCCGACGGTCGCGCGGCGCTTTTCCGCTACACCGACGACGGATTTCTGGAGGAGATCGAGGACATGGGCGGCATCGTCTCCCGCCTCACCTACGGCGACCCGGCCAAGCCCGATCGTATCACTCAATTGACCACGCCCTACGGCGAGACCGCGTTCTCCTTCGGGGAATCGGAGTATTTTAACAGTTCGAGCCGTTACCGCTGGATCGAGACCCGCGATCCCCTCGGGGCGCGCGAACGGGTGGAGTTCAACGAACGCGAGGACATCGGCGTGCCCTATTACGAGTTTGAGGATTTGCCCGCAATGCCCCTGCGCAACGAAGTGCTGAACGCCCGCAATTCCTTTGTCTGGTCCAAAAAGGCCTTCGGCCTCGCGCCCACCCTCGCCGTCAGCGATACCGCCAGTCCGGTCGATACCCTCGCGTTGGGCGCGGCCGATTATGCCCAGGCCCATTGGCTTCATTGGATTCACGCCGATTTTGCCCGTTCAAACTACCAGTATTTAGCCGACGATCATTTGGAGAGCGAAAAACGGCCGGGCGAGAGCCGCATCTGGTATAATTACCCGGGCCAGTCGTTGATCGATTACTCCGTGTCTCCGCCCCGCGACTACGGGACCCGACTGAGCCACCCCGACGTCTGGTTCTACGACAACGACGCCACCTTCCCCGGCACCTCCCGCCAGCCCTCGCGAATCGGCCGCCTCGTGCCCGATCCCGCCGGCACCATCGATCCGGTCGGCGGCTACGATCCCGCCACTGGGCAAAACATCCCCGCGCCGGTGCTGGTTTCCCAAATCCATTCCTACGCCTACAACGCCAAGGGCCACCCCACCCGTTACCGCGACCCCGAAGGCCGAGAAGTCCGCCTCACCTACGCCTCCAATCAAATCGACCTCGTGAAGGTGGAGCGGGTCGTGGCCCGGCCGAGCGATCCCACCGATCCGGACTACGACAACCCCGACGCGGCGTCCTGGAGCTACCAAACCCTCGCCGAGATCGATTGGGCCTCCGGCGTGCCCCACCGCAACCACGCCGTCACCGACGCCGCCCGCCGCACCATCACCTACACCTACAACGCCAAGGGCCAGCTCCGCACCGCGACCAACGCCCGCAACGAAACCACCACCTACTGGTATCATCCCACCGGCCAGGGCCTCACCCCCGCCACCACCCTCGATCCCCTCGCCGCCGGCTACCTCGTGCGCATCGACGGCCCGCTCTCAGGCACGAGCGATACCCTGCATTTCACGTGGGACGCCCAGGGCCGCGTGCGGTCCTACACCGACGAAAGCGGCCATACCCTCGTCTATAGTTACAACGCGCTCGACGATCTCACCCGCATCGACCACCCCGACGCCACCTACGAGGAAATCGAATACGACCGTATCGACCCGCACCTTTTCCGCGACCGCGCCGGCCGCTACACTGTGGTGGACTACGACGCCTTGCGCCGCCCCGAGACCATCACCGATCCCGCCGACCGCATCACCCGCCTGGTCTGGTGCGGCTGCGGCGCGCTCGAAAAACTCATCGACCCCGCCGGCCGCGTCACCCGCTTCGAATACGATGTGAACGGCAACCTCACCCGCCGCCACTTCGAGGGCGACGCGCCGACCGGCCCGATCGATACCCATGCCTACGGCTACGATCTCGCCGGCCGCCTAGCCACCCACCTCGATCCACGCGGCCAGCGCACCACCTACCGCCACACCTTGGACGACCGCCTCGCCGCTGTCTTGCACACCGATTCGGCCGAACCCACGCCGGATACGTTTTTGACTTTCGACCCCGTCTTCCCCCGCCTCACCCGCCTCGAAGACCGGCTCGGCGGCGCGGTGGCCTCGGCCATCGACTTCGCCTATCATCCGATCACCGCCCCGGTCGGCACCCTCGGGGCCGGACGGCTCGCCACCGTATCCGGTCCGCTCCCCGCCGCCACCGTGGCCTACACTTACGACGAGCTCGGCCGCCCGGCCGGCCGCACCCTGCCCGGCCAGAGCGAAACGTGGAGCCGCGACGCGCTCGGGCGCCTCGCCGAGGTCAACAACCCGCTCGGCGTCTTCACCCTCAGCTACGTCGGCGCGTCCGGGCGGCTCGCCAGCTTCAGCCGACCCGGCGGTCTCGCCCTCGCCCTCGGTTACCGCCCGCTCAACGAGGATTTTGTGCTCGAAACCCTCACCCACCGCCGACCGGACCTATCGGTCGTTTCCGCGCAAAGCTACGCTCAAGACCACCTGCTCGGACGCATCACCGCCTGGGCCCAGACCCGCTCCGATGGCGCGACCGACCAGTGGGATTTTGGCTACACTCCGGCCGACGAGTTAAAAACCGCCCGCCGCACCGGGCCCAACCCGCCCGCCGGCCAGCCGGCCGACCACGCCTACTCCTACGATCTCGGCGGCAACCGGCGCGGCGAAGCCCGCGACGCCGCCGCCACCGCGTGGACGACCAACGGCCGCAACCAACTCGTCGCCGACGCCCCGGCCCTGCGGGTGCAGGCCGACTACAATGCCGCCCCCGTCGGCAACCGCGCCTGGCTGAACGGCCGGGAATTTGACCTCGATTCCGTGCACCGGCTCGACACCGTCCTTCCCATGGCCAGTGGCGAACAGACCCTTACCCTCCGCGCAGAGGACGCCGCGACCGGCGGGGTGCTGCGCAAGAGCTGGCAAGTCACCGTGCCGGCCTTCGCCCCGAAGACCTTTGACTACGACGCCAACGGCAACCTCACCCGCATCACCCAGGCCGGCGTGGTGCTGCGTTTCCATAAATGGGACGCCCGCGACCGCCTCATCGCGTGGGGTTCTAGCACCACCGTCGAGGGCCGTTTCCACTACGACAGCCTCGGCCAGCGTTACCGCGAAACCGATGCCGCTGGGGCCACGGTCCGCCAATGGGTCTGGGATGGCGGCGCCCAGCCCTTGCAGGAACGCGACGCGAACGGCGCGGTGACGCGGCGCTTTTTCGGCCAGGGTGAAATGCGCAAGATCGGCGGCGCGGAAGTCGCGCGTTACTATGCGAGAGACCACCTCGGCAGTGTCCGCGAGGTCGTCGATGGCAACAACGCCGTCGTCGCCAGCTACACTTTCGACCCCTACGGCAGGAGGGTGAAATTGGCCGGGGCGGAAGACTATGAAGTCGGTTTTACCGGTCATTACTATCATGCGGCGACGGGTCTATATCTAACCCGTTTCCGCGCCTACGACGCCGACACCGCGCGATGGCTAAGCAGGGACCCCATCGGGCCTCTTGGTCCAGATGGCCCGAATTTATATAACTACGTGCGGAATTCGCCGACCAATTACGTAGATCCTGATGGGCGTTTTGCTATTGGAGCAGTGATTGGCGGTGTCACAGGAGCGACTTCTGGTTTCTTAGGTTCACTTGCTCAGGGCGGGTCCTACTCCGAAGCCCTAGCATCTGCAGCTATCGGAGCAGCGGCTGGAGTAGCGATTGGGCTATTGGACCCCTCCGAGGGCTTGCTGACTACTGCTCTTATTAATGCCAGTATCGGCGGCTTAGGCAATATAGTGGGGCAGGGCATTACTGGCCAAATGCGAGAAAAACGCGACCCATGCTACAAAGCATCTTTAAATGTCGGCTCATTTATTGGATCAACTGTCGGCGGTGCTGTATCTGGAGCTGGTTCAGCTTACATGACATCGCAAATGATTAACGCCGGGATGAATCCCGTGTTATCTAATATAACTGCTTCGCTTCCAACATCAGGTGCATCTGCCGTCCTTGAACTTGTTGGCTCGGGCATCGGCCCAGAAATCCAATGATATTGATCTTTACAGGGTTAGCTGCCGGAGTTTTATCCGGTTATTTTTCTAATATGTTACGAAGAGGCCATCTGAGGCTTTTCTTAAAGGTAATGCTCACGGCTTTTTTATACTTATTCTTTGCTTTTACTGGGGTCGTTATCCTAAAGCATGTAATTATTGCAAATGGGGAGCTTTATTACTTCCTCCCATTTTCGATTACTTCAATTGCTATTGTAATAAGAGATCAAGTGAAGGGGTCAGGATGAAATGCAGGGTCTGAAAAGGTGCCAGGCCGTTACATTATATATAAACGGCCAATACTGATGGGGTCGCTCCGAGAAATGCAAAATCCGCCTGCCAACCCGCCCGCCGGCCAGCCGGCCGACCACGCCTACGCCTACGATCTCGGCGGCAACCGGCGCGGCGAGGCCCGCGACGCCGCCGCCACCGCGTGGACGACCAACGGCCGCAACCAACTCGTCGCCGACGCCCCGGCCCTGCGGGTGCAGGCCGACTACAACGCCGCCCCCGCCGGCAACCGCGCCTGGCTGAACGGCCGGGAATTTGACCTCGATTCCGTGCACCGGCTCGACACTGTCCTTCCCATGGCCAGTGGCGAACAGACCCTTACCCTCCGCGCAGAGGACGCCGCGACCGGCGGGGTGCTGCGCAAGAGCTGGCAAGTCACCGTGCCGGCCTTCGCCTCATTCTCGGCGGAGAACACCCGCCCGAATGGGACCAAGCCCAGGCCGACTACCCCGTAACCCTGTTTGGCGTCGGCTCCGCCGCCCGCCTGGGCAAAGGCACCGTCTCGGCCGATGCGCTCCAAAGCGCCGTGGCCCAAAAGGGCCGCCTGCCCCGCCATCTCATCCTGCGCCAGCGCATCCGCCACTTCAGCGACGGCGCCGTCCTCGGCGGCCAAAACTTCCTCGCCCTGCACCTCGCCTCCTACCGCGCACGCACCGGCCGCAGACGCCGCTCCCCACCCAAAACCCTCCCGCCACTCGCCGACTGGGGCGCCGACCTCGCCACCCTTCGCGGGCTCAGGTGCGGCACCTTCGCCTAGCCGATCCAGCGCAGACCGAGTTTTAACCACAGCGGCACGACGAACAGGCCCGCCGCCGTCGTGCCGAGCACCACCTGCACGGCGGTCAGCGGGCGGCCGCCGTGGTGTTTGGCGATCACGATGGGCAGGATGCCGGCCGGCATCGCGGCCTGCACGACCAGCACCTGTTTCAACTCGCGCGGTATCGGCAGGAACGCCGCCGCGCCCAGCATCGCCAGCGGAATCAAGCCGAGCCGCAAGGCGCAGGCCAGCGGGGTCACCTTGCGGTCCACCAGCGTCCGGGGTTCGGCGAGAAATTCCACTAGGGTGGCGCCGATGACCAGCAGGCCGACCGGCACCGCGCATACCCCGATCAGGCGGATGGATTCCAGCACTACGGGCGGCAGCCAGGCAGCGGCCCCGCCAAGGTTGAGCGCGATCGCCGCCGCCAGGGCATAGACCGGCGGATTGAGCGCGCGCCGCCAGCCGGTCCGCATCGGCACGCCCGCGAGCATGAGGATGCCAACGGTCCAGATAGCCGCCTCGCAGCCGACGTTGAAGACGAACAGCACCCCCAGCGTCTCCCGGCCGAAGAGTGCCTCGACCAGTGGGATCGCCATGTAGCCGTAGTTGAAAATCCCGACGCTGAAGGCAAAGGTGCGCAGGCCGCCGCCCACTGCTAAACCCGCTTTTTTCGCGACCCAATAGGCGAGGACGATGCCCCCGGCCATGGTGGCGAAGCCCAGCGCCGGCCCGGCCAGGAGGTTGCCCGGCGCGCGCAGGGCGGCGTTGCCCAGCACGTGGCTGAAAATCAGGCAGGGGTAGAGCAGGTTGACCACCAGCTTCAGCAGGCTCTCGTCCGCCTCGGGGCGCAGCCAGCCCGCGCGGCGCGCGCCCGCCCCCGCCGCGACCACCGCAAAGACGGGCAACACCAAGCCCAAGAGGGTCCAATAACCGGGCAGCATGCGATCGACTCAGACCGCGGTCTCGCTGAAACGCGTCTCGCGGATCACCGTGATCTTGATGGTGGAGGGGTATTGCAGCTCCTCCTCAATGCGCTGGCGGAGGATTTTGCTAATCTCGCGGGCGCGCTCGTCGTCCACTTTCTGGGGGTTTACGATGACCCGCACTTCGCGTCCGGCCTGGATGGCGAAAGCCTGCTGCACGCCTTCGATCTCGCCGGCAAGTTTTTCGAGGCGGTCGAGGCGTTGAATGTAGGTGTGCATCGACTCCGCGCGGGCGCCGGGACGCACGGCCGAGATGGTGTCGGCGAGGATGACGAGGCCGGCGTAGACCGTCTCGGGTTTTACCTCCTCGTGGTGCGCGGCCACGGCGTTGACCACGATGGACGTCTCGCCGTGGCGGCGCACGAAGTCGGCGCCGATGGTGGCGTGGCTGCCTTCGTAGTCGCCCTCGATGGCCTTGCCGATGTCGTGCAGTAGGCCGGCGCGTTTGGCCACGTTCGGGTCCAGCCCGAGTTCGCTCGCCATGAGCGAGCAGAGAAAGCCGACCTCAACGGAGTGATCGAGGACGTTCTGGGAGTAGGAAAAGCGAAACTTTAATTTACCCAGCAACTGGATGATTTCAGGGCGCAGGCCGTTGATGCCGAGGCGCTGCACGGCCTGTTCGCCATCGCGCTGGAGGTTTACGTCGAGCTCGTCGTTGGCCAGGCGCACCGCTTCCTCGATGCTGGCGGGGTGGATGCGACCGTCTTTCACCAGGGCCTCCAGCGCTGCGCGCGCGACTTCGCGGCGCACCGGGTCGAACGAGGAGACGAGGACCATCTGCGGCGATTCGTCGATCAGCAGGGTCACTCCGGTCGAGGCCTCGAAGGCTTTGATGTTGCGGCCCTCGCGTCCGATGATGCGGCCCTTCATCTCCTCGCTGGGCAGGGCGACAATGGTGGCGGTGATATCGTTGTTGGGTCGCGACGCCATGCGCTGCATGGCCGTCACGAGGATGCGTTTCGCCTCCGCCTGGAGGTCTTGCTCCGAGCGATCGAGAATCTGCCGGCGCAGCGCGCGCAACTCGTCCTGGCACTCGAGTTGCACCTCCTCGCGCAGGGCCTTGCGGATATCCTCCGCATCCATCTGGGAGACGCCTTCTAGGCGTTTGCGAAGGGATTTGGAAAGCGAGCGGATGGCGTCGCGCGCCTGGCGAATGGCGCTGTCTTCGCGGGCGAGGCGCTCGGAGCGTTGCTCCAGTTGGTGGTCGAGCAGGGCGATGGATTCCTCGTGGGAACGGATCTCGCGCAGACGGATATCCATCTCGATCTCGCGGCGGTCGAGCTCGCGGTTTACCTCCGCGCGGCGTTCTACCAGTTCGCGTTCCACGCGTTGCCTTTCTTCCTCGCCGCGGACCTGGGCCTCGCGACGTGCCACCTCGATCAATTCCGCGCCTTGTTCGCGCGCGGCGCGGCGGGTGGCGTGGGTGACCAGCCAGACCACCGCGAAGCCTGCCGAAGCTCCGGTGAGGAGGACCACCGCCCAGGGCCAGTAGAGGATCAGGTCTTGCGTCGTCTGGAATTGAGCGAGCAGGGAAAGTGGTGATGCGGGACTGGCGACCATGGACTGCAGGAGCCAGTGCGTGGAGTTGGCAGGAAAACTCAACCCTTTCATCGCGGGGGCTTCGGGAGGGTAAGTCGAGAGCTTGCCGCTGGGGCGTGGTTCGGCTTCCAAGTAGCTACCCCTCATCCATGTTAACAAACGGCATCATCAAAGCTTGGGAGAATCCCGAGCTCATCGCGCTCAATAAATTGCCGCCCCGCGCGTCCTTCGACGTCTCCGCCACTGCCGCCCAGGCCATGGCCGGGCGTCGGGAGAAATCCCCCTGGTTTCGTTCGCTCGATGGCGAGTGGCAGTTCCGTCTGGAACGTTCTCCCGAAGATGCGCAGCGCTTCGCCGAGGGGCGGCCTTTCAACGACAGCGCCGCCTGGGGTCTCATCCCCGTGCCTTCGAATTGGCAGATGCACGGTCACGGCATTCCGCACTACACGAACGTGAGGATGCCCTTCCGCGAGGAGCCGCCATTCACGCCCGCCGCCAATCCCACGGGGGTCTATCGACGCCTTTTCCGTATCCCCGCCTCCTGGCAGGGCGGGCGGATCGTGCTGCACTTCGGCGGTGCGGATAGCGTGCTTGCGGTCTACGTCGACGGCGTGGCCGTGGGGCTTTCCAAGGATTCGCGCCTGCCGGCCGAGTTTGACCTCACTGCGTTGGTCCGCCCCGGCGTCGACCATGAGTTGGTCGCGATCGTGGTGCAGTATTCCGACGCCTCTTTTCTGGAGGATCAGGATATGTGGCGCCTCGGCGGCCTGCACCGCTCCGTTTATCTCTATGCCACCCCTTCCGTTCACTTGGCGGATATCAGAATCACTCCGCATCTCGATCCGCTCGCTCCCGCAACCGGACCGGCCGGGTTCGAGGTATTGGTGACAGTCGGTTTTCCGCAAAACCTTCCGTTGCCCGGCACACGTGTCACCGTGCAGCTCTTTGACCCGAACGGCCGGCCGGTGCTGAAAAAACCCGCTGCGCTGGAGGTCACGCACGAGCGCGGCACCTTGGTTTTTAACCGGGGCTCGGCGCGCTTCCAGATCGCCGTGCCCGCCTCGCGCCTGCGTCTGTGGTCGCACGAGGACCCTGCGCTTTACACGGTGCTCGTATCACTCGCGCCGCCCAAGACCTCCGGTGCCGACGCCTCTCACGCGGCGATCCGCAGCGGTCTGCGCCGGGTGGAGATAAAAAACCGCGACCTCCTGATCAACGGCCGCCGCGTGCTCATCAAGGGCGTCAACCGCCACGACCACCACCCCGACCTCGCCAAGGCGCTCACGGTCGAGACCATGCGCCAGGATCTGGTCCTGATGAAGCGTTTCAACTTCAACGCCGTCCGTTGCTCTCATTACCCGAATGACCCGCGCTTCCTCGATCTCTGCGATGAGCTGGGGCTCTACGTGATCGACGAGACCGACGCCGAGGCGCACGACTTCCACAACACCCTTTGCCAGGACCACCGCTACGCCACCCCTTGGCTCGACCGCGCCATGCGCATGGTCGTGCGTGACGTGAACCACCCTTCGATCATCGCCTGGTCCTTGGGCAACGAGTCCGGTTACGGTCCGGCCCATGACGCCGCCGCCGGCTGGATCCGCCACTATGATCCTTCGCGCATCGTCCACTACGAAGGCGCCGTCTCGCGCTGGCAGTCGAAAACCACGTTTATCCACGGCTCGGCGGCCAGCGACTTGATCTGCCCGATGTATACCGAAATCAAGGACCTCGCTGACTGGCTCGATTTCGCCGACCGGCATTGTCCCCCGCCGACTGCCGACTATCGCTCCACGCTCGGCGCCCTCTTGGCTGCCGGACTTCAGGCCGCCGATTCCGAGCACGCCCTGCGTTATCCTCTGCCCACGCCGCTTCACCCGCTGGCCAGGCCGGTAATCCTTTGCGAATACTCCCACGCGATGGGCAACTCGAATGGCTCGCTTTCTGACTACTTCCACCTCTTCAAGACCCGCGCCGGAATCCAAGGCGGTTTTATTTGGGAATGGGTGGACCACGGTCTGCGGGTGAAAACCGCCGATGGCCGCGAGCACTTCGCTTACGGCGGCGATTTTGGCGATACTCCGAACGACGCCAATTTCGTATGCGACGGCCTGGTCTCCGCCGACCGTATACCGCACCCGGCCTGCCATGAGCACCATCGGCTCGCCCAACCGGTCGCCATCGTCCTGGTTTCCGCCAAAGGCGCCGTCGCGCGTGTCCGGGTGACTAACGAGCACGACTTTACCGCGCTCGACCGCGCCGGTCTCCGTGCCCGCTGGATCCTGCAGGCCGACGGCGAGGTCGTGCGCGAAGGCGCGGTGCCCGCCGCTGCCTTCAAGGGCCTCGCCCCCGGCGCCAGCCGCGTGCTCGCCCTGCCCGTCGGCGCGTTTGCGGCTGCTGCGCGGGAGCTCCATCTGATCGTGGAGTTTTACCTTGGCCGCGATACCGCTTGGGCCGAGGCCGGTCACGTCATCGCCGGCGCCCAGCTCGCTCTGCCCGCGCCCCGTCCCCCCAAGGTCCGCGCCGCCGCCGCGAAGGCCGCGCCGCTTGCCCCGGTGGAGGTCACCGAGACCCTTGGCGGCTATGTGCTCCGGGCTGGGGCGATCGAGGTTGGCTTTGACCGCGCCACTTGCTCGCTCTCCTCGATTCGTCGCGACGGCCGCGAATTCCTGACCCGTGGCCCCTTGCTCCAGCTCTGGCGCGCCGCCACCGACAACGACGGCGTGCGGCTCTGGTCCGGCCAGAATGGCAAAGCCCTCGGCCGCTGGCAAAAACTCGGCCTCGATGCCGGGCTCGATCACCGTGCGGACCGCTTCGCCGTCTCCGCGCCCGCTTGCGACGGCTCCGTCACCGTGGCCCTTGGCCACGCCGTGACCACGCCGTTGCGTGCTAATTGGAAGGATGTGCTGCACACCCACCGCTACACCGTCTTTCCTGACGGCCGCATCGCGGTGGCTAATGATGTTCTTCTCTCCGCTGATTACGCCGACCTTCCCCGCGTCGGCGTGCGTCTCGACCTCGTGACCGGCCTGCGCCGGCTGGTTTATTTCGGCCGCGGTCCTTTCGAAAATTATTCCGACCGCAAGGTCGCCGCTGATCTCGGCGTCTGGGAAAACACCGTGGCCGGCGAATACGTCGACTATGTGATGCCTCAGGAACACGGCCACCACACCGATGTGCGGTGGTTGGAGTTGTCTGACCTCGTGCCGGCCCGCCGGCCCGCAACCCTGCGCGTCGCAGCGAGTGGCGCGCTGGAGTTCAATGCATCCCACTTCACGGCCGAGGATCTCTATGCCGCCCGCCATACCACGGACCTGAAGGCCCGGCCCGAAACCATCCTCTACCTTGACGCCGCCCAGCGCGGGCTTGGCACCGCGAGTTGCGGACCCGACGCCCTCGCCCGTTACCGTCTGCCCGCTGGTAGCCATGCCTTCGGCTACGTTCTCTCAATTGCATGAGCCCCGACCCCGCCGCCACCTTTACACTGACCGACCTTGAGTCTTGGTCGCGCCCGGGCGTCTCGCTCGCCGTGCTGGGTCATCCGATCCGGCACTCGATCAGTCCGGCCATGCACAACGCTGCGCTCGCCGCAATGGCTGCAGCGGCCCCGGCTTTTGCCGCGTGGCGCTATTTCCGCTTCGAGGTCCCGCCGGAGGAGTTGCCGCGCGCGCTGGCACTACTGCATGCCAAGGAGTTTCGGGGCGTAAACCTGACGGTGCCCCACAAGATCCTCGCCGTCTCCCAGGTGGCGTCGGTCGATCCCGCCACGCGGACGGTCGGAGCGGTCAACACCTTGCGCCGCGGTGCGGATGGTTGGGAGGGGTTCAACACGGATGGCTACGGTCTGGCTGCCGGCTTGCGCGAGGATCTCGGGATCGAGCTGGCCGGCGCGCACATTATCCTGCTCGGAGCAGGCGGCGCGGCTCGCGGCGCGGCGGTCGAGTGCCTGCAAAGCCGCTGCGCCTCGCTCCATATCGCCAACCGGACGCGCGAAAACCTCGATGCTCTTCTCGCTTTGCTCGCGCCGTTGGCTGCGGGCGTGCCTGTAACCGGATTCGATCCCGCCAATCCGCCCGCCGGCCTGCCTGCTGGCAGCGTGGTAATCAACGCCACCAGCGCCGGTCTGAAGGGCTCCGACCCGCTGCCTATCGACCTCGCCGCGCTGCCCGCACCCCGCGCGGTTTATGATATGATCTACAACCCGGCCGAGACCGCGCTGCTCGCGACTGCACGCGCCCGGGCGCTGCCTGCCGCGAATGGCTTGTCCATGCTCGTCCACCAAGGCGCGCGGGCTCTGGAAATCTGGTCGGGCGCGGCCGTGCCGGTCGCCACCATGGCGGCCGCCGCGCGCGCCGCGATGGGACGCTAGCCAAACTCTGCTCCAACATGCCGCGCCACTTTCTCATCCGTCGTATCGCCGCCCTGCGCCTGCCGGAGGAATATTCGCGGTGGTGGGTGCGTTGGCCGGTGGCGGCGCTGCTCATTCTCCTGATTGCCATGATCCTGCCGCGTGCCTGGTGCGGCCGGGACGCCACGCGCTGGCTGGCGAACGACAAGAGCCTGGTCCTTGCCCACGCCCGCACGGTGGCCGCCCACGTGGAGTCTGGCGAAAAGGCGGAGGACCTCGTCGCGCAGGGCGACCTTTTTAAAAACGAGTGGCGCTTCGGCACCTGCCAGATGTCGGCGCTTGGCCTCCTTCAAGTCTGTATGCAGCAACCCCATCACCGGGCCGAGTTTCTGCCGGCAGCCGAGCGCGCCATCGACGAAATGCTCTCCGAGCGGATGCGGGCCTTTGATGCTGTCCGCTGGAGGGAGGATCCGCTCGCTACGCTCGACGGCCCTCAGGGGCACGCGGCCTACCTCGGCTATCTCAACCTTGCCCTCTCCCTGCACCGACTGGTCGTGCCGGACTCGCGTTTCGCTGATCTCAACGATCGCGTCTCGGCCGCGCTTGCCCGCCGCCTGCAGGCCAGCCGCCACGGTATCCTCGAGACGTATCCGCTTGAGGCCTACCCGGTGGACAACGCGGCCGTGCTAAGCTCCCTCCTTTTGCACGCACGAAACACCGGTGCGGATTATTCAGCGGTGGCGCCGGCGGGCCTCGCCCGTTTCAGCATAGCCTGGCTCGATCCGCGCTCCGGCCTGCTTTTCCAGTCCATGAATCCGCGCGACGGCAAGCCGGCTGACGCCGCCCGGGCCAGCGCCACGGCGCTCGCGGCCTTTTTGCTCTCCTACGGCGAGCGCGCGGTGTCGGGTGCGTTGTTCGCGGCCGTGCGCGACCGCTGCGCCGACTCCTTCTGGGGTTTCGGCTACTTGAATGAACACCACATCGGCTCGGCCGCGCCTGGCTTCGGCGAGATCGACTCCGGCCCTTTGATTTTCGGGATTAGTCCGTTCGCAACTGGCTTTGCTCTCGGCGGGGCGCGGGTTTTCGACGATCGGCGGCTGTTCGTCTCGCTTTACCGCACCGCCCATCTGGTGGGCACGCCCGTAGCGCGCGATGATCGACGCGTTTTCGTGACCGCTGGACCGCTGGGCAACGCGATCATGCTCGTGATGCTCACCGCCCGCTCCGAGGCCCCATGAGGACTACCGCGCGTAAACCTTGGCGGCAAAAATGGTGGGAGTCACGCCTGGTGCGGCCGGCCCCGACGCTTCGGCGCATTACTCTAGAGCTCGCGGCGGTGTATGTGTTGCACTTTTTTGCGAGCTTTGCGCTCGCACGGTTCTCAGTGCCCGAATCGATCCTCTCAGCGGGCCCGGGTGGGCGGCTCGCTCTACTCGGTATGCCCGGATTTTTTGCGCTGCGGTTGTTTGTCCTGCTTTTTGCGCCCGGCTGGTTTCTCGCCAGAATTTGGATACTGCTCACGCGCAAGCGGACAGAGCAGCGGTGGTGATCACAATTCGCGGTCGAGCCATTCAACTGTCGCGCGGACGGCATGGTCGAAGTGGCCGGTGGCCGGGTTGAATACATTAAAAATGTGGTCGGCGCCGCCGATGATGATCGCCTCGGCCGGCCGGCCTTTCGCTAGTTTCAGGATTTCGGCTTCGCGTTGAGGCAGGTAGTCGGAGGAACCGCGCACGCTGAGGAATTTGCCCGCATGGCGGGCGAGCGCGGCGTCGAGATCGACCCCGCGGAAACTCTCAAAAAATGCGCGGCGCAGCGTGACGGTTTTCCAGCCGGTGATTTCGCAGATACCCGTCCCGGTGGCCTCGGCTTGCGCGGCGGCGGCGGCGAGCGCTCCGCCGGCCATGGTCGCGTGGGCATCGCCGGTGACGCTCGACCAAAGCACCATTGCCTTAAACCAATCCGGATGCGCGCCGGCCGCGCCGAGCGCGGTGGCTCCGCCGAGACTCCAGCCAAAGACGCCCAGTCGCGCCGGGTCCACGCCGGGTTGCGCGAGCACCCAGATCCGGGCTGTTTCGGTATCGGCGACGCGCCCGGTGCAGGTCGACTCGATGGCGGTGCGGGCCGAATCACCCTCGCCGCGGAAGTTCACCCGCAGCGAAGCGATGCCCCTCGCCGCCAGCGCTTCTGCAAGGCGGCGTTGCGAGTCAGCCGGCCCTTCGCTGTCGCTGGCGAAACCGTGCAGCATGAGCACGGCGCGGCCGGACCAGCCGGCGTCGGGCTTGAGCCACCGGGCATTCAGCTCTCCGCCGAGCTCGATGCGAGTTTCCGCCGCGCGGGCGAAGAGACCGGTCAGGAATAGACCGAGGATAAAAAGACAGGGGCGGGTTTTCATGCTGAGAAGGGTATCTCGGGACTGTAGTGGCTGGGGTTAAAAGCCGGCGCGAGCAGCGTGAGAAACTCCAGCGGACCCGTCATGTCGGCGACCAGCGCGTGGGGTTCGCCGCGCGGGATCACTACCACGGAGCCGGGGCCGACCGATGATACCCCCTTGGCGAGAGTCATAAGTCCAGTGCCGCTAACGATGAAAAAATATTCGTCTGAGCCGAGGTAGCGGCTCGAACCGCTGCTCGCTCCCGCTGCGAGGCGGAATCGGGCGCAGCTGAGCGCTTCGCTGCGCCCAGCTGTGAATCGGCCGATTAATTCCCTCACCTCCACGCCGGGCGCGAGGGTGAGAGCAGTGACTTCTTCGCAGCTAAAGACGTGTCCGGTAACGGCCGGAACGATACCTCGCGGGGGCGGAGTTGCCGCGATGGACCGGTTGAAAAAATGAGGGCGGGTGAGGGCGGCGATCAACGTGGCCTGAGCAGGGTAGGCCGACTGGAGTTCATCCCGGTAGCCTGGCTCGTAATCGCCGTAATCGAAGCCGGGCGCGAGGGTGCAGCCGAAAAAGGTGTAGGCCTCCGCGTGGTCCCGGGCCGGGCGCGCCGCCATCCAAGTGCCGGCGGGCACCGTGACCTGCGGGCGCTGGCCGCCGAGAGAGTCGGCGCCAAAGGCAATCACTTCTGCGCGGCCTTCCGGGTGCAGCAGGAGCAACTCGGCCGGATCTCCGGCGTGGAAGTGCCAAGTCTCGTCGGTGCGCAGGCGGTGCAGGGCGGAGAAATCAGTTCGCGTGACGAGCGAGTAGATGGCGCTGCCTGCTGGACGGGTGCCAGCCCCGGCGTAGCGCGCGGGCAGTGCGGCGTTTTCCAGCCGGTCGGGGCTCACGTAGTTGAGCGAAAACCACGCGCCTTCTTCTGGGATGAGAGCCATGCCGTGGTGGGCGACGAGTCGTCCGGCCGGGCCGGCGGGGAAGGCACGTGGTTGCATGGGTGTGGGAATTTAAGCAGGTCCCGCGCCTTTTGCGGCGCGATTCGCGCCGGGGTTGGGGCGTTTGCGGGCGAACTCCGCGAGCAATTCGGGAAAGGCGGTCGCGACGGGTGAGCCAGCGAGGTAGGCCTCGGCCTCGGTCTTGCGACCGCGTGAGCACAGGCCGGCGTAGACGTGCAACTCGAATTGAAGGCGCAGTGGCGCAGCGGCAGCGGCGTGTCCGAGTGCTTCGAGTAGAAAAAGCAGGGCTTCAAACGATGAGAAACGGCCGGCGCCGTTTTGGGCGCGCAGGGCGTAGCGGCTGGCGCCGGCCATGGGCAGGCGCACGCGACGCCCCCAGTCCTGCACCTGCGCCAGCATGCCGCCGGCCTGGGCCCAGCTGGCGTCGAGCAACAAGACCTGGATGCGTGCGGACGGAGGCGGCGGGGCGGGAGGTTCCTCGCCGTGCGGGTGGAGGATCCAGAGTTCGTCGACCTCGGGCCTAGTGAAGTCGGCACGGACGAGCGGACGTTCGCGACGGTAAGGAAAAACGCGCGCGCCCGCGACGACCCGAGGGATCAGGTTACCGGTGCTGGAGGGGCGGTGCGCTTCGAGCACATGCTGGAGAACATCCACCTGCAAGGGGCAGGGCTCAGCACGCTGGGCGCAGCAAATACACCAGCGAGGTGGCAGTTCGCAAACCGGGCAGCGGTCGGTGCCTTGCAGAACAACGCTACGAGCCATGGCTGATCAGACCACGCGGTCGCCCATACCGGCCAGATTGCCGGCGGTGAAATTAACCAGATTGGCAAGGAAGGCGTCCACCAGGGCGTCATCCTGATCCGAGCGGCCGCCGCCGGTGTGCGGGGTTATGTAGCAGTTGCGCGTGGTCCACAGCGGGCTGGAGGGCGGCAGGGGTTCGGTGGCGAAGACGTCCAGGTAGGCGCCGCCGACGCGGCCGGTCGCGAGGGCCTCAACCAGGGCGGGTTCATCGACCGTCGGGCCGCGGCCGATGTTGTAGAAAAATGCGCCGGGTTTTAGCAGGGAGAGACGGCGGGCGTTGACGTAGCGGTGGGTGGCGGGGTTTTCGGGTAGGATATCGACTAGGTGGTCGGCCAGCGGGAGGACCGCGGAGAGTTTTTCCTCCGCGATTACGTGCACCCCAGCCTCGCTGTAGACGCGGCGGCGGAGGGCGTAGATCCGCATGTGGAAGGGCGCGAGCAACTCGACCAAGCGCTTAGCGATGGCGCCGTAGCCGAGCAGCAGGACGCTCTGGCCGGTAAGCAGGCGGGAGGCGGCTCGGTGTTCGAAGTATTTCCACTCGCGCGCGCCTCGTTGTTCATCGAGCGAGTCGGGCAGGCGGCGGGCGAGGCCGAGCATCATCGCGAGCAGATGTTGGGCGCAGGGCTCGGCGAAGACGGAAGAGGCGTTGGTAAGGACGGCGCGGCGGGCGCGCAGGGCTTCGAAAGTTTCCTCCGTATCGTAGCGGGTGTAACCAGCGGAGGTGAGGGCGATCCAGCGCAGACGGGCGTGACGCCGGCAGGCGTCGGAATCGGGCTGGCCGAAGGCGATGTCGGCGTCGGCCAGGGCGGGGTCGTCCGCCGCCGCGGCGAGCACAGACGCGGAGGTCTGGGTGGATAAGACGAGGCGGTGACCGGCGGCGGTGAGAGTTGCCGCCAATCTAGTGTGCGCGGCGGGTGCGAGCGCGGCGTTGGTCCAAATGGTCAGCGGGCGGGCGGGCGGCATGGGAGATTATTCAGTCTCGGTGAAGCTGCACACCGCGTGCACGTCGAGGCCGGCGGCGCGGAGACGAGCGGAGCCACCGAGCTCGGGCAGGTCGATGATGGCGGCAACGCCCACGACCTCGGCCCCGAGCGAGCGGATCAGGCCGGCGGCGGCGAGCACGGTGCCGCCGGTGGCGATGAGGTCATCGACGATCAGCACGCGGTCTCCGGGTTTGCAGGCGTCGGCGTGTATCTCGATCGAGGCACTACCGTATTCGAGGGCGTAGTCGGTGCCAACGGTGCGGAAGGGGAGCTTGCCCTTTTTGCGCACGAGCATGAAGGGGCGGTGGAGTTGGTAGGCGAGCGCACCGCCGAGAATAAACCCGCGGGCATCGACAGCGGCGATGAGGTTAACACCTTTGCGAGTGGCATCCCAAGCGATGGTCTCGACAAGGATGCGGAAGGCCTCGGGGTCGTGAAATAGGGTGGTGACGTCGCGGAAATTTACGCCGGGAAGTGGCCAATCGCGCACGGTGCGGATGCGTTCCTTGATAGTGGCGGCGGGGTCGAGGTGGGGCATGGGAAAGACGGGAGAAGTCAGAAGTCTGAATTCAGAAGGCGGAAGGGGGAAATGGGAAGATGATGAAGGCGACCGGCGTGGATGACGGGTTTGGGGCTATTGTCTTTTTTCCGTTTCCGCATGCAGGCGCCTGGCGCGGGCATGAAGATGGCTCAGGAGTTCGGTGTGCTCGACGGCTTCGTGGTCGTCGGCGTGGACCAGGCCGGCTCCGAAGGGTGGCGCGTCATCGCCGCCGTCGGCCCAATGGGCCCACTCGATGCCTACGGTGCGGGGGTCGCGGCAGGCGGCGACCAGGCCTTCGCGACCGGCGCGGAGCAAGCGTTCGAGGCGGGTGGGGCCGGTGCCATCGCGCACCGGCAGGCGCCGGAAGTCGGCGTGGGCGAGCCCGCCGCCGGTGATCCATTGTGGCATCGCGCCGCTGGCGGCGTTGGCCTGGGCGGTGAAACCTGTGCCGGCGCGGAGCCGCCAGGAGACCGCGTCCAGGTCGGGCCAAGCGCAGGCCTCGCGCACCCCGGGCGGGGGTGTTTCGGCGAAGCGGCAGCCGAGCACGAGTCGGCCGGGGTCGGCGGCGCGCAGGGCGCGGGCGGTTTCTGAGAAATAGCGGCGGGCGAACTCGTGGGCGAAGGCGCGAGCGTCGGCAGCGAAGGCCGGGTGGGCGAGGGCGCGGTTTTCCCGGGTTAACTGGCGGAGGTGTTCACGGTGGAGCAGATTAACGCCCCAGCGGCGCGCGAGGGCTTCGAGCGTGCCGCCGTGGCTTGCGAGCACAAATTCCCAAGCGGCGTGGTAGGCGGCGAAGGCCGGCTCAAGACTCAGGCAGCTCTGAAGCAGGGAAACCGGGCCGGAGATGGATTGCCCCCAGCCAAGGGCATCGTCGGTAAACCAGCCGACTAATTCGCGCCGTCCGTGCCACGGCGAGGCGACGGCGGCCGCATGGGCCTCGGCGGCCCCAGGCCAGCGGGGATCAAAAACGTCCGGCACGCGCAGGCCCGGTCCGTGCAGCGTGGGGATGCGGGCGTGGATAAAATCGGCCGGCATGGTGAAATAGAATCCGCGGTCGACCAGTCCCGGGTCGGTCCAGGGACCAAGGGTGTCGACGCCCCAGGTGTGAAGGCGGGCGGCGGTGCTTTTTTCCCAAGCGGCAGGCGCGGCGGGATCGTAGAGGCTGTCGACGGTGAGGGCGTAGGTGCTGCGCCGCACCGGTGGGGGGCCGGCGCGTCCGTGGCGGTTGACCCCGGCGACGGCGCGGAGCAGCACGGGCTCGTCCTCGGGGGTGAGCAGCCACCAAGTATTGGCGGCGGTCTGCCCTAGGCGGAAAAAGCCGGGTGCTCCGCGAAAGGAGGCGGGTTTAAAATCGGAAAACAGGGGGCCGGATTGAGCGGGGGGGCGGGCCATGATTAGCGAGTGTGGTCCGGGCGCTTCAGTTCGAAGCGGTCGCGGGTGGTGGAGTAAGTGTCGCCGCCGAGTCGGCCGACGGCGTCGAGTCTGCCGGGATCAACTTCGCCATCGGGGCCGAGGATGTCGTCTCGCACGTGGAGGTGGAGGATGTCGGCGATAACGATGTGGGCGGCGAGTGGACCGTCGCCAACTGGCACGATTTGGCGGATGCGACACTCAAAGGCGGCCGGGGCGGCGGCGACGCGCGGAGGGCGCACCCAAAGGCTCGGCGCGGGCGCAATCCCGAAGGCGGCAAATTCGCTCTCGCCGCGCGGCAGGCGGGCCGCGCAGGCATTCATCCGGTCGGCGAGGGCGCGGGGCACGATGTGGACGACGCACTCGGGAATCTCCTCGAGGTTGAGAATGGTATCTTTTTTTGAGCCGTCGTGCAGATTGACAGGGATGAAAAGCAGGGTGGGCGGGCTGGCGGTCACGCCGTTGAAAAAGGAGAACGGCGCGAGGTTGGACCGGCCGGCGGCGTCGAGGGTCGAGACCCAGGCGATGGGGCGGGGGGTGATGAGCGAAGACATCCAGCCGTAGGTGTCGCGGGCGGGCAGAACCCGCAGATCGATTTCCATGTGGACGAGTCAGTCGGGCGGTGCGCTAGCGGGCAAACGAAACCGCCGCCGCGAGGGGGCCGGGCGGGCCGCTTGCCGCTCGACTCGGCCGGAGCGGGCGGGGTTAACTACGCGCCCATGTCCGCCGAAGATCCCCTTTCCTCGGAACTCGTCCCCTCCGCCTTGCGGCAAGCGCTCCTGCTCAGCCCGGACAATCCGCCTCTGCTGCTCCATGTGGCGGCACACGTGCTCGGCTTGGGCGGCTTTGCCGAGGCGGAAGCCCTTTACAAGCGTGCCCTCGCCCTCGCGCCGCGAGATGCCGGGGCCAAGTTGGGTCTGGCGCATGCGTTTTACCACCTTGGCAAACACTCCGCCGCGCTCGTAGTGGTCGAGGGCCTCACCGCGCCCGAGGATGCGCCCGGTCGCGCGTTGCTGTTGCATGCGCGGCTCGCGCTCAAGGCTGGCGAGCCCCGGCTGGCGGCGAGGCTTTACCAGCGGGCCCGCTCGGCCCGCCCGCCGGTCGCGGATGCGCACCTCGAGGAGGAACTCGAGCCCCACCTGCCTGCGGCGCCCGTGCTCGCCCCCCTCCCAGCGGAGCTTCCGGCTTCACCAGAGCTTTCATCCATCACCGAGGAAGAGGATCCTGAAAAACGCGAGCGCCTGCCGGTCGGGGACCTGCCCCCGGAGCGCGACGGGGCCGAAGTGGAGCGTCCTGGAATCACTTTCGCCGACCTTGGTGGCATGGAGAAGATGAAAGAGGACATTCGGATGAAGATCATTCTCCCGCTCCAGCATCCGGAGATGTTTGCGGCCTACGGAAAAAAGACCGGCGGCGGTATCCTGCTTTACGGTCCGCCCGGCTGCGGCAAGACCCACCTCGCCCGCGCCACCGCCGGGGAGGTCCGCGCGGCCTTCATCGCGGTCGGTATCAGCGATGTGCTCGACATGTGGATCGGCCAGAGCGAGCGTAACCTCCACGGCCTCTTCGAGCAGGCCCGCTCGCACCGGCCCTGTGTATTGTTCTTTGACGAGGTCGATGCACTTGGAGCGAACCGCACGGACATGCTCAAGTCCGGCGGCCGTCACCTGATCAACCAGTTCCTCAACGAGCTCGATGGCGTGCAGGCGACCAATGAGGGCGTGCTCATCCTTGCCGCCACCAATGCCCCCTGGCATCTCGACCCGGCTTTCCGCCGTCCTGGCCGCTTTGATCGTATTCTCTTCGTCGCTCCGCCTGACCAGACTGCGCGTGCCGAGATCCTGCGCATCTTGCTCAAGGGCAAACCTGCCGCCGACGTTGATGCCGAGGCGGTGGCGAAAAAGACCGACGCCTTTTCCGGGGCCGATCTGCGCGCGCTCGTCGATCTCGCGGTGGAGGAAAAACTCCGCGTTGCGATGAAGACGGGCAAACTTGCGCCGTTGACCACGCGCGACCTGCTCGAAGCCTCCAAAAAACACCTCCCAACCACCCGTGACTGGTTTGAGAACGCCCGCAACTACGCCCTCTACGCCAACCAGAGCGGTCTTTACGACGACGTCCTCGAATACCTGAAGATTGCCAAGCCCTGAGCCGATGACGCCGCATCACTCTCGCGCTGAACTACTCCTCGCCCAAGCGCGGCCGGCCGATGCCGAAAAAGAGGCTGGTCTTGCGCTCGCGCTGGACCCCGGAGAGCCGCTTGCGTTGACTTTGCTGGCGCGCGCCCGCGCCGACCAGAACCGCGAGGCCGAGGCACTCGCTCCGGCCGATGCGGCGGTGGCGGCGGCGCCAGACTGGGCCTTTGTCCATCATGTGCGTGCCCATGTTTTACTGCGCCTGGCGCGGCCCAGGGAGGCGCTCACGTCGGTCGAGCAGGCGCTGCGTCTCGCGCCGGATGCGGACGAGTTCCACGCCCAGCGGGCGGCGGTGCGGCTGGCCCTCCGCGACTGGGCGGGCGCGCTGGTCGACACTGAAGCAGCCCTGCGTCTCAACGCCGCCAACGTGTTCGCGCAAAACCTGCGCGCTACGGCGCTTACTCGGCTGGGTCGCGCTGATGAGGCCGATGCGGTCGGCGCGCGCACCCTCGAACAGGCCCCGGATGATGCCTACAGTCACGCCACGCAGGGCTGGACCCAGCTGCACCGTGGTGAGACGCAGCGCGCGCAGGGACATTTCCGCGAGGCCCTGCGCTTGCGCCCGGATTTCGAATCGGCGCGCGAAGGCATGCTGGAGGCGCTCAAGGCGCGCAACCCGGTTTACCGCGGCATGCTCGCCTATTTTCTCTGGATGGGCCGCCAGAGCGGGCGGGTGCAGTGGGCGTTTGTTCTCGTGACGTTCTTTGGCCAGCGCCTCGTGCATGGGTTGGCCGTGAGCCAGCCGGCCATGGGGGCGGTGCTTTGGCCGTTGCTCATCCTTTTCTACGTCTTCGTCTACCTCACCTGGACGGCGGTCCCGATGTTCAATCTTCTGCTCCGGCTCGACCGGCATGGGCGCTACGTCCTTGCGCGGCGTGAGCGGGCGGGGACCAACTGGTTCGCCGGTTCACTGCTCCTGATCGCGCTGGCGGCGGCATGGTGGGCGGCGGCGCCGCACTTCGCCTCGCGTCAGGCGTTGATCGTGGCGGCGGTGCTCTCGGTCTGCGTGGCGGCTACCGTCACCAAAGCCGGTCTGCGCGGCCGCAAGATCCTTGGCTGGGCGACGGTCGCGCTGGCCGCGCTGGCCTTCGGCGCCTTCGGTCTGGCCTTTGCAGGCGGCGAGGGCGCGGGGGAGATACTCGCGCTGTTTTTCGTCGGGTTCCTGGGGTTCCAATTCGCGTCCAACGCGATCCGGGACTGAGGACCGCTTTACTTCTCAGGGGCGGGAGCAGGTGCGGCCGGGGCGGCGGCGGGGCTGTTCCCCTGGCTGGAGCGGGCGATGCGGCGGATGTCGAAGAAACTCACGTAGAGCATCATCGAGAGCAGCGCGACCACGAAGGCGCCTTGGACGTTTTGGATAAAGGTCGCGGGCAGGGCGCGGCCGCGCAGGCGGCCGATGGTGGCGAAGAGCATGTGGCCGCCGTCGAGCACGGGCAGGGGCAGGAGGTTGAAGATGGCGAGGTTCACGTTGACCAGGATGGTAAACCACAGGACGTAGCGGATGTCGGCCTGGGCGGTGATGTGGAAGACGCGGGCGATACCGATGGGGCCGCTGAGTTTAGAGATGCCGATGTCGCTATCGCGGTTGACCAGGCTCCAGAACGTGCGCGCGGTCATCCGGGCGGTGTCGGAAACCTGTTTCCAAGGGGTCGGATGGATGAGCACCAATCCGGGATCGAAACCCAGCCCGAGCTCGGTGGCGCGGGCGGCGTCGGGGCGGGGAGGAATGGTGAGGGTAACGTCGGCACCGGCGCGCTCGACCACCAGCTTGCTGGCAGCGTCGGGGCGGGCCTCGAGCACGGCGGCGTAGGTGGCGAAACTGGTGATGTCGGTGTCATCGATGCGGCGCACGAGGTCGCCGACTTGCAGGCCGGCCTTGGCGCCGAGTGAATCGGGGCTGACCTCGGCGATCTTCAGCTCTTGGTAGGGGGAGACGCCGAGCATGCGCATGCGTTCTTCGCCGGCGAGAATGGGCTTGGCCGCGAGGATTAGGGTCTCCTCGCCGCGACGGATGGTGAGTCTCGTTTGGGGGCGGCCGTCGGCGGTGCGGCCGTCACCGGTGAACAGGATCTGGCGCATCTCGTCCCAGGTGGCCACGGGTTGATCGTCGATCGCGGCGATGGTGTCACCCGGGCGCAGGCCAGCCTCGGCAGCGGGGCTGGGCACGATGCGGCCGTCGGGCAGGGTGAGGGTGGGGGCGACGTGGCCGATTTTGGCGCGTTGGGTGTCGGCGTTTGCCGGAAGCCCGACCTGCCAGAGCACGGTGGCGAGGGTGAAGGCGAACAGGATGTTCATAGCCGCGCCGGCAACGAACACCAGCATGCGGGTGGTGTAGTTGGGTGAGGGCAGACCGGCGGTGTCGGCTGAGGCCTCGCCCTCGATCCCGCGCATATCGGCGAGCTGGGGCAGGGCGACGTAGGCGCCGATGGGGATCCAGCACACGCAGTATTCCACGCCGTCCTTGCCGCGCCATTTAAAGATGGGCGGGCCAAGGCCGAAGAAGGAGAAGCGCTCGACTTTCACGCCGCGTTTTTTCGCGACCCAGAAGTGGCCGAATTCGTGCACAAAGATCGAGCCTCCGAAGAACACGGCGATCATCAGGACCGACCAGGCGCTGGAGGTGAGAAGGGGAATGAGGTCCATGAATAGGGTAAGGGATGGGAGCGGTCGGACGCCGGTTTAGACCACGGATAGCACGGATGGGTGCGGATTGCGGGAGGATTTTTTATTAATCCCCGTCTGTCGGCGTGATCGGGGTTAAAGAAGCTCTCGTTCAGCGAGGCTTCGCGCCTCGGCGTCGGCGGCGAGGATGGCAGAGAGGTCGCCGGCTGGCGCGGTAGCGAGGGAGGCGAGGGTGGTCTCGGTCACGCGCGGGATCCCGAGGAAGGGCAGGCGGCCGGCGAGGAATGCGGCGACGGCGACTTCATTGGCGGCGTTGTAGACGGCTGGGGCAGCGCCTCCTTGCGCGAGGGCCTCGCGGGCTAGCCGTAGCATCGGGAAACGGCCTTCGTCGGCGGGACGGAATTCCAGATTCAGCAGGCGATCGAGCGAAAGGCCTGTGTCGGTGCCGACCGGGCCGCGCGCCGGGTGCAGCAAGGCGTGCTGGATAGGGAAGGTCATCGACGGCGGGCAGAGTTGGGCGAGCATGGCCCCATCCGTGAATTCGACCAGGCAGTGCACGATACTCTGCGGGTGGATCACGGCGGCGCACTGTTCGGGACGCAGGTCGAAGAGCACGGCGGCCTCGATCAACTCCAGGCCTTTGTTGGCGAGAGTAGCGCTGTCGACCGTGATTTTCGGGCCCATGGACCAGTTGGGGTGACGCAGGGCATCGGCCACGGTGGCGGAGACCAGGCGGTCGGCGGGCCAGTCGCGGAAGGCGCCGCCCGAGGCGGTCAGCACGACGCGGCGGACCTCCGCGTGGGCGTGGCCCTGCAGGCACTGGAAAACGGCGTTGTGCTCGGAATCGACCGGGAGCAGGCGGGCGCCGGATTTTTTTGCGGCGGCGAGCACGTGCGCGCCGGCCAGCACGAGAATTTCCTTGGAGGCGAGGGCGAGGTCCTTGCCGGCGGCGAGGGCGGCGAGGGCGGGGCGCAGGCCGGCGACGCCGACCACCGCGACGAGCACCACGTCGGCTTCGGGCAGGGTGGCGACCGACTCCAGCCCCTCGATGCCGGGGCCGTGCAGAGTGGCGCCGGGTGGCAGTTGGGCGCGGGCGGCGGCGGATGCGGCGGAGTCGAAGAGGGCGAGGTGGCGCACGCCGAATTCCCGGGCGACGGCGAGGAGTTTGCCGGTGTTGGCGTGGGCGGCGACGCCGACCAATTCGAGGGCGTCGGGGTGGGCACGCAGGACGCGGAGCGTGTTTTCCCCGATCGAGCCGGTGGCGCCGAGCAGGACGACGCGTTTGCGGCGGAGGGCGGACGGGGCTGGAGCCATGGGGCGGAGGCTCAGAGCCCGTGGAGCAGGGCGAAGGCGATGTAGCCGGCCGGTGCAGTCAGAATGAGGCTGTCGGACAGATCGAACATGCCGCCGATGCCGGGGATGGCTTGGCCGGCGTCCTTGGTGTCGGCGCGGCGCTTGATCACCGACTCGATCAGGTCCGACACGATGGCGAGCATGGCGATCGGCATGGCGATGAGGGCGGCGCGCAGCGGGGTGAATTCGGGCGGATAGAAGCGCGCCATGAAGTGGGCGAGGGCCGCGCCGACGCCGGCCGAGATCAGCACCCCGCCGACCGCGCCCTCCCAGGTTTTTTTCGGGCTGATGTCCGGGGCCATCTTGTGGCGGCCGAAGGCGAGACCGGAGAGAAGGGCGCCGACGTCGCAGAACTTTGACACTGCGATCAGCCAGATCACCAGCATCAGGCCGGAGCGGGCCTCGACGGTGATGCGCACCAGAAACGACAGCATGAACGGCACATAGAGCACGCCGAAGAGTGACCACGCGAGAGTTTCGACGCGGTTGTCCGGGCGGCGCTCGGCGATTACGCGCAGGGCAAACACGACTACGGCGGCGGCCAGAATGGTGCCGGGGGCGGCGAGTTCGGGTGCGGCGGGCAGGAGCCGGGTGGCGTAGAAGGGCGCCAGCATAACGAGTGCGCCGAGGGTCATGCCGACCTTATCGAAGGGATCCAGGCCCATGCGGTGGACCATTTGGTAGAACTCGCGCAGGGTCAGCACGGCGACGGCGGAGATCAGCCACACCCCGCCGGTGACGCCGAAGAAATGGATGCAACCGATGACGACGGCCCAGAGGCCAAAGGTGCTGAGGATGCGTTGGCGCATGAGAGAAAAAGGGGGATGAGGCGGCCGGTGCTTGGCCTAGATGATGGCTGGGGCGGGTTCGGTTTGTGATGAGATGCCCGGACCGGGGTGGGAAACTTGTTCGCCAGTGAGGCCGTAGCGGCGTTCGCGGCGGCGGTAGTCGTTTACTGCGGATTCCAACTCGGCGCGGCCGAATTCCGGCCAGAGCACGGGGCTGAAAACGAACTCGGCGTAGGCGGACTGGACGAGGAGGAAGTTGCTCAGGCGGGTTTCTCCGGAGGTGCGGATGACGAGGTCGGGGTCGGGTAGGTCGTGGGTGTAAAGGTGGCGGGCGAAACCTTCCCAGGTGTCGGCGTCCTCCAGGCGGGCGGTGCCGGCCGCGACGCCGGCGGCGAAGGCCCGGGCGGCGTCAAGCACCTCGGTGCGGGCGCCGTAGTTCAGTGCGAGCACGAGGGTGTGACCGGTGCAGTGGGCGGTGGCCGCGATGGTGTCGAGCAGGGCGCTGCGGGCGCGGGGCGGCAGGGCGTCGATGCGGCCGATGGCGCGCAGGCGGACTTGATCGCGGATCATGCCGGCTTTTTCAAGGGCGAGGAAGGTTTCCAGCAGGGCCATCAGCCCGCCGACCTCCTCCTCGGGTCGGCGCCAGTTCTCAACCGAGAACGCGTATAGGGTGAGCATACGGATGCCAAGGGCGCGGGCGGCGTGGGTGACGGTCCGCACCGATTCGACGCCGCGACGGTGGCCTTCAAGCCGCGGCAGACCTCGCTGCCGGGCCCAGCGACCGTTCCCATCCATGATGATGGCCACGTGCGCGGGCATGGGAAGCAGGTTGGGAGCGGGTGACATGCGCGGGAAAGGACGGGGGAAGGTAAAAGCGGAAGGGTGGGTGTAGTCCGCGTGCTCCGTCCGGAGCAATGCCAGAACACCGCCGTGGTATTCGGTTGCAAACACCGGAGTCGCGCCTGCTTTTACCGCTGTAACATTTGTGAAACACGCAGGGATTCCCCTAGGCGGTTAGCCGAGCGATGGTAACCTGCGTCTCATTCAGTCCCTACAACATGTCTAATTCCATCGTGTCGGACTCTACTCCGCCAGCCACCGCCAAGAAGATTCTCGTTGTTGATGACGAGACGGATGTCACCGAGTTGCTCAGCTATACGCTCAAGGCCAAAGGCTACACGGTGGAGGCTTTGAACGATCCAAACCGCAGTGTGGGGTTCGCGCGGACTTTTTTGCCGGATCTGGTGGTGCTGGATGTGATGATGCCTGACCTCAATGGCATCCAGATCTGCCGCATGTTGCGGGCTGATCCCAAGCTCAAGAAGGTGCCGGTGATTTTCCTTACCGCCAAGACGGAGGAGAGCGACCGCATCCAGGGTCTGGAGACCGGGGCGGATGACTACCTGTGTAAGCCATTTAGCACCAAGGAATTGATTTTGCGGATTCAGACTATCTTGCGCCGGGTCAATGAAGGGGTGCCGGAGGTGCCGAAATTGATAAGTGCCGGGCTGATTGTGCTGGATGGGGAGCGTCATGCGGTGACGGTCAGCGACCAGCCGGTGGAATTGACGGCAACCGAGTTTAAGTTGCTGCGCTTATTGATGGAGCGCCGGGGCCGGGTGCAGACGCGCGAGCACCTGTTGATTAATGTCTGGAACTACGAGACCGAGATCGAGACCCGCACGGTCGATACTCATGTGCGTCGTTTGCGGGAAAAACTGGGTGGCGAGGCCGACTGGATCGAGACGATCCGTGGTGTGGGCTACCGCTTTGCCGAGCGGCGTTCTTCTGAGGCGGCGAACACCTGAGCGCTGGGCTGCTCGGTCTGGCGCTTGGTGGCGGGTCGGGCAACTGGCCGCGACTATGGCTAGTCTGGCCCTGTGCGTGCTGTAAGCCGTTTTTATTTTGGTGCTGTCCCCATGATCATTATCGCCCTTATCGCCCTTACGATTGCGGTTGGGTTTTTGCTGATCCGGCATCTGCACCACCGCCGGGCGGTTGCGGCCTTGCGCGAAGCCTTGATCGCGCGGCGGGCTTTGCTCCGGGCTGATTTACCCGGTGCGCTCGGGCCCGGGTGGGATGAACTTTGCCTGACCGCAGGCGCGCTGGTGGAGGAGATCAACCGGCTGGATCAGCAGCATACCGGGCAGATCGCGCAGCTGGAGGCCACGCTCGGCTCGCTGCAGGAAGCGGTGCTCCTGATCGACTCCAACAACTACGTGCTGCTGGCCAATCAGGCCTTTCACGCCATTTTCCCCAAGGCGGGGCGCATCCTAGGTGAGCGTCTCGAACTGGCGTTGCACAGTGATGCCTTTTTGCGCCACGTCGCGGCGGTGCGGGCCGAGCGGGCCCAGCCGCGTCAGGAGATAGAGTTTGTCGACGCCGAGGGATCGACTTGGCTGGAGGTCACCGGATCGGCTATCGGTCCTTTTAACCGTCGGAAAAACCCGGCGCTGCTCTTTGTGTTGCACGACATCACCAGGCAGAAGCGGCTCGAAAACGTGCGCAAGGAATTCGTCGCCAATGTCTCGCACGAGCTGCGCACGCCGCTCTCGGTGATCAAGGGCTATGTTGAGACCTTGGTGGATTCACACGACTCCATGCCTGTGGCTGATCGCGACCGCTTCCTGAAGACCATCCAGCGGCATACCGAGCGGCTGAATTCATTGCTTGAGGATTTGCTCGCGCTGTCGCGGCTGGAATCGGTTAGCCCTGGCCTCGCCCGTGAGCGTGTTGACCTCGGGACCTTGCTCGCCGGGGCGCTGGATGATTTCCGGGCCCGCCCGGCGGCCGAGGTCCATCGTATCAGTCTGTCAATCGACCCGGCCGTGCCGCCTATTTTTGCCGATCCGCTCAAGCTTAGCCAAGTCTTTGATAATCTGATTGGTAACGCACTCAAATACACGCCGCGTGGCTCCCATTTGGACGTAAGCACCCGCCTCATCTCGCCCGAATTTGTTGAGATTTCGGTGCGTGACAACGGACCGGGTATACCGGCCGAGGACCTGCCCCACGTATTTGAGCGCTTTTACCGGGTGGATAAGGGGCGTTCGCGAGAGAAGGGCGGCACTGGCCTGGGCTTGAGTATCGTGAAGCACATCGTGCAGCTCCACGGTGGCCGGGTGTGGGTGGAGAGTCGTTACGGTGAAGGGGCCAATTTCCTGTTCACTCTGCCGCTCCAGCAATCGGCTGCCTCTGGGTTGCCGAAAGCGACCGCCGGCTCCGCGTCTCCGGCGGGCGGGCTGGGCTGAGCGTTTTTACTCGATCCGCCCCTCGTCGAAATCGATCAAATCGGGCACGCTGACGATCTGGGGGATGCGGTCGGCGCAGCCCATGGCGGTCAAGGCTTCGGCGAGGAACTTTCGACCCTCCTCGCTCATCCCGCGTTGGCAGAGTTCGCGGTTCCATTTGATCGCCCGGATTTCCATCGGTAGCAGGGTTCGCAGGCCGGCCTCGACTGCGGCATCATCGCCCGGGGCGGTGCCGAGCACCATGGTCTCGACCGCGCCGGGATCGATCCCAAGGTGCAGACAGAGGAAGCGATCCAGCCCGCGTTTGTAGTTCTTCGCATAGCTTTTCGGCAGGGTCCCGTGCGCCTGCACGTAACGAATCTTGGCGAGGAAACGCGGGAGGTAGAGCAGGCCGGTGGCGGGGTGGGGCTGGTAAGGCGAGGGCAGGCAGGTGAGGACCTCGCCGGTGGAGCCGGGTATTGGTTTAGAAGGCATCAGAATTCCCTTAAAAGAGACTTCCGGCTGCTTGCGGGGCAAGCGTCCAAGGCCAAACATTTCGCCATGCCCCCCACCTTTACCCCCGCACTCCGCCTCTGGTCCGGCCTTTTTTTGGCGGCCGTTTCGTTGTCCGCCCAGTCTGCCCCGGCCACTCCTCCAGTGGAGCTGACCAAGGATGCGGCTAAGCTTTACGCTCAGTTCTGCGTTTCCTGTCACGGGGAAAACCTCGAGGGTGGGCTCGGCGGCAGTCTGGTGGACGATATTTGGAAGCATGGCGATGGCAGTGATGAACACCTCACACGCATCATCACTGGCGGCATCGCCACCTTGGGTATGCCCGCTTTTGGCGAGGTGCTGGACGCGCCCCGACTGCGCGGGCTGGTGGTTTTTATTCGTGAAAAGGCGGCCCGCGCCCGCGAAGCGGGCACGAACTACGCCAAGCCTCTCGACCCCGACGCCGTGGTGAAAAGCGAGGCGGCTTCGTTCCGGGTCGAGACTTTGGCCACTGGCCTCGGCGTGCCGTGGTCGGTCGCCTTTCTTCCCGGGGAGGAGGGGCTCCTCATCGCTGAGCGCTCCGGAGCCTTGCGGGCTTGGCGTGGAGGCGCGCTCTTGCCAGAGCCCATAGCGGGCACTCCGAAGGTTTGGGCCGAGGGCCAGGGTGGTTTGCTGGTCGTTCGGGCCCATCCTGACTTTGCGCAACCGGGCAACGGCTGGATCTATCTGGCGTTTAGCGACCCCGGCGAGGACGGCACCGCGATGACCGCCATCGTCCGCGGGCGGATCCGCGCTGGTCGTTGGACGGATGAGCAGGAAATCTATCGCGCGCCGCGGGCGCTCTATCGCAAGGCCGGTGTGCACTTCGGCACGCGGCTGGTGTTTGACCAGGGCTATCTTTTCTTCGGCATCGGTGAGCGCGGCGCCCAGGAGCAGGCTCAAGATCTCACGCGGCCCAACGGCAAGATCCATCGTATTTTCGACGACGGTCGTGTGCCGGCCGACAATCCCTTCGTATCCGTCCCGGGTGCCCTGCCCACGATCTGGAGCTACGGCCACCGCAACCCGCAGGGGTTGGCGGCGCGCCCAGGCACCACCGGCGACGGCCTTGAAATTTGGGAAAACGAGCATGGTCCGCGCGGCGGCGACGAGCTTAACCGTATCAAGCGCGGCGGTAACTTTGGCTGGCCGCTCATCACCTACGGCATGAATTACAATGGCACGCCCATCACCGCCGAGACCGCGCGCGACGGGCTGGAGCAGCCGGTTATTCACTGGACGCCCTCGATCGCAGTCTGCGGCCTCGATTTTTACGTCGGTGAGCGTTTTCCCGGCTGGAAGGGCAACATCCTGATCGGCTCCTTGAAACAGCAGGAGCTGCGCCGCCTCGTCCTCGAAGGAGGGAAGGTGAAATCCCAAGAGGTGTTGTTTCGCGGTATCGGCCGGGTGCGTTCGGTGCAGACCGGGCCGGACGGCTTGGTTTACGTGTGTCTGGAGGATCCGGGCCGCGTGGTGCGGTTGGTGCCGGCGCAGTAGTCGCCGGGACTCAATCGACCGGGTAGAGGTAGTCTGCCGCGAGCGTCTGGAAAGCGGCCGTCTGGGCGGCGATCCAGGCGTCTTCGTGGCCTAGTTCCTCGGCGAGGATGGCGGCGACGCGTGGCGCGCAAGCGGATGCGGCACGGGCGTTGAGCAACAAGCAGCGGGTGCGTCGCGAGAGCACATCCTCGACTGTCTGGGCGGCTTCCTCCCGCGCGGCGCGGCGGACCTCGGCTTCAAAGTAGGGCAGCTGGCGGTGGAGCGGTTCCGAGCCGGGGAGGATCGGGGTGGAGGCGCGTAAGGGCAGGCCGGCGGTGGGGCAGGGCTTTGGGGGCAGCCCTGTGATTTTAGCCGCGAGGTCCACGATCTCCTCGGCGATGGCCCGGTAGGTGGTCCACTTGCCGCCGGCAACAGTCAGCAAGCCGCCCGGTCCGATCGAAATGGAGTGGTCGCGTGATAGGCTCTTCGTCTCTGCGCCGGCTTTGCCGCGCACCAGTGGTCGCTGACCGGCGAAGACGCTTAACACGTCCCCGGCCGAGGGGGTTTCGGAGAGGTAGCGGCGGGCGTGTGAGAGCAGAAAGGCGCACTCCTCGGCTAGCGCGCGCGGCTCGGCCTCGGGTGCGGGCCGGGCCGTATCGGTTGTGCCGACCAGCACACGGTCACGCCACGGGATGGCGAAGAGCACGCGCCCGTCGTCGGTCTTGGGCACCATCAGGGCGCTGGCGCCAGGGAGAAAGCGGCGCGGCAGCACGAGGTGCGCGCCTTGGCTCACGCTTACCCGCGGCGCGGCGGCAGGATCTTCGAGTGCGCGGAGGGCGTCGACATACACGCCGGTGGCATTGATCACGAAGCGGGCTCGGACGCTGAGGTCGCCGCCGCCGATGCGGTCGCGCACGAGCACGCCGGTGATCCGCCCGTCTTCGCGGGTGAAGTCGAGGACCTCGGCATGATTCAGCAGCACCGCGTCGTGGTCGTTTGCGGTAAGCGCGAGCGTGATGGCGAGGCGGGCGTCGTCGAACTGGGCGTCACGGTAGAGGACGCCGCCGCGCAGGCCGGACGGCTCGATGTTGAGCAAGTGCTCCAGTGTTTCGTGGCGGCCGAGTATCCTGGAGGACCCGAGGGAGAGCGGGCCGGCCAGCGTGTCGTAGAGTTTCAGCCCGAGGCCGTAGAAGGTGCGGTCGGTCAGGCCGTAGGCGGGTATGATGAAATCGAGTGTGTGGACGAGGTGGGGAGCGTTGCGGGCGAGCAGACCTCGCTCGCGTAGGGCGGTGCGGACGAGGGTGAGGTCGCCCTGGCGGAGGTAGCGGACTCCGCCGTGGACGAGTTTGGTCGAGCGGCTGGAGGTGCCGCTGGCGAAGTCGCCTCGTTCGAGCAGGGCCACGGTGTAGCCGCGCGCGGCGGCGTCGACCGCCACGCCCAGCCCTGTCGCGCCGCCGCCGATGACGAGCAGGTCGAAGACCTCGCCGGCGCGGAGTTTTTCCAGCGAGTGGACGCGGTTCATGGTCGGGCCCAGTCGCGGGTGCGGGCGACGGCACGGATCCACTCGGCGTGGCGGGCAGCGCGGGTGGCGGGGTCGAGGGCCGGTTCGACACGGACCTCGCCGGACCGGTCGGCGGCGAAGGCATCTGGTCCTATCAGCCCTGTGCCGACTCCGGCGAGGGCGGCCGCGCCGAGGGCGGTCGTCTCGATGCAGGCCGGGCGGATGACGGGGCGGCCGAGCCGGTCGGCTTGGAGGCGCAGGAGGGGTGTGCTCTGGCTGGCGCCACCGTCGACCCGCAGTTCGGGCAGGGTGATGGCGGCATCTTGTTCCATCGCGGCCAGCAGATCGACGGTCTGCATGGCGATGGATTCGAGGGCAGCGTAGCAGACGTGGGCGCGGTTGATGCCGCGGGTCAATCCGACGAGCGCGCCGCGTGCGTGCGGGTCCCAATGCGGGGCGCCGAGGCCGGTGAAGGCGGGCACCAGCCAGGCCCCGCCGGCGTCGGGCACGGAGGCGGCGAGAGCATCGAGCTCGGCGGCGGAGGCGACCAGTTTTAACTCGTCGCGCAGCCATTGCACGACGGCGCCGGCGGCGAAGACGGCGCCTTCCAGTGCATAGGTGGCGTGGCCGCCGAAGCGCCAAGCGGCGGTGGTGAGGAGTTGGTGCCGGGAGACGACCGGTGCGGCCCCGGTGTTGAGCAGGAGGAAGCAACCGGTTCCGTAGGTGGCCTTGGCGGAACCGGGGGCGAGGCAGCCTTGACCGAAGAGTGCGGCTTGTTGGTCGCCGACGAGCGCGGCGATGGGCGCGCCGGCGCCGGGCAGGCCGGGGGCAACCTCGCCGAAAAGGCCCGCCGTGTCGCGCACCTCGGGCAGCACGGAAACGGGGATGTTAAACAAACGGAGCAGTTCCGCGTCCCACGCCAGGGTTTGCAGATTGAGCAGCAGGGTGCGGGAGGCGTTGGAGACGTCGGTGGCGTGGACGCGGCCAGCGGTGAGGTGCCAGAGCAGCCAGGTATCCACGGTGCCGAAGGCGAGATGCCCGGCCTCGGCGGCGGTGCGGGCGCCGGGCGTATGGTCGAGCAGCCAGGCGAGTTTGGTGGCCGAGAAGTAGGGGTCGAGGCGCAGGCCGGTGCGGGCGGCGACGAAGGGCTCGGCGCCGGCGGTGCGGAGCGTTTCGCAGCGGTCGGCGGTGCGCCGGTCCTGCCAGACGATGGCGGGGTGCACGGGGGCGCCGGTGCGGCGATCCCAGAGCAGGGTGGTCTCGCGCTGGTTGGTGATGCCTACGGCGGCGACGCCGGTATCGTCCAGGCCGGCGCGGGCGAGGGCCTCGGCTGCGCAATCGCGCGTGGTGCTCCAGAGGTCATTCGGGTTGTGTTCGACCCACCCGGGGTGGGGGTAGTGTTGGGCGAACTCGCGTCGGGCCGAGGCGAGAGGCCGGCCGGAGAGATCGAAGACGATGGCGCGGGAAGAAGTGGTGCCCTGGTCAAGGGCCAGAAGGTGGCGGCGGGGCATGGGGCGGGTGGAGCGGGTTAATATTTGGGCCTGAGTCTGGCCGAGGGCGAGTAGTTCATGGTGCGGTCTAACGGGGTGGACACGGCGGGGTGGGGCGGGCAGGGTGGTGGTTTTCCCCATGATCACGTCCGTCCTCGAATTCCGCGCACGCAAGGGGCTGGCGCCCATCGGCATGGTCTCGGCCCACACCCATTGGGAGGCCGCGTTGCTGGCGGACTCGGCGGTTGATTGCGTGTTGGTGGGTGACTCGCTCGCCACCGTGATTGATGGCGAAGCGACCACGTTTTCGGCGACGCCGGAGATCATGGCCCGCCACACCGCCGCCGTTGCGCGCGGGCTGGGTGCGCCGGGCGGGCTGCGTTTTTTGGTGGCGGATTTTCCCTTCCTTGCCGCCCGGCGCGGCACGGCCCACGCGGTTGAGGTCGCGACCCTGCTGCTCCGCTCCGGCGCCCACGCAGTCAAAATCGAGGGAGTGGACGGCCACGCGGACGTTATTGCCCATCTTGTCCAGTCTGGCGTCCCGGTGATGGGGCACCTTGGGCTGACGCCGCAGACGGTGCATGCGCTGGGCGGTTACAAAGTGCAGGGGAAGACGGCGGCTGCCGCTGATGCCCTTTTGCGCCAGGCGCGGGCATTGGAAGCGGCGGGCGTGTTCGGGATCGTTTTGGAGTGTGTGCCGGCGGCGGTGGCGGCCGGCCTCACGGCCGCCCTGGCGGTGCCGACCATCGGCATCGGCGCGGGCGCGGGTTGCGACGGGCAGGTTTTGGTGATGGCGGACTTGCTGGGGCTCACTCCGGGGCGGCGGCCGCGTTTCGTGCGGGAATTCGCGGCGGGGGGCGAGGCGGCACGGGCGGGTTTGGCAGCCTTCGCGGCGGCCACGGCGGCGCGGACTTTTCCGGCCGCGGAGGAGAGTTATTGAGGCGGGGTGCGGCCCGCGTTATCTGTTTTTCCCATGGCCCGCCTGCTTTTCGCCCTCTCCGGTTCGATCTCCTGTTACAAGGCTTGCCACGCGATCTCGCGGCTCGCGCAGGCCGGGGTGGAGGTGCAGACGGTGGCGACGGCGGGCGCGCTACGGTTTATCGGCGCGTCCACGCTGGAGGGCCTGACCGGGCGGGCGCCGTTCACCGATCTTTGGGAACCGGGCCGGGCGATGGATCACATCGACCTCGCGCGCTGGGCCGATCTCGCGCTGGTTTGTCCGGCCTCGGCGAATACGCTCAACCGCCTCGCGGGCGGGCTGGCGGATGATCCCGTGGGGGCGCTTTTTCTGGCGTGGGAGCTGCCGAAAAAACCCTGGTGGGTGGCGCCGGCCATGAACACCGCCATGTGGGCGCATCCGGCCACCGCCGCCAGCGTTGCCCGGCTCGCCGGCATGGGGGTGCGGGTGCTTCCGCCGGAATCGGGCGCGCTGGCCTGTGGCGAGAGTGGCGCGGGCCGGTTGATGGAGCCGGAGACGCTAGTCTTGCATGTGCTGGCCCAGCTCGGGACGAAGATCGCCTGAACGGGCCGTGGGTTTACGATGAAAGTTCTCCTCACCTCCGGCGCCACCCGCGAGCCGATCGATGCAGTGCGTTTTATTTCCAACGCCAGCACCGGCGCGACTGGCGCGGCGCTGGCGGACGCGCTGGCGGCGGCGGGCCATGAGGTGACGCTCCTGCATGGTGAGGGCGCGGTGCAGCCCTGCCGCGATGGCGTGGTGTGCGGCGTGTTTGGCTCGACCGCGCAACTTGGTGAAAGGCTGCGCTTGGCCCTGGCTGGCGGGGCCTACGGGGCGGTTATCCAGGCGGCGGCGGTCTCGGACTATCGACCGGATACGGAACACGCCGGGAAACTCAGTTCGCATGCCGACGAGCTCGCGCTGCGGCTCGTGCCGACCCCGAAGCTATTGCCCCTTATCAAGGATTGGTCGCCGCGACCGCTTCGCGTGCTCGGCTTCAAGCTTACGCACGGGGCGGGTGATGCGGCCCGGGCGGCGGCGGTGGGGCGGCTCTTCGTGGCTGGGGGGGTGGATACGGTGGTCCACAACGATTTACTGGAGCTGCACGCGACTGGTGCGGGGCGCACATTCCGGATCTACCGCTCGGGGGAATTGGCGGAGGCCGTAAAATTAACCGGCGTGCCGGCCCTCTGTGAATGGGCGGTTGGCTGGGTAGCAGAGGGCTGACGGCACCCGGTCCGCTCAGGCCAGCGCGGGCTTGCCGGGAGGGGAAGCTTGGCTTTGGGTGAGCGGCTTTTCCTGTGTTCCGCACCTTTCTCAAGACCAAGCTGCACCGCGCCACGCTCACCTCGGCCGACCCTGATTACGAGGGCTCGATCTCGCTCGACCGCGCGCTGTGCCGAGCGGCGGGGCTGCTGGAATTTGAGCAGGTTGATGTGCTGGATATCGACAACGGCGCGCGTTTCACGACCTATGTCATCTACGGCGAGGCGGGCCAGGTGCAGGTCAACGGTGCCGCCGCGCGGTTGGTGCGTCCGGGCGATCTCATCATTGTGCTGGCCTATTGCCGCTTGGCGCCGGAGCAGGTGGCCGGGCACGCGGCTCGGGTGGTTTTGATGGGGCCGGGCAACCTGATCGCTTCGGTTGAGGACAAGCCGATAGTCGCGCCCTGAGCCAGCCGGCCGCGTGGCATGGCGGGGTTTTCTTCAGACAGTGGCTTTGGTGGCGACCCGGGTGGCGACCTCGCGCCAGATCGCCAGCAGGGCGGCAAAGTCGGCCTCGCGGTCGCGGCTGGTGATGACGTGGTCAAACTTGTCTCGTTCGCGCAGCTCCAGCTCGGCCGTCGCCATGCGGTGGGCGATCTCGGCCTCGCTCTCGCCCCGGCCGCCCAGGCGGATCCGCAGTTCGGGGATGGGCACGTCGATGAACACGGTTGCGAGGTGGCGGGCGAGGACGGGGTCGCCGGCGGCGGCTCGGCGGAAGTTCTCCACGCCTTGCACGTCGACGTTGATCACCAAGCTGCGGCCGGCGGCGAGGGGATCGCGCACGGAGGAGGAGAGGGTGCCATAGCGGTTCTTTTGGTGCACCCAAGCCCACTCCAGGAAGGCGCCGGCGGCGATGCGGGCATCGAACTCGATCGGGTTAAAAAAGTGGTAGTGCACGCCGTTTACCTCGCCCGGGCGGGGGTCACGGGTGGTGCTGGTGACGACCCGGGTGAACCCGGGGGCCTCGGCGACGAGGCGTTCGCACAGGGTGGTTTTGCCGGAGCCGGCGGGGCCGGCGAGCACGAGCAGGACGGGGGTGGGCAGGAGCGGGTCGGGCATGGCGGACGCGGGGTTCAGGCGGCGAAGGCTACGCCCACGATGACCAGTCCGGCGGCGGCGAAGGCGCTGCCGACTCGGCGGGAGCGGCCGGGGACGCGTTGCAGCCAGTCGATGGCATCGCGCAGGCGCCAGGGCTGGCCGGCCAGCCAGAGGGCGGAGGTGAGGGCGAGGTAGACGGCGACTTTATAAACTAGAGCGAGCCCATAGTGGCCGAAGCCGGCTGCGAGCAGGGGTCCGGAGGCGATGAGGATCAGGGCGGCGAGGCCGCGCACGGCGAGGAACTCGGTGACGTTAAAAAAAGCCAGCACGGCGAGGATCGCGAAGGCGGCCGCGTAGTAGCTCTTCGGCGCGGGCACGATCAAATCGGCGTCCGACATTTTGAACACCAGGAAAACGAACCAGGTCGCCGCCCCGCCGAAGAGCACGTAGGCGGCGGGGGAGGAGCGGGGCAAGGCGCGCAGGCCGGCGCGGATCAGCGGGGTGTCAGCCGCGAGCGCACCACCTAGCATGAGCAAGGCCAGACCGACAAGGAGTTGGGCGAGGAGAAGGGACATGGGAAAAAGCGGAAATCGGAAACGCGGAAATCGGAAAAGCCGTGATGTCGAAGGCTGGAAGGGCAGGGATCAGACTTCGGCGAGGACGAGTTCGCCGTAGAGGGTGCTCACGCTGGCGCGGGTGATGCGCAGCGGGACGAGTTGGCCAACCAGGCGGGGGTTGGCGTCGAAGATGCACACGCGGTTGCCGGGGGTGCGGCCGGTGTAGCGCTTGCCGGTTTTGTCCGGGCCTTCGACCAAGACCTCCTCGACGGTGCCGACAAGGGTGGCGGTGCGGCGCTCGGAGTTGCGGCGTAGCACGTCGAGCAGCTCCTGGTTGCGGCGCTCCTTCACCTCGTCGGGAATCTGGTCGCCGAGCTCGGCGGCTGGGGTGCCGGTGCGGATGGAATACTTAAAAATGTAGGCCATGTCGTAGTCGCAGGCCTCGAACAGCTCCCGGGTCTGGCTGAACTCCGCCTCGGTTTCGCCCGGGAAGCCGACGATCACATCGGTGGAGAAATACATCCCGGGGCGGGCGGCGCGGAGGGCGTCCACGATCTCCTTGTAGCGGTCCCGTGAGTAGGGGCGGTTCATCGCCTTCAAAATGCGATCGCTGCCGCTTTGAAGGGGCAGATGAACGTAGGGGCAGAGTTTAGGCAGGCGGGCGTAGGCCTCGACGAGGTCTTGTTTGAATCCGCGCGGGTGGGGCGAGGTGAAGCGGATGCGGGCCACGCCCTCCAGGGCGTGGATGCGCTCGATCAGCTGGACGAAGGGCGAGATGCCGTCGGTGTGGGTATAGTCGCGGCGGCCGTAGGAAGTGACGATCTGCCCGAGCAGGGTGATCTCGCGCACGCCCTGGGCGGCAAGGCTGGCGCACTCCGCGACGATCTCATCCATAGGACGGGAACGTTCGTCGCCGCGGGTTTTTGGCACGATGCAGAAGGCGCAGTCCATATTGCAGCCTTGCTGGATGGAGACGAAGGCGGAGACCCGGGCCGGAGCGGGCTCGGTGCCGTTGCCGCGAGTGGTCTCGGCGGGCGGGAGGTGGTCTTTGATGGTATTTTGCGAACCGGCCTCCTCGGCGATATCCACGATACTTGCCCCGATGGGCAGGCCGGCTTCGCGGGCAGCGCGGATGTTGTCCAGATAACCGGGGACTTGGTGGAATTTTTGAGTGCCGATAACCAGATCCACGTCGGGCAGACGTTCGAGGATCTCGGCGCCGCGGTTCTGGGCCATGCAACCGAGGATCCCGAGCACGAAGTCGGGTTGGTGTTTTTTGCGTTGGACGAGATAGCCGGCCTTGCCGAGGGCCTTTTGCTCGGCGGCGTCTCGGACCGAGCAGGTGTTGAGCAGGAGGATATCGCAGGCCTCTTCGTCCGGCACGATGCGATAGCCGCGGGCGCGCAGCATTGCCGCGACGGCCTCGCTGTCGCGTTCGTTCATCTGGCAACCGTAGGTCTTGATATGGACGCGGTTCATTCCGTTAAGGGCGGAGCCAAGCAGGCAGCGGGGCTGCCCGGCAATGGCTAAAGCCAGCAGGGGTTCACTTGGTCTGGGAGTTGATTCTCGGTGGTTTAGCTCGGGTTCGGAAGCTTGCTTAATACAGGCGGCGGGTTAATTAGATTTTATGTATAATTCACTATTCCGTGTGTTCTCTGCGGGCCGCCGCGGGTTGGCGGTCAGCTTGGTTATGCTGGCTTTTGTCGGGCATGTTTGGGCGGAAGTCGTGGTGGTGCCGGTCACGGTGGGACCGAACCGCTACACCGGCCGGGTGACTTTGCCGGAAGGCACGACCTCGATCACGCTCCAGCGGGCGGGGGCGGATGGGCAATGGTCCAAGGTCCGGACGCTGGCCGCCAAGCCGGGGCCGATGACGCTGCTGCTTCCGGCGGGCGGGCGAAACGCCAAGTTTCAGGTGAGTGTAAATGTCCAGGATTGGAACCGCACCCGCTTCCCCAAAGCTTTTTATAAAGGGCGCCGGACGTTTGGGCCGAGCCGAGTATTATCGCCCACTGCGCAAAATGCATATTTGAGGAGTAATTATCTGAATGTAATATCTGCGGATATAAGCGCGCTTACGCCTGAAGTGACCGCCCCATCGCAGACGGAAAAGCCGGAGGAAGCGGATATTTGGAAAATCGCCGGCCACACGGCTTATTTCTTTAACCAATATCGTGGTTTGCAGGTTATAGATCTCACTCAGCCCGAAGACCCGCGTTTGGTGGGCAGCCTGCGATTGCCGGCGGCGGGTCAGGATCTCTATTTGCTCCCCGCGGCGGAGGCTTACCAGGATGTGCTTTTGGTTGAGACCTTGACTGGGGTGGATGGATTACCCGCCACTAAGATCCAGACGCTGCGGGTGGAGTCCGGCACGGTGCGTCCCTTGCAATCGGTCGATATCCAGGGGAGGCCGGTGGATAGCCGTTTGGTTGGCCGGCGTTTGTTTGTGTGTGTGGATGACGCTCGCGGCGGGGTGGATTTGTGCGAGTGGAACATCCCTGCTGACGGTGAAGCCGCTTTGCAGTCTGGCATGCAGGTCGACTTGCCTGGGTCTTTCAATACGCTCGCGGCGGGGGTAGACTGGCTGGCGGTGGCGATGACGCCGCCGGGTGCATGGGGTCGTTCTGCGGTGAGCGTATTTCGTCTATCGGAAACCGGCTTGACCTCCCTCACGGCAGCGTCGGTCGAGGTCGAAGGGCTTCTGAACGACGCCTACAAAATCCAGTGGCGTGAAGGGGTGTTGACCACCATCGCCCAGCAGTGGGGGCCGGATGGATTAGTCACGCGGTTGGAGAACTTTTCCGCCGCCGGGGCTGACGATGCCGGCGCTCGGTTGGGTCAACTCGAGCTCGCGCGGGGTGAGTCGCTGCACGCGACGCGTTTCGCAGGCGACAAGGCCTACATTGTCACCTTTTTCCAGAAGGACCCGCTCTTCGTGGTCGACCTGACCGATCCGTCTGCGCCGGTGGTGGCGGGGCAGCTAGATGTGCCCGGTTGGTCTACCCACCTTGAGCCCTTGGGCGATTTGCTCTTTTCGGTAGGTTGGGATGCGGGCGCGGTCACTGCGTCGCTCTTTGATGTTTCCGATCCGGCTGCGCCCACCTTGTTGCGCCGCCTCGCTCTTACCGAAGGCTATGGCTACAGCGAGGCGAATTGGGACCCCCAGGCGCTCAAGCTCATCCCCGAGGCGGGCCTGGCCCTGGTGCCGGTCAATGGCTACTCGTGGGGTGGGGCGACGCAGGAACAGGGCGTGCGTCTCATCGACGTCGATCTGGCGGCGCGCGATTTGCGTCTGCGCGGGGTCATCCCCGGCCGCTTTGAGGCGCGGCGCGCGGCCTTGGTGGGTGACGCGGTCGTAACGCTCTCGCAGCGGGTGCTGGCCACCGCAGCCATCACGGATCGTGACGCGCCCGATGTGCTGGCGGATCTCTTGCTCGCTTGGCCGGTCAATCACGCCCTGCCCGTCGGCGACAAGCTCCTCTCGGTTGAGACTGGCGGGGCTTGGGAGCAGGGTTATCCCGTGGCCCGCACCTCCACTTTGGCCAATCCTGATGCCCTGCTCGCGGAGCTCGATCTCCCGCTCGGCTATGTTCATGACACTGCTTTGCGGGATGGTCGTTTCTATGTGTTACGGGAGACGACTGCCAATGCGGGTAGCTGGCTTTGGGTTCGTTACTGGTCTATGCCGCTCGGGACTCTGCACCTTGATGTTTATGACGCGGCGGATCCCGCGGATCTGAAGCTTTTGAGCACGGTCAGTTGGGATGCCAGTGCCAGCGGTGCGAGTCTGGTTGGTCGCTTGATCTGGCCTCGGTCCAACCGACCGGCAGTAGTCCTCGAAAGCAATTGGTGGGGCTATTATCGTGGTCCTATTGTTTATGACGCCGTCCCGGTCTTATCCGGTGCGGCCGTCACCCGTTCAACCACGGTGCTTGCCGAGCCTGTGGCGGTGGAACTCCCCCAGATCGCACCCATTTGGGATGTCTCTTGGCTAAATCAGAATGACCGCCCAGGCCTGCTGCTTTTTGACGTTACGGATCCGTCCGTAGCCGGGGAAGTGCAATGGCTGCCTCTGACGACCGATTCCGTGGATGCGAGCCAGATCAAGGCCGCGGGCGATGGCTTGGTGGTGACGGCCTTTGATAGCTGGTCTCTTACCAAGGCAATGAAGGGTGTGCAAAACTTTGGTTTTAACCATAGCTTAAGCGTGGTCGACGTGCCGGTGGCCGGAGCGGCCAAGCTGCGTGCGCCGGTCGATTTGCCGGGCTCGCTATTTGCGACGGCGGAGATTTCTCGGGCGGGCTTCCTGTTGTTCACCCGGACCGAGGATGTGGCCGGCGCTGGAGTCAACTTGCAGGCCTGTGTTTACGACGGAGCGGACGCTTTCTTGCTGGACGAAAAGAAAGTGTCGGCGGTCGGGGCGGCGGTGGCGACGGAGCGCAGCCTTTGGTATACCAGCGGGCCGGGTGTAGTCGGGCTGCGGTTGACCGATGCCGGCCGTTTTGAGGCCATGGAGCCGTTGAAGCTGCAATGGGCGCCATCCTCGCTGCAACTCGCTGGCGGCCAGTTGCTCGGCGCGAACTTCCGGAGTTTATTTGCGGTGCCTGCCACTGGGGTGGGTGCGATACGCGAATGGACTCTCCCGGTGGGTTTTTCTCTCGATCGAGTAAATCCTACTCCGGCGGGCGGCTGGGTGGTGCCCTGTGATGACTACGGAGTTGAAGTGCTGCCGCCTGCGTCGAAGTAGGCTCGGGCGGGTGACTTTGTTCGTGGTATGAAGGCCCGGCTTTTTTTGCGGGCCGTTTTGCTGTTTGGTCTGGTGGCCCGGGCCGTCGGTTTGGCGTGGGCGGAAAACGCCCCGGCCCCGGCCCCCGCCTCGGCTGAGGCGGTGGAGTTGCAAGCCCTGGCGCAACAGCTCTGGGAAGAGCACGCGACGGCGGAGATGAAAGCGGAATACGAATTGCCGACGGCGGAGCAAGTGACCGACTGGCTTAACCAGATCGAGGGGGCCGGGCATGCAGGCAATCTGGCCGACTTCGCGGCACACGCTCCAGAGGCGCGGGCCGTGCTGGCGGCGATTTGCGGGCTGCCGGAATTTGCCGACTACGCGGAATGGGCGCGCGGACGCCTAGACGAGATGGAGGCGGCGGGTGAGATGCTGCGGCCTCCGGCCCCCGCGCCGACGCCTGCACCCGGACCCAGTCCCGCGCGACCCAAGCCGTTGGGCGTGCCGTTTTATGAACTCTGGCGGTCTCGGATCGCAGATCGTCGCCCGCCCGAGCGGGCGGAGGCGCTTCTGCCGGCGGTGAAAGCGGCCTTCGCGCGCGAGGGCGTGCCGCAGGCGCTGGTCTGGCTGGCGGAAGTGGAGAGCGGCTTTAATCCTCGTGCGCTCAGTCCGGCGGGGGCGAAGGGTTTGTTTCAACTCATGCCGGGCACGGCCCGGGCGTTGGGGCTCTCGTTGCTGCCCTTTGACCAGCGGATGGATCCAGAGCGTAGCGCGCGGGCGGCGGCTGCTTATCTGCGCAAGCTCCATGCCCGCTTCGGCGACTGGCCCCTGGTCTTGGCGGCTTACAACGCCGGCGAGGGGCGGGTGGCGCGCACCCTCGAAGTGCAGGGCGCAAGGGACTTTGCCGGTATCGCCGGGCAACTCCCGCCCGAGACGCGGCTCTACGTGCCGAAGGTCTTGGCCACGATCCGAGTGCGCGAGGGGATGGAGCCCGGCGCTCTTGCGGTGCCGGGCTTGCGGTGAGCCGGTTCAGAGCCGGTAGAACTGTTCCCACTCGGCACGCGCTGGCGGGCCGTCGAGCAGCGCGTTCGCCACGGAGTGGTTGGTGATGCGCCGGGTCGCGGGATCAAATTTCAGGTCCGCGTTGACACGTTGGGCGATGACGCCGAGCGCCATGGCTTGGCACAGCGGACCGGCGACGGCGAAGTTTGACCGCGTTTTTTCCCGGCCCTGGCAGGCGAGCAGGAAATTGGCGAAGTGGTTAGACGGACTCTTCGGCACTTCTGGCAGGCGGGAGGCGATGTCGTGGGCGTGCTCCGAGGGAAGCATCGACAGCGTGGTGGCGTGGCTGCCGCCTTTGAAGGTCAGGCCCTCGCCGTAGATGACCTTGCCGGGCGGGAGTTTTACCGGGGCGTTCGCGCCGGCGCTGGGTGGCGGGATGTTCGGGTCGACCACCGAGGCGCCGAAATTTTCCGGGAGGGGTGGCAGGTTTTTCTGGCCGTCATACCAGGTGAGTTCCACCGGAGGCATAGCGCCGCGGGCTGGGAACTTGAACGCGAGGGTCGAGGCCTGCGGGAAGATGAGCGGGCTGTAGCCCTCTAGGGAGGTCTTGATCTCGGTGGGCAGGCCGAGTTGGAGGAACTCGTGGGCGGTATCGAAGATATGCGCGCCCCAGTCACCGAGGGCGCCGTTGCCAAAATCGAACCAAGACCGCCAGTCGCCGTTTTGGTATCCGACATTATAGCGATGGGGTGCGGCGGTGGCCAGCCAAGTATCCCAATCCAAATCGGGTGGCACGGGTTGTTCGGGCAGGTAGTCGGCGACGTTCAGCCCGTGCCAGCGGCGCGAGTTGTTCATGAACGCGGTGATGCGGGTCACGTTCTTGATCACGCCGGCCTCGGTCCACGCCTTGAACTGGAAGTAGTTCGCCTCGGAGTGACCCTGGTTGCCCATCTGCGCGGCGACTTGGTATTTCCGTTCGGCGGCCATCATCAGCTCGAGTTGGCGGTAGCTGTGGGCCATCGGCTTTTCAACGTAGACGTGCTTGCCCAGCGACATCGCGAGCATGGTCACCGGGAAGTGGGAGAAATCGGGCGTGCCGACGCTCACCGCCTCGATGCCATCGCCCATTTTATCGAACATGCGGCGGAAATCCTGGAAGCGGGTCGCGTTCGGGAAGAGCTTCAGGATCTCCTCGGTATGGGGCGCGCCGAGGTGGGTATCGCAGAGCGCGACGATCTCGGCCAGGCCGGTGGCGTGGAGGGCCTTGATGATCTCGCGGCCACGGTTGCCGATGCCGACGCAGGCGAGTTTTACCTTCTGGCTGGAAGGGCTGGTCTTGGCCCACAGGGCATGAGGAGCGAGGGCGGCGGCGGCGCCGACGGCGAGGGTGGTGCGCAGGAAGGCGCGGCGGGGCAGGGTGGCGGGGTGGGAGGGCATGGGGCAGAGGGCGCTTAGTGGGTGGCGGGAACGCGTATCTTCAAGTTGCGGAAGGAAACGGCATCGCCGTGGTCCTGGAGCAGGATGGGGCCTTCGGTCCAGAGACCGAAGCCGGCGATGTTCTTGTATTTGCTTTGTGCGATCGCTTCGCGGAAGGCGGCCGAATCGCGATCGTAGGCTACCACGAGGGCGCCGTTCAGCCAGTGTTCGACCCGGCGACCAGTTACGACGATGCGACCGGAGTTCCATTGGCCGACGGGGTTGGTTTTCTTGGCAGTATCAGCGGGGATCAGATCGTAGACTGAAGCGATGGTGCGGTTGCCGTCGCGACCGAGCTTGGCGTCGGGGTGCAGGGCGTCGTCGAGGATTTGGAATTCGAGGCCGATGGAGGAGCCGATGGCGACGGGTGCGCCGGTCGGGGTGATGGCAGTAAGCTGGGGTTGAACGAAGTATTTCACACCGCTGTTCGCGCCGGCTGATAGCTTGAACTCGAACTTCAGTTCGAATTCGGAAAAACGCTCGCGGGTGATGATATCACCGCCGCCGCGCGACTCTGCGCCGCCACTAGGGGCGACCGAAAGCACGCCATCGCTCATCGACCAGCCGCGGCTCGGGAAGTTTTCCTCGCGAGCGCTGCGCCAACCGGCCTCGGTGGCGCCGTCCCAGAGGAGGCGCCAGCCCTCGGCCTGCTCGGACACGGTGAGGGTGTTGACTTGTGCTTCGGTCGCGGGTTCTAGCTCGGTCAGCATCAGGTTGCGCCAGCGGACCGGAGCGCCGGCATGGCTGGAGTCCTTGCCGATGGAGTGGACCTGCAAGGCGATGAAGCCACGACGGGTGACGGCATCCGTAAACGCGGCGCGTGGTTCACCGTTGAGCCAAGTCTTGATGGAATCGCCCACCGCCTCCAGGCGCACGTGGTTCCAGCCGCCGGATTGGGAGAGGGTGCGCCCCTGGGCAGTAAAGGCGGGGGCCTCGCCGCCGGACAGGCCGGGGTAGAGCCAGCCGCGTCGGGCCTCGTCATAGACGCCGGCGGTCCACCAGCGGTCCTTCTTCGGGTCCACGTCGATCTCAAGTTGATAGCCGTGCACGCGGCCGGCCGGAATTTTGACGATTTTGCTTTTACCTTCGGAGGAGGTAAACTCGGTTTCGCGGTCGAAGACTTCGCTGCGGAATTGGACGCCGGAGTTAAGCGCGGGCTCGACCTTGAAGTCGAATTCCAGGGCGAAGTCACCGTAAGTTTTTTCGGTGCAGAGAAAGGAATTGGGTGTGTTGGCGACGGAGCGGCCGACGATCTCGCCAGCCTCGACGGAATACTCTGCTTTGCCGCCGCGCTGCACCCAGCCGGAGAGGTCGTGGCCGTTAAACAGGGAGATGGCGGGACCGGCTGTGGAGAGGAGGGGCGCGGCAAGCGCGGTGAGAATGAGCAGGGCGGAGATTTTCATCGGGATATGAATATAGGGGTAAACAGGGAAGGCGGTTGCTGAAATACTAACTTTTCAGGCGTTGGCGACCACCCCATGGCGCAACGGCGGGCGGACGAGGGTATCGGCTTCGGGGTTGTTGATCGCGCGCATCGCGGCGCGGTCCCAGCGGACGGGCTGGCCGGTCCGCTGGGCGAGCTGACCGAGGAGCACGACCTCGGTGAGAGCTGCACCATAATCAAAATTCGCGCCAGCTTCGCGGCCGTCGCGTATGGCGGCGAACCAGTCGTCGAAATGGGTGCCTTTGGGCCGGGGCAAGGTGGGTGGCGGGCGGTGGGCGAGCACGTCGGCCTCGCGCTCGGGCGGGAAGATGCGAGGAACAGAGCTAGCGCGCATATCGGGAATAAAGGCGGTGCCGTCATCGCCGACGAAGGCCATGCCGTTGGTCGCAGAGGCGATAAGTTCAGCGGGCAAGTGGGGCACGGCATCGGGTCGCACGAAGGCTCCGTCGCGCGTGCCGTTACACCAGTGAACGACGAGGGGCGGGCGGGTGCCCCGGGCGGGGAAATCCCAGCGGACGCGGGACCACGGCGGGGCGGTGAAGGCGTTTCTCCAGGGGGTCTCGGCTTCGACTAGATCGGGGAAACCGGCCTCAAGGGCGAACTCGACCACGTCGAACATGTGCGCGCCGATATCGCCGAGCGGGCCGGTGCCAAAGCCCCACCAGTTGCGCCAGCGGTTAGGGACGTAGAGTGGACTGTAGGGGCGTTCGGGGCGGTCGGCCAGCCAGAGGTCCCAGGCCAGAGTAGGCGGCGGAGTCTCGCCAGGTGCGAGGGCGTCGGCGGAGGTGTAGCGGACGGGCTGCATGCGGTCGGTCCAAAGGTGGACGGTGCGGACCGGGCCGATCGCACCGGCGTCGAGCCACTCCCGCAGCACGCGCAGGGCGCCGTTGTGATGGCCCTGCACGCCCAGTTGGGTGAAGACTCCGTGGCGTCGTGCGGCGTCCGCCAGGTCCCGGCATTCCCAAATTGTGGTCGCGAGAGGTTTTTCCACGTAGACGTTCAGGCCGGCCTGCATGATGGCGCGGGCGATGGGATGGTGCGAGTGGTCGGGGGTGGAGACCACTATGCCGTCGAGTGCGCCGGCATGGGCGTCCAGCAGGCGACGGAAATCGCGGAAACGCGGGACGTCAGGAAAGTCCCGATACACGGGTGCGGCCATGGCATCATCCACATCGGCGAACGCCATGAAACGGTGGTCGGTGAGACCGCGCAGGTTGGCGGCGCCTTGACCACCGACGCCCACGAAGGCGAGCCGCATCGGCTCCGGTTTATTTTGAGCGGTGGTCTTGGTCGTGGTTGGCTCGGCTCGGGCCGAGGGGCGGGCGAGCGTGCTGGCGCCGATTAGGGCGAGGGAGCGGAGGGCCTGGCGGCGGGTGGGCAGCGGGGGCATGGCAGGATTCACCTGGCGCGGGCCAAGCGCCGAATAGTGCGGGCGAGGGTTTCTTTAAATGCGGCTGGCGCGACGGCCTGGGGCAGGATCATGGCTACGGGGGTGTGGTATTTAAGGACGGTCGCGGTCGGGTCGGCGATATTTTTACTTGGTCGTGGGCGATGGCCAATCCCGAGGTTGCGGCCGGTGGGGGTGGTGGCTGGGCTGGGGCCATGACAACTGGAGGCAAGGTGGGCACGGAGTTAACGGGGCGTTTTTCTCCGCCGGCGCGCCCGCGCATCCTCATCCTCAACGCGGCCTTGTCGGGGGCGGAGGGCAACACCGCCCGCTGGCTGGAGCGGGCGCGTGGGGAGCTCGCCGACGGGGCGGAGCTCGACGAAGCGGTGCTCGCCGGGCCGGGGGCGGAGACCTTCGCGAGTTTGGAGGCGAGGTTGCGGGCGGCAGACGGGTTTTGGTTCGCGACCGGCACGCATTGGGATGGTTGGAGTTCGCCGCTGCAGCGTTTCCTGGAGGATGCCACCCCTGCCGAGTGCACGGATCTCTGGTTGGGCAAGCCGGCGGCGGTGCTCGTCACGGAGCACAGCACGGGCGGCAAGGGCGTGCTTTCGCGGTTGCAGGGGGTGTTGGTGACGCTGGGTTGCGTGATCCCGCCTTGCGCGGGTCTCGTGCTGGCTTGGAGTGCTTTGCTAGCCCGCCGGCACCAGGCGGAGGCGGCGGAAGATTTTTGGGGTGCGGATGACCTTGGCGTTGTTGCGCACAATTTAGTGTTGGCGGCCGGCCGGCGGCGGACGGACTGGCGCGTGTGGCCGGTCGATCGGCAGGATTTTAAGCGCGTGTGGGCGGAGTAGCGCGGAGGTGGGCTACGAGTCGGGCGGTGCCTTCGGCCATGGTCACGCGTGGGATGTAGCCGAGGTCGCGGCGGGCGGCGTCGATACGGAACCAGTGGTCTTTGGCGAGTTCGGCGGCAATGAAGCGCGTCATGGGCGGTTCCCCCGGTAGTGGCACGAGAGCCCAAGCGGCCTCGCAGGCCGCACCGAGGGCGGAGGCGAGGGGCAGGGGCACGCGGCGGGCAGGGAGGGGCGGACGGCCGAGTGCGGCAAGCAGTTCGTCGATCCAGCGCCAGAGATTCACCGGTTCACCGTTGGTGATGAAGTAAGCACGGCCGCTGGCGGTGCCAAGTGCTAGGGCGGCCTCGGCCTGCAGGTGAGCGTCGGCGGCGTTTTCTACGTGGACCATATCCACGCGGTTTTCACCCGAGCCGACCACACGCAGGCGCCCCGCGGCGGCGCGGGCGAGGATGCGGGGCACCAGGTGGGGATCGCCGGCGCCCCAAATCAGGTGGGGGCGCAATGCGCATACGCGGAAGTCTGGCGCTTGGGCGGCGATCACCTCGGCCTCGGCGACGGCTTTGGTCAGGGGGTAGGGAGAGGGGCAGGACGCGGTTAGCGGAAGCGACTCGTCTGCCCCGGCGAGATCACGGCCGTGATAGACCACGCTCGGTGTGCTGGTGTGCACGAAGCGAGCGACCCCGGCGGTGCGCGCGGCGGCCAGAAGGGCGCGGGTGGCGAGCACGTTGTCCCGAAAAAAATCCTCATGCCGGCCCCACACACCGACGCGGGCAGCGACGTGGAACACGGTCTCCGCCCCGCGCGTGGCGTCGGCGCATACCGCCGGATCGTGCAGGGCGCCGGTAACGACGCGGATGCCCTCCGCGGCGAGGGCGGGGCGGGGGGTGCGTGATACGATCGTCACCGGACGGCCGGAGGTTCGCAGGCGGGCCAGCAGGTGCGAGCCCAGGAATCCGGTCGCGCCGGTCACGAGGACTGGGCCGGTCGGGTTCATCGCTTGGGGTCTGACTCGAATCCGGTCGCGCCTTGGTCGATCCATTTAGCCAGCGCGAGGCGGTGGATTTTGGCGTTGTGACGCACGTCGACCGGGAAAGAGGGATGGAAGTAGAAGGCTTTTATCTGCGTAGTGTGCTCGTGGCGCAGGGCGAGTTGGCGCAGGTCGCGGGTGAGGCGGCGGCACTCGGCGCTATCGGTCACAAGTTCTGGGTTCACAGGCTCGGCGACCAGGCAGGGTCGCTGGCAACCGATAGGGCCGGAGCCTACTAGGGCGACGCGCCGGATTTCCGGATGGGAATCTAACAAGGGCTCGATCTGCGCCGGGTAAAGCAGGCCGCGCACGGTGTGCACGGTCTCGGCCTTGCGGCCGACGAACCAGAGGCGGCCATCGGCATCCAGGTAGCCGAGGTCGCCGAGCCGGTGGAAAATCACGCCGCCGGGTGCAGGGATTTTGGCCGCGGCGGTGGCTTCGGGAAGTGCTTCGTAATCGAGTGTTACGGTGGGGCCGGCGACGATGATCTCGCCGATACCTCCCACGGGTAGCTCGATAGCGTCGGCGAGGGCGGCTACGGGGCCGTCCACCGGCGCGATGATTTTAACGGTATTGCCGGCCAGCACCCGGCCGGCGCAAGAGCCGGCTCCGGCGCGGGTGGCGAGCGCGGTGCCGCCAGCCGCCTCCGCGGCGGAGAGGGTCGCGACGGGTAGCGCTTCGGTGGCGCCATAGGGGCTGTGCAGCTCGCCGTTGGGTAAGAGGGTGGAGAGGGACTCCCAGAGCCAGGGCGGCACGGGTGCGCCGGCGCAGAGCACGCGGCGGAGCGAGGGAAAACTCAGGCCGGCGCGGTGGCCGTAGACGGCGAGATTGCCCCACAGCGTGGGCGAGCCGAAAGACATGGTCACGGTTTCCTGCAAGATAGCCTGGGCCAGCTTAGCTGGGTCAGCGTGGCTCGGGCGGGAGGGATCCAGTTCTGGCACGATGCTGGTGAGGCCGAGGGCGGGCGCGAACAGGGCGAAGAGTGGCAGCAGCGGCAGGTCGATCTCGCCTGGCTCGATGCCGTAGGTGTCGCGGATCATGCTCACTTGGGCGTCGAACTGGCCGTGGGTATAGCGAACACCTTTGGGCGCACCGGTCGAACCACTGGTGAACAGAATCGCGGCGGGGTCGCCGGGTGCTCGCGGGAGGGCCTCGGGGGCGGTGGCCGGGCGGACTGCCCCCGGAACGGTCAGGCGGGCGGTGGCGCTGCCGGATACCGCAACGCGGATCTCCACTGAGCGGAACGAGTCCCGAAACAGCCAGGAGGCGAGGCGGGCGGAGGGAATGCCGACCAGGGCGCGGGGATGACTGCGGGCGACGCAGCGCAGGAAATTTTTCCGGCCCATGCCGGGATCGATCACCACGGGCAGCGCGCCTAGCTCGAACAGGGCGAACACCGTCGCGAGCAGCGGCAGGCCTTGGCGCACCATCACGAGGGTGCGGTCGCCGGGACGGAGGCCAGCGGCGGCTAGGCGGGTGCGTTGGGCGGCGACCTCGGCGGAGAGCTCGGCGTAGGACAACTCGAGGTATTTAATGCGGCCTGCGCGCCGTCCACGGGGTATTTTTACCGCTACCTGCCGAGGGTAGGTGGCGGCGTGGATGGCAAGGTGGCGGGCGATGTTGGCGGATGCGGTCATGCGGGACGGGCGCAAAAAAACCGCGCCCGAGATACGGGCGCGGCGACAGGGGGTGAGGCCGGCCGTTCGGCTCAGTAATCGTTCGTGCTGAAGGCTCCCCAGGCGAGTTTCACCTGGGTGCCGGACACGTCGCCGGCGTTACCTATGAGCTCGTTGCTGTTGCCGTCGATGCTGGTGATCGGGGCCGGTTGGTAGGCGCCGCGGGTGATTTCAACCAGGCCGAAGAGGTAGCTGGAATGGGAGATGCGGCCGGAGGTCTGGTGGGCGCAACCGCTCAAGCAGGCGGCCGCGATGATAAGGGAGAGGGGCAGAAGGGCCTTCTTGTTCATAGGGGAGAGATGGGGGAATGGCTCTGGCGGCGTGGTTTGGCAAGCTCGACCTCGGAGGGTCGCGGGGTCAAACTGGGTTTGCGACCGCGGGAGAGGCGGGTCGTAGGTCGGGGGAGTCGCGCAGCAGGTCAGCCTGCCAAGGCAGCAAGATGTGGTCGAGGCTGGCGGGGTCGCGGCAGAGCGTCACGAGGGTGCTGCGCGGGGCGATCAGGGTGGGATCTAGGCCAACTCGGACGGCGGCGGCGTCACGGTGGGCCTTCAGGCGGTCCTGGCGCTCGATTTCAGCTTGAGAAAGGTGGATGCGTTCGGCGCGAGGGCGGCGGGGCAGGGTGGCGGGGTCTCGGCCGAGGCCTTCGCGCAGGGCGGCAGCGAGACTGGGGGCGAGGCGGGGCTGGCGTTTGCCGAGGTTTACTTGGGCGAGCACGGACTCGGCGGAGTCGCCTTCCTCGATGGCGAGGGCGATATTCACCAAGAGGTCGTTGTTGCAGACCTTGAACGGCGGGGTGTCCAGATCCTCCGCCCAGCGTTCACGCCAGTGCCAGACGGCGTGCAACACCGAAAGTCCGCGGCCGCGGAGGCGGTCGGCGGGACCCACGCGCCAGGCGGTTTCCTCGTCGCGGGGGAAGCCAGTCAGGCCGCTCTCGATCTGGCGTCGGCATTGCTGGTCGAGCCAGTCGAGGCGATCGAGCACGGCGAGTTCGCGGGTGAGCAGGTCACGCAGGGCGGGCAGGTGCCAGACGTCGAGTGCGGCGTAGTCGAGCAGCTTCGGGGTGAGGGGGCGTTTGGACCAGTTGGCTTTCTGGCCGGACTTGTCGAGTTGGAGGCCGAAGTGTTGTTCGAGCAGGGCGCCGAGGCCCACGCGCGGCCGGTTGAGCAACTGCGCGGCGAGCATGGTGTCGAAAAGGCTACGCGGGCGAAAGCGACAAAGATCGTGCAGCAGGCGGATGTCGAAATCGCTGCCGTGCATGATCAGGTGTTTCTCTGCCAACCGCTGCCAAAGAGGATCCAGTGGCAGGGGTGTCATCAGGTCCACCAGGTAGACCTCACCGTCGACCAGGAACTGGAGGAGGCAGACCCGGGTGCGGTAGTGGAACATGTTGTCCGCCTCGGTATCCATCGCGACCTCGTCCACCCGATCCAGCGCGGTGTAAAGGGGCGCGAGACCGGCGGGGGTGTCGATCAGCGTGAAGCGGGGCGGGCGTTCGCCGGAGGTGGCGGAGGCGGTGCGGACCGGCGCGGGGGCGGGGGGCGCCATCGTGGCGCGGGGGCGGGCTGGCGCGGGGGCGGCGGGCGGGATGGCCGGCGGACGCGTCGCGGGGGCGGCGGTCTCGTCTAGGGTGAGCTGGGCGGGGTCGTCAGGCGCACGGCGGCGGTTACGGGACCGGGGACGGCGTCCGGAGCGTGGCTTGGCCGACTCGGGCGGAGTGGCGGGATTGCCGGAATCGGCGGCGGAGTCTTGGCGGGAGAAAAGGGAGAGCAGGCGCTTGAGCATCGGGCGTCTCGCGGCGGGGGCGCGTGGAGCGCGCTTGCGGCGAGGCTGGGCGCAGCAGAAGCGAGGCGGCGCGCGGAAGGAAGGATGAAAAACGGGCGGGTGGGCCGCCTAGTGAGCACGGAGGCTCAACGCAGAATACCCAATAGGTTAGGTTTCAATGCGCGCCAAAAGTGCTTTTAGCCTTCAATCAATTAAGTCGCGCAAGGGTGTGGAGAGGGCATGGGAGAGGCGATACATGCTCTCTAGCGTAGGCACCCTGAGGCCTCGTTCAACGTAGCTGACCATCTGCTGAGATAGGCCGGCTCGTTGCGCCACCTCCGACATGGATAAACCAAGCGATTCGCGCTTGGCGCGAACAAGCATGGCGAAGGTATCGCACAGCTTTCCGTAGTCAGGACGCGATTGCTTGGACATCCCTCCCTCACTATTGTGAGAAAGCCGTTGACGGGCATCTAACTATAGTGAGGTTCTGGCGAATGATTTCCAAGCTATGTCATCTTTGGCGCCGTTGGCGTTATCAGCAAACTGTGACGCAGTTGCAGGCACGTCGCGGTGGAAGCGGGGCGATGGGGCAGGATGTGTTTGTCTTGGAGTTACTTGGGGGGATGCGCGCCGGGTGCTTTGTGGATATCGGAGCCAGTGATGGGGTGAGCATCAGTAACACTTTCCATTTAGAGCGTGAGCATGGTTGGAGGGGCTTGGCGGTAGAGCCAATACCATCGATTTTTGAAAAGCTCAAAGCGGCCCGCAGATGCCAGACTTTGAATGCCTGCGTAAGCGACCGATCGGGAACGGCGCGTTTTACCGAAGTGGTTGACGGAACCCACATGTATAGCGGTTTGAGTGAAAAGATGGACGAGCGTCATGTCCGCCGTATTCGACGAGCTATTGAGCGGCGCGGTCAGGGACGAACAAGAGAGATCCAGGTTAGGTGTGTTACTTGGGCTGAGGCACTGGCAACGGCGGGCATAGCAAAGGTGGATTTTTTGAGTTTGGACACCGAGGGAGGTGAACTCGATATTCTCCGAAATATAAATTTTTCCGCTACGCCAGTGCGGGTGATTTCTGTGGAGAACAACTACTTCACCCATGACTATGCTCGGTTATTGGAACCTCAGGGTTTCAAGCGCGTGGGCGCCTTTAAGGTCGATGAATTCTATCTTTACCAAGGTTAGGTTGGGTCGCGTTGTTGCGATTATGCTTAGGTGAACAGGTAGAGTCCTGGTCTGGGAAATAGAGTTTAATCTCTGTTTGATGTGGGCGGGCGGGATTGCTTCCGGGCGGGGGCGGGGTCACGTTGGCCGGAAATATCATGAAGGTCGTTGTCCTATGTTCCGGCGGGATGGATTCGGTGGCGGCGCTCCACTGGGCGGCGCGCGAGCATACGGTCGTGGCGGCGATCAGTTTTGACTACGGTGCGAAGCACTCGGCCCGCGAGTTGCCCATGGCGGCGGCGCAGGCGGCCCTCCTGGGGGTGCGGCACGAGATTGTGGCGATGGACTTCGTGGACCGCCTCTTTTCCTCGGCGCTGCTGCGGTCCGGCGGGGAGATCCCCGAGGGTCATTACGAGGCGGACAACATGAAGCAGACGGTGGTGCCGTTTCGCAACGCGGTGTTCCTGAGCGTGGCGTGCGGTTTCGCGGAGAGCGTCGGGGCGGAGGCGCTGGTCATCGGCGCTCACGGCGGCGACCACGCCATCTATCCGGACTGCCGCGAGGAGTTCATGGCGGCGATGGGCGAGGCGATGCGGCTCGGCACCTACGCGGGGGTGCGGCTGCTGCGGCCCTTTATTGCCCTCAGCAAGGGCGGTATCGCGGCGGAGGGCGACCGGCTGGGGGTGGATTTTTCCCGCACTTGGTCGTGCTACAAGGGCGGTGCCCGGCATTGCGGGCGCTGCGGCACTTGCGTGGAGCGCCGCGAGGCTTTTCTCGAGGCCGGAGTGGCGGATCCGACCGATTACGCCGACACGGGTGCACTGCCGGCGGCGCCCGGCGCGGGCGAGGCGGAGGGCGGCGCGTGCTGATCGCGGAGACCTTCTATTCCATCCAGGGCGAGGGTGGGCTTGCGGGGGTGCCGTCATTTTTTATCCGCACCAGTGGCTGCAATCTACGCTGCGCTTGGTGTGATACGCCCTACGCTTCCTGGCGGCCCGAGGGAACGGACCGGACGGTTGACGCGCTGGTGACGGAGGCTCGGGCTTGGCCGGGGCGGCACGTCGTGCTCACGGGCGGAGAACCCATGATTGCGCCGGAGCTGCCGGCGCTGGCGGCGGGGCTGCGTGAGGCGGGTTTCCACATTACGATTGAGACGGCGGGCACTCTCCCGCCGCCCCCCGGTTTGGCCTGTGACTTGGCTTCGATTTCGCCCAAGTTGGCCAACTCCACCCCGAAGGCGGAGCGTGCCGGGACGGGCTGGGTCGCGCGGCACGAGGCGACGCGCTGGCGACCGGATGTGATCCGGGCGTGGCTGGCGGGGGGCCACGGGTTCCAACTGAAGTTTGTGGCGGCGGAGCCGGCGGATCTCGACGAGGTCGCGGCACGGGTGGAGGAACTGGCGGCGGGCGGACGGGCGATCCCTCCTCATCAGGTCTTGCTCATGCCCGAGGGGACCACGCCGGAGCGGCTGCGGGAGCGGGCGGACTGGTTGGCCGAGGCCTGCAAGGAGCGCGGTTGGCGCTACGCCCACCGGTTGCATGTCGAGCTCTACGGCAACCGGAGGGGGACCTGACATGGCCCGCCGCCGGAGAGAATTGCGTGAGACGGCGAGGGAGGCGCTGCGCGCGGCGCAACGCGAACTGCGCGCGCGGCCGACGGCCAAAAAGCTCTCCGAGGAGATCGCGGCGCTGCGCGACCGTTTCGCGGAGGGTCCGCTGACCCTTGGTCAGATGGTGGCGGTGTTGCAGGGCCGGGCCTGGACCTTGGTCATCATGCTCCTCGCGTTACCCTTCATCTCGCCGATTCCAGTGCCACTGCTCTCGGTGCCCTTCGGCCTGACCATCGCGTTGATTTCGCTGCGCCTCGCGCTCGGTCAGAAACCGTGGCTGCCGGCTCGTCTTATGGGCAAACCGCTTCCGCCCGGATTCTTTGGCGCCGTGCTCACTTTCTCCGGCAAGGTGCTGGCGGTCCTCGAAAAATTTCTCCGGCCGAGGGTCTCGTGGTTTGCCGAGTCGCCCGCGCTGTTGCGCCTGCATGCTCTTGCCATGCTTGGGGCGGCGCTGGTTTTACTCCTGCCCCTACCGGTTCCGTTCACGAATTCGTTTCCGGCCTGGATGATCCTTTTGATCGCGGGCGGTTTGCTGGAGCGTGATGGCGTCGCGATCGCGGTCGGCTACGCGGTGGGAGGGGGTGGCGTGGCGTTTTTCTACTTCCTCGGGGAGGCGGCGGTGCGGCTGGTGGAAGCAGTCAAGGTCTGGTTCATCTCGTAATGACGGCGTGATTGAGTTTTTTGGGAAACGTGAGCGACACGGCGATGGCGAGGGCGAGAAGCGTGCCGATGAGGCTGAGCGACCAAGTGATCGGGAATTTGCCCCCGAAGACGTGATTCAGCCAAACCATCTTCAGGCCGACGAAAATCAGGATGACGCCTAGGCCGTATTTCAGGGCCCAGAACTTATGCATCACCCCGGCGAGCAGGAAAAACAGGGCGCGTAGACCGAGGATCGCGAAGATATTCGAGGTAAACACGATCAGGGGCTCCTTGGTGATTGCGAAGATGGCGGGCACGGAATCCACCGCGAAGACGATATCCGTAATTTCCACGAAGACGAGGCACACGAAAAGCGGGGTGGCGTGGAGCACGCCGGACTTGCGCAGGAAGAATCGCTCCCCTTCCAGCTTCGGGGTGACGGGCAGGATTTTCTTCAGCAGGCGGATGAAGGGATTTTTCTCCGGTTCGATGGGCTTTTCCGGAGCGAACAGGATCTTAAAGCCGGTCAGGACAAGGAAACCCCCGAAGATCCAGATGACCCACTCGTATTGCATCAGCGCGGCGCCGGCCGAGATGAAGAGAATGCGGAAAAGCAGCGCGCCGAGGATGCCGTAAAACAGGACCTTGTGCTGGTATCTCGAGGGGATGGCAAAGTAGCTAAAGACGATGACGAACACGAAAATGTTGTCCACGGAGAGGGATTTCTCGACCACGAAGCCGGTTAGGAATTCGAGGGCTGACTGGTTGGCCAGCCGTCCGGCCTCCGCGGCGATGGCGGCGGGCCCGGTCACCCCCTGGGTGGCGAGGGCGGCGAGGAGGGGGGGATAGTGGGGAAGTTTCCACTGCGCATATTGCCAGAAGCCGTAGCCGAAAAGCAGCGCGAGCGAGATCCAGATGACGCTCCACGTGGAGGCCTCCTTGATCGAGACGTCGTGGGCTTCGCGGTGGAACACGCCGAGGTCGAGCGCGAGCATGCCCAGCACGAAGAGAGTGAAGAGTCCGTAGAACCACCAGTAGTCGGCGATGGGGAAAAGGAGGAGGTTGGTCATGGGGTTGAAGGGATGACGCAAACAAGCGGAGGGCGCGTCGCGGACAAGCTTGGGCGGCCGGTTTGGAAAATGGGGGCCGGATTCCAATCGTGGGGCGGGGTTGCGGCGGAGCCCAGGCCGGTCACTATGGGGCCATGATTACGTCGCTGCACCTCACCCAGCTCGCTGTTTCTGCCATGCTGGCCGGTCTGTGCTGGACGGTGCAACTGGCGGTCTATCCGCGTTTCGGCCACCTGCGGCGCGCGGCAGGGGTGGAGGCGTTTCGGGTTTATCATGCGGCCTACACGCGGGCCATGGGTGGGGTGGCGGGCCCGCTTATGGTGGCCGAACTGGGTTTTTCGCTGGCGGTGCCGGCGGTCGCTGGGTGGACGGCGGGAAACTCCGCCGGTCTCGCACTCACCGTGGCGACCTGGGGGTGGACCTTTGGGGTTATGGTGCCGCGCCATGCGCGCTTACAGGCAGCGGCCGATGAGGCGGAGGCGGAGGGCCTGGCCGGATGGAACTGGCCCCGGACGGCGGCATGGACGCTGCGGACCGGGGTGGCGTTGCTCGCGGCCGGTGCGGTTTAGGCGGCCCGCTCAGAGCTCCACGTCGCGGCAGCGGATTTCGAGTTGGCGAGCGATCAGGTCCACGATTGCGGAATCCAAGGCCTCGGGGCGCGAACCGGAAGGCATGATCGCGGCGGGTAGTTCGCGGGGGTTGAGCACCGTCACGGCGCCGGCGGCCTTGCGGATGATCAGCCAGCCGGGGAAAACAAGCAGCGGGCGGACCGGGACAGGCCGGCCGAGCTGGCGTTCCAGGTGGGTGGCGAGCCACTCGGCCTGGCGGAGGGCCTGGTCGAGGCCGTGACGGTCCTCGCCCCATGGATACGAAAGGGCGCGGCCGTCGTAGATGATCTCGTGGGCCATGAACCCGACGCGGGCTCGGCCCTTGCGGCGGGTCTTGGTCTCGATGGCAAAGACGCCGGCGGGGCCGACCACGACGTGGTCGAGGTTGAAGGGCGGGGTGGTTGAGCCGATGGGCGGGTCGCCGGCCGGGACATCGTGGAAGACGCGGTAACCGGCGGTCTTTAGTGGTTCAAGGTGTTCGGCCACGATGCGTTCGCCGAAGAGGCCGAGCGCGGTGTTGCGGCGGCGTTCCATGGTGCCGAGCACCCATTTCGCCAAGAGCACGATAAAAGTAACGAAGGCCACGGTGCTCCCGGCGAGGGCTGTGAGGCGAAACCAGCTGGAGAGGCGCACCGCGAGAAAGAGGCCCGCTGAGAGTGCAAAAAACGGGGGTAGCAAGCCCGCCAGCAGATTATTGATGATCTTTTCATCCAGGTCCGCGACCTTGCGCCGCAGTGATTCGCCGGGCCCACGCAGTAGCCGGGTGTTTTCCGGGAAGGGCGCTCGATCCTGTCGGCTGCGTTTTTTCAGAAATAGCAGCAGAGTAAATATCGCCAAAAGGAACAGAATATAGCCGAAGCCGAATAGGGTGGTGTTCATGATATAAAATCCAGCGCAGGCGGGAGGGGGCAGTCGAGGGCGGCGGCAATGGCGCGCAGCAGATCGGCCTCGGTCGCCGAAAGGGTGCAGTCGGCGGTGAGGGCGGTGGCGAGGGCCTGGAGGATGCGTTTGCGAAACGGCGCGGGGGTGCGGGCGAGGCGGTCGAGTGCAAGGTCGAGGCGGGCGAGCGTGCTGTGTTCGGCCGGCTGGTAGGCGAGGGGCGGTTGGAGGCCGTTGAACTCGCTGGCGGCGCGGGCGAAGGCCAGTTCGGCGTCTACGGGATCGGAGTGATCGATGCGGGCGGCCGCGGAGAGCGCGATGGAGAGATCAGGCGCGACTTTGGCGGGGGCAAGGGCCTGGAGGGCTTCGCGCGGGGCGGCGGCGAGGCCAAGGGTGCGCGCAACGATCTTTTGCAGCGCAAACTCGTGCGGGGTCACGACGCCGTCTGCGTGGACGAGTTCGTCCAGGGTTTCGAGCATTCGGTCGCGTGCGGGCGGTCCGAGTCGGCGCAGGGCCGGGGTGGCGATTTGCAGCAGGGGCAGGCGGTGGTTTGAGGGGAGGATCTCGAGCGCGTCGAAGAGGGCCGCGGTTTGGTCGGAGTCGGCGAAGGCAGCGTGGCGGGCGATGACCTCCCGACGGGCGGCGAGGGTGGCAGGGTCGAGTCCGGCGGGCAGGCAGATCGCGTAGCACAGGGCAGAGACGCGGTTGGGATCGCGGGCGGCCTCGCGGAGTAGCGGAGGCAGGCCGTCGAGCAGGGCGCGGCTGGCGTTCACGCCGGCCGGCTTAAGCTCGCCGGCGGAGCTAATCAGCTGGTTGGCGGACAGTCGGTGGCCGGACAGAGGAGGTTGGGGCGGGCTGGGGCGGTTGCCTTGGCTGGTCGAGAGTGGGGCGATTTTTGGGAAATGCCCGTCAAAGGAGGAGTCAAGGGCGCGGATGCGTTCCTCCAGAGGAGGATGGGTGGCGAAGAGGCCCGCGAGGTCGGAGCGGAAACTTTGGGCGAAGCAAAAGTGGCTGATTTGGGCGGTGCTGGGGGCGATGAGATTCCCGCCGAGGGCAAGTCCGCCGACTTTTTTCAGGGCTCCGGCGAGGCCCGCGGGGTTGCGGGTGAACTGCACCGCGGCGGCGTCGGCGAGGCGTTCGCGCTGGCGGGAGACGGCGGCTTGGATGAGGCGGCCGAAAAAGTGTCCGCCGCCGCCGATGAGCATCAGCGCGCCGCCGCCCAATGCGAGGGGCACGCCGATCGAGAGGCCGTTTTTCTTTGAATTGCCGGAGCCGCGGGAAAGTTCGAAAGCCGCGCGGAGGAGTCCTCGGCCAAGTAGCATCAGCGAGAGAATGCCGTAAAGCAGGGCGAGCAGGCGGGTATTGAGCCGCATATCGCCGTTTAGGATATGGCTGAACTCGTGTGCGACGACACCCTGCAGTTCGTCGCGGCCGAGCCGTTCCAGCGCACCGCGGGTCACGGCCACGGCGGCGTCGGCTTGGGAGTAGCCCGCCGCGAAGGCATTCAATCCGGCCTCATCCGGGAGCACGTAGATCGCGGGCACGGGGAGACCGGAGGCGATAGACATCTCCTCGACGATGTTCAACAGACGGCGCTCGGTGGCGTCGGTCGGCGTGTCGGCTAGGCGCACGCCGCCCACGCTCTCGGCCACGGCGGGTCCGCCGGCACGCAGTTCAAACCATTTCCAGAGACTGGCGAGGCCGATGGTGGCGGCCACGAAGGCGGCCACGATCTTGAATGCTCCAGGTTGCCACCAGACGAGCGGTTGCTTGAGGCCGGGGCTACTTTCGAGGCCGCCGCCGCCGGCGGTGATGTGCAAGCCGAGCCAAGCGGTGCCTAAAATGCAGGCTAAATACAGGGCTGCCACTGTGCCCAGCACCGCGAGGGCGAACAGCAGGAGGAGCCTGCCTGTGCGCCGCCGGGCGCGGGCTTGGGCCTCAAAAAAATCCATGGCGGGCGGGCTCCCAGGCGGCGGGTCAGGGCGGAGGTTCGGCTTGGTTTCCTTATTTCCGCTTTTCGCGTTTCCGCTTTATCAGCCGAAATTCACCTTGGGCGCGATGCGCTCGGTGGCGTCGGCCACGGCGAACAGCTCGGCGGGCTGGAAGCCGAGGGCGCCGGCGACCAGCACGGTTGGAAAGGTCTCGCGGCGGGTGTTGTAAATCATCACGGCGTCGTTGAAGGACTGGCGGGCGAAGGCGATTTTGTTCTCCGTGCTGGTGAGTTCCTCGGTGATGCGGAGCATGTTTTCGTTGGCCTTCAGTTCTGGGTAGGCCTCGGATACGATCATCAGGCGAGACAGGGCGCCAGCTAGGCCGCTCTCGGCGCCGGCGAGGCCCCGGAGCGCAGCGCTGCTGGAAGGGTCGCTGGCGGCGGTATTAGCGGCGGCGGCAGCGATATTCCTGGCCTTGATCACGGCTTCAAGGGTCTCGCGTTCATGGGCAAGGTAGCCCTTGGCGGTTTCGACGAGATTCGGGATGAGATCGTAGCGGCGTTTCAACTGCACGTCGATCTGGGCGAAGGCGTTTTTAAAGCGGTTGCGCAGGGTTACCAGACCGTTGTAAAGGCTGGCGAGCCAGAGGCCGCCGAGGCCGAGGATTAGGACGACGGCAAGAAGTGCGATGAGAACGGGTGTCATGAGAAACGAAGGGAGAAGGTGGCGGATGCAGGGCGGCGCGGGCGGGCGCGGTGAAGGACCTTTGTGTGAGGATGGAACGGGCGGCGCCGGGGGCGAGTCTGAATCGCGGTTGCCATGCAGGCGGGCGGTTCCCCAACTTGGCGGGGCCGGCCCCTCCCGGCACTGATCCAAACCACCTTCATGGCGCGCCGTTATCCGTTTTTACTGTGTTTGCTGGCCCTTGTTTTGGGCGTGCGTGCGCAGACCGGTCCCGCGCTTTTTGCCCCTGTGCCGCTGGCCCCGGCTCCGGCGGATTCTGGCGCGCTCATTGTTAGTGAAGAATCGGCGCGGCGGGCTCTGGCGCTGGGTTTCACCTCCGCTGCGGCGGCGCAGGCGGTGCGTTTGCTGGACCGGGCGGCGGCTGGTTCGGAGGCGCGTGACGCAGCGGCCCTGATTCTTTGCACGGCACGTTTGGAGCTGGGTGATGAAGCCGGGGCGGTCGGGGCGCTGGCCGAGCACCGCGCCCTCGCCGCCCCGGAGCATCGTTTGCGGGCGGGGCTGATCGCGGCGCGTGAGGCGCGCTGGTCGGCGGCGCAGGCCGAACTCGCGGTGTTGAGGCCGGAGATTTTACCGGTGGAAGAGCGGGCCTGGTTTTGGCTGTTGCAGGGTATGACGTCCGAGGGCTTACGCGATGCCACCAAGGCAAGCGAGGCCTATGACCAAGCGGTGGCGGCGGCGGTATCCGAATGGCAGCGGGCGCGGTTGCGGTTGACCCGTGAACGTTTGCGCCTGGAGCAGGGTCCTGGAACGGAAACCCAGGCGGCGGCGTTGCGAGAGCAGGCCGAGCGCTATGCGGGCCGAGGGGTCGCAACCGACTACGCGGTCCAATATGCGGTGGCGCTTACCCTTCTCGGCCGGGGCGGGCAGGCGGTGTCCTATTTACAGGCGCACTTAAATTTTTTGCCAGAGTCGAGCGCAGGGGCCCGGGATGATGTGCGGCTCATGCTTGGTCTTATTGCGGGCCCCTCGCAGGCGGCGGGCCGGACGGCTTTGGAGCAGCTTCTCGGGGCCGGGGCGGAGGCAGGCAAGCGGCGCATGGCCCTGCACTTGCTGGCCGAGGGGGCGGTCACGCCGGAGGCGCGCCAGCGTCTGCGCCGCACGCTGGATGAGTTGCTGGCGCCGGTGGCGGCGCACCCCTTGACAGAGGAGCTATTGCTGGTGCGCGCCGAGCTTGCGCTGGCGGATCAAGACTATGGACGGGCGGAGATGGATGCCAGGGATTTGCTGGTGCGTTTCCCGGCCTCGCCCTTGCGTCCGCGCGCTTTGACTCAACTGGCCACGGTGGCATGGGAGTTGCGGCGTTTCCGCACGGCGGCGGACTATGCGAGTCAGGCGGCGGCGGTGGCGGATGCCGATGCGATCGCCGCGCTCAGGCTACTTTCGGCCGAGGCTTCTTATCGAGCGCAGGATTATGTGGCGGCGGCGGCGGCGTATGCTGCGGTCACGGACACTCCTCCTGCGGGCACGACGACGGCTGCGGTGATGTTTCAACGGGTCATGTCCGAGGTGGAGGGCGGTCGTCTTTTTGACGCGGCGCGTCTGCTGGACCGGCTGGGCGGAGATTTACGTCTGGATCCACTGACGCGCTGGCAGGCGGAGTGGAATCTGGCGCGTGCTTTGCAGGTGGCGGGACAGCCTGGGGTTGCGCTGGACCGACTCGCCGCCCTTGCCGCCGAACCGGGTGCGGCGGCGCGCCCCGCGGGGCTGCGTGCGAGGCTAGCCTGGCTGCGTGCGAGGCTGGCGCAGGATGCCGGGCGGCAGGACGAGGCGCTGGGCTTGGCGCGCTCGCTTGAGTCCGGGTTGGCCGATGTTGAGGCGGGGCTGGCTCGCGAGGTGGCTGGCTTGGCTCGACTGGTGGAGGCGGAGGCGCTTTTCGGTCTGGGGCGGAGTGCGGAGGCGGTTGCTCGGCTCAAGGATTTGCGGGCGAGCGAGCCTGGCACGGATGCGATGGTGCAATCTTTTCTGGTCGAGGCGGACTATCAGGCGCGGGCGGGTAATCTGGTCGAGGCGCAAGGCCTGTTGATCCGCTTTGCGGATGACTACCGAGATCATCCGAATGCCGATTATGCTATTTTTCAAGCGGCCCTCAATGCGGAGCGGCGAGGGGAGGAGGCTTACTACCGCGAGGCCTATGTGCTCTTGGAGGAGCGGTTGGTCCGTCCGCACCCGCGCAGTGAGTTGTTTTTTGCGGCGCGGCTGAAGCAGGGGGATTTATTGCGGCGCTTGGGCGACTTCGCGGCCGCACAGCAGATCTACGAATCGCTCACGAACCAGTTCTCCCAGCATCCCGACGTGCTTTCGGCGCAAATCGCCTTGGCGGATTGTCATCGTGCGCAGGCGGCGCAGGAGGTATCACATTTTGAAAGTGCTATCACGCTGCTGGAGCGCTTGCGCGATCTGGCGGATGCGCCGGCTGATTTACGGGCAGAGGCGGGCTTCAAGCTGGGCGATATGCTGGCGACTCGTGATGTGCGGGAAGCGCTCGCGGCTTGGTGGCCGGTCGTAGATGCCTTGTTGGTGGACCGCGGGCAATCGGCGCGGCTGGGGGATCCCGGCCGATATTGGCTGGGGCGTTTGCTGGCGCGCATGGCGAGTGTGTTGGAGGAGTCCGGGCGTCCAGATGAAGCGGGCGAGGCGTGGCGCATGATCGTTGACCGGGGTTTACCTGGGGCGGTGATCGCGCGGGCGAAGCTGGCGGGGGCCGGGCCGGCGCCGACACCCTGAGGGCATTATATTTTTAAGATCATGGATGCATCTAATATCAGTCTGCTGGATCGGGGCGGCCCTGTTATGTGGGTCTTGCTCGGGCTTGCTGTGCTCGGGCTCGTGCTGTTTGTGGAGCGTCTGCTCTATCTGCATCGTGGGCAGATTCGGGCCACAGAGTTTCTGGACGGGGTTAAAAATATCCTCGCGCAGCGGCGTATGGCTGAGGCGGTTACGGTATGCGAGGAGGCGCCAGGGCCGGTGGCCGCGGTGGTGAAATCGGCCCTCCTCCACGCGGGGGCCGATGAGGTCAGTCTGCGTTATGCAGTGCAAGATGCGGCGGTGACCGAACTCCCCGCCTTGGAGCGTCGTTTGGGGGCGTTGGCGGCGATTGCCCAAATTGCCCCTTTGGTCGGTTTGCTGGGAACGGTTTTGGGTATGACCACGACTTTTCGGGCTTTTATGGAGGGAGGTCGCTATGCCACCGCGCAGGCCTTGGCTGGCGGCATGTGGCAGGCTTTACTCACGGCCGGGGCTGCGCTGGCACTGGCGATTCCGGCCCATCTCGCGCATCATCTTTTACATGGTCGGGTTCGTGCGATTGTGCGGGATGTCGAGTGGGCGGGCAACGAGATCATGCGCTACTTGTTGGTGGATTATCGAGCGGCTGCGGTGGTGAAGTCCGATTCATCGGATACCTCGCCTGGAGGAGGCGCGGCGTGATTACCCGGCCCTTGGATTTGGCGGCGCGACTCAAGCCGGTTCCTCCGGCCTGGGGCTCGTTTTTTTATGTGAACACGAGCGCGTTGGTTTTGTTTTTCTTGTTGTTTGGCTCCCGCCATGTGCTCGCGCCGGGACTGGGGGTGGATTTTGCGTTACCCACGACGGCGGAGGCAGCCACCTCGGTTTTGGTGACGGACGTAGTTATCGCGGTTCCAGCGCCCGGTATGGTGGTGGTGGAGGGGGCGGTGGTGGACTATGCGGGGTTTACCATCTGGCTGCGGGCCAAGGCGCAAGGCGAGCGCCATAAGCGTTTGCTGGTGCAGGCATCCGGAGCCTTGCCGGCGCGTGATCTGGCGGAAATTTATGCTCTGGCGGCGGACGCAGGGTTCTCCGGTGTATTAATCGCGACCAATGCGCCCCTAGCCATAAAGCACTAACTATTTGTATAAAAAGGTTTTGCTTACTAAAAAAACAGACAAATCACGCTGGTTATCCGCCTTGGTCGCGGCGGTGGGTGCTCCCTTGATTTTTGCTTTAGCTGGGATGATCGAACTTCCTGCGCCACCCAGCTTGGAGAAAGCGGTTGAGCTGGGCAAAGCCCCCGAGCTAGTTTTAACTCGACTGGATACGGTGCGTTCCACGGATGCCCTGGGCGAACGCTTACGTTTATTTGATCCCACTCCGCTTTTCTTACCAGTTTCCGGGGATGGATTTATGACCAAAGCCGAGGCCTTGCGCGATTCCAGCGGCGGGGAGGTGGTGCGTTTGTTTCCACCGAGGCTGCGCTACGATGATGGTGGTGAGCTGACGCACTTGCTGTGTCCCCCAGCGCCGACGACTTTGGCTGCGGCGGTGGAATTGGCGAGGCTGCATTGGTTCAATGGATTGACGCGGACTATGCCGGATGAGGCTGGGTCTGCGGCGGTTCCTGCTGGGGCGCGGGTAAAAGTTTTCCGTTTTGGAACGGGTGAACTAGTTTCTGATAAAGCTTTTGCGGTGGATCCAGGATTGGCAGAGGGCGGGTGGCGGCCGCTGAAATTAATGATGCTGGTTAACGAGGTCGGCGCAGTGGGATCGCCCTCCATTATTGCGGGTTCTGGAGTTGATGAGGTGGACGAAAAAGTCCGGAGCTTGATCGGACGCGAGTGGGGCCGGGCTTTGCGTCTAAGGCCTGGGAATTACCGGTTGGAAATCAGTCTTTGAGCACCTTTTATCATGAATCTGCGGGATTCGATAAAATTGCAGTTGACGGGCCTTGCGCGGGCTTAGACGTTTAGCGCCCTTTTCGTTTTTTGACCCTTTCCGGTTCGCCCAGATAGCTCAGTTGGTAGAGCACGCCCTTGGTAAGGGCGAGGTCGACAGTTCGAATCTGTTTCTGGGCTCCAGGTCAAAAATCGGATTTTTTCCAATCCACCCACACATAAACGTCTCCAACTCCCATGGCTAAAGGCACATTCGAGCGCAAAAAACCCCACGTCAACGTCGGCACCATCGGCCACGTCGACCACGGCAAGACCACCACCACCACCGCCATCCTTGCCGTTCAAGCGCGCAAGGGTCTGGCTGAGGTCAAGACCTACGCTGACATCGCGAAGGGTGGCACCGTGCGTGACGCCTCGAAGATCGTCACTATCTCCGTTGCCCACGTGGAATATGAGTCCGACAAGCGCCACTACGCGCACGTCGACTGCCCCGGCCACGCCGACTTCGTGAAGAACATGATCACTGGTGCCGCCCAGATGGACGGCGCGATCCTCGTGGTCTCCGCCGCTGACGGCCCGATGCCCCAGACCCGCGAGCACATCCTTCTCGCCCGCCAAGTCGGCGTGCCCAAGATCGTTGTCTGGCTCAACAAGGTTGACCTTATCGATGACCCTGAGCTGCTCGACCTCGTCGAGATGGAAATCCGCGAGCTTCTCTCCAAATATCAGTTCGATGGCGACAATGCCACCATCGTGCGTGGTTCCGCCACCGCCGCCCTCGACAATAAGCCCGAGGGTAATGACGCCATCTCCGCGTTGATGAACGCCATCGATGCCGATATCCCTGAGCCCGCCCGCGAGACCGACAAGCCCTTCCTGATGTCCGTCGAGGACGTCTTCTCGATCACCGGCCGCGGCACCGTGGCCACTGGTCGTATTGAGCGCGGTATCGTCAAGGTCAATGACACCGTCGAGATCGTCGGTCTCAAGGACACCAAAGAGACCGTCGTGACCGGCATCGAGATGTTCCGTAAACTCCTCGATCAGGGTCAGGCCGGTGACAATGTCGGCATCCTCCTGCGCGGTATTGACAAAGAAGGCATCGAGCGTGGTCAGGTTCTGGCCGCCAAGAAGTCTATCACCCCGCACAAGAAGGCCAAGGCCGAGATCTACGTCCTTTCCAAGGAAGAGGGCGGCCGCCACACCCCGTTCTTCAACGGCTATCGTCCCCAGTTCTACTTCCGCACCACGGACGTGACCGGAGTCGTCAATCTGCCCAAGGGTGTCGAGATGATCATGCCTGGCGACAACATCGCCGTTGAGATCGATCTCATCTGCCCTATTGCCATGGAGAAGACCCAGCGCTTCGCCATCCGCGAAGGTGGTCGCACCATCGGCGCCGGCCGTATCACCGATATCATCGAGTAATAGCTCGATATCTCCGAATTGATTCGCGACCGCCGAGGCCCTTGACGGGGCCTCGGCTGCGTCGTCTAAAAGCTTTTCCCACAGGCGTGTAGCTCAATTGGTAGAGTAGCGGTCTCCAAAACCGTTGGCTGGGAGTTCGAGTCTCTCCACCCGTGCAAAAAGAGAAAAATAAACGACATAGTTATGCAAAAATTACGCGCTTATATCAGTGATTCATATAATGAGCTGATGAATAAAGTATCATGGCCAACATGGGCTGAATTGCAAAGTAGTTCAATGGTAGTTTTAATTGCCACTTTATTGTTTGGGGTTGTCGTTTTTTTAATAGACACAGTATTCCAAGGTTCGTTGAATTTGATTTATAATTTGTTCTCTTAATTTCTATGTCAGATTCTACAGGCAAAAAATGGTATGTGATCCGTGCGGTTAGTGGTCAGGAGAAAAAGGTAAAACAATACCTTGAATCTGAGGTTTTACGCGCAGGTCTTTCTGATTATGTTTCTCAGGTATTGATTCCAATGGAGAAATATTATCAAATTAAAGATGGTAAAAAAGTTAGCAAGGAAAGAAGTTTTTATCCTGGCTATATTTTGATTGAAGCAAACTTAATGGGAGAGGTACCCCATGTAATTCAAAACACTACGGGCGTGATTGGTTTCTTAGGTGCTAAAGGAGAAGCTCCCGCACCTTTAAGAATATCTGAGGTGAATAGAATTTTAGGTAAGGTTGATG
>CAIQAB010000005.1 GCA_903869675.1 uncultured Verrucomicrobiota bacterium | reverse complement strand
TCCTGAAGCCCAGCGTCTACGCCTATTACAGCGAAGAAGCCGCCAACGCCGGCGTGGCCACCTACACCGCCTCGATCGGGCACAGCGTCGCTCTCGGCTTCATCGGTTCCTCCCTCGATCTCTCTGCTTTGGTCGGCTTCGTGAACGCCTACGACAACGAAGAGTATGTCTACGGTGTCCTCAGCGCCGCCATCCCCTACAAGCTCAGCGAGAACGCCACCCTCACCGTTGGCGTTGATTATGTCGCCAACGACGACGACCGCCTCGATACCATTTCCACCTTTGCTTCTGGCTTCACTGGCTACGGCTTTGACGGCGCCAATGACACCCTCGGCCAGGGCCACGACGCCCTCGTCGGCAAGGTCAGTCTCGCCATCGGTTTCTAAGCTCGCCTCGCGCGACTTAGGTTCTCCAGCGAATATTTAATCGAGACCCGTCTCCGCCCTGCGCGGAGGCGGGTTTTTTATTTCCTTGGAAATCGGCAGTTGACACGCCTCGTGCAGTCTTATGCCTTCCACCTCTTTTCTCATGAAAACGTTCCTCGCCAAACAGGAGACCGTGCAGCCCAAGTGGTATCTCATCGATGCCCAGGGCGAGGTTCTCGGACGCATCGCCGTCAAAGCCGCCAACATCATCCGCGGCCGTCACAAAGCTTCCTACACCCCGTCTGTCGACACGGGTGATTTCGTGGTCGTCATCAACGCCGAGAAGGCGGTCGTCACCGGTAAGAAAGAAGAGCAGAATGAGTATATGTTCTTCTCCGGCTTCGTCGGCGGCGAGAGCTATCGCTCCCTCCAGCAGCAGCGCGAGCGCCACCCCGAGTTCATCATCGAGCACGCGGTCAAAGGCATGCTCCCCAAGAACCGTATCGCCCGCAAGATGCTCACCAAGCTGCGCGTCTTCGCCGGTCCCACCCACACCCACGCGGCCCAAAATCCGGTCAAGATCTCCGTCCGCTAAGCCCCCTTTACCATGAGCGCTGAAACCACCGTTTTCACCGGCACCGGTCGCCGCAAGACCGCCACCGCCCGCATCCGCATCACCGAAGGCACGGGCAAGCTGATCGCCAACGGCCGCACCTTTGACGACTACTTCTCCCACGAGAACTTCGCCAAGCAGGCCTACATCCCCCTCCTCACCGTCGAGCTGAAGGACAAGATCGATGTGACCGCCAACATCGCCGGCGGCGGCGTCGCCGGTCAGGCTGGTGCCGTGGCCCACGGCATCGCCCGCGCCCTCCAGAAGCTCAATCCCGAGCTCCGCGCCGCCTTGAAGAAGGCTGGCCACCTGATGCGCGATCCTCGCGAAAAAGAGCGCAAGAAGCCCGGCCAGCCCGGCGCCCGCAAGCGCTTCCAGTTCTCCAAGCGCTAAGCCGCCCGAGACCGGGGACCCATTCAGAACCGCCTTCCGCCCGGAGGCGGTTTTTTTGCGTCCAGCCCCTAGCGCGCCTCTGGCCACCACGCAAAAGCCCGTCCCGCAGGGTGCGGAGACGGGCCAGAAAAATGGTGGACGCCACAGGACTCGAACCTGTGACCCCATCCGTGTGAAGGATGTGCTCTAACCAACTGAGCTAGGCGTCCGCTTGAAGAGCCGGAAATCGTGCCGCCCGACCTGGCGTGAATCAACCTTAAAACCGTAATTGAACCGCGGATTTCACGGATAAACACGGATTTCCAAGATATTGTGAATGTTAACCGCGGATAGGGCTGCTGAATACGGATAGGAAAGTCATCCGGGAGTAGCTGCGAGGTGGCCGTGAACGGTCAGGCTTTTTGTATCCGCACGGCACGGCGGCGGGCGGGGAAGAGTTCGCGGCAGAGCGGGCAGACCGTGCCTTCGCAGCCGCGCGCGGTGCAGTGCTCCCGGCCGTAGAAAATGATGCGCAAGTGGAGCGCGTTCCAATGCGTCTCGGGAAAGAGTCGCTTAAGGTCGCGCTCGGTGCGTTCCACGTTCGTGCCGAGTGGGGTGAGTTTCCAGCGCTGGGCGAGTCGGTGGATATGGGTATCGACCGGAAAGGCCGGCACGCCGAAGGCCTGGGCCATGACGACGGACGCGGTTTTGTGGCCCACGCCGGGCAGGGCCTCCAGTTCGGCGAAGGTTTGCGGCACCGCGCCGCCGTGGTTTTCGAGCAGGAGTTCGGAGAGGCGGCGGATGGCCTCGGCCTTGCGCGGCGCGAGGCCGCAGGGGCGCACGTGGGCGTTGATTTCGGCCACGGAGAGGCTGACCATTTTCTCGGGCGTATCGGCGCGGGCGAAGAGGCCGGGGGTCTGGAGGTTCACCCGCTTGTCGGTGCACTGGGCGGAGAGCAGCACCGCCACGAGCAAGGTGTAAGGCGAGGTGTGGTCGAGGGGGACGGGGGTGGCGGGGTAGAGCGCGGCCAGCCGCGCGTCGATCCAGGCCGCGCGCTGCGCCGGGGTGGAGGGGTGGGGCGGGGGCGACGGGTCCATGGGCAAAGAAACAGCACCAAGCGGTCTGTAACCCGCAAGCTCGGGACGCAAAAAGGCCGGCGACCCCGAGGGCTCGCCGGCCGGAGGAACGGGACGCGGGCCGCGCCCGAGTGCCGATCTTAGTGGGCGACTTGGAGGCGCAGGAAACGGCGGGCGTTGGTCGAGTTCAGAGGCACGTCGTCGGTGTAGGTGACGGTGTTGCCGTTGACATTGGTGGATCCGGTGCCGGTGGCAAAGCTCGCGCCGAGGTCGTTGGTGGTCTGGACGGTGTAGGTCAGGTCGGTCGCGGCGGGATTCTTCGGGTAGCTGAGGGTCAGGAAGGTCCCGTTGCCGTTGGTGACGGTGGAGGCGACTACCAGGCTGGGGCTGGCGATTTTGGCCTTGGTGTTGGTCAGGACCGCGTCGGTGTCGGTGGCGTATTCGAGCAGGTTAGCGAGGCCGTCGCCGTCGAAGTCGGCTGCGTCGGCGCCGTTGCCGGTGGTGGCGGTGCTGCCGGGGAAGTTGGCGGAGCGCCAAGCTTCCAGCGGGGTGACGCCGCCGGACACGGTGAGGATGCCAGTGGTCTCCTCGAAACTAAAGGTCTTGCCGCTGATGGTGCCGGACCAGGTGGTGCCGCTGGCGGAGAGCGAGCCGCTGTAAGTGCCGGTCAGGGCCACCGAGCTGAAGGAGCCGGTGCGGCTGACGTTCGCCCCGGTGGTGAACAGATTGTAGGTGCCGTTGGCGGCGGTGGCGCCGAAGTCCAGGGTCAGGGTGCCGCCGTAGGTGAGGGTGTAGGCGGTGGTAGCGGCGGTGTTGGTTAGAGCAACGCAGTCATAGCCGGAGCCGGGGGTGAGGCCGGAGATGTTGAACAGGACCGAGCCGCCGAGGTTGAGGCTGGAGTTCAGGGTGAGGATACCGATCGGGTTCAACGTGCCACCGGAAGCCACCAAGACTGCGGGCTCGATCGAGTCATTCGCCTGACCCGCAAAAGTGCCCGCACCCGCCAAGGTGGTGCCGGAGTCGACGAAGACACGACGCCCGCCTAGCGTGGCACCTGAGGCGATCGAAAGCGTAACGGTGTCGTCCAGATCGAAGTCGTCGACGATAGCGGAGGCGTTTCCGGCAAACTCAAGCGTGCCGGTTCCGCCAATTAGAATGAACACGCGACTTGTGCTCGCGCTGGTTGCGCTTGAGCCGGTCTTGGCGAACGTGCCCGTGAAACGAGTCGTGTTGTTCACTTCTATCGCCATGTGATCGTAGGCGGCCGAGACGGCGGTGTTGTAGAAGAAATAATTGTCGTTTCCGGTAAAAGTAAGGTTGGCGCCGGAAAAGGTAGGCAGGGCGATGAGGGAGGCGCCGCTGGTGTCAGCTCTGCCGCCGATCGAGACGCTGATCGGGGAGGTGATCGGCGCGGTGGCGGCGAGGGTGCCGGAATTAAAGAACATCTGGAGGGTGCCGAGGTCGCCGGCATCGTTGATCTGCACGATGCCACCATCGCGCATGGCGGCGTCATTGCCCACGATGCCGATCTGCAGACCGCCCGTCCCTGATACGACGGTGGTGGTGCCGGTCAGGTCGAAGGTGCCCGCGCCGGTTTTCTGAATACGTCCGCCGCCCAGAGTAAGGGTGCCGTTGACCCCAACCGAGCCCCCATTGACCGATAAAGTCTTGGTGCCGGCATTAAAGCCAACGTTACCGTTGATGGTCGAGGTTCCGGAACCCTGGTTAAAAGCGAGGCCGGATGTGACCTGAAGATCGCTCCCGGTTATGTTAAGTTCAGCCGTGTTGGTGAAAGCCAAGCTCCCCACCGTTTTGGTCGAACCCGTAAGGACGAGCGCGTTAGCGGTGTTGATGGATAGCGCGGTAGCCGACAAAGGACCTGCCACGGTAATCGAACCGGCACTGGTAGTTTCCAGCGTGCCGGTGCCTCCTACGGTGCGGTCGGAACTCAGCGTGAAACCGGCTGGAACCGTGAGGATACCGGCTGATCCCGCAAACGCGATGTCATTGGCCGCGTTGCCGAGGGCTGCGTCGCTCGTGACGATCACCCGGCCTTCAATTCCCACCGGGCCGACAAAGGTGTTGTTTCCCGATAGGGTGATTGAGCCCTGCCCTTTTTGATCAAAGCCGAAGGATCCTGCGATCACTCCAGAAATTTCCGCGGTTACGGAGGCATCCACCGTTACGGTGCCATTTAGCGTGAGCGGTGCCGCAGTGTCCCCGGTTAAGGTGAAACCGCTGTTGCTGAATTTGAGTGCTGCAGCGGTAACCGCTCCCGCCGAGTTGCTAAGGGTGATCGTGCGGCCGGTGCCGCTGAACACCGCAGTATCTATGGCCGTGAAGGGCGCTCCCGCAAAATCGGTGGCGGTGAAAGTGGACCCCGCTCCAACCGACACGTTCGCCCCTGTGTTCACCTCGGCGGTGAACGAAAAGTTGTCCACAGCCATGGCGTGGTCGTTGCCCGCGTCGTCTGCGTCAGCGAAGACGATCCAGACCGACTCGCCGTTCGCGATCGCGGCGGTGATTTTCTTGGTGATGCCGGCGACGCGGTTTGCGGCTGCGTTTCCGTCCAAGCCGGCGGCGACACCGGGGCCCGTCGGAGTGATGTTTGGCGATGTAAAAGCCAGCTCAGGGATGAGAATCCAAGTGCCGGAGTTATCGAGGGCCGTGCCGCCGATCCGATAGGCGACGTTGAGGGTTTCAGGCCGTTCGGTCGCGGTTCCGCCCCGGCGCCATTGTTCGCCATCGTAGGTTACGGTGAAGTTCTTGAGGGGCGAACTGGTGTTGTTGGTGATTCGCACGCCGTAGAAGTAATCAATGCTTGAAGACCCCACTGATCCGAGCGCGCGATCCGTGCTGCCTAAGGTTCCTGAGCTGTATAAATCACCGGCATTAGTCGAGTTATCCGAGATACTGTATTTGTCTGCTCGTGTGCTGACGGCCACGGTGGTTGCCAAAGTGAAAGTGGCGGCCGCCCCGGTGTAGTTGGTGGTCAATGATTCTGCATACCAACCGGGGAGGGTGACGTTATCGACAAAGTCAAAGGCGTCAGCTTTGATGGTGGCAGAGGTGGCCAAGCTGTCGAAGTTTTGCGTGTAGGTGCCAGAAACGTAGGAAACTTGGGCAGTAAGGGAGTGGATAGCGCCAAGTAGAATGGCGGTCGCAGTCGCGAATTTCAAAACGGAGCGGGTGCGTGTTTTCATATGGGGGGTGACGATGAGTGAGGACGTTGCGGAAAATCGGTGATTCTAGCGGGGATCCCAGATGGGGCCGCCTTTGGTGCCTTTAAGGTCGCCGCCTTGAGTGAGCAGCTGGGTTTGGGTGAAGCTCTTAACGCTTCCGTCAAAGAAACTAACGAGACATTTCCCGCCCCACCGGGAGCCGCTTGTGGTAGCCGTTTGGGCACCCATGTAACTGGGATTTGAGGTGCCGAAACTTCCCGTCTGTCCCGGCGCATGATTAGTCGCTTCCGCAAAAAGCACCGTCCTGGACGTGTTGTTGGAGGCGAGACTGATGTTGGCCAGTTTTCCGTTTTGACTCAGTGGAAAGGCTGGGGCGTAGCATAGCCAGGCGGGCGCGCTGCTGGTGGAATTCACCGAGGCATTGGGACAGATAAAGGGATGATTATCGCGGAAAGTCGGGAGCGGAATCCGATTGGCGTTCATGAATGCCAAGGTCTGCAGGCCCATATAGGGTGGTATTTCATTCCACCATGGCCCGGCTATTCCCTTTGGGGAAAAGGAGTCTTTGTCTACGTTGGAAGCCGATACATTTGACCCTCCATCGTGAGGGATAAATCCTTTATGCTCATCGGCAAATAAAAGTGCCCCACGAGCTATTTCGCGAATGTTGGCTTGGCCTTTGGAAAACCGGGCCGTTTCCCGCACTTTGCTCACGGTGGGAATAATGATCGCGGCGAGGATGCCGATGATCGCTATGACCGTAAGCAACTCGATCAGGGTAAAACCAGCCGTTCGGGTGTAGCCCGGTTCGCGGTGGCGAAGGGGCTTGGATGAACACTTCATAATTCCACTAAGCACACGGCTTGCCACGGACTGCAAACTGCCAAAGTGACTTCGCGGTGAAAATAAGGGGTAGTAAAATCACTAACAAAAAAGTAAAATTTACGTCAAAATATTATCTAACAATGAGATATAAGAAATCAAGAGGGGGCGGTTACCGCCTCGAGTGGATCTGTAGCGGGCAACGCGCTCAGGTATTTTCGAGCGCAGCTTGGATGGCGCGGCAGGCGGTGCGAAGGATGTGCAGGCGGGCGTAGCGTTTGTTGTTGGCGGGGATGAGGTGCCAGCGCGCGGCGGGAGCGTCGGTGAGGGAGAGCATGTCGCCGACCGCGATCTCGTAGCCGTTCCATTTACGGCGGTTTCGCCAGTCCTCCTCGTTGATCTTGTGTTTCTTGAAGTTGGTCTCTTCGCGGGCGCGAAAGCGGGCGAGCTGCTCTTCGCGGCTGATATGAAGCCAGAACTTGATCACGATCTGGCCGTGGTCGGTGAGCTCGCGCTCGAAGTCCTTCAACTCCTGAAACGCACGGGTCCACTCGTCGGGGCGGCAGAAGCCTTCCAGGCGTTCTACGAGGATGCGACCATACCAACTGCGATCGAAGACGGCCACCTGGCCGTCGCGGGGCAGGTGCCGCCAGAAACGCCAGAGATAGTGGTGGGCGTATTCCTCCTCGGTGGGCTTGGCGACAGCGTAGACGCGGTAGTCGCGCACGTCGATGGCGCTGGTGAGGCGGCGGATGGCACCGCCCTTGCCGGCGGCGTCCCAGCCCTCGAAGACAAAGGTGATGGCGCGGCCGGCGAGCTTGGCGGCACGCACGGCGGCGTTGAGGCGGCCAAGCCATTTATCGCGTTTCTCTTCGTAGGATTCGGCGGAGAGGGTCTGGTCGAGGGGCAGGGTGAGGAGGCGGCGCAGACCGGCGGGGCGTAGTGAAACCGGCGCGGGGATGGGTCGAGCGGGTTTGCGGGTGCGGGCGAGCCGCGCGAGGCGGCGGCGGTGGGCGGCGAACTGGTCGAGCAAGAGCTCGCCGACCGCGAGGTTGCGCGCGCGCTCGTCCTTGGCGTCAACCACCGTCCAAGGAGCATGGGGTCGGTGGGTGGCGCCGAGGATGTGCACGGCGGTGCGCTCGAGCCGGTCGTAGATGCGGTGGTGGCGCCAGTCATCCTCGGTCACGCGCCAGGCGGTATTCGAGTTGGCTGCGAGAGCCTTGAAGCGCTGGCGTTGGGTCTCCTTGTCGAGATTAAGCCATATTTTCACCACGAGGGTGTCGTCGTTTACCAGGGCTTTTTCAAAGCGGCGGATGCGTTCGAGGTCGGCGTCGAGTGCGACGAGGTCTTTTTGACTGCGGGCTTCTTCGGCGAGGGTCTCGGTATACCAGGAGCCGGCGTAGACGCCGATTTTACCCTGCGCGGGTAGGCTGCGCCAGAAGCGCCAGAGAAACGGCCGGGTGCGCTCGTCGTCGGTGGGGTCGGTGAAGGAAAAAGTCTCAACCCCGCGCGGATCGAGCCAGCCGCCGAGGGTGTTTAACACATCGCCACGGCCGGCGCCGGCCACGCCTGCGACAATCAGGAGTATGCGATAGGGTTGGTCCTTCAGCTCGACTTGGAGGTCAACCAAGCGTTCGCGCAGGCGGGCAGTGTGCAGATCGTAGGTTTTTTTCGGGATGCGGTCGTCCGCCACGGTGCGGGCGGCGGAGGGGGCCTTAATCGGGATGGCGCGCGGGCGGCTCGGCTTTTTCGCGGTGGGCATGGTTGGGAATCGCGGTGGGTCGGCGCGAACAGCGAAACGTCAGCGCACAGGGGGCGGAAGGCTTAAACGGTTCTCCGCGCAAAAAAACTGCGGACGCGCGGATCAAACCGTCCGAAGCCGTCGTGCTTGGCCGGGCGGAGCCTCTCGTCCAGACTGTCGTCATGTCCCAACCCTGCCCCCCCTCCTCGGTCGCGTCCGCGCGTTCCATTTGGCCCGACCGTCTCGGCCGGCTGTTTTTCACCTGCCTGGCCATGCTCGGGGTGGCGTGGGCGCGGGAGTATGATGTGCGTGCGCTCGGGGCGGTTGGGGACGGTCGTGCGCTCGACACCGCCGCCATCCAGCGTGCGCTCGACACGGCAGCAGCCGAGGGCGGCGGCACGGTGGTGCTGCCGGCGGGCGTTTATCTTTCCTTTTCTCTCCGTTTGCGCAGTCACGTAGCTCTGGTGCTCGAGGCGGGCGCGGTGCTTCGGGCGGCGACGCCTGCGCCGGGCTTTGGTGCTTACGACGAGCCCGAGCCTAATCCATGGGATATGTATCAGGATTTCGGACACAGTCATTGGCGCAACAGTCTGCTCTGGGGCGAGAACCTGGAAAATATCGGCATCACCGGCCCGGGGCGCATCGACGGTGCCGGTCTGACCCGGCGCGGCCCTGGTCCTCGCCGGGCGGAGAAGCCCGGCGACACTCCGACCACGCTCAAAGACGCCGCCGACGCCGCGCGGGCGGTAGACCCCGAAGGCCGGGCCAAGGGACAGGACGAGTTCGCCGCCATGATTGGCGAGGGTAACAAGGCTCTCGCGCTCAAGCTCTGCCGAAACATCGTGCTGCGCGACTTCACGATCCTCAACGGTGGCCATTTCGCCCTCCTTGCCACCGGGGTCGATAACCTGCTGGTCGATAACGTCACGGTCGATACCGAGCGCGATGGCTTTGACATCGATGCCTGCCGCCACGTGCGCATCGCCAACTGCGCGGTCAACACCCCCAATGATGATGCCATCGTGCTCAAGAGTTCCTTTGCGCTCGGCTTCACCCGGCCGACCGAGAACGTCGTTATCACTGGCTGTCAGGTGAGCGGCTTTGACCCCGGCACGTTGCTCGACGGCACGCGCGGCCGCACCCAGGAGTTCGCGCCCGATCGAGATCGGGTGACCGGGCGGATCAAGTTTGGCACCGAGTCCAACGGCGGGTTTCGCAACATCACCATCAGCAACTGCGTCTTCGAACGCTGTCGTGGCATCGCGCTCGAGACGGTGGACGGTGGCGCCCTCGAGGACGTGACTATTTCCAATCTCACAATGCGCGAGATCACCACCGCGCCGATTTTTCTGCGGGTCGGCCGGCGTCTACGCGGGCCGGAGGGGGCGACGATCGGCGGCATGCGGCGCATCCGCTTGAGCGACATCACGGTTTACGACGCCGATCCCAACTACGCCTCCATCCTGGCCGGCCTGCCCGGGCATGAGATCGAGGACGTGAGCCTAAGCCACATCCGCATCGTGGCGGCGGGCGGGGGCACGGTGGAGCAGGCGACGCGTGAGCTGCCGGAAAACGAGCTCGCCTACCCGGAGCCCTCGATGTTCGGGATTACCTCGGCGCACGGTCTCTACATTCGTCACGTCAAGGGCTTGCGGGTTGAGGACGTGCGCTTCGAGACTTTGCGGCCCGACGCCCGGCCGGCAGTGGTGGCGCAGAGCGCCTCCGGACTGGTTTTTGACGATGTGGCTGGTGGCCGGCGCGATGGCGGGCCGGAGTTTGTTTTCAAAAACGTCGATGGGGTGAAGCTGCGCGACTGTGAGGGTCGTGACGACCGCCAGCTCGGTAAAATCGAGCGGGCGGAGTTTTGAGGGCGGCCACCCGGCGGGTGAAAACAAGGAATCGATGGACCGATGCTTCGCTTACCGGATATCCGCCATCGGCGAGGTTTGGGATTCTATGACCGTCCCCGTGCTCAAGGCCTCAGCGCATCGAGCACGGTGCTCGGGGTGAGCAGTTCGGGCAGGGGGCGGGGTTCGGCCTGGCCGGGCAGGTAGACGAGGTTAAAAGGCACGGCGGCCCGATGCCAGCGGGCCAGCTCGGCGGTGATGAGCGGGTCGCGATTGGTCCAGTCGCCGCGCAGGGTGGCGACCTTGCGGTCGCGGAAGGTTTTGAGCACTTCGGCTGAACCGGGGCCGTGGAAGACGGTTTTTTTGTTGGTCTGGCAGGTGAAACACCAGCGGGCCGTGAAATCGACGTAGATCGGGCGGCCCTCCTTTTGCAGGGCGGCGACGCGCGCGGCGCTCCAGGGCTCCCAGATGATCTCGTCAGGCGCATCGGGGCGCGGCCAACCGTAGGCGAGGGCGGCGGCGACGAGTCCGAAGGACAGCCCGAAGGCGATCCGGTTGCCTCTCGTGCGGCGGGCGCCGGGGGCGGTGGTGCGGCCGTAGAGCCAGAGCGCGAAGGCCAGACCGGTCAGGGCGAGCAATACGGACAGCAGGCGCTCGGCCGACAGTTGGCCGGCCAGGATCCAGACCATTAAACCCACGGTCCCGTAGAGCAGGAAGGCCATGCCCTGTTTAAAGGCCTCCATCCATGCGCCGGGTCGGGGCAAGGCGCGGACGGCGGCGGGGTAGGCGGCCAGCACCAGATAGGGTGTGGACAGGCCGAGCCCGATCGCGGTGAACACCACGAAGCCCGTCGCGACCGGCAGGGCGAGGGCCGCGCCGAGGGCGGGGGCAAGGAACGGAGCGCTGCAAGGGGTCGCCACCACGGTGGCGAGCACTCCGGTGAAAAAGGAGCCGCCGAGCCCCTGCTTTTGCTGCAAGTTGCCGCCGAGTGCGGTGGCGCCGAGGGCGAACTCAAAGACGCCGGACATGTTCAGCGCGAAGGCGAGCAGCACGGTGGCGAGGGCAAAGACGAAAGCGGGTTCCTGCAGCTGGAAGCCCCAGCCGAGTTGTTGGCCGCCGGCGCGGAGCACGGCGAGACCGGCGGCGAGGGTCCAGAAGGACAGCAGCACGCCGCTGGTGAACACGAGGCCGTGGGCGGTGATTTTTTTACGGTCCGAGCCAGCCTGTTGGACAAAGCCGAGGACCTTCAGGCCCAGCACGGGGAACACGCACGGCATCAGGTTGAGGATGAGCCCGCCGAAATAGGCGGTGGCGAGGATGGCGGCGAGTGCTAGCGCGGTGAGGGGTGCGGCGGGCGCAGCGGGGGCGGGGGTGGCGGGGGTGGAGAGGCTAGTCGAGCCGGAGCTCGAGGAGGATTTGACCGAGGAAACGGTGGTCGTGCCGCTCACCGTGAAGGGGGCGTCGAGGGTGTAGGCAGAGCCATCGGCGAAGGTGAGCACCCCGGTCAGGCGGGTGGGCTTCGGGTCGGCGTAGTCGGCCACGGGGAGGTCGAGCACGAGGTTCTCGGCCAGAAGGCCGGCGGCGACACGGGGCTGGGGTTGGTCGTAGGCGATGGCGGCGTCTGCGGCGAAGAACCAGGCCTCGCCGGCGAGAGCGGGGGAGGCGCGGGGGGTGAGGATGGAGAGGCGGATGGTTTTGCCGCCGGCCAGGGGTGCGGCGGAGATTTCCCACTCGGGGGGCGGGGGAACTGGCAGGTTTCGCAACGTGCGAATGAGATCCTCGCGGGCCGGTCCGGTGGCGGGGGCGGGCAGGGTGAGGGTAAGTTCGGCCGAGCCGGGCACGCAGACGTCCTTGCACATCAGCCAGTCCGCCTTCGCTTGAAGGGTGACGGGCGCGGCGGGGTCGTAGCCGGCCGGGGGCACGAGGGTGACGGGCAGGGTGACGACGCCCTCGTAGCCGTTGCCGGCGAGGTTTTTGGCGGAATCGTAGACGCGGTGCGGTGCGGGCCAGCGCAGGGGGCCGGCGGTCCAGCCAGGGGGGAGTTGCCATTCAAGGCTGGTGGGGTAGCCGGTGCCGGGTTGTTGCCAATAGGTGTGCCAGTGGGACTGGTGGACGAGGCGCAGGCCGACCACCCACTCGCCCGGCGCGGCCGACTCGCCGGGTGCTAGGGCCACGAGCGAAGCCTCCACCTGCGCGCGCAGCGTGGAGCCAACCGGCAGGGCGCAGAGCAGGAGAAAGGCGAGTAAGCGCAGCGGGCGGGCGGGGATGGTCATGGCGGAAAAATAAGAGAGGAGACCGGCGTGGCCGGCAAAATTCCCGAGCGGGAAAATCTTTGGCCGAGGCGGTTTCAGGGGGTGGCGAGCTCGATAGCGCCGGAGGGTGCGGGGCCACCTTTGGCGGTGGCCGGGAGGAGAAAAAAACCGCCGCCGATGAGGCCGGGACGATCGGCGGGGGCGGGCTGGAGCACGACGCCGGTGAAGGTGACTTTGCGCGCGGCGACGGTCCGGACCGCAGGCACGGTAAAGCCGCCGGTGAGGGCGCCGTTGGCCAGGTTCAGCTTGGCGGTGAAGGCGGTGGGGTTGGCCGGGGTGGTGGCGGACACGACGGAAAACAGGTTTTGGGCGTCGAGCTTGAGGGTTCTTGGCAGGGTGGCGCCGAAGGGGTCGGTGTCGATGTTGACTAGACCGGCGGCATCGATTCCGAGCGAGAATTGACCGGAAGTAGGCAGGCCTAGAGTGGCGGCGAGGGCGGCGGCGGGGTTGATCCAAGGTTCGAGGCGGGCGGCGAGGGCGAGCGGCCCGAAGCCGCCTATATTTTGAGGCTTAAACCAGATGAGCCCGGCGGGGGCGACGTGGCGTCGGGCGGGGGCATCGGCTCGCGGGCTGAGGGTCAGGGGACCGGCCAGATAACCGCCAATAAGCTTCGCGTAAGGTTTGGCATACAGGCGGTAGGTGGCGTCGGCGCCGAGGGCGAGGGTGGCGGTGAGCTTGGTGGCATCGGCGGTCTGGCCGGTGAGGGTGAGGGTGCCGGTGGCGTTGATCGTGGCGGTAGCCCAGCCGGAGCCGAGCGGGTAGTCGGTGTAGGCGGAACCTAGCGGCGCGGGATCAGCGAAAAGGAGGGTGTAGGCGGTGCTGCTTTCTTTGGTAGGCGCGGTGGTGGCGAGGCGGGCACCCGAGCCGGAGCCGAGGGGGCTCGTGCCGGCGACGAGGGTGGTTATGAGGGCGGCCTCGCCGGTGAGAGCGGGGGCGGCGATGGACAAGGACAGGGCGTAGGCTGGAGCGCCGCCGGGGCGAGGAAGGAGCGGGGTGGCACCGGCGCGGAGGTCGCCGTCGGACAGGGCGAGGGATCCCTTCAAGCTGAAGGCGACCAGATCAGGCGCGATGAGCTGGCCAGTATAAGCGCCGCCGGCGGCGACATTCAGCGAGAGCTTACCGACCGGTAGGTGGTCGGGCGCACCGGAGTCGAGCAGGGCTTCGTATCCGCCCAGAAAGGACGCGGGAAAATCGGCAATGGCGAAGCTCAGAGTGCGGTTGGCGCTCTTGGTTGCGCCGACCTGGGTCCAAGTGGTTATCGTGACGGCGCCGGGGTTGGCAGTGAGCACGCCGGTCAGGCGGCCGGTGGCGGGATCGAGGGCGAGGCCGGCGGGCAGGGTTGTGGCCTTGAAGGTGAGGCCGGCGGGGACGGGCAGGCCGCCGGCGAGCGAGAGGTCGACGGTGGAGCCGGTTTTAAGGCCGGTGGGCGCCACGGGGAGGATGGGCGGCGGGACAATCACGGCGACGCTGGTGGTAGCGGTGGCGCTGCCGGCAGAATTGGTAACGACGACGGAGTAGGCGCCAGCATCGGTCAGGGCGACTGGGTCCAGAACGAGGGAGGCCGCGGTTTGGCTGGGCAAGCTGGTGGCGTCCTTGCGCCATTGTAGCGTCGGGGTTGGGGTGCCGGTGGCCTCGACCGCGAGGACGAGGCGGGACCCGTAGTTGGCGTTTACGGTGGCGGCGGGGGCGAGGGTGAACTTCGGCGGGGTGGTGGCGGGGTTGACCGTGAGCGTGGCGCTCGCGGAGGGCGCGCCGGCGGGAGAGGCGGAGTTGGTTGCGACGACCTTGTAGGCGCCGATGTCGGCGGCGGTGACGCCCGTGAGGGCGAGGGTGGCAGCGGTCTGGCCGGGGAGGGCGGACGAGTCCTTAAACCATTGAAGGGTGGGCGTCGGGTTACCGGTTACTGCGACGGTGAATGTCACGTTTGTGCCCGGGTTAACGGTTTGGGAGATGGGTTGGAGAGTGAACGCGGGTGCGGCGGCGGCGGGTGCGCCGTTGACCGTAATCGTGCAAGTCACGCGAGCATTATGGCCGCTGGCATCGTTGTTACTATAGGCGGTGACGGTCAGGGTGTGGGGGCCGGCGACGGTGGGGGTGCCTGAGATAGTCGCCTTGATGTTGTTGACCACGTAGTCGCCGGAGGTCGAGGAGGTAGCCCCTAGCACATCGAGACCGCTGGGCAGCGTGCCGGAAATTTTCCAAGAGCGGATCGTGCTCGGGGCACCAGAGCCAGTGAAGGACAAGCTGAAGGCGGTGTTCAGGTTGCCGGCGGCATTGAAGGTGGTTCTGGCGTTCCCGGAGGCGGGTGTGACAGTAGTGGGAGCGACCTTCGTGGCGTTGAAGTTGGTCGCGCCTGCGACGGTGTCGTAGGCGCCCAAGGCGGCGAGCGCGAAGGCGGACTTGAGCAGTTCGCCGGAGCGGAGGGTAAAGCCAGAACCCCCGCCGGCGACCAAACGGAGCACGGGGGTGCGCTGCAGCAACATGACCAGCAGGGTCGCGGGGGCGTGCAACCAGCGGAGACGGTGGATTAGTATCGGAAAAACCATGACGTAGGCCGGTGCGGCCGAGCTCCGGAAAGTATGGGACTCGCCGAGGGCTGCTATTGTTCCGCGATCTTCAGACGGAGGAAAACCCGGGCTGGGCCGGAGGGAACCGTGCCGCTCCATGTGTCGATGCCCGCGGCGGAGGAAACGAGTTGGTGGGTGACACCGGTGGTGGTCCAAGTGGCGAGGTCAGCGGAGCTTTCCACGCTGTAGGCGATACCGAGGCGGACCGCCGGGCGGGTGTAGGCAAGTTTCCAAGTGGCACCGGCAGCGGAGAACGACAGGGCTGAGGCGGGCACGGTCTGGCGGGGGCCGTAGCCGAGGGCGTAATGAACGAGGTTGGAAAGGCCATCGGGTGCGATCACGGCGGCATTGCCGGATACGGCGGAGTTTGCGAGTTCGGGTGTGGTAAAGCCGGCTTCCTGCCACAGGCGCAGTGCGGTTTTCACAACCAGGACGAAGCTCTGGGTGGCCGCGGGCGCGACGCCGTTGCTCGCGGTCAAAGTGATGGTGCTTGAGCCGGCCTGAGCGGTGGCCGGGGTGCCGCTCAGCACGCCGGTGGTCGAATTCAGGGTGGCCCACGCGGGCAGGCCTGTGGCGGAGAAAGTCGGCACGGGGAGGCCTGTCGCGGTCACGGTGAAGGTTTGGCCGGTCTGGAGAGCTTGGAACTGGGTGGTGGCTGCGCTGGTGAAGGCCGGGGCGGTTTGCACGACCAGGGTGGCGACGTTGGAGGAGACGCCGGAGGGGGCGACGGAGTTGGTGGCGATGACTTTGTAATCACCGGCGTCGGCGGCGGTGACGCCGGTGAGGGAAAGGGTGGCGGAGGTCTGGCCGGAGAGGGCGGTGGTGCCTTTGAACCACTGGAAGGTGGGGGTCGGGGTGCCGGTCGCGACCGTGGTGAAGGTGATGTTGGTGCCGGAGTTGACCGTCTGCGAGGCGGGGTGGGTCGTGAAAGCGGGTGCGATATTGGGACTGGTGATGGAGAGGGTGGCGACGTTGGAGGAGACGCCGGAGGGGGCGGCTGCGTTGGTGGCGACGACCTTGTAATCACCGGCGTCGGCGGCGGTGACGCCGGTGAGGGAACGGGTGGCGACGGTCTGGCCGGAGAGGGCGGTGGTGCCTTTGAACCACTGGACGGTGGGGGTCGGGGTGCCGGTCGCGACCGTGGTGAAGGTGATGTTGGTGCCGGAGTTAACCGTCTG
>CAIQAB010000004.1 GCA_903869675.1 uncultured Verrucomicrobiota bacterium | reverse complement strand
GTTTTCTCGACGGTATGCCGCGCAAGCTGGAGGTCGCCGAGGGCGACGTGCGCATCTCGGGCGCGGTGGTGGACTATGACGAGGTGCAGAAACGCACACTCAAGGTCGAGCTGCTCCACCTTCGGCGCGGGCGGTGAAGGCTCCGCGCATGTCGCCGGTTTCCTGGAAGCGGCGGTGGAAGGCGAAGGCGTGCTCCAGGGCGAAGGGTTCGTGGCCTGAGCGGCAGAGGGCGAGGTAGCGGCGCAGGTCCTCGCGGAAATCGGGGTGGGCGCACTTCGCGATGATGCGTTCGGCGCGCTGGCGGGGGTCGAGGCGGCGCAGATCGGCCACGCCGTGCTCGGTGACGATAACCTGCACCGAGTGCTCGCTGTGGTCGGCGTGAGTGACATGCGGCACCAGCGTGCTGATTTTCCCGCCTTTCTGGAGCGAGGGGCAGGTGAAGATGGAGAGGTGGGCGTTGCGGGTGAAATCGCCCGAGCCGCCGATGCCATTGATCAGACTTTGGCCGAAGAGGTGGGTGCTGTTGATGTTGCCCTGCAGGTCAGCCTCGATGGCGGTGTTGACCGAGATGATGCCGAGGCGTCGGACGATTTCGGGGTGGTTGCTGATTTCCTGAGGGCGGAGGACGAGGCGCGAGCGGAGTTCCGCCAAGTCGGCGTAGAGGGCTTGGAGTGCGGGGGGGCTGAGGGTGAGCGAGCACCCGCTGGCAAACTGCAACTTGCCGGTGCGCAGGAGGGCCAGGGAGGCGTCCTGGAGCACCTCGGAATACATCGAGAAGCGCGGAATCTCCGGGTGCGCGCCGAGGGCGCGGAGGACGGCGTTGGCGATGTCGCCCACGCCGGATTGCAGCGGCAGGAACCGGGACGGGATGCGAGCGGTGCGCAGCTCGGCGGCGAGAAAATCGGCCACGTTTTCCCCGATGCGGGTGGTGACGGCATCGGGCGGGGCGAAGGCGGCGGTTTCATCCTCGCGGTCGGTGAGGACCACGCCGGCGATCTTGGCGGGATCGAGTTGGATCCAGGGTTTGCCGATGCGGTCGGAGACGTCGTAGAGCGGGATCTCGCCACGGTGGGGTGGGTCCACGGGCTCATAGATGTCGTGCAGCCCGCACAGGCTGGAGGGGTGGCGGGCGTTTAGCTCGATGAGGATGCGTTCGCCGCAGCGGGCGAAGGTGGGGGCGGCGCCGACGCCACTCGTCAAGACGACGCGGCCGTCGGGGGTGAGATCGGAAGCCTCAAGGATGGTCCAGTGAAGGGGGCCGAGGGCGCCGCTGCGGACGTGTTGGGCGACCTGGCTGAGGTGGAGGTCGAAGAAGCGGACGCGTCCGGTGTTGATGGCTTTGCGCAGGTCCGGGTCGGATTGGTAGGGGGTGCGGAAGGAGATGGCGTCGGCCCGGGCGAGGGTGCCGTCGAGGGAAGGGCCGGTGGAGGCACCGGTGATCACGCCGATCTGGAAAGGGCGGCCGGCGGCGTGTTCGGCGAGGGCGCGGGTGGCGAGGGCGGCGGGGATCTCCTTCGGTGTGCCGGCGGGCGTAAAGCCACCGAAGGCGACGGTGGTGCCGTGCGGGATCAGGGCGGCGGCCTCGGCGGCGGTCAGGGAGGGGAAGGGGAGGGGCATGAGAGGCGTTCAGGCCGGAGTATCGGCGCTAACGCCAGACGTGCACGCCTTCGATCTCGGCGGCGTCGGCGAGGCGGAGGTCGGCTGTGAGGAAAGTGGGGGCGCCGGTGCTTGGCGCGAGGGTCAGGGCGGCGGCGAGTTGGAGGGCGTCGGCGGCGCGCAGCGGGTGGGTGCGAAGCAGGCGCACGGCGAGGGTGCGCAGGGCCGTTGAAGGCATGACCTCGTGCCAGGCGGCGGCGAGAGTGGCGAGGTGGGCGCGGGCCTGGCGGGCGGCGTCGCCGTTGAGCACGCCCTCGCGCTGGCGGCGTTGCAGGGCGGATTCACACTCGACGGCGGTGCCCCACCAAACGATGAGCACGGGGTCGGCGCGGAGAGCCTCGGCGCGGCGCGGGCTGTCGGCCTCGGCGACGAGCAGCGGGACGAGGGCGGAGCTATCCCAGAACTTCACCGGCCGTCCTCCCGTTCAGCGAGCACAGCGGCGGCGAGGCTGACCGCACTGGAGAGCGAGGGACGGGGGGCGGCGAGGAAAGCGGCGACGTCAAGCGCGGCGCCGGCGGGGGGGAGCAGCGCGCCCGACTCGTGCAGGGCGGCCAGGGCAATATCGGATGAGCCGGCCTCGGAGACGGGGATGGGTTGAAGGCGGGCGATGGGGTGATTGCGTTCGGTGATGACGATCGTCTTGCCTCGCTTCACCTGCCGAAGGAGGCGGGAGAGCTCGTTTTTAGTTGTAGCTACACTGGCGTTTTGCATCTGGCTATAGTAGCTAGACAAGGCGAGTCGTCAACGCAAGCGTCTGCGCAATAAATGAATCGAGGGTATTCAGGCCGGCCGTTTACCTTCTCGGGACTGGTGTTCAGTAGAGGCGCACGTAGGCGCCCTTGCGCAGTCGCTCCAGCCATTTTTCCTGGGACTCACGGGTCATTTGCTGGGCCAGGGTGGACTCGATTTGTTCGCGGACCTCGGTGATGGGCGGGGTGCCGGCGGCCTTCCGTTCCTCGGCGAAGAGCAGGTAAACGCCTTCGCGCTGGACGATGGGGGCGCTGACCTCGCCGGCGGCGAGGGCGAAGAGCGGGTCGCTGAACTCGGGCTTTAAGTCGGCGCGTTTCTGCCAGCCCCAATCGCCGCCCTTGGCCTTGCGGGCGTCGTCGGTGTATTCCTTGGCGAGGTCCTCGAATTTGGCGCCGGCCTTGAGCTTGGCGCCGATCTCGGCGGCCTTGGCGAGGAGGTCGGCGTCGGCGAGTTCGCCGCGGTTCAGCTGGATGAGGCGGAGGTGGACCTGCTCCTCCTGGTGGAAGCGTTCCTGGTTGGCGGCGTAGTAGGCCTCGACCTTGGCGGGGCTGACGACGTTGAGGCTCTTGCGCTGCTGTCCGCGCATATAGCCGTAGATGATATCCTCTTCGACTTCCTTGCGGTAATCGCGGAGGGTGAAGCCGCGGGACTTCAGGTAGGCGAGGAAACGGGCGCGGTCCCCCTCGAACTGGGTGGTGAGCTGCTCCGAGATGGCGTTGTCAACGTAGCTCTGGGGGATCTGGCGTTTTTCGTCCTTGCGGAAATCCTTCACGATGAGGGCGCGGTCCACGAGGTTGCGGATGATTTCGTCCTGCACCTTCTCGAGTTTTTGAGAGAACTCCTGTTGGTTACGGGAGTCGCGTCGGATCTGGGGGAGGATGGGGGCCAGCTCGCGGCGGATGTCGTCCACGGTGATGACCTTGGACTCGACCACGGCGGCGATACCGTTGGCGAAGCGCAGGCTCAGGCCGTCGTCGTTCGCCGCGGCGGCGGGCGCGGAGGCGGTCTGGGCGCGGGCGGCTAGGGGGGCGGCGAGCAGGCCGGCGGACAACAGGGCGAGGGCAAAGCGGCGGGCGGGGATGGGCATGGGAGCGAGGCGGAGAGGTGCGACAGCGCGGGGCTGGTTTTGTGCCAAGCTAGAACGGTAAGCGGGCTGGTCAATGAAGGATGCGGGCGGGTGCGGCGTGGCACCGGGATATTTGGAGGCGGATTTCCGACTGGCCGCATGTTCAGTGCGGGAAGATAGTCATGCACCCCAGTCTCCATGAAAACGCTCCCCGTGCTGTTGGTTTTATCCCTAGTGGCGAACGCCGTTCTTTTGGTGGTCAAGCCGGCCGGCTCGACCGGAAAGGCGGATCGTCCCGAGGCGGGTGCGGTCGCGGCAGGGTCGGCGGCTACCGTTTCGGCGGGAGGCCCCGCCTCGTCGTCGGCGACGGGTAAATCCGCGGCGATCGCCGCCGCCTTGAAAGGAGACGACGCGGAAGCCCTGCGCGACGAATTGCGAGCAGCGGGCGTCGGCGAGGAGGTGATCCGGGCCGTGGTGGGCGCCTCGATCTGGCGACGCTACGCAGCGCGTTTCAAGGATTTGCAGCCCGCGGATAACGCGAAATCGGTTTGGTGGAAAAATGATGAAGACGGCTATTGGGGCGGGCAGAGCAAAGAGCAGCGGGTGGCGATGAAGGCGCTGCAGGCCGAACTAAAGGCCGAGAGCGAGCGGGTGCTCGGCAAGGATCCTGAGGCATCGAAAATGAACCCTTGGATGGAGCGCCAATATGGCTTCGCCTCGGCCGACAAGCGCGAGGCGCTCCAGCAATTGGAACAAGACTACAACGAGTTGGCCAACGACATGCGCCGGGAGACCCGTGGGTTCCAGACGCCGGCCGACGCCGAAAAGGCGCGCTTCATCCAGGAGGAGAAAAGGCGTGATCTGGCCGCCCTGCTCACCCCCGCCGAACTGGCTGAATACGACCGGCGCAACTCCCGCACGGCCCAGAATCTGCGCTGGCAGATGACCCAGATGGATGCCTCCGAGGAGGAGTATCTGGCGATTTTTGAAATCCGGAAGGATTTTGACGAGCGCTTTGCCGATTACGACTCCTACGGAAACCGTCTCAACCAGAACAAGAGTGAACAGGACCGGAAGGCGCGTATGGAGGCGGAGAAGGCGTTGAATGCGCAACTGCGCCAGGCCCTCGGCCCGGACCGTTACCAAGCTTATGTGAATGCCAATGACGGCGACTACCAGCAGTTGCAGGCTGCGACCAAGCGTTTTGGTCTCGCGGCAGGGACCCCCGCCACCGTGCTCACCCTGCGGGACGAGACGGCCAAGGCGGCGACGCGCATTGCCGACGACACCAGCCTGACCGGTGAGCAGAAACGGGCGGAGATCGGGAAGCTGGCCGAGCAGGCGCGCGGAAAAGTAGCTGGCCTCCTCGGTGCCGAGGTGGCCAAGACTTACTTCGACAACGGCGGTGCGTCCTGGCTCGGCCAGTTGCAGAGTGGCACCATTGTCACCTACGACGACAACGGGTCACGGCAGCATCGTCGGCTCGAGCAAGCAGCGCCCCGACCGGCCAAAACCGGCAAGTAGAGCGAGCTTGGTCCAGCGTGCGGGCCGCCTAGTCTTGAGCGGAGAGTTCGGCGGAGCGCGCGCGGCTGGCCAGGGCGGTGTCGCGCAGCAGGCCGCGAAAATCGCGGGCGGCCAGCACTTGGAGGCCGGCGTAGGTCGTGCCTTTGGGGGAGGTGACCTGGTTGCGCAACTCCTCCGGCTCCGTGCCGGTATGGGCCATCAGCTTGGCGGCGCCGACCACGGTTTCGAGCGCGAGGAGATGGGCCGTCTCGCGGGCCAGGCCGCAGGCGACGCCGGCCTCGCGGAGCGCGGCAGTGAATTCGAAGACAAACGCGGGGCCGCAGCCGCTCACGGCCATGAGGGCGTCGATCTGGTCCTCGGGCAGCTCGATCTCGCGGCCCATGGCGCCGAGCAGGGCGACTACGGTGGCGCGGTCGGCCGGGGCTAGGGGCTGAAGGGCGGCCCAGCCGGTCACGCCCGCGCCGATGGCGGCGGGGGTATTCGGCATGGTGCGCACGAGGTTGCGGGCGTGGGGGAAGGTTTTTGCGAGCCGCGCGAGGGTTTTGGCGGCGAGCACCGAGAGGACGAGTTTGCCGCGGGTCAGCTCGGCGAGGCGCGCGTCGGCGCTCGCGAGGTGCTGGGGTTTGAAAGCGACGACGACGATGTCGGCGGTGCGCAGCAAGTCGGGCAGGTCGGAGGCGAGGCGCACGCCGGTGCGGGCTGACAGGGCTGAGGCGGTGGGGCCGGCGCCGCCGAACACGGAGACATCGGCCGGCGCGGCGGCGTGGCGGGCGAGGAGGCCATCAACGATGGCGGAGGCCATGCGACCGGCGCCGAGAAACGCGATTTGGAGGGACATGGAGGGAAGGTGAACCCGGCAGGCGGCCAAGGCCAAATCCCAAACGCAGAACCGCCCGGGTCAGGCGACGTTTCTCGAGAGATTAGGGGGCGGAGAAGCGGATTTCGCCGGAGGGTTGTTCGGTGGGGGCGGCGCCCTTGGGGACGGGGAGGCCGGGGACGAGGAAGAAGCCAGTGGCGACCTCGGAGTCTTCGGCGGGGGCCTGGCGGAGGACGCCGGAGAAATCGACCTTGCGGGTAACGGGTTTGGCGGAGGCCGGGGTGAGTTGGTCACTCAGGGTGTAGCTGCCGGGCTTGGCTTGGGCCACGGCGGCGGCGATGCGGTCGGATAGCTGGGCGAGGAGTGGCCAGCGGTTGGTGGGCAACTCGATCAAGGCGATGTGGCGGTTCGCCAGGTTTTGCTGATATCGCAGATTCTTATCCGCGAGGATGAGGATATCGGAGCGGCCTTCGGCGCGGCGGATGGGTTCGCCGTTTTGAACGCCGACCCAGCCTTCGCCTTGGATGGTGGAAACCTCGTGGTCGGGCAGGAAACGCCGCAGGGGGAGCGGCACGTTTTCAACGAACAAGATCTTCATTCAGCCGGGCCGGCTTCGAAGCACAGGGAGAGAAACAGGATGGCGTCTTCGCGCCGCACCGAAGGGAAGAAGGCGAGGAACTCATCCAGCGAGAATCCGTCTGCCCTGTAGTCGAGCAGCGTCTGGGCCGGAACGCGCGTCCCTTGGAAAACCAAGGTGCCGCCGAGAATCTCGGGCGACGAGGCCACCGGGCTGTGTTCGAGCGTGAGCATGCGAACAGCATGATTTTGTTTCAGGGTGAAGGCAAGCCGCGGGCGGAACGCATCGCCGACGTGTTCGCGGTCGTCGCGAGCGACGACCCTACGGGCCAACGTCAAGCGGGCGTGATGAGGCGGACTTTGGGGAAGTAGGTCCGGTGGCGGGCGGCGTCGCGGGTGAGCAGGCGGAGGTTGGCGGTTTGGGCATGGGCGCCGATGTAGAAGTAAGGCACCGGCGAGCGCTTGGCGCCGTCGCCTCGCCGGTAGGCAACAAAGGCCTGGGCGGCGATGAAACCGGCTTCGAGGGCAGGGGGAGAGGGACGAGGCCCAGG
>CAIQAB010000003.1 GCA_903869675.1 uncultured Verrucomicrobiota bacterium | reverse complement strand
GGGCGACACCGCCCTCTCCGGCCAGACTGCCTCCACCCTGACGCTAAATAACGTCCAGCCCGACGACGCCGGTGTCTACAAAGTCGTTGCCACCAACTCCGCCGCTCCCTCGGGCGTCGCTTCCTCCACCGCCTCCCTGACCGTAAACACCACCCCGGCCTTCACCACCCAGCCCGTATCCCAGACAGCCGTCATAGGCACAAACATCACCTTCACCGCCGCCGTCACCGGCACCCCCACTCCCACCCTCCAGTGGTTCAAGGGCGACACCGCCCTCTCCGGTCGAACCTCCGCGACACTCACCCTCTCAAACGTCCAGGCGACCGACGCCGGTGATTACAAAGTCGTTGCCAGTAGCGTCGCCACGCCCTCCGGCGTAGCCTCGGATACCGTGAGCCTGGTTGTTGGCAGCCTACCGGCCTTTACCAGGCAGCCTAGCGCCCAATCCGTCACTGCCGGCATGCGCGTCAGTTTTACCGTTACCGTCACCGGTTCGCCCGCTCCCACCCTCCAGTGGTTCAAGGGCGACACTCGTCTCGAAGGCGAAACCGGCACGACCCTCCGCATCTCCGAGAGCCAAGTTTCCGACTCCGGCATCTACCGCGTGGTTGCCTCCAACGTCGTGGCTCCCGAAGGCGTTTCCTCCAGCCGGGTAAACCTCACCGTCGCAGCCCGCCAAGAAACCGCCCCCTCCTTCCCCATCCCGCCGACCTCCGTCACCGCAAACTACGGCGACTCCGTGACTCTGACCGGCATCGCCGGCGGCTACCCCGCCCCCACTTACGTCTGGCGCAAGGGCAACACCATCCTCACCGGCCAGAACGGGACGAACTTGGTATTCAATCCGGTCAAACTGACTGACGCCGGCACCTACACCATCACAGGATATAATTCGGTAGCCCCCAACGGCGTCACCGCCCCCGCCGCCACGCTGACCGTGATCGTCCCAGCCCCGGCCGCCACCGGCTATCCTGCCACACTTAAGGCCGGCTCCGTCGCGAACCTAGACCTGACCGGCGGACGCGCTATCCCCGCCGGCCTCGTTTACAAAGCCACCGGCCTGCCCGCCGGCCTAGTGCTCAATTCCGCCACCGGCCGCATCACCGGGACCGTGACCGCCAAACCCGGCTCCGCCAAAATCAACGCCTGGGCGGAGGTCGGCTCTGTTAAGAGCACCACCCGATTTATTAACCTCACCATCGGCGCCTTCCCTGCCGCTCTCCTCGGCGCCTACGAAGCCGTGCTCGACTCCGGCGCACCTGACTTCCTCCCGATGGGCAAACTCGCCGTAAACGTAGCCACCGGCGGAACCTTCACCGGCCAACTCGTAACCGGAGACAGCCCCGCCTGCTCTCTGAAAGGCAGCCTGACGCTGTCCTCGGGCGATACCCGCGCTGGCGCCGAATTGACCCTCACCCTCGGCGCGAACCTCCCCGCCCGTTCGTTAAGCTTTAACTTGGGCACCTCACCCGGTCTGGCCGCTACCCTGCGCACCGGCACGACCACCCTCGGCACCGCCAACACCGGCGCCCGGATCACGACCACCCCGCCCTCCGGCGCCATCGGCGTCTATACCCTGACGCTTTCCGATCCCGTCAATCTGGGCGCACAGGCCCCCTTGCCCCTCGGCACCGGCTGGGCCACCGCCACGATCAGCGCCAAGGGCGTGCTCACCCTCTCCGGCAAGACCGCCGACGACACTAAACTCTCGGCCACCTTGAACCTCGGATCCGACCGCGCCTACCGCCTCTACGTAAACCCCTACGCCAAGCTCGCCACCTCCTACCTCGCCGGCACCCTGCCGCTGACGGCCCGGACCGACAGCGCGACCCGCTGGCACGTCGCCGCCGGCGAAGCCTCCGAGGTAATCTGGCGCAAGGCCCCCGGCGGCACCGGCGCCAACTACCCCGACGGCTTCGGACCCCTCGCGCTCTCCACCCGCCTCGAGCCCTGGGTCAAACCCACCGCCACCACTCCACTCACCTCCCTGCTCGGCCTGCCCGCCAGCGGCCAGACCGCCGGACGACTCAACCTCCTTCTCGTGGCACCAGGCCTAGCCAACATACCGGATCACACCTTCGGGTCCACCCTGCCGAACACCCTGAAGCTCGATGCCCAAAACCTGTTCTCTGTCGTATCGGACAACTACCCCGCCAATCCGACCGGATTCAATGCCAAGGTGAACCTCACCACCGGCGCCCTCACCGGCGGTTTCACCGTGCCGGCCATCCCCCCCGTCGCCGCGCGGAAGGTCACCTACACCGGCGTCATGCTCCAACCCGACGCGGCTGATCGTTCAGGCCTCATCGGCGGCGGCTTTTTCCTCCTCCCGGCCACCTCTACCGGTGGCCCGCTCGTCTCCGGCACCGTGGAGTTCAACGCCACCGCCCCCTAAAGCTAGGCCCGGCCGGGGCTATTTAGCTCCAACGCAGCTCCGCCACGTAGCGCGCACCCATCGGGCCGGCGCAGAAAGCCAGTCCGGGGTGAGCCGCCACCAAGGCCCGCACCAGACGCAGGCCGAGCTGGATCCCGCTCGCGATCGATACCCCGCCCTCCGCAACGTCATTTTCTACCCGGCAAATCCATTCGCCACCCTCCTGCCCGAGCGTGACTACAATGTCGCCACGCCCATGCCGCAGACCGTTGGTGAACAGATTGTGGAGGATCTGCCGGAGCTTGTCCGGATCGGCCCTCACCTCAAACTCGGCAGGAGCTAAGACGCGCAGACTGCGTCCCTCCTCACGCGCGAGTAATTCATAAACCTCGATCATCTCGCTCACCAACGCGCGCAGCGGCACCCCCCGGAGCGCGAGCGGCAGACGCCCCTGCTCCGCCGTGGCCAGCAAGAGGCATTGGTCGACGTATCCAGAGAGCCGGCGTAACTCGTCTTGGAGTGATTCCGCCAGCGCCGGGTCGATGCCACCTGCCGCCTCTTCCACCTGCAGACGCAACAGAGTGAGGGGCGTGCGTAACTCATGCGCCACGCGGGCGGAAAAGTCGTTGAGCTGGCGGAAACTCTCGTCGAGCCGCGCCAGGAGCGCGTTGACGTTGCTCTCGATGAGACGGAACTCCTCGTCCGCACCGGTCAGACGCACCCGCTGGTCGAGGGTGTTCGCATCAATCTCGCACAACTGCCGGTTCATCTCTGCCACCGGTCGCAACGTGCGACGGGTCAGGTAGAAACCCAGCACAAAGGCCAGCGCCGCCACCGGCGCGGCGTAGATCCATGCCAGCTCAGCCAGCTCCTCCACAATGTCATCCACCTCTGCCTCGGAAAAGCTGCCATGCAAGTTCCAGTCCCGGTGATCAGGGTAGTCGCGCTCCCACTTCTCCATGCGCAGCTCGTTGCGCAGATGGAAGTAGGTGGCCGTCATGAAGACGCCCAGCACCCCGAGCAGGCTGATCGAAAACCACATCGCCATCCGCCAGCGCAGAGATTTCACGATGCCTCCTCCCGCAGGGCGAACCCCACCCCCCGGACCGTCTGAATGAGCGCGGGGAGACCAGGCCGGTCGATTTTCGCGCGCAAGTAGCTGACGTAAACATTCACCACATTGGTGCCGGAGTCGAAATGCTGGTTCCAGACATGTTCGATAATGGCCGTCTTGCCCACCGGCTTGGGCGAGGCCGCCATGAGAAATTCGAGGAGCGCGAACTCCCGGTTGGTCAAGGCAACCACCTCGCCGCCCCGCTTCACCGTGCGTCCCAATAGATCGAGTTCAAGGTCTCCGACCCGCAGCAAATCCGCCGCATCCGGTCTCTGCCGGCGCAACAAAGCCCGCAACCGGGCCAGCAATTCGATCATGGAAAATGGCTTCGCAAGGTAATCGTCTCCGCCGGCATCGAGCCCCGCCACGCGATCGCTCAAATCATGCCGCGCCGAGAGGAAAATCACCGGCGCGCGCACCCCCTCCCGCCGCAAACGACGAACCAAGGAGACGCCGTTCTCCCCGGGCATCATCACATCAAAGACCATTGCATCATAGGGATGATGCCCCGCCAGCCAAGCCGCTTCCGGTCCGTCCGCCGCCACGTCCACTGCGTAGCCCTGCTCCTCCAAACCGCGCCGGATGTGCGCGGCCACCTTCGCTTCGTCCTCGGCCACCAAAATACGCATGGCAACCAAGTGCCCCCCGCCCCCTCTGATGGCGAGACTGGAGATAGGTTCTCCCGGCTGCGCGTCCATGCCTAGTCCGCGCGTGGTCCACCCCAACCAGCGCTCACCCCCGCGCCATGTTTGTAGACCAAAACACCCCCATGGTGCCCCGTCTCGACCACGCACCAAGCCGCGGCCAGCGCCGCCAGCGCCGCCAGGACACCCGCGCCCCGCGCGAGCCCCGGCCACCCCCCGAGCACGACCGCAGCGATAGCTAAAACCGCCGCCACAATCGCAACCACCTCCACGCTCTCCGCCCATTCCTCATGCTGCTCCAGCACCGCCTCGAGCGCGGGCGTCTCCGCCACCTTATCCGCGGCGTCCTCCCCGGTTTGCCCCGCCACCACGGCACCGAGCGCACCCAAGGTGAGCAAAACGGCCGACACCACCGCCAGCCACCGGGGCCGGCGAAATACCGCCGCCACCGCAACGGGTGCGCCGAGCAACAACAACACTATCGGAAAATGCACCACCGCCGGATGCAGCGGATCGGGAAAGACAAGAAGCGAGGCGAGGATGTTCATAAGGGATTGGGATAAAAGCCGGGGAGGATCGGCGCGAAGGGAGTCCGCGGAGCACCTTTCCCGTCTCCATCTTACCCGCTTTCATGTTAGAAGCCACTTCCGGCTCGCATTAGATTTTTCTTATCCGCTTGGTAATAGCCCAGAAACGCGCCACACTTATTCGCAACATTAACCGCGATCCACCCCGGCCAATCGGTGAAAATTACCCATCGCAATCAAGCCGCTCTGCCTGCGTCCGCCGCCACCTTTTTACCGAACAGCCCCCACGCCATGCCCGCTACCCCACACCCCCGTCTAAGCCGCCTCCCGCGCGGTCTCCTGTCCACCTCCCTGTTATCGCTATTCGCCGCCCGGGCCGCCCACGCCGAGTCGAGCGTCACCGTGAAAAACCAGTCCTGGCAGGAGGACGACAAACGCATCCGGGTCGACTCCCAATACGGACAGGTGGACGCCGAACTCAGCCCCGACGCCCGCCTGAAAGTCATGGGCCTGATCGATACCATCGCCGGCGCCACTCCCACCGGCGAAAAGGCCGCTCCCGGCGCTCCCGTGCCAGTCTCGCAGATGGAGGACGAACGCAAAGCCTGGGACGCCAACCTGTCCTACCAACTCCCCCGGATAAACGTCACCGTCGGCTACGGCGTGAGCCGCGAGAGCGACTACGTTTCGAACGGCACCTCGGTCAACACCGTCACCGATTTCAACCAGAAGAACACCACCCTGCTCCTCGGCTGGGGCCACACCGACGACCGCATCATGGAGCGCTTCTGGGCCCGCGACCGCGCCAAAACTGGCGATGACTTCGTGGCCGGCGTTACCCAACTCCTTTCACCACGGACTTCCGTCACCCTGAACCTGAGTTACGGCCACGTCGACGGCTTCCTCAGTGACCCCTACAAGATCGTCTCCACCACCCGCCTAGACCTCGACCCCGGCACCTACTACACCCCGCCCGAGAATCGCCCCCGTGTAAAAGACAAGGGTTCGCTCTTTCTAGGCCTACTTAGAGACTTCCCCGGGCAAGACGCCGCGCTCGATGCCTCATATCGGTATTACAGCGATAGCTTCGGCATCGACGCCCACACCGTGCAGCTGAAGTGGGTGCAGCGCGCCGGCACCCACCTCGTGTTCGAGCCCCTCATCCGCTACCACCTGCAATCCGCCGCTGATTTCTACTACTACGATCTGGACCGCGCCGGGGTGGTAACCTCCTACGATCCCACCTTCGAGACCGGCACCGGGAAAGGCGCCTTTTACTCGTCGGACTACCGCCTGTCGCATTTGGAGACGCTGAACGTCGGCCTCAAGGCCTCCTGGATCATCAACCCCCATTTCACGGTCGATGCCGCCCTAGAGCGCTATTTCATGCACGGCCTCGACGGCTTCACCCCGACCGCAACCTATAGCGATGCGAACGTCATCACCTTCGGGCTAAAACTCAGCCGCTGATCTCGCGCCACGCCCGCCATGTCCGCCCTTCTCGCCCCCGCTCCGGCCGTCTCCGCTGGCACGAGCAGCGCCGCACCGGTCCGCCGCCGGCGCTGGGCCGCCTTGGGCACGACCTGCGAAATTCAATTCGTCTGCGCCGATAACGCCCTCGCCACGCACTTTGAAAACGAAGCCGTCGCTTGGGTCGCAGCCTTCGAGACCCGCTACTCCCGCTACCGGCCAGATAGCCTGATCAGCCGCATCAACGCCGCCGCCGGACGCGCCTGGGTCGAGATCGATGAGGAAATGGACCGCCTCCTCGATTTCTGCGCGTCCGTGCACTTTCTCAGCCAAGGGGCACTCGATGTCACGGCCACTCCGGTGCTCCGCCTCTGGGATTACAAGGCCGCCGTGCCCCGCGTTCCGCTCGACGCGGAGGTCGCCGCCGCTCTCCGCTTGGTCGGCTGGGCCAAGGTCCAACGCGCGCCCGGCCAGGTTTTTCTGCCCGAAGCAGGCATGGCCCTCGACTTCGGCGGCTGGGGTAAGGAATACGCCGTTGACGCCGTGGCCGCCCTCGCCCGCTCCCTCGGGATCGCGCGCGCATTAGTCGACTTTGGTCACGATCTCCACGCCGTCGGCGCCGCCCCCGGCAAACCCGGCTGGCACGTCGGGCTAGAGGATCCCGCCAATCCCGGCGGTCCCTGCCGGGGCAGCCTTGCCGCCGCGGACCTCGCAGTCGCTAGCTCGGGCGACTACCTGCGCGGCTTCACCGTCGGCGGCCGCCGCTACGGCCACATCGTCGATCCCCGCACTGGTCGCCCTGTCGCCAACGGGTGCCGCCAAGTCACCGTCATCGCACCCACCTGCCTCCAGGCCGGCGTGCTATCCACTACTCTGTTCATCCTCGGCCCGACCGAGGGACTGCGCCTCGCCGGCCAAACCATGGGCGCCGAAGCCCGCATCATTACCGACCACTCCGTGCACCAAACCCGGGGATTTTTCCGCCATGTTGTATCCTAAAAATTATTCGGCCGCGCTCCTCATCGGCCTCCTTTTAGCCGCTTTCACGCCCATGGTCCGGGCTGAGATTGCCGTCGGTAAACCCTTCCCCGATCTCGCCGCCTACGCCCTCGAGGGCACCCTGCCGGAACGCGCCGGTCGAGTCGTGCTGGTTGACTTCTGGGCCACCTGGTGCGGCCCCTGCAAAACCTCCTTCCCCTTCTACTCCGCCCTCCAGACCGAGCTCGCCCCGCGCGGCTTCACGATGATCGCGGTCAGCGTAGACCAGAAGGCCGCTCCTTACTCCGAATTCGTAAAACGCCTCGCGCCCACTTTCCCGACCGTCCGTGACGGCACCCAGAAGCTCGTCGCCGCGACCCGCCCGCCCGGCATGCCCACCAGCTACCTGCTCGACCGCCAAGGCGTGCTCCGCCTGGTCCACACCGGCTTCCACGGCGAGGCCGACGCCAAATTGCTCCGCGCTGAAATCCTCAAACTCCTCGACGAAAAACCATGAACCCCCGCGTCCTCCTCCCCGCCCTCGTCCTGCTCTGCGCCCTCGCCGGCGGCTGCTCCTCCGCCCGGCTCACCCGCGTCCAGCCTTGGGAACGCGCCGCCCTGGCTGACTACGCCATGCGCCCGGACCGCGACCCACTCCAGACCGCCATGGCCGAGCATATTTACTTTTCCCGCGAGGCGGCCTCCGGCGGTCGCGGCGTAGGCGGCAGCGGTTGCGGCTGCAACTAAGCCTCCACTTCGCCCTGACACGGTCCTTGGTTCCCGTGACCCTCTCCGCACTTTTCCTCCGCCTCCGCTGGTTGCATGCGCCCGCCACCCTGCTGGTCATGCTGTTGCAACGCACTCCCGTGCTTCGCCTGCTGACCACCGAGGGACCCGGCTTTACCCTCCGCTCTGGCGAACTATTGAAGTCTGCCTTCGCCCTCGCCGCCTTCGGCGCCTATGACACCGTCGCTGGCGCGACTGTGTTCAACGGCACCGTCGTCGCCCCGACCACCGTCACCCCGGCGTCCGGCGCCGCCTTCTCCACCTTCACCGCGACCGGCGCGGTCAACACCGCCTTTAGCGTTGCCTTCACCGCCACTGGTGCCCCCGGCACCACCAAATCCTGGAAAGTGCTCGGCACCTTCCCGGCAGGCCTGAGCGTGACCGGCGGCACCGCGATCACCGGAGGTTACCTTTTCAACGGCATTACCAAAGTCATCATCGCCGGCACACCCACCGCAGGAGGGAGCCGAACCCTCACCGTCACGGGCTACGATACCACCGGAGGCACCGGCAACAACGCGAGCGTCACCTGCGTAATCAATATCAACGCCCCGCCCGCCTTCACGACCCACCCCGCCTCGCAGACGGTTAACTCCGGCACCAACGTCACCTTCACCACGGTCGCGACCGGCACCCCGACCCCCACCTTCCAGTGGTTCAAAGGCACCACCGCCCTCTCCGGCAAAACCACTGCCACCCTTTCCCTCACCGGCGTCACCGCCGCCGACG
>CAIQAB010000002.1 GCA_903869675.1 uncultured Verrucomicrobiota bacterium | reverse complement strand
TCATTTACTGGCAAGATACCAAACCAAGAAAAGCGATCCCAACGAGTAGAAAGGCGATCAACAGTGTGCTCATAAAGTCTTCGTCCAAGGGGACGCTCAACTGAACGTCCAACGTAGATTACTTCACGCCCATCATACAAAAGATAAATTCCGATCTGCTTCGAGAAATCTACTGTTTGCGCCCCGATCTGCTGCATGCCCAAAATCTTTGGATTTCCAGTCCACTCAATCTCTTCCCTTCTCCAGAACATGCCAAAGGAACTAATCACATCATACTGTGCCTCGGTTTCATCCTCTTCTTCGTCCTCGACAACTATTTCCGGTAATTTCGTAATACCCGCTTTCGCTTTCCAAATATAGAGACCCTTTCCTACTTTCTGAAACGGGCACTGCGTGCCTTCACGCTTGATAGCGGTGATAAGCTGCGCGCTTACGGTAGCTGCTGGCGTCGCGCCCAAGCTAGTGCGAAGAGATTGGGCGATGATAGCATCCGAAATATCACGATAATGCACCGCCCCTGGTGCGCTGCTCAGGATTTGTTCTATGGCCTTACGCCAAGTAAGCTCTTTCGACATGGTTTATGGTTTGTTATTTCTGCCCAACGTTGTTTAGTCGGAAAGTTGTCTGATTAGGTCAGGCTTAGCTTGGCCTAAACGTAACAATGTGGACTTTTTAGGAATTAGGGCTTCTTCTAAGTTCATCGAGCAGACTGCCAGCGGAGAGCTTAAACCGAAGGAGACGGTGCGCCGCATTATCACGGCGACCGGGGTGGGGGGCGGATCGGGAGGCGTTTTGGCTCGGCTGCCGCATGACGTTTTCTGCTAACGAAACGCCGGAGCATGGCGAGCTTATAGATGGGCCTTTCTGTTCTGCAAGTTGCTGAGCCTCTGTTCTCCGTAATCACACCCGAAATCGAGATCGAGTGGCTTAAACCAATCGGGGAAAACATGATGACTTTACCCCTAGGTTTCCCAGATGGGTATCGTTTGGGTTGGGTATATCCCTGATTAGCGGGGGTGATCCGTAGTTAAAATTCGTGCGCTTTTAGTCCTAAAGGTAATCAGCCGTTGGTATTGGGATGAAGCGTCCGGCCTCGTTCGCTTTGGTCGCGTCGGGTTCCCGTAACCTAAACGTTGTTTTCCCAAGGTTGCCGTAACGATTGCAACAGCATCAATCGGCCTTTGTGTCCATGACTCCGGCCGCCCTCGCCCCCGATCCGCACCCAAATTCCCTCGCTCCCGGTCTGCCTCCGGTCGCCCCGGCTTCCCGCGCCACGTCGCGGAAGGGGCCGATCGACGCGATTTCCTCCGCCATCGCGCGGTGGATTTTCACCGGCGTCCATGGTAACTGCCTGGTGTATAATACCTGCTGGGAAGACCCCCGGCTCGATCGCGAGGTCATGCGCCTCACCGCCGAGGACGATCTGGTCATGATCACTTCCGCCGGGTGCAACGCCCTCGACTACGCCCTCGACGGCCCCCGCAGCATCCATGCGGTGGATATGAATTTCCGCCAAAACGCCCTGCTCGAGCTCAAGCTCGCCGGCATCCGCCGTCTCGATTTTGAGCCGTTTTTCGAGATCTTTGGCCATGGCGGGCACCGCGAGTTCTCTTCGTGGTATCGCCGCCATCTGCGCGCCGATCTATCCGAGTCCGCCCGGGCCTACTGGGACGATCGCCAAAACTACTTCGCCCGCTCCAGCCCCGGCGATTCCTTCTATCATCGCGGCACGACCGGTCATTTCGGCCGCATCCTCACCGGCTATTTTCGCCTCGCCGGCTTCTACGAGGACGCCAAGCGCCTCTTCCACGTCTCCAGCCTGGCCGAGCAGAAGGAGATTTACGAACGGTCGATCAAGCCGCGCTTTTTCCGCGGTTCCCTCAAGCGCTTGCTCGAGACCGATCTCGCCCTGAGCGCTCTCGGTATCCCGAAGGCCCAGCGCGATCATCTGGAAAAAACCTGTGGCATGGGCATGGCCGACTTTATGGAGGACTGCGTCGAGGCCGTCTTCACCCGTCTGCCCGCGCACGAGAACTACTTCTGGCACCTTTACCTCTACGGCCGCTACAGCCGCGAGTGTTGTCCAAACTACCTGCGTCCCGAGCATTTTGCCCGGCTCAAGGCGGGCCTGGCTGACCGCATCCACGTGCACACCACCGATGTCGCCTCCTTCCTGCGCGGTCACGATGGCACCCTCTCGCGTTTTGTCCTGCTCGATCACATGGACTGGCTCAGCCACGAGCATCCCGGCCTGCTCGCCGCCGAGTGGCAGGCCATCGTGGACCGCGCCCGGCCCGGTGCGCGCCTGCTCTGGCGCAGCGGAGGCTTCGAGGTAGATTTCGTCGATCCCCTCGTCGTGCAACGCGGCGGCCGGCCGACGCGAATGGGCGATATCCTCCGCTACGACACCGCCACCGCGCACGCTTGTCACGCCCGCGACCGCGTCCACACCTACGGCAGCTTCTACATCGCCGACCTCGTCGGATGACGCCAACCGCCTGCGACCGTCCGCGCCTGCTCTGGGGGGCTGACGCCCTCGCCGCCTGCACCGACGGCGCCACGGAAAATGCGTCCTACTGGCGGGCTCTGCTCGCCGCTGGCCCGACTGCGCTGGTGGCGAACATCCAAGTCCGCGCCGGCTTGATCGCGCACGAGGGCCGGGTCTGGCCCGTCACTCTTGGTGACCGGCCTCGGGCCGAGGCTTACCCGGCCTCGTTGCACAGCCACTACGTCGGCTACCCCCGCGCCGAGCTCGACCTCGTGCCTTCGCCTGCGCTGCGCCGCGCCGCCCGCGCCGGGTTTACGCTTTTCGATGGCCTCGCCCGCCTCGCCCAGGTCGATCGCACCGTGCAATGGAGCAGCTGGCTGCTCTCCACCAACCTCCATAGTCCCGGAATCGCCCCCGCGGCCCCTGAAATCACCGCCGAGCTCGTCCGCCTGCACCCCGGCCATGCCATCCTGGTGCGCAACCTTCACCCCTACCTCGACCCGCATTTGCCGGATCGGTTTACCGCCGCCGGCTATGACCTCTTCACCGCCCGCCAGATCTACCTCTTTGACGGTCGCCGCCCTGAGTTTTTGACCCGCTACAACGTCAAAACCGACCTCAAAACCCTCGCCCGCCAGACCACCCACCGCCTCTGCCTGGCCGAGGATTTCACCGAGGAAGACGCGCCCCGCATCGCCGAGCTCTACCGCCTGCTCTACCTCGACAAACACTCGCCGCTCAATCCCGCTTACACGGTTGAGTTTGTCCGTCGCGCCCTGCGCGAACGCTGGCTGGATTTTCGCGGCCTGCGCCACGTCTCCGGCCGCCTCGATGGCGTCTGCGGTTGCTTCATGGCCGACGGCGTCGCCACCACGCCCTTCTTTGGCCACGATACCTCGCAGCCGCCCACGCTCGGCCTCTACCGCCTCCTCGTCGCCCGCCTGCTCCAAGAAACCGCCGCCGCCGGCCGCGTGCTCAACTACAGCTCCGGCGCCGGCGCCTTTAAACGCCACCGTGGCGCCATCCCAGTGATCGATTTCAACGCTCTTTACACCAAGCATTTGCCGCCGGTCCGCCGCGCGGCCTACGCCACCTTGCGCCTGCTCATCAACGGCCCGGTGCGCCGCTTTCTCGAAAAAGAGGGCGTCTAGCCATCACCCTAGGGCTCGTCATCGAAGAAGTTTGAACCAACCAAACTGGGTGATGTCCGCAAAAAGCCTCAAGTGACGCCAAAAGGCAGGTGCCTGAATCACCGGGTTTGATTGCGCGCTATCTGTGTCTTTGGGCGGCCCTTTCCTTCTGAAGGGAACCTGCGTGACAGGACCCTAAGGCCAGCTCAGGACCCGCCCATTCTGGAAACTTTACTTTGTTGGTAAAGTAAGTAAGGTCGCGCCAATGCAGTTGAGTGCCACGTTGCCCGTCGATCTTTCCACCGCCACCGCCGCGGAGCGTATCCAATGGGCGGTCAAGGAGTTCGGGGATGGTCTTATCCTCTCCACCAGCTTTGGCATCCAATCCGCCGTGATGCTGCACCTCGCTACGCAAGTGGCGCCGCGACTGCCTGTGGTGTTCATCGACACCGGCTACCATTTTCCCGAAACCTACCGTTTCGCGGCGGAATTGACCGCCCGTCTGCAACTCAACCTGCACACCTATAATCCCTTGGTCACCGCCGCCCGTCAGGAAGCCTTGCATGGCAAACGTTGGCAGCAGGGGCTGGAGGGGCTGAAGGCCTACAACTTCGACAACAAGGTCGAGCCCATGGAACGCGCCGTGCGCGATCTCGGCGCCATCGCTTGGCTCGCCGGCCTGCGCCGCTCCCAAGCCTCGACCCGCGAGGCCTTGGACATCGTCAAGACCCAGAACAAGGTGACGAAAATCCATCCCATCCTCGACTGGGACAACCGCGCCGTGCACCGCTACCTCACCGCGCACAATCTGCCCTACCATCCGCTCTGGGAACAGGGCTACGTCTCGGTCGGTGACTGGCACAGCAGTGCCCCGCTTCAGCCCGGGCAGTCCGAAGAGGAAACCCGTTTCGGCGGCCTGAAACGGGAATGTGGCCTGCACGAACTGAGCGGCCGCGGCGATTTCTCGATCTGATCCCGGCTTTATGTGTGTATGTGGATTACGGCATGCTGTTTATTGGCCATAAATTTACATTTAAATTATTGTAAATAAAGTCAAGGAAGTGGTTGATGGACTTTGGGTGTTGACAGGGTTTGTTTTTCTATTTGATCGTAATTTAATGTTATATACTTCAAGGTTTGCCACTCTGCTGCTTTGGTTTTTTGTGGGGCTCAGGGCTGACACTATTTACATTCCGTATACATTTAGTCTGGACGGTAATAATAGGACTGTATCTTCTACTTTCTCTAGGTCTTGGCCGGGAAATATTAATACCACTCCGGATTATTTCGCTGGTAGCCTTTCATTGTTTGGGCCTATCACCCTTGTTTTAAATTGGGGTGCGCCTATTCCTGATGGCTATAGTTTGGATTCAGCGGCACCGAAAGCTAGTTTGAGGATTAACGGTCAACTTACGGGCTCAGTGTCTTCTAGCCCTGATTATGGTGTTCAGGTTGGAAGAGCAGAATTCCTTTCGAGTAATACCGGGGTGGTGAAAATGATGACAGGCGTGCAACCTTTAACCGGTTCTTCTGTGTCGTATTCCAATAATTTATCTTTCAGTGATTTGGAGTCAGGCCACGTATTTTCCTTTTCTGGCGGCGCCAATGTTTATTTACAGCAACCTTCCAATCGCCCGGCAACAGATACTGCTTTGAGTGTTAGTTTAACATTCACGATATCAGCCGGTTTTTTAGGCGGAACTGAAACGGGGGTGGCTGCTTTTACTTCCACTTCAACGGATCCTACAATCCCAGAACCAGCCTCCTTGGCTTTACTATTTGGTCTGGCAGTGTTTTTTATTTCCAGCCTAAGGCGCACTTCGCGTAAATGTAATATCTGCATAACCTAATGTTAAGCCGGCAGATGGTGCTTTAGTGGATTGTGGCATGCCTCGAATTCTATTTAACGCGTATAGCCCCACGGATCGATGGTTTCTGTATTAATTTAGGTTAGCCGTGCGATTCACGCAACCACTTCGATCTATGCAGCAGGGATAGGTCGATAGGTAATTGAGCATATCTTTCTGCCCTGAGATTTCATGATGGCATAATGCCCCCAATCTCGGATTCCAGTTTTTTAAAGTTAAGCTCGAGTAAAGAGACCTGCCTTTGCGGCGGATTTTTGATTGGGTCGGCGCATGGATTCCGAGGCTCCTCTAGCTGGTCGTGTGGCGGTGTTGATGATTGATGATGATCGCAAGCTCTGCCGTCTCGTCGCCGATTACCTGCAGCCCTTGGGTTTTGACGTTACCGCCGAGCATGATGGGGCGATTGGCGCCACTCGCGCGGTCGAGTCGGGGGCGCCCTGGCAGGCCGTGATTCTCGACGTCATGCTCCCGAGTTTGGATGGCTTCGAGGTTCTCCGCCGCATTCGCCGGGCCAGCGATCTGCCGGTGCTCATGCTCACGGCGCGCGGCGATGAGACCGACCGTATCGTCGGTCTGGAGGTCGGCGCCGACGACTATCTGCCCAAGACTTTTTCTTCCCGCGAACTGCTCGCCCGCCTGCGCGCCGTCCTGCGCCGCAGTGCCGCCCGGCCTGCCGCCACGCTGCCGCCGCTGGTCGAGATCGTGGTCGGCCCGCTGCGTGTGCGGCCCGAGGCGCGTCTCGCCCTGTTGCATGACCAACCGCTCGCCCTCACGCCGGTGGAGTTCGACCTCTTGGCCAGCCTCGCCCGCGCCCATGGTCGCGTCCGCACCCGCGAGGCCCTGCTCGATGAGATCCGCGACCGGCATTATGACGTCTTCGATCGCTCCATCGACGTCCACATCTCCGCCCTGCGCAAAAAACTCGGCGACGACGCCCGCCAGCCGCGCTTTATCCGCACCCTGCGCTCCGCCGGCTACATGTTGGTCGATCCAAACTCGCCTTGAGTCCATCTGACCATGCGTATCCCCTTAAAGGTCAAAGTTTCGTGCTGGTTGCTCCTCAATCTGCTCCTGCTCACGGCGCTGGCCGGGTTCGCTATTTTCCGGGCCGGGGATGGCATCGCTTGGGATTCGTTGGTCGCGGGGGATCTGGGCCGACCAGTTCAGTCCTGGGCCGAACTCACGGTTAACGATCTCCGGGCGCGCCCGCGCTCCGAGTGGGCGGATGCCCTGGCCAAAGCGTCCACGATCGAGGGCGTCAGCCTTGCCTACTACGGCGAGGATCTGCGGCGCCTCGCGGGTGACGACCGCAAGCTGCCTTCCTTGCTGCGTGATTGGATGACCACCGCTTCCCGCGCACAAGAGAACCGGTTGCGCAGCGCACCTCCCGGCCGGGGTGGTCCCGATGGCTTTGGTGGTCCGCCGCCGCTGCGCAGTATGGAGGCTGCCCGGCCCGCCTCCGCTGGGTTGCCCCCCGGGCCACGCCCGACGCCCCGGGTCTTGGTTCCGGGTGTTTCCGAGCCGGGTTACTGGGTGGGGGTCATGCTCGGAGTGCCCGGCCGGCCGCGGGATTTTTTACTCGTTCATGTGCCTTCGTTTTGGGTTCTGCTTGATATGCTGGAGTTGAAAAACGCCCTCTGGTTCGCGGCCGGTGCGGTGGTGTTATCCGTGCTCATCTGGCTGCCGTTTGTGAGTGGCGTCACCCGTGCGCTGGGTCGGCTCACGCTGGCGACGGAGCGTATCGCCGACGGGCGGTTCGACACGCGGGTGCCGGGCGAGCGTCATGACGAGATCGGCGAACTCGGCGTCGCCATTAACCGCATGAGCTCGCGCCTCGAACTGCTGGTCGGCGGTCAGAAACGATTCCTCGGCGACATCGCGCACGAGCTCGGCTCTCCGCTCGGGCGCATGCAGATGGGGGTGGGTATCCTTGAGGAGCGAGTCCCGCCGGAGCTGCGTCCAGCGGTGGCCGACGTGCGCGAGGAGGTCGCTCACATGGCCGGCCTCGTGGCCGAGTTGCTGGCCTTTACCCGGGCGGGACTCCTGCCCCGGGCTGCTGCGCAGGTGCGGGTGGAGCTCGAGCCACTCGTCGCGCGGGTGCTTGGGCGCGAGGCTGCCGCCGATGCCGTCGCCGTCGATTTGCCCCGCGGTCTGGCGGTGCGCGCCGATGCCGATCTGCTCGCCCGTGCGATTGGCAACCTCTTGCGCAATGCCCTGCGTTACGCCGGCCGCGACGCCGCCATTACGCTTTGTGCCCACCGGGTGGATACCGGGGTGGAGATCGTGGTCGAGGACGCCGGCCCGGGCGTGCCCCGCGAGGCCCTCGCGCGTCTAGGCGAACCTTTTTTCCGGCCTGAGATCGCCCGCCAGCGCGAAACCGGCGGCGCCGGCCTGGGGCTCGCCATTGTAAGGGCTTGCGTCGAGGCCTGCGGCGGCAGTGTGCATTTTGCCAATCGCGAGCCACAGGGCTTGCGGGCCTCGCTCCGATTGCCGCTGGCGGATTGAGTCCGATTCGTGCGCGTCGCGACCTCTCCGGGGAAAACTTTACACGGGCTTAACCAAATAACCGTCCCGGCTCACACGGCACTTACGTCCGGGTGTTTTACTGGGCTCGCAAATTCACCTTATGCACACCACCCGCACGCTTCGTTCTTGGTTTTGTATTTCGGCGTCCGGATTGGCGCTGGCTGCCTGCTCGGCCTTCGCTCATCCGGTGCCTCCCTCTGCTGGCGATGCTTCGTCGCCACCCGCTCACGGTCCGCGCCCGCCGCATCCGCTGTCCGGTTTGTTTGATACCGACCATGACGGGATCATCTCTGCCGCCGAAATCTCGGCCGCGTCCGCGACGCTCGGAAAGCTGGATCGCAACCACGATGGCCAGATCACCCGTGAGGAATTGCCGCCGCCGCCGCACCCGCCACAACGTCCGGAGGGTGAGGAGGATGATGCCGGTCCGCCTCCGCCTCGCCCTGAAGGCGAAGCGCCCTGAGCCTGTCCAGGCCCGTCATCAAGCTTGAGACGGGCCTTTTTGCCGTTTTTGGCGACGCCGGCATTTTACCGTGGCGGCGTCGTCGGGGTTTTGCCGGTCTGGTCGCTTCGCATGGAAATCATCGTTCTCGGCTCCGGCACCTCCCACGGCGTTCCCATGATCGCTTGTGACTGCGCGGTGTGCCGTTCGTCCGACCCGCGTGACCACCGCACTCGCGCCTCCGTCCATGTGGTCATGAATGGCCTCCGCATCCAGATCGACGCTGCGCCGGAGTTTCGGGTGCAAATGCTTCGCGAGTCCATCCCGTCGATCGACCTGTTCATACTGACCCACGGACACGCCGACCACATCCTCGGCATGGACGATCTCCGGCGTTACTGCGATCTGCGCGACGACGGAACGCTGCCGGTGTATTGTCATGAGGATGGTGAGGAGAGGGTGCGGGCCATTTATCCCTACGCGCTCAAACCGCGCGGCGAAGTGCCCGACGGCTACGCCCGCTTCGACCTTCGCCGTCTGCCTGCCCGCCTGGAGTTGCCTGAAGGCGTGATCGAGTCCCTGTTGCTCCCGCACGGGCGGATCGATACGCTTGGCCTTGTGTTTACCGAGGCGGGTTCGGGTCGCCGTTTCGCTTACTACACCGATTGCAAAACCGTGCCGCCTGCCGCCCGTGACCTCGCGCGCGGGGTTGATTTACTGCTTTTGGACGGCTTGCGGCCTTCTCCGCATCCGACCCACCTCAGCATCCCGGAGGCCCTCGCCGTGGCCGCCGACTTGGCACCACGGCAGACCTTTATCACGCACCTCAACCATGCGGTAGCCCACTGCGATGAGCATATACATCTTAATAATGCAGGGAGCTTTGCATACGATGGGCTCAAGATAATGCTTTGATTTTTTATATCCCACTGAATTTATAGGAAAAGAGACTTGCGGATTTTAATCCTACTCTTTTTGTGGGGATTAAATCCCTGCATGAAGCTCTCCAAAAAAGGTGAATACGCGCTCCGCGCCCTGATCGACCTCGGCATTGCCGGGGCGGTGGGCCGCGAGTTGGTGCAGGTCACCGAGCTTTCGGCCAAAGAGTCTATTCCTGCCAAGTTTCTCGAGCAGATCATGCAGGAGCTCAAGACCGCCGGGATCGTGGTGGCGCAACGCGGCAAGTTCGGTGGCTATCACCTCGCCCGGCCCGCTTCCGAAATCACCATCGGTTCGGTTGTGCGTCTGATTGACGGACCGCTCGCGCCGATCGGCTGCGTCAGCCACACCGCGTATGAAAAGTGCAGCTGCCCCGACGAGGAGCACTGCGGCCTGCGCATGTTGATGCTCGATGTGCGCAATGCCATCGCCGGCATTCTTGACCGCTACACATTGGCCGACGTGGTGGAGGTCACCCTCCGCAAGCTCCGTCGAGACGCGTTGCCCCTGCCTTTTGCCGCGCCGCGCCCCGCCGTCCGCGGCAAGCCAGTGAAGTCCACCGTCGCTTCCCGTCGCAGCACCCGCACCGCCCGCGCGGTTGTTCCCAGCCGCATTATTCAGGTTGAGGGCCTGCTTTCGCAGCTCCTGCCCGACTACACCATCTGAACCCACCCTTTTCCCGCCTCGCGCCCTTTTTCGCCATGAGCGCCCTTTCCGCCGCCACTTTCTCTGCCTCCGCCAATAATCCGCCCGACTGGCTCGCCATCGTCCGGGCCAAGGTCGAGGGCCTCCGCTACGGTGTGGTCCAGATCGTCGTCCACGACGGCAAGGTGACCCAGATCGAGCGCACCGAAAAAACCCGCCTCGGCGGCCCCGGCGGCGCGTCTTCCCGCGACGAATAAAGCCCGTCGACCTCATCCCTTTTCGCCTACCGCCCGCCCGGCGGCGGCGATTCCCGCAACCAACCATCCAGACCACCCTGCCACCCGTCCTCGGGAGCTTCCGTGAATCGCTAGACCAGCATCCATTCCGACCATGAAGTCTCCCCGTTCCTTTCGCGACGCCGCTACGGCCGTCGCGCTTTCCACCCTCGCCCTCGCGCCGCTCGCCGGCCGGGCCCAGACCGCGCCGGCCGACGACATCTCTGCGCTCCGCGAGCAGATCCGGCAGCTCGACCAGAAACTTCGCGTCCTCGAGCGCAACAATGAGCTGAAAGACGAGGCTGCCACCGCCGCCGCCCAAAAAGCGGTTAAGGTGACTGCCGACGCCAAGGGCTTTGGCCTGACCTCGGCCGACAAGTCCTTCGATCTTAAATTAAAGTTAATGGCCCAGTTTGATTCCCGCACTTTCCTCGACCACGAGGGCGCGGCCAATCGCGACGGCTTTTTCCTCCGCCGTATCCGACTGCCTTTCACCGGCACCATCTCTAACGTCGATTTCACCGTCACCCCCGAGCTTGGCGCGAATGCGCTTTCATCGACCAGCACCACCGTCGGCCTCATCGACGCTTGGGTGAACGTAAAGTTGATCCCCGAGTTCAATATCAAGGCCGGGCGTTCTCCGTCACCCGTTGGTCTGGAGCCCGGCGCCAATCGTCATTTCATCGAGTCCCCCTTCGTCAACACCCTGCTTCCCAACCGTGACCTCGGCATCGAGGCCAACGGTTCCTTCAATGGCGGTTTTGTTGATTATCGTGCCGGTGCCTACATCGGCACCCGGAACAACACCCAAAGCTTTTCCACCGATGACGCGGACGGTGACAAGACGGCGGCCGGTCGCCTGACGGTTGCTCCTTTTTTTGCGGATAAAGAGAGTCCTCTTTCCAAGCTTTCTCTTGGCGTCGGAGCCAGCCATGGCAACGAACGCGGCAGTATCAGCGCCAGCACCACCGTCACTGGAATCCAGAACTACGTCAGCAACGGCCAGCAGACTCTGCTGGCCATCCCGGGGGCTTTCGTCGAGAGCAATGCCAAGGGCAATAAAGCCTCCGGCACCTCGATCATCGCCGATGGCGATCACACCCGCATCTCGCCCTCGCTCGAATGGTATACCGGCACGCCTTTCAGCCTGGTCGCCGAATACGCCGTCGAGAAGCAAGACTACCTCTACCGTCGCCAGTCGGCCGGCACCGGCAACGCCACCACCGGGACCGTGGGCGCGGTCAATACCCGGCGCTTTGACGGCGAGACCACCGCTTGGCGTGTCTCCACCGGCTACGTCCTGACCGGCGAGGAGGCCACCAAGAACGGCGTGACTCCTTTCGCTCCCTTTAAGTGGGGTGCTGATTCTTGGGGCGCCTTTGAATTGGTCGGCCGCCTCAGTGGGGTCGATTACGCCGAATCGCTCTATGATGCCGCCCACGGCGGACTCTCTCCCACGGCTAATGCCACGGGTGCCTTCGCCTACGGCGCCGGCCTGAATTGGTATTTCAACAATAACTTCCGCGTTCTCTTCAACGTCGAGAAAACCAAATTGGAGGGAGGCGGCGCAGGCACCGCCGGCGCCTTGTCCGACGAACTCTATTTCTTCACCCGCCTTCAACTCAGCTTCTGAACCACGGTTCGATCATTTTTAAATTCCCCGTCATGAATCTCTATTTTTTCCCCCGCTTCACCGCCACCGCCCTGGCCGCGCTCGTCCTCGCCGGCTCCGCCGCCGCCAAGAGCATCGAGCTCCTCAACGTGTCCTACGACCCGACGCGCGAGCTCTACGTCGAATACAACGCCGCCTTCGCCGCCTACTGGAAGACCAAGACCGGTGATGATGTCGTCGTAAAGCAGTCCCACGGCGGCTCCGGCAAACAGGCCCGCTCCGTGATCGACGGCCTCCGCGCCGACGTCGTCACCCTCGCCCTCGCCGGCGACATCGATGCCATTGCGAAAAACTCCGGCGCCCTCTCCTCCGACTGGCAGACGCGTTTCCCGCACAACTCCGCCCCTTACACCTCCACCATCGTGTTCCTCGTGCGCAAAGGAAACCCGAAGGGCATCAAGGACTGGGACGATATCGTGAAACCCGGCGTCGCCGTTATTACCCCCAATCCCAAGACCTCCGGCGGCGCCCGCTGGAACTACCTCGCGGCCTGGGAGTTCGCCAAGCGCAAGCTAGGGTCCGATGACGCCGCCAAAGCCTTCGTGGCCAAGCTTTTTAAAAATGTTCCCGTGCTCGATTCGGGCGCCCGTGGCGCCACCACGACTTTCGTGCAGCGCGGTATCGGTGACGTTTTCCTGTCTTGGGAAAACGAGGCCTTTCTTGCGGTGAAAGAGTTCGGTGCCGATCAATTCGAGATCATCGTCCCTTCGCTCAGTATCCTCGCCGAACCGCCCGTTGCAGTCGTGGACAAAGTCGTCAAGCGCAAGGGCACCGCCGAGGTCGCTAATGCTTACCTTGAATATCTCTACTCCGACGAGGGGCAGGACATAGCCGGCAAAAACTTCTACCGTCCCGTCGATCCCAAGGCCGCCGCGAAATACGCCGCTCAGTTCACGAAGGTGGATTTGTTTACCATCGACCAAGCCTTCGGCGGCTGGGCAAAGGCCCAGAAGGAGCACTTCGATGATGGCGGCACTTTCGACCAAATCTACTTAAAGAACTAAACCGCCACCGCTTCCGATCTCAGCCGGAGGACGGGCCTCGCGCCCGTCCTCTTTTCCATTTTCCGACCCGATGCCCGTCCTCTCGCCTCCGTCGCCCCTCCGCGATATCCATGCCCTGCTCGATCCCCTCGTTGCCCTCGACCGGCCGGGGTCGCCATTGCGTTATGATCTGGTCGCGAGCTTTCCGCACGAGGGCGAGATTCATCCCCTGCCGCGCCTGGTTTTCAGCGGCCCGCCCGCCGCCCACGATCCCATACGCCTCGCGCTTTTCGGCGGTTTGCACGGTGACGAACCCGCCAGCGTGCTCGCCCCGCTCGCCTTTCTCGAACGCCTCGTCGCCGACCCTGCCCGTGCCACCGGTTACAACCTGACCGTTTACCCGCTTTGCAACCCCGTGGGCTACGCCCGTGCCACCCGCCACAACGGCGCGGACCTCGATCTCAATCGGGAATTCTGGCGCGGCTCAGTCCAACCCGAGGTCGTCGCCCTTGAGCGTGATCTCGCGGCCCGCGATTTCGACGGCATCATCACCCTGCATGCCGACGACACCGCCGAGGGCGTCTACGGCTATACCCACGGCCGCGTGCTCAACGAGGCCCTCCTCGAACCCGCTTTACGCTCTGCCGGATATATTCTCCCGCGCGACCGCCGCGCCCAGATCGACGGCTTTCCCGCTCGTGACGGCAAAATCGACGCCTGCTTCCAAGGCATCCTCTGCGCTCCCCCCGGCCGCCGTCCGCGTCCCTTTGACCTGATTTTCGAAACTCCTGCCCGAGCACCGATTGATCTTCAGGTTGAGGCCGCCGTGACGGCGCTCGACACCATCCTAGACGAATACCGAGTATTCCTTGCCTACGCCCCAAACCTCTAAGCCCACGACTCCTCGTTCCCTGCCCTCATGTCCCGCTCCCACCGCTCCGTCATACCCGGCTTCGGATTGTCGCTCGGTCTCACGCTCACCTACCTGAGCCTGATCGTGCTGCTGCCGCTTTCGGCCGCGTTTATCAAAACGCTCGGGATGTCGTGGGACGGTTTCTGGACCGCTGTCGCCAGCCCGCGGGTAGTCGCCTCCTACCGTATCAGTTTCCTCGCCTCTCTCGCGGCCGCGTCGGTCAACTGCGTCTTCGGCCTCATCGTCGCCTGGGTGCTCGTGCGTTATCCCTTTCCGGGGCGTCGTATCGTGGATGCCCTCGTCGATCTGCCTTTCGCGCTACCGACTGCTGTCGCCGGCATCGCCTTGACCGCCCTCTATGCCCCCAATGGCTGGATCGGCGCGCTGGTGGCGCCGTATGGCGTCAAGATCGCGTTCACCGAGATCGGCATCTTCATCGCGCTCACCTTCATCGGGCTGCCTTTCGTGGTGCGCACCCTCCAGCCTATCATCGAGGAATTGGAGCCCGAGTTCGAGGAGGCCTCCGCCAGCCTCGGCGCCAACCGCTGGCAAACCCTGCGGCGGGTAATTTTCCCCCAGCTCGTGCCCGCCCTGCTGACTGGTTTTGCGATGGCCTTCGCCCGTGCCCTCGGCGAATACGGCTCGGTTGTGTTTATCTCGGGCAATATGCCTATGCGCACCGAGATCACCCCCCTGCTCATAATCACCAAGCTGGAGCAATACGACTATGCCGGCGCCACCGCCATTGCCGTGGTGATGCTCGGCGCCTCCTTCCTGATGCTCCTGGTGATTAATTTGCTCCAGAAATGGAGCCGCCGCCACCACGCCGTCTAGCGCACCACCTGCCCGCCGCTTCCACTTCAACTTCCAGCTTAAACTTTCCTTGGCCTCCGCCGTCTCCTCCCTTTCCCGCTCCTCCGGCCTAACCGCCCGTCCGCTCGCCACCCGCGATGCGCCTTGGCTACGCTATACCCTCACCGCCATTGCGCTCGGGTTCCTCGCCCTCTTCCTCGTGTTGCCATTGGTCGCGGTGTTTACCGAGGCCCTCCGCCGGGGGCTCGGCGCGTATTTCGCCGCCCTCAACGACCCCGATGGCCTGCACGCGTTGAAGCTCACCCTCTTCACCGCTGGCTTGGCGGTCCCTGCCAATCTCGTTTTCGGCGTGGCCGCCGCCTGGTGCATCGCGAAGTTTACCTTTCCAGGCAAAAGCCTTCTCATCACCCTCATCGACCTGCCCTTCGCGGTTTCGCCCGTCATCTCCGGCCTCATCTACGTGCTGCTGTTCGGCGCGCAGGGCTGGTATGGCCACTACCTCGCCGCCGAGCATCCCTGGTTGCCCGGACTCCAAGCCTGGCTGATCGAGCAGGACTTCAAAATCATCTTCGCCGTGCCCGGCATCGTGCTCGCGACCACGTTCGTGACGTTCCCCTTCATCGCCCGCGAGCTGATCCCGCTCATGCAGACTCAGGGCAACGACGAGGAATATGCCGCCATCACCCTCGGGGCCAGCGGCTGGCAGACTTTCCGGAAAGTGACCCTGCCCAATATCAAGTGGGGCCTGTTCTACGGCGTCATTCTCTGCAACGCCCGCGCCATGGGCGAATTTGGCGCCGTATCCGTCGTTTCCGGCCATATTCGCGGAGAAACCAACACGCTCCCTTTGCACGTTGAGATCCTCTACAACGAATACCAGTTCGTCGGTGCCTTTGCCGCCGCTTCCATTCTGGCCCTGCTCGCTCTCGTCACCCTCGTCCTGAAGTCCCTCGTCGAGTGGGCCCACGCCCGCCGCCACGCCTAAATCCGCCGCTGCGATTCCGTCCCGCTGCCTACTCGCCACGTTCCCCATGAGCATCCTCGCCCGCAATCTCACCAAGACCTTTGGCGCCTATACCGCCCTCGCCGACGTCAGTCTGGAGATCCCCACCGGCAAGCTTGTCGCCCTGCTCGGCCCCTCCGGCTCGGGCAAGACCACGCTGCTGCGCATCATCGCCGGCCTCGAATTCGCCGACACAGGCTCCGGGCGCATCGATTTCCATGGCTCGGACGTTACCGACGTCCCCGCCGGCAAGCGCGGCGTCGGCTTCGTGTTCCAGCACTACGCCTTGTTCAAGCACATGACGGTGGCGGAAAATATCGCCTTCGGTCTGACTGTCCGCCCCCGGCGCGAGCGACCCGACCGTGCCGCGATCGACGCCCGGGTGAAGGAGTTACTCAAGCTCATCCAACTCGATGACCTCGGCGCGCGCTACCCCGCCCAGCTCTCCGGTGGCCAGCGGCAGCGCATCGCCCTCGCCCGCGCCCTCGCCGTCCAGCCCAAGGTGCTTCTCCTCGACGAACCCTTCGGTGCGCTCGACGCCCGCGTGCGCAAGGAACTCCGCCGCTGGCTGCGCCACTTTCAGCGTGAGATCGGTGTTACCACGCTTTTTGTCACTCATGACCAAGAGGAGGCCCTCGAACTCGCCGACGAGGTTATCGTCATGAACAACGCCAAAATCGAGCAGGTTGGCACCCCGCAGGAAGTTTATGACCGCCCGGCCTCCCCGTTCGTGATCGAGTTTTTGGGCAACGTGAACCGCTTCGCCACCAAAGCCCATCCGCTGCCCGGCGCCGGCTCGGACGTGCTCTACGTCCGCCCGCATGATGTGGACATCCTGCGCGATTACCACGGTGAGCACGGCGTGCGCGTGCACGTGCAGCACGTGTTTTCCGCCGGCAACACCGGCCGGGTGGCGCTGGTGCGCGAGGACAATGGCGACGCCATTGATGCCGAGCTTTCGCGGGTGCGTCTGGCCGAGCTGAATCTGGTCGCTGGCGACCAGGCTTGGGTGGTTTTCCGTCACATCCGGCTTTTCCCTGCCGGTGCGTTCACCGAGCGGGATGTCGCCACCGAGGACGCGACTCCGGCCGTCGCCGACCCCGGCCAGGGCATCTGACGACGTATCCGCTCAGGATCGCAGGATACGCCACAATCCGCCCGGGCTGTGGATCGCGACTATGGCGCAGGCGATGAAAGGAAGGTCTGCACGGTGGCGGTAGGCGAGGTGCCTGCCGCTCCAGCGCGGGTGGTATTTTTTTTTGAAGTGGAAGAGGTTCTTGTAGCCGTAGATACGGTTGAAGTTTTCATATACATACCGCACGGCGCGCTCGTGGCGGGAGTCGCCGGCCGAGGCCGGGCGGATGTTGGCCAGCGGCGCGTTTGCCAGGCTCGCCTCGGCCAGCCCCTGCGCCTGGAAGGCGAGCAGGGATTCGACGATTACAAAATCCATCGCGCCGGGCACCTCCGGTCGGGAGCGCATGAGATCGAGGCAGCGACCGGCGCCGGAGCGGTAGGGCAGCCAGGTCGCAAAGGCTTCGACCCGCCCGCCGGCGCCCGTCGCCACCGCCGCGCCTCGCGCGATAATTTCCTCCTCCGAAAAAGCGCCCAAGTCGAAGGCCATTTCGCCTCCACGTTTACGTGCCAGCCAGCCATCCGAGACGGCGCGCAATTCAGCCGCCAAGGCAGGTTCCGGCGGTATGCCCGGCGTCAGCCAGTGCAGAGTCAGGCCTTCCCGCCCGGCGCGGCTTCGGGCCGTCCTGAGGTCCTGATACTTTTTCCCGGCAAGGCTGAATTCCGGTAAAGAAATGACCGCACACTCTCCGATTTTGAAGACGGTGAAGCCTTCCGCCGCGTAGTCTTCGGTCGATTCAGTGGGCGTTTCGTAGAAGACCGGTTCCCAGTCCTGGGCTTCGCAGAAATCAATGAATTCCCGAATCGAGGTCCGCCGGCCTTCGACCGGCCCGATCGGATCTGCGAGCGTCAGCGCAAAATTCCGCCATAGCGCGTAGGCCACGAATGAACGTCCGTCGCGGGTGAAAAAAAGCCGCTTGTCGTCCGCGAGCGCGAATTCATTCAGAGGGTCGCGGCCCTCGGCTTGCGCGATGCGCCGGGCCCGCTCGGTCTCCCGCACCGTGGGCCGGGGCGTTTCGAGCACCGGGCGGAGCGCAGCCAGAATCACGAGTAGAACGGTCGCCGCCCCGGCGAAACTGATGGCGTAAAGTGCGGTTTGCGCCTGCGGAGTCCTGGCTACCAGGGTATCGCTGGATTGCAGAAAAACGAGTTCTGCGACCGCTTGTATCCGCGCGATATTGTTGTGTTTGCCCTCGAGTTCGATGCTGTGGGTCTCGAGCACCACCCAGCCGAAGGCCAGCAGGGCTCCGGCGGAGCCCGCCGCCAGCCCGCCGGCGAAGCGTAGGGACGCGGCGTCGGAGCGTGCCGTGAAGAGCCGCCGCGCCTTTAAAAGCAGCACTAGCGGCACTGCCGAGGCGAGCGCCCCGCGCCACGAAAAATCAAGTCCGAGATGCAGTAATGGGCCGGCGCCGAGAGCGCCGATCGCGAGCCACCATGCGGCCCGTTTACGCCGCGCGATGCCCCGGCCGAGCGCGAGCAGTGAAACGCCCGCGGCGAGCAGAAGGGCCCGGCTACCGAAATGAATGTGAAACGGAGTCCATGGCTCGATGCCCTGAAGATAGCGGGCCTCGCCGGGAAACAGTGCGACGCTTATCTGGGCCAGCCCCATGCCGGCCACCATGAGGCCCAGTGCGCGCGGCATCCCGCGGGCACGGGGGGCGGAGTGCGGGTTCATGGCTGGGGGGCCTTAGCTGCGTCCAGCAGCCAGTTCATGGCTTCGTCTAAGCCGGTTAGAAATTCGTCGCCTGCTCCGGCGAAATCGTGGAAAACTCGAGGCACGGTCCAGAGGTGATAATCAAGAGCCAGATCCCTCTGCCAGTCCAGGTCATCGACCAGGTCTAGGCTCCCGTGAAAGACGGCGAAGCGCAGGTCGGCTGAAGCGGGCGCCAGTTCTTTGAGCGAAAAGGTATCGTCGCCCCGCGGCGCCAGGCCGAGTTGGTCCGGCAGTTCGAGACCGTAGCGTCCGCGGGCGCCCGGGGCGACCATGAGAAAGCCCCGCAGGCCAGCCGGCCGCGTTGCACGCCGGGCGGCGGCCGGTATCGCCTGCTCCGCTCCCATGGACCAGCCTCCGTAGACGAGCGATTCCACGCCTTTCGGATTTGCTCGCCGCCGGAGTTCGGCTGCGATGCGCCGATAGTCCTCTCGCAGTTGCTCGACGGTGTAGGGTTCTCCGGCGTAGGCTCGAAAATCGATGCCAGCTATGGCGAAGCCTCGCGCGCAGAGGTGGCGGCAAACCCGTTCCTCCCAGTAAGACCAGCCGCCGTCGCCCGAACCAAAAAGCACGCCGGCCCGGATAGGCACCGCGCTGTCGGGCAGAAAGAAACGAACGCCGTTGGGCCCGCGTGCCAATGCCAGTGCTTCCGGGGTGCTTTCGGCCGGAGGGGCAACCGGTTCCGCAGGGGTTTTTGAGACAAGAGTAACGGCAATTAAAAGGAGGAGGAAGTAGCGAACGAGCATGACTGGGTGTTAGGCTGCCGAAAGGACCGAGTCGGGTCGACGTCTGTTCCTTGCAAAATCGGTGGTTTAAAGATGCGTGAATCAACCGCGAACATTGCACTGCACTTTTGCGAAATTACCTTAAAAGTGCCGAAGACCTTTTGCGCTACGGTAGACATCTCTTATCATAACGACTTCCAAAACCAAGTTTCTCCGCAAATCAACAGCGCCCAATTCCAAACCCCGAGACCGATAAATCATGGAAAACCACCCTCCCAGCACCGGCGGTAAATGCCCTTTCCCCCACCTCCACGGCACCACGCCTAAACCCGTGCCCGCGCCCAGCGGGGCGGAGGGTCGCTCGAATCGCGATTGGTGGCCGAATCAGCTCAACTTGAAGATGCTGCACCAAAACTCCGCCCTTTCCGATCCCATGGGCGCAGGGTTCGACTACGCGACCGAGTTCAAGACCCTCGATCTCACCGCCCTGAAGCGCGATCTCACCGCCCTGATGACCGATTCGCAGGACTGGTGGCCGGCCGATTTCGGTCACTACGGACCCTTCTTTATCCGCATGGCCTGGCATAGCGCGGGCACCTACCGCACCGCCGATGGCCGCGGCGGCGCGGGCGCCGGCCAGCAGCGTTTCGCCCCGCTCAATAGCTGGCCGGACAACGCCAATCTCGACAAAGCCCGCCGCCTGCTCTGGCCGGTCAAACGCAAATACGGGAAGAAAATCTCCTGGGCCGATCTCATGATCCTCACCGGCAACGTCGCCCTTGAATCCATGGGTTTCAAAACCTTTGGCTTCGGCGGCGGTCGGGCCGATGTGTGGGAACCTGAGGAAGACGTCTACTGGGGCACTGAAACCACCTGGCTGGGGGACAAACGCTACACGGGCGACCGCGAGCTGGAGACCCCGCTCGCCGCCGTCCAGATGGGCCTCATCTACGTCAACCCCGAGGGCCCCAACGGGCATCCCGACCCCCTTGCATCGGCCCGCGACATTCGCGAGACCTTTGCGCGTATGGCTATGAACGATGAGGAGACCGTCGCCCTCATCGCCGGCGGCCATACCTTCGGCAAGACCCACGGCGCCGCCTCCGCCGACCACGTCGGCCGCGAACCCGAGGCCGCCGGCATCGCCGAGCAGGGTCTGGGTTGGGCCAGTCGCTATGCCAGCGGCAAGGGCGCCGACACCATTACCAGCGGTCTAGAGGTCACCTGGACCACCACGCCGACCCAGTGGAGCAACAATTACTTTGAGAACCTCTTCCGCTACGAATGGGAACTCGTGAAGAGCCCCGCCGGCGCGCACCAGTGGGTTGCCAAGGGGGCCGAGGCCACCGTGCCCGATGCCTACGATGCATCGAAAAAGCATCCGCCCACGATGCTCACCACCGACTTGGCCCTGCGCATCGATCCCGCTTACGAAAAGGTATCCCGCCGCTTCCTCGCGAACCCGGATCAATTTGCCGACGCCTTTGCCCGCGCCTGGTTCAAACTCACCCACCGCGACATGGGGCCCAAGGCGCTCTACCTCGGCGCCGAGGTGCCCGCCGAGGACCTGCTCTGGCAAGACCCCATCCCCGCCGTCAACCACCCGCTGGTGGATGCCGCCGACCTGACCGCCCTCAAGGCGCGGATCCTCGCCTCCGGCCTGTCCATCGCCGAGCTCGTCTCCACCGCCTGGGCTTCTGCCTCGACCTACCGCGGCTCCGATAAACGCGGTGGCGCGAACGGCGCCCGTATCCGCCTCGCCCCGCAAAAAGATTGGGACGCCAACCAACCCGCCCGCCTCGCCAAGGTGCTCAAGACCCTCGAAGGCATCCAGACTGCGTTCAACACGGGCGCGACCGGAGGCAAAAAGGTTTCCCTGGCCGACTTGATCGTTCTAGGCGGGGCCGCCGCCGTCGAGGAGGCCGCGAAAAAGGCCGGCCACGAGGTCACCGTGCCCTTTGCGCCCGGTCGCACCGACGCCACGCCGGAGCAGACCGATGTGGCGTCCTTCGCCGCGCTCGAACCCGTCGCCGACGGTTTCCGCAATTATCAAAAGGCCCGCTTCACCCTGCCCGCCGAAAAGCTCCTGATCGACCGGGCCCAACTGCTCGGACTGACCGCGCCCGAGCTGACCGTCCTGATCGGCGGTCTGCGCGTGCTCAACGCCAACCACGGCAAGGCCCAGCACGGCGTATTCACCACCCGGCCCGAGACACTGACGAATGACTTTTTCGTCAACCTGCTCGACATGGCCCACGTGGTGAAACCCACCTCGCCGGTCGAGGAGCTCTTCGAGCTGCGCGACCGCGCCACCGGCGACGTGAAGTGGACGGCCACCCGCGTGGACCTCGTGTTTGGCTCGAATTCCCAGCTTCGTGCCCTGGCCGAGGTCTATGCCGAGGCCGGCTCCGAGTCCAAATTCGTCCACGACTTCGTGGCCGCCTGGAACAAGGTGATGAACGCGGATCGTTTCGACCTCGTTTAAACTTCGTTGCCCCGCACCCGCCGGATCAGCCGGCGGGTGCGGGCAGGTTTTGCAGGTAGACCAGAATCTCGCCCAGGCGGGCGAGCGGTTTTGACGCAGTCAGCCGCGGGAACCGTCCGCTCAACTGCACATAGTCGTCCCGGCGACCTGGGCCCGCCCGCAGGAGCTTCAGCTTCGCGCCGTCGGTCTCAACGCTCACGATGCCCTTTTGCTCGGCTGCGATCCGCAGGCCGGTGACGTGGAGGAGGGCACGGACCTCGGAATTGAATTTGCCGAAACGATCGGTCAGCTCGGCCTCGAGTTCCTTTAGCGCTCCGGGCGAGCCTGCGAGGGCGAGGCGGCGGTAGAAATCGAGACGCAGACGGGTCTCGCCGATATAGCCCACGGGCAGGCGGGCCTGGATGCGGGCCACCGGTGCGGCGCCGTCCGCCTCGTCGTGGGCGGCCTTGATGGCTTGGTAGCTGGTGGCGATGCCCGCCGTCTGGCCGGTAGTAGTCCGGGGGGCGGACTCGCCCTCGCCGACGAAGACGAAATCGAGCTTCACCGTGGCGCGGATCGCGGCCGCCTGTTTATCGCCTTTTAGGCGGGCGACGGACTGGCGCAGGAGCTGGCAGTAGAGTTCAAAGCCCACGCCGACGATGTGCCCGGATTGCTCCGAGCCGAGCAGGTTGCCGGCGCCGCGCAGTTCCAGATCGCGCATGGCGATGCGGAAGCCGGCCCCTAGCTGGTTGTGCGTGCGCAGGGCGTTGAGGCGTTCGCGCGCGATATCCACCAGCCGGCTATGGCGATGAAGCAGCAGGTAGGCGTAGGCCTGATGCTTGAAGCGGCCGACGCGCCCGCGCAGCTGGTAAAGTTGGGAAAGACCGAAGCGGTCCGCACCCTCGATGATGATCGTGTTGCAGTTGGGGATATCGAGGCCGGTCTCGATGATCGTCGTGCAGACGAGGACCTGGTGGCGGCCGGCTACAAAGGCCGTCATCATTTCCTCCAGCTCGTGCTCGTCCATCTGGCCGTGGCCGACTCCGATATCCACCTCGGGCAGCAACTCGCGCAGGCGGGCGGCGACGTGGGCGATGGTCTGCACGCGGTTGTGCAGGTAAAATACCTGTCCTCCGCGGCGCAGCTCATGGCGGATGGCCTCCACCACCAGTTGTTCATCGTAGGTTTTCACGATGGTCTGGATCGGGTGGCGGTTGGTCGGCGGGGTCTCGATCACCGACATGTCGCGAGCGCCGGTCATGGCCATGTAGAGGGTGCGCGGGATGGGTGTGGCGGACATGGATAACACGTCCACCGATACCCGCAGGGCTTTGAGGCGTTCCTTGTGCTTCACGCCGAAGCGTTGTTCCTCGTCGATCACGACCAGGCCGAGGTCCTTGAAGGAGATGTCCTTGTTCAGCAACCGGTGGGTGCCGATGAGGATGTCCACCTGGCCGGTGCCGGTGGCGGCGATGATGCGGGCGGCCTCGGTGCGGGTGCGGAAGCGGGACAACATTTCCACCGCGATCGGGTAGCCGGCCATGCGTTCGCGGAAGGTGTTGAGGTGTTGCTGGGCGAGGATGGTGGTGGGGACGAGGATCGCCACCTGCTTGCCGGACTGGACGGCTTTAAACGCGGCGCGGATGGCGACCTCGGTCTTGCCGAAGCCGACGTCACCGCACACGAGCCGGTCCATCGGGCGGGCCCGCTCCTGATCGGTCTTGGTGGCGGTGATGGCCTTCAGCTGGTCGGGTGTCTCGGCAAAGGGGAAGGCTCCCTCAAACTCGCGCTGCCAGTCATTGTCCGGCGCGATGGCTACGCCGGGCTGGGCGTCGCGGGCGGCCTGGATGCGGAGCAACTCGGCGGCGAGGTCCACGGTGGCGCGCTCGGCCTGGGCGCGGGTTTTTTGCCAGCGGTCGGAGCCGATGCGGCCGAGCTGAGGGCGGACCTTGGAGAGCCCGACATAGCGGCTCACGAGGTGGGCTTCGGGCAACGGCACGTGCAGGGTCACTCGGTCGTCGAATTCGAGCGAGATCACCTCGCGCGGACCGTCGCGGGTATCGAGTTTGGTGATGCCGCGAAACAGCGCCACGCCGTGCTGGAGGTGCACCACGAAGTCCCCCTCCGCCAGTTCGGCGAAATCCAGCAACTGGTCCACTTGGGCCCGGTGCACGGTGGCCCGGCGCGAGGCGGTGGCCCGGCGCGCGCGGTGGCGGCCGAAGAGCTCGGTCTCCGTGACCACGATGAGGGCCGGGGCGGGGCCGGCGGCGGCGCGCCTGCGCCCGGCGGGTCCGGCTGCAGCGAGGGTGAGCGCCGCGCCGGGACGGGCTGTGAGGCGGAAGCCCTCATTGGCTTGTCCGCTCAGGAAAACGGGCCGGAGCTTTTTCGCGGCCGGATAGGCTTCGAGGATTTCGCGGATGCGTTTTTCCTCGGACTCGCGGGGCGTGATGATGGCGAGCGCGGCGCCGTCACGGGCCCAGGTGGCGAGGCGGTCGAGGAAATCGCGCCGGGAGGCCTCCTCGGCGGCGAGGCGGTCTTGGGCGATGAGATCATCGGACGGGTAGCGACGGTGATGGGCGAGGCTCTCGGTGTCCCAAGTCGTCTCGCTCATGGACATGGACGCGCTGTCGAACAGGGCGGCCGCCTCGTCGAGGTCGGCGATGCCTTCGAGCGCGGCGACACGGCCCAGGAGTGGCGCGAGACTGGCGGCGGGGCTCTGGTTTTCCCGGGCGAGGAGGCTGAAGGTCGCATCGAGCCTGGCGGGTTCGATCAGGACGAGGCGGGTCGCCGGGCTGAGGTAGGGGGCGAGGCCGGTCAATGAGGGCGCGAGGCTGAGGCGGGGCGACGCGGCGAGGGTGAGGCTGTCGAGCGCGTCGCCGGAGCGCTGGGTGACGGCGTCGAGCAGGCGGATCTCCTCCAGCTCGTCGCCGAAGAAATCGAGGCGGCAGGGTTGGGTGGCGTTGATGGGGTAAAGATCGATGATGCCGCCGCGCACGGCATAGGTGCCGGGGGCTTCGCACACCGCCTCGGCGTCATAGTCGAGGGCTCGGAGTTTTTCGACGAGCGCGGCGAAGGGATGGGTTTCACCACGGCGCAAGGTGAGTTCGGTGGCGGCGTAGGCCTCGAGGGCGGGCACCCGCTGGAGCAGGGCGGCGGGGGTGGTAAACACCACCAGGGGCGCGGCGCCTGACGGGAGGCTCGTGAGTTGGCGGGTGGCACGCAGGCGGGAGAGCACAGCCTGGCGATCAGCCGAGGCGGCAAAGGCCTCGGCCATGTCACGGGAATCAGCCAGCGATTCGGGCAGCACCAGACCGTCGAGCGCAGCGCCGGATGGGGGGGCGACCGTGGCGCTGGACAGGGCCGGATAAAAAAGGGCGGTGTCTTCGGCGAGTTGTTCGGCGGCGCGGAGCGTATCGGCCACGATCAGCCAGACGGGGGCCGGGCTGCGGTGGAGCAGGCCGGCCAGCACGGCCCCGCGCGCGGCGGGGCATACGCCGCTGTGTTTTTCACGGGTGGGCGAGGGGAGTGGGTGTGCGGAGGCCTGGGCGGACACGAAAGGCGCAGAGAGAGTCCACTCAGCCGCGAAAGGCAAAGGCAATGGGGCGCCGCGGCTAGAGTTAGCCATCCCCCGGCTCTGGCTTCAGAGCCCGAGGGCCTTTTGCCGGTAGTGCTCGTCGGGCCGACCGGCGATGCGCTCCACCTGTGCCGCGGTGAGAAAACGCGGTTCGCCTCCTGAGGCGGCGGCGGCGCCGACGAAGATCTCGGCTGCCTTTACCGCCATCAGGGTGGCGGCGAGCACGGCCTCGGGGCTGGCGCCGAGCGCGATCAGGCCGTGGTTCTCCAGCAAGATGACGCGGGGCGGGCGGGCGAGTCGCAAGATATAGGCCTCGACGGCGGACTTGATGGCTTGGGAAAGCTTCAGGCCGGGGTCGGTGTAAGGCACCATCACACTCTCGACCCCGCAGCACACGATTTCGTCGGGGAACAGGCGGCGGGTGGCGAAGGTGGCGGCGTGGCGCGAGCACAGCAGGGCATTCACCGCGATCGGATGGGTGTGACCGACAAAGTTCACGCCCGGCAAGGTGAGCAGGTAGGCGTGGAAGAGGGCCTCGACCGATGGTTTTTTCATCTCGGTCGAAATGCGGGCGGCGAAGAGGGCTTCGTCCACGGCGACGTCGCTCATCGCTTCGGCCGCGAGCAAGGGCAGGAGTTTATCAAAGCGGCAGGTGGCGGTGCCGGCGGCGGCGAGGGTGGCCAGGTTGGAACCGGAGGCTTTTACCGTGAACGTATCCGCGTCGTGGCGCATGGACGTGTTGCCTTCGCCGAGAATGGCGAGGCGACGCTCTTCGCGACCGAGCTGGTGGGAGAGATTTAGCAGGGGGTCGAGGGACATGGGGATCTAGTAGCGAGTAGCGGGTAGTGGGTAGCGAGTAGGAAGCGGGCGCTGGAGATCGGCGGTTTAACCCACCCGCTACTTTTAGGCGCTCTTGGCGCGCTTTTTCAGAAGGCCTTGCCGTCGGCCTTGGTGCCGCAAAGGGCGACCTCGAGACCGAGTTCGGCGGCGAGGGCGGCCTTGGTGTAAAGGGCGAGGTCGGCCTCCTTCGCGCTGTTCGCGTAGGCGACCTGGATGTGGTTGCTCTTATGGCGGGCCATCATCTGGTCGCGGCTCACGCCGTAGGTCACCGCGTGCATGATGGGCCACTGGTAAGTCGTCTCTTTCCAGCGGCGCTCGGTTTCCTCCGCCGGCAGGGCGATGACCTTGGCGCGGCCGAGGTCCATCTTGAGCTTTCCGTCCTCCACAAACACGCGGCTCCAGACGATCTCGCCGGTCTTGGCGATGCCGCGGAGGGTGCCGCCGCCGAGCTTGAAATACATCGCGGGCTGGCGGTGCGAATCAGAGCCGGCCCAGCCGTTGACGTGGTGGTCGGCGGGGGCGCTGCCGGAGATGAGGAACACCCAGACATATTCGTCCGTGGTGCCGGATTTGTCCCAATCACCCCAACGCAGGTCGTGCAGGGTATTGGCGCGGGGCTGGCCGAGGGCGGCGTGCACGCGGTCGGTGAACAGACCGTCGAGGCCGGCGCATTCGTCCACCTCGTTGAAGTGCGGGATGGGGGCGCCGTCACGGATGATGGAGCCGTCAGCGCGTTTAACCGGCGGGCGCTCGGTGGAGTTCAGCGTGCCCTCGACGAGGTCGGACGCGGGCAGGAGATCTTTCAGGCCTTGTTGATACTGGATGCCGATGGTCTCGCAGCCGAACTCGTCGGCGATACGCACGGCGGCGATGTAGGTTTTGCACTGGAGCAGCACTTGCCGCTCGGTCAACTCGGTGGCCTCGTCGGCGCCGAAGTGGAACTTAAGACCCTTCTTCTTATACCAGTTGAATACCTCTTTGGCCTCGGCGTCGGAGACCTGGGTGGTGGCGTGGTAAAGGGCGGACTGGGAAAGGCGCTCTTTGTAAACTCCCGTCTGGAAGAGCAGTTCGTCGGGGATGATGGCGTTATACATGCCCATGCAGCCTTCGTCGAAGACACCCATGATGGACTTCTTCACGAGCAGATCGGCGGCGATTTTTTTTGCGGTGGCCTTGGCTTTGGGCGGGACGATGGCCTTGGCGAGGAGTTTGACGTGGGCGGTCTTGTGTTTGGTCGCACCGCGGGTGAGCCAGTTCTGCAGGCCGTCGAGGAAGAGGGCGTCGTCAAAATTTTCGCTCCAGAGGGTGGAGTATTTCACGCCGGCCTTGGTGAGCGAGCCGTTGAGGTTGAGCATACCGACGAGACCGGGCCAAGTGCCGGACCAGTTGGCGACGTTCAGGATGGGGCCGCGGTGGGAGATGAGGCCGTGGAGAAGATGGTGGGAGTATTGCCAAACGCACTCGGCGACGATGAGCGGAGCGGTGGGGTCGAGGTCGGCAAACACCGCCATGCCTTCCTTTTGGGAGCCGATGAAACCGTGCTTCACATCAGCTTTGTAGGGATGGGCACGGACGAGTTTGTAACCGAACGAGGCGACGACCTCGGCGAGCTGTTTTTCCATGGCGGCCTGGGCGGGCCAGCACTTCTCGTTGGCGGATTGGCGCAGATCGCCGTTGGCGACGAGGTAGACGGATTTTTTCGGGAGTTTTTTCATGGCGGGCGTAAAGTGTTGGGGGAGACGGGGTGCTCGAGGTTTGTCGAAAAACGACCCGAATACTTTAGCAGGTTTGCAAGGAAGCGGAATGGAGGATTATGACCTTGGCATGGATAATATCGGCTTGCCTTCCGACCCTTCCCTCCTGGCCGCCCAAGTGGCGGAAAGCCGGGTGTTTTTCCTCCAGCTAGCGGGACCCTGGCGGGAGCGGGTCTCGGTGGTGCTCGGGGGTTGGGAGCGTTGCCGGCCGGACTATGCGGTGGCGCGGACGCGTTATCCCTACCTGGTGGTGGAGCTGGTCACCGGCGGGCGGGGCCGGTGCCACATCGATGGCGTCGAGCACCGTTTGGAGGCGGGGGTGTGTTTTGCCAGCGGCACGCGCACGGCGTGTCAGATCGAGACGGATGCGGAGGCGCCGCTGGAGAAATTTTTTTTCGCCTTGGCCGGTCCCGGTGCGGCGCGGGCGGTGGCGCAGGCGGGCTTGCTGGAGGGTCGGGCGCGGCGGGCGGGGGCTCTGGGAGAGCTGCGCGAGTTGGCCGAGGATGTGACTCGCGAGGGCCGGCGGCACGGACCGGCTGCGCCGGCGATATGTGCGCGGCTAGCGGAGGTGTTGTTGCTTAAGATCGGCGAGGAACCGGTTCGGGCCGCTGGAGCGGGGCGGGGCACGGCGGTGGCGGCGGCGCTGGAGAACTTTGAGCGGTGCCGGGCCTTGATCGACGCCCATGCGGCGGATTGGAGCCGGTTGGACGACGTGGCAGCGGCGGCGGGGCTGGAGGGGTCGAGTGTGTGCCGCTTGTTCCGGCGGTTTCTTGGAGTGAGTCCGCACCAGTATCTGCGGCGGCGAAAGATGGCGCTGGCGGCGGCGTATCTTTTGGAGAAGGGCGGGCGGGTGCAGGATGCGGCGGCGAGCGTGGGGATGGATGACCCGTTCCACTTCTCGCGTAGTTTTCGCGCGGTGCACGGCGTGCCGCCCAGCGCGCTGGTGGCGGCGCGGCGGTAGGCGGGTCTCGCCAAACAGGGCAGAAAAATGTGGAGAATCGGTCGCCCAGATGGTGTTCGCCTGCTCTGGCGCAGGGTCGCGGGTTTAGCGAAGGAGGGCACAACCCCATGTTCGAATCTTGGTATTAAGTGTAAAGTCGAGCACACGTCCGTTCGCCCTGCGCCGAGTCGTAAAATCAACATTTCCAATACTATCAGCATCATCGATCCATCTCATGGTTTCGGCACCTTCAGATCCCGGAGTCTGGGTGGTTTTGTTTGCGCCGCCGTCTGCCTGTCGGCACCGGTCCAAGCCCAACCAAATCTCGCCCGGCTCAACCGTTGTTTTGCCGTCCTCGGAGGAGTCTCGGTAAGCAATAGTTGTTTCACCACTCTGAGCGGAATTCCAGACGTCAGTCCCGGGTCCACCACAACCGGGTTTGGTCCGGAGGCGGTTCTCGGTTCCATTCATATAAAGACGTCGCTGCGATCGCCGCCTTGGCCGAGGTATTCACGGCCTATGACGGACTGGTCGCGTTATCTGCCGAACAGAACCGCACCGGTCAGAATCTAGGAGACCTGACACTCAATGCCGGCGTGTATCACTACAATTCCTCTGCCTTGCTTCATGGGTTGCACACCCTCGAGGGGCAGGGACAAAGCTACGCCCGCCGCGCGTATCAGATCGAAAGCACCCTGACCACCGGTTCGGCATCCTTTAGTCTGATTCCGAGCCCGTTGCCACCACGTTCCTGGCCTGCGCCTTTGTTGCGATGGTTGTGAGTAGCCTGCGCCATCGCTCCGGTTTCCTGGCCGCGGCTTGACCTTGGTTCCGTAAAGTTCGGTGAAAAAGCAAAGGACCCGGTTCTCGCCGGGGGCCTTTGCTTTTACGGGAATCAGGAACCGGCCCCGGGAGGATTTATTTCGCCGGGGCGGCTTCGGTTGAGAGGGAGACGCCAAGCGCCTTGAAGTCGATCGAGAGCAAACGCAGTGAGTCACGCAGTGGATTCACTTCGTCCTTGGCCTTGTTCGCCGTGCTGCGCACCGCATTCACACCACCGGTCGTGAGATCGGTCTTCAGGGCGGTGCGGATGTCCTTTAGGTCGGAGAGAAACGGTTCGAAGCTGTTCTGTGCGCGCACGTAGCTGGCGCGCAATTTTTCGAAGCGCTCGTTTACTGCTGCGCGGCGCTCCGCGCTCCGGCTGCGGATGTCCTCATTGTGGATCTTGGCTAATTCCTCGTCCCATTTTCTGAAATACAACGTGCCTTCGCTCCGCATCTTGGTCGCGTTGTGGTCCACTTCCTTGGCGAGGGACTCGAGTTTTTCGACCGCCGCATTATACTTATCGAACTGCGGTTCTAGGTTGGGGCCGGGATTATTTACGAGGTCGGAAAGGGCGAGCAACACGGTGTCGATCTGCGTATCGCCTTTGTCGATGGCGTGGGCTGCCTTCTGCAGAGATGTGGATGTGTCGCCCGCTTGCTTGTAGCCGGAACTGGCGCAGCCCGCGAAAAAGACAGCAGGAGTCGAAGCGGCCAAGCCGAGGAGGAGTAGGGATGGTTTCATGGTTATGATGGACAGCGGATGCAGAGCTGGGCGCGCCACGCGGAAATATGCGCAGCCTTCCCACCCGGCTCTTCTCTCCGGACTTTCCGTCCACGTCCCGAGACGCGGGCGGAATGATCGGAGATTGACCCTTAGCCTACCATCCCCTGCGGGTGCGAAGTATGGGGTTTAACCCGCTTGGGCGGGGCCGATTGCGCGCCAAATCCCTCAGCACACTAGGCTGGAATAGGCGTCGAAATCGGCTGCCAGGCCCCCGGGCACGCCTTTGACGATCACGCTCACGGCGTCGTGTGAATGGAGCGATTCAAGGTGGGAGCAGGCGACTTGGAAATCGGCGATGCGTTTATCCCCGGCCAGCTCGGCGTAGACCAGGCGGGCGGCGTCCTCAACGAACTTGATATGGGCGCCGTTGAGCTCGGCGAAGGCCTGCTCATCCTCGCGCTTCACCATCACCTGTGTCTCGGTCACCAGGGCGCGCAGCACGAGGGCATGCAGTTCCTCGATGTGCAGCCGGGCCTTGGGGGCGAGCTCGACGAGTATACGGGCCTTCGAGCGCTGGTTATGGGGTATGCCGTAGACGCCGCGGACGTCGCGGGCGTGTTCGGCCAGTTCGGCGCTGCAGGGGCAGGCGGAGGAGTAGGTGAAATCCAGCTCGAGGAAGCGGCGCACGCGCCCGGCCGCATCGATGCGGCCGAGGTAGGCGGCGGGATAATACTGCCACCCGACCAAGCCGCTGCGCAGGGAACGCTGCGGGATGGGGTAGGAAAAATCGAGGCGAAGTCGGGCGGATAGGGCGCCGACCTCGCGACGGTAGACGCCGAGGAGCTTGGCGACGAAATCGGGCGATACGGGATCGGCGGCGTAGTCGTAGAAGGACCGCACGAGGCGGCTCATGTTGATACCCTTTAAATGGGCCGCGAGTGATACGGTGCCGGTGACGGTGGTCTCCAGGGTGTGGGCGGCTCGGCGGCCCCGGGCGGGATGGCGGAGCGGCAGTTTAAAGCCTGACACACCGACTTGCTGGATGGGCACGGGGGCACCGGGAATGGCGTCCACTGCTTCCATCATATCTGGCAGGGTCTCGCGGTAGGCGGGGGTGACGGCGAACTCGGCGTCGTAGGCGCGGACGATGCGCGGGGCGGGGCCATCTGCCACGCGGTGCAGATACATGGTCTTGGGCGCGGCGGGCGCGGCGTTTTGGCCTGAGGTGGCGGAGCGGGCGCGGCGGACGGGTTTGGCGGGCATGTCGTTTTTGAGTTTGGGCGGTCGGCCAGGCGGTTGGGACGATAACCGGAGCCCCGACGCAGGCGGGGTTAGCTGGCGGGAGCGGGGAATTTTTTAGAAGGCCGGATTCGGGCCGCGGTATTCGGCGAAATTACGCGGGGTTTCGTAGAGTTTCACACAATGCAGGCGGCCGGCGCAGATGTGGGGTTCGAGGCGTTCCCAGAAGGCGATCACGAGGTTCTCCGTCGAGGGGATGACCCCGGCGAGAAACGGCACCTCGTCGTTGAGGTTGCGGTGGTCGCACGGTTTCAGGATCTGCTCCTCGAGGATGACCTTGAGGGCCCCGAGATCCATGATGTAGCCGGTTTCTGGGTCGGGTTCGCCGGCGAGCGTGACTTCCAGCACGTAGTTGTGGCCGTGCCAGTGCGGGTTGGTGCAGAGGCCGTATTTATCTTCGTTCCACTTCTGGCTCTTGGTGGGGTTGTAGAGGCGATGGGCGGAGTTGAAATGCACCTGACGGGTGATGAAAACCGTGCCGCGCATAGCGCGGACCACGGGGCGGACTCGACGGGATTTGGGAGCGGTCTTGGCCATGAAAAGAGCTGAAATGATCATCAAATTGCGACGCGGTCAATGTGTGGTCCACTTTTGAGCTGGCGACCTGGGCGGCGGGGGCTAGGCCTGCGCGCCTCCATGGCGATGCGTCTTCAAATCCTTGGCAGCGGCAGCGCGGGCAACTGCGCCTTGCTCCGGACGGAGGGGGCGCGGGTGCTGATCGACGCTGGTTTTTCCTGCCGGCGGTTGCGCGAGTTATTGCATCATGCGGGCACACGGATGGAGGAGATCGACGCGGTTTTCCTGACCCATGAGCATGGCGACCATGCCGCCGGGATTGAGGGCTTCAAAAAGCACCCGCGCACCGAGATCTACTCCAACGCACCCACCGCCCGCGCGGTTTGGCAGAAGGCGGGGCGCGAGGCCACCTGGCGGCTTTTCGAGACCGGCACGACTTTCCGCGTGCGCGACCTCGAGGTGACGAGTTTTGCGGTGCCGCACGACGCGCAGGAACCGGTGGGCTTTTGCTTCGCGCACGGTGACGCGCAGGATTTGTTTTCCCCGCGCCGATCGCTCGCTTGGTTGACCGATCTCGGGCATGTGCCGGCGGCGGTCTACGCTCACCTGCGGGCCTGCGATGTGGTGGTGGTCGAGAGTAACCACTGCCCCAAGCTCCTCGAGGCCGACCATCGCCGCCCGTGGAGCACCAAGCAGCGCATCGCCGGCCGGCACGGCCACCTCTCCAATGCCGCCACCCGCGAGCTGTTGGAGGCGACGGCCCACCCCGGCTGGCGTCGGGTTTTTCTTACCCACCTCAGTCGGGACTGTAACAGTTTTGAGGCGGTGGAACGCGAGTTGGCGGGGCTGCGTGCCCGGCTGGGGGAGACGTGCGGGTTTGAAATCGTCGCGCCGGGCGGGGGCACGGCTGCCTGGGAATGGTGACGCGCTGGGCCAAATTTTTGAAAGGTGTCCGTAAGGTAAAATCCAAGGGCCTAACTAGATAAACACCGGCCGGGGCCAGTCCGGGCTGGCACTCGCCATGGCGCGGGCTTTGCTGGCTGGTGACCATGACTACCAGCACGCCTTCATCGTTTTCCGGATTTCGACGCACCAAGATCATTTTCACCCTCGGCCCGGCCACGGAGTCGGAGGAGATGCTGGAGAAACTCATCCGTGCCGGCGCGGACGTCGCTCGTCTCAACATGGCCCACGCCAACCACGACTGGTGCCGCACGGTGATCCGCCGCATCCGCGCGGTCTCGGCCAAGGTGGGCCGCGAGATCGCCATCATGATGGATATCAAGGGGCCCGAGATCCGCACTGGCGACGTCGATCACCCTATCGTGCTGGAGGCGGGCCAGATTTTCGACTTTACCGTCCGGCCTGGAGCGGACCGCGACGGCGCGGAGGAGGTGCGCTCGGTCAACGTCAATTATCTGGATTTGGTCAATGACATCAAAATCGGCGACACCGTGCTGGTCGATAACGGTCTCATTCGTCTCGAGGTGCTGGAGAAGCAGGACGCCCACATCCGCTGCCGCGTGTTGACGCCGGGCGAGTTAAAATCCCGCCGTCACATCAACCTGCCCGGTGTGAAGGTGAATCTCCCCGCCTTCACTGAAAAGGACCGTGCCGACAGCCTCGTCGGCATCGCCGAGGGCATCGATTTCGTCGCCTTGTCCTTCGTGCGTGAGGCGGCGGACATCGAGACCCTGCGCGAGTTTCTGCGTTCCCAGAATTCCTCCGCCCGCATTATCGCCAAGATAGAGGACCAGTCGGCCATCGCCAACCTCGACGAGATCGTGCGCGCGACCGACGCCCTGATGGTGGCGCGCGGCGATCTCGGTATCGAGTGCCCCTTCGAGGAACTGCCCTCCATCCAGCGCCGCGCCGTCACTTGCTGCCTTGATCACGGGAAGGCCGTGATCATAGCCACCCACATGCTGGAGTCGATGATCACCCAGCCCATGCCGACCCGCGCTGAGATCACTGATGTCGCCAATGCCGTCCACGAGCATGCCGACTGCGTGATGCTCTCCGGTGAGACGACCGTGGGCAAATACCCGCTGGATTGCGTCGCCATACTCGAGAAGGTCGCGCGCCGCGTCGAATGGGAGGACACCGCGCCCATGCCGGCGCCGGCTCATCTGAAGGGAGACAAGTTTAACCTCCTCGCCGCAGCCGTGCATCTGGCCGACCAGATTCCCGGCTCAGCCCTGCTCACCTTCACCCGCCGGGGTTTTATGGCGGCGGGCTTGGCGGCCATGCGGCCGGTGCATGCGCCGATCTTTGCCATGACCAACTCGGTCGAGACCTTGCGCCAGATGCGCCTGCTGCGGGCGGTCGAGCCGGTTGAACTCACGCTCGGATCCGACCCCAACGACACGATTGAAAATGCCATCACCGTCCTTGTTCGGTCCGGCCGGTTGCGCCTGGGTGACAAGCTGATCGTCGCGACCGACATCCTGACCCACGACCGTCTCGTCGATAGCATCCAACTACGCACCGTGCGTTGAACGATTCGGCCATCCAGCATGCCCCTGTGGTGCCCGGCGCTGGAACCAGACCCAGCCGCCGCACTTTAGCACGTGGCGATCGTGATGCATTATCATGCAATTTTATGAAATCGCTTGCCGCCGGCGAGTGGTAAAGCCTTGGTCTGGATACCCTCCCCGTCCGCTGCGTTGATGCGACCTGCCGGTCTGCGTCGGCGCGTGGTTAGCGGGCATAATCAGTCCTTTTTTACCCCGCATGTCTGTTCTCTCCCGCCTGCGCGCGTTTTTTGCCGTCACTACGCCGGCCGTCTGGGTTTTGCTTGCGCTCTTGCTTGGCGCGGCGGGATTGATCGCGGGGCGGCCCGGAGCGCGTGCGACCGGGATGAGCCACTGGCTTTTCGCCAAGGGTCATGTGCCGGCGTATGCGCCGATTTTTGAACGCTGGAACGCCGAACAACCCACCCCGGCGACGCAGTTTGAGAGTTTGCTCATCGATGGGCCCGCGATGGAACGTCGGATGTTGTCGGCCTTCATGTCGGGCACCCCGGTCGCTGACCTCGTGGAGACGGAGCGCTCCATGGCCTGCCGGGCCTTCACGGGGCCGCTGGAGGATGTGGGGTTTGTCGATCTGACCGACCGGTTGAAGGCGGAGGGGTTGATGGACAAGATCAATGGCCCCTCTTTCGCCCCCTGGACCTCGCGTGGACGTATCTTCGGCCTCCCGCACGATGTGCATCCGGTCATGCTGGTTTACCGCGCCGACTTGGTGGAGGCGGCCGGCATTGATCTCTCGAAGGTCGAGACTTGGGCGGAGTTTTTTGCCGCCATGCGTCCGCTCATGGCTGATGGCGACGGGGACGGGCGTCCGGATCGTTATTTGCTCAATTTCTGGCCGAATAACAGGGATTTGATGGAGTTGCTCCTGCTCCAGGCGGGGGGCGGATTGTTTGATGCGGATGAGCACGTGGCCATCGCGACCGAGCGGAATGCCTTCGTCCTCGTCAGCCTCGCCACCTGGTGTGGCGGTCCGCGTCGCATCGCGGTGGATGCGCCGGATTTTACCGCCGCGGGCAACACCCTGCGTCTGCGCGGAGTGGTGGTGGCCGCGCTGATGGTCGATTGGCTGGCCGGCGTCTGGAAACTCGATATGCCTGAGCTCTCCGGCAAACTCCGCCTCATGCCGTTGCCGGCTTGGGAAAAAGGCGGTCGCCGCACCAGCGTGGTGGGGGGCACCATGTTGGGTATCTCCAAGGCCAGTAAAAACATCGAGGCCTCCTGGGCACTGGCCAAGCGGCTCTATCTCGATCCCGAGGTGCATGCGGCTTTCTTTAAGCGCACGACCATCATTCCGCCGTTTAAAAGTTCGTGGTCGCACCCGGCGTTTTCCGCGCCTGATCCCTTTTTTGGCGGCCAGCCCAGCGGTCAGCTTTATATCTCACAGGCAGGCAACGTGCCTACCCGACCGGCTTCGCCTTATAACCTGCCAGCGCTTCTGCGCGTCAACGAAGTGTTGATCGAGTTGGCCGACCGCGTAGTCCGCGAAGACATCTCCGATCCCGCGGTGCTCCTGCCCGAGGCCCGCGAACGCCTGGCCGAGGCGCAAAATCGCGTGGAAAAGATGATCAATCGCAACGTTTTCCTTCATCCTGAGGCCCCCGCCCGCTGAAGGCGCTCCGCCCGCTTTTCACCTCCGCCCATGCCCGCCCCCGCTGCCCGCCCTGCGTCCGCCTCCACCACTGTCGTTCGTCGCTACCGCGCCGAGCCGGTGTGGGTGCCTTGGGTGTTTCTCGCGCCGTTTTTGCTCTCCTTTGGCGTATTCCTCGTCTGGCCCTTGATTCAGTCAGTCGTTTTGGCCTGCCAGCAGACTTTCGGCCCCAAAAGCACTGCCTGGGTGGGTTTTGCCAATTTCTCCTTCCTGTTGCACGATCCGCTGTTTTGGAAAGCCGTCAGCAACACGGCGATCTTCGCGGCCGGCTCGGTTTTTCTGCAACTCCCGGTCTCGCTCGGCTTGGCCCTCTTGCTCAATCGCCCCGGGCTGCGCGGGCGCACGGTCTTCCGGTTGGTTTTCTTCGCCCCCTCGCTGGTGGGGCTCGTTTTTGTGGGGCTGCTTTTTGCCCTTATTTTTGCTCCGCGCACGGGTTTGGTGAACAGCGTTTTGCATGATTTTTTCCCCGCTTTCGATCCGGAGTTTCCGTGGCTGCAGATCTACGTGATGCCTGCGCTCATCCTTGCGGCCCTCTGGCTCTATGCGGGATTCAACATGGTTTATTTCCTCGCCGCCTTGCAGGGCGTGCCGGAGGAGCTGATGGAGGCAGCCGCGCTCGATGGCGCCGGCCCTTGGCACCGGTTTCGCCACATCGTGCTGCCGGAGATCCTGCCGGTCGGAACTTTCGTGGTGCTGATGTCGCTGCTGGGTTCGCTTCAGCTTTTTGAGCTCCCCTACATCCTCCTGACGGGCTCGGGCCCGGATAATCGCGGGCTCACCATCGTGATGTATCTCTACGACAACGGATTCGTGACCGGTGACCTCGGCTACGCCAGCGCAGTCGGTTGGGTTCTCGCCCTGCTCATGGGCTCCTTTGCCCTCGGGCAGCGTTGGCTGAACAAACGCCAGGAAGAGAGCTGAACCATCACTACTCCGGTCCGCCCTAACGCCCCTGCTTCCATGTCCCTCTCCAACGCCCAACGTCAGAAACTCCTGCTTATCCCCATCTACATCGCGCTGACGGTAGCGGGGATTTTTACCCTGATCCCCTTCGCGTGGTTGGTTTGCGCGGCGTTCAAGAGCAACGCCGACATCTTTACCTCCAACTTTCTCCCCTTGGGTGACGGGTTTCTCGGCGTGGCCTGGACTCGGCTGACTTTGGTCAATTTCGTGCGTCTGTTTAAGGAACTCGGCATCGGGGTGGCCTTGACCAACTCCGTCTTCCTTTCCGCGACATCCGCCCTGCTGGCGACCTTCTGCTGCTCGCTGGCCGGCTACGCGCTTGCGAAATTCCGCTTCGCGGGACGGGGTCTGGTGATGTCGCTCGTTCTGGCCGCGCTCGTCGTGCCTGGTTCGCTGCTCATGGCCCCGGGTTATAAATTGCTCTACGACTTGGGTTTGCTTAACAGTTTTGCGGGTTTGATCCTCCCCGGGCTGACGCCGGCCTTTGGGGTTTTCCTATTCCGGCAGGCGATGGTAAACGCCGTGCCCGCGACGCTGATCGAGAGTGCCCGTATCGACGGAGCGGGGGAGTTCCGGATCTTTTTTACTATCGTGCTGCCCTTGGTGCGACCGATGATTGGAGCTTATCTGATGATCACCTTTCTCGGCACCTGGAACAACTTCATCGGTCCGCAGATTGTATTACAGGATCCAGCGTCCTTCCCGCTCTCCGTGGCGATCAACCAGTTGCGTGGTCTGTATGGAACGGACTACGGACTGATCATGTCGGGCACGATGATCTCGATCGCCCCCGTCTTGGCCCTTTTTCTCCTTCTTCAAAAAGAGTTTATCGCCGGCCTGACCAGCGGTGCAGTGAAGGGTTGAGACACTTAGGCTTATCGCGCTTAGCTCGCTTGCTCATTCCCATTTCATTAAAGCGTAGCGCATAGAGTTACGGCCAACGGAAACGGCGGATTGCCGCCAAAAGACGCAAAAGATCGTGACGTGCATGAAGTTCAGCGCCGCCCATAGTCGCGCGGAAGTGCTTCACCGGACAAAGGGAAGTTTTGTGCCTCTTTGGGGCCATAACTTCATTTGAAATGCTCTGCTTGTGTCCGGGAAACAAACTCATCATGCGCGCAAACCAGAGGGGAGACTCGCTGGTCCAGCGTTGCCCTTGGCGGCATGGACCGCTGTTCCAACTCCGCCTCGGTCGCCTTGGCCGAGCGAGTTTCGGCTTTGGCCCACGTCGAGTTTATTTCCCGGATACACCCTGGTTAAACGATTTTAGTATTTTGCGGCCAACTCAGCGGGGCAGCGCTAAAAGATCAGGTGTTTCACGGTCAGGCCCTGGTGGATGAGCTGGTTTAGGGAGTCGATGCCGATGCGGAGGTGGTCGGCGACATAGGTGTGGTCGACGGCTTTGTCGCTGGCGGCGGTCTTGATACCCTCTGGGCTCATGGGTTGGTCGGAGACGAGGAGGAGGGCGCCGGTGGGGATTTCGTTAAAAAAGCCGACGCTGAAAATCGTCGCGGTCTCCATATCGATGGCGAGGCAGCGGATTTTTTTCAGGTAGGCCTTGAAGTCGGCGTCGTGTTCCCAGACGCGGCGGTTGGTGGTGTAGACGGTGCCGGTGTAGTAATCCCGGGCATGGTCGCGGATGGTGGTGGAGATGGCCTTTTGCAGGGCGAAGGCGGGCAGGGCGGGGACCTCGGGGGGGAAGTAGTCGTTGCTTGTGCCTTCGCCGCGGATGGCGGCGATCGGCAGGATGAAGTCGCCCAATTCGGCGCGGTGTTTTACGCCGCCGCATTTGCCGAGAAAGAGCACGGCCTTCGGGGTCACGGCGGAGAGCAGATCCATCACGGTGGCGGCGGTGGCGCTGCCCATGCCGAAGTTGATAATGGTAATGCGCCCGGCTGTGGCGCTCGGCATAGGCTTGTCGCGACCGCGCACCGGCACGCCGTGTTGTTTGGCGAAGAGCTGCACGTAGCGCTGAAAGTTGGTCAGCAGTATGTAGTCGCCAAACTCGGCCAGCGGCACCCCGGTGTAGCGGGGCAGCCAGTTCTCCACGATATCACGGCGGGTTTTGAGCGGGAAGGGCGCTCCGGGGCCGGCGGCGGGGAAGGCGGGCTCGGGAGCGGGTGGTTTTTTGGAGGATTTGGCCACGGGGAGATGAAGAATGATCAGGTCCGAGGATTAACCACGGATGGCACGGAAAACACGGATTCGGAGGGTGGCCGAACAAACCCCACCGGCAGCGGTTTTAAGCCGCAAGCCCGAGTGTTTATGGTTTGATACAACTGGTCCATCCGTGCTCATCCGTGTAATTCTTGGACAATACATTGGTTCGGACCGGTTCAGCGCAGGGCGGCGGACGGGATCGTCTGCTCCCACTGGAAGGCGTTGGTTTTGTCGTAGCACTTGATGACCACGGCGCGGGCATCCGCAGGGCCGGTGACGGCGATCTGGCAGTAGTTTTGGGTGCCGACAATGGTGCCGGCGACGACGCAGGGATCCGAGGCTTTTTCGCTCTCGGCGGCGGCCCAGGAACCGCTGGAAAAGGGCGAGGAGGTGAGTTCGTAGATGGATTGGGTGGGGGTAAGCGGGCGGCGGTAGAGGGCGGTGTGGTGGACGTCGCCGGTGAGGAAGATCACCCCGCCGATTTGGTTGTCCTGGATGAATTTGATCAACTCCTCGCGCTCGCGCCGGTAGAGTTCGTGGGTCTCCGAGCGGGCGGTTTTGATCATGGTCTGCACGACCTGTCCGCCGGTCACAATGAAGCGGAAGGATTGGTTTTTCTGCGTCCGGGAGTAGAGCAGGGATTGTTTTAGCCAGTTGAACTGGCGGGCGCCCCAGACGCTTTTCTGCGGATTCGCGTCTTGGTCGAGGATGTCTTCGTCGCGGTAATAGCGGTCATCCATCAGGAAAAAGGCAGCGTCGCCCCAGATGAATTTACCGTAGACGCCGGGGTGGTCGGGCTCGCCGTAGGAAGGGTTGCCGGAGTAAGCCTTGAAGGCAGCCAGGGTGACGTCTTTGAACTCGTAGGACTGGTTGGCGTTGTCGGGGCCGTAGTCATGGTCGTCCCAAGTCCGGTAATGGGGCATCACGGCGAAGAGTTTTTGCAGATCGGGCGTGGCGAAATCGTGGGAGTAGCGATACCAGATGCCGGAGACGGAGGAGGAATCGGCCTCGCGCAGGTAGAGGTTGTCCCCGCCCCAGACGGTGAAATCGGCGCCGCTGGCGGCCATGTTTCGAAAGATCTCGGTGCCCTGGCCGTAGGGTTTGCCCGGGCGGTCGTAGGCGGGTTCGTTCAAGTAGGCGCAGGAGCCGAAGAGAAATGAGAAGGCGGGCGGGTCCTTGCGCCATTCCCACTGGTCGGTGGTCTTGAAGGTCAAGGGGTAGGGGAATTCCTGGGTTTTACCGTCGATGCGCACGGAGTAAGTGTAGGTTGCGCCCATTTCGAGCAGGGGCAGGACGAACTTTACCGGTTGGCCGCCGGCCGGGGAGACCCAGGGTGCGGTGATGGCGATCGTCTTGGCGGTCTCGGGGCGGCCGGCTATCCCGTATTCGATGAGCACCTCCCGGGCGTCGCGGGTCTCGAGGCCGATCAAGACTTCGCGATGGCTCCGGTAGCCGAGCATAGGGCCCGAGACGAGGGTGCCTGCGGCGTGGGCGACGATCGACGTGAGCGCGAGCAGGGTGGCGAGTGCGGGTCGGATTAGAGAAGAGCGGGGTGACATGCGGATAGCATGCACGGCGCACGTTTCAGGCCAAAGGGAAACGCTTCGTTCCGGAGCGGCTTCGCGTGAATGTCACCTGGCCGGGGGCGGAGGACGCGCTAACGGTTACAGGAAGGTCTGCTGCTTCGGCGCAACGGCGGCCTCGGCGGCGGCGCGGCGGGCGGCCTCCTCCTCGGGCGACTCGTTCAGGTGGCGAGGCGGGCGGGCGACGCGGGCGGCGAGGGCGCTCTCGCGGTCGGCCACGATGCGGTCGCAGATGGCCTGGATGTGCATATGCAGCCATTGCGCGGTGCTGCTATCTGACCGATAGTCGGCGGGGCCGTAGTGATCGATGCGACCGGCGGAGCGCAGGCGGTCGTTTTGGGCAAACTCGTCGGGGCGGTTGGGGTTGTAGACGCCGTAGGCTTTGCCGCCGCCTTTTTTTGTCACGGAAAAGCTGGGCACATCGCTCGGACCGTCGGCGATGTAGATCATGTTCTGGAAAGGGATGCGGCGATCCTCGGGGGCGATGTTGGCGTTCACATCGATCGCCGGGTTTTTGTTCGTGCCCTTGTTGATCTCGAAGAGGGCGCGGGTCTTGGTCGTGTTGTCGATGACGAGGCCGATCTGGGCGATCACGGCCTCGGCCTCGAGGTTGAGGTCGCCCTGTTTTAGGAAGCCGGGCTGGAGCGGATTCTCGATGAATTCGCAGCCCCAGACGCCGTCCACGAAGGGGGCGATCGCGCTCCCGCGCACCATCTCGGCGAGGCCGGTGCTCACGATGTAGTGTTCGAGGCGGATGTCGTGTTTCCGGTAGGCCTCTTTTTCGGCGACGTAGCCTTGGGCCTGGCGGAAGAAATCGGGCAGGCCGGGGTAGAATTTGATCTCCGCTCCGCAGTCGCGCAGGATTCTGTTGCTCAGTTTGGGCAGCTTGCCGGCGAGCACGTGGGTCAGCAGATGGTTCAGGTAGGCGATCTCGGGTGAAAGGGAGTAGCCGCGTTTGCGGTAGTGGCCGACGAGGTTGTTCGTCTCGTTCCAGAAGCCCGGTTCGTCCACGCCGTAGCGACGGAAAAGCGGCGACTGCATGTATTCGGGGATAAGGGTCTTGTCGAAGTCCCAGATGCAGGCGATGGTGTTCTGCGTGAAGAGGGTCGTGGCCATGGCGGATCAGCATCGTTAGCGCGGGTTAAAAAAGCCCCCGCTCGCGACGCGTGACCGCGAGGCAAGCCGCCGAGTCGCCGGCGTGCAAGTGCGCAGACGTCCGCGTGTCACTTCGTCCGTCGATGCTCCCCATCCGTTTCCTGAATCCCTTTTATCCCTTTCATGGTCTCCCTGCCCGAAATCACCCCGTTCCAGCGCCGGCTCGACGAGCTCGACGCGCAGATGCGTTCGCCGAATTTCTACACCGACGCCCGCGCCGCCTCCCAGGTGACGCGCGAGCACCAGCGCCTCGGCCTGCTCCTCGCCGACCATGCGGCTCTGACCAAGGCGCACACGGATATCTCCGAGATGCGCACCCTGATGCGTGACGCCTCGGGCGACGCCGAGCTGCGCGAGCTGGCCGAGGCGGAGCTGCCCGGTCTCGAGCGCCGCGCGGAGGAGCTGCACGCGGCGGTGCTGCGCCAGATGATCCCGCCCGAGCCGACCGACTCGCGCAACACCGTGGTCGAGATCCGCGCCGGCACGGGCGGCGAGGAGGCTGCCTTGTTTGCCGCCACCCTCACGCGGATGTATCATCGTTACTGCGAGGGCCGGCGCTGGACCATCGAGCCCATGGGCAGCTCTCCCTCCGAGCGCGGTGGTTTCCGCGAGGTCAGTTTCCTCGTGCGCGGGCAGGACGTCTACAAGCAGCTCAAATTCGAGAGCGGCGTGCACCGCGTGCAGCGCATCCCAAGCACGGAGGCGAACGGTCGCATCCACACCTCGACCGTCACGGTGGCGGTGCTGCCGGAGGCGGAGGAGGTCGACCTGCATATCGATCCGCAGGATCTTGAAATCACCGTGCAACGTGCCAGCGGGCCCGGCGGGCAGGGCGTCAACACCACCGACTCGGCCGTGCGTATCATCCACAAGCCGACCGGGCTGATGGTGTTCTGCGCCGACGGGCGTTCGCAGATCAAAAACAAGGCCAGCGCCATGTCCGTGCTCCGCGCGCGCCTGCTCCAGCGCAAGCAGGACGAGGAGGCCGCCAAATACGCCGCCCAGCGCAAAAGCCAGATCGGGACCGGCGACCGCAGCGAGCGGGTGCGCACCTACAACTTTCCCCAAAACCGGCTCACCGACCACCGCATCGGCCTGACGCTCTACAGTCTGCCGCAGGTGATCGAGGGCGCGATCGAGCCGGTGGTCGAGGCCCTGCAAAAGGCCGACCTTGAGCAGAAACTGGCCGAGCTCACCGGCCAGCCCTTCGACCTCAAACGCGCCGCAGCCGGGGATGACGACGAGGATTGAGCCGGATTATTCTGCCATGAAAGCAGGGGCGAAATATCTTAAAAGAAGCCGCGGGGTTTGTTTGGGTTTTGGCGGGTTTCGTGGTTAAGCATTCCCGACTTTCATGCTGTCGCTGCTCGAGATCATTACCAAGACCACCGACTTTTTCGCTTCGCGCGGCGTCGAACCGGCGCGTCTGAACGCGGAGCAGATCGTCGGGCACGCCCTTGGCCTCAAGCGCATGCAGATTTACCTGCAATTTGAGCGACTGCTTACCGAGCCGGAGCTGGAGAAAATCCGTCCCTTTGTTAAGCGCCGCGCGCAGCGTGAGCCTTTGCAGCATATCGTCGGCACGGTCGAGTGGGGCGGCCTCACCCTGAAGGTTGACCGCCGCGCCCTCATTCCCCGGCCCGAAACGGAAGAACTCTTGGAACTGGTGCTCGCGCAAATCCGCGGGAGCGACGTTCGCCGGGTGCTGGACCTCGGCACGGGCAGCGGCGCGCTGGCCCTGGCGCTGGCCAAGACCTGGCCCGAGGCGCGGGTGACGGCGGTGGACGCGAGCGAGGACGCTCTGGCGTTGGCGCGGGAAAACGCCGCCGTGCTCGGCCTTGGCGAGCGGGTGGAATTTTTAAAATCAGACTGGTTTTCCGCCCTTCCGGCCGGAGTTGTTTACGATCTCGTCGTCAGCAATCCGCCCTACCTTACCGATGACGAAGTGGCGGCGGCCGAGCCAGAGGTGCGGCTCCATGATCCCTTGGCGGCGCTGGTGGCGCCGGACGAGGGGCGGGCTGATTTATACAAGATCATCACGGGCGCGGCGGCGCGTTTGGCCCCGGGGGGCTGGCTCGCGCTCGAGACGGGGGTTGCCCAGCATCCTGCTCTGCTCGCGGCGATCGCGGCGGCGGGGTTGACGGCGGGGGAAGCGCGGGTGGATCTGCGCGGCCGCGATCGCTTTCTGCTGGCGCGGGCGGCTTGAATCGCGCCCAAAAAAACGCGGAGCCCGGCAGGCTCCGCGTGGAGAGGGCGGGGAAAGGGCCGCGGGGCTTACTTCACAACCAGCGGGATGATGATTTCGCCGGAGCTGCCGTAGCCCTTCAGGAAGAGGTTGCCGGCGCCGGGTTTGCCGCCCTTGACGTCGACCGTCACGGAGTTGGCGCCCTCGGGCACGATGACTTCGGGCATGATCACGCTATCGGGAACGTCGGTGGTGACGTCGAGCAATTGGCCGCCTGAAGAGGCGACGTTAGGCACGGTGAAGGTCAGGGGCTGAACGCCGCCCGAAGCGAGTTCGAGACGGGCGGGGGAGACATCGAGGACGGCGGGGTCGACGCGGAAGGTGCCCACGGGCGAGCTGCCGGCGGCGCCTTCGAGGGTGACGCGGTAGTTTTTACCTGTGGCGACGGCAGGCACGTAGAAGCTCAGGGCGTTGCTGGACTCGTTCACGGTGCGCACCGGTTGGTCGTCAAATTTAACAACGTCGGCACTGCCGAAACCGCGGCCGACCACGCTGATGCGGGAGCCGACCGGGCCGCGGTTGGTCTCCATGGTGAGCACGTAGCGCCCGACCACGCGGGTCTTGGTGATATCAGTGTAATCCTCGCGGCGCACGATGCCGGCGTCGTTCTCGACCGAGTAATTGATCAGGTAATAGTAGGCGAGTTCATCGCGACCGGCGGGCAGCTGAAACTCATACTCAAACACGCCCTTGCCGAGCGTGCCGGTGGTCATCGGGTGGATCTGGCCATCGATGACGATCCGGGCCTCGATGCTCGAGGGAACGACCTTGGTGCTCCTGGGCGTTACCCGCAGGCCGAAGGTGTAGATACGGGAGGGGTTCTCGGGAAGAACCTTGGGGGTGAGATCGACGACCTTCAGATCGCAGCCTGCGAGGAAGAGCAGGGCGGCGGCGCAGAAGACGGCGCGAAACAGGCGGGGCAGGGAGAAAACAGGTTGGTGGTGCATCGCGATTAAGATATCAGTTTAGGACAGCGAAAATGGCTTATCCTTCCTTGGCAACGCACGAAATCACCACCGGTCCGCTTGACGGGGAGCTGGCGGACGGGGTCCGTGCGTCCTTTGCCGACAGTCCGCTCGGCTTGTATGTTCATGTGCCCTTTTGCGCCAGCACGTGTGATTTCTGCGCTTTTTATCAGACCACGCCCACCAGGGCCGGGGTGGAGGCGTATCTGGACAATATCCGGCGCGAGCTCGCGTTGGTGCGCTGGCGGCGTCCGGTCGACACGGTGTTTTGGGGGGGAGGCACCCCTGGTTTGCTGGGGCCGGAGGATCTGCAAAAACTGGGGGAAACCGTGTTGGCGGCTTGCCGGGGGACCCCGTCGGAGTGGACCGTGGAGCTGGCGCCGGCCTCGGTCACGGACGCGCGACTCGCGGTATTGCGGGCGCTCGGGGTCACTCGCGTATCGCTGGGGGTGCAGAGTTTTGAGCCTAGTTTACTGGATGCGCTGGGCCGACAGCATACCCGGGAGCAGGTGTTTCGGGCTTACGAGCGGGTTCGCGAAGCGGGGTTTTCCAGCGTGAATCTAGATCTCATGTTTGCGCTTCCCGGCCAAGACGAGGCGGCCTGGCTGGCGGACCTCCGCCAGGCGGTGGCGCTGGCTCCCGACCACCTCTCGACCTACTGCCTTACTTTCGAGGAGGACACCAAACTCTGGGTGAAGCTCTCGGGCGGCAAGGTGAAGCTGGACCCGGTGCTGGAGGCGCGGCTCTACGAGCGCACGTGGGATGAGCTGGAGGCGGCCGGGTATGCCCAATACGAGGTCTCCAACTTCGCCCGCCCCGGGCATCTTTGTGCCCATAACTTGAATACTTGGAACATGCACGAGTGGGTGGGAGTGGGGCCATCGGCGGCCGGCCAGCATGACGGATGGCGTGGGGCCAATCCCGCCGATCTGGAGCTCTGGGGCCGCCGGGTGGTGGACGGTCTGCGCATGGGAGAGGATCGGGTGGTGTTGACGCCTGGGCTGCTTTTGGAGGACGCCCTTTTGTTCGGCTTGCGGCTTAATGGAGGGGTGGATCTCGACGCCCTGGAGGCGCGTTTTGGCATTCCGGCAGGTTTGCCTGAGCCTCGGGCGGCGCTCCGGCGACTGGCCGAGCAGGGTTTAATCGAACCGGAGTCCCTCTCGGCGGGCGGCGGGTATGCACCCCGTCTGACCAGGCGGGGGCGTTTGCTGGCCGATGGGGTGGGGTCGGAGCTCGTGGGGTTGCTTTCCTAGCCCGGGTCGACCGTTCGGCCAGCGTGGTTTACCTATGCCGAGGGCGTTGTGTCGGCGTGTCGGGACGCCGGTTTCGCGGGGGCGGAGATGCTCGGGAATCTGGTTCAGGGTGCCGGGGTGGCGGGCGAATACCATGTGCCTTCCCCTGAGCCTATGGTGTAACCGGCATTGATCGCAGTGCTTACGTATGCAAACTGCTTAGGATATAGTTCTGGCGGCGAGGGCTTTTTTCCAGGCCTTCTCGATGAGTTCGCGCAGGACTTGAGCGTCCTCCCAGCTGTTGGGGAGTTGGGCGAAGTTATAGCCGCCGCGGGCGGGGCCCATTTCGGGGACGACGTAATAGTCGCCGCCGGCGGTTTTGGAGGAGAGCGCCATTTCGAGGGTTTTATCTAGGAACGGGAGCCACTGGGTGAATTCAAAGGACAGTTTGCCGGAGCCGTTGGTGACGGGGATCTGGCAGTGGTGGCCGTTGAAGGGGCGGAAGTGAAAATGGCGGGAGTGCTGGACGAGCTTAGGGGCGACGAGCAGGCGTTCCCAGTAGGGCGGTTCGAGGTGTTTAACCACGGAGACGTGGGAAAAATCCCAGGTCAGGGGAATGAGTTTGCCGGTGGCTTTCTGAAAGGCGGCGGCAATGGCGTAGGTTTTTTCGGGCGTCTCGGTGCAGGTGTTGCGGTGGACTTCGATATCGCAAGGGCAGCCGAGTTTTTCACCGAGCTCGACGAGGCGGATGGCGAGGGCGGTGCCTTTTTCGACGGGGGTGTCGTGGTAGGCGAGTTGGACGTTGATGCGTTTCGCGCCGCCGTCGCGGTTTTCCTGGATGAGACGGCGGAACTCGGCGGGTTTGCCGGAGGAGATGTAGCCGACGGAGCAAAGGCCGTGTTTCTCGGCGAGTTTACCGAGTTCCGGGTTCATGGCGGTGGCGATGCCGTCGAAGCCGGCGGCTTTGATGGCGGCGAACTTCTTTTCCAGGGACCAATCGGCCTTGGCGGAGGGGTAGTCCCAGAGGGACCAGAGAGCGGCCATTTGCATTAGGCGGGGAGCGGGTAGGGAAGGCATGGGAGCGGAATGAGGGATAGCTTTGGAGGATCTGGCGGGGGGCCGGGTCGGCAAACTTTGCGGTGCCCGGGCGGCTGACTCAAAATTCGTCGTAGGCGATCTGGTGGGTGGGAACGCCGAGGTCGGAGAGGACTTTGACGCAGGCTTTGATCATCATGGGAGGGCCGCAGAGGTAATACTCGACCGCCTTGGGGTTGGTGTGGGCGCGTAAGTGTTTTTCCAATACGACATCGTGGATGAAGCCGGTATGGCCGGTCCAGTTGTCCTCGGGCAGGGGAGAGGAGAGGGCGAGGTGGAAGGCGAAGTTCGGGTGCTTGGCGGCGAGGCTGGCGAAATAGTCCTCGTAGTAGATTTCCTGCCGGGAGCGTGCGCCATACCAGAAGGAGACGCGGCGGGCGGTGTTTTCGGTTTCGAAGAGCCACGAGAGATGGGCGCGGAGCGGGGCCATGCCGGCGCCGCCGCCGATGTAGAGCATCTCCCGCTGGGTGGGCTTGGGGTGGAAGTCGCCGAAGGGACCGATGGCGGTGACGGTATCGCCGGGTTTCAGACTGAAAACGTAGGCGGAGCCGATACCGGGCGGGCAGTCTTGGCCGGGTGGCGGGGTGGCGATGCGGACGTTGAAGCGGAGGACGCGCTCGGAGCTTTGGTTCGAGGCGAGGGAGTAGTTATTACGGCGCCCGGATTCGGGGTTGCGGGCGACGAGGTCGAAGACGTGCTGCGTGCGCCAGACGGAGGCGTAGGGCTCGGGGATGTCGAAGCCGGAGAAGCGGATCTCGCCATAGGCGGGGATGTCAAGTTGCAGGTAATCGCCGGGGGTGAAGGCGATCTTCCCGCTGGCGTCGATGGGTTCGAGCACGAGTTCCTTGATGAAAGTGGCCACATTGCGGTTGGAAACGACGCGCAGTTGGTAGGTTTTTTCGGTCCGGGCGCCCGTGCCGCCAGATCTAGCAACATTCAACCAGAGACGGCCCTGACGTTCCTCGAGCGGGTAGGTGGCGAGGCCGCGGCAGATGGGGGGGCGGGCGGGAGAGCCATCGGCGAGGTTGAAGCGACCGTTGTGCTTAGGACACTCGATGATTTTGCCTTTCACCAGACCGTCGGCGAGGTGGGTGTTGCCGTGGGTGCAGATGCCGTCGGTGGCGTAGAGTTTTCCCTCGGCGTCACGGTAGAGGGCGTAGGTTTTTTTGCCGTGGTCAAAACGGATGACGTCAGCGGGTCCAAGATCGGCGGCGGCACAGATCTCGAGCCAGCCGTCCGGGTCGGGTTTGGCGTCGGCGCCGCGGCAGGCGGGGCGATCGGCGGCGCGGGTCAGGGGGGAGGGTAGCACGCGTTTGACGTGGTAGGCGGGGTCTTTGACCTGACGGAGCACGGCCGGGATGATCTCCCGCCAGGCGGCGAGGAGGCCCGGGTAGGGCGTGGGGCAGTCGGCCTTCACCGCTTCGTGCAGTTTCGGCAAATTATGGTAGGGCACGAGAGGAAACATGTGGTGCTCCACATGGTAGTTCATGTTCCAATACAGATACCGGTGGAAAAAGTTCATGTAGACCGTCCGGCAGTTGAGGCGGTGGTCGAGGACGTTTTCGGCGAGGCCGGCGTGCTGGGTGAGGCCGTAGACGACCATCAGCCAGGAGCCGAAGATATTGGCCAAGCCGATAAACAACAGTGGGAGGATGCTGTGGGTGGCGAGGGCGGTGGCGATGACGGCCAGATAGATGGCGGCGGAGAGGCGGGCTTTGCGGTAGATCTTGGGGAATTCGCTGCCGGGGATGAACGTCTTCTCATCGGCAGACATGTGGCCGAGGGCGTGACGTAGGAGTTTGCCGAAATAAACGGGATAAACGCCGAGATTGAAGAACGCGAGGATCAGGCCTTGCAGGTCAGGAGGGCGGGGGACGGCGATCTCGGGATCGCGGCCGACGATAATGGTATCGGAGTGGTGGCGGGTGTGGGACCAGCGCCAGAGGGTTGATTCGCGCATCACCATAAAGGAGGCGATCTCGTAGAGCGCGTTGTTCATCCAGTCGGTTTTGAAGGCGGTTCCGTGGCCGGCTTCATGCCAGCGAGAATCAGACGTAGATCCGTAGAGCACGGCGTAGAAAGCGTAGGGCAGGAGGGCCCACCACGTGCCCCAGAGCGCCCACGTGGCGTAGGCGGAGCCCAGAATGAGGGTAAACCAGAGCAGGGTATCGCGGACGGCCGGGCCGTCGCGGCGTTCCAGCAGTTTACGCATGGTCTCGCGGGGAACGGGACATTGATACCACTCGGCCTCCGCGAGGCCGCGCTCGATGGCGCGGGTGGCGTTTTCGCCGGTGAGTGAATAGTCTAGTTTGGTGGGGACGGGCAGGACGGCGGCGGCGTGGTCGTGGCTCATTTTAAATTCAGCGGAAAACGAAGATCGAGCGATACGTAGGTGGAACGTAAGCGCGAGGCAGCGCAATACAGCGGCTTTGGGAGGTTTCCGCAACTGATCCCCGGCGGGTTTTAGCCGTTGGAGTAGGTTTGATGGCCCGATGGTCGCAGGGATAAAACCTCACGACTCCAGTTTACTCTGACTGCAGTGCTGGCACTCTATTTAACCGGGCCCAGGCGGTAGAGGCCGGCGTCGTGCGCGGCGAGCTCGGGGGCAAAGGTGCCGGTGAACTGGCCGAGGTCGCGTTGGGCCCAGAGGTCGCGCACGCGAACGGGTCCGGTGAAGCCGAGGGCGGCAAGGTCCACCGGCAGGGCGGCGGTCGCGGGGGCGTCGGCGGCATGGAAGACGGCGAGGTATTTTTCGGGGGTGCCTGGGGTGTCTGAAACCCAAGCGATAAGGTCGTCGGCGGTGCGGAAGAGTTGGCGGGGGGCGGAGCCGTGCCGGTTGACGGCGAGCACCTCGTCGTTCGTCAGGAAGGACAGGGTGAAGTCGTCGATCTTGGTCAGGTCGCCGCCGAACATCAGGGGTGAGCGGGCGATGCACCACAGACTCATTAGCGTGCGGTGTTCGGGCGGGGTAAAGTGGGTCTTGCGGCCCATGGCGATGGTCCCGAACGGGATCATATCGGCGTCGGGCCAGGCCCCGGGCGTCGCGTGGACCGACCAGTCGCGCAGGCGTTTGAACTGGGCGTGAAGCAGGGGCCATCGGTCCCAGAAATCGTCCGAGATGCGCCACATATTGGCGTGTTGCGCGACGTGATCGGCGCCCGCGAGATCGGTCTCGCCCGGCGAAAGGCTGAGGACCATGGGGCGACCGGTGCGGTCGATGGCGCGGCGGATCGCCTCGATCTCGGGGCGGTTGCGCAGGTAGGGGCGCGAGAGGTCGTCTACCTTCACATAATCCACGCCCCAGGAGGCTATCAGGGCGAAGACGGAATCGTAGTATTCTTGGGCGCCGGGTTTCGCCATATCCACGCCGAACATATCCTTGTTCCAGGTGCAGGTGTTGAGGGTATCGGCGATATCGGCGGCGTGGTGGACCGTGCCGAGGATCGGCAGGTTTTGTGCCACGGCCTGGCGGGGGATGCCGCGCATGAGGTGGACGCCGAACTTCAGGCCTTGGCCGTGGATGTAGTCGGCGAGGGGGCGGAAGCCGGCGCCCTTGCCGGAAGAGGGGAACTTGTTGATCGCAGGCAGCAGGCGGCCGTTGGCGTCGGTCACCAGCGCGGCGTCGTTGCGGTAGTCGTAGCCGGTGGCGTGGGGCTCATACCACTGGATGTCGACGACCACGTATTCCCAACCGTGCCGCAGGAGGTTTTTCGCCATGTAATCCGCGTGGTCCTTGGTCTGGGCCTCGGTGACGGTGGTGGCGAAGCAATCCCAGCTGTTCCAGCCCATGGGGGGGCGTGGGGCCCAGGCATGAAAAGCGGGGGGCGGAAGGGGCGGCAGGTCAACGGGCATAACCTTAGCGGGCGGGGCGGGGCAGGACGGCCACGGTGCGACGGACGGGGAGGGGCAGGGCGGGATCGAGGGCGAATGATGGATGCGGGGGCTGATTGTAGGCGACGTTCTGCCAAGCGATCGCACAGCGGTATTGCGGATCCTGCATGAGGGTGACCATGCGGTATTTGGTCGGGATGGGGCTGGTGTAGATGTGCAGGGCGGAACCGTCGCGGGTGCGCCAGATTACTTCTTCGCGCCAGTCGCCCCAAAGGTCGGCGGACAGGAAGGGCGTAGCCTTGGTGCCGTTGCTTGAAATGCATTCGTGGGCGGTCAGGACGCGGTCGGTGGTCTGGGTTTCCCAGTTCCATTTTCCGATGAAGTTTTGGTCGAGCAGCTCGCGCAGGAGGTCGCCGTCCCACCAGACGGCGAAATTCACGGGGGTGCCGCGGGGGCGATCGCAGATTACTTTGCCGTCTGCGGTGAACATCTTGGTCATGCCGGAGCCGGCGGCCCAGCATTCGCTACCAGGGAAACGGGGATCGATATTGAAGGCGACGCCGCGGCCAGGGCCCTCGCCCTTGTCGCCGCCGGATTCATCGGCTTTTACAGAGGGTATGGTGAAGATGGGTCGACCGGTGGCGGCGTCGCGCATCGACAACCCTTGTTTATCGAAGCGTTCCTGAATATCGACGATTTCGAGGCCGGGGTTGGCGGGGGTCAGGTCGGAGACATGGAGGGCGTCGCCGTGGCCCCAGCCGGTCGAGTAGAGCCCGGTGCCATTGTCGTCGATCACCATGGCGCCGTAGACGATCTCGTCGCGCCCGTCGCCATCCACGTCGGCGATGGAGAGCTGGTGGTTGCCTTGGCCGGCATAGGCACGGTTGGACTCGGGGCCGGCGGAGCTATCAAAGAGCCAGCGTTTGACGAGTTTGCCTCCGCGCAGGTCGTAGGCGACGAGGCAGCTGCGGGTGTAGTAACCGCGGCACATGATCAGGCTGGGGTGGATGCCGTCGAGGTAGGCTACGCCCGCGACATAGCGATCGGAGCGGTTGCCATTGCCGTCGCCCCAGACGGCCTTGAGTTCCTCGCGGGTGGGGGCGAGAGGGTTGGTCGGGTGGCGGGCGGGCTCGTAGGGAACGGTGTCGAGGGCGGCGCCGGTAAGACCGTTGAAGACGGTGAGGAACTCGGGGCCGGCGAGGATGTGGCCGTTGGCATTGACGTAGTTGGCGGAGGCGTCGCCGATGACTTTGCCCTGGCCATCAACGGTGCCATCGGCGGTTTTGCAGGCCAGTTCGGCGCGTCCGTCGCCGTCGAAATCATATACGATAAACTGGGTGTAATGAGCTCCCGCGCGGATGTTTTTCCCGAGGTTGATCTGCCAGAGCAGGGTGCCGTCGAGTTTGTAGGCCTGGAGGATGGGCGGATCGGAGATGCCGCCCTTCGAGTTGTCGTAGGCGCGGCCTTCCTGCTTCACGATTAACTCGTAGTCGCCGTCGCCGTCGAGGTCGGCGGCGGAGCCTTCGGAGGGTTGGTAGCCTTCCGGGTTTCTCATCGCGATGGAGTGGTAGGCGCGAGGTTCCGCGCCGGCGGCGAAGGCGAGGGGGCGGGAGGAGGTCTGCTCGACGCCGGCGATCACGGCGCGAACGAAGTAGGTCGTGGTGTAGCGGAGGGTCGGTGCGGAGTCGACGAGCCAAGTCACGTCGGCGATGGGGGCGGAGTTCAGGCGGACGGTGCCAGGCGGGGTGTCGGGGGTGGAGGCGAAGGCACCGAAATCAATGGGGGCGGCACCGGCGGGTTCGGTGGTGCGGTAGACGTTAAAGGCGACGTCGGCGGGGTCGTTGGCGAGAAGGCGCCACGAGAGGAAGACCTTGCCGTCGGCCTGCTGCAGGCCGGTAAGGCCGCGGGATAGGGCCTCGACTTGCGGGGCGGGGGCTGCGGATAAGGCCGGAGCGGCGAACAAGACGGCCAAGGCAAACAAGGCGGGGGTTTTCATGGGGTAGGGTGTAATGTCTTTCCGACGTGGGGCGGGTGCGATGGTTTCCTTCTTCTGACTGTATGAATCCGGAGTAATGGCCGAATGGAATCAGTCTGTGACACGGGGCCAGCCGTCCTTGGTCCAGACGAGGGGGCGAAGGGCTAGGCTGGGCTGGCCGTCACGGGAACCGTCGTAGAAATGCACAGCGACCCATTCGCGGCCGTTTTCATTGAGGATCGTGGCGTGGCCAGGACCGATGAAGTCGCCCGACCTATCCAGGAAAGCGCGACCCCCGCCCTGGCGCAGGTCCCGCCCGCGGTCGTCGAGGTAGGGCCCGGTTACGGAGCGACTGCGGCCGGCGAGGATGCGGTAGGTGCTGGCTTTCCCGCGGCAACAGAGCCCGACATTGAAAAACAGATAGTGGTAGTCTCCGTGGCGGATCAGGGTGGGCGCCTCGATCTCGTCGGCTTCGGCGAGGTGGTGTGGGGGGGAGTCGGGGACGAGGCGCAGGCCGGTGGCGGGGTCGAGTTCGACCAGGAAGAGGCCGCGCCAGAAGGAGCCGTAGGCCATCCAGATCCGGCCGTCGGTATCGAGGAGCACGGAGGGATCGATGGCGTTGAAATCATCGCCCGCGACGGAGCGGATCACGATGCCACGGTCTTCCCAGTGGTGGCTGGGTTCGGAGGGATCGAGAGAGCGGGAGGTGGCGAGACCGATGGCGGAAGTGTTTTTCCCGAATTCCGAAACCGAGTAATACAGGTGGTAGCGTTCGCCGATTTTGATGACGTCAGGGGCCCAGTAGTGCGCGCCTTTGTTACCCGGTGCGATGGTGGCGGCCCAAGCCGGGGCTTCTGGCAAGGCGGGGTCAAGGCGAGTCCATGCGAGCAGGTCGGTGGACTTGGCGGAGAGAATGCGTTTGCCGGTGCCAAAGACCCAGAAGGCGCCCTCGGAGGCCACGATGGTGGAGGGGTCGTGGATGCGCAGGGCGCGGCGCCCGGGTGGCTCGGCGGACGCGGCCAAGCTGGCAGGCACTAAAAACGCGAATGCCAGACTGGTGGCGAGGAGGCGCCAGGGCGTTTTCATGGGGTTGAGGATGTAGACAGGTCTCGCCTCAATAGGTGCAAACTAGCCGGGGCTCAAGCGACGCGGACTGCAGCGTGGCGGTGGTGGTGGTCGGCCTGGTCGCCAGCGGGAGAAGGATAGGCGAATCGGTCCGGAGAGGCAGAATCTCGACGGTCAATGCGGCGCCGGAGGCCAGAGCTGTGGCGTGGCGGGTGAGGTTGAGCTCAACGGCGTCACCGTTGAAAAAATCATCCAATACGAGCTGATCGTCTAGTCGGACACGCAGCACGTCGCCGATATAGGTGATGCGCAGAAGCGGAGTGGCGTCGGGATCGAGGCCGAGCGGCAGTTCAATGCGCCAACTGGCGGCGGCGGTGAAATCAGCGTCGGTCGGTGCCACCGCCACGGCCGGCGTGGTCCAGCCAAGGGGAATCTCGCGGGCGGGGCCGGCGGGACGGAGGGAGGTGATCGCGAGTTCGCGGCATGTGTCCGGAGCCGAGGCGCTCGCGGGAGGGGCAAGGATTTGGAAAATCCCGTCTTGGGCGGCGGCGGAATCAAGCGGCGGAAATACGGCCAGCGCGAGATCGGCGGGATTTGGGGCGGTGAGCCGCAGCGCATCGCCGTCGACGATCAAACCGGCGCGAGTGAGGAATACGCGTTCGTGGCCGCGCCAGGTGTCTTTCCAGAGCGCGAGACTGTCGGCGTCGTCGAGTAAAACTACGCGAACCTCGTTGCCATTGGCGGATAAGAGCCGGAGGGCCACGTTTCGGCCGGTAGCGAGGATACGCGGGGGTTCGCCGTTGAAGGCAAATTCGGAGGCCACGCCGGGAGTGGCGGCGAAGAAAATCGTATGGATCGGGCCTTCCTCGATCCGGCACAGAAGCCGGGCGGTGGCGTGGTCGAGGCGGACGCCGGGGGTGAGTTCAAGCCCGAAGGGCCAGACGCAGGTGGAGTCGGCGGGGAAGGTGACGGGCGTGGTGGGGAACTCGGTCCGGGATTCGTCGGGCAGATGAAGCAGGAAGCGGACGTCGGGCTTTGCGGGCAAAGGACGGAGGCGCTCGTAGTTGTTGATAAAAACGAAGCCACTGCGACCGTCCGAGCGTGCGGCCCAGCGCAGGGTCGAGGTATCGTCGCGTGACGCCGGGCGTTCGGCTGGGAAATACGCGGGCAGGCCGGCGAGGAGCGATCCAAAGTCGCGCACGAAAAGATGCAGGCGGCGTAAAAGGTGATAGTGCGGGCGGAGCTGGCCGGCTGCGCCGAGCGGGGCCTGGAAGTCGTAATTTTTTTCCGGCAGATCGTTCCAGTAGCGGGTGGCTTGAGATTCCTGCAGGGAGGTGCGGCCGCTCGGATTGATGCCGCCGTGATACATGTAATAGCCGGGCAGATTCCCGCCCGAGCCGAGTTTGGTGAGCACGACCGACTCGATATCGCGCGGGTAGATGTGGAGGCGTCGATGGTAACTGCTCATCATGCCGCCGCCGAGTTCGCAGGTTAGGAAGGGGTAGCGGGCGGTGTCGGGGGCATCGGCGGCCGCGCGTTCGCCGAGCAGATCGGTGGCGATGGCGGCGTCGGTGCGAAGGGGAGAGAAACGGAAGCCCGCGGGGTAGAAGCCGGGCATGGGGGCGAGGTCGCGGTCCCAGAAACCCTCGGGGTAGGCGCCATAGAGCGGGAGGAGTTCGCCGAAGGGCATGGGTGTGGCGAGATCGGGCCAGCCGGTGCGGGTGTAGAGCGGGGCATCGAGGCCGACCTCGTGGGCGAGTTTTTTTAGGGTGAGCAGGTGCTCGGCGGGGCCGCTGTATTCGTTCTCTATCTGGAAGGCGGCCACGGGGCCGCCCTGTTTCCAGAGCAGACCGTCGAGCTGCGTGGAAATGGCGGTAAAATGCCGGCGCACGACGGCGAGGTAGGCTTCGTCGTCGGTGCGGGCGCGGTCGCCGAAGCGTTCGACGACCCAGTCCGGCAGGCCACCGTGGCGCACCTCGCCGTGGCACCAGGGACCGAGACGCACGACGACGCGCAGGCCGATTGCCCCGGCGATGGTGACGAAGCGGCGCAGATCGCGTTCGCCGGACCACTCGCGGGTGTCCTCGACCTCCTCGTGGTGGATCCAGAACACGTAGGTGGCTACGGCCTCGATCCCGCCGGCCTTCATCTTGAGCAACTCCTCGCGCCAACCGGCGGCGGGGAAGCGGGTGTAGTGGAACTCGCCCATCACCGGCATCCAGCGCGCACCGTCGAGCAGAAGACTGCGTGAGTCGACGCCGATGGTGATGCCGGCGGGATCACGGGCTGTGCCGAGTCTGTAGGTTTCGGCGGGTGCGGCCGGAGCAAACGGGATGACGAGGCTGGGCATGGCAGGGAGCGTGCGCGGGGAGTTTAGCCGGTGAGGCCGGTTTCTCCGGAGGCGAGGAGTCGGGCAAAATAGCCGCCGGCCGCGGAGAGCCGGGCAAAGGTGCCCTCTTCGACGATGCGGCCCTCGTTCAGCACGATGATGCGGTCGGCGTGGCGGATGGTGCTCAGGCGGTGCGCGATCGTGATCACGGTGCGACCGCGGGCGAGGTTGTCCAAGGCCTGCTGGATCAATCGTTCGCTTTCGTAATCGAGGGCCGAGGTAGGCTCATCGAGGATGAGCACGGCGGGATCGCGCAAGAGGGCGCGGGCGATGGCAATGCGCTGGCGCTGGCCGCCGGAAAGCAGGGCGCCTCGCTCCCCGATCCGGGTGGCGTAGCCCTGGGGAAGTTGGAGGATAAACTCCTCGGCGTGGGCGAGGCGGGCGGCGGCGCGGACCTCTTCGTTAGTCGCATCGGTGCGGGCGAAGCGCAGGTTGTCGGCCACGGTGCCGGACAGCAGGGGGCTCTCCTGCATGACGAGGGCGGTGCGGCGGCGGAACCAGCGCAGGTCGAGGTCGGCTTGGGACACGCCGTCGATGCGAATCTCCCCGGATTGGGGGCGGTGAAGGCCGAGCAAGAGGTTGGCGAGGGTGCTCTTCCCTGCGCCGGAAGGGCCGACGAACGCGATCTTCTCCCCGGGGGCGAGGTCGAGGCTTAGATCGTTGATCGCGCCCCGTTCATTATCGGGGTAGGTGAACTGCACACGGTCGAAGCTGATGCGACCGCGCAGCGGTTCGGGCCGGAGGGTGCCGTGCCACTCCTCCACGTAAGGGGCGTCGAGCAACTCGTTCACGCTGCGGTAGCCGGCCTCGGCGGTGAAATACTGTTCGCTCACGCTCGCGAACATCTGGATCGGATTCACGAGGATGGGCACCCCGGCGACGAAGGCGATGACCGCGCCGATGCTGACCTGCCCGTGGATGGCGAGCAGGGCGCCGCCGGCCACCACGATGAGCGAGAGGACTTTGATCGCGGCGAAGCTGAAGGCGCCGAAACTGGAGGATACGGCGATCAACTCAACGCGCGAGCGGGCGACGGCGTCGTTGCCCGCCGCGAGGGTGTCCGCCGCCCGGGCTTCCTCGCCGTAAACGCGGACGAGTTTCAGCGCGGTGAACAACTCGCTGGCGGATCCGGTGAGGTCTTCCTGGGCGAGGCGGTTGGCCTCGTTCTTGGCCCGGAAACGGGCGAAATAGCGGGCGCGCATAAAGGCGAACACCGGCAGCATCAGCACCACGACGAGGGCAAGGGGCCAGTTTAGCGCGACGAGCACGCCAAAGGTGAGCAGGCTGTAGACCGTATCGGGGATGAAGCCATTGAGCACTGGCATCAGCACGCCTTCGACTTTTTGGGTATCGAAGGCGTATTTGGACAGCAGGCGGCCGGTTTGCTGGCGGTCGAGGTAACCGAAGCTCAGAAACTGGACCTTGTGGAAAATGCGGGCGCGCAGTTCCAGCACGACGCGCGAGACCGCCGTGCCGAGCAAGGAAGCGCCGCGCACGCTGGCGATCTGGTGGAGGACGAGCAGGCCGATGGTGGTGGCGGATAAAAGCAGGATGCCGCGCACATCCTTCGCAGGGACCTGGACGTCGAGGATACGTTGAAAAATGACAGGGAGTGGCGCGATGGTGACGATGCGCAGCAGAGCGACACTCAGACCCGGGAGGAAGGCGCGACGCTGGGACCAGAGAAAACGCGGTAGACTGGCGGGCAGCGGGGCGGGGCTGGGTTTCATACGACGGGAACGGGAGGGGCAGGTAACACTGCGAGCAGGTTTCGTCCGCCCCGTGTCCGGGGCGACGCCATCGCGGTCTTACTGTATGATTCGAACGTGGAGGCGTGTTTCAACGCCGACCTTCTCGCCACTGGGCCTCGGTGATTGCGGAGCTCGCGACCATGCGCAGCCCGAAGGTGCCGGCCCGTGCGCCGGGAGCGGCGAGGCGGACGGTCACGTGGGACTTACCCTGAGTGAGTCCGGGGGGTAGGCGGTAGGCGGCTTCGAAGAAGGCGTCGCGAGGGCCGGCCGACAGACGCACCGGGATGCGGTGGTCGCCGATCCAGAGTTCGTATTCGCGGCCGCGGTCACCTCCCCAATGAGTGGTGACGAGGGCAACAGGTTTATCCGGGCTCACCCCCAGGCGGTAGGAGAACCAGCCGCCGGGCAGGGCGTCGCGCCACTTGCGGTTTTTGTAGTCGCCGGTCTCGCTGCGGTCGGAGGCGTAGCCGTGTTCGACCTCGGATTGCTGAAAACCGGGTTCGACTCGGTCGAGGGTGGCAGCTTCGAGCGCGGCGCGGGCGGCTTCCTCGGCGCGGACTTCGTTTTGGCGTTCGGTCCAGGATGCGGGGGTGTAGAGACTGAAATAGGCGGCATAGTGTTCCTCGTAGATACGGTGGAGCGGCACGAGCGTAAGATCGGCGGGTTGCATCAGGCCGGCGGTGCGGAAGGATGCGAAACGACCGGTGGGGTCGGGTTGAATCGCGGCCAGCGCGGCGGCGGCGTCCGCTGCGACCAACACCGGCGGGTTGCCTGGAATGCGGCCGGGGGACTTCAGGTGGTCGCCGTAGCGCTGGCGGGCGGGGTCGGGTGTATCCGGGGAGGACGGGACGACGGCGGCGAGTTGCAGCGGGCCATACATCAAGGCGACGATCTTGTCCTCCGAATGAGGCAGGGGCTCGGTGCGCAGCGTCATGGGCAGGCGCAGATCGAGCACGTCGCCGTCACGCCATTCGCGGGTCAGTTCCAGATACGAGGACGGGGTGGAGCCGACGGCTATCGGTTTTCCGTTGATGGAGGCGACGGGGCGCTCGCACCAGAAGGGATGACGAAGCTTCAGGGTGAAACGGGCGGGGGAGGCGGCCTCGATCACGAAGCGCACGGTGTCGGATTCGGGGAAGGCGGTTTCCTGGCGCAGGACGATACCGCGTTCCCGCCAGTCCAGTCGCGAGGCGATGTAGAGATTAACCCACAGCGTTTCGTTGCCATGGAAATACACCTGTTCGCCGTAGCGGGCCGGGTTTTCCATACCGGTGCCGACGCAGCACCACCACGAGTCATTTGGGGTTGAGAAGGTTTTATAGGCGATGTTTCCGAGCGGCAAAAAGTAGCCAAATTCGCCCGGCTGGCGGCCGAGATTGGCGAGGACGTGGTTGAGCAGGCCGCGCTCGACGAAGTCCATATCGGTGGCATCGGGCAGCCAGGCGAACTTCAAGCCGGCTAGCTTGATCATGTTGTAAGTATTGCAGGTCTCGGTGTTTTGCGGACCGAGTTTCTCGGGGAACTGGACGGGCGGGAAAAAGTGTTCGTGGTCGCCGTGACCGCCGTTGGCGAAGGAACGCCGGTGGACGACGCTATCCCAAAAGGTGGCTACGCCAACGCGCGCGCTAGGTTCCCCCGTGAGTTCATACTGGCGGGTGAGACCGATGATTTTGGGCACTTGGGTATTGCCGTGGCGGCCGTCGAGTTCGTCGCGCCCCTGTTCGAGCGGACCGAGGATGGCGTCGTGGTGGAAGACGGTGCGCGCGAGGGTGAGGTAGCGCTCGTCGCCGGTGTCGACGGAGAGGTCGGCGAAGACCTCGTTGAGACCTCCGAACTCGGCCTTCAGGATTTCCTGGGCTTGGGCGGGGGTGAGTTTCGCGTAGACGCCGGCGAGGTAATCGGCGAGGCGGCGTTCGATCGCGAGAGCCTGGTGATTGCCGGCGACGCGGTAGGCGTCGCGCAGGCCGGCGAGGACTTTGTGCAGGGTGTAATTGGGCACCCATTCATTGTTGAGGGAAAAGCCGGCGGCCTGGATGCGGCCGGCGCGGAGGTCTTCGTAGATACTTTTGGCGACCGGCAGCACGTAGCCGTCGCCATTGGCTGCCTGGCAGGCGGCGAGTTCGGCGACGATGTAGTTAACGCGATCAAGGGCGCGGGCGTCGCCGTTGGCGGCGTAGTGGTAGGCGAGGGCGGATAGATAGTGGCCGAGGCCGTGCCCGTTGATACCGCGGGCCTCCCAACCGCCGTAGCGACTGGCCTTGGCGGGTAGGCCGGCTTGGGCACGGAAGCCGGCCAGCAGGCGATCGGGTTCAATCACCTCGAGCAGGAAGCGGGCGTTGGTTTGCTGGGCTTCCAGAAACGGGCCTGCGAGCAGGCTTACCCGACCGGGCGGGAATGGCTCGGCTACGAGAGAAACCGGAGCGGCGATGCTGGACAGCGAACAGGCGCAGAACATGGCGGCGAGGACTTGGGGGCGCATGTCGGGCGACGATCAGTGGGTGGGAAAGAGGCCGAAGGGTTGGTCGGAGACGTGGATGCGGGCGTTTTTCACTCGGCCGGGTTTGTTGATTTCGCCGGCGCGGGGGAGGTAGCGCACGGCGCCGATCTCGACGCTCGCGCCGAGGTCGATCACGACACGGTGCGGGAAGGGCGTGGCCTTTTCGCCGTAGGCGGTGTGCCAGTGGGTGTTGGGCTGTCCGTCGAGGAGGTTTTCGGCGTAGCCGGGCTCGGCGCTCGTTTCCTCGCTATCGACCCAGAGGATGGTCCAGGCGGCTTTGGACAACACCTGACCGGTCGGGGACACGGCCTCGAGTTCGCTGATGGAGGCGTGGGGCTGACCATCGTGGGCATCGAGCGCTTCGAAGGCGAGGTAGCGGCCGGTGGCTGGATGGGGGAAAGCCAGTGTTTGCCATTCGGGTTCGGGCCGGAGTTCGCCGGAAAAAGCGGGGATGCCGCCACGGGCGTCGAAGACGCCGCGAGCGCGGACGCTGCGGGCGAAATCCAGTTCCGGGTGTAACTCGTCGAGGATGGGCCGTTCCAACCCGGCTAGCATGGGACGGGTGGGACCGAGCAGATCCAGCACGACGACTTCGTTGCGGCCGGCGCGCAGCCAGGGGCCGGGGACATACATCGTCTGGGTGGGGCCGATGTTCCAGAAACGGCCGAGGCAGTGGCCGTTGATCCACACCACGCCCTTGCCCCAGGTGCGGACGTCGAGAAAGGTATCTCCGGGGGACGCGAGGTCGAAGGCACCGCGCCGGAAGGCCGGGCCGGTATCGGCGGCTACGGCGGGTTGGTAGCGCAGCGCCGCAAGGTTGGCGGCGTCGAGCGGCAGCGGGTGTATCCGCCAATCGCGGAGGGTGATGGGCGCGGCGTCGGTCGGAGCGAACCGCACAGGCCCGTGGAGGCCCTTGCGGTCGAAGACCTCGCGACCGAAATTCACGCGGCCCATCGCCTCGACGACGATTTCCAGCCTAGAGGCGTCGGGGCGGGCGGGGAGGGCGAGGGCGAAGCGGCGGCTGCGGCGGTCGAGCACGCCGACCGGACGCCCGTCGAGAAAGACCCAGCCGAAGTCGTGCACGGCGTCCACCGAAAGCAGGCCGCCGGGGCCGGCGGGGAGGGTGGCGGTATAGACCGTGACGCCGCGAGACTGGCCGTAGAACTCCATGGTGCGGGGCGTCTCGTCGGTGGCGGGCGCGGGCAGGTTGGCCAGCAGGGGTGCGCTCTCGGTGAGGGCGAAGGGCGGGATGTTGACGACGGGGTTGGGCGCGGGCGGGGGCGGCAGGTTTTCGCCGGGCTGGAGATGGCGGGCGAAGACCGCGCGCATGGCCTCGAACTTCGGTGTCACCCAGCCGGCCTCGCTGATCGGGGCGTCGTAGTCGTAACTGGAGGTGTCGGGCAGGAAGGGGCGGTCGGCGCCGGCCCAGAGGCCGAAGGAGGTCCCGCCGTGGGCCATGTAGATGCTGAACGAGTGGCGGTGCGTCAGCATGTAGTCGAGGTCGTTGACGATGGGCTCGGCCGGGCCGGTGTGGTGGCGGCGGCCCCAGACATCGAACCATGCGGGGTAATACTCGCCGTTCATCAGCGGACCGGTCGGCTGGAACTTGCGCAGCGTTTCGAAAGATTTTTGCGCGGCGCCGGCGCCGAAGTTCACCACTTGAAACAGATCCTGGCGAAAGCCCTGGCCAATGGCGCCGGCGGGATTGCAGGCGAACAGGGGCACGTCGAAACCGCCATCGAGCAAGGCCTGGCGGAGTGATCCCATATAGGCGGCGTCCTTGCCGAACGAGCCGTATTCATTTTCCACCTGCACCATCAGGATCGGGCCTCCGCGGGTGATTTGGAGCGGGCCGAGCACGCGGCCGACTTCCCTCAGGTAGCGGGTGGCCGGATCGAGGAAGCGGGGGTCGGTGGAGCGCAGCCCGATGCCGTCGGTTTTCACCAACCACCAGGGCAGGCCGCCCATCTCCCATTCGGCACACGAATAGGGGCCGGGACGGAGGATCACCCACAGGCCCTCGGCTTGGGCAAGACGGCAGAACTCGGCGACATCGGCGGGGCCGCTCCAGTCGTAGCGGCCCTCCTCCCATTCGTGGAAGTTCCAGAAAAGGTAGACGCACACGGTATTGAGTCCGAGGGCGCGGCACATTTGCAGGCGGTGGCGCCAGTATTCACGGGGGACGCGCGGGAAGTGAATCTCTCCGCAGCGTATGACGTAGGGTTGGCCGTCGAGCAGGAAGTCCTCCTTGGCAATGCTGAAGGAGTGGCTGGGCATGGTGGTGGCGTAGATGGGTTTCGCGCCGAAGCCGGACAACGACAGGGCGAGCAGGGTGAGTCGGAGAAGACGCGAGATCACGGGGTGTGGGGGATGCGAAGGATGGTGAGCGAGTGGGCGGGCAACTCGTGTTCAAAGGCGGGCGAGACGGAGATGGTTTCGGTGCGTATGGCGGCGGCGGGCGGGCGGGCGTCCTCGTTGGCTACGTTGGCGTCGGGGTTCGCAAGCACGGCCAGGGTGGCCGGGGCGGAGGTGCGGGTAAATCCGGTCAATTCTATGCGCAGCGGGCGCGGGGCGGAGGCGCCGTTGACCAGCTTCAGGATGAGATCGCCAGTGGAGTCGCGTGCGGTGGAAAAAGCGAGATCGGTGGGGGCGTCGCGCAAGGTGGACGGCAGGATGGTCGCGACGGCGTTGTTCCCGAACAGGCGCTGCACTTCGTAGCTGAGCGTCGGGTATACGTTGGTGTTGTCGAAGTAGATGAGGTCGGGGCTCCACTGGGTGTGACCGCGTTTGGCGAGGAGCGGCGCGTAGGAGGCGAGACTGACGACATCGCCGTTGCGCTCCAGGGCGGTCAAGTGGGCGGCCTCGGCCAGGGCGGCGCGGAGGGTGGAGCGACGTTTGTCATCATGAGCGGCGTATTCGCCGACGTAGACTTTGGCGCGGGAACGGTCGTAGCCGTCGTAGCGGGCGAGGTTGTCCCAAAACCAGCCGGGTGCTTTGTAATAATGCTCATCAACCATGGGCACCCGCAGTTCGTCGGCTATCCGCCAACCGCGATCGAAGTCTTCGCCGTCGGGCGCGGGGCCCACGGTGCCGATCACGACGATTTCGGGGTGGCGTGCCTGGATGGCACGCTGGATCAACTCGAAGCGCTCGCGGAAGCCGGGCGTGATGTGGTCTTCGTTGCCCACTCCGAGGTATTTCAGGCCGAAGGGAGCGGGGTGGCCGGCGGCGGCGCGTTTCGCGCCCCAGGTCGAGGTGGCGGGGCCGTTGGCCCACTCGATCAGATCGAGCACGTCCTGGATGTAGGTATCCATCTCGGCAAGGGGCAGGCATTGTTGGCCGGTGCCGCCGGTGTGGCCGGAGTTTTGACAACTGACGCCGGCGGGCACGACAGGCAGGGGGCGGGCGCCGATGTCTTCGCAGAATTGGAAATACTCGAAATAGCCAAGGCCGACGGTCTGGTGGTAGCCCCAGAGATTGGCCTGCTGGCGGCGTTGTTCGACGGGGCCGATGGTGTCCTGCCAGCGGTAGAAATTCGGGATGCCGTCGCCGTGGACGAGGCAGCCGCCGGGGAAACGGATAAAACGCGGCCGCAGATCGGCGATGGCTTGGGCGAGGTCGGCGCGCAGGCCGTTGGGGCGGTCGCGGAAAGTCTTGGCGGGGAATAGCGAGATGTCGTCTAGAGCGAGGCCGCCGCGTTCGCGCGCGATGAGCACGAGCCGGGCGGCGGGAGTATCGGCGTTCGGCGTGAGAACGGCGGACAATTTTGTCCAACTGTCCTCGGCGATGGCGAAGGTCGCCTCCGCGAGCAAGGCACCCTCGCGGGTCTCCAAGCGGGCCACGAGCGGTAGCGGAGCGGAGGACTTTTGGCCGTCCCAGCGACCGCCGGCGTAGAGGCGCCGGGCAAAGAACGACAGATGGTAGTCCTCGCGAGCTCGCAGGGCGATACCGTCGAAACCCTCGTTCACCAGCGCCACCTCGCCGGCCTCGCGCACCGAGAGCACGGCGTAGTGCGGGTTGTTGGGGTGAAGGGGGAACGCCCCGTCGACGTCGAGTTCTCCCCGGCCGCCCCGTGGCGCCAATTCCCACGCGGTGAGGTTGGTCCATTCGCGTCGCGCCAGCGGCGAGTATTCAAAGGAGCGGTTTTGAATCAGCTCGGCGTAGAGACCGCCATCGGCGGAGTAGTTGATGTCCTCAAAAAAGACGCCAACGAGATCGGGGCTGATCGGTTTGCCGGGGGCGTTGGCGTCCACGGTCAGCGTGAAGGCTGCCCGGGCGGGTAACGCCGCGTCTGGAGCGAGGGTGAGCAGGGCGAGGCAGAGCGGACGGTAAGAGAAGGAGGACATGGGTGGAGGCGGACAGGGGTGACGTCGAGGCGGCGGCGCCTCGCGGGCAGTTGGGGGGGCAGGGCGGCAAACCCAGCGAAGGCCTAAGGGGGCGTTCAGGGGCCAAACTCGAACACAGGCGTGCCATCGGGCCGCCACGACAGCACGGAGGCGCGGGTGTGGCGGTCGGGATTATTCAGGGGGTCCCCGACGATGTCTCGGTAGTCGCGGGCATGATACACGAGGACGTCGCGGCCGTCGGGCAGGGTGGTGAAGCTGTTGTGGCCGGGGCCGAAGACTCGGGCGGAATCCGAGGTGGCGAGCACGGGCACGGGGGACTTTTTCCAAGAGGAAGCGTCCGTCAGGTCGGCGTTTTCGTCCGCGGACAGGAGGCCCATGCAGTAATTCGCATCGGTGGCGCTGGCGGAGTAGGCGAGCCAGACACGGCCGTGGCGGACGAGGACGGCGGGGCCTTCGTTCACGCGAAAGCCGATGGTTTCCCACGGCAAGTCGGGCTTGGACAAACGCACGGGCGTGCCGCCGAGGGTCCAAGGGTTGGCGAGGGGGGCGAGGAAGAGGCTGGTATTGCCGCCGATGGCGGGGTCGTGCTGGGCCCACACAAGGTAGCGCACGCCGTGGTGCGAGAATGTGGTGGCATCGAGGGAGAAGGTGTCGAGGTGGGTCGTGAGGCGGCCTTTTTCAACCCAGGGGCCGGCGAGAGGATCCGCGGCGGCGCACTCGAGCACGTAGATGCGGATGGCCCAGATGTCGTCGGCGCGGCCGGCGGCGAAGTAGACATACCACTTTCCGTCGATGTGGTGGAGCTCGGGCGCCCAGATGTGGTGGCTGGCGGGGCCGGAGGCGGGTTTGCGCCAGATCACGACGGGTTTGGCGGCGCCGAGGTCGCCGAGGGTGTCGGCCCGGCTTAGCTCGATGCGGTCGTATTCGGGCACGGTGCCGGTGAAGAGGTAGCGGCCGTCCTCGGCGCGACAGACCCAAGGGTCGGCGCGTTGGCGCACGAGTGGATTGTTCCAGGTGGCGCTGGCGGGGACAGGTTGGTTGGTTTCTCTGGAGGTTAACGGAGAGGCGACGGCGTTCACGAGAAGGGAGAGGCTGAGCAGGGTGAGGCGGGGCAAGGGGCTGAGCATGGGGGGGGAGGGTTAGCGAGCGGCGGGGCGTTTCAAGTGAGGCATGAAATCAGAGGTGGTTTCGCGGTCGGTGATGGTTTCGTTGCGGCCCCAGCTCAGGGAGGTGGCCTTGCCGAATTTTGATGCAAATTCAGAGGGTGAAGAGCCGACGCGTTTCTTAAAGAGCCGGCTGAAATGGTAGAGGCTGCCGAAGCCGCATTCGTCTGCGACCTGACCGACGGAAAGCGTGGTCGCGGTGAGCAGCCACTGGGCGTGTTTTATGCGGGCGCGGATCAGATCTTCGATCGGGGAAATGTCGTAGAACTCCCGGTAGAGTCCCATGAACCGCGAGCGGCTGAGGTGAACTTCCCGGGCCATTTCCTCGATGGTCCAGGGGTGATCCAGATTGCCCAGGACGCGGGTCTGGAGTTCGCCGATCAGCACGGCCAACTCCGCCTGCCGCCCGCTCAGGCGTTTGCGGTCGGCGAGTTCTATATGGCGTTGGAGTTGCAGGAATAGCTGCCGGAGCAGCAGGTCGATCATCTCTTCGTAGTGAGGGTCCTTGCGGTGGATCTCGGTCCGCATCTCATTGATCAAAGCCGGGACAAATCCCGCCTGGGCGAGACGGAAAATTTGGTTGAGCGGGATGGCGTGGTGTCGGGCGAGGGTCTCGGCGGAGTCGCCCAGGAAATGAATCCAGTTGTTCGAAAGCCCGCAGCCGTCGCCGCGGTAGTGTTGGTGGTGGTCTGGCGTGAAGAGGATGCAGCTGTTCGCCGGGGCTTGGACCGATCCGTCTTCGAGCGTGACGATGGCCGGTTTGGTGAAGTGGATGAAGAGGAAATCGCCCGTGCCGGGGCGGTCTATCAGGAAGCCTTCTTCGTGTTCCCAACCTACGCCGAGACGAGCGACATGAAGAAGGGTGGATTCAATGGGGGGCATGGGGTGACCCTAACCATGCGCAAGGTAAGGCGGTGGTCTAGGAGGAATGGCCAAGGGAAAAGGTTTAGCGAATAACAGTCGATTTTCTCTCTTAAACCGGCGTGTTTTTCGCCGGTAATCGGCAAAAGAATAGGAGTATCCAGCAAGTCCCTGGACGGTGCTGGAAAGGTGCCTTGGGCGCAGCCGGCCGTTATTTGGTTCAAGGCTTGAGCAACTCTTCCGCGTGTTGGCGTGCGCTCTTGGCGTGGCGGTCGCCGAGCATGCGGGCCAGTTCGCCGATGCGGGCGGCGCGTTCGCCGTGGATGGGGGCGATGCGCACGACGGCACGTTCGCCGGACTGGTCTTTTTCCACCAGCAGGTGGCTGTCGCCGAGGCCGGCGACTTGAGGCAGGTGAGTGACGCAGAGGACTTGGTGGCCGCGGGCGATGCCGGCCATCTGTTCGCCGACGATGCGGCCGATTTCGCCACCGACATTGGCATCGACCTCGTCGAAAACCAGCACGGGCACGCCATCGAGGTCGGCCAGCACGGTTTTCAGGGCGAGCATGACGCGGGCGAGTTCGCCGCTGGAGGCGATGCGGGAAAGGGGCAGGGGGGCCTCGCCGACGTTGGGGGAGAAAAGAAACTCGACGGCGCAGTCACCCCGGGGGCCGAGGTCGTCTAGCGGGAGGATACGCACGAGGAACTCGGCTTTCTTGAAGCCGAGGCGGGCGATGCCGGCGGCTCCGGCCAGGGCGAGGGCTTCGGCGCCTTTGGTGCGTGCGCTCCGCAGGGGACGGGCGGCGCTGCGGGCGGTGGTCTCGGCGGCGGCGATACGGCTATCGAGGCGGGCGAGCGTGCCTTCGATATCGCCTTGGATTTCCAAGCGGCGCCGTAGTTCTTCACGCGCGGCGGCGACGGCGGCGACGTCGGGGCCGTGGCGGCGTTTGGCGTCGAGCCAGGCCGACATCGATTGGGAAACACGCTCGGCCTGCTCGGGATCGAAGTGAAACTCGCCGCCTAGGATGCGCAGTTCCTCGGCGAGGTCATTCAGTTCGATGCTGGCGGCGTGGAGGCGCTCGGTCAGCGGGCGGCTGGCGGGGTCGAGTTGTTCCAACTGGTGGGCTTCGCGGAGAAGGGTGCCGAGCCGGGAGGTAACGCCGTCATCGCCCGCGAGTCCGTTTTCCAGTCCGCCGCAGAGGCGGGTGAGTTCTTGGGCGCGGTTCAGGCGGGAGAAATCGCGTTCGAGGGTGGCGACGGCTTCCTCGGTCAGGTCGAGCGCATCGAGTTTGGCCAACTGGGCTTCGACGAAGGCGGCTTGCTCGGGGGAGAGCCGGGTTTCACCAGTCAGGCGGGTGCGTTCGGCGAGTAGCTCGCGCCAAGTCTGGTAGGCGGCGTGGTAGGCGGCGAGTTCGGTTTCGTCGCGCGCGAAGAGGTCGAGCAAGTCCAGTTGACACGATTCCTTCAGCAGGCGGCGGGGTTCGCTCGGCCCGTGGAAATCGATCCAGCGTTCGCCCAGACGTTGCAGGGCGGAGAGAGTGGCGAGACCGCCGTTGATCGTGATGCGCGGGGCTTTTTCGCGGGGCAGGCTGCGCTTAAGCAGGAGCTGGCCTTCTTCGCAGGGCGGCAGGTCGAGTTCGGCCAGCAGGGTGTCGATAGCGGAGGGATTGGGGAAATACAGGGCGGCTTCGACTTCGCAGGCTGCGGCGCCCTGGCGGATGATGGTTTTGTCGGCTCGTTCGCCGGCGAGCAGGCCGAGGGCGCCGAGGAGGATGCTCTTGCCGGCGCCGGTCTCGCCGGTGACGACCGTGAAGCCCGATTCGAATTCGAGGGAGACTTCCTCCAGCAGGGCGAGGTTTCGGATGCGCAGGGTCTGGAGCATGGCGTGGATGAGGGCGAGTGAGCGACGCGGGCGGGAGGGGGCAAGCGGCTTCTCGGCTTTTGGCGCTACTCGGAGTGGGGTGGCTCGGGGGACGTGGAGATTTGCGAGATTTTTTCTTGCGGGGGATGCGGCGGGCGCTCCTTACTCCGCCTCCCGAGTTTGCCGGACCCTTAGCTCAGTTGGTTAGAGCGTTTCCTTGACATGGAAGAGGTCACTGGTTCGAGTCCAGTAGGGTCCACCATCTTGTTAAATCAAGTGGGGCAACGGGTTCTGCGTAAACAAGCAGATGTCCTGAGTTCACGCGGGTGATCAGGTGCGGCTGGACGGGGCCCCGGGATGGTTTTCCGGTTTTGCGATTTAGCCTCGCGGCTTGGCTTGGGTGAGGGCGCGCCTTACTCTTCCGACTCGTCGTCGGTTTCTTCGGAGGATGGGCGGGCGAGTTCGTCGCGGCATTCGCCCATGACGCGGAGCCAGACTTCGCGCAGGTCGAAGAGGCGGGGCAGGGCGAGGGAGCGGTAGTGAGCGAGCGAGGAGTTGGCCTCGGTTTCCTCCGCGAGGAGGGAGGCTAGAGTGGTATTCAAATCCCGCAAAGCTCGCTTAAAAAGACTGATGGCCATGGCGTAGTCGCCAAAATCGAGGGCGGAAACGGCCTGCATGGCCTGGTCTTCGGTGCGGATGAGTGCCACGTAGTAGCTCAGGGCGAGTTTTTGGGGCACGCGCTCCGGGGAATCGGCCAGTTGTTCCCAGCTGCGTTTCAGGCTCAAGAACAAGGCGCGGGTGGCGACGTAAATGGGATTTTTGTGAAGGGTGTAAGGATCGGATTCGTCGCCGAGATCCATCTCCGATGACTCATCGTCGTTGTCCTCGTCATCATCCTCGTCATCGCCATCCAGCACAGCCTCGCTGGTCCACTCCTCGACACCCCAACCCATCTGCCTGGCAGCCTCATCGAGGCGCTCGGATTTATTCTGAAGTTCTTCGTAAAGAGATAGATACTTGGCTACGGACTCATCCTGTTGGCGGAGATAGCGCTCCCAATCGAATTCATTCCAGACCAGTTCACCGCGATCTTCCCAATCGTTATCGGACGGGTTTTCAGAATTCGTGTTGCCCATTGGTTTTTGAGGGTCGGCGACCCTGTGCGGACCATGCTTCACAAAGCACGAAACGCAACGGGAAAAACCCTACTCTTGGTGTGAAGGCAGGTGCGAAGGGGGTCGGGCGATTACAGGTTGAAATCCTCCAACGTTTTACCCTTTGTGAGAAACTCGCGTCGAAATTTTTTCATGCCCCATTCTGTCGTTCACCTCACCGTTTTTTATTCGGGTCACGTGCAAGGCGTGGGTTTCCGTCAGGCGGTTTTACAAGTAGCCAAAGAGTATGAGGTGGCGGGTTTTGTGCAAAATTTAGCCGATGGTCGGGTGCTTTTGGAAGCGGAGGGTGCGGCGGAGGGGGTGGACGCGTTTGTCGCGGCGGTGCAGGACAGAATGCACGGCTACGTGAGAAATTCCGAAGTCAGGAAACAAATCCGCGTGGCGCAGTTCCAAGGATTCGCCTTACGTTGAACACTTGCGCTTGGTATTCGCGTTTATTTTTCTCCCCTTTTTTCTCCCCCCTTCGCTGTTTCCCCGATGAGCCAACCCGTTGCCGCCATATCCATACAAGGTTTAACCAAGGACTTCTCTGTCACGCTGCGCGGGGTTAAGCTCAGGGCAGTGGACGCCTTGAATCTAGAGGTCGCGGAGGGGCAGGTCTACGGTTTGCTGGGGCCGAACGGTTCGGGCAAGTCGACCACCATCAAGATCATCTTGGGGCTGTTGGATGCGACCGTGGGTGACGTGCGGGTATTCGGGGTGCCGGCCAATCGGGTCGAGGCCCGGCGGAATGTCGGTTACCTGCCGGAGGCGCCGTATTTTTATCGTTATCTCAGCGGCCGGGAGTTGGTTAAGTTTTATGCTCGGGTGTGCGGGGTATCCGGGAGCAGGCTGAGGACCCGGGTTGACGAGGTGATTGACTGGGTGGGTCTTTCCGGCGCGGCCGACCGGCGGGTAGGCACCTACTCGAAGGGCATGTTGCAACGTATCGGTCTGGCGCAGGCGCTGGTGCATGACCCCAAGCTGATCGTGCTGGATGAGCCCACCGCAGGCGTCGATCCGGTGGGTTCGGCGGAGATGTGTGAACTTATCCTCAAGCTCAAGCAGCAGGGTAAAACAGTGCTGATTACCTCTCACTTGCTGGCGCAGATCGAGGATGTGTGTGATCGGGTCGCGATCCTGGATCGGGGAAAGTTGATCGTGGAGGGGTCGGTGCTCGAATTAGTCGGTCAGCGCGATCGGCAGGCCTTGATTGTCGATCCGCTGCCCGAGGCTGATCTGGAGGCCCTGCGGGGCTGGTTGGCGGCGCGCGGCCACAGTTTGAATGCCGTGGAGCAACCGCGCGCTCGGCTGGACCAACTTTTCCTCAGTAAAGTCTCGCGGCCCGGCCGCCCTGGCGGTGCCTCGGCTGGCGTAGGCTCGAACGAAGTGCCGCTCGACGCCAAACCCTGAGGGACAAGCGCACCGCGAGCATTTGCGTCCCTTCATCCTAAACAGCCCCTTCTTTTCGCCCCTATCCATGAGTGTAGCTTCCGTCCCTTTTTCCTTTTCCCGTTTAAGTCTGATTGCCGGAAACACTTTTCTGGAGGCAGTCCGGCAAAAGCTGTTTAATTTCCTTCTCCTGCTCGCGGTGGGTCTGGTTGCGAGCGCGCAGTTTTTTCGTGAGTTCAACTTCGGTTCGTCCGAGTTGAAATTCATCTCTGATTTTGGTTTTGGCGCGCTGATCTTCTTTGGTTCAGCGCTGACTATCGCGACCACCGCGCAGCTTTTTTTCAGCGAGATCGAGAACCGCACCGCCCTTACCCTCCTGGCCAAACCGCTCTGGCGGGCTGAGTTTGTTTTTGGCAAATTCCTTGGCGTGTTTGCGGTGATCGGGGTCTTTTGCGCGCTGACTATCGGTCTGATGATGGCGCTGCTCTGGCATCGTGAGGGGCAACTGATGAACATCCGGCCCGAGGATTTCGCCAACGGCCGCCTGATCGCCTACGGAGACCTGCTGGTGGTGGGCGTTCTCCAGTGGCTCAAATTTGGAGTGCTGGCGGCTATTGTCCTGCTCATCGCGAGTTTCTCCAACACCAACCTCTTCACGGTCGTGACCGGGTTTTTCGTCTTGGTGATCTGCCATTTGCAATATCTCGCCCGCGATGCTTGGGGCAACGTGGACAATGCGGTTCTCGGGCTGGTGGTGCGGGCACTGGGTTTTATTTTCCCCAACTTCCAGCTCTTTAATCTCGCCGATCAAATCGGCCAGGGCTCGGGACTCTCTCCCGTGGTCGCCTTGCAAGTCGCCGGCTACGCGGTGGCCTATATCGGGGTGATCGGTGGTCTAGCCGTCTACAGCTTCCGCAACCGTGAGATTTGATCCCTCCGCTCTTCGTCCGTTTCGCGCCGGCGCCGTGGTCGCACTCGGGCTTTTGGCCGCCGGCGTGGCCTTGCGCCCTTTGGAGGCTCCGGCTTGGGCGGTGATTCGTGCCGGTCAACCCGCGTTGCGCCTCGAGTCGCTGAAAGACGCCCTTGGCCAAGGGGTGACTGTCGGGTTGCTCGGTGGCTTTCGCGCCATTGTGGCGGACTTATTTTGGATACGCACCAACTCGATTTGGGAGGGTAACGACCTGCCCGGCACGCAGACCTCGATCAAGCTGGTGACAGCGATCGATCCGCGTCCCCTCTATTTTTGGCTGAACGGCAGCCGTATGATTGCCTACGACATGCCCAACTGGCGTATCGATAAAGCCGGTGGCTACGACGCGGTGCCCGAAGCAGTGAAACGTCGGTTTGACGAGGAACAGTCCGCCGTCGCCATCAGATACCTTGATAACGCGTTGGAGTTTCACCCCAACGACCCCCTTTTGATCCTTGAGATCGCCAACGTGCACCTCAACCGGCTCAAGGACGTCGAGACGGCGGCCAGGTTTTACCTACAGGCGTCCCGCCTTCCGGACGCCCCGTTTTATGCCGCCCGGATCCATGCCGAGTTGCTACGGAAACTCGGGCGCAACGCCGAGGCCTACGCCTTCCTCAAACAGCTGCACCCGGGGTTGCCCGCCGAAGATATCGGGGCTCAGTCCGATGTGGTGCTCGGCCGTATCCGCGAGCTTGAGGACGAGTTAAGTATTCCCGAGGCGGCGCGCTTTCAGCCGGGCTCTGCGTCCAGGGCTGCGCCGACCGCTCCCTGAGCGACCGGCGGGTTTTCCGGCGCGGGCCGTGCCTACGATTGACAGGACGGGCTTACGGGCGGCTTTTTGCTGTCCTCATGAGTTCATCGTTCCGGCCGCCCCGCGAGGCGGATGGTTCCGTAACGCCTTCGGCGCCGGCCCCCGCTGATTTTCCCGGAACATTTGTCGCGGCCACGCGTCAGAGAGCGGAGGAAATCATGACCGCTAAATCGCAAGAAGTCGCCTTGGACCGGATTTTGGTGGACCGCTTTCGCAGCGGGGATCCCGCTGCGTTCGATGAGATGGTGTCCCGGCATTGGGACCGGATCTATGGCATGGTGCATCAACTCCTGCGCAACCAGCAGGATGCCGAGGAGGTAACCCAGGACGCCTTTATTCGCGCCCACCGTGGACTCGCGAATTTCCGCGGCGACTCGGCCTTTTCGACCTGGCTTTACCAGATCGCGACCAATCTCGCCCGGAACCGTTACTGGTATTGGTGGCGCCGCAAACGCGATCGCACCGTTTCCTTTGATCAACCGGTTAGCTCGGACAACGACACCCCGCTCTCCGAGGTCTTCGTCGGCGAATCTGAATCGCCCGAGGATGTCACCGTGACCCAGGAGTTGGTGGACCGCATCGCCGCGGGCATGGAGAAACTCGGTGCCAAGCATCGCGAGATCCTGATTCTGCGCAACGTGAAGAACCTCTCCTACGAGGAAATTTCCAGCATCCTTGGCATCTCGGTCGGCACGGTGAAGAGCCGTATCGCCCGCGCCCGCGATAGCTTGCGTGAACTGATCGGAGAAGACGACCAATGATAGACGATAAAAAATTCAAGGAACTGCTCAACCTTCACCTCGATCATCGCCTCTCCGCTGAGGAAGCCGCGTTGCTCGAGCGGGCGCTGGCCGTCGACCCGGCGCGCCGCCGCACCTTTCAATCCTACGCGGCTATGCAGCGCGGTTGCGCCGAGCTCTTCCGTCGCTCCGCCTTGGACGCGCCCGCGCCGGACACCTTGGTCCGCGCTCTGCGGCAGGCCGAGTCCCGCATGGGCCGCCGCGCCGCGCCAGTCGTGGGCTGGCGCACTTGGAGTGTGCCGGTCGGGTTGGCCGCCGCCGTGGCATTAGTCGTTGCCCGCATCAGTCAGCCGATGGTGGCAGTTAAAGTCGCCGCGATTTCGGAACCGTCCGCCCCGCTCGTTCAGCAAGTCGCCGCGCCCGCCGCGGTTCTGGTGGCCGAGGCCGCGACGGTGCGTCCGCAGGTTCGCATGCCGGAACACCTCACGATGGCCGCCCAGGGCATAGTCCAAGAGCGTGGAACCAGTTTTTCCCGCTGGTCGGATTCGGCCGAGGTCGTGCGTGAAGAGTCCACCCCCACGCTGGCTGCGAGTTGGGAACCTGAAGTCAGCGCCGCGACTTTGGCCGAGTGGAACCGTGCCGCTTCTACACCCCGTGCGTTTTCCTCGCGGCCGATCAACGCCTGGTCCGGCCAGTCCGGTTATCAGGTGCAGGCTGCGTCTTACACCTTCGAGCGATAATCGCCGCCGGCGGGCTCAACCCGTCAACGCGCGCTTGATTAACTTCTCCGAGGTCGCCCCAGCGCCGAGGGCGATCTGAGCCCGTCGGACGGCTGCGTCGGCGTCGGCCTGCTTGTATCCCAGTGCGGTGAGCGCGAGGATGGCGTCGCGCAGGGTGGTGTCGCCGGATGGCGCCGGGGTGGTTTCGCCTGCCGCAGGGCCGGCCACCGGTGACGGACCGCCGCTCGCGCCGACCTTGGCGCGTAGCTCCACCACCAGACGCTCGGCGGTTTTTTTCCCGATGCCCGGGCACTTCGAAAGGGAGTTTACGTCACCGTCGCGGATCGCGCCTTCGAGCACGGGTAGGGACATCCGGCTCATGATGGTGAGGGCGAGCTTGGGGCCCACGCCCGAGACCGTCTCGATCATGAGGCGGAAAAAATCGCGTTCCGCCGGGGTCGCGAAACCATAGAGCGTCTGGGCGTCCTCGCGGTAAATCACCAGGGTGTGAAGTTTCACCTGGGCGCCGGGCGCGGGCAGCTTTTCAGCGGTGGTCACGGGGATGTTTACCTCATAGCCGAAGCCATTCACCTCAACGACGGCGCGCAGCGGCGTGCATTCGGTCAGCAGGCCTTGGATGGAGGTTATCATGGGGGGACCTTCACTTCAGCCCGAGCACGTCCTGCATATCGTAGACGCCGGCGGGGCGGTGGGTGACCCAGGCGGCGGCGCGGACGGCGCCCCGGGCGAAAATGCCGCGGTCGGAGGCCTTGTGCACGAGTTCGAGGCGTTCGCCGAGGGCGGCGAACATCACGGTGTGATCGCCCACTACATCGCCCCCGCGCAGGGCGTGGATGCCTACCTCGGTGGCGGTGCGCTCGCCGGTGATGCCCTCGCGACCGTGGCGCAGGGCGTCGGCCCCGAGTTTGCGTTCCTCCAGGATGATTTCGAGCAGACGGGCGGCGGTGCCGCTGGGGGCGTCTTTCTTGAAGCGGTGGTGCATCTCCACGACCTCGGCGTCGTAGTCGCTCCCGAGCACGGAGGCGGCGCGGCGGGTCAGGGCGAAGAGCAGGTTTACACCGACGGAGTAGTTGCCGGACCAGACGCAGGGGATGCGGGCGGCCTCGGCCAGCAGGTGTTTTTTCTCTTCGGCGGAATGCCCGGTGGTGCCGATTACGAGGGCTTTTCCGTGGGCGATGCAAAGGCGGAGGATCTCGGCGGTGGCGGCGTGGAAGCTAAAGTCGATGACGACGTCAGCGGCGGCGATGCCGGCGGCGAGATCGTCGCCCTGATCCAGGGCAGCGACGACCTCTGCCCCCGCCTCGCGGGCGGCGGTGAGGTTGGCCTGGCCCATGCGGCCCTTGGCTCCGATGATGGTGATTCGCGTCGGCATGGCGGGGTTACTTTTTGGCGGAAACTTCAAAGGCCGCCAAAGCGGCAAGCACAGCGGCCTTGGTGGGTTTGGTGATGGGGCTAAGTGGGCCCCGCACCTCGGCGGAGCCGATCAGGCCGGCGCCTTGCATCGCGAATTTCACGGGGACGGGATTGGGCTCGAGGAAGAGAGACTTAAATACCGGGTAGAGGCGGCGGTGGGCGGCGCCGGCCTTGGCAAAATCGTTGGCGAGGGCGAGCTCGACGAGGCGGCCGACTTCGCGGGGCAGGAGGTTGGAGGCGACGCTGATCACGCCCTCGGCACCGACCGCCATGAAGGGCAGGGTGAGGGCGTCGTCGCCGCTCAAGACGGTGAGGTCTTTGCCCAGTGCCTGCTTGAGCTGATCCACGCGATCGACCGAGCCGCCGGCCTCCTTGATGTGGGCGACGTGAGGGTAGCGGGCACGGAGTCGCTCGACCACGCCGACGCTGATTTCGATTCCGCAGCGGCCGGGTATGGAGTAGAGGATGACGGGTTTGTCGGTCGCCTCGGCTACCGCGCAAAAATAGCTGAAAACGCCCTCTTGGGACGGTTTGTTGTAGTAGGGGGCGACCACCAGCACGGCATCGGCGCCCGCCGCGGTGGCGAGCGAGGTGAGTTCCACCGCCTCGGCGGTGGAGTTGGACCCGGTGCCGGCGATCACCGGCACGCGACCGCGGGCGGCCGCGATGGTCGCGCGGATAACTTCGAGGTGTTCATCGTGCGATAGGGTGGGGGATTCCCCGGTGGTGCCGACGGGCACGATGCCGTCGATGCCGCCCTTGATCTGCGCCTCCACCAGCTTGGCGAGGTCGTCGTAGGCGACGGCCTGTTTGCGAAACGGAGTCACGAGGGCGGTGATGGTGCCGGTCAGCGGGCGCTTTTTCATGTCAATTTGCGGAAACGTTACCTTGCGCGGTTTGGTGCGGTCAAATACTCCCCGCGTAAACTTATTTCCGTCCCCTCTCGAATGACCCCGCACACCGAAGTGATTAACGACCTGTTGAAACTTGCGGTCGATTCCGGGGCCAGCGACATCATCATAAAGTCAGGTAAACCCGGCTACGTGCGCCTCTCCGGTCGGCTCAATCCGGTCGATATGGATGCGATCACGCCCGAGGAGACCGAGGCCTTTGTCGCCGAGCACTTGCCCAAAGTCTTTGCGCAAAGCTGGATTGAGCTTGGTCAGGTCGACTTCGCCTACGTCGCGCCTGAGGTCGGCCGTTTTCGCGTCAACGCCTTCCGCCAGCGCGGCATGGTTAGCCTAGTTTTCCGCCACATTAAGGCCGCCATCCCGACCTTTGAGCAGCTCGGTCTCGTGCCTGATTCGATACTCCCGTTGGCCAAGGCCAAGGATGGCATCCTGCTGGTTTGCGGCGCCAACGGTTCGGGCAAGAGCTCGACCATGGCGGCCATGCTCAACTGGATCAATTACAACCTGGACCGCCACATCGTCACGCTGGAGGACCCGATCGAGTTCACCTTCCAGGACGAAAAATCGGTTTTCCAGCAGCGCGAGATTGGACTCGACGTGCCGAACTTCGCCCTCGCGATCCGCGCCGTCTTGCGCCAAAATCCCGATATCATTTTCATCGGCGAAATGCGTGACCGTGAGACCTTCGAGACGGCTATCTCCGCCGCCGAAACCGGACACCTTGTGCTCTCAACCATGCATGCCGGCACGGTGGCCCAGTCGCTCACCCGCTTGATCGAGTTTTTTCCACCTGAGCAGCAGTTGCTTGCCCGCCGCCAGATTGCCGGGTCGCTTCGTGGTTTTATCTGTCAGCGACTTCTGCCTGCGCTCGACGGCGGCGACCGCGTGCCCGTCAATGAGATCCTCACCGCCGACGCCACGGTGCGAAACCTTATTCTCGAGGGATATAATGATAAAATCCAGGGCCTGCTCGACACCGGCACCGACACCGGCACTTACTCCTTTAACCGCGACATCTACCGCCAGATCAAGGCAGGCAAGGTAAGCAAAGCCGACGGCCTCCGCTTCTCGCCCAACCCGTCGGCGCTGGAGATGAACCTCAAAGGCATCTTCACGAAGACCTCGGCCTGATCAGGTTCTGGGCGTGGCGGCCAAGAGCTCCCGGTTTTCATCCTTGGTTTCCGGGCTTCGCTGCCGTAGCGCTTCGCGTTTTCATCTATGGCCACCGCACTCCTCTTCGCCGGTCAAGGCGCTCAAAAAGTTGGCATGGGCAAGTCCCTCTACGAAAACTCTGACGTCGCCCGCGCCCTTTACGACGAGGCCGACCGCGTGCTCGGCTGGAGTCTGACGAAAGTCTCCTTCGAGGGGCCCGAGGCTGAGTTGACCCAGACCCGCGTCTGCCAGCCTGCGCTGTTTGTGCACGGTCTGGCGCTTCACGCCGTCCTTACTGAACAGGGTAGACTCGCCGACGTCTCAATGGCGCTGGGCCTCTCCCTTGGCGAAGTAACGGCCTACACTGCCGCCGGGGTCTTTGATTTCGCCACCGGTCTGCGGGTCGTGGCCGAGCGAGGCCGTCTTATGCAGGCCGCCTGCGAGCAATCCTTGGGCGGCATGGCCGCTATTATCGGCGAGGAGCGGGCCAAAGTGGCCGAACTCTGCGCCGCCTTTGATATCGAGGCGGCAAACTTCAACGCGCCCGGCCAGATCATCGTCTCCGGTGAGAAGGCAAAAATCGACGCCGCCGTGTCCGCCGCTAAGGACCTCGGGATCAAGAAGGTCATCGCGCTCAATGTAGCCGGCGCCTACCACTCGCGCCTCATGGAGCCGGCCCGGGCTGCTTTCGCCGCTTTTCTTGAAACCGTGCCCTTCGCGGCGCCGCGTTTCACCGTGTTTACCAACACCACCGGCCAGGCCGTGTCCGATCCGGCCGCGATCAAGGCTGCCTTGGTAAAACAAGTTGTTTCTTCCGTGCTCTGGGAAGATTGCATGCGCGCCGCGGTCGCCACCGGGGTGGCGGCGCTCGGCTCAGTTCCAGGTTTCCTCGAACTAGGGCCCGGGGGGGTGCTGGCCGGTCTAGCCAAGCGCACCGACAAGTCTTGGAGCGTCCGCAGCTTGGCCGAGTTTGCCGACTGCGCGCTCTGAGCGCGTCCGAAGCCGGAGTCTGCCGCACGCCGCCGGACGTGACGTCGTTCACCGCGCCGCGGCGAGCGGACGCAGCCAAAGATTACGAAACTCGATCGGCGCGCCCTCGATTTGCAGGCCGATGTGCCCCGCTTTGACCGGGAGTTGTCCGGCACGATTTTGCCGCACGTCGTTCACGTAGACCTCAAGCGTATCGCCGTAGGCGTGAATATCGCAGCGGTTCCACTCGCCCAAGGGTTTCTCCGAGGGCGGGGCCAGGAGCGGGGCGCGACTCTGGTTGTTGATTACAGGGAAATCGGGCAGGGCGGTTTCCATCCCGATCAACTGGCCGGCGGCGCCGATCCTTTGCTGAATCTGGATGCATGCGGGCCAGACGACGTCAGGACCTCGCAGGTGAATAAGCACCCCGCTGTTGCTCTTGGGCGAGGAGTCGGCGGGCCAGCGCCATTCGAGGTGCAGGTGATAGTCGGCGTAGACGGCCTCGGTGCGCAGGTAGCCGAGCGATAGACTGTGCAGCCGAAGCACCCCGCCGTTCGCGTCCCAGGGTGCGATTGAGGAGGCGGACGAGTTTTTCAGGACGAGTTTCCAGCCTGTGAGGTCGATGCCGTTCCATAGGGTAATCTGGTTGGCGCGGATGGCGGCCGACGGGCGGGTGGCGCAACCGGCCCAAAGGCACAGGGCTAGGGCGGCGGCGAGGGTTATGCAGTGAGGTCTCATGCGCTGGGGGGGAGACGCTTCGCTCAATACGGCCCGCGGATGTGGGCCGCGACCTCGTCGGCGTAGAAACGCGCCAGCTCCGCGTGGACCTCGGCGCCGAGCGGGGGCAGGGCGGCGGCCGCGACGTTGGTGCGGGCTTGGGCGGCGTTGCGCGCACCGGGGATCACGGTTGTGACAGCGGGGAAATCGAGGCACCAGCGCAGCGCCCAAGCGGCCATGCCCACACCGGCGGGCACCCCGGACTTGAGCGCATCGGCGAGCTCCACGCCTTTATCGTAAGGCAGGCCGGCGAAAGTCTCGCCGACGTTGAAGCATTGCCCGTCACGATTAAACACCCGGTGGTCGTTGGGCGCGAAGGCGGTTTGTTTGGTCAACTTTCCGGCGAGGAGTCCGCTCGCCAGCGGCAGGCGCACGATCAGTCCGACCCGCGCGGACTGCGCCTCGTCGAAGAGGCTGGCGATGGGCTTTTGTCGGAAAATGTTAAATATGATCTGAAGTGCGGCCACGCCCCCGCGGCGCACGCACCAGAGAGCCTCGTCCATCGACTCCACGCTTGCGCCGTAGGCCCGGATTTTACCCTCGGACTTGAGTTCTTCGAGCCAGCCGAACAGCTCCCCTTGTTTCAGCACTTCGGTCGGCACGCAGTGGAGCTGGGTCAGGTCGAGCGCCTCCACGCCTAGGCGCCGCAGGGAATCCTCGGTGAAGCGGCGCACGTGGTCGCGGGTAAAGCCGCGCGGCCATTCGCGGCGACCGAGCTTGGTGGCAACGAAGACCCGCTCGCGCGCGCCGGGCGTGGCGCGCAGAAAGGTGCCGATCAAAGACTCGCTGCGGCCGTCGCCGTAGACGTCGGCCGTATCAAAAAAAGTCACGCCAGCCTCGAAGGCCGCGCGCAGGGTTTCGGCCGCCTCGGCGTCGGTCACGTTGCCCCAGCCTGAGCCGAGTTGCCAAGTGCCGAGACCGATTTCGCTGACGTTACGTCCGGTGGTTCCGAGGGGGCGGGTGTTCACGTCCAAGACCCTGCCGGGTGCGTGCCAGCGTGCAAGCCGCGGACGACTTTTACCGAGGATGTGGTTCAGGCCTGGCGCTGGCCCGGGATTTTTCCCATCTCGTGGCTTGAAACGGACTGCGGGCGGCCGCACGGTGACCCTTTGCGTGGCCCCGCCGCGCCGACGCCCCGCTCGCATGGACTCTACGCTCACCAGAAATTTTTGCATCATCGCCCACGTCGACCACGGTAAAACGACGTTGTCCGACCGTCTGCTCGAATACACCAACACGGTCTCGCAACGCGTGTTGACCGAGCAACATCTCGACTCGATGGACTTGGAGAAGGAGCGCGGCATCACCATAAAGTCCCACCCGGTGACGATGACTTACCCGGCCAAGGACGGCCTCGTTTACAAGATCAACCTCATGGACACCCCTGGGCACGTTGATTTTGCCTACGAGGTCTCCCGTTCGCTCGCCGCCTGCGAGGGCGCCGTGCTGCTGATTGACGCCGCCCAAGGTGTCGAGGCCCAGACCGTGGCCAACGCCCATCTCGCCACCGCCCAAGGGCTGAAGATCATTCCGGTGATCAACAAGATCGACCTGCCCTCGGCCAATCTCGACCTCTGCATGAAGCAACTCGAGGACATCCTCACGATTCCCGCTGAGGAGGCCATCCTCGCCTCCGGCAAGGCCGGTATCGGTATCCAAGATATCCTTGAAGCCGTGGTCGCGCGCATCCCGCCGCCGCGTTGGACGCACCATCCCGCCACCCGCGCCCTCGTTTTCGATTCCCTTTACGACAGCTATCGCGGCGTCATCACCTACGCCCGTGTGTTCTCCGGTTCGGTCAAGGCCGGTGACCAGATGCTCCTGATGAGCAACAACCAGAAGTCCGAGATCAAGGAGGTCGGCGTCTTCACCCCAAAGATGACCAAGATGGCCACCCTCGATGCTGGCGACGTCGGTTACGTCATCTCGAATATCAAGGACACGACCGACATCAAAATCGGCGATACCCTCACCCTTGCACGCTCTCCCGCCACCGAGATGCTGCCCGGCTACAAAGAGGTGCGCCCGATGGTGTTTTGCGGCCTGTATCCGCTCGAAAGCAGCGACTACGAGAAACTCAAGGCCGCCCTCGGCCGCCTGCGCCTGAACGACGCCGCTTTTCTGTATTCATCCGAGAGCTCGGTCGCGCTGGGCTTTGGTTTCCGCTGTGGCTTTCTCGGGTTGCTCCACATGGAGATCATCCAGGAGCGCATCCGCCGCGAGCACGACGTAGAGATCATTTCTACTTACCCCAGCGTGGTTTATAAGGTTAAACCCCATGGAGGTGACGAGATCGAGGTGGATAACCCGGTGAACCTGCCCGATCCCGGCACCATCGAGTATATCAGCGAGCCCACCATCCGCGCCTCTATCCACATCCCCAATGACTCCATGGGCGATATCCTTGCCCTGATCATGGAGAAACGCGGCGTCTGCGATCACACCGATACGCTTGACGACAAACGCGTGATGCTCAGCTGCGCGCTTCCCCTCAACGAGATCCTCGTCGATTTTAACGACCGCCTTAAATCCATCACCCACGGCTACGGCTCGATGGACTACGAGCTTGGTGACTACGTGCAGAGCGACCTCGTGAAGATGGACATCATGATCAACGGCGACCCGGTCGATGCCTTTTCCAGCATCGTTCATCGCGAAAAAGCCGAGGGCAAGGGCCGCGTGCTTTGCGAAAAGCTGGCCGAAATCATCCCGCCCCAGATGTTCAAGGTCGCCATCCAAGCCGCCATCGGCGGCAAGATCATCGCCCGCGATAATGTTAAAGAGATGCGCAAGGACGTGACGGCCAAGTGCTACGGCGGCGACATCTCCCGTAAGCGCAAGCTCCTCGACAAGCAGAAAGAAGGCAAAAAGAAGATGAAGATGATCGGCAAGGTGAACATCCCGCCCGACACCTTTATCCAGATTCTCAAGAATTAAGACCAGTTGAGGGGGGCGGCCGGAGCATCGCCTTTTTCCGTTCTGCTTTCTTTGGTTCAGTTGGCCCCGGCGGAGTTCGATGCGGCCTAGGTTCATTTGACAACGTGGGCCACTCCGTGCACGCACATTGTGCCCCTTACTCCGGGTCTTGCCGATGCCCTCCGTCGATCACCCCATCTCTTTTTAACCCCGCGATGCGCTGGAGCTTTTTTATTGACGCACAGTCACTTGCATTAGCTTGGGATGCCGTCCGCTTGGGCGGTTGGATGACCGGAGCGGCGTTGAGCGCGCGCTTCAGTGGCTTGAATCATAAGTGGCGTCCTTGGGCCAATACACTTAGCTTGGTGGCGGGTCCGCTGGGTTGGATCGCGCATCTGGCGCCTCGAGCGTGGTCTTGGGTGATCGCGCTGCGCTCGCGCGAACCCGATCCGGCTGGCTACGAGCAGACCGCCCATGACATCTTGGCGGCCGCTCTCGTGGCGGGCGCTAGCGACATTCATCTCGAGGCGCAGGAAAAAAGCTACGTGGTGCGCTTTCGTCAGTTCGGTCTCATGCAGGAGCATTTGCGTTGCGCGCGCCGGGCGGGGGAGATGCTGGTCTCGGTCTACAAGGTCTTTGCCGATCTGAATACTGCCGAGCGCAACCATTTGCAGGATGGACGCTTCCGCTGGACCGATCCCGCCTCTGGTCATGTTCTGGACGTTCGTATCGCCACCTCTCCGGCCTTGTCGGGGGAAAAGGTGGCGCTGCGGCTTTTGAATCGGCCGGCCTCGCTCTTGCACTTGAGCAAGATCGGACTCGACGCCGAGGCCTGTGACTCGATCCGCCGGCATTTGCGCCAGCCCGAAGGTTTGGTGCTCGTGGCCGGGCCCACGGGTTCTGGTAAAACCTCCACCTCCTACGCGCTCCTGCAGGAGATCTCCGGCCCATCGGTTAACACGGTTACGATTGAAGATCCCGTTGAATACGCCCTGCCCCACGCAACCCAGATTGGCATAAACCCGAAGATGGGCGTGACCTTCGAGACGAGCTTGCGCACGGTTTTGCGGCAGGATCCCAACATTATTTTTGTCGGTGAGATGCGCGATCCGGAGTCGTTCCGTATCGGCGTGCGCGCCGCGATGAGCGGGCATCTGGTGGTCAGCACCATGCATGCGCGCGACACGGTGGGGGCTTTGACCGCGTTGCGGAATCTGGATATCGATCGGCAGGTCTTGGCCGCGGCGGTGCGCATGCTGATCTCGCAGCGTCTGGTGCGTGAGTTGTGTCCGGCTTGCCGGGTTTGGACGGTGCCTGACGCGGATACGCGGGCGTTTTTCTCCTCCCCTCATCTCCGGGTGGCCCTGCCCGAACGGGTTGCGGGACCCTCGGCCAAAGGCTGCCCCAAATGTCAGCAGGGGTTTTTGGGGCGGACCGGGGTATTTGAGATCATGCGAGTGGATTCCAAGGTGCGTTCCTGGGTAACGGGCGGTGAATCGGAGCAGGAATTGCGTTCGGCGCTGGCGGCGGGCGGATTCATCGACATGCGCGAAGACGCCTGCGCCAAGATCGCCAGTGGTCGCGTCTGGGTCGACGACGCCGTGCGTGCGCTCGGTGTTTTCGAGGGTTAAACGCCGCGATTTTTCTCAAGACGCCATGCAATACGTAAACGACTGGATGGTTCTGGGGCTAGTGGTGGGGCTGCTCTGTGGCGGGCTCGTCGCGGGGCGTCGCTTCGGCTCCTTGGCGGCCTGGTGGCTGGCGGGCGGAGCCTGGCTCAGTTTCCGGCTCGCCGACCGACTCTGGCGCACGGCCGTGACGGAGTTGCGTGCGGATGATCCGGGTCTGGATATGGCGTTCTGGCTGCCGGTTGCCTACGGCGCCTTGTTTCTCGCCTTGTTTGTGCCGGTGGCGTGCTGGGCGCTCAGCCTGAAGGCGAAACGAGACTTTCAATTGCCGGGCGGCGCCGAGGCGCTGGTGGCGTCGGCGGGCGGGGCGGTGACGGGCTTGATCCTGACGCTGGCCCTCGTCCAGGCCCACGTATTGCATCCGCTCGCGCCTCGGAGCATTCCCGCTACGCTGGCGGTGGCGCGGCCCGTTCTCTCGGCCCTCGGTCAGAAATACGTCGCGCCCATCGCCGCGTCGCCCGCCGCCCCGCCTGCGCCCAAAGACGGCGGCCGGTAAAGGTCGCCACGCAGCCTGATGAGTGGCGGACGGTGAGGGGCTATTTCGCGGCGGGTTTGATCACGTAGACGATGGCCCGGGCGGGGTCGAGGTAGGCGCGGGCGAGGGCGTTCAACTGCTCGAGCGTTACGGTCTCGTAGTCGGCGCGCCGGCTGCGGGCCCACTCGAGCAGCCAGGGACGTTCCTGGGCAGCGCCGAGCACGGTGCGCACCCAGTAGGCGTTGGTGCGTTCGCTTTCGCGCAGCATGGTGAGGATGGGCTGGCGGGCGCGGTTCAGCTCGTCTTCCTCGATGCCCTTGGCGACCAGGGCGGCGGCGACGCCGAGCACGGCCGGGCGAATGCGATCGAGGTCGTCCGGGTTGAGCACGATCTGGGCGGCGATGAAATTATAGGCGGGGAAGGTATCGTTGGTTTGGTTGCTGGCGTTCGGGCTATAGCTGCCGCCCAGCTCTTCGCGGATGGTTTTGAGCAGGCGGTTGGCGAGGATCTCGGCGAGCAGGTTAAGGCGGCGCACGCGGCTGATGTCGCGGGTGTCGACGGTGGGCCAGAAGAGGGCGAGGACGTCCTTCGGGATGGCGCCGGCGTAGGCAAGAGTCTGGTCCCCGGCGGGGGCGAGCGTGATGCGGTGCAGTTCTTCCGGGGAGGCCTTGGGCTGGCGGGGCGGGAGGGCGCCAAGGGTCGCGGCGACGGCGGCAATAGCGCTGTCGGGTTCGAAGTCGCCGACCAGGCTGAGCTCGATTGGTCCGGTGGCCAGTTGGGGGGTCAGCCAGGCGCGGAGCTCGGCGAGAGTGCGGGCGCGGGCTTCCTCCGGGCGGGGCAGGCCGAAGCGCGGATCGCCGGCGGCGAGGAGACGGGGCACCTCGATTTTGAGGGGCCCGGAGGGATCAGTGGCGAGGCGGGCGTAGAAGGGCTCCAGTTGGCGGCGGGCGGTGAGCTCGGCCTCGGAACGGTAACCGGGGTCGGAGATCTGGGCGGCGAGCAGTTGGAGCTGGAGGGTGAGATCGGCCGGGGTGGTATCGCCGGCAAAGGTCAGCGCATCGGGCGCGATCTTCAGGGCGAGGCCGACGTTGCGACCCGCGAGGATGCGGCGGAGCTCGTCGTCGGAGTGTTTTCCCAGACCGCCGGCGGTGAAGGCCACGCTGCCAAAAAAGGCGAGGCCGGGTTGGTCGCGCGGTTCGGACAACTGGCCGTCGCCGACGCGGGCCTGAAGCGAGATGGAGCCGACCGCGAAGGCGGTGCGCTTGAGGTTCAGGCGGACGCCGTTGGCGAACTCGATTTGGTCCACGTCGAGGTCCTCGACGTGACGGCGCGAGGTGACGATGCCGGCGGGTCCAAAGTCGGCATAGGCCCAAGGGGCGTCGATGCGTTCAGCCGGGGCGGAGACCTCGATTTTTTCCGCGGTAGCGTAGGCGCGGGCCACCTCGGTGGTAGCGGAATCGGGGCTGCCGTCGCCGAGTTTGGCATTGCCGATCACGGCGACGCGGATGCCGGTGCTGCTCGTCCAGTCGGCTTTCAGAGCTTCATGGCACTCCTCGAGCGTGGCCCGGTCCAGAGCAGGTCCGAGCAGGGCTAGATCGGCGGCGGGGGTGGTGGGGATAGTGCCCTCGATATAGGCATCCACCAAGGCGTCGGCTCGTTCTTCGGAGCGGCGGGTGGCATCGGTCTTGACCGCCTGTTCGAGGGTGTTGCGCAGGCTGGCGGCGGCCTCGCGTAATTCGGCGGCTCCGAAGCCAAAACGCAGGGCGCGGCGTAGCTCATTTTCGCCGACGGCGAGAGTTCCGGCCCATTGGCCGGGGCGGGCGGTAAGATTAAAATCGGCGCCATCAAACACGGCGGGGAAGGCGTCGTGGGCGGCGGTGGCGCGGACGAAGGGGGCGGTCTCGGCCTTGGCGAGTTCGGCAAGGCGGCGGTTAAGCATGGCGTAGGCGAGCTCGCGGGGCAGTTCGCCCAGGCGTTTTGCGGCGGTGTCGGGTGAGGGGTCGGGCGGGCGCACGGCTTGGAAGCCCACGGTGGTAGCGCTGGCCTCGGGTTCGTGGTGATAGCCGAAGCGGGGTGCCGCGGGATAGGGCGACGCGGCAAAGTCGGGGGCGGGGCGCGCGGGGCCGCGGTCGGCGAGCGGCGCGAAGGCCTCGCGCAGTTGGGTTTCGACGGCGGTGGGGTCGAGGTCGCCGATGGCGATCACGGCCAGGCGGGACGGTCGATACCAAGTGTCGTAGAAGTCGGCAAACTGGTCGCAGCCGGCGTTTTTTAGCACCGGTTCGAGGCCGATGGGCAGGCGGGTGGGGAGCAGGGAAGTGCCGAGGAAAAACTGGTATCCGGCGATGGCGGCGCGGTAGTCGGCCGAATCGCGAGCGAGTTTTTCAGAAAGGACGACACCGCGTTCACGGTCTATTTCCTCGGGCTTGAGCAGGAGGCGGCCGGCGAAATCGCACAGCACCCGGAAGCCCTCGGCGACCGTGGCGGGGCGGGTGTCGGGCAGGTCGAGCATATAAACGGTGCGGTCGAAAGACGTGTAGGCGTTGGTGTCGCCGCCGAAGTTCATGCCCATGCGCTGGAAAAAATCCACCAGCGTGCCGGGCGCGTAGTGTTCGCTGCCATTAAAGGCCATGTGCTCGAGGAAATGGGCGAGACCGCGCTGGGCCTCGGTCTCGTGGAGTGAACCGGCGGCGACCACGAGGCGAAGCGCGGCGCGGGCACGGGGCTCGGGGTTGGCGCGGACAGCGTAGCGCAGGCCGTTAGGCAGGGCACCGAGAACGAGGGAGGGGTCGGGCGCGAGGTCGGTTGAACCGGCGGCAGGGGGGAATAACAGTGGCGGACGTGCGTCGCGGGCGGTCAGGGGGCTAGCGAGCCCTGCCAGCAGGAGGGAGGCGGCGAGGAGGAAGCGTGGGAAGCGCATGGGAGGATGAGCGCCGGACCAAGGGCGGAGACCAAGGAAAAAGGCCGGGCGGTGAATTGTTTTGAGCGCGGGCGAGGCTTCGGGTTCCTAAACGTTTTGGATTTATCGTATGCTCTGGTTGTATCGTCTCCTCTTTCTGCCCTTGGTCCTGCTGGCCGCGCCCTATTACGGCTGGCGGATGCGGCGGCGCGGCGGCTACGGAGCGCACTTCGGGCAGCGTTTCGGGGCGGTGCCGGCTTTGCCTCCGAAGCGTTCGGGGGTGCGGCGTATCTGGTTGCAGGCGGTGAGCGTGGGTGAGTTGAACGCGGTCGCGCCTCTGCTGGCGGAGTGGCGGGGCGATCCTACGGTGGAAGTCTACCTCAGCACCACCACCAGCACCGGCTACGCGCTGGCGGCGGAGCGTTATCTGGCGAAGGGCTGGGTGCTCGGGCTCGGCTATTTCCCCTTGGACTTCTGGCCTTGCTCGGCGCGGGCCTGGCGGGCGGTGGCGCCGGATCTGGCCTTGTTAACCGAGGGAGAACGCTGGCCGGAGCATCTCGCCCAAGCGGCGCGGCGCGGCGTCCCGGTCGTGGCGGTCAATGCCCGGCTCTCCGACCGGAGCTTTGGCCGGATGCGCCGGCTTGGTCCGTTGGCGCGGTTGCTCGTCGGCGGGCTCACTCGCGTGCTGGCGGCGAGCGCGGCCGATGCGGAGCGTTTTGCAGCCTTCGGGGTGGCGGCGGAGCGCATCGAGGTGACTGGCAATCTCAAACTCGACGCCAACCCGCCGGAGCTTTCCCTCGATGAACGCACACGTTTGCGCAGCGAGCTGGGGGTGGGGGATGCGCCGCTCCTGCTCGGGGCCTCGACCTGGCCGGGAGAGGAAGCGGCGTTGCTCGCGGCTTGGCGCGGGGTCGCGGCGCAGGGCTGGAAACTTCTTCTTGTCCCGCGTCACGCCGAGCGCCGCGGGGAGGTCGAGACGCTATTGGCGGCAGCCGGGTTGCGGTATCATCTGCGTTCGCGGGGACCGGCGCCGGGCGAAGTCGATGTGGCCGTGGCGGACACCACCGGTGAACTCGCCCGCCTGCTAACCCTCGCGGAGCTGGTTTTTGTCGGCAAAACCCTGCCGCCCCACACCGAAGGCCAGACCCCGGTGGAGGCGGCCGCGCAGGGTCGGGCGGTCTTGTTTGGGCCGGGCGTGGCGAATTTCCGCGTCATCGCTCGGGAACTTGTCGCGGCTGGCGCGGCGGTGAAGGTCGCCGACGCGGAGGGACTTGCGGTCCGGGTGAGCGAACTCGCAGCCGACCCGGCGCAGCGGGGGCGGCTGGGTGAGGCGGGGCGGCGTTGGCAGGGCGGTAACCGCGGGGCGGCGGCTCGCACGCTTGCGGCGATCGCGAAGATTTTGCATACGCCGAATTAAAGGTTGATCGGCGGCGGCACGGCCCTTGCGATTAACTTTTTCGCGGATGCAAAACCACGGCCCGAAGCGCGTCTACACCCCACACTCGCTGGAATTCTGGTTTACCCGGCTGGAGCACAACTGGGAGACCTACTTCACTGCCGAGCAACTCGAACGAGGCCACGCCATCTATCGCGACGGTGAAGTGCGCGAGTTGGAGTTGACCGCGAGCGACGCCATTGTTCATCGCCGGATCGACAAGCGCGATGAATACGCGGTCATCGAGTGGGCCGAAAAGGGCTTTGCGGTGCGTTCCTCCTCCACCGATCTCGATGCCGCCAAAGCCCTCGCGGTGGCCGGTCTGCACGAGATCGAGGAACTCGTCGCCGACGAGATTTCCCCGCTGCCGGAGGATTTGCCGCTGATCGCGCCGGAGCCCTTTGCCGCGGGTAACGGCAACGCCCCGGCCAAGGCCCTCGCACCCGATCGCCGCACCGCCCCGGTGCGGGCGGGCGCGGCCATGCCGAGCGGCTCGGCTGCGATCGGCGTGGCTCGTTCCAGTGCGCCGAGCGCGCCGCCCTCGGCCCTGGCCAAGGGCACGCGCACTTTGCTACTGGTTTTTGCCACCACCGAGGAGGGGCTGGGTTTTTCCGCCTGGTGGCTGGCGCCGGATAAGTCCCGTGTGCCCGCGCTCGGGCCGGGCTCGCGCGCGCCTGGCTTGCCGGTGGTCGGCTCGGGGGAGCGCGCCAAGCTCATCGGTCTCGCCTCCTATGCTCGCAAGGCGCATTTCCTGTATCGTCAGGAGACGGGCGTTTACCTGATGGCTTCGGTTGCCGAGATCCCGAATTTCCTGCGGTCCACCCTGCCGGCCTGGAAAAAAATCTTCGGCATCGATCTCGATCCGGCCTCGACCTTGCTGCTAAAGGGTCCGCAGGACGTGACCATCGAGGCGGTTGCCGCCACCACCCGGCGTGGGGCGAAGGGCGCGGGCCTCGAGTCGGCCCTTGATCTCCGCTGGATTTTTAAGGCCGGCGAGCGCCTGCTCACCGAGGCGGAGGTCAAGACCCTCACGGCAAAAAACACCACTCCCGTGATTCTCCCGAGCGTGGGCATCGTGACGCTGCCGGTCGAGAAGCTAGCGGTGGTGCGCGCCTGGGAAAAGGACGCGACCGAGACGCATGGCGACGGCGCTATGTCGCCCTACCTGATTTTTTCCCTCTTCAGTGACACACGTTTCAAGCTCACCCTTTCGCCCGAGTTGGCGGCTTGGCGTGAGAGCGTGTTAAAGGGTCCGCAGGCCGCGCCGGATTTGCCTGAACGACTGCGTTCCTACCAGCGGCGCGGCGTGGAGTGGATGGCGCACCTCGCGGACAAGGGTTGCCACGGCTTGCTTGCGGATGAGATGGGTCTGGGCAAGACGCTCCAGGTTATCACCCTGCTGGCGACCCGCCGCATCGATGACCTGCCCAGCCTCATCGTTTGCCCCGCCAGTGTGGTGCCGGTCTGGCGCGAGGAAATCGCCCGCTTCCACCCCGAGCTTGCGATCGATATTCTCAAGACGGGGAATGATTTTTCCACCCGTGGATCGCCTTGTATCTGGCTTTCCAGCTACACCCAGTTGCGCAAGCACCGCGCCATCCTGGCCAAGCACCGCTTCGGCTACGCGGTGCTAGATGAAGGCCAGTTCATCAAAAACCCCGACGCGAAGGTCACCCAGACTTGTTTCGCCATCCGCGCGGCTCATCGCATCGTGCTGAGCGGCACCCCGCTGGAGAACCGCCAGCTCGATCTCTGGTCCATCTTCCGTTACCTTTTGCCCGGTCTGCTCGGGTCGCGCATGGCCTTTGAGAACGCTATCGCTGCCGACCGCGCTGGCACGCTTTCGCGGCTACGGGCCCAGCTCGCGCCGTTCATGCTGCGGCGCACCAAGTCCGAGGTGGCGTCCGAGCTGCCGCCGAAGCAGGAGATGGAGCTCATCTGCCCGCTCAGTGATGTGCAGCGCGAGGAATACGCCCGCATTTGCAACGAGGGTCTCTCACGTCTCGGCGACGACGTCGGCGCGGCGATGCGCGAAAAGAGTTTTGGCTTCCTCGCCCTGCTTACCCGCCTGCGTCAGGTGTGCTGCGACCCGGACATGCTGCCGTGGCGCAAGTCGCCACTGGCCGACTCAGGCAAGATCACCCTGCTGGTCGAAAAACTCGCGGAGATCGTCGGCAGCGGCCACAAGGTCGTGATCTTTTCGCAGTTCGTCATGCTGCTGGACCGGGTGAAAGAGGCCTTGAAAAAAAATTTCCCCGACCTGCCGCGTCATGAGTTGACCGGTATGACGCTGGACCGGCAGCGCCCGGTGCAGGCCTTCCAGGCCGCGGAGGGTGCGGCGGTCATGCTGGTTTCGCTGAAAGCGGCGGGCACGGGCATCACGTTGCACGCGGCCGATTATGTTTTCCTGCTCGATCCGTGGTGGAATCCGGCGGTCGAGGCGCAGGCGGTGGACCGCGTGCACCGCCTCGGCCAGAAGAGCACCGTTTTCGTCTACCGCATGGTGACGGCGGGCACGATCGAGGAGCGCATCGAGGCGCTGAAGGCGTCCAAGAAAAACCTCTTCAACCAGGTGGTGGGGGGCCTCGACGGCGACTTCGACCTGAGCCAGCACTTCGTCTCGCTGCGCGACTTGGTGCAGCTTACCGGCACGGCCAGTGTGGAGACGCCGGAAGGATCGACCGCCGAAGTGGCGCCAGACCCCGCCGCTTTGCCTGTCGGCGGGGCCGGCAGGTAGGCGTTTGCGCGTCTTGGGGGGCTGGCGATGGCGCCCCGCTTTTAGACCAGCAGCAGGGCGGGGGCTTCCAGCAGCGCCTTGAGCGCACCGAGGAACTGGGCGCCGACGGCGCCGTCGACCACGCGGTGGTCGCAACTCAGGGTGAGAGTCAGGACGCTGCCCACCGCGAGCTGGCCGTTTTTCACGACGGGTTTCGTCACGGCGGCGCCGACGCCGAGGATAGCGGCGTTGGGCGTGTTGATGATGGGGTAGAACTTCGGGATGCCCATCATGCCGAGGTTGGAGACGCAGAAGGTGCCGCCGGTGTATTGGTCGGGCTTCAGCTTCTTGTCCTTGGCGAGTTTGCCGAGGGCCTTGGCCTCGGTGCTGATTTGGAAGACGGACTTCTCGTGGCTGTCGCGGATCACCGGGGTGATGAGGCCGTCGGGCAGGGCCACGGCGAAGGAAACGTGGGCGCCGCCGAAGTAGCGGATGTGGGTGCCTTCCCAAGAGGCATTGACCTCGGGGACCTTGCGCAGGGCCTCGGCACTAGCCTTTAGGACAAAGTCATTGACCGAGAGTTTGATGCCCGTTTTTTCCAGGCCGGTATTTAGCTGGGTGCGAAGGGTGGCGAGGGGTTCGGCGTCGACCTCGATTTCGAGGTAGAAGTGCGGCGCGGTGGTCTTGGACTCGATGAGGCGTTTGGCGATGACGCCGCGCATGTTCGAGACGGCCACGGTGCGCTCTTCCTGGATGGGACCCTTGGCGGCGAGTCCGCCGATCGAGGACGCGGCGGCGGAGTGGGCTTTGGCTGTGGCGCCGGCCTTGGCGGTGCCAGCCGTTTCGGCGGCGAGGACGTCGGCCCGCACGATGCGGCCGGAGGGGCCGGAGCCTTTGATCAGGGCTGGGTCAAGGCCCTTGGAGGCGGCGAGTTTTTTCGCGAGCGGAGAGATCTTAACGCGTTCGCCGGCGGTGCGCAGCGGGGCCGGGGCGGGAGCCGGAGCGGGTGCGGGGGCCGGAGTAGGGGCGGCAGGCGCGGGGGTGGACGGAGCGCTCGGTGCGGGGGGCGGGGCGCTGGGGGCTGCGACCGCTGGGGCAGGGGCGGCGGGGGCGCTCTCGCCGGGGGCGCCGACGGCGCAGAGGGGGTCTCCGATGGCGACCTGGGAGCCGGCGGCGGCGTAGAGCTTCAGGATCGTGCCTTCACTGAAAGACTCGAACTCCATGGTGGCTTTATCCGTCTCGATCTCGGCGAGGAGGGTGCCGAATTTAACGACGTCGCCTTCTTTTTTAAGCCATTTGACCAGCGTGCCCACCGTCATGGTGTCGCTGAGTTTTGGCATGGTGATGACTTGGGCCATGGTGAAAAAAGTTAAAGGGGGAAGATTAGGGTGAAGGGGGGCAATCAGCGCGGTGCGCGGCGGGCGTATTTGAACTGAAGATACACTTAAGACTTCAGGGCAAAGTGATCCGCTTTAGCGCATCACTTTGAGGATGCCGGCGACGACGCGTTCGGGGTTGGGGAGCTGGAATTGTTTTTCGACCGGCGGCGCATAGATGGCGGGGGCATCGATGGTGCCGACGCGGAGGATGGGGGCGTCGAGTTCGTCGAAGGCCTCTTCCTGGATGATGGCGGCGAGGTGGGAGCCGACCGAGCAGAAGGGGCGCTGTTCCTCGACGATCAGCACGCGGTGGGTCTTGGCGACGGACTTTAAGACAGTGTTTACATCCAGCGGCCGGATGGTGCGGAGGTCGATCACCTCGATATCGAGGCCTTTCTCGGTTTTCATTTGCTCGGCGGCGGCGAGGGAGTGGACGACGCAGCGACCGTAGGCCACGATGGTGAGGTCTTTACCCTCGCGGGCGATGGCGGCGCGGCCAAAGGGCAGGGTGACGTCGCCCTCGGGCACCTCGCCGGGGACGCCGTAGAGGAGGGTGTTTTCGAGGAACATCACCGGGTCATTGTCGCGAATGGCGGTCTTCATCAGCGCCTTGGCATCGGCGGCGTTGGAGGGCACGACGACTTTCAAGCCCGGGTGGTGGGCGAGGATGTTTTCCGGGGTGTGGGAGTGGGTGGCGCCCACGTTGGTGCCGCCGTTGGCGGGACCGCGGATAACAATGGGACAGGCGATCTGGCCGCCGGACATGTAGCGCACGTTCGCGGCGTTGTTCACGATCTGGTCGAAGGCGACCGAGTAGAACGACCAGAACATAAGCTCCATCACGGGGCGGATACCGAGCATGGAGGCGCCGATGCCCATGCCGATGAAGCCGGCTTCGGAGATGGGCGTGTCAACGATGCGTTTCGGGCCATACTTCTCGAGCATGCCTTCGGTGACCTTGTAGGCGCCGTTAAACTGGGCGACTTCTTCGCCCAGGATGACGACGTTCGGGTCGCGTTCGATTTCTTCGGAGAGGGCGGCGCGGATGGCTTCGCGGTAGGTGAGGGTGGCCATTGTAAATGCGAAAACGGGAAAGGCGGAAACGCGGGAATGGGTTTAGTCGATATTGTTAAAGAAGATACGGCCTTCGCTGGTGCGCTGGGCTTGGTCGGTCTCCCAGTAAACGTCCTTCTGGATATCCTCGGCGGTGGGGAAGGGGGAGGCTTCGGCGAATTCGACGGCGCGGTCGGCCTCGGCCCGGGCAGCGGCGTCGATCTCAGCGATGAGGGCGTCGGTGAGGACTTTCTCAAACACCAGCTGGTTTTGGAAAATCTGGAGGGGATCCTTGGTGTTGCGGTAGTCCTCGATCTCCTTGCGGTCGCGGTAGGTCTTATCGGGGTCGGCGACGGAGTGGCCGCGGTAGCGGTAGGTATCGATCTCGACCACGGCGGGCTTGTGTTGTTCGCGGGCGCGGCGGAGGGCCTCGTCGAGGGTGGCGCGAACTTCGTAAAGATCGTGACCGCCGCAGACATACCACTTCATATCGTAAGCCTCGGCGCGTTTGCCGAGCTCGCCGGCGGAGGAGCGTTCCTGGGAGGTGCCCATGGAGTAGCGGTTGTTCTCGATCACAAACAGAACGGGCAAGTCCCAGAGGGCGGCGAGGTTATAAGCCTCGTGCACGGCGCCTTGGTTCACGGCGCCGTCGCCCATGAAGGCCATGGCGGCGCCTTTTTTACCCTGGTATTTCACGCCGTAGGCGAGGCCGGTCCCGAGGGGGATCTGTCCGCCGACGATTCCGTGGCCACCCCAGTAATTCAGGTCGGGGGCGAAGTAGTGCATGGAGCCGCCCTTGCCCTTGGAGCAACCGGTGACTTTTCCGTAGAGCTCGGCCATGAGGGGCTTGGTGTCCATGCCGACGGCTATGGCGTGGCCGTGGTCGCGGTAGGCGGTGATCACGTGGTCGTCCTTCCCCATCAGCGAGCAGGCGCCGACCGCGACGGCTTCCTGGCCGATGTAAAGATGGAGGAAGCCGCCGATCTTGCCGGCGTTGTAGACGGGGAGGCAGCGTTCCTCGAAACGACGGATGCGCACCATTTTGCGGTAAAGCTCGATCTTTTGCTCGGCGGTCAGCGCGGCGTTGGCCGGGGCTTTGGCGTGGGGGCTGGGCAGGGACGGCGTGACGGCGGGGGCGGCGCCGGTTTCGGCGGGTGCGGAAGGCTTCTTGCTCACGTGTAAGGGCGGTGGTTGAGAAATGAAAAAGGCGGAGTGTTCGTCGGCGGGCGGGGAAATCAAGAGCGATTCCCGCGGCCGTGGGTTAAGGCTTGGGGGTGATTTGTTCGACGACGAGGTCCAGTGGTTGTCCGGGCGAGCAGTCGGCGCGCAGGGCGATGAAGGCGTGGCGATGTTGATCATAAATGCGCCAGAGGGCTTCCCGGTCAGTCTCGGGCAAGGGCAGGCGTTCGACTTCTTCGCGGGAATAAAAACCGAATCGCCCTTCGTCCATCGCATCCGGCAGGCGGTCGAGCGGTCGGTCGCAGCGAAAGAGGAACAACAACCAGTGGGAAGCGCCTTCGTAGGCTTTCTCTGCGATCATCGCGAACAAATGCAGGTCGGCGGCGGTGATATCGTGGCCAGTCTCCTCGCGGGTTTCGCGCACGGCGCACTCGAAGGGGGATTCGCCGGTGGCGGTCTCGAGTTTGCCGCCGATGGGGGACCAGGTGCCGAGATTGGGTGGCTTGGCCCGCAGCAGGAGCAGGTGTTCGCCTTGCGTGTTCTGGATAAATACGAGGACCGCTATTTTATAGCCGAGGATGGCGGACGGGGTCTGGGGAACTGGAGAGGACATACGGATGTATAATAAGAGAAACGACGGTCACGGGTTCGCGCGCAAGCGCTCTTGCAAAGGAGTTTGTGCGTGACGCGCCCGCTGGCGTGGCCAAGTATGTTTCTCCCGCCCATGAAGTTCCCCCTGTTCATCGCCCCGCTGGTGATCTTGGTATTTGGTATCCCGTTACATTCGTTCGCCCAGTCCGCCCCTGCTGCCGCAGTGGTGCCCCAGGTGGCCGTCTCCGGGGTCAAATTTTCCTGGGCTCGGTCGGATAGTGATAGCTGGCTGGAATCCGAGGTGGAACTCGAAGTGCGGCCCGGCGGCAAGGCCGTCACGGGGGAGTTTGTCGATCACGTGCGCACGACCTTGAGTCTGGCGTGCGAAGCGGCCAATGCGAAGGGAGAGGTCCGAACGGTTTTTTATCGCGCCAGCTGCGAAGCGATCACGCTTGAGGGTGGCAAGGCCCAGGTGCGGTTTTACCTGCCACCCGAGGTGGTGCGGCGGGATAAGCTCCGCGCCGATGTAAAATTTTACGCGGTCGATCTCGATGTTGGTGGCGAGCCCCAACCGGCGGCGCGCGGCGCCATCGCGCCGGATTTAAAAACCAGTGAACGAGTGAAAAATTTCCGCGACAAGGTGGGCGCCGAGGCGGTGGCTAACGAAGGATTGCTTTTGCCGCAGCACCTCACGCCCTTTGCTCACGATCCCCAGCGGCGCTCCCCGACGGTCCTCCGCCGCGAGGCTCAGCGCTAGTTCCCGGCAAGTTTCGGCTTGCTGGAAATAATCTCTACTGAAAAACCAAACCTTTCCCCTATGTCTTTACCCCGCGTTCTCGCAGTGGATTGCGGCGCCGGTCACCTCGTTTGCGGCCTTTTGAGCAGCGACAAGGCCGGCCGCCTGCAGCTTGAGAAACTGGCCCTCGACGCCTTTAACCCCGATGCGTCCCTGGAGGAGGAATGGACGTCGATGATCGCTCAGGCGCTGGCTGATACCGCGCGCCGCGAGAAGCTTTCGGGGGTGGCGGCCGTCGGCCTGCCGGGCCATCATATCCTGGGCAAGTTCATCAAAATCCCCGCAGTCGAGGAGTCCAAGCGTGCCAAGATCGTGCAATTCGAGGCACAGCAGAACATTCCTTATTCCCTCGATGAGGTGATCTGGGATTACGAGGTCGTCTCCGAGCAGGGGCTGGACCTCGAGTTGATGCTCGCTGCGGCCAAGACCGAGGTCGTCGAGGGCGCCTGCGCCGCGCTCACTTCCTCCAAGTTATCCGTCGCCTCGGTGACGCCTTCCAGCGTAGCTGTAACCCGCTGTTTCCGTCATAATTACCCCGAATCCACCGGCACCGCGATCATTGCGGATATCGGGGCGCGCTCGACCAACCTTATTTTCGTGGATGCGGACCGGTTTTTTGTCCGCACGATCCCGCTGGCCGGCAATACCCTCACGCAGGCGATTGCGGAGGAGATCAAAAACGACTTTACGCACGCCGAAAGTCTCAAGGTCCAGATCCTCAACGGCGAGAGTGACTTGCCGGAGGCTTCCCCGATCCGCCTGGCGGTGCGGCATGCGGTTGCCAGCTTCATTTCCAAGCTCCACCTTGAGCTCACCCGCTCGATTGTGAATTATCGCCGCCAGAGCGGCGCGGAGCAACCGACCGCGATTTATCTGACGGGTGGCGGTTCCGTGCTGGCTGAGTTACCCGGCCAGTTGCAGGAAAAATTGAAGATGCCGGTCGAGCGTCTCGACCCCTTCCGGGTTGTCGGGATCGGCCCCGGCGCGAGTCAGGCGACGGCACTCGCCCCGGTGCTGGCCAGCCTCATCGGTCTCGCGCTGCCTCCCGCCCGAGGCAAGAAGGCCCTCAATCTTCTGCCCCCGGCCATCGCCTCCAAATTGGCCTTTCGCAAACGCCAGCCCTTGCTGATCGCCGCCGCCGCGCTGGTCGCCGCTTCGCTCTTGCCGCTGGTTGTCCAGTCTTCCCGCACTCTTGCCGCCGCCCGCTCGCAAGTGGAAGAAGTCAAAAAAGGCATCCTGCCGCTGCAGGTGGTCCAGTCGAAGATCAAAGAGAACATCGACGCCCTCGAGCAGGCCAAGGCCGAGATTGTGGCCGTGCAAAGCCTCGCGGAGTCCAAGAATAACTGGATCAACTTCTTCTCCGATCTCCAAGACCGTCTGGTGAAGGTCGAGGATGTGTGGCTCGAGAGCCTTCAAGTGTTGCGCAGCGGCCCGGCCGACGCGGCCGCCGCCGGCCTTTTCGGCGCCGCTCCCGTCCCGACCGAGCCCCAGCTCGATGCTAACGGCAATCCGATGAAACCCGTCCTGCGTCTGCAGGTGAGTGGTCGCTTGCTCGATCGCAACAACCCCGTGTCCCGCGTCTCGCCCGACTCCTACGAGCGGGTCAAGACGCTCCTCGCCAGTTTCGTGGACTCCCAGTTTATCTCGGCCGTCGAGAAGGAAAGCTTCGACGCCAATACCCCTGGAATCCTGCGTTTTGACTTCATTCTCGTGATCGATCCCACGCGTCCCCTCTGACCCCATGGCCAGCTTTAAATCCCATCCCGTTTTTTTTACGTCCATCCTGCTGGCGGGCGCCTTGACTGCCGGTCAGGCTTGGCTCCTCTTTAGCCAGAGCGGCCAGATCGGAAAGGAGCGTTCCTTGATCGACCAGAAAAAGCAGGTTCTGCAAGGCTTTGCCTCGCAGAACCCGTTCCCCTCCCGCGAAAACCTCGCGACGGTCGAATCGTCCCGCGCCCAGGTGGAGAAAGTGCGCGAGGAGATCCGTGGTGAGCTTCGCTCCACCAGCGATGTCGCCCAAAAAATCGCTTCCGCAAAGGTGCCGGCCACCTCCACCTACGCCTATTTCGATCTGTCCTACTATGTGGAGCGCGTGCGCGCTGCCGCCGAGGCCGCGTCCATCCGCACCGCGCTGGATACGCGTTTTGGTTTTACCGACTACACCAAGACGGGCCCCGAAGGGGAGTTGATCCCCGCCGTGTTTATCCAGCGTCAGTATGCGGAATATTTGATGACGGCCTTGATCGCCTCGCAACCGGCTGAGTTCGTCGGCCTTCAACGCGAGCGTCCGCTGACCGCCGAGCAAAAACGGTTGCATGACGAAGCCGTCGCCGCCGGCCAGACTTCGTCCTTGTCTGCGGATTCAGGGACGGCCGGTGATTTCTTCACCATCGATCCGGGCACCTCTGCCCGCGTGCCAGGGTTCGTGGAAACCCAGCCCTTCCGCATCACGTTTATCGGCTACACTTCGGCTTTGCGGAATTTTCTAAACGAGCTCGCCTCCTTCAAGCTCCCGGTGGTGGTGCGTTCCGTGGAGGTCGAGGCCTTGAACAAGGACGCCTCCGGCCAAGCCCCCACGCCCCGGCCCGCCGCCACTCCTGTTTTTGGGGATGCTTCTCAGAATGGCGCGGTCGTGATCGAGGAACAACCCCTCGTCGTGCCCACCGAGTCCCGCTTTACCGTCACCGTGGAAATCGTTTCGCTCGTCGATAAAAACCAGGCGCCCGCCGCCACCCCCTGAGCCCCATGTCCGCCAAGACCAACGATACTCTTTTCATCGCCGCCGGCGGCCTTATTTTTCTCGGCGCCTGCGGCTGGGCCTTCCTCCAAAACAGCGGGATCTCCTCGCTGGGTGAGACGGTCAATCCTCCGCAGTCGGGCGCCCTCTATGAGTCCACTCCGCTTGCAGTTGTGAAACCGGAAAGCCGTCAGTGGGCCGCAGCCCCCCAGCAGACCGCTGGTGAAAACTGGGTTTTCGACGTTTTTACTCCGCCTAAGATTTATTACAACGTGGAGACCAAGCGCTTCACCGTTACGGTTCCGCGTTATACACCGAAGGTAATCGATCTCACGCCCGTTGAGGATACCAAACCCAAGGACCGCTTTGGCTTGGAGTTGGTCAAAGTGACCCAGCCGCTCTTCCGTCTCCAGTTGGTGGGCTACGTGGGCGAGGGGGCCAAGGCCAAGGGGAATTTCCTCAAAGTTCAGACCGACGATGTCGTTTTCGGCACCACCGGTAAGAAAATCCCCGACCTTAATCTGGAGATTGTCAGCTTCTCGGCTGAGCGTCGCAAAGTCCAGGTCGAGGGTGGCACTCCCATCGTGGAGACCGTCGCGCTCGCCGTCGTCCGGGATACGGTGACGGGCGTAGAGACCAAGCTCGATGCCCGCAACCGCACGCCCGAGGGTGTGCCCGAAGTCACCTTCAAGCTTCTGGATGGCAGCCTCCGCGTCGCCAAGACCGGCGATGTTTTTAAAGACGGTCCGACCACTTTCACCGTGGGCGCCCTGACTCTCATTCCGCCCAGCGCCGAGGTGAAACGCGAGGAAGGCGTTCCCAAGGTCACCGAGACCAAGATCCTCGTGGTGCCGCCCCCGGCCCCGCCACCCCCCCCGCACTCACCTGATGGGACCGCTGATTTTGCTCGTCCCCCTGCCGGAGCCAACGCTCCGTTTTAAAACCTTCGCCCTAATTTTGGATCGTTTTTAAGCCACTACTCTTACACATTTCGTCCCCTATCCCCTAAATGAACTACACCAAGCTCCCGAAGAAGGTGCTCCTGCTCCTTGCGACTCCCGTTCTTTTTTCCCTGACCGTGCCGGCGGGAAAACTCGTGGCGCAAAGCCAGACCGAGACCAAAATCCGCCTGATGGCCGAGGGCCTCCGCGCGCGGGATAGCGGGGACTTGGCCACCGCCAAGACCAACTTTGAGCAACTGCTGGTGCTGGCCCCGAATGACGTGACTGTGCAGCGCCTCTTGTCGGGCGTAAACCAAGGTCTCGCCCAACCCGCCCCGGTCGCCGTCGAGGCCGCTGCTCCCGTTTCCGAGCCCAAGGAGGTCGTCTACAGTCCATCCGCCGCTAAGGCCCCGACCGCCCAAGCCGCCGCCCCGGAAAAAGCCGCCCCTGCCCCCAAGGCTGAAGCCACCGTCCCCGCAGAGTCACCCGTTGATGCTCTCGCCAAAGCGGAAGAGGCCCGCGTCCAGCAACTTCTCGCCGACGCCTCCGTCGATGCCAAGTCCGCCGCCCGCCTCGCCAAAGATGGCGATTTCGAAGGCGCCTCCGCTAAATACGACGCTATCGCCCGCAGCCTGCCGAATAATACCCTCACCGAGGCGAAAATCGAGGAGCTCCACGCCGCCAAAAATGAGATCCTGCTCGCCAAATCCCAAGCTCTTCTAAAGCGGGGTGATACCACCGGAGCCCAGGCCGCCCTCGATGCCTACATCACTGCGACCTCACCCGAGAGCAAAGCCGCTCGCCGCCAGGCCGCCAAGATCGAGCAGGCCGAGCTAAACCCCCCGCTCCAGCCCATCAACAAAGTTAACCCAGGCTTCATCAAGGAGCAGAAAGAGCTCGCCGCACTCCTCGCCAAGGGCCGCAGCCAATACGTCGCCGGAGATACCGATGGCGCCCAAGAGACTTTCCGGGTCGTCGAGACCACCGACTCCGAGAATGCCGAGGCCAAATACTTCCTCAAGCGTATCGCTGACGAGAAGGCCAAACTCGGCACCCTGAACCGCGAAAAGACCCGCTCCCTCATGATCGAGGAGGTCGCCAAGGGCTGGCAGCGCCCGGGCCGTTTCGTCGAGCCCGGTAGCCGCATCACCGACCCGACTGACCCGACCTCGAAGGCGATGGCCAACAAGCTCAATGCCATCGTCATCCCCAGCGTCTCCTTCACCGGCGTCGAGCTCGGTCGCGTGGTCAGCACCCTCGCCGCGCTTTCCACCGAGTATGACACCAACCCCGTCGAGTCCGAGCGTGGCGTAAACTTGGTCCTCGGCAATCAGCTGGCTGGCACCCCCATCCCGCAGGTCAACATCACCCTGCGCAACATGTCGCTGAAGCGCATTCTCGATATCATCACCGAGAACGCCGCTTATCAAATCGAGATCCAGCCCGACCTCGTCCTCTTGAAGCCCAGCGGCACCGACGTAAACTTGGTCAACGAGGAGTTCCCCGTCACCAAGTCCGCCGTCACCCGCATGACCGGCGTTGGCTCCGGCGGCAGCTCCACCCCGGCCGCCGCCGGTGCGGATCCCTTCGCAGCGGCCCCCGCTGCGGCTACGCCGACGGCCAGCGCCGGTGGCGAGTCGGATGCCATCCGCCGCTTCCTCCAAGCTGCGGGCGTTCCCTTCGACAGCGTCCCCAGCGCCAGCATCGCCTACGATGGTTCTCGCATCTTGGTCACCCAGACCAGCCGCAATATCGATCGCATCCGTAATATCTTGGCCCGTTACAACGATATCCGCCAGGTGGAGATCGAGGCCAAGTTCATGGATGTTTCCGAAGGTGCCTTGGATGAGCTCGGGGTCAGCTGGTCCGCCAAAGGCAGTGGCAGCCCTCTCTTCGATACCACCACCGGCGCACCGCTGCTGAATCAGGACGGCACCCAGACGATTGGTAACTATAAGACCACCATGGGCACGGTAAACCGCTCCTTGGTGAGCGCTTTCACCGGTTCCTCCTCGTCCAACACCGGTGGCATCGTCACCCCCACCCAGACCATCCCGATCAATAACAGCTCCCCCACACTCCCCGGCACCGTGAACCTCGGCAGCGCCGCAGGTTCTCTGGCCGCGGTCAGTGGCATGGTCGGCGAGTTTGATGTCTCAGCCACCCTCCGCGCCCTTTCCCAGCGCACCGGTAGCGATTTGTTGAGCGCTCCGAAGATTACCGTGCTCTCTGGTAACCGCGCCTCCATCACCGTCGCCCAGGAACTGCGTTTCCCGCAGAGCTACGGTGAGATCCAGTCCGAGGTCGGTCAGTCCATCGGCGGCACCAACAGCGGTGGCGGAGCTGGCGTAACGATCACGGCCGGCACTCCCCAAGACTTCACCTCGCGCAATGTGGGTGTCGAGCTGGCGGTCACCCCGACGGTCGAGGAGGATGATTACTCCATCAGCCTCGAGTTGAATCCTCGTGTGACAGAGTTTGAAGGTTTCGTCGAATACGGCGGCTCCTCCGTGGCTATTCAAGGCACCACGACCGTCACCGTGCCTTCCGGCTTCTTCCAGCCCATCTTCTCGACCCGCGAGATCAACACCCGCGTGACCGTCTGGGACGGCGCCACTCTCGTCATGGGTGGCCTGACCCGCGAAGAGGTAAAGCGCGTGAACGACAAAGTGCCCATCCTGGGCGACATTCCCTACCTCGGCCGGGCCTTCCGCTCCAAGGGTGAGTCCAGCCAGAAGAGAAACCTCTTGATCTTCGTCACGGCCAATCTGGTTTCACCCGGTGGCTCTCTCAAGAAGCAAGACCTGCGCGGCGTGCCTTCCAGCTCGACCTTCCAAAATCCCTCCATGGTCACCCCGAGCGGCTCCGAGTCCCGCACGCGCAGCAACTAACAACGATTAGCCCCCAAATTGTATATTGTTAAGAAACTATAGCCCGCAGAGGGCTATAAATAAATTCTTAATAAATTCGTTATGAATGTTTTTAAAAACTCCCTTTCGCGGTTGCTCAACGGAGTGTTGCTCGCGGGCTCGCTCCTTCTGGCCGCCGGGATAGCCCACGCCCGCACCAATGATCTTTATGTCGAATCGGTCGTGATGGACGACCTGAAGAACATTGAGCTTAACCCCGGCGATCCGATTCGCTATACGGTCAGCTACGGTCGTGAAGCCGCCACGGGCACAGACAAGCATGGCGAGCAACGGGTTCGGATAAGTGTTTACCTATCCACCGACGGTGACCCCGAAAATAAGAATAACTTCCTGCTCGATTTCTTTGACGACCTTTTCCCGAAAGACGCCACCGCCGCAGATCCGAGGTCGTTGATTTTAACCGATCGTCTCCCGCCCAATTTCACGGGGACTTATTTCCTTCTAGCCAAAATCCGCGTGACTAATAATGGCAGCGCTGATTCAGCTCCAGCAGATGATATACCCGCTGTAAACATCACCGCGGCGGCCCGTGTCACTATTCGCCCTTATGATTCTCCGACCGTCAGCCGTATATCAACTAGCGCCAGTGGCACGGAATCGAATGAATTAAGTGAAAGCCCCTCCATCTCAGCGGATGGACGTTATGTGGTCTTCCAATCTGAAGCCACAAATTTAGTATCCACCCCGACCGCCCCCGCCGGCATTTCCCAAATTTATCTCCGCGATACTTTAACGAATGAAGTTAAGCTGATTTCTCAATTGGGCGGAGTTGCTGGAAATGCTGAAAGTAAATTCCCGGTTATCAGTTCACTAGGTGCTGTTGACCCCATCGCTGGAAGCCCTCGTTACTACATCGCGTATCAATCCTCCGCGAGTAATCTTGTATCGGGAACGGGTGCCAACGATACCAATCAGCAGACTGATATTTTTCTCTATGATCTCGCCAATGCCACCACGACCTTGATCAGTGTGCCCACCGGCTCTCCTGCCGGCGTGCAAGCTAACGGTGGCTCATTCCTGCCCTCCATTACCGGGGATGGCAACTTGATCGCGTTTGAGTCTTTGGCATCCAATCTTCTCGGCAAAGGCGCAAACGGGGTTCTCTTGGACACCAATGGCAAGTCGGATATTTACGTTTATAATCGCACCACTAAAGCAGTCACGGCAGCAAGCGCCACGACTGCAGGTGTTCTTGGAAACGGGGATAGCACCCAGGCACGCATCAGTGAAAATGGTAGCACAGTGGTGTTTCGTTCGTATGCAGGTAATTTGTCCCTTGGTGCTGCCGCACCGCTACCAAGGTCGGAAATTTTGGCTAAAACCCTGGCAGCAGGTGTTTCCACTGGCCGGATCGAACGTATTTCGGTTCTCCGCGAGGCCTTTGGTGCGGTAACTCGCAGTTTTACGGCTTTGAATCGCGATGCATTTGACCCTGCGGTCAGCCGCGATGGTCGATATGTGGCGTTTGCTACACGAGCAACCAACACCACTGCCCCTAATGGTGATACCAATGATGCCGGGCTTTCCCAGGTTTACGTTGTCAATCGAGCGGTCAATGCCCTCCCGGGTGCGGTATTAAATCCGGCCTTGGATTATGATACAGCTGGCAACACCTCTTTAAATCTCGTTTCCACCGGTATCTCGCCGTTGGATCCCTTGCCCGGATTTGCCGACGAAGAGTCCGTTGCCCCGGTTATCAGCGGTGACGGTCGCTATATTGGCTTCAGAACCGAGGCCAGCGATCTACAACCTACCACCGTTAAGCGTTCCGACGGACGGGTGTTTCAAACCAAAAGTTCGGGCGTAGTGGGTGTGATCCCTGATAACACCGGCGTGACGGTTGATATGCCTGTCGTTACCATCAAAGACGGTGGCGGTTCAGGCGCGACTGCTCATGCGATCGTTTTCAACGGACAAATCACTAGCATTGTAATTGACAACGCTGGTTCCGGATATTCCGCCACCGCAGATCCCAAGCTCTCGGTAGATATCACCGGTGGCGGCGGCAGTGGCGCCCAAGCTACGGCGACTATTGGCACGGTTGGCGACGTAACAGACGCTATATCCGGCATCACGCTCACCAGACAAGGACGAGGCTACGCCAGTGGTGAAGTAGTTTTTACCAATGGTGTAGGGGACGGAGCTTCGGGTGTGGCCACGCTGACACCCGGCGGAGGCGTTCAAGATGTATCAGTTTCCACCAATGGATTTGGTTACAATCCGCAATATACCCAGATCGACTTCACGGATCCTGATGCCCCTGGCGGTGGCGTAAAGCCCGAGGCGGTTCCAGTTATCGAGAACGGGAAAATTTACGATATTGTGGTTATCTCTCAGGGCAGTGGTTATCTCAATCCTCCAACCGTTTCTATCCTCTCTACCCCCCTGGTCCCGGCCAGCGCCCAGGTTACCTTTGAAAATGGTAAAATCAGTCAGGTCGATATGCTGGATTCAGGTGCAGGCTACGTCAGCGCTCCCGATGTTTCTATCGACGTCACAGACTCCGCTGGGACTACTAGCTATCCTGCTTTTGCGGTGATATCCGACGGGTTGATTGCCAATGCCATCAACAGCTATTCGGATATAAACAATACAAGCGACGTCTATATCCGGGATACTGGAATTAAATCTATTATCGTGACCGAAGGCGGAAGCGGCTACACCTCGGATATTTTACTGGACAGCAATTCTATAACCGGCGGTGGTGGCAGTTCGGCATCCGCTTTGGCTGTCGTTGAGGGTGGTGCCATTACCCGCATCGATCTTTTGAACAGCGGTTCCGGTTACCTCACCGAGCCTACGATCACCTTGCCTAATTCACCGACGACGGGCGGATCTAAGGCCAAGGCCAGCGCTATCTTGACGGAAGGTTCGGAGCGCGTTTCCATCAGCCAATACGGTCAGGAAACCATTGGATTGATCGGCGGATATGAAGTCCCCAGCAGCCGAAGCATCACGATGAGCAGCAACGGTCGCTATATGCTCTTCACCTCGGAAGCGAGCAACAGCAGCAGCTTTATTTTTGGCAAGTCCAACCAGATTCCTTTGGACCTGAATAAAAAGCGCGATATCTTCGTGGTTGACCGCAAGATCAGCCAGGCGGTTACCCCCGTCCTCGGCACGGCGCCGACGGTGACAATTTCGATTGATACCCGTGATCTCACGTTTAATTCCAGTCGTGTGATTTCCGCCTCCGCCTTTGACGGCGGCGACGTGACCATTAGTGGCGACGAGCAGTTGCCCAAGGATGGCGTGATCAAGTCCATTGAGATTTACGCGAACAATATAAAGATCGCGAGTAATTCAGCGGTTGGCACCTCTTCCACCATGTTGCTGGATGCTGTTTACACCGCGCCCCAGGTCGCCGGCCCGACCCAGCTTTATGCGGTAACGGTGGATGGAAATGGAAACCGGGTTTATTCGACGCCCCAAATTATTAATGTAGTCGCACCGCAAACGCAGCGTCCGTCTGTCACCCTGTCTTCTTCCACATCTACCCTCACGGTGGGCGGAACCTTTGTTTTGTCTGCGATCGCCACGGATCCGGAGAATAGTATTTACTCGGTCAGTTTCTATTCCAATGGCCTTCTGTTGTATACAGATACCATACCCCCTTATCAGTATTCATACACTCCTACTTACAGTGGTGAATACAAGCTGACTGCAATAGTATCGGATAACGATCCTGCTTTGGTCGTCGGCCAGGTAGGTTCACAAGTGCGCAATGACTCCATCTCAAATGAGATCGTTCTTCGCGTGCTGCCGCCCCCCAGCCCTACTATTAATATCAGTTCTCCAACCGATGCAGTTACACCCGCCTCATTAGGCCAGCCTGTATTCTTGGAACTAAACGCCACGACCACGAACCCGGCAGCTTCTATTTCCAGCGTCCAGATCAAGGACAACGGGAAGCTGTTACCGGGCATCGCCCAGCATCAGGGATTAACTGCTAGCTATCGTTACACTTGGTATCCCACCACCACCGGTCTCCATACAATTACCGCGGTGGCCACCGACAGCCAGCAAGGCACCTCTGAATCGAGTTCCCGTGACTTTACGGTGAGCGCAATCATAGGCACCGCCCCTGTGGTGGATATAATCAGCCCCGCTGCAGATGCCCTGCCCATCCTCACTCAGGATATTGTGAATTTCCAGGTGCGCGCCAGCGATCTTGGCGGCACGATCCGCTCCACTGTCATCTATGGCAATGGTGCCCGACTCGGCAGCGCCATCTTGAACGCGGTAACCGGCTATTGGGAACTTCCGGTGGATGCGTCGTTGCTCGCGACGGGCCTTTATGACTTTGTCGCAGTTTCGACTGATAATGACGGTAACTTGGTGGCCTCGCCGGTTCGTTCGTTGTCGGTGGTTATTTCCGCTCCGGTGGTCTCTATTGTCACGCCTGCTCTCTCGTCTGGCGTCACGGTTGTGGATACCAAGGTGGATCAACCTCTGGTATTTATCGTCAAGGCGTTTACGCGTGATTCCTTCAGCCGCGTTTCCAACGTAACCCTGAGCGCAAACGGCACCTCCATCGGTCAAGCCGCGCGCATCGGTAACACGGATCAATATAGCTTCACCTGGTTGCCCACCACGACCGGAGTATTCCAGATCGTTGCTTCAGCCTCCGATACTAAAGGCGGCGGAGCCCAGACCGCTGAGCTGAATATTCGCGTGACTGAACTGGTGGGCACCGCGCCAGAAGTTCAGGTTATAGCACCGGCCAATGCATCTATAGGTTCACAAGTTCTCTTAGTTGCCAACGCGACTGACAATACCGCGGTGACCGCAGTCAATTTCTACGCCGACGGCATTCTGATCGGAGCGGCCACGCCGCAGGGCACGACCAATCGCTGGGTGCTAAGCAAGACGCTTTCTGGCGCGCCATTTAGCACGAAGGGCGTGGGCAGCTACGATATCACGGCAATCGCTTCCGACGCCGACTCAAACAAGACTCGGTCAACAGTTTCTGCCCTGAATGTGACCGCTGCAGTTTCTGGCACCGCCCCGACTGGTTCGCTGGCTTCGCCGGTCGCCGCTAGCGTGCAGACCGTGGGTCAAGCAGTGCCCTTGCGTGCATTGGCCACTGATGTGGACGGCGCCATCGCCTCGGTGCAGTTCTACGCCAACGGCGTTCTCGTGGATACCGTCAGGAACAGTCCGTTTACCGGGACCTGGACCCCCACCTTAGCCGGTAGCTACAACTTGGTGCTGGTAATCACTGACGCGCAGGGCGCGACCACGGTCACCGCGCCTGTGGCGGTCACGGTTGTGAAATCAACCGCCTCCGCTCCTACCGTTGAAATCGTTTCCCCCGTTGTTGGCACCACGGCAGTTGCCGGTCAGGACACCACATTGGAGGCCACTGTGACGGTGGGCACCGGCGCTACGGTTAATCAGCTGAACTTCTACGCCAACGGTATCTTCATCGGTTCCGGTGCACGTCAGGGTCAGCTGGATCGTTATCGCTTCGTCTGGCAACCCAGTGTCACGGGTTCGTTCCAGCTTACGGCCGAAGTCGTTGATAGTTTCGGCACGATGGGTGAAACCGCCACCGCCCGATTGGTCACTGTCATCGCTCAGTCCGGTGCTCTGCCTTTCGTGGAAATCATTCAGCCCGTTCCTCCTGCAACGACGAACGGCGGCACTCCAGCCAGTCTGACGGCGACCGCGAATAGCGACCTTAATCTCGCCGCCAGTGCGGTGGATAGCGATGGCACGGTTAGCTCGGTCGAGTTCTTCCTTGATCGAGGAAGACACGCCGTAGCAGCAGCGACCGTTACTTTCCCCTCCGTGGTGGTCAATGGGGCTGCTCTGCAGCAATCAACCGGTTATATCAGCAGCATCGCATTTACTGATGCCGGCACCGGTTATCTCTCCCCTCCTGTCGTTACCATCGTAGGCGATGGCGTGGGCGCCACGGCCGAGGCCGAGATCCAAAATGGGGCGATCAGCCGTATCCGTGTGACCAATCGTGGTTCCGGCTACACCAATGCTATCGTCCGTTTGGTGGGTGGCGGATTGGTGGAGAATCTCTCCATCGGCTTCGCCGTCCGCGACTTCTCCAGTGACGTCTGGCGTCTTGCCGCACCGTTCAACTTCAAGTCCTATGGCGCCGGTTTCTACACCTTCCGCGCGGTGGCGAAGGATAATAATAACAATGTCCAGCGTTCCACCGCGGTCTCGGTGACTGTGAGCCCCGCTCCTCTGACCACGCCGGTTACCGGTAATGTGGTGAGCACCCCGTCCACCGCTAATGTCGATGGTCAGCGCGTGCCTGCCGGCCAGACTGTGCAGTTGGCTATGAATCCCACCGTGGTGGGTGGCACTGTCGCATCGGTCGAGTTCTTCGCCAACGGCGAGAGCGTCGGGGTCGATACTGTCACGCCCTACGTTGTAAATTGGGTGCCGAGCTATGTAGGCAGCTACAATGTGGTCGCGGTGGTTACGGATTCTGCCGGTAACCAAGGGCTATCGCCTGCCACTCCAGTTTATGTGGGCGGCAATATTGCCCCGACCATCACGCTGGTTCGCCCTGCGGCGATTGGATCTATCGGTGTGGTAAATCAAGTGGTTCTTCTCGAGGCCGAGGCCAGTGCGATGACTCCGGGCGCGACAGTCTCAACGGTTGAATTTAACGCTGATGGTGAATCCGTCGGAATCGCTTCGCAGGTTGGCACCACCAATCGATTTGTGCTCAGCACCTGGCGTCCAGCCAGCGCCAAGCCCTACAGCATCACTGCTCGCGTAGTGGATAGCTTTGGCCAAGCGGTCCTTACTTCGGCAAGAGTAATTACTGTCCAAGCACAGACGGGAGTTATTCCAACTGTGGTTTTGACCGCGCCTGCTGCTGCAGGAGCAACGGGAAATCCCAACGATCCATTTGCTCCATCAACAACTACCGGTGGAAACAGAATTTCTAATAATTCCGCGTTATTCCTCTCCGCACAAGCCAACGACGCTGATGGAAGCGTGGCCAGGGTCGAGTTCCTCATGTCCCGAGGCCAGCAGGCGACTGCCGTGGCAAGGCTTCAATTCACAGGAGGAGGGGTGAGTTTCATTACAGTAGGAGCAGGTAGCGGTGGAACAACCACATCCTCTGCTTCTGGCGCAGGCTATCTCTATGCGCCACGTGTAAAGATTGTTGGAAATGGCGTAGGCGCCGTGGCAGAAGCAGTTGTCACGAACGGTTCCGTAACATCCATTCGTGTTCTCAGCCCAGGCTCTGGTTATACGTTTACGCCACAAGTTGTGATCGAGGGCGGTGGTCTCTACGAAAATCTGGTCGTCGGCACAGCTGTGAATGCCCCTGGCACGCTCACTTGGAGCACTGCGTTGGATCTTCGTAATTACGATGTTGGACCTTATTTCCTCAGTGCGCGCGTAACGGATAATCAAGGGAACACCTCGATATCGTCCACGGCTGCGGTCACTGTCATACCTGCGACGGCTGCCGCTCCGGTTGTCACGCTTTCAGCACCCAGTCCGGCAACCATCGATCTTGGTTTAACCTCAAACTTTGCCGCCGTTCCTACTACTGCGGTTGGAGTTACCGTAACCAAGATCGATTTCTACGCCAACGGCACTCTGGTGTCGACCGCGCCGCTCGCGCCTTATCTCCTGGCCTTCACCGCGCCCTCGGCCGGTAGCTATGAGATCTACGCGATCGTCACCGACAGTGCGGGTAATGCGACCCTGTCCCAAGCCCGCACGCTGGTGGTCAAGGGCCTCGCGCCTGACGCAACGCTGTCGCGGATCGATCGCGCCTACCAGGCCATCTTGGATCGCTCCTCCACCAGTGCCGAAACCAAGTCGGCCCTCGCTCGCAACGGGGTGAACCTGACCTCCGGCCAGGTGGCGGAGCTGGTGCTCCAGTCCTCCGATTATCGCGATAACCAGGCTGAACTCATCCTCAGCCATCTGGCGGTTTGGGGCATCTATCCCAATAGCTCCGACTACGCCGATCTGCAGGCCAAGAAGTTGGCCCTCACGGTGGCCACCGATGCCGGCCTGATTGATGCCGTGCTCGCCTCCGCTTCTTACAAGCAGCGCTACGGGGACATCGCCGATCTGAGCATCACGAATACCACCCAATATAACAAGGTGCGTGATTTCGCGGTGCGCATCTACACCAACCTCTACGGCAAGGCGCCCGCCAAGGCGGCGACCACCAATACCGTGGCGAAGCAGTTCTTCTCCACGATCAGCACCGGCGGCACGGCTGGCCAAGCGGTGGTGAACTTCATCAACGCCAACTTCGGCACGGTCACCAACACGTCCGCAGGCACTGGCATCACGGATGGCACGGTCATCCTGGCCACCAACCTGCAGTTGAATGCCACCATCGTCGCCCGCTTGCGCGTTGCCGGAGCCATCCTGCTCATCGGTAACGAGCAGCCCACCGCGGCCCGCATCAATGCCTTCACCGGCTTGTCGCTCGCGGCGGTCGCCGATTACTACTTCGAGGGCGATACGCCTTTCGCAGCCGGCACGATGGTTTCCATCGAAACCTCCACGGAGTCTGTCGCCGGGACCACCTACTACGCGTCCGGTCTCCCGAAGGGCCTCACCATGGATCGCACCACCGGGGTGATCAGTGGCCGCCTGCCCTCGGCGGTGAAGGCCTACGCCATCACCTACTGGAGCCAAAACAAGGGCGTTCGCAGCGCCAGCACCACGCGCATCCTCATGGTTGATGCGCTTGAGGCGAAGTTCATCGGCAGCAACGAGGCCCTCCTGGTGGATGCAGATGGTCTGCCCGCCGGTAAACTCACCGTGAAGGTCGCCTCCACCGCCGACTACACCGGCACCCTGGTCTATCGCGATGGTGGCACTTACTCCTTCAAGGGTGTGCTCTCCGTGGTGTTTGATGAAGACGGCGTCTCCACCGCCTTTGGCGAGCAGAGCCCGATCAAACGCAAAGCTCCGCTCACGGCGCTCGATGTGGGTCTGTTCTTCGACGCGGATGGCGCGCTCTCCACGTCCTTGACCGAGGGGGATGACGTGGCACCAGTGGCATCAGGCGACGCCATCCATGTGTTCACCTTCACCAAGGCCGCGCCCGCGCCTTGGCAGGGTAGCTACAAGGTCGGTCTGCTTGATGTTTCCGACCTGCCTTACTTCCCCGACAGCGCCGGCTCGGGCACGCTGAGCGTGGCCAACACGGGTGTGCTCAGCGTGGCCCTGGTCGGCAAGGATGGCGCCAAGATCACCGGTTCGGTCTCCGGCTCTTTGGCCAGCGATTACCGTCTCTATCTCCGCCCCTACTCCAAGAAGCCGTTGGGCTATTTCGCGGGTGCCGTCCAGTTCTCCGATGAGTCCACGCCTTCGGAGGTCGAGTTCCCGGTGATCGGTAACGATCTCACCTGGTTCCGTCCCGCCGGTCTGGCGCCGATCACCGCCGGCTTTGGCCCGTTGAAGATCCAGCTCGATTACGCAGCCCCGGTGCTCTGAGTCCGGCCTAGCCAAAGTCTCCGTCCCGGCCGCCTGCAACGGCCGGGACTTTTTTTGAACTCAACTCCCGATCCCCATGGCGCGCTGGCTCCTTATCGACGGCTATAACCTGGCCTACCGTTGTTTCTACGCTACTCCGGCGCTCACCCGTGCGGACGGGTTTCCCACCAACGCCCTCCACGGCTGGGTGAAATCGCTCTGGCGGCTGATCGATCAGGAGAAACCCGCCCATACGGCGGTGTTTTTCGATCTCGGCGGCTCTCGCGAACGCCTCGAACTCCACCCCGAATACAAGGCCCAGCGGGCCGAAATGCCCGACGACCTCTCTCGCCAAATTCCCGGCATAAAAAACCTCACTCGCCTGCTCGGTTTGGCGGCGGTCGAGATCGACGGCATCGAGAGCGACGACCTTCTCGCCACCTGCGCGGCACGGTGCGCGGCCGCTGGCGATGACGTATTGATCGTCAGTTCCGACAAAGACTTCGCTCAACTCGTCGACGAACGTATCCGCGTGCTCCTGCCCCCGCCCAGTGCCCAACCGCGCCTCGGCTGGCGCTTGCTCGACGCGGCGGGGGTGCGGGAGAAATTCGGCGTCGGGCCGGAGCGTATTGTCGATTACCTCGCGCTCATCGGTGACACCTCGGACAACATCCCCGGGCTGAACGGGGTCGGGCCAAAGACCGCCATCAAGTGGCTCGAGCGGCACGGCGATCTCGAAGGTGTGCTCGCGGCGGCGGGCGCGATCGAGCCCGAGCGCTTCCGCGCCCCCCTCGCCGGGGCGGCTGCGCGCCTGCGCCTGAACCGCCGCTTGGTCACCCTCAATCTCACGCACGAACTGCCCGGGCTGGAGCAGACACCGGCCGATCTGGCCGGGCTGACCGCTTTTCTAGCCGAGATGGACATGCGCACGACCCTCGCCGAAGCAGCGCAACGCTACGGGCAGCCCGAGTTATTTTGACGATCGGGTCGCGGTCTGTTGGCCGGGGCCAACCGACGCGGCCTGCAGTGTTGGGATCGATCTACGGAATCGTTTGGACCACCGTTTATCCCGAATACCGCGCTTATCGCGGGTCGTCTGGCGCAACCGTCCGCCGGGATAATCGGGGCATCCGGGTTTATCCCATGCACCCTGTGCTTTTAGACTTTCCCGCGCCGGGACGCGGAGGCGGAGAGAGTGGCAATGATCTGTCGGAAAGATTATTTCGAACAATCTTTGCGCTAAAGTCCCCCCAATCTCCGTTGCTTGGGTATTGGCCGGGGGAAGACGGGTTAAGCGGCTCCTGCCCCGGCAATGGGTCGTAAGGTCGGTGGTTACCCGGCGATCTCGACGTGCGGGTCGATATCGGCGTCGTAGTCGATGCCGGGCAGACCGAAGCCAAAGAGTTTGAGGAACTCGGTGCGGTAGCCGGCGATGTCGGTCAGGGCAGCGAGGTTCCCGGTGTTTACCTGCGGCCAGAGCGCGGCGACCTCGGCCTGCACTTCGGGGCGCATCTCCCAGTCGTCGATGCGCACGCGACCGGCCTCGTCAAACACCAGGCCGTGACCGCCGTAGAGCTGGGTGCGGAAGAGGCGGTCGATCTGCTCGATGCAACCCTCGTGGGTGCCCTTGGCCTTCATGATCTTGTAAAGCATCGAGATGTAGAGCGGGACGACCGGGATGGCGGAGCTCGCCTGGGTCACGAGGGCCTTGTTCACGGAGATGAAGGCGCGGCCGTAGCCGTTGACCTTGAGGGTGGCGTTGATGGCCTTGGCGGCGCGCTCGAGGTCGTTTTTAGCCAGGCCGATGGTGCCGTTTTTGTAGATCGGCCAGGTGAGTTCGGGCCCGATGTAGGAGTAGGCGATCGAGGTCGCGCCGGGTGCGAGGAGTTTGGCCTCGTCGAGGGCGTTGATCCACATCTCCCAGTCCTCGCCGCCCATCACGGCGGTGGTATCGGCGATCTCGGCCTCGTTGGCGGGTTCGATCGAGATGGTGCTGACGATGCCCTTATCGGTATCGACCGTCTGGTTGGAGTAGCTCTGGCCGACGGGTTTCAGGACGGACTTGTGGGTGACGCCGGTCTTCGGGTGGGTGCGGCGCGGGGAGGCGAGGGAGTAGACCACGAGATCGACCTGGCCGAGGTCGGCTTTGATGGCGGAGAGGACCTCGGTCTTCAGGGCGTCGGAGAAGGCGTCGCCGTTAAAATTCCGGGCGTAGAGGCCGGCGGAGCGGGCGGCGGTGGTGAAAGCGGCGGTGTTATACCAGCCGGGGGTGGCGGTTTTATCCGGCTCGGAGGGGCGCTCGAAAAACACGCCGATGGTCGCGGCTCCGGAGCCGAAGGCGGCGGTGATCCGGGAAGAGAGGCCGTAGCCGGTGGACGCACCGATCACGAGGACCTGCTTAGGCCCTTTAGAGATGGGGCCGGCGGTTTGGACGCGGGCGATTTGCTCCTGAACGTGGGCGGCGCAGCCGGCGGGGTGGGCGGTGACACAGACGAAGCCACGGACTTTGGGTTTGATGACCATAAGGGGGTGAGGATTGGGGCCGGCAAAAAGAGCGTCGAGACCGTTTTAGGGTTGTGGGTTGGGCGCGGGTGCGCGGCTGGCGGCGGCGGCGAGGATGCGTTCGGCCTCCAGTTGCTGGCGCAGGGCGTGGTTTTCGGCCTCGAGTGCGCGGGTCTCGAGCCGGGCGAGGTCGCGTTGCTGGCGGAGCAGGCTGATCCAGCCTAGCCCGATCGCGAGTGCGGCGGCGGCTAGGAATTGCAGGACGTGCTGAAAGCGAAGGCGCATGGCGGGGTGGGGGAGTCTAGCCCAGCCACCACACGCCGATCACCCCGAGGACGAGGAGGGTGGCGAGGACGAGCACGGCGTCGCGCTCGGAGCGGGTGAGTTTGTGCAACATGGTCAGGGCGGGAAGGGAGGGGGCGGGGCGAAGTGCCCGTAAAGGGCGTAGACGGTGTCGAGCGGCAAGGGTTGAAGAACGGGAAGAAAGACTTCAGGGCGGAGCGGAGCCCCGGAGGTAAAGAGCGTCTGCACGGCGGTGAGGGTGCGGTAGTCGCGACCGGCGGAGGTATTGACGAGATGGACGGCGGTGTCGAGCAGGTCGGCGTCGCCGAGGGCGGCACAGGCGCCGAAAAAAGCCAGGAGCTGCGGATGCACGGCCTCGCCCGGCGGGAGGGGGCTGGCCTCGAGTTTGGCGGCGTAAGCGTGGAGCAGGTCGCGGTCGGGGTGGGCGGCGAGATGACTGCTCAATAGTTCGCATACGGCGGCTTGGGTGGGCTGGGCGAGGAGCTGGCGCACGAGGCCGGCCCGTTCGGCGGCACGGCCGAGGACCACGAGTGCATCGAGGCGCAGGCGGATATTTTCCCGGTTGCTGAGGGGGCAAGTGGGTGCGGCGAGCCGGGCAAGCACCAGATCGGGACGGCCTTCGGCCAGCAGACGGGAAAGCAGGTGGTAGCTGGCGAAGGGATTGGTTTCGCCGGCGGCGGCCCGGGCGAGCAGGCGGCTGCGGGTTTCGGGAGGGGCCGAGTAGAGCGTGTATTCCAGCCGCAGCAGCGGGGCGAAGGCGGGGGGCAAAGCGGGCTCGTGTAACAGTTGTTCGAGAGGTGCGGGTTCGCCGGTTTGCTGGCAGGCGAAAATCACGGCCTGAAGCCAGGCGGCGGGGGCGGGGCCACCGGCGAGCAGGCGTTCGCGGGCCAGGCGTTGGATGGCCGTGAAATCGCCACGGGCCAGGAGGGCGCGATACCAAGCGGGGGCGATTTCATCCTGGTGGGCGGGGTGTTCGCGAAAGAGCCGGGCGTAGAGTTGGTCGGAGAGCAGGGGTTGGCCGGCCTGCCACAGCTGGGCGAGCAGTAGCCCGGTGCGGTGGTCGGCCGGGTTGAGCTCATAGGCGCTGGCAAGAAAAAGCAGGGTCTCGTCCATGTGCCCGGCCGCCCGGGCCGTGCGCGCCCGGTTGAGGTAGAAGCCCGATTGCACCTGGCGAAACTGGCGCCAGGCGGGCGGCCAGGCGACCTGCTGGAAGGATACCTCGTAGCCGATGCCGCGCAGCAGGGCGTAGGCGCCGAGGATGGCGGCGAGCATCAGGGCGAGCGTGGCGAGGCCGACGCCGGCGAACACCCTGCCCCAGAACGGTCGCACCGCCGCTTTATCGACCGAGCATACCCAGTCTCCGTTCGCCCGTTGCGCCAGCAGAGGGCAGAGGGTTTGGAAGCGCCCGGGCGAACGGTAGCCCAGCACGGCATCGCAACCGGTGTCTCCGCCCCGGCCTGAATCGCTCCCGACTTGGCACGGGCAGCGCCCGCGACGGCCGCGCGCGGCGAACCACGTTTTGCGCGTGTTCCAATAAAAAGCGCCCCAGCCGAGGCGAAAGGTGTCGTTCAGCCAGCCAGCCAAGGTGTAAAACGTGCGCGTCGGGAGGGCGGACGGCGAGGGCAAAGCGCCGGGCGCAAAAAACCCGTTGGCAGGCTCGCCTTGGCGGTGGTTTTCTCTATTCCTAACCCATCGCAATACCGACACCCATGAACACCTCCACCTCCCTCCTTACGCTGGTTCGCGGCGGCCTGGCCCTTGTGGGATTTTTCGCCGCCAGCCTGCTCTCCGCCGCCAGTGTCGGCGAACCCGCGCCGGCCTTTACCCTCACCGACCTCGCTGGAAAAACCCATCACTTGGCCGATTTTAAGGGCAAGACCGTGGTGCTCGAGTGGACCAATCCCGAGTGCCCCTTTGTGCGGAAGCACTACGCAGCGAGTGGCAACCTGCCCGCCCTTCAGAAGGCTGCCACCGCGGATGGCGTCGTCTGGCTCCTGATCAACTCCTCCGCCCCGGGCACGCCGGGCGATATTGATGACGCCGGCGTGAAGACTTGGCTGGAGAAAAACCACGTCGCCGCCACCGCGTATTTGCGGGACGGAGACGGCAAGGCGGGCAAGGGCTACGGCGCCAAGACCACGCCCCATCTCTTCATCGTCAACGCAGCCGGTTTGCTGGTCTATCAGGGTGCGATCGACAGCAAGCGCTCGGCGGATGCGAAGGACATCGCCGGCGCCGAGAACTACGTGAAGTCGGCGCTCGCCGCTCTCAAGGCCGGCCAACCCATCGCCACGCCCTCGACCCAGCCCTACGGCTGCGGCGTGAAGTATTGAGCGGCTGGATTCAGGGTTTTGCCAGCGGCCGCAGCACGCGGGCGTCGAAGACAAACGGGCCGCCGGGCAACACGCTGGCGAGCGCGGCCAGCACGCAGGTTTTCCAGCCCCAGCGGCGATCGAGTGCGACCGGGACCAGTGCGAGCAGATAGAGCAGGAACAGGACTCCGTGGGCCATGCCGGCGGCGCGGACCGCGAGGGGCTGGCCGGCGAGGTATTTGAGCGGCATCGCGACCAGCAGCAGCAGCAGGAAGGAGCTGCCTTCGAGGATACCGACAAGGCGCAGGCGGGCGAGGGGCGTGGTGGGCAGGGTCATTTGACGCGGAGGTTTTTCTTTGCCACCGAGCAACCGCACCCTTGGCCGCCCGCGGCGCAGCCTGACTTGGCGCCGCTGGAGCGCAGGCGGCGCAGGGCGGGAGCGAGCAGGGCGGCGGCGGCGAGGGCGACGACGAGAAGCGCGAGCGGGGTTTGCCAGTCGGCGCGCATGGTCAGAAGCCGAGGGCGCGGCCGGCTTGGTAGAGGACGAAGCAGGCCAGCCACGCCGTGCCTGTCATGTAGGCGAGCTGGAAGAGGGGCCATTTCCAGACGGCGGTCTCGCGTTTCACCACGGCGATGGTGCTGATGCACTGCATCGCGAAGACGTAGAAGACCATCAGCGAGAGGCAGACCAGCGGGGTGAAGAGCGGCGTGCCGTCAGGGCGCCTGGCGGTGCGCAGGGCGTCGCGCAGGTGGGCCCGGGTGGCGGCTTCATCGCCGCCTTGTTCGACCGCGAATACCACGCTCATCGAGCTGTTGAATACCTCGCGGGCAGCGAACGACTGGATCAGGCCGATGCCGATGCGCCAATCGAAGCCCAGCGGGGCGATGAGTGGTTCGAGGGCGTGGCCGGCGCGACCGGCAAAACTGTGCGCAAGGGCGTCCACCGGCGGCTTGCCCTCGGCGGCAGCGGGGGGCTTGGGGAAGTTGGCTAGGAACCAGAGCACGATGGCCAACGCGAGGATGACGGTGCCGGCGCGTTTCACAAAGACCGCCGCGCGTTCCCACATCTGCCAGGCGACGTCGCGCAGGCGCGGCAGACGGTAGGGCGGGAGCTCCATGATCATGAGCGGGGGCGCGCCGCGCAGGAGGGTTTTCTTGAACAACCACGCGAAGGCGAAGGCTCCGGCGGTGCCGAGGAAATACATCAGCAGCAGCAGGCCGACCTGGGTGCCGAGCGGGACCTCGTTGGACGACACCAATGCGGCGATGAGCAGCAGGTAAACCGGGAGGCGCGCCGAGCAGCTCATGAAGGGTGCGACGAGTATGGTGGCGAGGCGATCCTTCGGCTCTTCGATGGTCCGTGCAGCCATGATGCCCGGGATGGCGCAGGCGTAGGAACTGAGCAGCGGGATGAAGCTTTTGCCGTTCAGGCCGACGCGACTCATCACGCGATCCATGATGAAGGCCGCGCGGGCCATGTAGCCCGTGCTTTCCAGCAGGCCGATGAAGAAAAACAGGATGAGGATCTGGGGCAGAAAGATGATCACCCCGCCGACTCCGGCGAGGGCTCCGTCGATTATGAGATTATGAAAATCGCCGGGCGGGAGGAGCGCGGAGACGTGGTCGGAGGCCCAGCCCATCAGGCTCTCGATCCAGCCCATCGGGATCTCGGCCAGGGTGAAGATGCCGAGGAACATCGTTGCCATGATGGCGGCAAAAATGAGCCAGCCCCAGACTGGATGGGTGGCGACGGCATCGATCCGGTCACTCAGTGCGAGGGTGGCGTCGGCGTCGGTCGCGTGGGCGCCGCTGGCGGGCGGCACGATGGTCTCGCGGGCGAGCCGGCCGATGGCATCGTAACGTGCTGCGACGAGGGTGCCGGAGCAATCGGTGCCGTCGCCGGCCCAGCGTTGTTTCCAGGTTTCGAGGATGCGGGTGGTGGCGGCGGAGAGCGGAGTGGAGCCGGCGACGCGCACCGGGTCGGGGTCGGTCAGGAGGAGCAGGGCCTCGGCGCGGGCGACGAGCGGGGCCTTGCGGTCTTGGGCGCTGAGCGAGGCTTGAAGTTCCGATACGGCCGGGGCGAGGGCGGCGGGGATATCCCACGCGTGGCGGGGCAGGGGCAGGTCGGGACGGGAGAGCGCGAGTTTCAGCTCGATCAAGCCTTTGCCGTGGGCGGCTTCGCAGGGGATCACGGGAATGCCCAGTTGGCGGCTCAGGTGGTCGGCGCGGACGGTCAGGCCGGCCTGGGCGGCGAGGTCCATCATGTTGAGCACGAGGATGACCGGCCGGCCGAGGTCGAGGATCTGGTGGACGAGGTAGAGGTTGCGCTCGAGGTTGGTGGCGTCGGCGATGCAGATGATGCGGTCCGGTGTGGGGGTGTCGGTGCGGCGACCGAGCAACACATCGCGGGTGACGGCTTCGTCGGGCGAGCGGGCGGCGAGCGAGTAGGCGCCGGGCAGGTCGATCAAGGTGAGGGGCTGGCCGTGCTGGGTGTAGGCGGTGCCGACCTTGCGCTCGACGGTGACGCCGGGGTAGTTGCCCACTTTTTGTTTCAAGCCGGTGAGGGCGTTGAACAGGGTGGACTTGCCGCAATTCGGGTTGCCCACGAGGGCGTAAACCGGGGCGGACCGGGGCGCGGGGGCGGCAGGGTTCATGTGGTGGGTGGCTCTGGCGCGAGCTCGATCTGGGCCGCCTCGGACTTGCGCAAGGACAGGCGGTAGCCGCGCACTTGGATCTCGATCGGGTCGCCGAGCGGAGCGACGCGCACCAGAGTGACGCGGGTGCCGGGCAGCAGGCCCATCTCACGGAGACGGGTAAAGGCGGGGCCGGCCTGCGGGCAGGCCTGGATCGCGGCGGAGGTGCCGGCGGGGAGCTGGGCGAGGTTCATGGTGGGCGGGCGTTGGGCTTTATCCCAGCGGAGCCTGACAACGATGCGGGACGGTGTGAGTAATCGTGGCCGATGCGTGCGGTTATTTTCTGAGACCGGTGGGCTCGACCAGGATGCAGGCGGCGGCATCGTGGCTCAGGGCGAGGCGGCAACCGTTGACCACGCAAATGAAGGGGCCGCGACCGCTGACCTTGGTCACGAAGGCGCGCTCCCCGAAGCCCAGTTCCCGGAGGCGTTGGCAAAAGGCGGCCTCGCCGCTCAGGGCCTGCACGCGGGCAGACTCGCCGACCGGTAATTGGCACAAGGGCAAGGGTTCAGGATACAGGCGGGCAAGGGTGGCGGACATCGAAGAATCGCAAGATTGAGACTCAGTCTTATCTTTGGTCAAATGATTTGCCGATTTCCGGTGGTTTTTTCCTGCGGCTTTTTCCTGCGGCTCAGTGTGCCTCGGTAACCGGCTCGATGGCCGGGGTGGCGGCGGGCTTTGGCGGGGCGGGGGGCGGGGCGAATTCGGCGGCCATGGCTTGGATCTTGGGCATGGCGGCCATCATGCGGGGCATCATGAGCTCGGCCATGCGCTGCTGGAGGGCGGGCTGTTTATCGATCATGGCCTGACCGCCGGCGGTGGTGTAGAAATCGGCCTGGGCCTTGAGTTCGGCGGCGGAGAAGGTGCCGGCGTAGATTTTGGCGACATCGGCGCGCATGCCGGGAATGTCCATCTCGTCGATCATGACCTTCATGGCGCGTTGCTGAAACTCGGCCATGCGGGTGCGGTCGGCGTCGGACATCTTTTGTTTCCCCATCATCTGCTGCATGGATTTTGCCATGGCGTTTTGCTGGGTGGTGAGGGCCTTTTCGATCATCTCCTCGAAGCGCATCTTTTCCAGCAGGGCGTCGGCGTCGGCCACGGTGGCGGCAACGGGTGTGCTGCCGTTGGCCAGACTGCCGTCGGCCAGACCGAGTTCGCGGGTCTCGCCGTCGCGGGTGAGGGTGAGGCGCTGGGTGACGGGGTCGAAGGAGGCGAGTTTCCAGCCGTCGAAGGATTCACCGAGTTTTACCCAGCGGCCGGATCCGGTGCTGTCGGCGAGGGAGTAGAGGTTGGCCTGACCATCGATCAGGACGCTGCGAAACTGGGGTGGAACCTCGGTCGCGCGGGCGGCGGGGGTGAGGGCGAGGAGCAGGGCAACGCCGAGCAGGCGGGGGGTGGGGAGGCGGTTCATGGGTTGCAGCCTGAGCGGCGGGATCGGAAGGGGAAACGTTATTCGGGGCTGCTTCGCGAGCGGGCGGCGGGGGACGCTCAGGGTTCGACGCGGAGCACGTAGACCACGCCTTTTTCGGTGCCGACGGCGAGCAGGGCATCGTCGGGTGACCACGCGAGGCGGGTGGCGGGCGCGGGCATTTTTACGGTGGCGCGGAGGGGCTGGGGGCGTTCGGGGCTCCAGAGTTGGAGGACGCCGTCCTTGCTGGCGGCGGCGAGGAGGTTGTGCCGGTGCTGGAAGGCGACCGCGACCAGCGGGGCGTCGTGCGGGAGCATGGTGGGTTCGCGGCCTTCGGGGCCGGCGCCGGCGCAGTCCCACACACAGACATCCTGGCCGCCGGTGGTGGCGAGTTTTTGCCCGGTGTGGTTGAAGGTGATCTGGCGCACTTTGGTCTCGTAGCCGCTCATGTGGAACTCCTGGTCCTCCTCGGGCAGCCAGAGATGGACGGAGGGGTCGGCGTTGCCTGAGACGAGCCAGCGGCCGTCCGGCGGCGACCAGGCTAGGGTGGCGATGCCTTGGGCGTAGGGAAACTCCTTCTGGGCGAGGTGGTCGTCGGCATCCCAGAGGCAGATGCCGCCGAAGTAGGCCGCGGCGAGGGCGCCGCCTTGCGGATGCCAAGCAAGGGCGGAGAGGGTTTTGGGGGCGGGTTTGAAGCGGTGCGCGATTGATGCGTCGGGGCGCAGAAAAACGAGGTCCCGGCCCGAGGCGGCGGCGAGCAGCGGGGCGGAGGGCGGTTGACCGGCGCGCGCTGCGGGGCGCCAAGCGAGGTGCTCGATCCAGGAGGGGCCGAGGGCGGCGGTGGCGAGGTGCTGGCCGGCGGCGGCGTCCCAGAGTTTTACCGCGCCGTCCTGGCCGCCGGAGGCGAGCAGCGGGGTGGGGGAGGCGGGGGCGAAGGCGAGGCAATTGGTGCCTTCGGCGTGGCCCGGCAGTTCGCGGCGGTTTTCGCCCGTGGGGCCGGCGAAAAGGTGCAGGGGACCGGCTTGGGAAGCGGCGGCGAGGTGCGCGCCGTCGGGCGACCAGGCGAGGTCGATCACGTAGTCGTCGATGGGGGCGGCCCAGGTTTTGTGCAGCTGCATGGGCGGTCAGATTGCGCGCCGGACCGGGCTTGTCCACAAGAGCATGCGTGACCCTGGTCCCATAACTCCCGGTATTTTTTAGTTCTGTCTTATTTCACAAAAAAGCCCTTCCGGGCAGGGGAAGGGCTAAAATTGGGTGCAGGGGTTAGATTTGAACTAACGATCCCGCATAGGCGGGATTATGAGCCGCTGGCAGCGTATTTCTGTAGAAGAGGATAGAGGCCACTGCCTCCTTTTTGACGCTTCAGCAGGTTTTCGAGTTTACGGGCTTCGCCCAGTGGCAAGGGTAGGCTGGTCCAAGTGAGGGTCCAGGGACGGTATTTTGCAGTCCACTTGGAAAGGCCGGCATTATGCTGGACCAGACGAAGGGTAACCTGTTCGCTGAGGCCGATATAACGCCTGGCGTCGGGATTTGTAAGAAGGTATACTTGATACAGCTTCACAAAAAAGCCCTTCCGGGCAGGGGAAGGGCTAAAATTGGGTGCAGGGGTTAGATTTGAACTAACGACCTTCAGGTTATGAGCCTGACGAGCTACCAGGCTGCTCCACCCTGCAACAAGTGAGGGGGCAGACCCTGCGCCGGCTTTTGGCTCTGTCAATGACCTTTTCCGGGTTTTTTTAAAAAAGCACGAGAACGCGCTTGCCTCCGGTTTTTCCGCTCCGTGTGCTAAAACCTCTTTTCCTTTCGGAAGAGAACCCACCTAACCCACAACCCAAGTCCTTATCCTACGATCGCAAGGCGGCCCTTCGGCCGACCTGTGTTTCCGACCGATACATAGATCCCTACCATGCAAGTCACTGCCAAAGACCTCCTCGATGCCGGCGTCCACTTCGGCCACCAGACCAAGCGCTGGAACCCCCGTTCCAAGCCCTACGTCTTCGATCATCGCCAAGGTATCACCATCATCGATCTGGGCAAGACCCACGAACTCCTCGCCAAAGCCTATTCGTTCGTCGAAGACAAAGTGGCTTCGGGCGGCAACGTGCTCTTCGTCGGCACCAAGGAGCAAGCCCGCGAGATCATGCGCGAAGCGGCTAACTCCACTGGCATGCCTTTTTGCGTGGATCGTTGGCTCGGAGGCACTTTGACCAATTTCGCCACGGTCAAGAAGTCCATCGCCAAGTTCAAGAAATACCAGCAGCAGGAGCAGAACGGCGAGCTCGCCAAGCTCTCCTCCAAGGAAGAGGCCTCCATCAAGCGCGAGATGGTCCGCATGACCAAGAATTTCTCCGGTATCCTCGAGATGCCCGAGCTGCCGTCCATCATGTTCGTGATCGACGCCAACCACGAGGCGATCGCCGTCGCCGAGGCCAAGCGCTCCGAGATCCCCTGCGTCGGCCTGGTCGATACCAATTCCGATCCCACCCAGCTCTCGCACCCGATCCCGGGCAACGACGACGCCGTGAAGTCCATCCGCATCATCGTGGAGACCATCGTTGCCGCCATCCAGTCCGGCTTGGCGCAGCGCGACAGCCGTCGCGGCCAGCGCGGCCAGCCTGATCTGAAGGCCGCCACCGTCGCCGTGGCCGCTGCCACGGGCATCGACCTCACCCCCGCCGCCGAGGCCGCCCCTGCGGCGGTCGAGGGCGAGCCGGTGGTCGAGGTCAAGAAACCTGCCTCCCGCAAGAAGATCGCCGCGCCCAAGGCCTGATTTTTTCCCGCCAATCCCCGTTAAACTCATTCATGAGCACCACCACGATCACCGCCAGCATGGTCAACGACCTGCGCGCCCAGACGGGCGCCGCCATGATGGATTGCAAGCGCGCCTTGGTTGAGACCAATGGCAACTTCGAGGAGGCCGTCACCATCCTCCGTAAAAAAGGCGCGGCCTCCGCCGCCAAGCGCGCCGACCGCACCGCCAAGGAAGGCGTCGTCGAGAGCTATATTCACGTCGGCGGCAAAGTGGGCGTCCTCATCGAGGTCAACTGCGAGACCGACTTCGTGGGCCGCAACGAGGAGTTCCGCCAGTTTGTGAAGGACCTGTGCCTCCACATCGCGGCTGTGAGCCCCCTCTACGTGACCCGCGAGGAAGTGCCCGAGGCCGATCTGGCCAAGGAGCGCGAGATCGCCGCCGCCCAGGTGGTCGGCAAGCCGCCTGCCGCAGTGCAGAAGATCGTCGAGGGCAAGCTGGAGAAATTCTACGCCACGGTGTGCCTCCTCGATCAGCCCTTCGTGAAGCAGGCCGAGAAGAGCGTGAAGGAAATCGTCACCGAGACGATCGCCAAGACTGGCGAGAACATCGTCGTCCGCCGCTTCACCCGCTACCAGCTCGGCGCCTAAGCCGGCCCGGGCGGCACGGGCTGCCCACGGGTTTCTCCCACTGGACGCTTCCCTTCGCGGGGAAGCGTCTTTTTTGTGGCCTTATGAAGTTCACCGTCACCCGCGGAGCCATCCTGCAGCGCGGCCTCACCCACCGCTGCCCTAATTGCGGCGCGCCCACGCTTTTTGTGGCGGGCTCGCTTTTCACGATCGCGCCCGCCTGCGCCGATTGCGGGCTTAAGTTCGAGCGCGATGAAGGCAGCTTTCTCGGCGCGATGTCGCTGAACTACGGCGTCACCGTGTGCGGCTTTCTGGTCCCGGTCCTGGTCGCCTACCTGGCGGGCCTGCTGGCCGGCCGGCCGGCGGTTATCCTCGCCGGGTTGGGCGCGGTGGGGTTTCCTATCTTATTCTACCGGTCCTCGCGCAGTTGGTGGTTGATGAATTACTATCTGGTGCTGCCGCACCACCTGCCGGCCAACCAGCGCCAGATCGCCGCGGGCGAGGACGCGAACACTTAGGCTGTATCCGGGAAAACAAACACAGCCTGCGCGCAAACCGGAGGAGAAACTCGCTGGTCCACCTCCGCCTCGGCCGCCTTGGCCGGGCGAGTTTCCCGTCCGGTGCACGGTGATAATCATGGATAAGGCCGATCAATCCGTGCCCCTCCGTGGAATCCGCGTTTAAGGTTTGTCTCTCTCCGGTTGTAGGTCGCAGAAACGGTCCCACTAATCTGGTAGCCCCGTCTTTTTGCGTCTCTTGCTAGCTGTGGCGCCTCGTATGGCTTCGACCTAACCCCTCTTTACCATGACACCCACCCCCTTGATCCGCGTTACCGTCTGGAGCGAGTTTCGCCACGAAAAGAAAAACCCCAAGGTCGCCGCGCTTTACCCGTCCGGCATGCACCGCACCATCGCCGATGCGCTGGGGCATCAGGCCGACCTGGTGGTCCGCACCGCCACCCTCGACGAGCCGGAGCACGGCCTCACGGTGGAGGCGCTGGAGCAGACCGATGTGCTCGTCTGGTGGGGCCATATCGCGCACCACGAGGTGGCGGATGATGTTGTCGCCCGGGTGCGCGCTCGGGTGCTGGAGGGCATGGGCCTGGTCGTCCTGCACAGCGGCCATTACTCCAAGATCTTCAAGAGCCTCATGGGCGATACCTGCTCGCTGACCTGGCGCGAGGCGACCGACAAGGAGCGCCTCTGGGTGGTGTGCCCCTCGCACCCCATCGCCCGGGGGCTCGGCGCTTATTTCGAGCTGCCGGCCGAGGAGATGTATGGGGAGCCCTTCGGCATCCCGACCCCCGACGAGTTGATCTTCATCAGCTGGTTCACCGGCGGGGAGGTATTCCGTTCCGGTGCCACCTGGCGGCGGGGCAACGGTAAAATCTTCTACTTCCGCCCCGGGCACGAGACCTACCCGACTTACCATAACCCCCAAGTCCAACAGGTTATCGCCAACGGCGTGCGTTGGGCGCACTCCGGGCTGCGCATCGCCGACAGCTGTTTGAACAGGCCGCCCCTCGAGCCCTTGCCAGCCGATGTCGGGAGCGAGGTCCGGCCCACCGCGGGGCATCGTTAAACCGGGCGGCGTCGATTCCCATCCCCCATCTTATCCCATGGCCTCCGCTAAAAAAACCTCCGTCAAACCCAAGCCCGTGCGCGTCGCCATCATCGGCACCGGAGGCATGGCCAACCGTCACGTCGAGCTCTACCGCCAGATCCCCGGAGTCGAGATCGTCGCGGGTTGCGACGTGGACCGGGCGCGGGTCGTGGACTTTTGCGCGCGGCACGGCATCCCGGCCACCGGCGCTTATACCGATGCCGGCACGCTGCTGCGGGAGGTCGCGTGCGACGCAGTCTCGAATGTGACCCCTGACTCCTTTCACGCCGCGCTCTCTATTCAGGCGTTAAAAGCCGGTAAACATGTGCTTTGCGAAAAACCTCTCGGGCTCGACCACGCCGAGACGCGCCGCATGGTCGCTGCCGCCAAAAAAGCCGGCACGGTGGCGATGGTGAATTTTTCCTACCGGGATTGGTCCGCGCTTCAGGCCATGGCCGTGAGGGTGGGGCAGGGGGAGCTCGGCGAGCTGCGGCATGTCGAGGCCAGCTACCTGCAAACCTGGTTGACCGCTCCGCTTTGGGGCGATTGGCGGACCACGCCGGCCTGGCTCTGGCGGCTCTCGACCGGCCATGGCTCAAAGGGCGTCTTGGGCGACGTGGGTGTGCATATTGTTGATTTCGCGACGTTTCCGGCGGGACCGATCAAGCAGGTCTATTGCCAGCTCAAGACTTTCCCCAAGGCTCCGCGCAACCGCATCGGCGAATACCAGCTGGATGCCAACGATAGCGCCATCATGAACGTCGAGTTCGCCAACGGCGCGCTCGGCACGATCCATACGACCCGCTGGGCCACCGGCCATCCGAACCGCCTCGCCCTGAAACTCCACGGCACCCTTGGCGCCCTGTCCTTTGATTCCGACCTCGGCACCGACGTCTACCGCGTCTGCGCCGGGGCCGATGCCGCCACCGCGACCTGGCGCGAGGTCCGGGCCGAGCCCACGCCCAACAACCACACCCGCTTCATTTCCGCCATCCGCACCGGCCGGCCCGAACAGCCGGACTTTGCCCGAGGCAGCGAAGTGCAGCGCGTTTTGGACGCGTGTTTCGAGTCCTCCGCCGCCGGCCGTCCTGTGCGGATTTGACCGGCTTTCACCGGCCCCCACGGCTCGTCGCTGTAACGTAAATGCCATAAATCTCCTCGGCCGTGCCGCGATTTGGGTCATCCCAAGCGCTTCGTCGCCCGCTGCGTCGGGTAGTGCGCGCCCCCCTCGTTTTCACGGCTAAAGGGGCTGTTGAGCGAGTGTCGGCGCGAGGATTTCGCGATCTTGGTTAACTCAAAACCCCGCCACCTTTACCCGTTTTTCAGCCTGTTTTTACCGGTTTTAGGGTGAAAACGGGGCAAAAATTGGGATTTGCCTTCAAGCGCACGGGCATCATTGAACGTCACCTTGGCGAAGCGGTCTAAACCCCGTCAGCCTTTAATTCACACCACAACCCAGGCCCTTCCCTTGGACCTCAAACAAATCAAACTCGTCATCGATCTCATGAAGCGCTCCGACCTGACCGAATTCGCGGTCGAGGAGGAGGGCTTTAAGTTAAAGATCCGTCGCGGAGCTTCCGGCGCGCCGGTCATCAGCTCCCAGTCCTACGGTTCTGCGACGCCGTTCCCGGTGTTGAGCGCGCCCGTCGCGGAGGCAGCTCCCGCGCCCGCCGCCCCCGCCCCGGCCCCCGCCCCCGCGGGCGAGGAGGCCGGCATCGTTTACGTGAAGTCGCCCATGGTCGGCACCTTCTACAAGGCCGCCTCCCCCGAGTCCAAAGCCTTTGCCGAGCCCGGCACCAAGGTCACCGAGACCAGCGTGGTCTGCATCATCGAGGCCATGAAAATCATGAACGAGATCCAGTCCGAGGTGAAAGGCACCGTGGTGGAAGTGCTCGTCGAGAACGGCGCCCCTATCGAATACGGCCAGAAGCTCTTCAAGGTCAAACAAGGCTAAACCCACCCCGATTTCACTAAACCGCTAAAGAACGCTAAATTACGCTGGTCATCGACCTTTCGGAAGTGCTTCGAAAGATTGGTTGGGCGCCTTTTAGCGAGCTTTAGCGGTTAACTCATTTTTACCTCCCGTGATCCAAAAGGTCCTCATCGCCAACCGCGGCGAAATCGCTCTCCGTATCGTCCGCGCCTGCCGCGAGCTCGGCATTAAGACCCTCGCGGTTTACTCCGAGGCCGATGCCCAGTCGCTCCACGTGCAGCTCGCCGACGAGGCCATCTGCATCGGCGGCCCCAAAGGCGCCGATTCCTACCTGCGCGCTGACCGCATCATCGCCGCCGCCGAGATCGCCGACGTCGATGCCATCCACCCCGGCTACGGCTTTTTGTCCGAGAACGCCAAGTTCGCCGCCCAGTGCGAGGCGTGTAACATCAAGTTCATCGGCCCCAAGTCCAAGTCCATCGAGATGATGGGCGACAAGGCCGTGGCCAAGGATACCGTGCGTAAGGCCAAGGTCCCCACCGTGCCCGGTTCCGATGGCCCCGTGACTAACGAGACCGAGGCCATCAAGATCGCCCGCAAGATCGGTTACCCCGTGATCATCAAGGCCGTCGCCGGCGGCGGTGGCCGCGGCATGCGCATCGCCCACAACGACGTCTCCCTTGCCAAAGAGTTCAACGTGGCCCGCAACGAGGCCGAGAAAGCCTTTGGCAACGGCTCCGTCTACCTCGAGAAATACATCGAGAAGCCCCGCCACATCGAGTTCCAGATCCTCGCCGACAGCCACGGCAAGACCCTCCACCTCGGCGAGCGCGATTGCTCCGTGCAGCGCCGCCACCAGAAATTGATCGAGGAGTCCCCTTCGCCCTTCCTCACGCCCGCCCTCCGCAAGGAGATGGGCAAGGCCGCCATCCGCGCCGCCGAGGCCGCCCAGTATCAAAACGCCGGCACCATCGAGTTCCTCGTCGATGCCAAGGGTAACTATTACTTCATCGAGATGAACACCCGCATCCAGGTGGAACATCCCGTCACCGAAGAGGTTACCGGAATCGATTTGATCAAGCAGCAGATCCTCGTGGCCAACGGCGAGAAGCTGGCCTTCGACCAGAGCGATATCACCTTCACCAAGCACGCCATCGAGTGCCGCATCAATGCCGAGGACCCCGCGCGCAACTTCGCGCCCAGTCCCGGCACCATCGGCCTCTACTACGCCCCCGGCGGCCATGGCGTGCGCGTCGATAGCCACGCGTATTCGGGCTACACCATCCCGCCCTACTACGACTCCATGATCGGCAAGCTGATCTGCTTCGGCTCCACCCGCAAGATCGCCCTCGAGCGCAGCTACCGCGCCCTCAGCGAATACCTGATCCGCGGCATCAAGACCACCATCCCGCTGCAAAAGGCGATCATGAGCGACCCGACCTTCATGGAAGGCAAGGCCACCACCGCCTACATGGAAGACTTCTTCGCCCGCACCCCGGTCGATCTGTTTACCCAGTAAAGCCGTTCGGCCCTTCGCTCGCTCCAGTCTCCGCCCGCCGCCTCAACCGCGGCGGGCTTTTTATTCCAATCGCTGAAACTTTTCAGACTTTTAACCGCGGATATCGCAGATGGGCGCGGATTGAGTCCGTCGTATCCGTGGTCAAAAATTCGGATTCTTATAACCTAGAGATTATCAGCCCTTGGTTTTAGATGCCAGCCAGCCGCTCCTCCGCGATATCGGACAGGGGTTTGTGTTCGGCAAGCGCGCGGGCGCGCAGGCGCGCCAGCGTGGTCGTGCTCAAGCGCAGCCGGACCGGTTGCCGACCGCTCTTTTTGCGGCCTGCGCCGGCACGGGCGCCGCCATGGGTGAAAGGCTTGAATTCGACCTTGCCCGGCTGGGGCAGTGCCTCGCCGTTGATGTCGCGCATGTCGATCTGATAACCCTCGGCGTCAAAGCGAGGTGCGTCAGGCTTGGGAGGGTGTTTTTTCATAGATTTCCTTTCCGATGCGCCAGTAACCGGCGCCGATGATGCGGATTCTGCCGTGGGGCCGGTGGGTGTAGCGCACGAGCATGACTCGCCCGTCCACTTTACCCAGCAACCACCACCGCAACTCGCCCCGTGTGCTGTGCTCCTCGTCAAAGGCCACCAGCGCGCCCGGATCTTCGAAACCACGGCGCGCGTCTTCAAAAGCCACGCCGTGCCTGGCAAGGTTGGCGGCGGCTTTCTTGGCATCCCACTCGAAAATCACGATTATCAGGCTGCGCCGCTTATCTTGAAAAGTAAACCCGTTTTTCAAGTTTACTGAAGAATTTTTCCCCGCATAGACGCAGAGGATTTTATACTAACGCGATTGGGATCGATAGCCTCTTCTCCGCGCCTCCGCGTCTCTGCGTTAAAATGTCTGCGTTTTAAACCCTGCATAGCAACGATTTAACCGCGGATATCGCAGATGGGCGCGGATGCTGGATTGTTTATCGGCGGATATCGACGGCATTGACAAACCGCCCCGTCAAGTGACACTGTGTCACCATGCCTGCGGCCCTTACCATTAAACAACTCCACGCCGAGACCGGGCGCTGCGTGCGCACCGCCGCCCGCTCCCGCACTCCCACCGTGATCACGGATCGCGGCCAACCCGTGGCCTTATTGGTGGCTCCGGATTGCCTTCCTCCACCTTCGCGCCGCGCCCGCCAAATTCTTCCCGAATACGCCGCACTCATGCAGCGGGCACCCGGCCCGGCGGTGACGGATGATTTGGATGCGTTGCGCGGTGACCGATGATTTTTTGCGACACATCCTACGCGGCCAAACTCTACGTTCCCGAAGCCGAGTCGCCCGCCGTCCGCGCCCACCTGGAGACTTATCCGGGCGAGGTCTGCCTGTCGGAACTGGCGCGGGCCGAGTTGCTGGGCGTATTCCACCGGCGCCTGCGGGAAGGCCGCTGGACGCCTGCCGATTTCTCCGCCGCCGCCCGCCAGTTTCAGCAAGACGACTTGGCGGGCTTTTGGACGTGGTTGCCGATGGATAACACCATCACACAAGCGACCGCCCAGCTATACCTCACGCTGCCCCCCAGCGTCTTTCTGCGCACGGCTGATGGCTTGCACTTGGCCACGGCATGCCATCACGGCTTTGCCGAAATATTCACCTTCGACCGTCATCAAACCCTCGCAGCCCCATCGCTCGGTCTCCTTCCCCGGGATCGGCCCTGAACCAGGCTTTTGAGTGCGGGGGGCTAAACCGCAGTTGATTTATCCAATAACTCCGGCCGTTAGCATTACACGTTAGCCGAGATTTTGCAGCCGGAGGCGAGTAGCAGGGCGATTCGGGGGAGGATCATTTCTTCTCCGCGCCTCGGCGTCTCTGCGGGAGAAAGTCTTTTAACCTCGAATAGCGCGGATGCCGGAGTTTTTATCTGCGGGTATCGGCGGCATCTGCGGTTAAAAATCCGCTGCTGATCATCCGGCATCCCTGCAGCGCAAGTCTTACACGGTTGGCGCCACACCATAAGGCCCGCGCCTCCGGCGTTTGTAGTGGACGCTGCTTTCGGCCAGCACCCGCTGCACTTGGGAGACTTCGGGCAACTGCGGAGCGATCAAGTCGCAGGCTTGTAAACCATAGGCGGCGGCCGCGCGCTCTACGGTTTCGAGCCAGATCTGCTTTTTTCGTCCCGACTCCAGCAATTGGTAGAACCGCAGGCTAAGTGCCATCATGGCAGCAGCTTCCTCTTGCGTAATCCCATGTCGTAAACGCAGAGCCCGCAATCGTTCGGCGATTAGCGGGATCAAGGGCATACGCCATGATCATGACGTATTTTTGTTGACTTTTAACGTCTCGATCTAGGCGTAATTGGAGTGCTTAAGCAGACTCACCCTCCTGAAATATGGGTTGGGGAGGCTGCATTTACCGCTAACCCCCTTCAGGAAATTTATGAAAAAAAACCCCAATCCGAACTCCTTATCCACGGCCTCATGGCTTCCCGGCTTGATAGCACGGGTTAGTCTGCTGGTTGCGGTCCTGACTGGCGGGGCGTCAGTTTGTTTCGCTCAGACAGTAGTGCAGCCTCAGGTAGCGGCGGGCGGGTTACATAGTCTGATTCTCAAATCAGACGGTTCGGTGTGGGCCTTTGGTAGCAACTCATGCGGCCAGCTCGGCGACGGGTCTAATACGGATCGCCTAGTTCCCGTTAAAATCATGGAAAATGCCCAGGCTATTGCATGCGGATACTTTTATAGCATGATACTTAAGGGCGACGGAACAGTTTGGGCCACGGGCCAAAACTCGTATGGCCAATTGGGCGATGGCACAACAACAGATAGGAATACTTTAATACAGGTAATGTCCGGGGTAAAGGCCATCTCCACCGGCTACTACCATAGCCTTTTCTTAAAAATGGACGGTTCCGCTTGGGCTTGCGGCAACAATACCTGGGGGCAGTTGGGCGATAATTCTCTGTTCAGTATGTCCAGTTCCTCCAGATCATGGCCTGTTCAAGTAGGAGGGTTGGCGGATATAATCCAAATCTCAGCAGGCGGCAATCGTAGTCTTTTTCTTAAGAGCGATAAAACACTCTGGGACACACTTCCAAATTTAACATATTATAGCTATTATTATTATAGCTCAACATGGCAAGTAGCCTCCGATGTCAGCTCAATGTCCGCAGGGCCTTACCATGCCGTATACTTAAAAAGTAATCTGACTGCCTGGACCTTTGGCCGAGACAACTATTATGGCCAGCTCGGTCATTCACTACAAACCGGCGACCACACCCAGGTTTTGAGTAACGTAATGTCCGTATCGGCAGGTGCCGCCTACAGCCTGTTTGTTAAGGCGGATCAAACACTGTGGGGGTGTGGAAACGCCGCTCACTTCCTATTTCTAGGAAGCAGCACCACTTCCGGAGCTCCGCCTTTATCGCAGATTACGCAGTTTGCGGATCAGACATTTGCCGCAACGGCCAATAGCAATTCGGAAATGAACGCGATAACCCATAGCTTATTTATTAAAACCGACGGGACCGTGTTTGGCTGCGGCTATAATACCTATGGTCAGCTAGCCCAGCAGAACACTGGCCTTGTTTACACTACTCCGGTTTATATCACTACCACGGCTTCACGACCGTTCATTCAGACGCACCCAGTAAGCCAATCGATCGCCTCAGGGTCTGGCTTAAGCATATCGGTGACAGCCGCCGGCTTTCCATCCCCGACTTATCAATGGCGTAAAAACGGCGTATCTATCCCCGGTGCCGTCGCATCGACTCTTTCTCTGGTTTCGGCGGCCTTGGCCGACGCCGGCAGCTATTCCTGCCTGATAACTAACGTGGCGGGCTCGGTAACATCCTCGGCGGCCACCCTCACGGTTTACCCCGAGACCAACCTTGTTATCCGCACCCAGCCCGCTTCCCAAGGCATAAACTTGGGCAATAGCGTCACGTTTAGCGTATTGGCTACCAGTATTGAGCCTATTGGGTATCAGTGGCGCAAAAATGGTATCTCTATCTCGGGTGCTACCTCTTCCAGTTACACGATCCCCGCTGTTTCGAGCACAGACGCGGCTAACTATACCTGTATAGTGAGCGATCCCGATGAGTTGCTGCTCACCACGGCGGCCACCCTTACCGTCCAGATTGCCCCCGCCATCACCTCGCAACCGTCTTCCCTCACCGTTAATCAAAACGCCTCCGCAGCCTTTAGCATCACCGCCACCGGCACACCGGCTCCCACTTATCAATGGCAGCTCAACGGCAGCGATGTTTCCGGAGCCACCTCGGCCTCCTACACCATCGCATCTACCCAGGCGGCCAACGCCGGTAGCTACACCTGCGTCGTGACTAATGCGGCAGGTTCCGTCACCTCCTCGGCGGCGACTCTTACGGTCCAAATCCCCCCCGCCATCACCTCGCAACCGTCTTCCCTCACCGTTAATCAAAACGCCTCCGCAGCCTTTAGCATCACCGCTACGGGCACACCCGCTCCCACTTATCAATGGCGGCTCAATGGCACCAATATCTCCGGCGCGACCGCGGCCTCCTATTCCGTCGCCTCCGCCCAAGCTGCCAACGCGGGCAGCTACACCTGTGTGGTCACCAATGCGGCGGGCTCCGTCACCTCCGCCGCAGCGACCCTCACCGTTCAAATCGCCCCGGCCATCACCTCCCAACCCACGTCCCTGGCGGTGCTGCAAAACTCCGCCGCGGTCTTGAGCATCACCGCAACGGGGACGCCCGCTCCCACGTATCAATGGCGGCTCAATGGCACGAATATCTCCGGCGCCACCGCGGCCTCCTACTCCATCGCCTCCGCCCAGGCTGCCAACGCGGGTAGCTACACCTGTGTGGTCACCAATGCGGCGGGCTCCGTCACCTCCGCCGCAGCCACCCTCACCGTCCAGATCGCGCCGGCCATCACGGCCCAGCCCACGTCCCTTACCGTGAATCAAAACGCTTCTGCGGTCTTGAGTGTCACGGCCACGGGGACGCCGGCCCCAACGTATCAATGGCGGCTCAATGGCACGAATATCTCCAGCGCCACTTCAGCCTCCTATACAATCGCCTCCACCCAGGCTGCCAATGCGGGCACCTACACTTGCGTGGTGACCAACGTCGCCGGTTCCGTCACCTCCTCGGCGGCCACCCTTACGGTTCAAATTCCGCCCGCAATCACGGTCCAGCCCACGTCCTTGTCTGTGCTGCAAAACGCCGCCGCTGTCTTTAGCATCACTGCGACGGGCACGCCGGCTCCCACCTATCAGTGGAAGTTCAATGGCACCTCAATCTCCGGGGCTACTGAAACCTCGTATTCCATCGCTTCCGCCCAGACCGCAAACGCGGGTAACTACACCTGCGTCGTCACCAACGCCGCCGGTTCCGTTACTTCCAATATCGCTACGCTCACCGTAAATATTCCCGTAGCCATTACCGCCCAGCCAGCCTCCCTGTCGGTCAATCCGGCTGCCTCTGCCACCTTTGGCGTAACCGCCACAGGCACCGGTCCCTTGGGCTACCAGTGGCGCAAAAACGGCCGCGATATCGCGGGCGCGACTGCCAGCACCCTCACCTTGACCAATGTGCGCTTCCTCGATGAGGCCAAGTATACCTGCGCGGTCTCGAATTCCTTCGGCTCCGTGCTGAGCACCGCCGCCACGCTCACCGTCACCATCAGCCCCACCTCGCCCGATTCCGATGGCGACGGGATTTCCGATGCGCTGGAAACCTACCTTTCCGTCTTCGGCCTCGATCCGGCGGTCAATTCCACCGAGGAATGGGTGCGCCTGCTGGCCATGATCCCTGATCTCGGCGTTTACTACACCGCCAGCCAGATGCGGGATCTCGCGGTCGGCAGCCCCACCCTGCAGCGCGGCGTGAACGGCAACTTCCTCCTCGATGTCACCGTGCAGGAATCCACCGACCTCAATACCTGGACCAAGCGCACCCTCTCCGCGCCGATGCTCACCTATCCCGGCGGCGTCCTTCGCCTGGAGCTGCCCCCGCTCGACTCCTCCACCCAGTTCTACCGCCTCAGGAGCCAGCCCGCTCCTTAAGGGCGAGCTCGGGGAGTTTCTGCGCTTTTGCGGAAATTTATTCCACCCTCACTTCCGCCTTTCAGGTGAGCAAGTGAGTGCTCGTGGGAAGTTCATAGACTGGTTTAAATGATTGGTCTGTTTGCATGAGCACGATCTCAGGCACAATTGGGGCGTTCGAGACCAAGACAAAGCTAGGCGAACTGCTGGAACGGGTGAGCCAAGGCGGGGCTTTCACGATTACGAAGCATGATCGCCCGGTGCCCGGCTGATCGGGTATCAGCAGGACCTTGCGACCCGACGCAGCGAAGCCGCCGGGGAGCTGCGTGCGCAGCGTCAGCGCTACACCTTGGGCGGACTCGATGCCCATGCACTGCGTGAGGAGGGGCGGGCTTGAGGCACGCTTTCGTCCTCGATTGCTCCGCTACCCTGCCATGGGTGTTTGGCGATGAGGCCAGCTCCGCCGCCGATGCCTTGCTCGATCGTCTCGTGCAAGGCGAACGGGCCTGGGTGCCGGCGCTCTGGCACCTCGAACTCGGGAACGTGCTCTTGGGTGCCAAGCGCAGGGGCCGCATCGACCAAGCCGGCATCGAGGGCTTTCTGTCGTGGTTGGCGGTTTATGATATCGTGGTGGACGAACAAACGATGGAGCGCGCCTGGCAGAAGACGCTGGATCTGGCCTTGCTGCACTCGCTCTCGACCTACGCCGCCTATCCGGAACTCGCGCTGCGCCGCGGACTGCCGCTGGCCTCGCTCGATCGCGAACTCATCGCCGCCGCGCGTGCGTGTGGCGTGCCGCTGTGCCTGCAAAGCTGAGGCGACACCCGAGGGCTCGGGCGCCGGGCCCAACTATCGGCGGCCAAGAGGGAAACTGCGCCGATAACACCAAGGGCCCCCGAGAGGCAGGCATCCACCGCCGATAACGCAGGTGGGGGCGGATGGATTCCAGGGTATCCGTGATCCTCCGTGTTATCGGTGGTCTATGATTCGGTTTCCTTGGTCTGTTCATAACGAATCCTCCAGCTCACTGCGTGGAGCGAGCGCGGCCCCTGCGTAGACGCCGGCGTGACCTTTGCCTTGCCCGGCGGGGCGGTTTGGCGAGAACGTCGCGGCCATGTCTGAACTCGCGGCTCCCCCATCTCTCACCGCCCGCGCCGGGTTTGCGTTGGCCATGGCTGCGGTCGTGGGCGTCTCCAACTGGCTGGTCCAGTATCCCATCAACGATTTCCTGACCTGGGGCGCGTTTTCCTACCCGATCGCCTTTCTGGTCTCGGATGTCTGCAACCGCTGCTTCGGCCCGCGCCGCGCCCGGGAGGTCGCCTTCGTCGGGTTCGCGGTCGGCATCGGCCTCTCGCTCTGGCTCGCCACGGTGCAAATCGCGGCCGCCTCCGGCACGGCGTTCCTCGTGTCGCAGCTCCTGGATGTGGCGGTGTTTAACCGCCTGCGCCGCGCCTCGTGGTGGAAGGCGCCCTTCTGGGGCTCGGTGTGCGCGTCCATCCTTGATACGGCGATCTTCTTTTCCATCGCCTTCCACGGCACCGAGGTGCCCTGGCTGCCGCTGGCCGGGGGAGACCTGATCGCCAAGCTCCTCATGGCCGTCCTCCTGCTCGCGCCCTACCGTGCGCTGGTGCGGCGTTTCCTGCCCGGTGCGTTTACGTTCTCCGGGTCATCCCGGCCGGTTGCATCCGCCTGAGCGGCGGTTCTTCGCCCGCCCCCTTTTTTTCGCCATGTCCACCGCCCCTTCGGTCGTCGTTGTCGGTAGCTACGTGCAGGATCTCACCTGGCGCTGTGCCGCCTTTCCCATCGCCGGCCAGACCACGCTCGGCGTCTTCGCCACCGGTCCCGGCGGCAAGGGCTCCAACCAGGCGGTGGCGGCCGGCCGGGCGGGGGCCGACGTGCTTTTCGTCGGCGCGGTCGGGGCGGATGCCTTTGCGGCCGTCGCGGAGGCTTTTTATGCGGAGAACCAGATCGCCGCGCGCTTCGTGACCAAGCCCCGCCTCGCCACCGGCACCGCCGCCATCCTGGTGGATGACGCCGGCCAAAACGAAATCGTGGTCGCCCTCGGCGCCAATGCCGCCCTCGCTCCGCGCGACCTGCCGCCGGCTTTGTTTAAGGGCGCCAAACTCGTCGTCACCCAGCTCGAAACGAGTCTCGTTGCCGTCGCCCATACCCTCCGCACCGCCCGCCGCGCCGGCGCCGCCACCGTGCTCAATCCCGCCCCGATGCGGGCCGATTTTGACCCCGCCCTGCTGCGCGACGTCTCCATCCTCGTCCCCAACGAAACCGAATTTGTCGCGTTGGTGAACCTCCTCGGGCTCGCGCCAAAGAAAGCCGCCTACACCGAGGCCGCGCTAGCCGCCGAGCCGCCCGCCGCGCTCCAGGCGCTCTGCCGCCGCCTCGGCCCGCCGGTCGTGATTGTGACGCTCGGCAAACGCGGTTGCTTCGTCTCCCGCGCCGAGGGCGGGGAACTGATCCCCGGCCACGTGGTGAAGGTGGTCGATACCACCGGCGCGGGCGATGCCTTCGTCGGCGGGTTTGCCCACGGCTTTGTGCAATACGAGGGCGACGTTTCCGCCGCCGCCCGCGTCGGCCAGGCCGTCGCCGCCCTGTCCGTGACCAAGGCCGGCACCGCGCCGAGCATGCCGACCGCGCGTGAGCTGGCGCGTTTTTTGAAAACCCGGCCCATCCCTTCCCCCGCCACCCTTTCATGAACCTCACGCCCGCCACCCTCGCCGCCGCGCTCGATTCCACCAACCTCCGGCTCGACGCCTCCGCCGCCGACATCACCGCCCTTTGCCACGAGGCCGCGGCGCACCGCTTCGCCTGCGTGATGATCTACCCCGCCTCCGTGCCCCACGCCACCCGCGTGCTGGCCGGCACCGGCATCCGCATCGGCACGGTCATCGGTTTCCCCAGCGGACGTTTTTCCACCGGGGCCAAGGCAGCCGAGATCGACGCCATGCACGCCGCCGGGGCCCACGAGGTAGATATCGTGATGAACTACGCCGCCCTGCGTGATGGCGATACGGGCGCAGTCGCCGCCGAACTCCGCGCCCTGACCCAGCGCGCCCACGGCCACGGCCAACTCGTGAAGGTCATCGTCGAGACCTGTTACCTCGACGCCGATCAGCGCCTCACCGCCCTGCGCCTGTGCGAGGACGCAGGCGTGGAATTTATCAAGACCTCCACCGGCTTCGGCAGCGCCGGCGCCAAGGTAGACCACATCGCCGCCTGGGCTGCCGCCCGCCGTGGCGACATCCGCATCAAGGCCTCCGGCGGCATCAAGACCCTCGCCGATGCCCGCGCCCTGCTCGCGGCCGGCGCGGTCCGCCTCGGCACGAGCAGCGCCGCCGCCATCGTGGCCGAGCTCAACGGCGGAGCGGCCGCGGCCGCCGGCGGCTACTGAGCCGCGGTCGGCTTGACGGCCGAAAAAGGCACACCCAAGGTAACACCATGCCCTCCGTCACCATCACCCTCAAGGTTTCGGCCGCCCGCAAGAAGGCGCTGCAAGCCCAGGCGAAGCGCGCCAAGAAGAGCCTGAACGCCTACGTGCTCGAGCGCGTGGAAAACTCCTCGGTCGATTGGGACGCGTTCCTGAAAACCCTGCCGCCCCTGGAGCACCCGCCCGGGGTGCCCACCGACCTCTCCACCCGCGAGTGGTGATGGCCTCGCCCTCTCCCCGCTACCTGGTGGACGCCGGCCCTTTGGTCGCCGCCTATCTGCCGCGCGATTCGCATCATGCCTGGAGCCGGGCCGTCATGCAGGGCACTGGCGCGGTGCTTTACACGACCGAGACGATCCTCGCCGAGGCCGCCCATTTCCTGAAACCGGCCCCGCGTTCCCTCCATGCGTTGATCACCACCGTCCATTCGGGAATGATCCGTCTGATCCCCCTCTTCCCCGTCCACCTGCCCCGCGTCGCGGAGTTGATCCGCGACTACCCCGCTCGTGCCGATCTGGGCGACGCCTCCCTCGTGGTGCTCTCCGAACTGCATCCGCGCGCCACCCTCATCACCATCGATCAACGCGATTTCAGCGTCTATCGCCGCGCCGACGGCAAAGCCGTGCCCTGCCTTTTCCCCTCTTGAAAACGTCCGCCTCCGCCGCCCCGCCCCTCGCCCCGCTCACTCTCGCGGAGGCGGCCAGCGACGACGCGCTCCTCTCGCGCTTTCTCGACGCCATGGCCTCCAAGGGCCTCTCGCTCTACGCCGAGCAGGAAGAGGCCATCCTCGAACTCCTCGCCGGCCGTCATGTCATCCTGAACACCCCGACCGGCTCGGGCAAATCCCTGGTCGCGGCCGCCGCCCATTTCTTCGCCCTCTCGCGCGGAAAACGCTCGGTCTACACTTGCCCGATCAAGGCTTTGGTGAACGAGAAGTTCCTCTCCCTTTGCCGGGATTTCGGACCGGAGCACGTCGGGATGATGACCGGCGATGCCACGGTGAACGCCGACGCTCCGATCCTTTGCTGCACCGCCGAGATCCTCGCCAACCAGGCCCTCGCCCGCGGCGACCACGCCCGCCTCGCGGTCGTGATCATGGACGAGTTCCACTACTACTCCGATCAGGAGCGCGGCGTCGCCTGGCAGGTGCCGCTCCTCGCCCTCGCGCGCAGCCGGTTCCTGCTCATGTCCGCCACCCTCGGCGACACCCGGACCATCGAGCGCGAAGTCGAGCGCGTCACCGGCGCGCCCATGGTCGTGGTGCGCAGCGACCGCCGCCCGGTGCCGCTGCACTTCGAGTGGTCCGAAACGCCGCTCGCCGAGCGGGTGGCGCAACTCGTGACCGAGCGCCGCGCGCCCGCCTACCTCGTCCACTTCACCCAGCGCGCCGCCGCCGAGACGGCCCAGAACCTGATGAGCCTCGCGCTCTGCTCGAAGGAGGAAAAGGCCGCCCTCGCCGACGCCCTCTCCGGTGCCCGCTTCACCAGTCCCTACGGCAAGGAGTTGAAACGCTGGCTGCGCCACGGCATCGGCCTGCACCACGCCGGCCTCCTCCCGCGCTACCGCATCCTCGTGGAGCAACTCGCGCAGAAGGGCCTGCTCAAGCTCATCTGCGGCACCGACACCCTCGGCGTGGGCATCAACGTGCCCCTGCGCACCGTCGTTTTCACCCAGCTCTGGAAATACGGCGGCACGAAGGCATCCACCCTCAGCGTGCGCGATTTCCGCCAGATCGCCGGCCGCGCCGGGCGCAAGGGCTACGACGATGTCGGCTACGTCGTGGTGCAGGCTCCCGAGTGGGTGATCGAGAATTTGCGGGCCGAGCAAAAGGCCGCCGCCGATCCGTCGAAGAAAAAGAAACTCGTCAAACAATCCGCCCCCGAGGGGGCCATCGGCTGGGACCGCAAGACCCTCGAACGCCTCCAGACCGCGCCGGCCGAGCCGCTGGTATCACGGTTTTCGGTTTCCCACGGCATGCTTCTGCAGGTGCTCTCGCGCGACGCCGACGGCTGCCGCGAGATGCGCCGCCTCATCGCCGACAGCCACGAGCCGTCCGCGAAGAAAAACGCCCACCGCCGCCGCTCCTGGCAGTTGTTCCGCGCCCTGCTCGAGCGCGGCATCGTCTCCATCATTCCCCGCCAGCCCTCCGGCCGCCGCCTGCAGGTCAACCTCGCGTTGCAGGATGATTTTTCCCTCCACCAGGCGCTTTCGCTCTACCTCATCGACACGGTGCAGAAACTCGACCGCGCGTCGCCCGACTACGCGCTGGATGTGCTCACGCTCTGCGAGGCCATTGTCGAGGACCCCGAGGTCATCCTCCGCGCGCAGGTGAGCCGGGCCAAGGGCGACGAGATCAACCGGCTCAAGGCCGAGGGCGTGCCCTACGAGGAGCGCATGGAGAAGATCGAGGGTATCGAGCACCCCAAGCCGTTGCGCGAGTTCCTCTACGAGACATTTAACGCCTTCGCCGCCGCGCATCCCTGGGTGGGCCAGGAAAACGTGCGCCCCAAGAGCATCGCCCGCGAGATGCACGAGCGCTGGCTGAGCTTTGCCGACTACGTGCGCGACTACGGGCTGGAGCGCGCCGAGGGGCTGGTGCTGCGCCACCTCATGCAGGTGTGGAAGGTGCTCGCCCAGACGGTGCCGCTCTCGGCCAAGACCGAGGCCGTGCTGGAGCTGGAGACGATGTTCGAGGCGCTGGTGCGGGGCATCGATTCCAGCCTGATCGACGAATGGGAACGCCTGCAGGCCGGCGAGGCGCCGGCGCCGTTGCCGACCGAGGATGCGGCGGCCCTGGCGGCCGCGAAATTCGGCTCCGGCCCGCGCGAGCTCACGCGCGATCCGGTGGCGTTGAAGCGCGCGGCGCGCGTGGCGATCCACCTCGTCTTGCAGGACGCCGCCGCGCGCGACTGGGAGGCCTGCGCCGCCCGCGTGCTGCCCCCCGAAGTCACCGACGAGCTGGTCGCGGCCGAGGCGAAGCGTCTGGAAAAAGCGTTCGCCGCGCATGCCGAGGCGCGCGACCGCTTCCGGCTCGATCCGGCCGGGCGGGCGGCGGAGCACACCCACTTCGACGAGGCGGAGTTCGGCGCGGCGGAGTGGCGCGTGGCGCAGGTGCTGGTCGATCCCGAGGAGGTCAACGACTGGGAGGCGCGTTTCGTCCTCGACCTCGCCGCGACCCGGGCGAGCGGCCGGGTGGAGCTGCGGCTGGAGACGGTGGCCGAGGTCGGAGCCGGCTCAGAACCAGGCGCGGCCGGGGGCCAAGGCGAGCAGGACGAGCCAGAGTAAAAGCAGGGCGCCCACGACCAGCCAGACCGGGTGAGGCCCGCGACGTAGCGGGCGGCGAGGGGACGCGTTTTCCTCCTCCCCGGCGAACGCCGGGTCGGGCAGATCGAGCCCGTCGCAACGGGTGTCGTCCTCATTCCACCCGGTGCGATCGTCGGCGCCGCAGTGGGGGCAGGCGGTGGCGCGGGGCGGCACGGCCTCGCCACAGACCGGACACTCGGCGGGCGCGCGGCGGTTCGGGGGGCTGGGCATGGGGCGGGCGGGGCCGGAGGGCGAGCGGCCGCGCTCAGGGAGCGAGGGTGATCCGGTAACGCTCGGCGGCGTTGCCCTCAAGGCGGTCGAGATTGGCCTGGGCGGTGCGGAGCGAGACCTTGGCCTGGAGTTCGGAGAGTTTGGCCTGATCGAAAGCCTCCTGGGTTTCCTGCACGCGGCGGAAGGTGGACAGGCCGGAATCGTAGCGGGCTTTTTCCACCTCGTATTCGCGACCGCTCAACTGGGCGGCGAGGGTGGAGAGGCGCAGGTTCTCGGCGCCGGTCTCGAGGGCGCGCACGGCGTTGCGCACGGAGACGAGGATCTGTTGCTCGATCTGGGCGAGGCGAAGCTCTTCCCGATCGCGGCCGGCGCGGGCCTGGCGCAGGCGGGCGCGTTCTTCGCGGAAGCCCCAGGGGAAGCTCAGGGACAGGTCCACCTGCCAGTTGTAGCCGTCGCCCGACCACAGGTTGGTGGTGGCGTCTTTGGCGGTCGCATCGGTGCTGTTGTAGCCGGCCTGGGCTCCGAGATCGAGCTGGGGCAGGCGGGCGTTCTTGGCCGAGGCTACATCGATCTCCTGCTGGCGGATGGAGGCGAGGGCGGAGGCGTATTCGGGGGTGTTGGCGCGGGCGCGGGCGAGGCTGGCGGCGAGGTCGATCACGGGTTCGTTGATCGGGGGCAGGGCTACGGGGCCGACCGGATTTTCAAAAGTCTCCTGGCCCAGCAGGCGGAGCAACTCGTCCTCGCGGTCGCGGGCGGTCTGGCGGGCGAGCAGCAGGTCGCGGGCGGCGGTGGCGACGCCCACCTCGGCCTGGAGCACTTCGAGATCGGTGGCGACGCCGGCCTCGCGGCGGGCGCGGTTTTCCTCGTAGAGTTTCTTCCGCACCTCGAGCGAGAAAGACCGGATGCCGACCTGTTCCCGGGCGAGGGCGAGATTGGAGTAGGCGACCTCGACGTCGCGCACGACGGTGAAGACCTGGGCGGCGAAATCGGCGCGGGCGCGGGCGGTGCCGAGGCGGGCGCGTTCCAATGCGGCGTTGTTGATGCTCGTGCCGGCGCCTTTTAGCAGGGGCTGGCGGACGGAGAGGCCGACGTCGGAATTGTAGGCGGGGTTGAGCGTGCTCGAAGAGGCTTGGGTGCGTTCGTTACGATTAAGCCGGGTGGTGCCGGTGATGGTGGCGCCGAGCGGGATTTTTTGCGAAAGGCTCAGGCGGGCATTCTCGTCGTCGGAGCGGGTGCCTGGCACGGGCAGGATGTTGCCGTTGGCGTCGACGGTGGCGCGGGTGCTCTGGGACTGGCCGGTGGAGGCGGAGGCGGTGAGGGTGGGGTCGTAATCGGAGCGGGCGATCTCCACGGTATCGCTGGTCGCGGTGGTGGTGAGGCGCTGGAGTTGCACATCGAAGTTGGCCTCGAGGGCGCGGGCGATGGCGGCCTCAATCTTCAGCGGTTCCGCGAAGGGCACCACGGGGGCGGGCGCGGCGAGGATGGCGGCGACGGGGGAAGGCGGGGCCGGGGGCGTCGCGGGGGCGGCGGGGGCCTCGGTGCGGGGCGAGAGGGGGCTGAGGCCGGTTTCCGCAGGGGTAGGCTCGTCGGCCGCGGCGCGGTTGCCGGGCTGGGCGTGCAGGGCGAGGAGGGTCGCGAGGGCGGGCAGCAGGGAGCGGGCGGGGAGGGTCATTGACGTTCGAATTCGCCGGAGGACGTTTTTTTGAAGACGGAAAAGCCGAGGTTCTTGGCGTCGGAGACGGACAAGGGTTTGAGAAGTTTCGGAGTATTCACGGTCTCGATCGTGGCGCGCGCGACGGCCTGGCCGCAGGTCGGGCAATGGTGTAGATCGGGTTCGGACGCGGATTGCCGGTGCTCGAAGCCGTCGCCGCACAGGCGGCACGGGCTTGGGACGGGGGCGTAGCGGTGGAGGGGCACGGAGCGAGGAGGGTGCGGATCGATGTGACCCGCAGGCCCAGGAAATGGCGAACTGGAAACTTCGCAACTCCCGTGCCGGCGACCCGCCTCAAGGCGCGGCGGGGGCGGACTTGGCCAGTTCGGTCTCGACGCGCGAGGCGAGCAGAGACTGGGCGTTGGCCTGCCCGAGGTTATCGGCGAGACGGGTGCTCAATTCTTTGTAGGACGCGCTCGCGGGGTCGATGACGGGCAGCTGTTGATCGGCGGCGTAGACGAGCAGGCCGGCCTTTTCGCCGGTGGGCAGGAAGTCGCTGACTTTGCCCTTGGAGAGGCTCTGGAGGGCCTGGATGGCGGTGTAATCGAGGTCCTCGGGGAAGCTGCCGGAGAGATTAAAGGGCTTGGGGGTCTTCAGGGTTACCTTCAGACCGGCGGCCGCGGCGGCGTCGGTCACGGCCGCGGCGAAGGGTTTGCCGAGTTTGGTGGCAAGGGTGGCGGTGACCTGCAGCCCGCGACCGGCCTCGTTGAACAGGCGGCGAAGTTCGGCGGCGCGGTAATCGGCGAGCACGGTGGCTTTGACCTCGGCGAAGGCGGGGGCGCGGGCGGGCAGGGTCTCGCGCCAGACGAGCACGGCGGCGCCCGCGGGGGTGGGGACGGGATTGGAGTAGGGGCGCTCGGCGGAGAGGCGCTCGGCCTCCGGGAGAATCTGGGCGGAGGCGGTGTTGCCGCCGAGAGCGGCGGGCATGGCGCCGGCCGTGAGGGCGCCGATCTCGGTGAGAGTGGTGCCGGGGTGTTGGGCCACGAAGGCGGCTAGGTCGGCGGGCTTCACGTTGCGCTCGAGCAACTGGACGGTGAGATCGGAAGCGGCGCCGAGGGCGGCTTTCTCGGCTTCTTTTTTGCGAAGCTCGGTCTCGACGGCGGGGCGGGCGGCGGCGAAAGCGGCCTCGGGGTCCGAGGGCTTGCCGGTGGCGGGATCCAGTTTGATCGCAGGGCTGCCAGCGGGGGCGGGGTAGGCGGAGGGGTTGGCGTCGTAGGGGGGGGGGATGCGGGCGTCCGAGAGAGTCACGCCGGCGAGGAAGGGGGTGGCGGAAACCTGGAGGGCGGCGACGGCCACGCGTTCGGCGATCTCGTAGCGGCGGGCGTTGGTCTCGAACCACTTTGTGAGGGTGGCGTCCGAAGTGTCGATGGCGGGGGCGTAGGCGGAGCCGTCGATGCTGGCGAGGGCGAGGGTCCAGGTGGTATCGCGTTTAACCAGCAGCTCGGACACGTCGGAAGGCATCACGTAGCCGGGGCCGGCGAGGAGTTTTTCAAAGTTCTGCACCCGCACGTCGTCGGAGATCACGCGGGACACGTCGGCCTCGGTGGTGCGGGGGTTGGTTTTGAGGGAGTCGATGAAATCGGTGTAGCGCTTGGCGTCGAACTCGCCCTTGGCGTCGGTGAAGGCGCGGAGGGTGCGGATGTGGGCCACCAGTTGCTCGGAGGTCGGCAGGGGCAGGTGCAGCTGATCGGCGAGGTGCAGGCTGGCGTGGCGGTTGAATGCGTATTGGCTCAGCTGGGCCTCGGGGACTTGGCGCTGGGGGTTGTAGCGCAGGTAGATGCTCAGCTGGGCGTCCGCTGCGAGCGTGCGCTGGTCTTCGGCGCGGGAGAGATCCAGACCAAAGAAGGGGCGGGAGGGGAGCTTGCGTTCGCCGGACCGGCCAATGCCGCGGGACGCATTCGTGACGAACACGAAGGAGGTAATCACGAGGACCAACAGGGTGAGGAAGACCCACTTAAAGTGCTGTTGGAAGGTGCGCTGAATCCAGGAAATCATAGGGGGAAAGAACAACTTTGAAGGACTGCGGTGGCGGCAGGCAACCGCGAATCGCGCTGGGTTGGGTAACGCGGGCGGGGCGACTCACTCGGGGTGAATCGGCATGGGGTGGGCGGTGATCAAGTCGTCGAGGGAGCGTTGGAAAAAGGCGCCTCGCTGGAAGCCATTCAGCTCCTTGTCGTAGGATAACACGATCGGATCGATATCAGTCAGGGTGGGTCCGGTGGGATCTCCGCCGTGATCGTCGTCCATGCGTTTAAAATCAGCCAAGGTGGTGTGGTTCAGTGGTCGCGCAGGCTGATAGCGCAAGTCGTTTTCCTCGTTGCCTTTGCTGGCTGGGACAGGGGAAAGCAGGTTCATGGAGACGAGGCGGTTCAGGCACTCGTTCAGGATCTGAGTGGGCACGCCGAGTTCGGCGCCGAGCTCGCTGGCGGTGCAGGGGGGGCGGCAATCGCGGAAGCGCCGGCCGACCCGGAGGAGGACGGTGAGGGACAGGCGTTCGCGCATCGACTCGGCGAGGGTGTTCCAGGCGGCCTGACTGTTGCGGAAGTGGACGTTTTGGAGGGCGTAGCTTACTTGCCCGCCCAGCAGCAGGAAAAACCAGAACACGTAGAGGCCGAACATCAGGATGGGCAGGATGCCGAGGGAGCCGAAGAGGCTGCGCTGCTGCACGACCTTCGACAGATAGAGAAAGGCGAGGTAGTTGTTGGCTACCACCAGCACTCCCACCAGAACGGCCCCGGCCACTGCGCTGCGCCACAACACACGGGTGTTGGGGATGAATTTATAGAACAAGGTTAGCACCAGAATCAGCAGCAGGACGGACAAGGAGGGCAGCAACCAGCGCAGAAAATGCACGAGGGTGGCGCCCAGGCCAAAGGGCAGGGTTTTCTCCACAAGGTTCAGATAGGCGCCGGCCGAGAGGCTGGTTACGACTGCGAAAAACAGGACGGCGCCGAGCGTCAACACGGTCCAGTAAAAGACCACGCGCATGACCCAGGAACGGCCCTGCCGCACGCCCCAGATCTCGTTGAAGGCGTTTTCCACCGACGTGAACAACTGCAGCACGATCACGATGAGCGTGACGATGCCCACGATGCCGGCGGTGCTGTTGCGCGAACCGGCGATGAAGCCGTCGATGAGCTCGATCAACTCGGGGTTGACCTTGGCCGGGGCGACCCCGGCGGGCGCGGCGGGGTCTGGCCCGGTGGGGGTATGGGCACCTTGGGGGGCGAGCTTCAGATTGGCGGCCGCGATGACATCGGAGCGGGTGACGGGTTTGGCCCCGGGTGGCTGGCTGGCCTCGAGTTCCTCGTATTGGGTGACCTGCGGGGCGACGAATTTGATCAGGCGGTTGAGGGTATTTACCGCGAGGTGTGGGTCCTGTCGGTCGAGCACGAAGCCGGCCACCAGCACGGCGATGGCCATCAGGGGGCCGAGACCGAGGAGGGTGGAGAAGCTCAGGGAGGCGGCGCGGCTGGCGGACTTGGTCTCAATGAGGCCGGTGAGGGTGATCGAGACGACCCGCAAGCAGGCATAAAACCGGCCGCGCGGAGAGCGGTTCTCGAGGTATTCATTCAGCCAGATGTCGCGGGTGTAAAGCTGGACCGCGCGTTGCCAGAGATGGAGTCCGGGGGCAGGCATGGGAGCTCAGGTCGTGAACAAATAGTAGGCCAGACCACAGGCGCCGGCCAACCCAAGGGCGGCCGCGGCGAGCACGGCAGCCAGGTGCGGGACAAAGGTCGAAATATAGAGGCCGATGGCGGCGGCGGCGGTCAGGGCGAGCGGGTAGAACTGGTTTTCGAGGGCGAAGAGCGAGCCGGCGAACCCGAGGCCGAGCAGGGCGGCGAAGCGCACCCATGGATACACCGCGACGGCGCCTCGGGCGAGGCACACCCCGAGGCCGAGGTTCAGCAAGCCGAGCAAGGCGAAGGGGGCCGGCAGGATAGCGCGCCCATTGGCGGTCCGGACCACATTGATCAGGGGCAGGAGGTAGGCGGCAGCGCTGATAAAAAGAATCGCCATCGCGGCGTTCAGGCCGATGCCGGCGGCGCGAGGGCGCGTCTCCTCCGCGCGGCCCTTGGCGGCGAGTGACCGTTCTTTCTCCCGGGTGATGTTAAGAGGGGACGTTCTGGCTTTGCCCCGCAGGCTTTTCCTGGCCGGAAAAACGACTTCGAGAAGGGCGGGGTTGGTGTTGATGGTCAGCCAGGCTTCGGCCGCGGCGTCGTAATACAGGGTGTCGGAGTCGGCCTTCCCGTTTTCGGCCAGCGAGGTGAGTTGTTCCAACGTGAAGGGTCCGCGGGCCTCGGTTTCATCGGCCTGGCGGATATAAAACTCCTGCGTGGACAGTGACATTTAACGCTAAGCTAGGCGGGGGACGTCGGGCTTGTCCAACGACGAATCAAGCGGCTGGGTGCGCGGAGAATCACATGCGCACCAAGGTGCGCAGGCCGAGCAGGCCGAGGCCGGTCTCGAGCAGCAACAGGGTGCGGGCGCACAGGCGCAGGCGGCGGGCGCGGATGGCGGGGTCCTCCACCGCGACTTTTTCCACGGTGTAGAAGGCGCTGAAGGCGCCGGCCAACTCGTAGAGGTAGAGGCAGAGCACGTGGGGGCGCAGCGAGGCGGTGCACTGGGCCTGGGCGTCAGCGAATTGCACGAGTTTGCGGGCCAGGGCCAGCTCGGTGGGGCTTTCCAGCGGGCTGGCGCCGGCCTCGGAAGCGGCGTCGCCCGGGTTGGCCCCGAGCTTGCGGAAAATCGAGTGGATGCGGGAGACGGCGTAGAGCAGGTAGGCGGCGGTGTTGCCCTCAAGGGAAATCATTTTGTCCCACGCAAAGGTGTAATCGCTGGAGCGATTCTGGGAGAGGTCGGCGTATTGCACCGAGCCGATGCCGACGATCTCGGCGATGGCGGTGCGTTCGCTCTCGGCGAGTTCGCCGGACTTCTCGTCCACCAGGCGGCGGGCGCGCTCGACCGCCTCCGCCAGCAGGTCCTTCAACTTGATGTTTTCCCCGTTGCGGGTTTTCAGGGGACGGCCGTCCTCGCCCAGCACGGTGCCGAAGCCCAGGTGTTCGAGGCGCAGCAGCGGCCGGTTGGTGCGTGCGAACCATTTTTGGGCGGTCAGGAAAAGTTGCTCGAAGTGGTCGCCTTGCCGCTTGTCGACGACGTAAAGGGCGGTGTCGGCGCGGAAGTGCGCGGCCCGGTAAAGGATGGTGGCCAGATCGGTCGAGGCGTAGTTGGCGGCGCCGTCGGCTTTGCGCACGATGAAGGGGTTGGGCCGCTCGGCCTCGCGGGAGTAGCGGGGGTTTTCGTCGTGGAAAACCACCAGGGCGCCCTGGCTTTCTTCGGCCACGCCGCAGGTGACCAGCTCGGAGTAAACGGCGGAGACTTTGTCGTTGTAGAAGCTCTCACCGAGGGTGTGGTCGAAGCGGATGCCGAGTTGGTCGTAGATTTTCTGGAAGGCGGCGACGGATACCTCGCCGATCCGGCGCCAGATGGCGATGTTCTCGGGGTCGCCGGACTGGAGTTTCACGAGCTCGGCGCGCGAGGCCTCCAGCACGGCTGGATCGGCGTCGGCGGTGGTGTTGCCTACTTTGTAGAGCCGCTCGAATTCCTCCAGCGGAGTCTCGGCCAGAGCAGCCTCCAGGGCGGCCTGATCTTTGGCGAGGGCTTGTTTATACGCCCAGATGATTTTGCCGAAGGAGGTGCCCCAGTCGCCGATATGATTATCCCGGATCACGTGCGCGCCGGCAAAAGCGGCGATGCGGGCCACGGCTTCGCCGATGACGGCGGAACGCAGGTGGCCGACATGCATTTGTTTGGCGGTGTTGGGCGAGGAATAGTCCACGACCCAGGTCTGGCCGGCTAGCAGGGTGGCGGCGGCGGTTTGGAGGGTCTTGGCCGAGCCGAAGTTGGCCAGCCAAGCTTCCAGCGTAGAGGGGCGGAGGGTGAAATTAAGGAAACCCGGACCGGCGATCTCAACAGTCGTGATGGCAAGAAGTTCCGGCGGAAGGGTGGCGACGAGAGCCTGGGCGGCGGCGCGGGGGTTTTGTTTGGTCTGCTTGGCGTAGGCGAGCACGCCATTGGCCTGGAAATCCCCGTGCTGGGGGGCGGCGACGCGCACCTCGGGGATAAAGAGGGCGACGTCAAAGCCAGCGGTGGCGGCGGCTTGTTTCAGGCCTGCATCGAGAGCGGCGGCGAGGTGGAAGGGCACGGACATCAGTCGAGTGAAGGCTTCCGGGGAGTCGCCGCGCAAGCCCCGTTATAGGCTCGACTTTTACACAGTTTATGCTGGGGTCTCACGCTTCCGGCCTACCGGCCCGCCTATTTCTTTTCTTTAAATACACATGTCGAAACGCACCATCCCCCAACGCCGGTTTATCAAGCCATCGTTCACTTCTCTGATCGAGAAAAAACGTGATGGCCAGGAGTTTAACCAAGAAGAAATCCGCTTCATTATCGACAGCACGCTGGATGGCGAGATGCCCCAGCCGCAATTGGCGGCCTTGTTGATGGCCATATACTTCCAGCAGATGTCGGCCCAGGAAACGGCTATCCTGACGGAGGAGATGATGCTTTCCGGTGAAGTCATTGACCTTTCCGGGATCGCGAAGCCCAAGATCGACAAATACTCCACCGGCGGGGTGGGCGACAAGACCTCCCTCGTTCTGGTGCCTTTGGCCATGGCCAGCGGCGTCGTGGTCCCCATGATGTGCGGTCCCGAGCACGATTACGTGATCGGCACTTTGGAGAAGCTCGCCTCGGTCCCCGGCCTCAAGACCAATCTCTCGGTCGATCAATTCACCCACCAGCTTGCCAAGATCAACGGCGCGATCTGCGCCCAGACCCCTGATCTCGCCCCGGCCGACGCCAAGTTCCTCGAGTTGCGCAAGGAGACCGGCACCATCCCCAGCCTCCCTCTCATCACCGGCAGCGTGCTTTCCAAAAAACTCGCGGAGGGTAGCGAGGGCCTCGTGATCGATGTGAAATGGGGCAACGGCTCTTTTATCAAGGATCTCGAGCAGGCCAAGCAGCTCGCCCGCGCCATGACCCGCGTCGGCCGTTCCTTGAAACGCCGCTGCGTTGCGCTCGTAACCGATATGAACCAACCGCTCGGCGACACCGTCGGCACCTCGCTGGAACTCAAGGAGGCCATCCAGCTCCTGAAGGGCCAAGGTCCCGAGGATATGAAGGAGCTCGTGTTAAAGCTCGGCATGGAAATCGTCCGCCTGGCTGGCGTCGCCGGTTCCACCCTTTCGGCCAAGCAGACCGTCGAGCGGCACCTCACCGACGGCAGCGCGTTGGAGAAACTGAAGGACTTGGTGAAGGCCCAGGGCGGTGACGCCTCCTACATCGATGATCCGGAGAAATTCCCCAAGGCCAAATATATCCGCAAGTTGCCCGCCCCCAAGCGCGGCTACGTCCACACGATTAACGCCGCCATGATCGCCCGTGGCGTGCATATCCTGGGCGCCGGCAAGGACAAGCCCAGCGACAAGATCGACTACGCGGTAGGCGTTTCGGAAATCAAGAAAGTCGGCACCCAAGTCAAACAGGGCGAGCCCCTGATGATGATCCATTACAATGACGAGGCGAAGCTCGAGCAGGCCCTGAATTACTTCAAGGACGCCTATCGTCTTGCGCCGAAGCGCCCGACTCCGCCGCCCTTGGTGGTGGAGCGGGTGGCCTGATCCGGCCCCCTGCGCCCAATAAAAAACCCGGCCAAACGGCCGGGTTTTTTTATTGGGCGAAATGCCGTTGCCGTCGCCCGAGGCGGGAAAGAGCGAGGTTCAATTGGTCTCGGGATTTTTTTTCCGGGCCAGCTTTAACGCGGGCTGGGCGATCCCGGCGGGCGGTTCCAAAGGCGGGGCGGGAGTGGCGGTTGAGTAGGGGACGGGTGGCTCGCCGGTCGGCGCGTTTGCCTTCGGGGGCAGGGCGATCGTGCGCGCGGGAGCGGGAGCCTCGGGAGCGGTGCCAGGCGCCTCCGGGGGCGGGGTTTTGCGCGGCGTGTAAGTGATCTTGGCCTTCGGGGCGTCGGGTTGGTCGGCCTCGATGCGGCGCAAAGAGGGGTGCACGAAGTCCTTTTTTGCGGTCTTTGATTGGGCGGTGGACCGCCAGGGCAGGCCCCAGGCGTGGGTGAAGAGCCATTGCAGCGCGAGCAACCAGCCTACCAACACTGCCCACTCGCCCGGTTGGGTGTTGTTCCAGATCACCTGCCAGGTGACGGCTCCGGGCTCGACAATCAAGAAGGGCACCGTCGGGGCAGTCGTGTCCGGCGCGGCCTCGGCTACCGGGCGGGGACGGATGTAGACGCCCGCGGCCGGCGGCCCCATGGCCTTGTCGAGGGTGCGTTCAAAGAGATCCGTATCCTGTATCGTCACCGGGGTGCCGTCCTCCTTGGTGTGCAGGCGGATACTGTTGGCCAACTGCCGCACAGACATCCGTCGTGCCTCCGCCGCGACGTCGCGCAGCAGAAAACGGATCGGGTAGGTCTGCTTTTCGTTTAAAGCCCAGTCGGTTTCGACGAGCACCTCGTGTTGGTCCGCCATCGTGCCGGTGTAGGCGGAGATTTTTTTGATCGGCAGCGGTTCTGCCCACCTGGACTCGTTGTATTTTTTGCCGACCTTGATCGTGGCCTCGCGGCCGTTGGCGAGGAAGAATTCGGTGGTTTCCCACGTGTTTTTCAGGATGACGCCGAGGCAGGCGGCCAGCGCGAGGGCGAGGGCGAACCAGAAGAGTTTTTTCATGCAGGGAAGGGGGGGCGGTGCCGGCGGGGAAACGTCTTTAAGCCCGCCACCGCCACCTTCGTCAACCGGCGCGTGTGCCGGGTTGCGGAGAAAAACGTCGCCCGCGCGCCGGCTTTGCGGTTTGCCGTCCGACCAACCGTATCATGCAACGCGCCTCGTCCGCCTCCGTCCCGCCGCCTTCCGAGCCTTCGTCCGAACCCTACGTGGACGGCGACGACGAGGGCCTGCTCCAGCCCGCCCCGGCCCCGGGTGGCGGACGTCAACTGCCGCCGCCGGTGCCCCCGGCGGAGCGTCTCCGCCCCTGGGTGCAGCTCAAATACTTCACCTTCCAGCCCGCCATCTTTCCGCGCCTGATGGGCGAGGCCTCCTCCGATGCTCGTCCGGGCGATCTGGTCAACGTCTACGACAAGGGCGGCCAACCCCTCGGGATCGGCCTCTACAACCCCCGCGCCAAGATGGTCCTGCGCGTCGTCGCCCACGGGGCGGACGCCCTGCTCGGCGAGGCCTATTTCGAGACCGCCCTGCGTCGCGCGGTCGCGCTCCGGCGTGATATCTTCCAACTTGATGCGACCACCGACGCCTATCGTCTGGTGAACTCCGACGGTGACGGTCTCTCCGGTCTGATCGTGGACCGCTACGCCGATACCCTGCTCTGCGAAGTCACCAGCTTTGGCATGGCCCGCCGCCTGCCCGCCTGGCTGCCGCTGCTCCATGAATTGGCCGGCACGAAGTTCGCCCGGGTGCACGTTGACCATGACCTCGGCTCGCTCGAGGGCATCAAGCCGAGCTGGTTCAACGAAACCAACGCCGCCGCCCCTCTCCGGGTGAAGATCCGCGAGCACGGCATCCGCTACGAGGTGGACTTCGCCGAGGGCCACAAGACCGGCTTTTTCTGCGATCAACGCGAAAACCGCCGCCTGCTCGCAAAGTTCACCCGCGGCGCCCGCGTGCTCGACCTCTGCTGCTACAGTGCGGGCTTCTCACTCAACGCCAAACTCACCGGCGGGGCCGAGGACGTGACCGCGGTGGATCTCGACGAGGCCGCCCTCGCCCAGGCCAAGCGCAACGCCAACCTCAACCAGGCGCGGATCAAATTTGTCCACACCGATGCCTTTGCCTATGCCCGCCAGATGGCCCAGAACGGCGAGAGATGGGACGTTGTTGTGCTTGATCCCCCCAAGCTCATTTTCACGCGTGAGGCCGCCGGCAATGCCGAGGGGCGGCGCAAATATGAGGATCTCAACCAGCTCGCCCTCGCGCTGGTAAAGCCCGGCGGGGTCTTTGTGACCTGTTCCTGCTCCGGCCTGCTCTCGCTCGAAGATTTCGAGGAACACGTCATCAAGGGGGCCCACCGCCTGAACCGCCGCCTGCAGTTCTTCGAGCGCTCGGGGCCCGGGGCGGACCATCCGGTGTATTCCAACTGTCTCGAAAGCCGTTACCTCAAGCTCCTCTGGGCACGCGTTTGGTAAGTGGGCATTTAGCCTAAGCTCGGCAGAAGTTCCAGCACCTTGCCGCCAAAGCGCCGGAAGGTCTCGATCACGATTGCGCCCCAGAAAACAAAGTAGCCGATGGTGAAAATAAACAGGCCGTAGCCGGCCAGCACGCCCGCGCCATCCCGCTTGAGCGCCGCCAGGGTCATGACCACGGCCACCAGTGCGGGCAGCGTGTTGGTCAAGGGCGGGAGGGGCGGAAGCGGGAGCATGAGAAGCAAGGCGGCCAGAATCACGACCGTGGTGTGCAGGCGCAGTTTCCACTCCCGGTCGACCAGCGTGGCGAGGCGCCCAGGGCGCAGCCGGTGTTCGAGCCAGCTCACCAACCGGGCGCTGGCGGCGAGCAATTTGCCGAGAAAGGCGGGTGGCAGTTCCACCCGTCGCAAGCGGCCCGGCAGCCAGGGCGGGAGACCGGCGAGGTAACGCGCCGCGAGCAGCAGGATGACCAGGCCGAAAGGCGTGGAGAGGCCGGGGATGCTGATCGGCGTGGAGAAGGGCAGGGCGCAGATGACCACCAGGAGGGCGGAGGCGCGCGGCCCCAGCGTATCCAGCACCTCGCCCAGCGGAGTAGGCCGGTTGGCGAAACGCGCGGCCAAGTGGCGCAGGGCGTCGCCGAGCCGGTCGTCGATGTGGCCCGGGGACGGTTTGGGCGGCGGAGGGGTGGTGGGCGCGGAGGGGGACACGGCGGGTTAGTATTTATCGCACGCGCCTTTGACGCGAGGTGTTTGCCGCGAAAAACAGCCTGGCGTTGCACCCCGGTGCCGAGGGTCGCAGGCTACAGCCATGAAGTCTCGTCGCGTCTGGACCGCCCCGCTCCGCCCCCTCGGGCGGGCGGGCGGGCGTTTGCTCGATCGGGCGCTTTGCGTGCTGGGTGCGGTCGGGCTCTCACAGGCGCCGGAGTTTTACCAGCAATACTTGCAACGCCTTGGCGGCCACCTCGACGAGGCCCGGCTGACTTTGACCCGCTACGAGGCCGTCGCCCGCGAGAGCGGCATCACCCTCGCACGGTTGATCGAGACTACCCGTGCGCAGGCGGCGGCCCCGGTGGCTCGGTTGGGCGACGCCATTGCCGAGGCACAGGCGCGGGTGAATGATTTGGAAACGGCGGAGGCGGCCCTGCGCGCGGCTTCGCTCTGGGAGCGGCCCTTCGTATTCCTCCGCCAGGTCGACGCCGGCATCGCGGCGCGGGCGTGGGCGGTTTTTAAGCCGGCGGTGCCGGTCACGACCGAGGGCTTGGTCTATGCCGGTATCGGCATGGTCTTGGCGCTCGTCCTTTATCGGGTCCTCGTGATCCTGCCGGGGCGCGCGCTGCTGCGGCGGGTGCGCCGGCCGGCGGCCAAGCGGGGACCGGAAGATGAGGTTGACCGCGTCGCTGGCGGCGGGCCACGGATAGACTTATGATCAAAACGGTCGCGGTGGTCGGGGCGGGTGCGCTGGGGCTTTATTATGGCGGCCGCATGGTTCTGGCCGGCTGCGAGGTGTCCTATCTGGCCCGGAGTAACCGAGAGTTCCTGCGGGCGGAGGGTATCACCCTCGACTGGGCGGGCGAGACCCGGCGCTTGCGACCGGCGCAGGTGGCAGGAGAGCCCGGCGAGATCGGGCCGGTGGATCTGGTGGTGGTCGCGCTCAAGGCCACCGCCAATGGCGAACTTTCCCGCCTGCTTCCGCCGCTGCTTGGCCCCGGCACCCTCGTGGTGAACCTGCAAAACGGCCTCGGGGTGGACGAGGCGGTTGCGGCGGTCGTCGGCGGCGAGCGCACGGTGGGTTGCCTGTGTTTTGTCGGGGTAAATCGTCTCTCGGCCGGAAGGGCCACTTGTCTGACCGAGGGTTACGTCGAGCTCGGGGCCTTTACCGGGGACTCCGGGGGGCGCGCCGAGGCGGTGGCCGAGGTATTCGTGCGCGCCGGGGTGCGGGCCAGGGTAGCCGCCAGCCTGGCGGCCGTGCGCTGGCGCAAGCTGGTCTGGAATGTGCCTTTCAACGGTCTGACGGTCACGGAGGGTGGGTTGACCAGCGACGAGGTCTTGCGCGACCCCGCGCGCGAGGCGCGGGTGAGGGCCCTCATGCGCGAAGTGCAGGCGGCGGCCCGCGCCGAAGGCGTGGAGATTGAGGATGCGTTTTTGGAGCAAAACGTGCGCATCACCCGGGACATGGCCTACCGGCCCTCAACGTTGCTCGATTTTCTGGCCGGCCGCCCGCTCGAGCTGGACCCGATCTGGGGTGAGCCGCTCCGCCGCGCCCGTCGTCTCGGCGTGCCGGTGCCGGAGCTGGCACGCCTCCACGCCGAACTGACCGCGAAGGCGGCCTTGGCCACGGGGTGAGCCTGCGCGGGCTTTCGCTAGGCTCCTAGCTTGGCGCGCAGGAAGGGGGCGGTGGGCGAATGCTTTTGTTTTAGCAGACCGGCGAGGGGGCCTTGGTAGAGCAGCTCTCCGCCGTCCGGGCCGCCGACGGGGCCCAGTTCGAGGATCCAGTCGGCCTCGGCGAGGAGGTCGAGGTGGTGCTCGATCACGATGACGGTGTGGCCTTGGTCCACGAGCGAATGCAGGACGTGGATGAGTTTTTCGCAGTCGCTCAGATGGAGGCCGATGGTCGGCTCCTCGAGGATGTAGAGGTTTTGGAAACCGAGGTTGCGGCTGCGTTCGCGGTAGCTGGCGAGACCGTGGGTGAGTTCGGTGACGAGCTTGAGGCGCTGGGCCTCGCCGCCGGAAAGCGTCGGGCTGGATTGGCCTAGAGTGAGGTAGCCGAGGCCGCAGTCGCACATGAGTTGGCAAACCTGGCTGAGCTGGCTGTGGAAATCGAAGTAGGCGACGGCCTCCTCGAAAGTCAGGGCGAGCACGTCGGCGATGTTTTTTCCCTTCCAGCGCAGGTCGGCGAGCTCGGGTGCGTAGCGGGTGCCGCGGCAGTCGTCGCAGGGCAGGTAGGTGTCGGGCATGAAGGCCATCTCCAGCTTCACCCGGCCGGCGCCGGCGCAGGTCTCGCAGCGTCCGCCGGCGGTGTTGAAGGAAAAACGTCCGGCGGAGTATCCGCGGATCTTCGCCTCGGGTATACCGGCGAAGAAGGTGCGGATGAGGTCGAAGATACCGAGGTAGGTGGCGGGGGTGGAGCGCGGGGTTTTGCCGATGGGGGACTGGTCGACCTCGATCACCTGTTTGAACCCCTGGGCTCCGCTGAGGGTTTCAAACAGGTGGGATGAAGATGATAGTTTAAGATAAAGATCGGAGTCGGAGGGGTGGGCGTCGGCCTTGGCGTAGGCTTTGCCGCTGAGCTTGGCCGTCTTGGTTTTGATCGCGTGGGTGACGGCGGGGTGGAGCAGGTCGCGGAAGAGGGTGGATTTGCCCGCGCCGGACGGGCCGCAGACCATGGTGAGGCGGCCGAGGGGGATGCTGACATCGAAGCCCTTGAGGTTGCGCAGACGGGCGCCGGTGAGGGTGAGCCAGGAACAAGGATCAGTCGAGACGCCCGAGCCGGCACGATTGACGCGTGCGCTCCTCGGACCGACGGAGCGGTAGGCGCCGCGCAGGGGATGTTTGATGCCGCGGGTGAGGTATTGGCCGGTGAGGGATTTTTCGATTCGCTGCACTTCGGCGGGGGTGCCTTCGGCGAGGATCTCGCCTCCATGGATGCCGGCGGCGGGGCCGAGGTCGATGAGGCGGTCGCAACGCAGCATCAGCTCGTCGTCGTGCTCGACCACGAGGAGGGTGTTTCCCTTGTCGCGCAGGGCGAGCAGGGTCTCGATGAGGCGGTCGTTGTCGCGGGCGTGCAGACCGATGGAGGGCTCGTCGAGCACGTAGAGCACGCCGGCGAGGTTGGTGCCGAGCTGGGCGGCGAGGCGGATGCGCTGGGCCTCGCCGCCGCTGAGGGTGTCGGTCGGGCGGTCGAGACTGAGGTAGCCGAGGCCGACGTGATCGAGGAACTTCAGGCGCTCGCGGATCTGCGGCAGGATATCCTGCACGATGGCGCGGCCGCGTTCGTCGAGTTCGAGGTGATCGAGGCTGTAGAGCAGGCTGGCGGGTGTGGAGGACAACAGTGCGGGTAGCGACAGCGGCGGGTGTTTGCCCTTGAAGTGCAGCTTCACGGCGCGAGGGATGCGGGCGAGGCGTTGACCCTGGCAATCGGGGCAGGGCGTGCCGGTGGCGGCGACGTCGTCCTCCGAATCGATGCCGAAGGCGCGCAGGCGGGCGGCGGGGTCGTCCTCGTTGTCCTCTTCGGGCACGAGCATCCAAGGAAAAACCCGGCCGTGGCCGCGGCAGGTCGGGCACCAGCCGCGCGGGGAGTTGTGCGAGAAATGCTTGGGGTCGAGCTCGGGGAAACTCTCGCCGGTCTCGGCGTCGGTGCGGGTGGTGGAGAACCAGGACAGGACGACGCCCTTTTCGGTGAGCAGGAAACACGCGCCTTTGCCGAGCGAAAGCGCGGCGGCGAGCGCCGCGTTTTCGTCGTCGAAGGTCGGCAGGTCGTCAGGTCGTAGGTCGGCAGCGGCGCGCGCCGCGCGCGTGGTTTTCGACTTTTTACCTGTGACTTTCGACTTTGGACCCGAGGTGGTGGTGAGCGACTTGAAGTCGCTCACCACCACCTCGACGTCGTGCTCGGCGTAGCGGTCGAGCTTGGCGAAGGCGGAGACCGGGAACACGCGGCCGTCGGCGCGCATCAGTTCGTAGCCGTGGTTCTCGATCCAGGTGGCGATGGGCTGGTGGTGGCCCTTGCGGCCGCGGATCAACGGGGCGCAGAGGTAGAGGTGGCGGGCCTTGGTCGCGGCGGGGCTGGCGAGGACCTTGGCGAGGAGTTTTTTGAGCTGCGGGGTGGAGAGAGGTTGGACGGGGTTGCCGGTATCGGGGTGGTGCTGGATGCCGAGGCGGGCGTAGAGCAGGCGGAGGTATTGGGCGACCTCGGTGATGGTGGCCACGGTGCTCTTGCGGGAGCCGCGGGTGATGCGTTGCTCGATGGCGACGGTGGGCGGGATGCCGGTGAGGCGGTCGATGGCGGGCCGGGGCATCTGCTCCACGAACTGGCGCGCGTAGGCGCTCATCGAATCCATGAAGCGCCGCTGGCCTTCGGCGAAAATGATGTCGAACGCGAGGGTGCTCTTGCCCGAGCCGGACACGCCGGTGACGACGCTCAACTGGCGGTGGGGGATGGAGAGGGAGATATTCTTGAGGTTGTTTTCGCGGGCGCCTTCGAGGCGCAGCACGGCTGCGCCGGAGGCGTGGAAGCGGGTGCGGGCAGGTTCGGCGGCGAGAAGGTCGCCCGAGGTGTCGAAGGTCGCACACAGGGCCTCGGCGAGGTAGAGGGAGGTGGCGGTGCGGGCGCGGGCGACGTCTTCGGGGGTGCCTTCGGCGACGATGCGACCGCCGCCGGCGCCGGCCTCGGGGCCGACCTCGATCAGCCAGTCGGCGGATTTGAGCACATCGAGATTATGCTCGATCACGATTAAACTGTGGCCGCGATCGACGAGGGATTGGAGCACACCCAGCAGGCGCGCGACGTCGTGGCGGTGGAGGCCGGTGGTGGGCTCGTCGAGCAGGAGCAAGGCTCCCGTTCGCACTTCGGTGCCGGTCGCGGCGCCGCTCAGGTATTTGACCAGTTTCAGGCGCTGGGCCTCGCCGCCGCTGAGGGTGTTCAGGGGCTGCCCGAGGGTGAGGTAGCCGAGGCCGACCTCGTCGAGCACGGCAAGGCGGGCGCGGATGGCAGGCTCGGCGGCGAAGTGCACGAGGGCATCCGCGACCGAAGTAGCGAGCAGGTCTGCGATGGATTTTTCCCGGTGGGTGACGGCGAGCACCTCGGGCTTGAATCGGCTGCCTTCGCAGACGGGGCAGGGCACGAAGACATCGGAGAGAAACTGCATCTCGACCTTCTCATAGCCGAGGCCTTGGCAATGGTCGCAGCGCCCGTCGCCGGCGTTGAAGGAAAAGGAGGAGGAACTGTAACCGGCGGCTTTGGCGGCAGCGGTCTTGGCGTAGAGGTCGCGGATCAGGTCCCAAGCCTCGGTGTAAAGGGCGGGGTTGGAGCGCGGGGTGCGGGAAAGCGGAGACTGGTCGACCAGGACGATCTCCGTGAAGGCCTCGTCGCCGGTGATGGCGCGAATCTGCGCGGCGTCCTCGGTGAGTTGGCGGCGTTTGGCGAGCAGGCCCTGGTGGATGACCTTATCCAGCAGGGTGGACTTGCCGGAACCGGACACGCCGGAGAGGGCGACAAAGCGCTGCAGCGGGAGACGGAGGTCGAGGTTGTGGAGGTTATGCTTGGTGACGCCGCTGAAGGTAAGCCACGGCTGCGAGTGCGCCGCCGGCTCGACCGGACGGCGGGCGGCGGGCGTGGGAATGGACCGGCGGCCGGAAAGGTAGGCGCCGGTGAGGGATGCCCGGTCGGCGAGGAGCGCGGGCAGGTCGCCTTGGAAAACGAGGTGGCCACCCTTGGCGCCGGGCACGGGCCCGATCTCGAGGACGTGGTCGGCGGCGCGAATCATGGCCTCGTCGTGCTCAACCACAACCACGGTGTTGCCGGCATCCACCAGGGTGCGGATGATGCCGATGAGGCGTTCGATATCGCGCGGGTGCAGGCCGACCGAGGGCTCGTCCAGGACAAAGAGGGTGTCGACCAACGAGGTGCCGAGGCAGGACGTGAGGCCCACGCGCATGGTCTCTCCGCCGGAGAGGGTCTTGCTGGTGCGGTCGAGGGTGAGGTAGCCGAGGCCGACTTGCGCCAGGTAGCGCAGGCGAGTCTGGATGGACTCCAGGGCGAGGTCGGCGCTGCGGGTGGACTCGCTGGAATTCCGAATGGCGAATTCCGACTGACGAATCAGATCCAGCAGGTCGGCGACGGGGAGTTGGTAAAGTTCGGGCAGGGTTTTCCCCTGCCATTTCCAGCAAAGCGACTCGGGTTGGAGACGGGTCGAGTGGCAGTCCGGGCAGGGGTTGTAGGCACGGTAGCGCGACAGGAAAACGCGGACGTGCGTTTTGTAGGTGTTCTTCTCAAGCCAGGAGAAAAAGCCCTTTAGTCCATACCAGGCGTGGGGCCATTCGCGGCCCGGTTGGCCGTAGTCGGGTTCGCCTTCGAGCACGAGCCGCTGGTGCTCGGGGGAGAGGTCGCCGAAGGGGATGTGGACGGGCAGGCCGGCTTTTTTGGCGAAGCGGAGCAGGTCCTTTTGTGATTCGCCGTAGGTTTCGCCTTGCCAGGCCTTGATCGCGCCACCGGCGATGGACACGGAGCGGTCGGGGATGGCGAGGTTCAGGTCGATCTCAATCACGCGGCCGAAGCCCCGGCAGCGCGGACAGGCCCCGAGCGGGGAGTTGAAGGAGAACAGGGCGGGGCTGGCGGGGCGAAAGCTACGGCCGGTCTCGGGCGAGTGCAGGCCACGGGAGTAGTGGCCGGCAGCCATTAGATTAAGTTGAAGGTTGGAAGAGGAAAGGCCGGAAGCGGCCGATGGGGCGAAGAGGTGGAGCTGGCCTTGGCCGAAGTGCAGGGCCTGCTCGGCGGCTTCGAGGAAGCGGGGGCGGGCGTCGGAGTTTAGGGTGATGCGATCCTGCGCGACGAAAAGGTGCGGCGCCTCGGTGAGCGGCGCAGGGTTGGCGAGCAGGTCGTCGAGGCGGTGGGCGCTCAGGTCGGGCAGCAGCACCCGCACGTAGGACTGGCCCTTCAGGCTGGCGAGGATCTCGGGCCAGAGGAGTTTGCCGGGGCGGGTGACTTTGAAGGCCACGACCACGGTTTCGCCGGAGCGGGTGGCGTGAGCTTTTTCCCAGATACGGGCCGGGGTGTCGTCCTCGACCGGCAGGCCGGTGGCGGGGTCGAAGCAGGTTGCGACGTGGCTGAACCAGACTTTGAAATAATCGGTCAACTCCGTCATCGTGCCCACGGTGGAGCGCGAGGTTTTCACCGTGTTGGTCTGTTCGATGGCGATGGACGGGCGGATATTCTCGATCGAATCCACCTTCGGTTTATCGAGCAGGTCGAGGAACTGGCGGGTGTAGGCCGAAAAGGTCTCCACGTAGCGGCGTTGGCCCTCGGCGTGAAGGGTATCAAACACGAGGGAACTCTTGCCCGCTCCGCTGGGGCCGGTGACCACGATGTAGCGCCCGAGGGGCAGGTCCAGGTCGAAGCCCTTCAGGTTGTTCTGGCGGACGCCGCGCAGGCGGATGCAATCGGGGGCGGCGGGGTGGGGGAAGGCGGTGTTTCTGGCCACGCGGGCACGAAGGCCAGTGTGCGGGTGAACGCAAACTTCGAGCGCGATCTGCGGTGGGAGCCTAGCTGGAGGCGACGTCGAGGCCGGCCTTGGCGGCTCGGATGGAGGCAGCGACGGCGGGGGCGGGTTCGCGGTCGGTCACCAGCGTGAGGCGGGGTTCGAATCCGGTGGCGAGAGCGAGGGCCTTTCGACCGAACTTGGAGCCGTCGATGGCGAAGACGGTGCGCTCGGCGGCGGCGATCATACGGCGCTGGGTGGCGACGATGAGGGCGTTGTGGTTCCACACCCCGGCTTCGGTGACGCCGGCGCCGCCGAGGATGGCGAGGTCGGCGTGGATCTGGGCAAGGGACTGTTCGCAAAGGGGGCCGACCAGCACGCCGAGGCGGTTATCGATGCTGCCGCCGGTTACGATGGTTTCGAGCGAACCAAGGTCGGCGTAGAGAGCGGCGATGGGCAGGGAATTGGTAATGACTTGGAGGCGTTTGGCCACGAGCAGGCGGGCGACGGCGTAGACACTGGTGCCGCCGTCCAGGATCACGGTCATGCCGGGTTTGACTAAATCAGCGACGCGGCGGGCGATGGCGTGTTTCTCCGCCGACTGGCGTTCATCGCGGGCGATGAAATCGTATTCACGGGCGCGTTCGTCGGTGGCGACGAGGGTGGCGCCGCCATGGTGGCGGCGGAGCACGCCGCGGGTTTCCAGGGTGTCGAGGGCGCGGCGGACGGTGGAGAGCGAGGTCTCGCAGCGCGTCGCGAGGGTGTGAAGGTCGGCGTATTTGTGCTCGTGGATGTAGCGTTCGATCAGGTCGAGGCGCTGCTTGGTGGTCATTCTCTCGGCGATACGCGGGGGAGGCGTTGCGGGGAAGGTTTTAATTTCGGCATTGCGACCGGCGGCAGGGGGCGGATGGTCCGCGGCATGAACAGTCCTTTACTCGGTCTGATCCTGAGATGGCTGGTGCTGGCGCTGGGCGTGGCCCTCGCGGCGCGGCTGGTGCCTGGCATTCATTATACGGACGGGGAGACGCTTTTCCTCGTGGTGGTCTTGCTGAGCTTTTTCAACGCGGTGCTCCGGCCCCTTTTGGTATTATTCACCCTCCCTTTTATTTTGCTCAGCCTCGGGCTGGGCTTGGTGGTCATCAACGCGTGGCTTTTCCTCTTAGTGGGCAAGCTGGTCACCGGTTTTACGGTCGACGGGTTCTGGTCGGCACTGGGTGGGGCTGCGATCGTGGGGGTGACGAATTTCGTGCTGAATCGGATGATCGGGCGGCCGCCGGGCGGCAGCGGGCCGGGTGGGGGTGGCAAAAAGACGCCGGGCGGGCCGGGTGGCGAAGTGATTGACGTTTGACGCTGGTCGCTCCTCAGCGGTCGGCATCGGAGGCAGGCGGGATGTGCATGGCGAACGTGTTTAGAACCACGTGCACGGGGCGGCCGTTCTCGTCGATGCCGTGAAAGCTCCCGAGCGCGGTGACGTCCCCGCCGGTCACGTGGTAGCTGTTGTAAGAAAAACTTTCTCCCGGGGTGAGCACGGGAGTCTCGCCGACGATTTTATCGCCCTCGATCACTTGGCGGGAGCCGTCGGCATGGGTAAGCACCCATTTGCGGCCGAGCAGGGTGACGGTGTGCTCGGTGGCGTTCCGGATCGTCACGAAATAAACGAAGGCGTGCGGCTGGTCGGGGGGCAGGCACTTACCGCCGTGGTGGTAGACGAGTTTATCGAGGCGGGCGGTGAGGCCAGGGAGGGCGAGCGAAGCGGGCATGGGCGAAGACTGTATCGGGCAAACAAGGCAGGACGGCACGCTTGGCAAGTAGCACCGCAAATCCGCCCAGCGCGCGGCGCTAATCGCCGGGGTGTGAGGAGACGCGGGCTTGCGTGTCTGCCGGGCGGGCCAAGGGTGCGCGACGATGACTTGGTCCGACTATGGTGCGGTGGCGTTGATGGGCTTGCTCGGCGGGGCGCACTGCGCCGGCATGTGCGCGCCCTTCGCTTTGGCGGTCACGGCGGGAGCGCGGGGCGGCGCGGGGTTACTGTTGGCGCGCCATGCGGCCTACCAACTCGGTAAAGCCACGGCGTATGTCTTTATCGGGGTGTTGCTGTTACTGGCGGCGGGCTGGGTGGATCTCGTCGCGCCGCTTGCCCATTTGCAGGACTGGTTGGCCGGGCTGGCCGGCGGGGTGATGGTCGTGATCGGGCTGGGGTATCTCTTTGCCTGGCGGTGGGCAGGGGTTTTGGCGAACGAGGGTGGTCTGGTGGGGCGGGCCTGCGGGGCCTTGCGCGTGTTGTGGGCGACGCCCTCGCTCTGGCGCTGTGTGCTCACGGGCTGGATCAACGGGTTTCTGCCCTGCGGTCTTTCGCTGGCGGCCCTGTTTTATCTGGTCAGTCGCGACTCCCTGGAGGGTGTGGTGGCAGGAGCCTATGTCTTTGGTTTTTCGACTTTGCCGGCACTCTTGGTCACCGGTTGGCTGGGGCAACGGATCACGGCCAAGGCGCGTGGGCGTGGCCTGCGGCTGGCGGGAGCCTGTTTGGTGGCAGTCGGTGTGTTGACGGTTTTTCGCGGCACGGAGGCGGTCCACGGCTGGTTTCATCGCCACACCTTGCCGGCGGAGGCGGGGTTTCATACGGGGCATGTCGGGCCGGACGAGGCCCCGATGGCGCCCTAAAGCGGGGCCGTTCGCAGGCGGCCGGACAAGCAGCTTGCCAGCATCGGACGCGGGCCGCACACGTTCCCCCTTTTTATTATGCAAAAGCTGGCTCTGCTCTCGGTAAGCGACAAACGCGGTCTGGTCGAATTCGCGACCTCCTTGGTCAAGGTTCACGGCTACACCCTGCTCTCGACCGGTGGCACGGCCAAGCTGCTGGCGGCCGGGGGATTGCCGGTGACCGAAGTCAGTCAACATACTGGCTTTCCCGAGATGATGGAGGGGCGCGTCAAGACCCTGCATCCGAAGATCCACGGCGGCCTCCTCTGCCGACGCGACAAGGCCGAGCACCTCGAGGCGGCGCGGGAGCACGGCATCGCCCTCATCGATCTGGTGGTGGTCAATCTCTACCCGTTCGAGCAGACGGTTGCGCGCAAGGACGTGCATTTCGAGGAGGCGATCGAGAACATCGACATCGGCGGACCCTCCATGCTGCGCAGCGCGGCCAAGAACCACGAGGCCGTCTCGGTTGTCTGCGATCCCGACGACTATGCGGCCGTGCTCGCGGCCCTCGCCCAGCCCGCCGGCCTGGCGGCTTTGCGGCGCAAACTGGCGCTGAAAGTATTCCAGCGCACCGCCAGCTACGATGCGGCCATCGCACGTTACCTCGAGTCTCAGGCCGACGAGCCGGATCTCGAAGCACTGAGCGGTTACCCGAAACAATTCTCGCTCAGCCTGCCCAAGGCCCAGGGCCTCCGTTACGGCGAAAATCCGCACCAGAAGGCCGCGCTCTACGGCTCTTTTCACGAGCATTTCACCCAGCTCCAAGGCAAGGAGCTCTCGTATAACAACATCCTCGATATCACCTCGGCCACCTACCTGATCGGCGAGTTTGAGAAGCCCACGGTGGCCATCCTCAAGCATACCAATCCCTGCGGTGTCGCCTCGGACGAGACGCTCGAGCTGGCTTGGGAAAAAGCCTTCGCGACCGACCGCCAGGCGCCTTTCGGCGGCATCATTATCGTCAACCGCACCCTCGAGGCGGGTCTCGCGCGCACCATCGCCGACATCTTTACCGAGGTCATCATCGCCCCGCGTTTCAGTGACGAGGCGCTGGCAGTCTTCGCGAAGAAAAAAAACCTGCGGCTGATGATCGCCAAGGAAGGGGTCGGCGCGGAGTCCCTGCTCGATGTGCGCTCGGTCATCGGCGGCCTGCTGGTTCAGGATCGCAACAAGATCCTCGGCAACCCGGCCGACTTCAAGGTGGTGACCAAGCGCCAGCCGACGGCCGACGAATGGGCTGCGATGATGTTTGGCTGGCGCGTGTGCAAACATGTCAAATCGAACGCCATCGTCTACTGTCGTGGTGAACAAACGCTCGGCGTCGGCGCGGGCCAGATGGCGCGGGTGGATAGCTCTCGCATCGCGGTTTGGAAGGCCGGCGAGGCCAAGCTCGATCTCCATGGCTCGGTGGTGGTCTCCGAAGCCCTCTTCCCGTTCCCCGACGGCTTGATCGCGGCGGCCGATGCGGGCGCCACGGCGGCGATCCAGCCGGGTGGTTCGGTCCGGGACGACGAGGTTATCGCGGCGGCCGACGCCCGCGGTCTGGCCATGGTCTTCACCGGTCTGCGCCACTTTAAGCACTGATCGAGTGGCGGGGCGGGCACTGGCGGGTTGACCCTCCAAAGCGCACCCGATTTGTTTTCTGCGATGGAAAACTCCCTTCGCGTTAATCTGGGCGAACGCAGCTACGACTTGTTTTTCGGTGCAGGCATCTTGGGCCGTTTAAGGGCTGAGCTTGACGTTGCTCAAGCCGCTGGACGCCGGGTAGCGGTGGTCACTGACGAACAGGTTGCGTTCCGGCAGGCAGGGGCGTTGGAGACGTTGGGCGGGGATTGCCCCCGTCTGGTATTGCCGGCCGGCGAGGGCACCAAGTGCCTGGCCTCGCTCGGGCGGGCGTGGGATTTTCTGGCGGAGCATCGCATTGATCGCGGCTCCCTGCTGGTCGCGGTCGGCGGCGGCGTGATCGGCGATCTGGCAGGCTTCGCGGCGGCGAGCTATCTGCGCGGCATCCCTTTTATCCAGGTTCCGACCACGCTTCTGGCCATGGTGGACAGCTCGGTCGGCGGTAAGACGGGCATCAACCTCGGCGCGGGCAAAAACCTGGTCGGCGCGTTTCACCAGCCGGCGGCGGTGCACGTGGACACGGCGCTGCTTGCCACCCTGCCGCCGCGTGAATTTGCCGCGGGCATGGCCGAGGTGATCAAATACGGGCTGCTGGGCGACGCCGCCCTCCTCGAGCGTCTGGAGCGCGAGCCGCTCACCTTCGCTTCCGGCGATCTGGCGGCGGTGGTGAGGAGGTGTTGCGCGATCAAGGCCGGCATCGTCGAAGCGGATGAGCGCGAGACGGCGGCCGAGGGTGGCCGCGCATTGCTCAACCTCGGGCACACCTTTGGCCATGCCATCGAGCAGGTCACCGGCTACGGCGTCTACCTGCACGGCGAGGCGGTGGCGGTGGGCCTCTGCGCGGCAGCCCGTTTATCCGGAAAACTCGGCCTGATCAGCTCGGTCGAGGTGGCGCGGGTGGACGCGGTGGTGGCGGCGCACGGTTTGCCGGCGCGGCTGCGCGAACCGTTGTCCTTGGACGCGCTGGTAGCGGCCATGGGGCGGGATAAAAAGGTCCGCGCCGGCGGGCTGCGTTTTGTGGTGCTACGCGCGCTCGGCAACGCCGCGACCCTCGGCGGGGTCGATCCGGCGCTGGCGGCGGCGGCCTTCCGTGAAGTCGGCGCTGTATAGGCCCCCTCCGAATTTGAGGTTTGGCCTCGGGGCGTTTGGGATTTGTGTGGAGTCGTGGCCGCTATCGACGAAGGAATTGTCCGGGAGTATTTTGAACAAAACGGGTTTTTTGTGCGCCAGGTGCGCAAGCACGCCGTGCAGGCGCGGCGAAAAACCAGCGGAGAAGAGATCGATCTGGTGGTCTACAATCCCACTTGGACGCGCAACCGTCGTCGGCCGGATTTCTTTCTCTTCGCCACCGAGTTGCCGCATCTGCATCGGGCGATTGTGGCGGTGAAGCCGTGGCACACGGATGTATTCACCCCGGGCATGCTCCGGAGCTCGCCCGAGATTTTCAAGTTCCTTGAGGAGGCGGTCCAGAAGCAGGCGGCGCGATTTTTCCCCAACGAGGAAGGCGAGGTCGGTGGCGACGCGGAGGAGTTTTCCAAGATTCTCGTCTTGCCGGCCTTGCCGACGCAGGAGCCCTTCCGCACCCAGAGCATCGAGTTGCTCAAGGCGCGCGGGGTGGACGGCATACTCTCCTTTCGCGCCATTCTGCTGGACCTGATTGAAAAAGTGGAGGTCAACCGCAGCTACCGCAAAAGCGATACCCTGGAGGTCCTGCGTATTCTCAAGAACTATGACCTCCTGCGGGATCCGCAGATGGATCTCTTGCCGGTGCGGCCCGGACGGTGAGGGCGAGGCTTGAAACCCGCCGCGGGGACGGAAAGGGTGACTGTTTAAATGATACATCCGACCGCGATCATCGAGCCCGGCGCGCAGCTGGGCGTGGACTGTGAAATCATGGCGGGCGCGGTTGTCACCCGGCACGCCGTCCTAGCCGACCGGGTGGTGGTGCATTCCGGCGCGGTGGTGGGCGGCGACCCGCAATACCTCAAGTTTGACCGCGCGACGCCGAGTTTTGTCCGTGTGGGCGAAGGCACCGTAATTCGTGAAAATACCACGGTGAACCGAGCGGTCGGCGCGGGCCAGGCCACAGTGGTGGGTGCTCGGTGTTTTCTCATGGCGGGCAGTCATGTGGGCCATGACTGCGTGGTGGCGGACGATGTGGTGCTGGCGAACAATGTTATGCTCGCGGGGCACGTGGAAGTGGGCGCTTTCACTTTTGTCGGCGGCGGTGCGGGCGTGCACCAGTTTGTGCGCGTGGGGGAGAGTGTCATGGTGAGCGGTTTGTCGCGCATCACGCGGGATTTGCCGCCTTTTGTGATCGTGGCGGAGCGCGATGAAATCAGCGGACTCAATCTAGTGGGTCTCAAGCGACGAGGCCTGCCGCGCGAATCCATTCGTGAGTTGAAGGAGGCCTTTCGCCGGGTTTATTTTCGTATTGGCGATATTCGCCGTCTGGCGGAAGAGGCGTCGGAGGGCGAGACTGCTCCAGCCAGTGCAGAGGCGCGGCGGTTTTTGGCCTTTTTTGAAGGTGGGAAACGCGGTTTTGCCCGACCGGTGCGGGCGCTGGTGCGCGCGGCGCGCCAGACAGCGGCGGAGGCGGCGCAGGGCGCCCTCAAGTCATGAGTGCGCTCTTGAAGCCTTGGCTGGCCTTTACATGCGGGGATCCGGCGGGGGTGGGTCCCGAGGTGATTGCGACGTGGCTAAGGGGGGCGACTCCAGCGGAGTTGGTGCGGGTAGAGATTTACGGTCCGCATTCCTGGCTGGAGGGTCTGCCACAGGCGGGCAAATTCCGGGCGTGTCCGGTCGGGCCGCGCGGCTTTGTGGCGACGCCTGGCCGTCCCGACGACCTCGGTGCGGCGATCGCGGCCGAGGCGTTGCTGGGCGCGGCGGCTTCCGCGCGCGAGGGGCGGGTGGCTGCCGTGGTTACCGGGCCGGTGGCCAAAAGTGCGATGGCTCGAATTGGCTGGGTTTTCCCCGGGCAGACCGAGTTTTTTGCGGCGGAATGGGGAGGGGAACCGGTGATGGCCTTTTGCGGTGGCCGGTTGCGGGTCGTGCTGGCAACCTGGCATATTCCCTTGGCGGCAGTTTCCGCCGCGATTGACGAGCCGGGTCTCGCCCGAGCGGCGGCGGCGGCGGTGGAACTCTGCGCCGCGGAGGACGTCGCCGGACGCATCGCGGTCTGCGGCCTCAATCCCCATGCGGGCGAGGGCGGTTTGCTCGGGCTTGAAGAGCGCGACCGAATCGATCCTATTCTCGACCGCTTGCGCCGGACCCACCCGGGGCTTTCGCGGGCCTTGCCGGGAGACACGGTTTTCTGGCGGCAGTTGAATGGCGAGTTCGATGCCGTCATCGCTCTCTACCACGATCAGGGACTGGCTCCGCTCAAGACTCTCGAATTTGATTTGGCGGTCAACGTCACCCTCGGTTTGCCTTGGGTGCGGACGAGTCCGGACCACGGCACGGGTTTCGAAATCGCGGGCCGCGGGCTGGCGTCGGCGAAAAGCTTTGCCAACGCGGTGCAGGTGGCGCGGCGCTTGGCGGCGCACCGGGCGGTCTTGCGTGTTGGGGACGGGCGGACATCCTGACCGGCTACGCATGGAAACCGCCTCAAATACCCTGGATACTCCCGCCGCCGTCTCGTCAACGGCAGTTGAAGTGCGCGCCGGTGATGAGCGGTTGGTGCGTCTGACCGAAGCAGCGGGGCGCAAGGTCGCGGCGCTGGTGGCACGCGAGGCGCAGGGGGAGTTTTTGCGAGTGGCGATCTCTGGCGGCGGTTGTAACGGGCTCAGTTACAAGCTGCGTTTCGCGATCGCACCAAAGCGTGGCGACATTCTGGTGCCGACTGGCGGCGCGCGCGTCTTGGTGGACCCCAAGACTGCGCTCTACCTCAAGGGCACGGTGGTGGACTACTCCAACGCTCTCATCGCGGGTGGCTTTAAATTCACCAACCCGAACGCCAAGGCATCCTGCTCTTGCGGCGAGAGCTTTTCGGTGTGAGCGGCGTGCCCGGGCGGAGACTCTGGTATTGATCGGGTGCGAGTCGCCCCGGTTCACACCACCAAGACTGGCGGGCGGGGGAGGGCGGCGATGGCGGTCATGATCCGTTCGCTGGCGCGCTGGTAGCGCTCCTTGCCGTCCGCCGGCCGGTCGTAGTCAGAATGCTGGAGGGGGGCGCCGAATACGATCTGCACGGGGGTGCCCGGTCGCAGGCCGCCGCCGCGCCCGAAGGCGATATGGCTGTTAAAAATCCGGCAGGGCACGACCGGCACCCGTGACTTGCACACGATCATGCCCACGCCGGCCTTGGCGGGCTGCATCTGGCCGTCGAGCGAGCGGGTGCCTTCGGGGAAGAGCGCGATGGCACCGCCGGCTTCCAGCGTGGCGAGCACGCGCTTGATCGCGGCGAGGTCGGAGCCGTCGCGGTCCACCGGGATCGCGCCGACGCCGTCCATCCACCACTTGCCCGCGCCAGGCCCCCAGAGGGTTTTACGGGCAAAAAAAGCCAGCTGCCTGGGCAGGACTGCGCCGATGAAGGGTGGGTCGAGGTGGCTTGCGTGATTGGCGGCGACGAGGAAGGGGCCAGTGACCGGGACGTGGCCGAGGCCGGCAACCTCGCCTCGGAAAAAAGCCTGGCGCAAGCCGTTGAGAATATAATGGGAGAACCCATACAGGCGCCCCATGCGGAGCTGCGGGAAGCGTTCGCCGGCGTCTGTCATTGACCGATGGTTCAGGCGTTGGCGGCGAGGCGGGCCGCGATGGGGGCAGAGACGCGGGCGACGACTTCCTCGAGTGAGAGGTGGGTAGAATCGAGACCGGTCGCACCGGGTGGGCATTGCAAGGGCGAGGCTTTACGCGTGCTGTCGAGCCGGTCGCGCTCGGCGATGGAGTCCTGCTGGCCCTCGGCGGCCCGGCGGCGGGCGCGTTCCTCGGGGTCAGCGTGCAGGAAAAAGCGAAAGTCGGCGTCGGGGAAAATCGCCGTGCCGATATCGCGCCCCTCCATCACCAGTCCGGCGAAACCGTGCTCGCGGGCGATGCGAGCCTGGTCGCGCTGATAGGCCAGCAAGGCGGCGCGCACCGCCGGGACGGCGGCGAAGTGGGAGACGGCGCCATTCACGGCCGGGCCACGCAAAGCGGCTTCATCGACCCCGCGACCGTCGATTTCAATCCGGGCGTGGCGGCCTTCGACGCGGGTGCCGAGAACCAAGCCGGAGGCGGCTTGGGTAATGGCGGCCGCATCGTCGGAGGGCACTCCTTGGCGGAGCAGTTCGTGGGTGACGGCGCGATAATAGGAGCCGGTATCGACGTGCAGCAGGTTGAACTGGCTGCTGAGGGCGCGGGCGATGGTGGATTTGCCGGCAGCGGCGCCGCCGTCGATGGCGACAATCAGGAAGGAAGGAGCCATAGGGGCGGGCGGGTTCAGGCGGCGGAGACTTTGCGCCGGAGGGATTCCAGCAAATCGAAAAAGTGAGGAAAGGTCTTGGCGCAGCAACCGGGGTTCTCAATCGACAACCACGGCCGGCCGTTGCCGTGGAGGTCGTGGCAACCGAGAATACCAAAGCTCATGGCAAAACGATGGTCGTGGTAGGTGCGCACGGTCACGTCGGCGATCAGCGGACGGGGGGTGATGACGAGGGTATCCTCGGTTTCCAGGACTTCCTGGCCCAGGCGGCGGAGTTCGGCGGCCATGCCGGCCACGCGATCGGTTTCTTGCCGGCGAGTATGGGCTATGCCGGTGATGAAGGTGGGCCCGGACAGCAAGGGTGAGATCGCGGCCAGGGTGAGAAAGGTATCGGAAAAGGCGTTGAAGTTTTCATCCACACCATGGCGGGCCTGGGTTTTATCGTAGGATACCTCGAAGCCGCCCGAGGTGGCGTTGACGGTGGCGCCGGCGCGGCTGAGGACGTCGAGAAAGGCGGTGTCGCCTTGCAGGCCGAGATGCAGGTGTTCGAGGCAAAGGCGGCCGCCGACCACAAAGGGTAGGGCGGCGTAGTAGCTGGCGGCGCTGGCATCTGGCTCGATCGCGTAGCTGAAGGGCGCCGAGTAGGCGGGCACGCCGCCTTTACGCACGCGGAAGCAGGTGTCGTTGACGAGTTCGACGTTGTCTTCGGCGCCGGGTTGAAAGGCAGCCATGATGCGTGCGGTCATGCTGACAAACGGCCAGCGCACGCCGCCGATGGCATGGATTTCGACGGCGCGGTCGGCCAGCGGGGCGACCATGAGCAGGGCGGAAAGCATCTGGCTGCTCTCGGTTGCGTCGATTTCCACTTTTCCACCGCGCAGGCCCGAGGCGTGGATTTCGATTGGGAAAAACCCTTCCGCGCCGAGGCAACGGATGTCGGCGCCAAGTGCGCGCAGGGCGTCGATCAGGCCCTTCATCGGCCGCTCGTTCATGCGCGGGGTGCCCTGGATACGGTAGATGCCGCGGGGGGAGGCGGCGCAAAGGGCGGTGAGGAAACGGGCGGCGGTGCCGGCGAGGCCGACGAAGAGGTCGACTGTGGTTTCGGCGCAGAAGGCGGCGGCCTGATTTTCCACCTTGAGGGTGCCGGAGGCCTCGTCCGCGGTCACGCGGAAACCGAGTGCGCGCAGGGCCTCGATCATCAACTCCGTATCGTTGCTGAAAAGGGCGCCACCAAGGGCCACGGGCCGGTCGCAAAGGGCGGCGAGCAGCAGGGCGCGATTGGTCAGGCTTTTGGAGCCGGGCAGTTTAATCGTGCCGGAGACGGGTCCGGTGAAGGGGGGGATGGTCAGGCAATCGGGTAGCGGGGACGGGTGGGACATGGCGGTGGGCGGTCAGGTGCGGAAGCCATCCCGCCAGGCCTTGCCGCGTTCCAGACGGGCGCGGATGGCGGCCCAGTCGGAGCGCTCGAGGGCGAGGCGGAAAGCGGAAAGCTCCTCCTCCTGGCGAGCGAGGGCCTCAAGGACGGCGGTGCGGTTTTGTTGGAAAATCTCCACCCACATGGAGGCGTCGCCGGCAGCGATCCGGGTGGTATCGCGCAGGCCGTTGCCAGCGAGGTGGCGCCAGTCTCCGTCTTTGGTGGCGAGGGCGCACGCGAGACTGGTGGCTACGGCTTGGGGGAGGTGGCTGATATGGGCGACAATTTCGTCGTGTTTGGCGGGGGCGGCCACGACGACCTCGGCGCCGAGGGCGCGCCAGAAGTTCTCCAGCAAATGCAGGGCCTCGGCGGGTGTCTCGTCGGAGGGGGTGACGAAGCAGACCCGTTTCTCAAACAGGCTAGGCAAGCCGTGTTCCCAGCCGGTTTTTTCCGACCCGGCCATGGGGTGTGAGCCGATGAAGCAGGCGCCGCTTGGGCGGGGATGCCGGGCGGCGGCCGCGCAAATGGGACCCTTCACGCTGCCCACGTCGGTGACGATGGCGCTGGTTGCCAGGCGGGGGGCGATTTCCTGGTCCAAGTCTATGATCCTGTCTACGGGCGCGGCCAGCACGACCAGCGACGCTTCGGCCACGGCTGCGCCGGGCGTATCGGCGACGTCATCCACCCAGGGTTGGCCGCGCAATTCCGCGCGGACTTCGGCCCGCCGGGCCCAGACGGTGATCCGGTTGGCCAGCCCGCGTTCCCGGGCGGCCCGAGCCACGGAAGAGCCCAGAAGGCCGGGAGCGAGGATGGCGAGGTGTTGGATCACGACGACACTACGGTGAAAGCGGCGCGCGTCTTGTCCAGCCTGAGGGCGGGGCAGGGCGGCTTCCGGCGGGACGAGGATAAACCTGCCAATCATTGCATTTCTCTTCGCGGCTCCTTTGATCGAAGGATTCCCCATGCTATCCCATCGCCAGCGCGAGAAGCTTTATGACTTATGGACCGCCTCGCGGTCCTCGATTTTTATTGGTTTAGGTGTGATCCTGCTTGTCGGCCTCTGGTTTGTGCTCGCCACCTCCGGCCCGGGGAGGGCGGTCAAGCAGGTGCCCAAGGAAATGATTTCGCCGACCGACCCGGGTTTATTGCGAAAAATTGCTGACGTGACCGAGTTGGAGGCCCGCTACAAAGTGCTTTCGGCGGCGGATATTATTTCTGATGAAGCCTTGCTGGTTTTGGCTGAAGCGGTGACGAAGCAGCGCGAGATCGCCCGATCGCCGGTGCATGGCGACTATGCGCAGCAGCAAAATCTTGAGCGGCTGGAGAGCGAATACGATGCGTTGCGGGCCAAGCGCGCGCTCGGCACCATCGAGCAACGCATCAAGGACGGGGATGACGATGTAAAGGCGCTGCGTTTGACGGAGGCCGCGGCGGCTTACGAGGAGGCGTTGCAGCTTCAGCGCGCGGTGAACACCGGGGCGGCTCCTTCCCGTTTTAAAAACTACGTGCGCGAGGCCGAGATAGAGAAATCCCTTACGGCTCTTCAGGTTTACCCGCTCAACAAAGAAAAGGAGCAAGCCCTGGAAAAGGCGCGTAAGGCGGTGACCGAGGAACGCTGGGCGGATGCCCTGGCTGGCTACACCGCGGCGCGCGACGCGCTCGACCGGATTAATCGCGAATTTGGTGCGACACGTTTTGCCGACCTCGCTGGCTTCGACCGGATCGAGGCCGAAATCGCCACCCTCAATGCCGCCAGCATCGTCAAGGAGCTCGACGCCAAGGAGGCTGAGGGTGATCTGGCCGACCGCTCCGGTAACAACAAGGCCGCCGCGGCCCTCTATCTCGAGGCGCTGACCCGCCAGCAGCAGGTGAATCTGCTCTTTTCACGCAGCCGTTTTGTCTCCTCCAAGCGTATTGAAGTGCTGGAAACGAAGCTCCAGACCGCGCGCTCCCAGCCTATCGCCGTTGAGCTGACCCGTCTCGAGCGCTCGATCAGCGCCGACCTGAGACGGCGCCGGCTCGTCTCGGCCGACCAGGCTCTGCCCCGCGCCTTGGAATTGACCGAGCAGTTGGAAAAGGACTTCCCGCGCAGCAACTACGTCGATGGCGCCCTGCGGATCAAGTTGAGTTACCTCGGTTTAAAGCGGGCCGAGATCAAGGGAGTCCAGGACAAGATATTTGATCGCTTGCTGCCTTTGATCGGGGTGAATGACCGGCTGATGCTGGCGAGTGAAATGCCGCAGGATATTTATGAGACGGTGATGAATACTAACCCCAGTCGTAATCCGGGGCGCAACATGCCGGTGGATTCCGTTAATTGGGCAGACGCCCGGGAGTTCTGCACCCGACTAGGCTGGATCATGGGGGCAAAGGTGCGTCTGCCGACCGAGTCTGAGTATCGTGGAGCGCTAGGGGAAAATCCTGGCGAAGTGCGCAGCTCCGCGGGTGAAGGCAAGGTCGGCACCACGGACGGCGGGCGGGCGAATCCCAACGGCTATCGCGATCTGGTGGGCAACCTCGCGGAGTGGCTGGATGCCGATCCTGTTTTCGACCGGGCCATGCTGGCGGGCGGGAGCAATCTGGACTCCCCCGAGGCGTTGGCTAAATTTATTCTCGAGTCGCGTGCCAAGGTGGATCGGGCCCGGCACATCGGTTTCCGTGTGGTGATGGAGCTGCCAGCCGATCGCTAAACCGCTTCAGAGGCCGAGCGCAGTCGCCTGACGTTCGAAGCGGGCGAGGGCGCGGGCGGCGTCGGGGTGTTCGATGCCGACGAGACGCCAGTCCCACGGTTTCCAGGAACTGCGCCGCCAGCGAAAGACGGCCGGCTTAGTAGTGGCGGCCGACACCTCGACTACGGCGCGGGCGACCGGGCCGCCTTGGCCGCGGAAACGGATGAGGGCGCGGGTGGTCGCGCTTTGTTTGGAGGGATCGAGGATGAATTCGGATTCTTCCCGGTGGACGCTGCAGGTCGCGAACTGGCCGCGGATCTCGGCGGCGAGGCGTAAGGTGGCGGCGCGGTCGTGGCCGAGAGAGGGCGCGTAGTCCGGACCAAAGAGGCGCTCGAGGGTGGCCGCGTCGTTGTCGGCGATCGCCGCGAGCAGATGGTCGAAGCAGCGTTCCACGCCGCGCGCGGGGCTCAACCATGGCACACCGAAGAGCAAAGCCACCAGCACCGGGAGGGCGCCCAGCGTGATGAACACCGTGCGACCGGAGAGGGGCATGCAGGGAAGGGCCTAACGGAAGGCGGCCCAGACGCGCTGCACGTCGTCGTTGTCCTCGAGCGCGTGGAGGAATTCGCCGACCTCGGCACGCTCGGCATCACCGAGTTCGGGGTAGGTCTTGGCGAGGTAGCCCATTTCGGAGGTGATGACGGTCCAGCCGTTGGCCTTCAGCCATTCCGAGACGGCATGGATGGAGGTGCGCTCGCAGAGAAAGCGCGCGCCGGACGAGCCCTCCGCGGGGATGTCGTCGTTCTCGGCGTGGGTGAGGGGGGCGAAGTCGTTCGCGCCAGCCTCGATGGCGGCGGCTTCGAGATCGGGGGCGGCGGCGGGGGTGTAGGCTTCGACGATCCCGGCGTGATCGAAGAGAAACTTGTTGGAACCGGTGGTGCCGAGAATGCCCTTCTTAAAGAGCACACGCATCTCAGGAGCCAGGCGCTGGACGTTATCGGTGTAGCACTCGACTACGACGGGAATCTTGTGCGGGGCGTAGCCGTCGAAAGTGACATGGGTGAGCTCGCTCTTTTCTCCCCCGGTGCCGGCGCCCTTATGGATGGCGCGTTCGATCACGTCGCGGGTGACGGAGGCTTTCTTGGCCTTTTCCACCGCGGTGAAAAGGCGTGCGTTGGCCCCCATGTCGCCACCGCCGAGTTTGGCGGCAACGGTGATTTCCTTGACCAGCTTGCCGACCAGCTGGCCTTTCCGGTTGTTAACGACGGCGCGTTTTGCGTGTAGCCATTGGCGTCCCATAAGAAGCGAATGCTTGGCAGGCGCAGGGCGGGGAGGCGAAGGAATTTTTTAAGGTAAACGCGGGCTCGGAGTGAGGCCACGTGCCTGACCGGGTATCGGGCGACGCCTCCGGGCATTTTTTCACGACCAGAGTCCGACGACAAAGCCCTGCGCGGCCTTCACGGCTACGACGGCGAGATTTTTCGCGGCGTGGGCGGTGAAGCAGGGCAGCAGGGAGCCGTTCGCATTCCAGGGGCCGAAACGGCAGGCGTAAAACCAGAGCGATCCGATAAAAAGGCAGCCGGTGCTGAACCAGGCCTTGAGGTCAAAATGCCAGGTCAAGGCACCGTCCTCCCACTTCCACAGGTGGGGGTGGGCGAGGGCGAAGGCCACCGAGGCGCCGGCCGCGCCCCATTGCAGGGTGCGTCGTCCCTTGCCTTCGATCACCAGGTAGCCCCGGAAAACCAGTTCTTCGATAATGGCGGCGGCCAACACCGAGTAGAGGGCAAAAAGCCAGGTGATCTCGGTTTGCTCCCCGGCCACCCCGAGCCGCAGTTCGCCCCACGTCTCCAAGCCGACCAGCACCACCGCCCCGAGCATGCCGGTCACAATGGCGCGGGTGGTCGCGGGCAGGGCGCCGGGCAGCAGGTTGGATGGCGCGCCCTTGGCGGCCTGATTGGCGAGTAGATCGGCCCGCCAAAGCCAGGCAAAATAACCGGCCACGCCGAGGCCGATTAAAAGAAACACGGGGTCGTTCATCCTCCGATCGAAACAAACGGAGCGGCGCGTGCAATCCGGCACTCGCGCCGGGGTGCTGGGCACGAACGGCGTGGAGGTCTTGCCGAGACGGGCGGGCGGGCCCAAGTTGGCCGCTCGATACCCGCCATGAGCACACCCTACGCCCCATCCCGTTTCCAAACCATCCGGCGGCCCACCCGTGAGGTGAAGGTCGGCCGTGTGGGGGTGGGCGGAGTGAATCCCATTCGCGTGCAGTCGATGACGACCAGCGATACCCAGGATGTGGAGGCGACTGTCCGTCAGGCGATCGCGCTGGCCGAGGTGGGTTGTGAAATCGTGCGGGTAACCGCGCCCAACGTGCAGGCCGCGCGCTGCCTCAAACCTATTCGCGAGCAGTTCAGCGCCGCCGGCTTTGCCCACGTGCCCTTGGTGGCCGATATTCATTTCCTTCCCTCCGCCGCGATGGAGGCGGTCGAACACGTGGAGAAAATCCGCATCAACCCCGGCAACTACGCCGACAAAAAGAAATTCGCGGTGCGCGAATATTCCGATGGCGATTACGACGCCGAGCTGGACCGCATCCGCGAGGCGGTGACGCCCTTGATCCTTCGTTGCAAGCAACTCGGCCGCGCCCTGCGCATCGGCACGAATCACGGTTCGCTCAGCGACCGCATCATGAACCGCTACGGCGACACCCCGCTTGGCATGGTGGAGAGCGCGCTGGAGTTTCTCCGCATCTGCCGCGGGCTGGGTTACGAGGATATCGTCCTTTCGATGAAGGCCTCCAATCCGAAGGTGATGATCCAGGCCTATCGCCTCTTGGTGGCGCGCATGGACGCCGAGGCCATGGACTACCCGCTCCATCTTGGCGTCACCGAGGCGGGCGACGGCGAGGATGGCCGCATCAAGTCGGCGATCGGCATCGGCTCGCTGCTTTTTGACGGGTTGGGCGACACCATTCGGGTCTCGCTGACCGAGGACAGTGTTTACGAGATCCCGGTCGCCCAGGCCCTCGTGCGCAAGGCCATGGCCGCCTGGGGGCCGGCGGGCGTGGGCGGTGGAGTCCCGGATCGGGTGGATCCTTATGTTTATACGCGCCGGGCCACGACGGCGTTGTCGCTTGGGGCGGGTTGGTCGATCGGAGGCGAGGCTCCGCCGCGGGTGGTTGCTCGGCTGGGCGGCCCTGGCGAAATCGCGGGCGCGGCGGCACGTTTCGCCGGCGTGCGGCTGGGGGACACCCCGGTTGAAGGCCTCTTGGTGCCGGTGCGTGACGCGGCAGAACTCCAGGATGCGGCTGCCGCCACCTGGCCGGCGGGTGCGGTCGGATTTTTGGCTTTGGCGGCGGATTTGCAGCCGGCCGATCTGCTGGCGGCCCGGCCAGTCGGGTCGTTGATCTTGATGCGGGCCTTCAAGGGCACGGCGGACGATGCCGCTGCGCTGGCGGGGTTTGCCAAGTGGGCCCGGGCCGGGGGGCACGCGCTGGCGGTGTCGACCACGGCGGAGGCACTCACCGGGCCGGCCTTGGGCGACACGGTGCGGCAACTCGGTGACGCCGGACTCCTCTTCACCCTGGATGAGCGGCTAGGCGGCGCAGCTGGCCGGCACGCGCTCGGTCGTTACCGCGCGCTGGCCGAGGCGCTGGCGGGGCTGGGCTCGCGGGCGCCGCTCTGGATTCGTGCCACGGCGGCCACTCAGGTCGCGCCGGCGCCGGATTTTTTATCGCGTTTGCTCGATGCCTCGGTCCTCGCGGGTGCGTTGCTCTGCGACGGGCTCGGTGATCTCGTGAGTGTGGAGACGGAGACGGATCCGGCGCGGGCCTTGAAGCTCGCCTACAATGTTCTCCAAGGAGCGGGCACGCGCAGCACCAAGACCGAGTTCGTGGCGTGTCCGAGTTGCGGGCGCACGCTCTTTGACTTGCAGACCACGACGCAACGCATCCGGGCGCGGACGGGGCATTTAAAAGGCGTAAAGCTCGCCATCATGGGTTGCATTGTGAACGGCCCGGGCGAGATGGCGGACGCCGATTTCGGCTACGTCGGCGGGGCGCCGGGGAAGATCAATCTCTACGTCGGCAAACAGTGTGTGCAATACAACCTACCGCAGGCCGAGGCGGATGACCGGTTGGTGGCCCTGATCAAGGAGCACGGCAAATGGGTCGAGCCGCCGGCGGAGGCGGCGACGCTCAGCGCGTGAGTTGGTAGAGGGCGTAGCCGGCGAACAGATTGGGCGCGAACCCGCAGGGACTTTTCCAGTCCCCGCGCAGGTGGGTGCGGCGGGCCACGCGGTAGCCGGCCTCGGCGGCGAAGTCCTCGAAATCCGCAATGGTGGCGGGGTTGGCCGGGCGGCTGTGCTGCCAGGTGGCGGGGTAGACCGGGTTCACCGGTTTGCGACCGAGCAGAAGGGTGGCGTAACGGTTTTTCCAGTAACCGTGGTTGGCAAAGCCGACGGTCACGGCGCGACCGACCCGGAGGGCCTCGGCAAGGACGGCGGCGGGGTCGGGGACTTCCTCCAGCGTGCGGGAGCAGACGACGTGGTCAAAATGGCCGGCGGGCAGGGCGCGCATGTAGCCCAGCATATCGCCCTGATAGGCGGACAGGCCGCGGCGGACGCAGGCGGTGATTTTCGCAAAATCGAGATCGACGCCAAAGGCTTGGGCGCCTCGCGTCTGGGCAAGGAACTCCAGCAGCACCCCGCGCCCGCAACCGAGGTCGAGCACGCGGGCGCCCGGCTCGATCCAGTCGGCGAGGACCTGCATGTCGATGGTGCGTTTGGCGGCGGTGGGAGTCATCCGGGTGGCGGGAGGCAAAGGGCGAATGGCCTCGTTTTGGGCGGGACGCAAGACGCGGGCGGTGGATCAGCTAGTCGGCCTCGGTTTGGCAGATGGTCGGGGTGGTGAGATTCGAACTCACGGCCTCTACGACCCGAACGTAGCGCTCTACCAGGCTAAGCTACACCCCGCCGACATCTGCAAGGAGTTGATCTAGGTTTCGTCCGAGGAGAGCGGCAAGCGGATTTTGCTCCGCGGTTTTTGAAACCTCGCCGGGTGCGGGGGGCTTAGGCAGCCTCTATTTTCTGAATGCGGGGCTGGTGGCGGCCGCCCTCGAAGGGGGTGGCCAGCCAAGTGCGGACGATGTGCAGCGCCTCCTCGAGGGTCACGGTGCGTTCGCCGAGGGAGAGCACGTTGGCGTTGTTGTGCGAGCGGTTCCAGATGGCGACCTGTTCGTTCCAGCAGAGGCCGCAGCGGATGCCTTTCACTTTGTTTGCGACGATGGCCTCGCCGTTGCCGGATCCGCCGAGGACGATCCCGTATTGGAACTCGCCGCGGGCGACGGCTTCGGCGGTGGGGCGGATCCAGTCCGGGTAGTCGCAGGGGGCGTCGGAGTAGGTGCCGAAATCTTTTACGGTATGACCATCGGCCAGGAGGGCGGCCTTTATGTCCTCCTTATGGCGGAAGCCGGCGTGATCGGAGCCGATGGCGATGGTGGTGGGGGCGATGGCAGGCATGGCAGGATGGGTGGGTGATACGGGTAGATGGGAAGGGCGGCAAAAAGAGACGCGCGGGGCAAAGGAAAAGCCAGCGCGGGCGGCGGGCGTCTTAACGTCGCTGCAACTGGCGGGCGCCGATATCCCGGCGGTAGATTTTTCCGGCAAGCTCGATCTGGTCGCACACGCGGTAAGCGGCGTCGGCGGCCTGACGGAGCGAGGGGGCGAGCGCGGTGACGCCGAGCACGCGGCCGCCGTGGCTCACGAGTTGCCCGCCGGCGTTTCGGGCGGTGCCGGCGTGGAGGATTTTCACGCCCGGCGGCAGGGCCGCGGGAGGGGTGATGACGTCACCCTTGGCGTAGGCGCCGGGGTAGCCTTGGGCGGCGAGGACCACGCACAAGGCGTGGGCGGGGGTTTCCGCGGCGCGGCGCGAGGCGGTGATTTGGCCAAGGGCGGCATTCCAGAGCAAGGCGAGCAGGTCCTCGGCCAGACGCGGCAGCACCACCTGGGTCTCGGGGTCGCCGAAGCGGGTGTTGTATTCCAGCACGCTGGGGCCGTCGGCGGTCAGCATGATGCCGATGAACAAGGTGCCGCGGAAATCGATGCCCTCGGCCGCGATCGCGTCCACCGAGGGGCGCACGATTTCGTTTTCAATGCGATCGAGCAGCGCGGGGGTGACCACTTCGGCGGGTGAGTAGGTGCCCATGCCGCCGGTGTTGGGGCCGCTATCGCCGTCCCCGACGCGCTTGTGGTCTTGGGAGGTCGGGAGTATAATGTAGTGGTGGCCGGATACGACGACGAGCAGACTGGTTTCTTCCCCGAAGAGGCAGTCTTCGATCAGCACGCGCGAGCCGGCCGCGCCGAATTTGTTATCGGTGAGCATATCCCGCACGGCGGCCTCGGCTTCGGCTGGGTTCTGGGCCACGACCACGCCTTTGCCGGCGGCGAGGCCATCGGCTTTGATCACGATGGGGGTGCGGCGGGCGCGGAGGTAGGCGAGGGCGGCTTCGAGCTCGGTGAAGACCCCGGCGGGGGCGGTCGGGATGCGGTGTTTCAGGAGGATTTCCTTGGTGAATACCTTCGAGGCTTCCAGCCGGGCGCCATCGGCGCGGGGGCCGTAGGCGGGGATATTTTCCGCCGCGAGGGCATCGACCAAGCCGAGGGAAAGCGGCACCTCGGGACCCACCACGACGAAAGCCACGCGTTCGCGGCGGGCGAGGGCGACCAGGCCGGGAATATCGTCAGCGGCGATGGGAAAGCAGGTCACCTCGGCCGCGATGCCGGCGTTTCCCGGGGCGCACAGCACGCGGGGGCGGGCGGGAGAGGCGAGGAGGGCCTGGACGAGGGCGTGTTCGCGGCCGCCGGAGCCGACGACGAGGACGGAGGAGGGGAGCATGGGGGTAATAGAGTTAAAGCACCTGCAGCTTTTGCCGGTAAAAGCCCAGCACTTCATCGGGATCGTCGGTAAACAACAGATAATCCAGCATCCACGCCGGGGCGCGTTTTTCGCTTACCATCAGGGTGATCTGGTCGCGCAGGGCCGAAAAATAGGTCCGGTCGAGGAAGACGTAGGGCACGCGCGGGCGGATGCCCAATTTTAGATTGCACAACTCGATCCCGACTTCCTCCAGGGTGCCGACTCCGCCGGTGTTAAAGATGCAAAAGTCGGCGACTTCGAACCACTTTTGTCGAAAGTGGCGGGAGGTTTCCTGGAAGGTGTTAAAGAAATCCACTCCTAGCTCGGGGGGCTGGGCCTCCAGTTCGAGGAAGCAGGCGCCGGTAAGGGCGCCTGCTTCGCGGGCTTGATCGGTGGCAAGGCGCATCACACCGCCGCCACCGCCAGTGAGCACGCCGACGTTTGGCCCCATGAAGCCGGCGAGGCGGTCGATCAGGCCGGCGATGCGCCGAGTCTGGGATTCGTCCAGGTCGATGGCACTGCCGTAGAAGGCCAGTATCGTGCACTCCTGGAAACGTTTGACCAATTCCTCGCGGACAAAAAAGCCGTGGTTTTTCCGGTAGGCATGGACGTAGAGGTCGCCCAGTTCGGCGTTGAACCAGTAAACTTTAATCCCGAGGGCCTCGAAGGTATCCAGCCGGGCGTGGGCGTTGCTGGAGAGGAAGAAGCCGTGGGTGCGGGACGGGCGGCGGAAGACGAGGCGTTTGATCGGAATTTTTGCGAGGCGCGTGAGCAGTTCGACGTGCTCCAGCAGATTGGGAAAGTAGTCGACCAGCAGGGTGTCTGCGCCGGCGGGGGCGGCGTCGAGGGCCTGGATCATGGTCGGGTGTCCGCAGACTCCGCCACGGGTGCTGCCGGCGGGTTTCTCGCGAAGGGCGGCGAAGGTGGCGGCATTCACCACCACGGACGGGTTGGCCATGGTGGAGCTCTGGCCCTCGACGGTCACGCGGGTGCGGGGCTTGGCGGCGGCGGCGTCGGGCGGGGGCGGGTTGGCTTCCAGGCAATTATACAGGGCGCGGGCGGCATTCACGTCCTGCTGGCGGCGCCGCGTCTGGCTCTTGGCGGGGGCGGCGGAGGCGGGGGGGGCGCGGTAGACATCAACGGACACGACGGGGTTTACCACGGGGTGTTCGCCGAGGTTGTAGATCTCCAGCATGATGTTGGTGCCGTGGGTCTTGATGGGATCGAGCAACACCGCGCTGGTGTGGATGCCGAAGTTGCCTGCGCCGGGGTTGAGCACGACGTAGTGTTCTTTAAGATACATCGAACAGCTGGTCAGGATGCCTGAGCCGGGGGCGACCGAGATGGGGGAGGCCTCGCGGCGGACCTGGACTTTGTCGAGGAAGCCGCGTCCGGAATCGCCGGCGACGAGGCGTTCGAAGGCAGGGCGGGAGAGGCGGGGATTGAGGGTGTAAGTGACGGGGTGGGGCGTGAGGAAGACACGGCCGTAGCGGTCGATGCTGGTGGTGGCGGGGAGTTTGAGGCGGTTGGCCTTCAGGGCTTCCCAGATCTCGGTGGAGGTAAGCTTGGCCTCGACGGGGGCGTGGAAGAGGCGGCCCACGGGCACGCCGGGGCGGAGGAGTTGCTGCCAGTAGGGGGCGTTGGGGAAGCTCTCGTCGTAGAGAAAGGCGTCGGCGTCGAGGATGATGCCGGTTTTTTCCACACGGGGGGTGCCCAGGGTGAGCATTTCGATGCCGATCCGGGCGAGGGTGCTGCGTTCGGTGAAGCCCAGAGTGGTGGCGTGGGCTTGGATAAACTCCCATTCGGCGGGGTGGCGGGGCTGGAACCCAAGGGTCACGGAAAGGGTGCGGGCATCCTTGCGCCGGACCGTGAGGATTTGGCCGTCGGTGCTGGTCCAGAACGAGTGGGGTTGCATGCGGATTGGTGAGGAAAGGGCGTAGCGGGGCCGCCGACAAGCCTGCGAAAGGAAACGCGATGGCGCGGTGACAATGGGTTTGCCACCGGGGCGCGTAGAGCGACAGGGTGGAAGTTCCGTCGGTGAGCCGACCTCTTGGCCCATCTTCAATCCACCTCCCATCCATCCTACCCAAGCATGAAACCCGTTCGCATCCTGCAGGCCTCCACTCTCGCCGCTCTCGGCGCCCTCAGCACTGTTCGCGCCGCCGATGAGGCCGCCGCGACCCCGGCTCCCGCCGCCCCGGCGGCTCCCGCCTACACGGACGTGCAGGTGTTTGAGGCTTTTGGCTATCTCGTCGGCCAGCGCATCGGCATCGCCGAGTTTAATCTTACCGCCGAGGAGAAGGCGGCCGCGCTCAAGGGCCTCGATGCGGCCTTCAGTGGCGAGAAGGGCAAGTTCAGCCCCGAGGCTTTCGGCCCCGAGATCCAGCGCGTGTTGGGCGGCCGCCAGCAGGTCGCGCAGGCCCGCCTCGCGGCGGCGTCCGACCAGGAGTCGGCGGCCTTTTTCACCGAGTTGAAGAAGAACCCCAAGGTCCTCTCCACTCCGAGCGGTCTTTGCTACGAGGTCATCCAAGAGGGCGCCGGCGCCAAGCCCGTCCCCACGGATACGGTCAAGGTCCATTACACCGGCACCTTGGTCAACGGCACCGTTTTTGACAGCTCGGTGCAGCGCGGCACCCCGGCGGAGTTCCCGCTTAATGGCGTCATCCCAGGCTGGACCGAGGGTCTTCAGTTGGTTGGCGTCGGTGGCAAGCTGAAGCTCTACATCCCCTCCAAGCTTGGCTACGGCGAGCAGGGTGCGGGTGGTTCCATTCCTCCGAATGCTACCCTGATTTTCGACGTCGAGTTGCTGGAGATCAAGGCCCCGGCGCCCGCCGCCGAGCCGGTCTCGGTGACCACTCCTCCGGTTTCCGCTCAGGACGCCAAGTAAGCCGCGGTTGCGTTAAACTCGTCTTTCGCCCGCCTCTTTAACGAGGCGGGCTTTTTTGCGGCTTAACCGCGGAGGGTCGATGGGCTGATGTTAGCCGGGTTAATTTCGAGCTCGGCCCACCGGACTAGCATGACGGCGATGGCGCCGAAGGTCGTGAGGATGCAGGCGTTGTAGAGCTGGAAATCCACCCAAGAGTGGCAGAGGGTCAGGCCCAGGCCGAAGAGGGTCAGAAGAAACGCGGGATGGCCGAGACCGCCGAGCCGGCAGAATTTCGCAATCAGCCAGAGCAGGGCGAGCACGGGCAGGGCAAAGCCTATGATGCCGAACTCCGCCAAGGCTTGCACGTAGTCGTTATGGGCGTGCTCCCAATAAAAATAACGGCGTCCGGGGCCGCGATAGATATCCGGATAGTTCTGCTGGTGGGAGGGAAAGGCGTGGCGGAAGCTGCCGGCACCCCAACCGGTCAGCGGCTGGTCGCGAAAGAGCTCGTAGGTGGCTTCGCGGGCCTGGACACGGGCCTCGATCGACCACTGTTTGTCTTCATTGGCGAGGCGACGGATCTGGTCTATGCTTTTGTCGAGGTTTAGGAAATAGATCGCGGTGGAGATAAAGACGAGGATCGCCAAGGTGGCCAGGACGGTGAGGAGGCGGTTGGAGGGCCCGGCGCTGCGCTTGGTGCGCCAGAGCAGGTAAGTGGTGATCATAATCAGGACGTAGCTGGCTAAGAGGATCATGCCGGTGCGCGAACCGCTCATAAAAACGCAGGATCCGATCACGATAAAACCGAAGGCAAAAACCGGCGAGGGGCTGCTCCTTTCGAGGTGGCGCATCCCGCGGATGTGATGCCAGATCATCAATCCCGCCGCCATGATCGCAGTCAGGTTGAAGTAGGCGGCGGCGTGGTTTTTATAGTAAAAAGTGCCGTGAAAGTAGGGTGGCGCACCGCTGAAAACCCAGAGGATCTTTTCCGCATCGCTCATTTTTTGCACAATCGCGAAAAGGGCGAGGATGGTGCCGTTGATTACCACGGCGGTGAGGATTTTTTGGATTGCGGTGCGGCGGGTGATGGCGGTCCAGAGGGAGCAGCCGAGCAGCCACACGGCGGCGACGATGACGAGGGTGCGCCATGCGTTCATGAGCTCGAAGGGAGCGTCTAGTCCGGACGGCAGCCAGTCGATATGTTCGAGGGGTTTCAGATACCACACGGAGCCGTTGCTCATGCGTTCGTAGGACGGGTTTAGGGCGCCGATCACGATATAGATACAGAAGCCAAGGCCGAGCCAGAAGGGAGGGAAACGCAGCAGGCGGGGCCAAGTGTGGAGGGTGAAATCTCCCTCGGGCGCGAGTTCGCCGCTGTAACGGCGCGGCCAGAGGGCGAGGATGAAGGCGAGGACAGCAAGGGCGAGTGAGACGATTTGCGCCCAAGGCGTGCGGGTGCCGAAGGCCCAAGGCAGGAAGCAGAGGTGGATGATCGCCACCACCGTGAGGGCGTGCTCCAGCGGATGCAGGGGCACGGCGATCCTCGCCTCGCCCCGGAAGTTTTGGACGAGGTTGGCTTTGGGTTTGGCGGAGCGGACCGGGTAAGAGGGCACGGGAAGAGGGGGGGGAGCGGGAGGAAAGAGGGTCAGGCAGGCAGGGCTTCGAGCCGCGTCAGACGGGCGCGCACCTGGCGGAGAAAGTCGGCGGGGGCCAGGCCGTGGGCGGCGCGCAGTTCCGTGACGGAAGATCCGTGGTCGACGAAAACGTCGGGCCAGCCTAGGCGCTCCACCGGAGTATTCACGCCGGCTTCGGAGAGGGCCTCCAGCACGCCGGCGCCGAAACCGCCGGTGAGGACGCCGTCCTCGAGCGTCACGATCAGCCGGGCCTCGGCGGCCTGGGCGAGCAAGAGTTCGCGATCGAGGGGCTTGGCGAAGCGGGCATCGACCACGCCGACGTCGAGCTGGTCTTGGGTGTGGAGTTGGTTGGCCAGGGCGAGGGCATCGGCGCACAGGGTGCCGATCGCCCACAGCACCACCTCCCGGCCCGGGCGGAGGATTTCGGCCCGGCCGAGGGGAAGGATGGCGCACTCGGGCGGCGGCGGGGTGCCGGTGCAGGAGCCGCGGGGGTAGCGGATAAAGGCCGGGCCGTCGTGGGCGAGGGCGGTCCGGAGCATGGCGGCGAGTTGGTGTTCGTCGCGCGGCGCCATGATCACGGCGCGGGGCACGCAGCGCAGGTAGGCGAGGTCGAAGAGCCCGTGGTGGGTGGCGCCGTCGTTGGGCGAGAGGCCGGCGCGGTCGAGGCAGAAGGTGACCGGCAGGTTTTGGAGGGCGACATCGTGGAGGATGTTGTCGAAGGCACGCTGCAGGAAGGTCGAGTAGATCGCCACGACGGGGCGCAGGCCCTGGGTGGCGAGGCCGGCGGCGAAGACCACGGCGTGTTCCTCGGCGATGCCGACATCAAAAAACTGGCGCGGCACGGCGGCGGCGAGCTGGTTTAGGCCGGTGCCGCTCGGCATGGCCCCGGTAATGCCGATTATTCGGGAATCTGCGGTGGCGAGGCGAACGAGTTCGCGGCCAAAGACATCTTGGTAGCTGGGCGGGGTGCCGGGCGGGCCTGACTTGGCCTCGCCGGTGGTGGGGTCGAAGGCACCCAGGCCGTGAAACTTCTCCGGATGGGCGCGGGCGGCGTCGAGGCCGCGGCCCTTTTCGGTGATAACGTGCAGCAGGATCGGGGTGTCGGTGTCGCGGGCAAACTCGAGGTTCTTGATTAACTCATCGAGATTATGGCCGTCGATCGGGCCGAGGTAGCGCAGGCCGAATTTCTCGAACAGGGAGGACTCCACAAAGAAGTCCTTGGTCTCCCGTTTCCATTTGTTCCAGAGCCGGTTCATGTCTTGGCCGCCGGGCAGGCCGAGGAAGAACTGTTCGATGTCGTGGTAGACCTTGTTGTAGGTGCGGTTGGTCGAGAGCCGGTTAAGGGATCTGGCGATGGCACCGACATTGCGGGCGATGGACCACTCGTTGTCGTTGAGGATCACGACGAGCCGTTTGGTCGAGCTGACGACGTTATTGAGCGCCTCGAGGGTGATGCCGCAGGTGAACGCGGCGTCGCCGCACAGGGCGACCACGTGTTCATCGGTGCCCTTCAAGTCGCGGGCGGTGGCCATGCCCAGAGCGGCCGAAAGGGCGGTGCCGGCATGGCCGGCGCCGAAGGCATCGTGGGGGCTTTCCGTGCGATTAAGAAAGCCGGAGGCACCGCCGGTCTGGCGGACTTTTTGCAACCCGGCGAGGCGACCGGTGAGGAGCTTGTGCACGTAGCCCTGGTGGGCCACGTCGAAAACAAATTTATCGCATGGCGTGGAGAAGACCCGGTGCAGGGCAATGGTCAGCTCGACCACGCCAAGGTTGGGGCCGATGTGCCCGCCGTTGCGGGCGGTAACGCGGATCAGTTCCTCCCGGATCTCGGCGGCCAGCGCAGGTAATTGCGTGGAAGAGAGACCTTTGACGTCGTCAGGTGAGCGGATGAGGTCGAGCAGGCGAGAGGTGCTCGGGGGGGGAGGGAGGGAGGCGGGCACGGAGGGCGGAAAAATCAGGCGGATTCGGGGGCTTGGACGCCCGCAAAGGGTTCGGGCCGGAGGGAGCCGTCGCGCTGGCGTTTGAGTTGTTCGATTTTTAATTCGGCGGTCTTCAGCCGCTCTTCGCAACGGGCGACGAGGCGGGTGCCCTCTTCGTATTGGGTCAGCAGCGCTGCGAGCGGCACGTCGCCGGCCTCCATGGCTTCGACGATGGTCTCCAGTCGCGCCATGGCGGTCTCGAAAGAGGTTTCGGCCCCGGTGGTTTCGCTGGCAGGAGAGGTGTTGGTCGATTTGGCCACGTGCTGTAATTAGTGGGGCGGAGGGCGCGTTTTTCAACCTTAGGTTTGCCGCTTCGTGTGTGGCGCGGGGGAGACGTTTGGGCGCCGGTTGGTGTTTTTTTGAAAAAGCGCTTGCGCGGGCTTTCGTAACCTTGCTTTCATTCACCTCCCATCACGCAGCTGTAGCTCAATTGGATAGAGCGTCTGACTACGGATCAGAAGGTTTGGGGTTCGACTCCCTACAGCTGCACCATTTTTAAAACCGCCACGAGAAAACGTGGCGGTTTTTTTGTTTCTGCGGTTGCGTGCCCTGCTCCGGGCGCGGATTGAACCGGTCATCTTCTTAGCTGGTCCGCAGTTCATCCGCAGTCGCCTGTTCGTTCGTTCGACTCGGCGCGCAAGGGCCCGGGCATGAAAAACCCGCCGTGGCCAAGGCGGGGCGGCGGGTGTTTCGGGTGGTGTCCTGAACCCGATACCGGGGGGAATAACGCTAATCGCGCAGGCGCGACGCGGAGATGCGGGCGGGCGCTTCAGGCGACCTCGCGCAAGGCGCGGCGATCGGCGTGGTGGCGGCGTGCCTTCATCAGCTGGGCGCGGCGCGCGAGCATACGGTCGAGCTTATCCACCAGCAGGGCGACCGCCTTGTGGCACTCGTCGGTGGAGACGGAGGCATTCATGTCGGGCCCGTGGATGGCGATGTGGCCCTTGGCGGTGAAGCGGTGGGCTACATCCTGCTTGGGATCGCACTCGAGCTCCACTCGCAGGCGGATGATGCGTTCCTCGTGCCGAAACAGGCGTTCCGTCTTGTCGTGGACGAACTGCTTGAGGGACGGGGTGAGTTCGAGGTGGATGCCGGAGACGATCAGGTCGTGGGTGTTGTTCATGTTATCGGTGGGATCTGGATTTACCTTGGCCAGAATGAGTGCGAAGCCGTGGGTATGCGCACGACTCGCGAAATGCTGTCCGAATATGCCGTCATCATCGTGACGGGGGGCTCCTCCGGAATCGGAAAGGCTTTCATCGAACACGTGACGAAGCTGGATTCGAGGGTGGTCATTTGCAATCTTTCCCGGAGCAAACCGGATGGATTCATTGGTCAGCTTAACCTGCGCCATGTTCCCGTCGATTTAACGAATGCCGCGGCTCTGGCGGGAGCGGCTGCCACGGTATTAGGTTTGTTAAATTACGATATACCGCTGGGTAAGATCATGTTGATTAACAATAGCGGTTTCGGCGGCTACGGGCGCACCGACGAACTGGCGCGCGCGGATCAGGTCGAGATGATCGACCTCAATGTCCGCGCGGTGGTGGATCTGACGGCGCGGCTTTTGCCGGCCTTGAAGGCGCAAGGCGGCACGGTGGTGAATATCGCGTCCACGGCAGCCTTTCAGCCGACGCCGTTCATGGCGACTTACGGTGCCACCAAGGCCTTTGTGCTGCATTGGAGTCTGGCGCTCGGGGAGGATTTGCGGGGTTCGGGCGTCGAGGTGCTGGCGGTGTGTCCGGGGCCGACCTCGACGGAGTTTTTTCGCCGGGCCGGTTTGAAACAGGGTGCGGTGACGGAGCGTTGGGGGCAGACGGGCGAGGAGGTGGTCGCGGAGGTTTTTCAAGCGCTCGCGCGGGGGCGGCGTCAAGTGGTGACCGGCTGGCGCAACCGTTTACTCGCGGCGGTGGCCGCGCGTTTGCCCAAGCCGCTCGCGGCGCGACTGGGGGCGGCGGTGCTGGCCAAGTTCCGCATGTCCCGCGTGGCCGCGCCGGTCGCGGCTCCCGGGGACGGGCCGGGAGGCGCGGTTTGAGCACGGGGGGCGCCGGCGAGGACGGCACTTATGGCGGCCGCCTGCGGGTCTGCGCGTGGCCGCCGCGTCCGCAGGATCTTAGTCGCGTGCGTATGATCGCGCCGGAGGAGCTCGGCGGCTGGGTCCTGGCCGAGGATGCCGAGGTGCTGGCGATCAACAAACCGGGCGACGTGGTCTGCCATCCTTCCAAGGCGGGCCCGTGGTCCAGTCTGGCCGGGGCGGTCAAGGAGGGGCGCGGCCTGGCCAAGGCCCATCTGGTTTTCCGCCTCGATCGCGAGACCAGCGGCATCGTCTTGTTCGCCAAGACCGAACGGGTGGCGGGCTGGTTGCAAAAAGCCATGCAGGCGCGGCGCATTCGCAAGACCTACCTCGCGGTCCTGGTCGGCGAATTACCGGGGCCGGTGGCGGTGGACCAGCCGCTGGGCGACGACGAGGCCAGTCCGGTCTTTGTGAAAACGACGGTGCGGCCGGACGGTCGGGAGGCGCGTTCGTTTTTCCGGCCTTTGGCTGCGGCGGGGGGCTTTACGCTGGCGGAGGTGCGGATCGAGACCGGACGCAAGCACCAGATCCGGGCCCACGCGCAGTGGCTGGGGTATCCGTTGGTTGGCGACAAAATCTACGGGCCGGATGCACGGTGTTACCTCGACTTCATCGACCGGGGCTGGACGCCCGCGCTGGCGGCGCGGTTGCTGCACGAGAGGCAGGCCTTGCATTGCCTGCGCATCGACTTGGAGGGTGGGGCGCAGGGGGAGGGCGCGCGGACCTGGCGCGCGCCGCTGGCGCCGGACCTGGTGGGTTTTTGCACGGCCCGTCTCGGTGCGGCGGCGTTGGCGGCGGCCGAGGCGGCCGGGCGGGACGCCGGTTAGCCCCGGGCGCTGTCTTGAGGCGTCAAAACCTTCGACAAGCGGCGGCCGGTGGCTTTTGCTGCCCGGTCCTGCGCATGAAGACCTTCTACATCACGACCGCGATCGACTACGTGAACGGTTCGCCGCACCTGGGCCACGCCTATGAAAAGGTGCTGACGGACGTAATCGCGAGGTTCCGGCGCCTGATGGGCGACCAGGTTTATTTCCTCACCGGCGTGGACGAGCACGGCCAGAAGGTGCAGCAGAGCGCGAAAAAGCGCGGTATCGATCCGCAGGCCTTTTGCGACGAGGTGAGCCAGGAGTTCCGCGCCATGTGCGCGAAGCTCGAGATCTCCAACGACGACTTTATCCGCACCACCGAGCCTCGGCACAAGGCCGTGGTCTCCCGCCTGCTCCAGCAACTCTTCGACCAGGGCGAAATCTACAAGGCCGAATACAAGGGCTTCTACTCCACCCGCCAGGAGCAGTTTCTCCAGGAAAAGGACCGCCAGCCCGACGGTTCGTGGCCGGAGATTTTTGGCGAGGTCACGGAGATCACCGAGTCGAACTACTTCTTCAAGCTGGCGAAGTATCAGGACTGGTTGATCCAGTATCTGAAGGACAACGACGACTTCATCTTCCCGCGCTACCGCCAGAAGCAGGTCCTCGAGTTCCTCGCCGAACCGCTCAACGACCTCTGCATCTCGCGTCCGAAAGAGCGACTCGAGTGGGGCATCCCGCTGCCCTTCGACGCGGGCTACGTCACCTACGTCTGGTTCGATGCGCTGGTAAACTACTACTCCGCCGTCGAGGACAAGCCGGGTATCTGGCCGGCGGCGTTCCATGTCATCGGCAAGGACATCCTCGTGCCGCCGCACGCCGTTTACTGGCCCATCATGCTCAAGGCCTGCGGCCTGCCCACGCCGAAGAGCATCCTCGCCCACGGCTGGTGGTCGATCAACGGCGCCAAGATGTCCAAGAGCACGGGCAATTTCGTCGAGCCCATGGCCTTTGCCGAGCAATACGGCGTGGACGCGCTGCGGTTCTTCATGATCCGCGAGATGAGCGTGGGCCAGGACAGCGACTTCTCGCTCAACCAGTTCCTCGCCCGCTACAATGCCGAGCTGGCCAACAACCTGGGCAACCTCGTCAACCGCACGCTGAACATGACCAACCGCTTCGCCGGCGGCGTGGTGCCGGCGGCGGGGGCGACGGAGGCGGAGATCGCGACGGCCGCCGCCCTCGCCCCGGAGCGGGAACTGCGTGCGCTCTGGGAAAAGACCCGCGAGGAATTCATCGCGCTCAACGAGGGCTTCCAGTTCCACATCGCGCTGGAGCGGGCCTTCGCTTTCGTGACCGCGACGAATCGCTACGTCGAGCAACGCGCGCCGTGGAAGCTGGGCAAATCGACCGAGGCGGCCGACCAGGCCCTGCTGCAAACCTCTCTTGCCACCATGGCCGAGGCCTTGCGCCTGGGCGCGACGCTGCTGCCGGCGGTCATGCCCTCGACCACGGATAAAATCTACGCGGTGATCGGTTGCACGCCCGCCGGGACGTGGCGCGAGCGCCTCGTCTGGGGCGAGACGCTGACCGGCGCAAAGGTCGCCGAGACCGCGATCCTCTTCCCCCGCCCGCAGGCCCCCGAGGCCGGCGCGGCGAAGGGCTGAGCCGTCCGGCAACGGAGGTCGCCAAACCCGCGCTTCCGCCCGTTCGTGGGGATTATCCGACTTTTCTGTTCGGCGTTTCCCCGAGCCGCTGCTCCCGACCACCTCTTCGCAGCGATTGTCCGACTATTTGGTTCACCATCCAAGCAAACGACATGACTTATCCGACTCCCCGGTTCACTATTTTACCGGCCGACGGCAATTATCCGACTTTTTGGTTCACCGTTTCGGCGGGCCGCAGGGATTATCCGACTGCTTGTTCCGGCGTTTCATCTGGTGGCTGGGGCTATCCAAGTATTTTTTCCGACGGCCTACTCCAACGGTGAAATTATCCGCCAAGTTGGTTCGATATAAGACTGGCCGGGTGGATGGGGAGGCGCTCAAGTGTTCCCCATGAAGCCTGAGAGTGCAAATTTGCCGGGTGGGAATGGGGAGGCCGCGTCTTTGGAGGCGCGGGCGGTCTTTGCCCTTTTGGGCAACAAGACGCGTTTGGCGATTTTGCAGATTTTGCTGGATGGGCGGCCGCGCACGGCGACGGACATGGCGGCGGCATTGCAGCGTGATTTTGATGGGGTGAGCAAGCAGCTGCGGTTGCTGCGAGAGGGCGGCTTGCTGGTGGATTTCCCTGGGGAGGACCGGCGATTCCTGTATTTCCGGATTCCTGAAAAATACCGCCAGACCCCGGGCCTGCTCGATTTCGGCGTGTGCACCATCCGGCTGCCCTGAGGCTCGACCGAACGCGCGGTTTGGCTATGGCCACAATCGCCGCACTCAAACGACTGCCCGGGCGCGAATATCTCCGAGCAAGGTGACCAGCTCGTCCACCTGCTTGGGGGCGAAAAGTCCATCCGGACCTTGAGGGGTCAGATCGGTGAACGGGCTCTCGTAAAGCAGCTCGGGCTTCATCGTCCCGTTCTCGGTAAGGTGTTCGACCACCAGGTTCACGAACTCTATCTGGCTCGATGAAAGCGCCTTGCCGGCGGTGAATCGATTGAGCGCCTGTTTGGCGGCCTCGCGATCCAGACCGACCAGCGAGCGAACGAATAGTCCAAGGCCCTCGCTCTCGGCTTTGGCCTTTTCCAGCAGTTCCGGCACGCCTGCTCCGCTGCCCGCTAGCATGCGTTCCAGCTCTGTAAGATCGAGCGGGGTAAGCGGCTGGTTTAAGCGCAGCTTTTGGATGCTCAAATGGTCCAGATGCTCTCGGAGAAAAGCCCGGGCCTTTTCCCTGAAGCGCTCGAACCCATCCGCCGAAACAAACGCCTGCAGCGCCACCTCGGACTCCGCGCCCATCTCGTCCTCGAAGTCCGTGTAGATGGGTTTCCGCTGCTTCTTCTCGATCAACTTGATCAAGGCTCGGAGACGCCGCCGCGCGGAATCCAGCATGACGACGGTGACGTCCTGCCACCACTCGTCGGTCTGGATTTCTTGGATCAACGCCAGCTGCGCGTGCACCATCGGAATGGCCGATTTTTCCTCCAGCAGCCCGGTAATGGTCTTTACCTGCTCGCTGAGGCGCTTGAACGCCGGCTCCGCGCGCAAAAGCGCGAGCTGGAGGTTCAGCATAAGGAGATCGAAGCGCTTTGCGTCCTCGTCCTCGGGATCGAGCTCGGAGGGCAGGCCGGCGACTTCCAGAGCTAATTCCGCGCGCTGCTCGGGACCCAGATCCAGCCAGGCGTCCGTCCTCGCATACTTCTCCACCAAACGGCGCTTTGGGCGAACCACGAAGTTGTCGATGTTCATCGCCGCGACTTCCAAATACAGCGCGGAGACCAGATCACCCCGTAGCTCGGCTTCGATCACGGGCAGCTCGCGGAAACTGCCTTCGTCGCGACCGTCCAGCGCGCCGATCAGCTCCAGACGTGCTTTGAAAATCCGTTTGCCCAGCGATTCGCCGAGAGAGCCTTCGACCGACTCGGGGTTTTGGCTGAAAAATTCGAGGTTTTGGCAGTAGTCAAAGATATAGAAGAACGCCTTGTGCTGGTCGGGGCCGAAGAGATTTGGGCAAAGCCGGGTGCCGCGCCCGACCATCTGCCAGAACTTGGTTTTGGAGCGGACGAGCTTGAAGAAAACGAGGTTCACCACCTCCGGCACGTCGATGCCGGTGTCGAGCATGTCCACCGAGATGGCGATGTGGGGCGCTTTCTCCTTCTGGGAGAAATCATCGATCAGGCTCTGGGCGTATTCCGTTTTGAACGTGATTACGCGGGCGAATTTCCCCGCGAGCTTGGGGTAGTTTTTGTCGAAGCGTTCTTGAATGAAGACGGCGTGCGCCTGGTTTTTGGCGAAGATGATCGTCTTACCCAGGCGGTCTCCGCCCGCCACCGCCTGCCCGCGGGTCATCAGGTGCTCCAGCACCTTGTCGACCGTGTCCTGGTTGAAGAGCCATTTGTTGACCGCCTCGACCTCGACGTGATCGGGCACGCTGCCATCCTCGTCCCATTCCTTGGCGTCCCATTGTTCCTTCTCCTCCTCGCTGAGCTCGTCGTAGCAAACGCCCTTGCGGAGAAACTTCAGCGGGACCGACACCGCTTTGGACGGGACGAGAAACTTATCCCCGATGGCGTCCTTCAGATCGTAGGCGTCCGTAGGCACGCCTTTTTCGAGGTCGAACAGGCCGTAGGTGTCGCGGTCGATTTCCTCGCGCGGCGTGGCGGTGAGGCCGACCAAGAGGGAGTCGAAGTAGTCGAAGATGGCTTTGTATTTCTGGTAAACCGAGCGGTGGGCCTCATCGATGACGATGAGGTCGAAATGCCCCACGCCGAAGCGCCGTTGACCGTCCTGCGTCTCGTCGATCAGGCCCATCATCGTGGGGTAGGTGGAGACGAAGACGCGGCCCTCCGCGTCCTTTTCGGTCACGAGGTTGACCGGCGAGCCTTCCGGAAGATGCTTTTTGAAGGCGCTGACGGCCTGGTTCACGAGCGCGACGCGGTCGGCGAGGAAGAGCACGCGCTTCACCCAGTTGCAGCGCATGAGCAGGTCGCACAGCGCGATCACGGTGCGTGTCTTGCCCGCGCCGGTGGCCATGACGACGAGCGTCTTGCGGTCCTTGTCCTTTTCGAAGGCCTCGCCGATGCGGCGAATGGCGCGCGTCTGGTAATAACGCTCCACGATGGCCTCGTTGATCGTGGCCGGGCCGAGGGGTTTGCGGGAACCGCGCCGCTGGATCATCAGCTCCAGCTCAGCCTTTTTGTAAAATCCCTGCACCGGACCCGGCGGATAGAGCGTGTCGTCCCACAGCCAGTGCTCGTAGCCGTTGGTGTAGAAAATTACCGGTCGCCGACCGAACTGCTTTTCGAGGCAATCGGCGTATAGTTCGGCTTGGCGCTGGCCCACGCGCGGGTCGCGTTTCGTGCGCTTGGCCTCGACCACGGCGAGCGGTTTGCCGTCGTCGCCCCAAAGAACGTAGTCCACGTAGCCCTCGCCCTGCGTGTTGGGCATGCCGGCGACCTCAAACTCCCGATCACGTGCTTGGTCGAGGGGCCAGCCCGCCTCCTTGAGCAGGAGGTCGATGAACGTGTCGCGCGTATCGGCCTCGGAGTAGTCATGGGTGTCGGCCTGCGTGGTGTTCGCCTTCTTGGCGGCGGCCACCTCGACCCGCGCCTGCTTGAGTGCGGCGTCGAGATCCTCGTTTTCGCGCAGGAGGGCGGAGAGCTTTTCGTCTCGCTCGCGAAGCTTGGTTTCGAGCGCCTGCAATTGCTCCACGGTCTGTTTCGGCAGCGGCGCGGTCTTGGGCAGCGCGCCGGGATCGAAGGCGAGCGTGGCCGCCGGCTTGCCGCCTTGCGCGTAGGTGTGGGCCAGCCAGTAGCCGACATGGAAAAGCTCTTTCACCGCAACGGGACCGTCGGTGATTGCGACCGGGCGGTTGTGGACGGCGCGGTTGCCGAGGGTGACGAGGACGCGGGCTTTGGCGAAGACCGCCTCGCCGACGAGCTGTTTGAAAGACGGTTCGTGGATCAACGAGCTCAGGCTGTCGTCGTAGGGGAGCTTCAGCTTGGCCTCGAATTTGAAGAGCCAGTGGACGATCAGCTCGAGGCCGCGCCGCGCCTGAAAACACGCCGTGCGCGGATCGGGCAGGGCGGACGCCTCGGCTCGCGTTCCCGCCTCATGGATCTCGGGCCATTCGAGCTGGAGGAAGGCGAAGTTTGATTTCACAGGCGCGTGAGGGATTCTTCGATGATTCGTAGCTGTTGCACAAGCCCTTCAAAGCCGGTCGGTTCTTTAAAAAACATCGGCCGCATGGCCTGGTAGTCCGCCCGCCAGGCGGCCAGCCGCGCCTCCGGCGGGACCAAGCGCAGAGTGCCCGGCGTCAGTGCCTCATAGTCCACCCACGCGTAGTCAAAGTAGGTGTTCCGGTGCGCCTTCACGCCGGTAAAGAGCGTCAGGAATCCGTCGGACGCCGCCACGTCGGCATCCCACAATCGCACCAAGTCCGACAAATGCCGGGCTTGCCGAGCCGCCAGCGGTCGTTCCTCCGGGCGGATGTTTTGCTCGTGGATCAAGGCCGCCTTTTCCCAGAACGTGCGTTCGGGACGGACGCAGGAAAGCGTGAGTCGGGGATCGCCGGTTTCCGCCGGGAAAGATTCCGCGATAAATGGACGGATGCTCCGGTCTGCCATCGGCCAACGGTCGGCGCGTCCGCTCAGTTCGATCTTCACCAACGCTTGATTGTAGTCGGCCGGAGGCCGCAGGCCCGTGCCGGGGTATTCGAAGTGGATGCAAAACGGATCGCGCGCTCGCGCCAGAGGTTCGATTTCGATGCGAAACGGTTCAGGGAGGGACGCGGCCGCGCTTTGCAGGGCCGGGGCCAGTTTATGGGTGATCATCTCGCGACATTCGTCGCGCAGTGCTTTGAGACGGCGCTCTTTTTCGGAGGCCGAGATGCCGGGCTCGCCGGGATCCTTGGCGGGGCCGAGCCAGGAGCGGGACATGGCGAGGTCGATGTCTTCGGAAAACCGCTCGATGAGACCCCACGCCTTGGACAACGAAGTGCCGCCGCGAAAGGTCAGGTTGGGGCCGATTTCTTCGTGGCCAAACAAAGCCGCCAGCGCCCAGCACACCCAGAAATCCTTCTCCACATGAAAGGGTGGCAGACCCTGCGCGGCGCCCGTTTCCGTGAAGAGTGCCAGCCGGTCCTCGGCGGGCAGGAGGGCGACGGTGTTCATGGCTCGGCGGCGATCTTGCGAAACACCTCGCCGACCCATGCAGGCACCAAGGGGATGTCGCGCACCAGTTGAGCCTTGTCGGCAGTGCTGAGCCGTCGCCGGAGTTTTTCGACGACTTCGGCGCCCACCTGATCCTTGCGCAGAAACCGCAGCGCCTGGGCGACGGTGCCCGACACCCGGCCGGCCGTGGCCAGCCGGGCCGGCGTGGAGCGTTTCAAGACGACCGGCAGCTTACGGATCATCGCGGTGCGCGCGGGGCCGTCGGTGAGGTATTCGATTCGCGCCGGCACCTGCTCGGTGAGACCCAGCAGATTGGCCGCGAAGGCACCCGAGGGCAGCAGTTTCTGCGCGCCCCGACGCGCCAAGGCCTTGGCGACGACCTCGGGTTGGGGGGAGAGCTCACCGATCAAGCGGCTCTTTTGGGGGAAGCCATAGACGCCTCGATCCACGCGCCGGAGAACGCCCTTTTTGACCAACCGGGACAGGGCGAGATCGATGGAACCCCGGCTGCCCAAGTCCAGAAAATCAGTCGGAGTGCATACGGAACCACGCCCACGGCCATAAATACGGCTAAGCACTGATTTATAGATACTTTGAAAGGGGGCGACCACGTTATTTTGTAAGAAAAAAAGGGGTGTATTTCCTACAATATAGGCGTGGGTGCAAGCCTTCGTTCATCTTCTTGTGAGTGGCGACCCCGCGAGCTGATGGGGATGATCTGTTGTTGCATGCGGATAAAATTATCCGGCCATTTGGGCCAGTGTTCTAAGCCAGGTCCGGATTTCACCTGTTCCGTCACGTTGATCGATTTCCGCCTCCGTCATTATCGGAGCAATTTCGTCAGCAAGTATGGCTTTTACCCTGCTTTTCTTTTCCTGCAGCTGGTTACCTAACTGCAGCGTGTAGTCATCGACATCATTTATGACCAACATCACAGCCTTGGTGCGCTGAACTGCGTCAGGATGAATGTAGCTTTCCATGTAGCGTTTTTGAGTTTGAACCGCTCGCGATCCGTCCCCTCGCGCATTCACAGTAGCCGCTTCATTCGCATAGGTGCCGCCGTCGTCCTGATCGTAGAGATGAAACTCCGGTTTCCTGCTGTTTCTGAAAATATGTTGGTTAACAATATCCCGCAGGTTGCTCCCGTGCATGGGCACGAAAACGAAACGTGGGTCAGTGCTCAGATCCGGTAGCTGTGCGTCGCTCGAATGTAGCGTATGACTTACATGCTTTAGGAACCGCACGTCGTTTATCCCCTCCACGCAGATAAGCACACGCACTTGGTTGTCAGGTAACATTCCTAAGCGCTGCGCGATGGCGGTAAATAGCCCCTCTGCGTTATCCGCCGCCATGCTCCTGACGACGCGGGTTCCCGTAGCTTCATCATCGATATAGCGAATGTTTTCCACTGGGACTTCCCCTGCTAGTCCCGGGGCGTGTGTCGTGATGATAACTTGCCCGCCACGGTCCGCGATTTCGAGCAATGACCTTACGAGCATTTTCTGGTGAGTTGGATGCTGAGCGGTTTCAGGCTCCTCCACCGCGTAGATTACGGGACGTCCACCTTCGGCAATGGCCTTACGCTCGGCTTCGGCTCGAAAAAAATTCAGCAACACCAGGCGCCGGACGCCCGAGCCTCGTTTGTCCATCGGAACCCCATTGTTGCTGTTGAGGGTATATTTGAAGAGATCTTTCCAATTGGGCTGGTCGCGTAGTGATGCCGAGAGCGCGGAGGCCAGTTCGGGATTCATCTCATTCAGTTTGGCCAGTGTGCGATCCGCTACGGATTGAACATGGCGTTCGACGTGTGCAGCAAGTTCGTCGAGTTTGTCCTGCACTTCACTCAAAGCTGATTCTACTGCGAGACGCATCGGGGTTTGAGCCTCCTTGTCTTTGTCGCTACTCGATCTGTCAGAAACGAAGAGGGCACAGATAGGAAGGTGCTTTAGTAGCTGAGACCAAAGCGTAGCAGAGTCGTTCTTGCCAATTGGTATGTCTACTGCGCGAGGTTGGAACCCCGCCGCCCGTGTGATGATCGCGCGACGAACCCGGGCTTTCACCGTAGCCTCGCCGGTTTCCAGCACCACCTGCTTGGCGACGGCTACCTTTTTCAACTCAGGCAGTGTGAGGGGAAGGAGGGAGTTTCCGTCTGCATCCACCGGGTGCTGCTCGGCGTTGATAAAAATGGATGGAGCGGCGACTTTGGACTTCGTGCAGTCGTATGTTTTTGTGACGCGGAGTCGACCGTTGGCGCGAAGGATATTTTCATCCTGTAAAGATGTCTCGAAGAGGTCATCGAGAATTACCGAGTTCGGTAGTTCGTCGAACTCGCACGTTATCCTGACGGAGTTTGGGGCTCCGTGGATGCATCCGTCTTCCGACTCAATTTTTAGATCGCCCTCCAAGAAAATGGTGAGTGCCGCAAGGATCGACGATTTGCCGATGTCGTTTCGGCCAATCAATGCGGTGAAGTCATCCACCTCGATTGTGATTGCGGGTGAGAAGCCCCGGAAGTTTTCAATTTCGATGCGGCGTAGTTTCATAATTCTCCCCGGAAGGCGCGGTGTTGGAGGGTGGCAAAGAGGGCGTCTAGCTCCGCCAGCGACGCGCGCTGCGCCGTTTTTAGCTTCTCCACCGCCGTGACCCGGCGGGCGAATTCCCGCTGCAATAGGACCGGGGGGCAAATCGCCTCGAATACTTCAATCTGCGCCTTGGTGATTGCCTCACGGGTCGCGCCCGCACCGCCAATTCTCAGCAGGCGGCGCTTGGTCTGTTCGGCGAGAAGGAACTGCTCTAAGAACACCGCGTTTAGAGTCGGCTTCGGCCTGATGATGCAAACGTGCTGATTAACTCGTGCCGGAAGCACAGACGAAGGCGCACGACAAACCCGCGCCACGGACGCCCCCGTGATGTTTAGGAGTATGTCGTTCTGTTCGACGATAACACCTGCAAGTTTCGACGCTTGCTCATCGCTGATGTGGGCGAGGTCTTTGAATGTGAACTCGCCATCGCGAACGTTAAGACTGCGGATTAGCGAAATGCCTTCCGCTCGGTATGCCGTTTCTCCGCCTGTAGGCGTTGAGCCGCTCCCAATTTTCGTGGTTTGGTCGCCGAGCTGAACCAGCGGCCAGCCTTTCGGATTGGTAGCGGGGTCGCCGAAGAGGTCGAGGAAGAGGGATTGGGTGAGGGCGTCGAGTTGGTCGAGGGCGGCGCGGCGCTTGGCCCGCAACGCCTCCGCCCGGTCCAACACCTCCGCTATCCGCCGCTGCTCCGCCAGCGGCGGCAGGGGGATTTCGAGTTTCGCGAGGTAATTTTCGGGCACGCGGCGTTGCCCGCCGCTGCCGGTCATGCGTCGTTCGCCTGCGAGTCGGACACGATCAAGACGCAGAAAATGGTGCGTGTAGCGGCCGTCGAGTTTGTCAGCCCGCGGCCGAATTACATGGAACTCAGTCGAACCAAATCCAACGCGCTTGGATAGCACGGCCTGGGCAATCTTTCCGTTTTCAAAACAAGGCGTGATTTTTGCTAGCAACACGTCTCCGGAAAGAAACGAAGTGTAGCCCTTAGAGACTTCAGCGTAGGTCCGCGATTCCTCGGCGGTCACACTTGCGGTTTCGGCGGAGACTGCGGCCATCGGCACGAATGCGACCTGATCGGTGGCGGCTAGTTTTTCGGACAGGCGCGGATTTAGGTCCGCCACGTCCTCCAGCGCCACCGTCCGCCATTGGGCATTGGTCATTGGGCATTGGTCATTCACTTCAGCATCCCCTCCAGCTCCTTCATGCCCTGCTGGATCTCCGCCTCCAGTTTTTCGAGGGCTCTTAAAATTTCGCCGGGCGGGCGGTGGGCGACTTCGGCGTGGACGACTTCCTTGTAGCGGTTGAGCGAGAGGTCGTAGCCCTGCGCGGCGATGTCGGCCTTGGGCACGCAGAAAGATTGCGCCGTTCTTGGCCGGTTCAGCTCCTGACTTCTAACTTCCGACTCCTGACTTCTGATTTTGGCCCAGCGGGCCAAAATATCCGGCAGGTTGTTCTTGGCGTGGTCGGCAGCGGTGAGGACGGCGGTGGGCACGGGGCCGAGTTTTTCTGACGGGAGCAGCTCCGTGCGTTTGTCATCGAGGCTCATGCCATCGGCATCCACGTCGTAGAACCACACGTGATCGGTGCCGCCGGAGTTGGTCTTGGTGAAGAGCAGGATGGCGGTGGAGACTCCTGCGTAGGGCTTGAACACGCCGCCGGGGAGCGAGATGACGGCGTCGAGTTTCTGCTCCTCGACGAGGAGCTGGCGCAGGGTCTTGTGCGCGTTGGACGAGCCGAAGAGCACGCCGTCGGGCACGATCACGGCGGCGCGGCCGCCGGGCTTGAGCAGGCGCAGGAAGAGGGCGAGGAAGAGCAGTTCGGTCTTCTTGGTCTTGACGATCTGCTGGAGGTCCTTGGCGCAGTTCTCGTAGTCGAGCGAGCCGGCGAAGGGCGGGTTGGCGAGGATGAGGGTGTATTTCTCCTCTTCGCCGGCGTGGTCCTGGCCGAGGGAATCGCGGTAGCGGATGTCGGGATTTTCCACGCCGTGCAGGAGCATGTTCATGCTGCCGATGCGGAGCATGGTGTTGTCGAAATCGAAGCCGTGGAAGGCGTCCTCGTGGAAGTGTTTCTTGAGCTTGGCGTCGCGGAGGATCTCCGGGTGGTGGTCGCGGAGGTATTCGCCGGCGGCGACGAGAAAGCCGCCGGTGCCGCAGGCGGGATCGCAGATGACGTCGCGGGCGGTGGGCGCGGTGAGCTCGACCATGAGCTGGATGATGTGGCGCGGGGTGCGGAACTGGCCGTTCTGCCCGGCGGAGGCGATCTTCCCGAGCATGTATTCGTAGAGGTCGCCCTTGGTGTCGCGATCCTCCATCGGCACGCCGTCGATCATGTCCACGACCTTGGCGAGGAGGGCGGGGGGTGGGGATGGTGAAGCGCGCGTCCTTCATGTGGTGCGCGTAGGTGGAGCCGTCGCCGCCGAGGGTGCGGAGGAAGGGGAAGACGTGTTGTTCGACGACCTCGAACAGTTCCTTCGGATCGCCAAGGTGTTTGAAGCGGGACCAGCGCAGATCGTCGTAGGCGCGGCCCTTGGGGTCCTTGCCCTCGGGGAAGACGCGGCGCTCGAGTTTGGGCAGTTTCAGGCGGGCGGCCTTGTTTTCCTCGAGGGTGTGCAGGTCGTCGAGGCGCTTGAGGAAGAGCAGGTAGGTGATCTGCTCGATGACCTCGAGGGGGTTGGAAATGCCGCCGGTCCAGAAGGCATTCCAGAGGGCATCGACTTTACTGCGGATTTCGCCGGTGAGCATGGAAGGTGATTTGGGTGGTCCAGCGCCGAAGAAAAAGGCGGCGCAGAGGTGTAACCGAGCAGTGATGGGCAACTTCAAGTGAGGCAAGCGCCGTAGGCGAGGTGTGCTGCGCTGGGGGAGCGAGAAGGGTGGGCTGGCGAAATTTTCGCATCGACGCGCTGCGCGGGGGCGGAAACGTGACACTCTTCGCTGATGACCATCCTGCCCCTTCATCCTGCCCAGGACGCCTCGCCGGAGGCTTTGCGGGCGTTTCTGGCGGGGTGCCAGCTCAAGGCGGCCTCCGATGGCCTCCCGGTGCTCGCGAGCATCTCCTTGGTGGTGCCGGCGCTCGATCCGCTCGCCGTGCTGGAGGCCATCTTCGAGCCGGCCGAGCCGCATTTCTACACCGAGCGCCCGACCGAAGGCAGCGCGCTGGCCGGGGCGGAGGTCGCCACCCGCCTGGTCGCGCACGGCCCCGGGCGCTTCGCGGCGGTGCAGCGCTTCGTGGACGACACCCTCGCGCGCACCGTGGCGGTGGGCGATGTGAACGCCCCTTTTGGCGGGCCCCATTTTTTTGCGAGCTTTGCCTTTCATGATGAGGTCGGGCCGGGCGAGCCTTTCGCGGCGGCGCAGGTCTTTGTGCCACGCTGGCAGGTGGCGCGCGCGGGCGATGCCACCACCGCCGTGGCGAATCTCCTCGTGGCGGCGGACAGCGATCTCGATGCTCTCGCGGCCCGGGTCTGGCGTGCCCATGCCCGCTTCGCGGCTTTTGATCCCGGAGAAGTGGCCGCGGGCGGCGACGAGGTGGCGGCGGTTTTCCGTCAATCCGAGGCGGGCGACTACCGGGCTGCGGTGACGCGCGCGCTCGGCTGCATCGCGGCGGGCGAGTTTGAGAAAATCGTGCTGGCGCGGGCCATCGACCTCGAGGCCGACCGGCCCTTGCATCCGCTCACCGTGCTGAACGGCCTGCGCCAGCGTTTCCCGGATTGCTACGCCTTCTCGGCCGCGAACGGCGATGGGCCGAGCTTCATCGGGGCCTCGCCGGAGCGGCTCCTCCGGGTGAGCAAGGGGCGCATCGAGACCGAGGCGCTGGCCGGCTCGGTCCGGCGGGCGGCCGGGGCGAGCGAGGACGCGGCGCTGGCGGCGGCGTTGTTGCGCAGCGAAAAAGACCGGCGCGAACACCGTCACGTCATCGGCTCCATCACCCGCCGGCTCGAGCCGCTCGGGGTGCGGCTCGACTTCGCGGATACGCCCGGGGTGCGCAAGCTGGCCAACGTCCAGCACCTTCACACGCCCATGAGCGCCCCCTTGCCCGAGGGCGTGCGGCTGCTCGATCTGTTGGCGCGGCTGCATCCGACCCCGGCGGTGGGCGGTTCCCCGCGCGAGGCAGCGGTGGCGGCGATACCCGGCCTGGAGGGTTTCCCCCGCGGGCTCTACGCGGGGGCGCTGGGCTGGCTCAATGCGCGGGGCGGCGGCGAGTTTTTCGTCGGCCTGCGCTCGGCGCTGGTGCAGGGCGGCCGCGCACGGGTCTATGCCGGCGCGGGCATCGTGGCGGGTTCGGAGCCGGAGCGTGAGTTTGCCGAGACCGGGCTGAAGTTCCAGGCCTTGCTCGCGGCGTTGAGGCGATGATTTTGGCCCACGGAACACACGGAATACACGGGAAGCGGACCTGTAGCGAAGGTTTGGCTTCTGTGTGTTCCGTGTTTTCTGTGGGGATATCTGCATGAACCTCGATTTTCGAACTACGAACGCGCTGTGGTGCTCGGTGGCGGCGGAGACGCTGGCCCGGGCCGGGGTGCGGCACGCGGTGATTTCGCCCGGTTCGCGCAACACCCCGCTCACGCTGGCCTTGGTGGCGCATCCCGGCATCGAGACTGTCCCGGTGCTTGATGAGCGTTCGGCGGGGTTTTTCGGGCTCGGTCTGGCCAAGCGCACCGGTGTGCCGGTGGTCCTGCTCTGCACCAGCGGTTCGGCGGGGGCGCACTACCTGCCTGCCCTCATCGAGGCGCGCGAGAGCGGTGTGCCCATCCTGGTGATCACGGCCGATCGGCCGCCGGAGTTGCGCGACTGCGCCTCGGGGCAGACCGTGGATCAGCAAAAGCTCTTCGGCAGCTTTGTGGGATTTTTCCACGAACTGGCGGTGCCGGAGGCGCGGGTGGAGCTGTTGCAATACCTGCGCCAGACGCTGCGGCACGCGGTTGATCGGGCGAGGGCCGCCGGGCCGGTGCATCTCAATGCCCCCTTCCGTGATCCGTTGACGCCGGTGGCGGACGGCACGGCCCAGGGTCTGGCTTCGGCGGTGGATTGGGAGCGTTTTTTTGCCCTGCCGCCGGTGCCGCCCCAAGCGCATCCTCGCGAACAGATGTTTGATCGCGAATTCGCGTCTGCGGCGGGCGTGATCGTCTGCGGCGCGGGTTGGGGCGAGGAAGTGGAGACGGTTTTTTGGGCGGAGCAACTGGGCTGGCCCATCCTCGCGGATGCGCTCTCGCCGCTGCGCTTTCGCGGCGCGGGCGGGCGGGCGGTGATCGCGGCCTACGACGCCATCCTGCGCGATCCGCGGGCGGCGCGGGCCCTGCGGCCGAAGTCCGTCCTCATCCTCGGGGAGATACCGACCAGCAAGGCCTTGCGCGCCTGGCTGACGGAGGCGGATGCCGACACCATCCACATCGGCCGCACGGCGGAAAACCGGGATGGCCGGCATGGCCGCACCCTGCGCATCGCGGTGGGGGCGGCGACGGTCAACCGCTGGACTTTGCCCCATGGCGTCACCCCCCGGCCGGACTGGCTGGCGGCGTGGACGCGCGCGGAGGCGGCCGCCCAGGCGGTGCTGGCCGGGGCGGAGGCCATCGCCGGTTTCGAGGGCGGCTTTACCCGGGCGCTGGCCCGCACGCTGCGCCGGGGGCAGGCGCTCTTTGTCGCCAGCAGCATGCCGGTGCGTGATCTTGAGACCCTCGCGCCGGCGCGCGGCGATGGTCCGGCTGTTTACGCCAACCGTGGGGCCAATGGCATCGACGGCACCCTCTCGACCGCGCTCGGCGTCGCCCACGGCGGCATGCCGGCGGTGTTGTTGACCGGCGACCTCGCCTTGCTGCACGACACCAACGGCCTGCTCTTGGCGGCGAAGCTCCACGGCGCGCTCACGGTCGTGGTGATCAACAACGCCGGCGGGGGCATCTTTGGCCATCTCCCGATCGCTGGCTTTGAACCTCCTTTCGAAGAGTATTGGGCCACCCCGCAGCGGGTGGATTTTGGCCGGCTCTGCGCGGCCTACGACGTGCCCCACGAAAGTGTGGCCACGCCGGCGGAGTTGATGGCGCGGCTTGAGGCGCTGGTGGGCACGCCGGGCCTGCGACTGCTCGAAGTGCGCACCGACCGGGGGCGGGACGTCGAGACGAGGCGGGATTTGTTCGCGCGGGCCGCATCGGCGGCGGGCGAGGCCTGCGGTTGATGGTTTTTAACGGGTTCTAAGCGCGGATTATCCGGTTAACCACGGATGTTTTTGTATTCGTGGTCATCCACGGAGTGCAAGGGGCGCTAGGGCAGGTTAAAGAATTAGGTAGCTCAAAAGCTCCCGCCTGGGATAGGCGCTCAAACCCACCCAAACCAGCCTCCGCTTTGACGGTTAATTTCCAATCTTTCGTCCAAGGGTTTACCCTAACGTAACCTAATCTACGCCAGAAAGTCACACAAATGAAATACAGCTATTTGGTGATGCACGTATGCTTGGACTTTTAAACTTTTTCATTCATCCCCGTGCTCATTCTCATCCCTGCTGAAGCGTGAGCGTTTATGATAAAATTACCGAAATTGATGAATTTGGCTGAAATGGTTGGCTCTGCGAGTAGCACCATTCGCTCCGATGCGATTTCAGTTATGCCGGGCTACGGAGGACGCCGACTTCAGCCGCTACTGCCGGCAAATTGGAAACAGGCCTGAGCATGGTTGCGAAATCGCCCACTCCCACTTCCTTTCCATCTTCAGTGAAAGCACCCGGTTCCGCGTCAACCCCGGTCGAGAAACATCCGTCGGACTCCTTAGTTGCTAATGCAACGTCGAATACGGTTTACCTATTGGCCTATTACGCGAGATTGCTAAAGGGCAACCGGTGGCTGGTTTTCATCATTATGCTCGGACTCGCCGGGCACGTTGCATTCTATATTTTATATCCGCTAGGATTTAAATATATCTTCGACGTGGTGGTCCCCGCCAAGGATTGGGGGCTTCTCACCAAGGTCGCCATCCTCTTGACGGTTTTTCTGGGGTTGGGGGCGGTTGGTTCATACTTGCAATTGAAGTATACTTCTATTCTCGGCGGCCGGGTGTTGGATGGTCTGCGTTCCTCGATGGTGAACAAGCTTACGGTTCTGCCAGTGGGCTATTTCACCAATATCGAATCGGTCGATGTGCTCTCGCGGTTCTCCGGCGACTCGGAAAAACTCGAAGCCTCGATGACCCGGGCATTGCCATCGCTCTTGGAAACCGTTTTGTTGATTTTGGGAAGCCTGCTGGTCATGTTTTTTATTGATTGGAGGCTTGCGATCGCGGGGACACTCCTTGTCCCGCTGGGGTTTTTTGCATACGCCGTGGTGGCGCCCAGGGAAGACTTGCTCAATAGCAACAGCCGGCGTTTGAAGAACGAGATGCTGGCCTCGGTGGAGGATTTCCTTCATTCATGGCTGATCATCCGCGCGTTTGGGCGCAATGAATTCTTTAAGAAGCGTTTCGATCGGGTAAACAGCCAGTATTACAAGACGTCATCGGACTATTCCTATTACGTTAATATGACGCCGGTTCTTTCGGACTATATAATGAACGGAATCATGGCGGCGATCGTGATAATCGGCTCGGTTCTTTCTATAAACGGCACGCTTACGATTGGCTCCCTCATTGGCGCATTTGCTATACTTCGGAAAATAGCGGATTGCTCTAGCAAGCTCTCCAAGCATTATTTCGTCTTCATTAATGCGACGCGTCCGTGCAAGCGCATTGAAAAGTTGCTCACGGAGCCTGAGGTGAGGACCGTGGGGAGGGTTGGCGTCGAACTCCCCGCGATCCAGCATGACATCTGCCTTCAAAACGTCAGCTTTGGTTATCTTGCTGACCGCCCGATCATCCGAGAGGTCGACCTCTTGCTCAAGGCAGGACGGTCAGTTGCGATTGTAGGCCCCAGCGGTAGCGGCAAAAGCACATTGCTGAAACTGATGATGTCCCTGATCCAGCCGCAAACGGGTGATATTTTATATGATGGAATCTCGGGGAAGGATGTCTCCGTGACCTCGATTGCCAGTTATTTCTCAAACGTCCTGCAGGAGAGTCATTTGTTCCGCGGGAGCATCGCCGAGAATATTCGTTATGGTAAGGCGGATGCGAGCGACGAGGACGTGCAGCTGGCCGCCACCCATGCGGAGATCCACGATTTCATCGTTACGCTGCCGAAGGGCTATGAAACCATCGTAAGCCACTCGGGAACAACGCTCTCCGGCGGACAGCGGCAGCGCATCGCCATTGCCCGTGCTTTGTTGAAAGACGCCAGCGTGATTCTATTGGATGAGCCGACTTCCATGCTGGATGCCGTCACCGAGGATTCCATCAACAAGTTGATTGCAAAACTCGCAGCCAAACGGACGGTGATCCTTGTCAGCCACCGTCTGGCATCCTCAAGGAATTTCGATCAAATTGTGGTCGTTGACCGGGGTCGTATCGCCGAGTCGGGCAGTTTTGGTGAGCTCATCTCCCGGAATGGCTATTATAAGAATTTGTGGGAGAAGCAGCATGGTTTCATGGTTGAGCATGACGGGACGATGGCGGTTGCACCGGAACGATTGAAACTGATCCCCATTTTTGCGAAATTGGACAACGATTCACTCGAGGAGCTTTGCGGCCATTTCGCGACTGAGGTTTTCGAGCCCGGCATGTTGGTGATCCAGCAGGGCGACAAGGGGGAGAAGTTTTACATTACCGTCCGGGGGAGGTTGGAAGTATTTATTACAGACGCAAGCGGGGTTGAGACCAAGCTGGCGGTGCTGGGTGATGGCGATCATTTCGGCGAGGTTGCCCTTTTGAGATCGGTGCCCCGCACCGCGTCCCTGCGCGCCATCACCCACGTCGGTTGCCTGAGTTTGAGCCGGAGCCGCTTCGAGCGCTTGACCGAAAGTCACCCAGAGGTGTTGGAAGCATTGGAGCAGGCGATGCTCGCTCGTTCGCGAAATTGAGTTTAACCCGCCTGCCCGTTCCCTCGGGTGCCGGCTGGTCGCTTGATCCGGCAGTTTAAATCAATCGCGGGTCATGTGGATTGAGCGGATAAAACCAAATATCCGAAGCATTCAGATTCTCTTAACGCCCACACGCGTAACACCGAGAAGATCGAAATGCCTACAGATTAAACAACTTTGCGATCTTCGGTTCGATTTTGGCGCCTTTGCGTATAATCCGGAACTTGCGGTCAAAACCTAAAAGTTATGGTGCAAATTCAGCGAAGCGGCCTTTTGCGAGGTGAATGCGCGCCTCGGCTTAAAAAATAATAATTAAAACCGCGGCTTACGCACATGATGCAGATACCAGAAGATCGCCTGAGGTCGCCGTAGCCCCCGCGGGCTGAGTTCCTCCGGTTCGTGGTTTCCCGGGTTTTAGCTCAGAGCTGCACGGGCAGGCCGATCTCGATGATCTGGGTGGGTAGGATGCGGTAGTAGTCTTTCACCGGGGAGGCGTTGCGGCTCAGGAAGGCGTAGAGGCCCTTTTGCCATTCAAACATACCGGCGCTGCCCCCGAGGATAATCATCTCGCGGTTGAAGTAGAAGGTGGTGGCGGCGAGGTTGAGCGGCACGCCTTGCGCCTTGATGCGCTCGACCATCTTGGCGACGTCGGGCGACTCCATGTAGCCGTAGCGGACGACGGCTCGCCATACGCCTTCGCCGATGGACTCGAGCACCATGCGTTCCTCCTCGTCGACCGCGGGCACTTCCTCGGTGAGGATGGTGAGCAGCACGGCGTTTTGCTGGAGGCACTTGTTGGCCTTAAGGTGATGGAGCAGGGCGAGGGGAGTGCCTTTGGGAGTGGCCACCATAAACACCGCCGAGCCGGGCACGCGGACGATGTTTTTGCTGCGGGCGATGCTGGCGAGGTCGAGCTCGGCCACGGCGGAGCCATAGACCTTTTCCTGGATCTCGTCGCGACCGCGGCGCCAGGCGTGCATAATGGCGAGGATGACCACGGCCATCGCGAGGGGGAGCCAGCCGCCGTCGAAGAACTTGTGCAGATTCGACTTCAGCAGGGCGAGGTCGACCACGAAAAATATGGCCGCGAGGCCGGCGGCGCGGACCCAGGACCAGCGCCAGCGGTAGCGGGTGACGCGGTAAAAAGCGTAGGTGGTGACGGTCATCGTGCCGGTTACGGCGATGCCGTAGGCGGCGGCGAGGGCATCGGACGAGCGGAAGCTGATCACCACCCAGATGGAGCCGATGGCCAGCAGCCAGTTCATCAGCGGGATGTAGATCTGGCCGGAGTGCTCGGCGTTGGTGTGGATAATTTTCAGACGCGGGAAGTAGCCGAGTTGGATGGCCTGGCGGGTCAGGGAGAAGACGCCGGAGATGAGGGCCTGGCTGGCGATGATGGCTGCGGCGATGGAGATCAGCACCAGGCCGAGGCGGAGCGGACCCTCCGGGGCGAGGGCGAAGAAGGGGTTGATGTCGCCCTTGGGGCCGTCGGCATAGATCTCGGGATGCTCGACCACGTAGGCACCCTGGCCGAAGTAGTTCAGGACGAGGCCGGGGAAGGCCACGAAATACCAGGCGCCGGCGATGTAGCGGCGGCCGAAATGGCCCATGTCGGCGTAGAGCGCCTCGGCGCCCGTGACGGCGAGGACGATCGCGCCCAGCAGCGCGCCCATGCCGATGGGATCATGGACGAGGAGCTGGTAGCCGTAGAAAGGATTGAGCGCAGCCAGGATGGCGGGGTTGTTGATGATTTTAACCACGCCGAGCAGGCCGAGGACGAGAAACCAGATCGCCATGACCGGACCGAAGAAGAGCCCGATGGTGTGGGTGCCCTTGCGCTGGACGCAGAAAAGGCTGCCGAGGATGACCACGGCGAGCGGCACCACTAAACTTTCCATGGCGGGGTTGATGTTTTTGAACCCTTCGGCCGCACCCAGGACCGAGATGGCGGGCGTGATGACGCCGTCGCCGTAGAGCAGGGCGGCGCCGAGGAGGATGACGATGGTCCCGAAACCCAGGCCCCGCGCGACCGAGGCGGGGCGGGTGTCGCTCAGGGCCAGCAGGGCGAAGATGCCGCCTTCGCCGCGATTATCGGCCTTCATGATGAAGCTGAGATACTTGATGCTCACGATGAAGGTCAGGGCCCAGAAAATCAGCGAAAGGATGCCGAGCACGCGTTCCTCCAGCGGGAGGGTGAGCGCGGAGTGCTGCAGGCATTCCCGCATGGTGTAGAGCGGGCTGGTGCCGATGTCGCCGAAGACTACTCCCAGCGCCCCGAGGCTAAGTCCGAGACTGGCTCGGGTGGACAAAGGGGACGACGCGGGGGCGGTGCTCATGCGGAGGAAAGAATCCACACCAGACTGGAGCGGGGCGGGAGTCAACGGCAGCCAAGGGAGCGCGGCCCGGCGTTGACGCACGCGGCGGGGCGCGCAGGGTGGCGCAGTCATGAAACCCATCGTTTGGAAGACCGTGAAGACCTACTCCGACATCCGTTATGAGAAAGCGGATGGCATCGCCAAGGTCACCATCAACCGTCCCCACCGGCGCAATGCCTTCACGCCGGACACGGTGCACCAGCTCTATGCCGCCTTCCTCGATGCCCGCGAGGACCCCGCCATCGGCGTGGTGCTCTTGACCGGCGCAGGACCACACACCGACGGTAAATACGCCTTCTGCGCGGGTGGCGACCAAGGCGTGCGCGGCTCCGCCGGCTATGTCGGCTCGGATGGCGTGCCCCGGCTCAACGTGCTCGATTTGCAACGGCTCATCCGCTCCATGCCCAAGGTGGTGATCGCGCTGGTGGCGGGCTACGCCATCGGCGGCGGCCACGTTTTGCATGTAGTCTGTGATCTCACTATCTCGGCGGACAACGGGGTTTTCGGGCAGGTGGGTCCGCGCATGGGCTCCTTTGACGCGGGTTTCGGGAGTGGTTATCTGGCGCGCCTGGTCGGCCAGAAGAAAGCGCGCGAGATCTGGTATCTTTGCCGGCAATATTCGGCGTGCGAGGCCCTCGACATGGGGTTGGTCAACGCAGTGGTGCCGGTGGCTGAACTCGAGGCGGAGGGGGTGCGCTGGGCGAATGAGATTCTCGGGCACTCGCCGCTGGCCATCCGGGCCTTGAAGAGCGCCTTCAACGCCGAGCTGGACGGCCAGGCGGGCATTCAGGAGCTGGCGGGAAATGCGACCCTGCTCTACTACATGACGGACGAGGCCAAGGAGTTCCACGGTGCGCAACGGGAGAAACGCAAGCCCGACGCCCGGCGTTTCCCCTGGCTGCCTTGAGCCGTGGTTAACGGCGCGGGCCGGCCGTGTGATGCGGGGTTGCCAAACGGCGGGGAGGCCCGCCACTTTGCGATCATGACCCGTCCCCGCTTTCTCCTTTCCCTGCTCCTCCCTCTCGCGCTCGCGCTTTTCACCGGTTGCGCGACCTCCAAGAAAAAAGACTACCCCGAGACGGTCGCCCGTTTCCTGCTCGAGGCCAGCCCCTCCGAGGCGGGTGCCACCGTGCGACTGCCCCGCAGCGGCACCACCATCCTCGTGGCGCCGAAGACCTATTTCACCGAGTATGACATCGTGAGCTGCTCGGCGGTGATGAACGAGCTCGGCCGCAGTCTGGTTTTTAAACTCACGCCCGAGGCCTCCCGCGATCTCTTCCGCCTCACCGCCACCAGCCGGGGCAAGCGCCTGGTCACCGTGGTCAACGGCGTGGCCATCGGGGCCCGGCGTATTGAGGATCCGCTTTCGGACGGCTATTTGGTCACCTATGTCGAAGTGGACGACGACAAGCTGGATGAGTTTGCCAAGAACATCGTGAGCACCTCCGCCGACGGGCGTAAGGAGCTCGAAAAGCGCAATCGCTAATGTTTGCGGCGGAGGCGCCCCGAGGCACGCGGAGGGCGGGCATGCGCGTGCTGGCGCTAGTTTGCCTCGCCGCCCTGGCCGGTTGCCGCGAGGGCGCGGGCGCCGGGGCGGCGGGCAGGGCGCAGTCGGGCGCGGTCAAGCCGGCCGTGGCGGCGCCGCGCCGGGTCGAGCTCGTCTGGCCCACTCCCAATCGGGCCTACGCGGAGGGCCGCGATATCGTCGCCTTTATCCAGCCGACGGCGTCCGGGGTGCCAACCTCGGGGTTGTTTGGCAGCGTGCGCAGCGGCGGACGGCAATTCCACGAGGGGCTTGATCTTTTGCCAGTGGAGCGGGACAGGGCGGGCGAGCCGCTCGATCCGGTTTTCGCCGCCATGGCTGGCGTGGTGCGGCACATCTACCGCAAGCCGGGCGGCAGCAACTATGGTCGCTACATCGTGCTGGAGCATCCGGCGGAGTCACCGCCGGTCTACACTCTCTACGCGCACCTCGCCGAGGTGGCGCCGGGTCTCGTGCCGGGCACGGTGGTGGCGGCGGGGCAGACGATCGCCCGCATGGGCCATAGCGCGTCCGGCGAGGGTATCCCCAGGGACCGGGCGCATTTGCACTTTGAGATCGGGGTGCGTTTGAGCGATGGCTTCGATGGCTGGTATCGCGGGCGCGGCTTTGGCAGTCCGAACGAGCAGGGGCTTTTTAACGGCATGAACCTGCTCGGGGTGGATCCGCTGGAGTTTTTTGCCCGGGCGCGCTCCGGCGGGCTAGCGTCACTCGACAGCGTTTTTCAGACTTCGCCGACGGCGGTGCGGGTGCGGGTGGCCGTGCCCGAGGTGCCAGATTTCCTCCGCCGTTATCCCTCGCTCAAGGAGGCGGCGGTGGCCGGGGCGGCCGGGGGCTGGGAAATCGATTTCTCCGCCACAGCGGTGCCCTTGCGCTGGCGTAGGCCTGCGGACGAGCGTTTTACCGGCTGGCGGCGGGGCGAGGTCCGGGTGGTGTTTCACGACGAGGCCTTGCTGGCGGCCAACCGGGGGCGGGACTTGGTGGATAAACGCCGTGGCCTGGCGGTGCCTGGGGAGGATTTGGAAACGGTGCTCGGACTGCTTTTCGGTCGCTAGGTTTGAGCCGTTTGCCATCACCGCCCCAAGGTGAGGAGTCATGGTTTTTTCTTAACACGGATGTCACTCGATTTTCGCGCCATCCTCACCGAATGCGGCTATACTCTCATTATACCATGAAGTCCTGTTTAATTATCGCGCTCTCATGCAACCGGCACCCTGCACGGTGTGGCTTCGTTCACTCGTTGCATGATTAAAGTGCGGCAGTGAAGTTAATGTGTATTGTTACTCATCGTTAACATTTTTACAATCCTCGGCGTTTGTTGAAAAATGATTATTCATCTTGTTGGTTTAATATCCGTCGAACTTAGTTTTCCATGAACGATACCTCCTTTGCCGCACTCTACTGCGCATATCGTAAGATCGATCAGGGTGATTATGATAAGGCGGTGTTGAGCGAGACGCTTTATCCCCACGCGAAGTGGGTTGCTCCTCTGGTGCGAGCGCTTTGGCCCCGTCATTTTGTGGCGGATCATGATTTCGTCGAGGCGGTAGGAAAGTTGCGCCGGTTTCGGGAGTTCTTTAACGAATCCGAGGATTTTGCGCACCATCCGGACAACGCGGGCTTTTTGCGGTCGACGCTGAATCTTCGGATTTCTTCGCGGCGTATGCGGCGCCTGGTGCGCGAGGTTTTGCATCCTGAGTTGAGTGGTTTGGACAAGGCGCAGGACCAATCGGTCGCCCCTTTCAATGCCGAGCCTGAAAAAGATGCCGCTGGATCCTCCGAGCAGGATTCAGGTTCTGGCGCGGCTTGAGGCGGCGGCGGGCGAGGCAAAGTCGGGCCTTGCGGCCATGCGTCCAATCGGCTTTCCGTGTCTTTGCGCTTTTGCGGCGCACTGGCTAGTCGCCCGGGTGGTGGAATGGCAGACACGAGGGTCTTAGAAGCCCTTATCGAAAGGTGTGCAGGTTCGACTCCTGTCCCGGGCACCAGCGCGGCGGTTCGTTTTGCGTTTTGCCCGGAGCGGGGTGGTGTTGCGATTCTCTGCGCTGCCCATGTCCCTTCTCGAACCTGATCCCGATCTCGAACCCGGTCTTCGGGCGGACGCGCGGGCGGGAGCGGTCTGGCTGCGCATCGGAATTGGCGGGGCGGTGGCGGCGCAGGCGATGGTGTTTTCCCTCGCGGTCAACCTCACGCCGGCGGAGGGCGCGGCTTATTGGTTGGTGCATGGCGGTTTGCTGGCCAGCGCGCTGGGAGTCTTGTTTTTTTTGGGGCGCGATCTGCTCGCTGGTGCCCGGGCGGCGCTTTGTGCCCGGCGGGTCACCATCGACTTGCTGTTTTTGCTCACATTGCTGGGGGCCTTGGGCGGCTCCCTCCTTAGCACGCTCACCGGGGCGGGTTCGGTTTATTACGAGGTGGTGGCCGTCTTGGTGGTGGTGCATACGCTGGGTAAACTCGCGGGGGCACGCAGCCGGGCGGCCGCCTTGCGGGCGGCGGATGCGGAGGCGGGAAAGTATGAGCACTGTGCGGTGCTCGGCGCGGACGGTCGGGAGGAAATCCGGCCGGTCGCGGCCTTGCGGGGGGGCGAGCGCGTGGCGGTGGCGGCGGGCGGGGCCATTTGTATTGATGGAATCGTGACGGAAGGGCGGGCCTATGTTGACGAGGCGGCCTTGACCGGCGAGTGGCGGCCGGTGTCACGCGGGACGGGCGAACGGGTTTGGGCGGGCTCGCGGGCGCTGGATGGTAACTTGGTGGTGGCGGCGGAGGCGGGGCCGCGGCGGCTGGACGGGGTCTTGCGCGCGGTGGCGGAGGCGCGCCTGGCGCCCTCGCGTTTCCAGGCGCGGGCGGATCGTTTGATGGCGTGGTGGTTGCCGCTGGTGGCGGGGGCAAGCGTGGCGACTTTTCTGGGCTGGTGGCTGGGGGCGGGGGTGCCGTGGTCGCGGGCCTTGTTCAACGCCATGGCCGTGCTGCTGGTGGCTTGTCCCTGCGCCATGGGGCTCGCCACGCCGGTGGCGGTGTGGGGCGGGCTGGCGCGGCTGGCGAGGCTTGGCATCGTGGCGCGGAGCGCCGATTTCCTGGAGGCTTTGGCGGAGGTGGACTGGGTTTGCTTCGATAAGACCGGCACGCTTTCCGAGGAGGCGTTGGAGGTGCGCCGCTGGGATTTCGAGCCGGCCTGGGCGGGGCGGGCGGAAGCGTTGAAGGCGGCGGTGGCGACGGTGGAGCGGGGCCTCGACCACCCCTTGGCGCGGGCCTTGGCCGTCGCCGGGGCGGGGAACGGGCCGATGGCTGAGGAGCGCCGTTTCGAGCCGGGGGTGGGGGTTGAGGGCGTGGTGGCGGACGTGGGGCGGGTGCGGGTGGGAGAGCGAACCTTCGCGGGCGGCGGGGCGCACGATCCGGGTGACGGCAAGACCGTCTGGGTGGCGGTGGATGGAGTGCCGGCGGCCCGGGCGACCCTGGATGAGCGCTGGCGCGAGGGCCTGGCCGAGACCGTGGCGGGTTTGCGCGCGCTTGGTTTGGAGCTCGAGGTCTTGACGGGCGACGCGCAGGCGCCGGGGGAGTTCGGCGGGGTGGGGGTGCGGGCGGGCCTGACGCCGGAGGAAAAACGTCTGCGCGTGGCGGCGCTCGGGAAGCAGGGGCGGCGGGTCTTGTTCGCGGGTGACGGAGTGAATGATGCGGCCGCGATGGGAGCGGCTGCGGGCGCTCTCGCCTTGCGGGGTGGAAGTGCCTTGGCCCGGGCGGCGGCGATGGCGGTCTGCGCAGGAGACGATTTGCGGCGTCTGCCGGAGGCGGTGCGGGTGGCGCGCCGAGTGTCAGCCGGGTTGCGGGCGAATTTGCGCTTCGCGGCTGGCTACAACCTTGCCGGCATGGCGCTGGCGGCGGCGGGTTGTCTGCACCCGGTGGTGGCAGCCTTGCTCATGGTCGGCTCGAGCGTCTGGGTGGGGGCGCGGGCGGTGCGCAGCGCGGAGGCCGCCGACAGCGGATAGCGGCGGGAGTGTGTTTTCCGGCGTGCGCGGGGCGGGCGGGCTGTTTGCATGGGCGGCAAATGCAGACCGTCACCCTCTTCAGCCCCGCCAAGGTAAATCTCTCCCTCGCGATCACTGGGCGGCGCACGGACGGGTTTCACGAGCTCATCTCGGTGGTCGCGCCTTTGACTTGGGGTGATACGTTGCGTGCGACGTGGTCGGGTGAGACCGGGCCGGCGACGCTGGTTTGCGACGCTCCATGGGTGCCGACAGACGGGACGAATCTCATCCTGCGGGCGGCGGAGGCCTTTGCGGAGGCGACGGGTTGGCGGGGGCGGGTGGCCTTTGGTTTGGAAAAACGCATCCCTGTCGGGGCGGGTTTGGGCGGGGGTAGCGGCAACGCGGTCGCGGCGCTGCGGGCGCTGGAGGCCTTGAGTGGCGTCGCGTTGGGGCTGGAGCGGCGGCTGGTCCTGGCGGCGGGGCTGGGTTCGGATTGCCCGCTCTTTTGCCATGACGGTCCGGTGCTGATGCGCGGGCGGGGCGAGCACATCAGGCCGCTTGGAGCGGAGGCGGCGGCGCGGTTGCGGGGGCGCCGGGTCTTGCTTTTCAAACCCGACTTCGGGGTGGCGACGGCGGAGGCCTATGCCGCGCTGGCGGCGCGGCCCGAGTGGTATACGGGGGCGGCCGCCGAGGTAGCCCGGCTGGCGGCGTGGGAAGCGTCCGCCGGCGCTTCGGCTGAGGAGTTGTTGTTCAACACGCTGGAGCAACCGGTCTTTGCCAAGTGGTTCGCCCTGCCGGCCATGTTGGCGTGGCTGCGGGAGCGCCATGGCGTCGAGGCCCGGATGAGCGGCAGCGGTAGCGCGTGTTTCCTCCTGCTTCTTCCCGGGCAGGACGAGGCGCCGTTGGTTCAAACCATTCGCGAAGGGTGGGGCGCGGAGGCTTTTGTGCACATCGCGCAAGTGGGGTGAACTAGGGTGCAGGCGGGTTGGAAAACAGGTTGACCCCGGAAGGTGGGGGCCGCCTCATGAAATCACCCCGCAGCCGGCGGAAAGTGTGATTATCCGAGTGCCCCGGCCCCTCATGCCTCTCGTCGAATCCATCTCGCGTCCCGAAGTCGTGCTGCAAGGCATCTCCGCCTCGCAGGGCATCGCCTACGGTCAGATTTTTGTCTATCTCCAGAGCGATCTGGAGGTGCCGGAGTATCTGGTGGAAAAGGCGGCTTGGCCGGCGGAGGCGTCGCGCTTTGACCAGGCCTTGGTGGCGACGCGCCGGCAGATCCAGAAGATCATGACGGAGGTGGAGCGGAACCTCGGCGAGGACGAGGCCAGGATTTTTGACGCACATCTGCTGGTGCTGGAGGATCAGGCCTTGATCGCGGAGACCTTGCGCGAATTTGAGAAGACGCGGATCAATATCGAAACCTGCTTCAACAAGGTGGCGCGGCGCTACATCTCCGCCTTTGAGCAGATCGACGACGAGTATCTGCGCGAGCGCGGCGGTGATATCCGGGACGTCGCGCAGCGGGTGCTGTCCAATCTCCTCGGCCATACCGGGCAACGCCTCATCAACCTGGCGGATCAGCGCGTGGTGGTGGCGAACGACATCTCGCCTTCCGACGCGGCCGGGCTCGACCGTTCGTCGGCGCTCGCGATCGTGACAGACTCCGGCAGCAAGACGAGCCACGCCGTGATCGTGGCCCGCTCGATGAAGATCCCCTCGGTGGTGGGCCTGCGCGATCTCACCGCCCGCGTGCAGCCGGGAGATATCATTCTGGTGGATGGTTACGACGGGGTGGTGATTCTCAATCCCAGCGAGGCGACGCTCTTTCGCTACGGCAAAATCCAGCGGGAAAAACGCACGCGGGAGAACCGTTTGCTTGAGGCCAACCGCCTGCCAGCCGTCACGCAGGACGGGGTGGAGATCGTTTTGCGGGCTAATGTGGAGAAGGCGGAGGAGGCCGCCCTAGTGCTGCAATACAACGCCGACGGCGTGGGCTTGTTTCGCACCGAATTCCTTTACCTGGGGGTGGAGGCCGCGCCGACCGAGGAGGAGCAATACCGTTCCTACCGGATGCTGGCGGAGGCGCTTGCGCCCCGCGCGGTGACGATCCGCACGCTCGACCTCGGCGGGGATAAGCCCATCGCCTCCCAATCCCATCTTTTCCCCAAGGAGGACAACCCTTTCTTGGGCTATCGTGCCATCCGCTTCTGCCTGGATCACCTGGTGCTTTTCAAGGAGCAGCTCCGGGCCATCTTGCGGGCGAGTGCCCACGGCCGGGTGCAGCTGATGTATCCCATGATCAGCGGCAGCGAGGAGATGCGCCGGGCCAATGCCGTGCTGGAGGAGTGCCGGGTCGAATTGCGCGCGGCGGGCGTGCCTTTCGATCCCGCTATGCCGGTGGGCAGCATGATCGAGGTGCCGAGCGCGGCGCTCTCGGCGGACCTGCTCGCCCGGGAGTGTGATTTTTTCAGCATCGGGACCAACGACCTCATTCAATACCTGATGGCCATCGACCGGGTGAACGACCGCATCGCCCACCTTTATGAGCCCACCCACCCGGCGGTCCTGCGCACGCTGCGACACATCGTCGTCGAGGCGCACCGCGCGCGGATAAAGGTCAGCGTCTGCGGCGAGATGGCGGGCGATCCCAACTATACCGCGCTGTTGATCGGCCTGGGTGTGGATGAGTTGAGCATGGCCCCGCCGCTCATCCCGGCGGCCCGCTATGTCTTGCGCAATTTGAAGCTCACCGAGGCCAAGGAGCTCGCGCAAACTGCGATGGCGATGGTATCCCCCGCGGCGATCCATGCCCTCTGCGCGCGGTTTGCCGAGGAGCGGCTGCGGGCCTGAGTCCGCCAGCTGGATTGGATTTGGGATACCGCGTTTTGTGACGCCGGCAAACGTCGATACTCGCGGATAAAACCGGAAGCCGTGGCTATCCGCAGAATCCTAAAACAGGCAGTAAACCAAGGACCTAACGGATAATCACGGATATGATCCGCGCAAGCCGCGCCCAGCATGGCGATCCGTGGTGAGAATCCGCGTCTTTACTGTTGGCGGGCGAGCATGAGGTCGGCCAGTCCGAGGAGGAGAGCAGGGTCACCCGGCAGGCCGGCGAGGGCGGCGCGGGCTTGTGTGGTTTCCTCGGCGGCGGCGCGGGTGGAGGCCGCGAGGCCGTGGAGGGAGACGTAGGTTGCCTTGCCCGCGCGGGCGTCTTTGCCGGCGGTTTTGCCGAGTGTCTGGCTGTCCGCGGTGGCGTCGAGCACGTCATCAATAATCTGGAAGGCCAGGCCAAGGTGGCGTCCGGCGCGGCGGAGTCCGGCGAGGGCCTCGCTGGGCAGCGCGCCGACCAGGCCGCCGCAGACCAGCGAGGCCTCGAGCAGGGCGGCGGTTTTGTTCAGGTGGATAAAATCGAGCTCAGCGGCGGTGGCCTTGCCCGTGCCTTCCGCGAGCAGATCCTGCATCTGGCCTCCGACCAAACGCATGCCGGAGCTTGCGCGGGCCAGCTCGCGCAGAAGGGCGGCGGCGAGGGCGGGGCGGTCGGCGTAGGCCTCCGCGGTGATCACAAAAGCCTGAGCGAGCAGGGCGTCGCCGGCGAGCAGGGCGGTGGCCTCGTCAAAGGCGCGGTGGCAGGTGGGGCGGCCCCGGCGGAGATCATCGTCGTCCATGCAGGGCAGGTCGTCGTGGATCAAAGAATACGTGTGGATGCACTCGAGAGCGGCGGCGACGGGGAGGGCTTTGGCGGTGGCCTCGGTGTCGGTCAGGCCCGCGGCAGCCAGTGCGAGTGCCGGGCGCAGGCGCTTGCCGCCGGCTTGCAGACTGTAGCGCATGGCCGCGTGGATGCGGGCCGGGCCGGCCGGCGCGTCGGCGGGCAGGGCGGGCACGAGGGTGTCGAGGGCTGCCTCGGTCTGGGCGGCTAGAGTTTGCAGTCGGTTGGAGAAGTCCATCGGCACGGCTAGCGTTCGGGAGTATTTCCGTGGCTGCAAGTGCAGGGCGGCTCGGGTTAGCCACCGGAAACGAGGTTTCGACACGAGCGGCCGAGCCCTTCACCCTTGCAGTCATGGCGAAATCCCACGAGCAAAAGGCATCGGGTCTTGTCCGCGCGTTCAGCGGTGCTTTGTGCAGTCTCTTGCTTGGCGTGCTGCTCGCGGGGGTCTATTTAATTCTTAAACCGGTGGAGATCGTGAGGAGTGCTCCCCGAGACCCGGTCCGTGGCGTGCGTTATTTCGTGCCGGGTGGCGGGGTGACCTCGGCCGGTATGGGTTGGGAGCGCAAGCAAGAGGCGCTGGCCTCGGGTATGAGTGAAGTGGGGCTGGTCGAAGGCGACCTCAACGCCTGGGCGCAGGCGTCTTATCCCGTGGATTCCGAGGTGCAGGCGGCGAAAAAAGAAGCCCGTTTCCTATTCGTGCCCGGCACGCCGAATTTCCGGCTGGCGGGCGGGGAACTGCAAGTCGGCGTGGTCGGCGAGTTCGTCTGTTTCGGGTCTGTCCGCGAGTTGATCTTGCAGGCGCGGGGGGGCTTTGAGCGGGACGGAGCCGGTTGGCGTTACGCTCCGCAGGAGGTCTATTTCGGGTGTTTCCCGGTGCACCGTTTCCCCGTGCTCATGGCCTCGCTGGCCAGACGCCTGAAGACTGAGGGCGTGTTGCCTTCAGAGGTCGGCCTGGTGCTCCACCGGGCGGCGGGGTTGACGATCACGGCGGATGAGCTGGTGGTGCGGATGCGGTGAGTGCCAGGTTTTTCAGTCTGCGTGCGGGGGTGGTGGCGGCCTTGTTGCTCGTGGCCCGACTTTCGGCTGCGCCGGAGACGACGGCCGAAGTGCGTTTCTTTCCTGGATCGGGAGGGCGTTTCGAGGTCGCGGCGCATGCTGGCGAAGCGGGGGTGCGGCTGGAGCGACTGGCTGAGGCGGCCTGGGCGGTCTGGCGCGGGCCGCTCGGTTTGCCGGAGAGGCTGGTGACCGGGATCACGGTGCGCCTGACGCCGCCGGAGCAATGGGGCTTTGCCGAGCCGGCTTGGCGGGTCTCGGCCGAGCCCACCGGGCTGGTGAGTCTCTGGATAAGAGGGGGAGGCGTGCCGGGTGTCGAACGCGACCGGCGCTGGGCAGCGGCGCTTGCCGCGGCGGTGTTGAAGCGGATGGCCATCATGCAAGGGGTCGGTGCCGGGGAGCGGTTGGCGCCGGACTGGCTATGTGCGGCGGCGGCCGAGGCGGCGGCCATCGAGATGCAGCCGGCCCTGGCTGATGCGTGGCGCCAGGCGGCCGGGCGGCCGGGCGGAGCGGCGGGTTTGGAGGCGATTTTAAAGTGGCCGGGGGCCCAAACCGCGGCGGGCGGGTCCCCGTCTTGGGTCGGGGCTTTCGGCCTGTGGCGTTGGTTGGGCGCGGCCCCGGGCCGGACGGAGTCATGGTCGCGTTTCGTCGCGGCATTGCTGGCGGGCGAGGCGCCCGGGGTGGCGTTGACGCGAATTTATGGCGCGGCGTTGGCGAGGCCGGAGAAAGCTGAACTCGAGCTGGCGTGGCGCACGGCGCTGGCGGCTTTGGCACGGGAGCAGGCGACCCCGCTGCTGGGCGCGGAGGAGTCTCGCCGGCAACTGGAGCGGCTGGCCCGTCTGGTGGTCACGCCGATCGGGGGCGGGCCCGAGCAGGGGCTGGAGTTGGGGGCTTTGACGGCGGCGGAGGCGCGGGGCTATCCGGCGGCGGAGCGCGAGGAGCGGGCGGCGTGGTTAACCGCGAATTTCGCGAGGCTGCATCCTTTTTATCGCAACGCCGGCGGTTCGCTGGGGCGTTGCTGGCTGGCCCAGCGCGAGGGCGATGAAGCCGCGCGGGCGGCCGCGAGGGAAGAATGGCGTTCCGATTTCGCGGTCGGGCTGGAGCTGGAGCGCGGCAGCCGGGCGGCGCTGGATAGTCGTTAGGCCGCGTGGGTGCGGGCGGAGGCGAGGCGGGACGTGGCGGTGGGGGTTTCTCCGCCCAGCCAGCGGTGGACGCGCCCGGCGAGGAAATCGATGTAGGGAGCCTGGTCGTTCAGGCAGGGCACGTGGTGGAAAAACTCTCCGCCGGCGTGGAGGAAGTCCTCTTTGCCCTCGCCCTCGATCTCCTCGAGCGTCTCCAGGCAGTCGGATACGAAGGCCGGGGTGAATACGACGAGTCGTTTTTTGCCCTCGGAGGGCAGGCGCTTGAACTCGTGGTCGGTGTAGGGGGAGAGCCATGGCTCTCCGGCGAGGCGGGACTGGAAGGAGATGGACCACTTGCCGTCGGGGATGCCGGCGCGTTTCACGAAGGCCTGGGTGGTCTTCACGCACTGGGCTTTGTAACAGGTGGCGTGCGCGGCGGAGCAGGAGTTGCAGCAATCCGGGGTGATCGTGCAGTGGGCGTGCGAGGAATCGGCCTTCTGCAGGTGGCGCACGGGGATGCCGTGGTAGGAAAACAACACGTGGTCGTGGGCATGCGCATCGAGGTGGGGCTGTGACACGGCGTGAAGCGCCTCGATGTAATCGGCGTCCTCGTAAAAAGGCTGCACGCAGGTGATCTTGGTTTTCGGGGCATGCTCGGTGGCATCGGCGTAGACCTTGACCACCACCGTTTCCCAGGAGGACATCGCGTAGTGGGGGTATTGCGGGATGAGGAGAACTTCTTCGATCCCGGCGGCATGGATGGCCTGCAACACGGAAGGGATGGACGGCGAACCGTAGCGCATGGCGAGGAAGACCGGCGTCTCGGGGCCGAGGTGGGCGACCAGTTTGCGCTGCACGCTGCGCGAGGTCAGCACCAGCGGCGAGCCCTCCGGTTGCCAGATCTCGCGGTAGGCCTGGGCGGACTTCGGCGCGCGGGTGGGGACGATGATGCAGTTGACCAGAAACTTGGCGAGAAACCTGGGCTTCAGGTCGATGACTCGTTCGTCGCCGAGAAATTCCCTCAGGTAGCGGCCGACGTCAGGGACGTCGGTGGAGTCGGGAGAACCGAGATTGACTAGAAGGACGGCGCGCTTGGGCGAGGACATGATTGATTACTACGAGGGAACGCGGCGGCGGGCTTGTCAAACGGTGTCACCAATCGGACGGCACCGGCCCACGCGGGTCTTGCGGCCGGGCGGGTGGTCCCGTAGCGCTAGGCCATGAGCAAGGCCATCGACGAACTGCGCGCCACCATCGCCCGCCTGCGGGCTCCGGACGGGTGTCCCTGGGACATCGAGCAGACCCACCAATCCCTCGTGCGCTGCCTGATTGATGAGGTTAGCGAACTCATCGACACCATCGACCGTGAAGATTACCCCCACATGCGCGAGGAGCTGGGCGACGTGCTCATCCAGGTGGTGTTTCACGCCCAGATCGCGTCCGAGCGCGGAGCCTTTGATCTCGATGCGGTGGCCCGCGAGGTGAACGAAAAACTCATTCGCCGCCACCCGCATGTCTTTGGCGAAGGGGCCAAGCTCGGCGACTCGGCGGCGGTTTTGGTCAAGTGGGAGGAGATCAAAGCCCAGGAAAAGAAAAACGGCCCGCTCCAGGCCGGGGTTTTTAAGGAGCAACCGCCCCGCTTGCCCGCTACCATGCTGGCCGAGGCGGTCTGGAAGCAGATCGAGAAAAAGTCTCTACCGGTGGAAGGTGCCGTCGATACCGGCCGGGTAGGGGAACTCGCCGGCGGTCTGGACGACGCCAAGCTCGGGCGGGCCTTGTTCCAGCTTTGTGCGGCGGCGCGGAGCCTTGGCCTCGATGCCGAAGGGGCGCTCCGACGCGAAAGCGACCGGGTGATGCGCGCGGTCGAGGCCCGGGTGGCGGCCACGCCCGCCGGTTGCGAAGTCTGAACGCGCCACCAACGCCATGGGTGCGAAGACACAAGGCGGGCGCCGGCCGGGCGCGGCAGCAGGCGCGGCCGCTAGGGCGGAGACGAAGCCGGAGGAGGGCTGCGCCGAGTCCGGGGCCGCCTTGGTCGAGCAGTGGTGGGCGCCCTTTGGCGCGCATCTCGCCCTCGAGCGCCGCTACTCTGCCTACACCCTGCGCAACTACCGGCGGGCGTTTGATGACTTCGTGGCCTGGCGCCGGCGTGCGCCCGGGGCGGGCGGGGCTGGGCGGGAATTCAGCGGGCTCAGCACGCGTGTCATGCGGGATTTTGTCATCGAGGCCCAGCACCGCTACGGTCGCCGCACCTTGCACAACCACGCTTCGGGCCTGCGGGCGTTTTTTAAGTTTTGGCAGCGCCAGGGCCGGGTGGAGAAAAACCCTCTTGTGGGACTGGCCCTGCCCAAGCTGGAAAAACGTCTGCCCCAGTTTCTCACCGAGGGCCAGATGAAGGAGCTCCTGGCGGCTCCGCTGCGTCTGCTTGAAAACGGCGGCGTGGACGCCTTCGCCGCGTGGCGCGACCGGCTGGCGATGGAGCTGCTCTACGGGGCGGGCCTGCGCGTCAGCGAATTGACCGGCCTGAACTACGGGGCGCTCGAAGCCGACGGCACGATCGCGCGCGTGCTGGGCAAGGGGCAAAAAGAGCGTCTCTGCCCGCTGGGGCGGGTGGCGGCCGAGGTGCTGGCCCGGTGGCGACGGGACTTTGCGCGCGACACCAGCGCGTCGGCCCCGGTTTTGGTCGATGGCAAGAATCACCGCATGACGGACCGCGCGGTGCAGCTCATGTTGAAAAAATACCTCGCCCTGGCCGGCCTGCCTCTAGATCTGACCCCGCATAAGCTGCGGCACAGCTACGCCACCCACCTGCTCAACGCCGGCGCGGATCTGCGCCTCGTCCAGGAATTACTCGGGCACGCCTCGCTCAACACCACCCAAGTCTATACCCATGTGACGGTGGCCCGCCTGCGCGAGGTCTACGCCAAGGCCCATCCCCGGGCGTGAGGGTTGATCGGGTGGCGGTTTCGATGGATCGCAACGAAGATGAGCAGGAGTATGTTCTAACGGGTAATGAATTGCGCAATCGCCGGGATGGCTTCTACACTCACTCTGTTACTTTTTCGCGTCTTCACTTCAAAATGAATTGAAATAACCATGGATGTATGGTTGGGTGGAAGCGTTGAACAAAGAGTCTGCACTTCTCAAGTCCGCCTCGGTCGCAAGTCTTTCTCCCTATGCTCTGGCGGTGGACGGTCTCACTGTTTTTGAGGCGGAGATCGTGGCTGTGTTTGTAGATTTGGTGGTCTTGCTCGGGCTGCCGAAGTCGGTGGGTGAAATCTACGGGTTGCTCTTTGCTTCGGCGGAGCCGCTCACGTTTGCCGAGATCGAGCAAAAACTGGGTCTGAGCAAGGGTTCGGTCAGCCAAGGCTTGCGATCGCTGCGCGAGGTGGGGGCCATCCGCGAGGCGGGTTTAGATGCCGCCGGTGAACCTTTGGAAGAACCCAAAGGAGCGGTCCGGGTGGCGCGTTGGGAGGCGGTCCTTGAGCTGCGCCGCATCATAGGTGCCTTGTTGCGGGACCGTCTGACGCCAAACTTGCAGAGCCAGGATGCGCATGTGGAGCGGGCTGCAGCCTGTTTGGATGAGCTTACTTTGGGCTCAAATCCCGCTGAGCTAGATATACTTAAGAAGCGTATCGAGAAGCTTCAAAGCTGGCAGGCCCGCGCCCGCACTTTTCTGCCGCTGATCGGCAAGATGATCTGATTTTTTAGCTTACCAACCTCTCACCAAACCCCTCCTACTCCATGAAAGCAGTTCTCCTGGCCGGCGGTCTCGGCACGCGTATCAGCGAAGAAACCCATCTCAAGCCCAAGCCCATGGTGGAGATCGGCGGCAAACCGCTGCTCTGGCACGTGATGAAAATCTACTCCGCGCACGGCATCAACGACTTCGTGATCTGCGCCGGTTACAAGGGTTATGTCATCAAGGAGTATTTTGCTAACTACTTCCTGCACATGTCAGACGTCACGTTTGATATGAAGGAAAACCGCATGGAGGTGCATCATCGCCGTTCCGAGCCGTGGCGCGTGACGATTGTCGATACCGGCGAGGCCACCATGACCGGAGGACGTTTGAAGCGGGTGCGTGATTACTTGGGCGGAGAGACTTTTTGTTTTACCTACGGCGATGGCGTGGGTGACGTAAATATTACCGAAACCATTGCCTTTCACAGGCGTGAAGGTCGCAAGGCTACTCTTACCGGCGTGCAGCCTCCCGGTCGTTTTGGTGCTTTGGAAATCGAAGGTCATACGGTGAAAAGCTTTCAGGAAAAACCCGATGGTGATGGCAGCTGGATCAATGGCGGCTTTTTTGTCTTGGAGCCCTCGGTCATCGATTTGATCGAGGCGGATTCCACCATCTGGGAACGCAAGCCACTTGAGGCGTTGGCCAAGAGCAACCAGCTCAGCATCTATAAGCACACTGGTTTCTGGCAGCCCATGGATACCCTGCGAGACAAGCAGCTTCTCGAAGACCTCTGGGCTTCCAACAAGTCCCCTTGGTTGAAGCGCGACTAAGCACCCCATGTCATTCGCCGATACCTACCGCGGGAAAAGGGTTTTGCTCACCGGACATACCGGCTTCAAAGGCGCCTGGCTCGCCGAGTGGTTGCTCGCGCTGGGCGCCGAGGTGACCGGCTTCGCCTTGCCGGCTCCGACGCAGCCGTCGCTTTTCGAACAACTCGGTCTGGCCTCGCGCCTGCGCCATATCGAGGGCGATGTGCGTGATCTGTCGGCCGTGCGTGCCGCTTTTGCCGCGGCCCGTCCGGATTTTGTTTTCCACCTCGCCGCGCAGCCCTTGGTGCGCCTCTCGTATGACCAGCCGACCGAGACTTTTGCGACGAACGTGATGGGCACGGCCAACGTGCTTGAGGCGGTGCGCCTCGCCGCCGATCCCGCCCGGCCTTGTGCGGTAGTGGCCGTCACTACCGACAAGTGTTACGAAAACCGCGAGTGGGTTCATAGTTACCGCGAAGAAGATGCGATGGGAGGTTACGATCCCTATAGTGCATCAAAGGGTGCGGCCGAGCTGGTGATAGCCTCCTATCGACGTTCCTACTTCTCCGCGCCCGCTTCCCCTGTTCGGCTGGCTTCCGCTCGCGCCGGCAATGTCATCGGTGGCGGCGATTGGGCCCTCGACCGCATCGTGCCCGACTGTATCCGCGCCTTGGCACAGGGGGATTCGATACCGGTGCGAAACAAAGTCGCGACCCGTCCCTGGCAGCATGTGCTGGAGCCGCTCTCGGGCTACCTCTGGCTCGGGGCCGCGCTGGCGCAGGATCGAAACGGCGCCGCCGTTCCTCTACATTTCCCGCCGGCCACTTATGCCTCGGCCTTTAATTTCGGCCCGGCCCTCACCTCCAACAAGACCGTTGCCGAGTTGGTGCAGGAGATCCTCAAACACTGGCCCGGCCGCTGGGACGACAAGAGCGATCCCAAGGCGCCCCACGAGGCCAAGCTCCTCAATCTCGCCACCGACAAAGCCCACCACCTGCTGGGCTGGTCGCCCGCTTGGCCCTTCGCCGCGACGATCGATCGCACCGTCAGCTGGTATCGCCTAGCCGCCGCGCCCGCGACCGATCTCCACGCCCTCACCATCGGCCAGATCACGGCCTACACCGAGTCCGCTCGCGCCGCCGGTCTGGCTTGGGCCGGTTGACCTTGCCGCGACTCTACCTCAAACTTTTATCATCGTATGAATATCACCGTCGTAAAAGAAGGCAATGTCCTGAAGATTATTAGTTCATCCGGGGTTATTCCTGACAACACTCCCCTTCAAATGGAGCTTAAGGCACCCGATGCCTGGGATCTCGTGCAACTGGATACTCTTTTCAAGGAAGATGACGAGGACTGGGGCCACACCTTGGACGCGCTCCGTCTGCCGCCCGTGAAGTCCTTCACCCAAAACTAATTTCACCATGCCTGCTCCCCTCGTGACCCCCGGCCAGTTGTTTGTCGCCGATTGGCCTTTTACCGATGCCTCAAACGCCAAAAGCCGACCCGCTTTGGCCATATCCTCGGAAGATTTTCGTGGCGATGTGGAGCTCCTGCTGGTGACCAGTCGTCTGCACCATACCGATGGCATTCGTATCCAGGCCACCGACTATCTCGAGGGGTGCCTGCCGCACGAATCCTCGGTTCGCCTCGGGCGTTCCATACGGGTTAGTCTGGAACGACTTGTTCCTCTCGCCGTTAAGATGAAGCCGGCCTTTGTGGTCGCCTTGCGCAAACGCGTCATACTGGGCGACACGCGCGAATATTCCCGCCTCACCCATTCCGCCCAGCGCCCCGGCGACGATGCCGCGCACGCGCCGTGGTCGCCCGGCCAGACCATTCCCTACGCCGGTCGGGTGTTCGACGAGAACGAGGTCGAGGCCGCCGTCGGCGCCACCCTCGATTTCTGGCTGACCCTCGGGCCCGAGGGCGAGGCGTTCGAGAAGGAACTCGCCGCACTCCTCGGCGTGAAACACAGCCTGTTGGTCAATTCCGGATCCTCCGCCAATCTGGTCGCCTTCGCCACCCTGACCACTCATAAGTTGCCCGCCCACAAGCGTATCCAGCCGGGTGATGAGGTCATCACGGTGGCGGCGGGTTTTCCCACCACCGTTTCCCCAATTATCCAGCTCGGGGCCATCCCGGTGTTTTTGGATAACGACCCCGCCAGCGGTAACATCCGCGCCGAGCAGCTCGAATCCGCCTACGTGCCCGGTAAAACCAAGGCCGTTATGCTTGCCCACGCTTTGGGCAACCCCTTCGACGTTGGCCTCGTGTTGGAGTTCTGCCGCAAATATGACCTTTGGCTGGTCGAGGATAACTGCGACGCCCTCGGCTGCACCTATAGCATGCCCATCGCCCGGGCCAAAGCGCTAGGCATCACCGAAAACTCACCGGGCATCCCGTCCGACGGCGTGAATATCACGCGCTTCACCGGCACTTGGGGCGACCTCTCCACCCAATCCTTCTACCCTCCGCATCACCTCACCATGGGCGAGGGCGGTGCGGTTAATATTATCAGCCGCCCCCCTCTGAAAACCTATGCCGAAAGCTTCCGCGATTGGGGACGCGATTGCTGGTGTGCCTCGGGCAAGGACGACACGTGTAATAAACGCTTCGGCTGGCAGCTCGGCGAGTTGCCCAAGGGATACGACCATAAATATATCTACAGCCACCTCGGCTATAATCTAAAGCCGCTCGATCCTCAGGCCGCCATCGGCCGCCAACAGTTGAAAAAACTGGCCGCGTTTATCGAGATGCGGAAGCAAAATTGGGAAACCCTGCGCGTCGGCTTGGCCGATTTGGACGATGTTTTCGATTTCACCTTGCCTACCCATGCCACCCGCTGGCTGCCGCCATCTGATCGTGTGGGGCGTTCGCTTGCGAATGCCGCCTTCGATTTTGCATCCTGCTTCCAGTGGGACGCCACCGGTTGCCGCACCGATGCGTCCTGGTTTGGTTTTATGCTCCGGGTCAAACCGACCGCGCCCTTCAGCCACACGGACCTCGCGCGTCATCTCGACGCCAATAAAATCGGTAATCGTATGTTCTTCGGCGGGAATCTCCTCCGCCAGCCGGTCTTTGTTCAGTTAAAGAAAGATCGTCCAAATGCCCTGCGGGTGGTCGGTGAAATGACCGGCGCGGATGAGATCATGCACCAGGCTATCTTCCTCGGGACATACCCGGGATTAACGACGGAGATGTTGGTGCACGAGATCGGAGTGATTCGTGAATTTGTCGCCTCCAGAAAGATCGGTGACTGATACCGATCTTGCACTTGCACCTTAACCGCCAGTGAATCACTTCTAATGGCCACCATGGCATCACTTTGCGGGGGCACGGCGCATTTGTCGCCCCTGCTGCGTAAGGCCCGTGCGCTTGGTTTGGAGACGCCGGATTCGTTGCTTCGGCTCGCCATTTTGCGAGGGTGCACCCATTATGTCCCGGCCGATTACAATCCGCTTGAAGTCACCGATCCAGGCGAAGAAAGGTTTGGCAACGAGGAATTGGGGGTGGCCTTAATTTCGGGTGCCCAAGAATACGAACCTCAGCGGATGCGCTGTGCGGCTCAACTGTTAAGCGGCAAAGGTTTGAACGTAGAAGCTCTTTCCCGGTTGGCCTTGATGGAGCGGTGTGAGGACGCATTGGCATATATCGCGAAGCAAGGTTCACAGTGGGACGTGGAGGGTAAGGCCTTTTGGACTAAACTGAGTAGTCTGTTACCAAAGAGTTTGCTCGAGGCGTCCGAAGTATGGCCGCACCCGAGCCGGTTTATGTTGCAGCCGGGGTATCGACGGGGCGGAGCTATGCATACCCCGGTCTGGCTGCGCCCCCGCACTGAAGGAATTGCGGTATGACGAGCAATCCATTACGTATATTGCAAGTGCTTGACCGGCATCTTACACGGGATTTGGAGTTGTATGTTTACGGCCGTCCCGCGTTGGCTCTGGGGTTTCCCTCCGCTCCGGCTTTCCTGCACGCGACAATGGATGTGGACGCGATTCTTCCTACTCGCGACCTCAAGCTGTTTGAGGCAAATGAGGATTTCTGGAGGGCCCAGGAACTTACCAACGCTGAATTAGGGGATAGCGGTTTGTATTTTACTCATTTATTCGAGGAGCGTCAGGTTATATTGGCTCCCGGTTGGTTGGACCGTGTTCACCCCCTTCCCGTCTCCGGACTGCGCCTTCTTCGACTCTATCGCCCCGCAACTGAAGATCTTATTTTAACTAAAATGATGCGGGTTGATCCACAAGACAGGGCGGACATTCTATTTCTTACGGAGCAGACTGATTTTAGTCGTGAGCGCTTGCAAGCGGCCGTAGGCTATGCAGCGATTCCCGATGTGCCGGAACTTCGTAAGGCCTTTGAAGTAAACAAACTTTGGTTGCTGGAGAAGTTATTGTGCCAATGAATTCCTGGATCCTAGAATTATCCCCGACGCAGAATCCTATTTTGGGAAAGGGCTTTATGGTGAAAAACTCGGACTGGGAAGCGTTGAGAAACTCCCAGCCAAGTGATTATACGGGAGCCACTGGATTCGCTCAGATGAGTGCTTACGACCGTTTGCGCTGGTTGGATATGGCCGTTGATTTTGTCGTTCGTTACCGACGCTTTGACCGTCAGGGAGAATCGGTATGAAGCGAGAAGAATACTTCGCCCAGTCGGTGAAATTGAAGAAAGACCGCCCGCAGGCTCTGCGCGTGGTAGGCGAGATGACCGGCGCGGACGAGATCATGCACCAGGCTATCTTCTTGGGGACCTATCCTGGCCTGACCAAGGATATGCTCGCGCACGAAGTCGCGGTGATACGAGAGTGTCTGGCATCCAGAAAGGCTGCTGCTTGAACTTGAACTTCTCCCTTGAGATCGCTCGTCAGCGCACGGTCGAGATCCGGTATTATTCGTTGTTTTTGCCCGACCTTGGCCAAGTAGTTCAATGAAGACCCTTTTCATAACTGGTGCCGGAGGCTTTATCGGTCGTCATGTGGTCGCACGCGCTCTCCATGACGGCCATGCTGTGCGCGCCTTGGTTCGTGATCCTGATTCAACGGTGCTCTCAAAACATCCTGATCTGCAATTAGTCGCAGGTAGTTTGGATACCGTTTCAGACCAGGAATTGCGGGGATGCGATGTATTAGTGCATTTGGCCGCCTGCGGAGTGAGCGGGGGCATGAATGACTGGGAGAAATGTTTTCGAGTGAATGTAACAGATAGTTTGGCGCTTTGGCGACGCGCGGTCGATGCAGGCATAAAACGCTTTATTATCTGTGGCTCCTGTTTCGAATACGGGCGCAGTGGCGAGCGTTACGAATTCATACCGGTCGATGCCCCCTTGGAGCCAACTGGCGCTTATCATGCCTCTAAGGCTGCTGCGAGCATGGCAGCGTGGGGATTGGCGGTAGATAAAAATCTGGAACTCGCTATTCTGCGCCCGTTTCATGTGTATGGCGAGGGCGAGGCAGCAAACCGATTCTGGCCGTCGTTGCGCCAGGCCGCGCTAAATGGGATGGATTTTCCGATGAGCGATGGTTCTCAAGTCCGAGATTTTGTTACGGTTGAGCAAGTCGCGAGGGATTTTATCAAAGTAGTTTCAGAACCTGCCCTCGAGGCAGGGAGACCCTTGACGCGTAATCTAGGCACTGGTCAGCCGCAAAGCCTGCTCGCCTTTGCCGCATCTTGTTGGTCTGGCTTCGGGGCCAAGGGTAAACTTCACCCCGGCGTTATCCCAACCCGCTCGAACGAGGTAAAACGCTACGTCCCGATGATATGATTTTTGACCTAGAAAAAAATTCTGTATTTAAAAAGTTTTCCTCGCGATTACTTTCTAATAAAGATGTTGTGGCGTCCTTGACCGGCTGGACGCTTAGAATCTTGGGTGCAGCCTGTGGTTTCTTTACCTTCCGGCAATTGTTCTCCGCCGTTGGTGCCGAGGGAGTAGCTGCCGTTGCTATTCTGCAATCTATCGGTGGCTGGATAGCTATATTAGAGGTTGGCACCGGCTTCGTAGCACAAAATTTTATAGTAAAGTCCTCTGTTGACAAAAATGATTCAACTCACGGTTTGCGACGTCTGCTTTTGCGACCGCTTTATTTGTCAATTGGAGCGGCTATTTTTTTGGTTATTTTTCATGAATCATGGTTTAGGTTTGTTACCGCAGGGGATGCCTCCTCGGCGCTCCACGATGCGCCGGTGCTCGTATTTATCTGCACAATTTTTTTCCTACTTAGTGTGCTCTCGGGGCCAGTTATTCGGATTCTTTACGCCGAAGGTCGAACGGTTATAGCTAATACTTTGCCGGTGTTGGGCAGTATTTTAAATTTAGTTGCGGTGCTTTTTTGCCAGAAATTGGGATTCACTTCTCTAGCGATATATATTTTTTGCATGCTGGCGCCCCCGGTTCTTCCTTTGTTATTTATAGTTTTTCGTCGTATTGGTGCAGGGTATGGCAATGTAACCGGGATTTCTGCTAAATTGCCACCGTGGAGTGGCCATGCTAATTACACCTTGTTCAATTTAGCCTCAATTTTGGTTCTTCGAGTGGATATTTATGTGTTGAGCAGGGTATTTAGTGCAGAGCAACTTGTGGCTTACATTTCAGTTCAGAAGATATTCGGGCTGGCTTTCATCGGCCCGCAAACCTTGCTCTCTACGGTCCATCCTAAATTTAGCGCATTGTATATGCAAGGCGAAGACTCCGCACTTAGAAGAACAGCCTTAAGATACGCGTTAGCTCCTAGTGTGGTATTAGTTGCGGCATCGATTGTAATGGTTGTTTTTGATCGGCAGATTTGCCCACTGATTAGTGCCAAGCATTTGACTGTTTTTGGATCATGGGTTATCGTGACTGCAGGACTCTATTATTGTCTTAGAGTTTGGACCGATGCATGGGCCACGGTTCTGTTGGCTACAAATCAAGCGCTAAAGCTACTGTTTCCTACTTTGTTGCAAGGGCTTGTATCGGCTCCATTGCTTTATTGGATAGGTTTATCTATGGGAACTGCCGGAGGCTTTATCGCTCTTGCTGTAGCGTTTATCTTGACTACGGCTTGGGCGGCACCCTTGCTGGTTTATGCACCAAGGCGGGCTGACATCAGTTACGCATGAATATTTCGATATGTATTCCCGCCTATGGCAGACAGGCTCAAATTAATGAGTTGATTAGTTCCATTGTATCTGCGGCTCGACACTCAGTTGGTATCTGGAGGAAAATCGAGGTTATTGTATCTGATAATGCATCATCTCCTTCAATATTCTTGCCTTCCATTGATGATCTTGCCGGTTTCGAAACAAGACTTATACGCCAAAATACAAACATAGGAGCAGCAAAGAACTTTATAGCAGTAGCCTTGGCGGCTACCGGAGATTATTGTTGGTGGATGGGTAGTGATGATACAATACAGCAAGATGCATTTACTCAAATACACCGGCAGATAACTGAGTTCGAAAACGCACAACTTTGGGTTTTTGATCGATTGGATTGGCATCCGATTGCAAATAAGTTGTCGAGGCGTTCTTGGTATAGAAACATCCCCCCTCGATCTATTTTTGATTTAAGCAGTGACGAAGAAATCTTAAAATTTGCCAACGCTAGTTTAGGTATAGGAGGATTGTTTAGTTTTCTTGGATCATTGGTTTTCAAACGCAATTTCTTCTGCTTATCGAATATTCCCGACAGGATTTACGGGACGGCTTATCCTCATGTCTATATATTACTTAGGAAGCGTCCGCGATTGGTATGCAATCTCGCTCCCTTGGTGAAATGCAGACTTGGAGACGATTCTTTTTCCGGCAAAAGCGCACTCAGTCGTTTATTACTAGATATAGATGGTTATTCGACTCTTCTGGATTCTTTAGCTTGGACCGAATTATTAAAGGCGAGTTTTGCTGGAGTTGTTGGCCGGGAATTGGTGGATAATTATTTAAAAACTGCCGCCAACACATTCAATCTTTTTATAAGATCAAGTTCAGAAGACGTGGTAAAAATGAGAAAATGGTTCGCTTCTCAGCAGCATTTGCCTGTGGCTATTCGCTTTATAGGTTATTTGCCAAATTGTATGTTTACAATCTCACGTTTATTTCGGAATAGCTTGAAACTTGTTTCTGGGAAATTTAAACAATAAATTAGATCATATTTCACATTATGCGCTTACTAAATAAATCCATGCCGACGCCAAATGCAATGGCAGTATTGGTTTCAGCTTTGGTAATTTTTGTTTTGATGGTGTTCCCTCAAATACCGGTGCAATTTCGTTACCTAGCTATTATTACCGCTGGTTTAGCTATTTTTCATCTTGATGTAAATAAGGCCCCTGGGGTCCGGATGATTGTGCTTTATACTTTATTCGTTTGTTTTGTAGGCATGAGTGTTGTAGCGTTATTTGATGACGGTAGTTTTTCGGAGGCACTTTATGGAATTCGAGCGATGTCT
>CAIQAB010000001.1 GCA_903869675.1 uncultured Verrucomicrobiota bacterium | reverse complement strand
GGCGCGGGCGTCGCCTTCGCGCTTCCCCCGGTTTTCCAGGAAAACCTCGACCTGTGCGGCTTGGCCAAGGTGCAACGTATCCATGGCCTGAGCGAAAAGAACATCCACGAGACGATCACCGAGGAAACCCTACCGGACGGGCGGAAGCTGGAGATCGCGGTGCGGCTGCCCTTCCGGGGGGCGAAATTGCCGGAAAAGGTGAACGGCGTCGTCTTCGTCGCGCCCTACGTGAACGAACGTTTCCGCACCGTGCGTTCGCCGTTGGCCAACGCGCTGGTGCTGCGGCTTGGTTGCGCGGTCGTTTCGATCAGCGCGGAGAAGCGGCGCCCCGGCGACGATCCTTTCCTCACTTCCTATGTGTATCCGAAAGGTGGCTACCACGCGGCGGTGGAGCGGGCTATACTGCGGGTGAAGGCGGAGCGCGGTTCGGAGGAGACGCCGGTTTTCACGCTTGGCTACTCGATCGGGGGCGTGATGGCGCTCTACCTGGCCCAGTCGCCCGTGTTTAAGGTGTGCGGCACGGTGGCGCTGGAGCTGGCGCAAGACCGCGACATCGCGCCGGGTATCCTACGCGGCGACTGTCCCACCCTGATCCTCAATCCCGAGGATTCGCCGTGGAACGCCGTGGCCGCGCGTCTGCACTGGGAGGCGGTGGAGGCCGGTCTGCCCGCTGCCTTCGTCATCACACGTCCCATCGTGAGCATGGACGAGCGCGCCACCTATTACCGCAAGGCGGGCGGGCGCTATTCCAATGAGCTCGCCTTCTGTTTCATCCGGGACGCCATCGCGGCATCGGAACGCGGCGCGTGGCCGGCCGAATGGCGCAAGCAAGCGGTCACTATTTCTACTCCTGCGGAGAGGTGGGAGGAATCGGTGCTTTCCTCCAGCGAGGACTTCCTCACGCTTTACCAGCTCGCCACGCATAATCACGTGGAGATCCTCGACGGTGGTGAAAGCGCCTACACGGCGGCGCATCCCTTCCGAAGCGAACACGCGGTCCTGATGATCAAAAAGGGGAGTTGGCTTTATCAAGATCAATCCCGCCTCGCCGCGCTGGCTATGCAGCGCGGCAGGGCGGTGGCCATCTGCGCCGCGCCGGACGGACCTGCGGCCGCAGCGTTGATCGAGCGCCAGACGGCGCGCCTGCGCTTGGGCGCGGGGGAGACGCCCGTCATCCTTGCACTGGCGGAGGACGATGACTCGGAGTGGCTCCGCTCGATAAGCCAGGCGTGCTCCGGGGCGCGTCTGGTGTGGTTGCGGCGGGGCGCGGCTTTTTCCGCGCCGGCACCGGATGTCCCGGTGGGATTGGCGGTGCTCTCGGCGAGGGCGGAATACGAACCTGCGTTTGATGTCAGCACGATACTTTCTTCCGCGCCGACCTGGATCGTTCCGGCCGATTTCGAGCGACTGCTCGATGGACTGGATGAAAAGAAAAACGCGCAGGCGTCCGAAAAGCTCAAACAGTGAGGCCCAGGCCTTCGTCGAGGCCGAGGTGGAGGTTCATGCACTGGATGGCGGCGCCGGACGCGCCTTTGCCGAGGTTGTCGAGGCGGGCCATGACGACGGCCTGCTCGGCGTGGCCGAAGACGGCGAGGTCGCAGCGGTTGGTGCCGTTAGCGGCCTGCACGTCAAAAAAGCCGCCGTCGAGCACGCCTTCATCGCCAAAGGGCAGCACGCGCACGAAGCGCTCGTGCGTGTAGGTCTCCGCCAGCGCGTGGTGCAACGCTTGCGGGGTCGGCCCGGCGGGCAGGGCATGGAGCGGGAGCGGGACCGTGACCGCCAAGCCTTGGTAAAACGCCGCCACGATGGGGTTAAAAATCGGCGGGCGCTCGAGCCCGGTGTGCACGCGCATCTCAGGCAGGTGCTTGTGCATGAGGGCGAGGGCGTAGGGGCGCGGGCTTTGGAGTGCGGCGGGACGTGGAGAGGCCTCGTAGTCGGCGATCATTTTTTTGCCGCCGCCGCTGTAGCCGGTCAGGGAAAAGCAGCTGAGCGGGAAATCCGCCGGCAACAAGCCGCGCTGGACCAGCGGGCGCACGGCGAGGGCAAAGGCCGTGGCGTGGCAGCCGGGATTGGCGATGCGTTTTCCGGTGCGGATGGCAGCGCGGTAGGCCGCACCGAGCTCGGGCACGCCATAGACCCAGCCGTCCGCCACACGGTGGGCGGTGGAGGCATCGATGATGCAGGTGCGCGGATTCGTCACCAGCTCGGCGGATTCCTTGGCCGCGCCGTCGGGCAGGCAGAGGAAGGCGATATCGGCCGCATTGAGGCAGGCCGCGCGTGCCGCGGCGTCTTTACGCAGGGCCGGATCGATCTGGATAAGCTCGAGGTCGTCGCGTGCGGCGAGACGCTCGAAAATCTGAAGGCCGGTGGTGCCCTCCTGTCCGTCGACAAATACCTGGGTTTTCATAGCGGTATGCGACGACCAGAGTCCGCCTCATCTCTGCCCGGCACAAGGCCGAATCCACCCCATCTTTCGGCACGTCCAAGAATTATTCAAACCGGCGCCTGGGCCAAACTGAGCCGCGCGACGACATCCACCAACAACCGGTGCTCGGCCGCGTGGACTCTGGCCGCAAGCGTATCGGGCGTGTCATGGTCCTCGATGCGCACCGCCGCCTGGTCGAGAATGCGGCCCGCGTCGATCTCGGGCGTGACCTCATGCACCGTGCAACCGGTGATTTTCACCCCGTGGCGAAAGGCCTGCCCGATGCCGTCGAGCCCGGGAAAACTGGGGAGCAAACTCGGGTGAAGGTTGATGACGCGGCCGGCAAAGGCGTGGAGGAAACCCGGTTTCACCACCCGCATGAAGCCCGCCAGCACCACCAGATCCGGCGCGCTGGCCTGCACCGCCGCGATGTAGCGCGCCTCGCCCTCGCCCTCGAGCTTGGTCTTGAAGGGGGCCGCATCCAGGTGGCGCGCCTCGATGCCGAAGCGGGGACCGAGCGCGAGGATGCCCGCCTCGGGCCGATCCGAGAAGATCGCCACGATCTGCGCGCGACCGAGCCGGCCTTCTTGTTGAGCGATACAGAGCGCCTCGGCGTTCGAACCGCGACCGGAACCCAGGATGACCACGCGCATGAAAATCCCTCAGGCCTCCCCCGGGGCCGCCGGATTGTTTGCGCCGTCCGGGGCCGCGCTGCTGGACGCCTCTCCGCCCGCCGCCGCTTCGACCTTGGGCCCGCCGCCGACGAGCGCGGCCAGCTGATCCTGAATCGAGCGGAAAAACTCCGGGCTCAGCTCCGCCGCCGCCACCTCGTGGCGCGTCTTGGCCTTGGCGTGCTCATAAACCAGCCGCGCTCCCGCACCCGTGCCGACCCGGCCCTTCGGGCGGAGCACCCGTTTGCGCTCCAGCATCATGGCCAGGACCTGGAGCAAACGCTCGTTTTCGACCGAGCGCTCGTTGGCGGGATCAGCCAGGGCCAGAAAAAGACTTTCCGCCGTCAACTTGAGCGCACGCTCGGGATTATCCTGCACCCGCCGCGTCTTGTAAATCTGCGCCCAGCGGCAGACCACCGGTCCCGGCGCCACGAAGCCAGCCACCTCCGTCTCCAAAACATCACAACGCAGGATGCCATCCCCCGCCGGCTCGGCTTTGCCCGTCCCCCGCGCCGCCCGGGCCTCGGGGGTGACCGGCGCACGCACCAAAAAACTGACTACCCGCTGGCCATCAGTAAATTCGCGCGCGGTGGCGAGGCAGCGGGGCGACAAGGACTGCAAAGTTAACTCCATAAAACAGGCTTTCTTATTTACCCCCGCCGCCGGGCGAAGCTAGCACTTTCGCCATTAACCCAGCATGAACGGTCGCATTATCGCCATCGGCGACATCCACGGGTGTCACCTCGAATTCGCCGAACTCCTCGACCGTCTCGCGCTCACCGCCGGCGACCGGTTGGTCCTGCTCGGGGATTTGATCAACCGCGGACCCAGCAGCGCCGCCGTGATCGACCTGGCCCTGAAGCACAACGCGCTCTGCGTGCTCGGCAACCACGAGGCCCGCCTGCTGAATTACCGCCGCACCAAGGACCGCTCCCTGCTCAAGGACGACGACGAGCAGACCTTCGCCCAGCTCGAGCCGCACCACTGGGCCTATCTGGAAAAACTCCCGCTCACCCACGAGGAGCCCGAGCTGAATACTGTTTTTGTCCACGGTGGTTTCCTGCCCGGCGAGCCTTGGCGCCGCCAGCCCGCCGCCGTCGTCACCCGCATCCAGGTGATCGACGCCGAGGGCCGCCCCCGCAAACGCGCCGAAGCCCCCGACGGCGTGCTCTGGGCCGAGCGCTGGGTCGGCCCGCCCTTCGTGGTCTACGGCCACACCCCGCGCCCGGATATTTTTAAACTCAAGTGGTCCGTCGGGATCGACACCGCCTGCTGCATGGGCGGCTTTCTCACCGCCTACCTCCTGCCCGAGCGCCGCTTCGTGCAGGTAAAGGCCCGCCGCCGCTACTACGGCGATAAAAGCTAATCCCCACCCCGCTCCACCATGCCCCGCGCCAAAAAAACCGCCTCCGCGCCCGCCTCGGCCGCCCCCGGCGCCGCCCTCCTCGCCGTCGATCTCCAGTCCACCCTGCTCGCCGCCCTGCCCGCGGCCGCCGCCCGCTCCGTGCGCAGCCGCGCCGGGCTCGCAATCGCCGCCGCCCGCGCGCTGGGCCTCCCGGTATTTTTCACCGAGCAAGTGCCCGCCAAACTCGGCCCCACCGCCCCCGCCCTCGCCCGCCTCGCCCCGGATGCCCCGGTCTTCCCCAAAAACACCTTTTCCGCCCTCGCGAGCGAGCCCCTGCCCGCCGCCCTGCGCGCCGAAAACATCGAGCACCTGCTCCTGATCGGACTCGAGACCCCCGTTTGCATTTACCAGTCCGCCCTCGGCGCCCTCGCGGAAGGCTTCCAGGTCACGATCCTTTCCGATGCCATCGTCGCACGCCGGCCCGACGACCACGCCGCCTGCCTCGCCGCCCTCCGCCACGCCGGCGTGACCGTGCTGCCGGTCGAGACTGTATTCTACGCCCTCCTGCACGATTCCGGCCACCCCGCCTTCAAGGCGTTCACCCGGTTGGTAAAAACCCACGCCTGATCCCCTCCGCTCCCGCCGCCACCTCGCCCGTTTTCCACCTTTTCCCGCCTTCCAGAGCCCCATCCCTTACGCCTTTCCGCTTTCCACTTTTCTTACGATGTCCGACACCCCGCCCCCTCTGCTCACCGTCCGCGAATTGAAATCGCCCGAGCTCCACGCCGGCGCCCCCTTCTCCGCCGTGGTCGTGGTGAAAAAGCTGCAGATCAAAACCGCCTCGAACGGCAACCCCTTCCTCTCCCTCGACCTCGGCGACCGCGGCGGTAGCTTCGCCTGCACCCTGTTCGGCGACAGCCCGCTGTTTGATCCGATCAAGACCGCCGGGGAGAGCGCCGTGCTCCGCATCGAAGGCCGGGCGGATAGTTTCCAAGGCCGCTTTTCCCCGAAAATCCTCAAATGCGTCACGCTGTCGGAGGAACAACTCGCCGCTGAGCCCGGCCTGGTCGATTCGCTTGTGGAGCTCGCCCCCGAGGACGCCGGGGAACTCTGGACCGAGTTTCAGGCCTGCATCGACCTGATCGCTCACGACGAGCTGCGCATGGCCGTGCGCGGCGTTTTCGACGAGGTGGGAGATGTCTTCCGCCGCTGCCCCGCCGCCGTGTCCATGCACCACGCCTACCGCCACGGCCTGCTGGAGCACACCCTGCACATGGCCCGCGCCTGCCGCGCCCTCCTGCCGCTCTATCCGCAGGTGGACCCCGACCTCGCCCTCGCCGGCATCCTCCTGCACGACACCGGCAAGACCATCGAATACGAGGGCACCCTCGCCACCCGCCGCAGCCGGCGGGGCATCCTCCAGGGCCACGTCGTCCTCGGCTATCAACTCGCCCGCAAACACGGCATCAAGGCCCGCCTCGACGCCGACCGCCTCGAACGCCTCGAACATATCGTGCTGAGCCACCAAGGCGAGCCCGAGTGGGGCGCCGCCGTCTACGCCGCCACCCCCGAGGCCGTGTTTGTCAGCATGATCGATAACCTCGATGCCAAGATGGGCATGGTCCAGCGCGCCCTCCGCCAGGCCGATCCCGCCGCCGAGTTTTCCGAACGCCTCCCCGGCCTGAGCTCCGCCCTCCTCACCCGCCCCATCGGCGCCTGATTGATCCAAACCCCGTGTCTCCTTTTCGAAAAAAAACCGAACTGCCCCGCCTGTTGCGCGACCCGCGCATCTTGATTCTGCCCCTGGTCCTCGGTCTGCTCGCCAGCTTAGGCGCCGCCCTCAAGTTCGAAATCATGGAGGAAGAAAACAGGCGTAACGAGCTCGATCGCCGTGAGGAAACGTCGCACCAGATTCTGGTGAAGGGCCTGCGTGCTTATGAAAACGCCGTTTTCTCACTCCGCCTGGTCGCGGCCAATAACGCAGGCTTCACGCACGAAAATTTCATCGGCGCCGCCCAGACTCTCATCAAGCTCAACCCCGGTATTGAGTGCCTGCAATGGGTCTCCGAGGTGCCAACCGCTATGGTCCCCGCCTTTCTGGCCAGCGCGCGCGCCACGGTGCGACCGGATTTTGTGCTGAAGGAACGCAGCGCCACCGGCCAGATAAGCCTGCTGGATGCATCCACCTTCAAACCCGAGGAAAGCCTCAGCGTGATCACCTACCTCTACCCGATCGCGGGAAACGAGAACGCTTACGGCTACAACGTCCACAATTATATCGCGAAGCGAGAAACCGGGGAGTCGCGCATGAATGGCTCCATCATAGGCACCGCCGTCTTTCCCTTGGTCGAAGGCTACGACGGCATGGTCCTCACCGCCTACACCGCCCGCGCGCCCGCCAGCCTCCTGACCCCGCCGCCGCAATACGGTCCGGGATTTACCCAAGCCGTGCTGCGCCTCGATACCATCGTCGATGAAAACCTCGATCCCTTCAGCTGGCAGGACCTGGATTTCGCCCTTTACGACCTGACCGAAGGCACACCGGTGGCACTCTACACCCGCCTAAAGAATCGGGAAAAACCCATGGTTATACCCCTGGCCTACGATGCTTTTATCGGCCCGAATACCCAACTCCGCAGCTTTAAATTCGGCGGTCGCCACTGGGTCACCGCCTACCGCTGGGATCAAAAAAGCTCCGTGCCTTTCTCCAGTCCCGGAGCCTGGCTAATCTTTGCCGTCGGCCTAGCCGTCACCCAACTGGGCATCGCCTACCTGTGGATAATGATCCGCCGGAATAACTATATCAGTCAGGAAGTCGCGAACCGCACCGCCGAACTGGAAGACAGCCGGGCCCTGCTCGATCTGATGATCGACCACAACCCGTGCTCCATCTGGATGAAGGACAGCGAACTCCGCCTGCGCCTCGTCAACCAGACCTTCTGCTCCTACTACGGCCGTAGCAAAGCCCAAATCATCGGGTGCACTGACGAAGATCTACACATACCGGAAGTCGCGGCGGAGATGCAAGCCATCGACCGCGAAGTGCTCGCCAGCGGCGTCCCGCAGCGCCTGGAGTTCAAAGCCCTAGTAGAAGGCAGGAAGCGGACTTTCATCACTTCGAAATTCGCCATCCGCCTCGCCAACGGCACCGGCACCGCCCTCGTGGGCATGTCCCAGGAAATCACCGAGCTCCGCGACGCCGATAATCGCCGCCAGAAAATCGAACGGAAAATGCAGGAAGCCCAAAAACTCGAAAGTCTGGGCGTGCTCGCCGGCGGCATCGCGCACGATTTCAACAACATCCTCAGCGCCATCCTCGGACACGCTTCCCTCGCCCGCCTGTTCTCCATCCCCGACTCCCGCATCGCGCAATCCATCGAGCAAATCGAACTCGCCGCCCGCCGCGCCGGGGAACTTTGCCACCAAATGCTCGCCTACGCCGGTCGCCACCGTTTCAGCATCGAGCCACTTGAACTCGGCAACTTGGTCCGCGAGGCCATCCCCCTGCTTGAAGTTTCGCTGCCGAAATCCACCCGCTTCAGGCTCAACCTCGCCCCCGATCTACCCAGTATTGTCGCCGATTCCACTCAGGTGCGGCAGATCCTGATGAATCTGGTCATAAACGCCTCCGAAGCCTTACCCCCGCACGGCGGTGAAATCACCGTAAGCACTGGCGCCATTGAGGCCGACGCCAGCCTCTTCGCCTCCTGCATCCACCAGCCTGCCCAACCCGCCGGCCCTTATGTGTGCCTCGAAGTCACCGACACCGGCAGCGGCATGTCGGCCGAAACCCTCGCGAAGATTTTCGACCCCTTCTTCAGCACCAAATTCACCGGCCGGGGCCTGGGCCTCGCCGCCTTGTTGGGTATCATCCGCGGCCACCAAGGCGCCATCCGCATCGTCAGCCAGCTCGGCGCCGGCACCTCCTTTTTCATCTACTTCCCCGCCTCGTCCACTCCTGCACCCGCCCCGACCATGACAGCCCCAGCCCCCGCCTCGTCCCCGCATCGGATCCTGCTGATCGAGGACGAACCGACCGTGCGCGAAACCACCCGCCTGATGCTCGAAGCCCTGGGCTGCACCGTCGACACCGCCGCCGATGGATTCGCGGGCGTGGACCTTTTCCGCCAAGACCCCGCCCGCCCCAGCCTCGTCCTGCTCGACCTCACCATGCCCGGCCTCACCGGCCGGGAGGTTTTCGCCGTCCTCCGCGCCGAACGCCCCGATCTCCCCGTGCTTTTCATGAGCGGCTACTCCGAGCTCGACGCCGAAGACCTCTTGGCTGAACCCAAGACCGACTTCATTCCCAAGCCCTTTACGTTAAAAGATCTTCGCGATAAAATCGCCAATTCAGTCTTGGCCTGACCGCGCCGGAGCTGGCGCCTCCGCCCTACTCTTTCGCCCGCCGCGCCGCCACGATCTCCGCCCGGTGGCGCTTGCCCGCCACCAGGATGGCCTTCTGGCGCGGACTGCGCTTGCGCTGGAGCTTCCGCGCCTTGGCCACCGCCGCCTTTCGCGCCGCCTCCGCCGCCCGGAGCCGCTCCTCCAGCTTTTCGCAAAACCGCTCCCACGCCCGCGCCCGGTTGGCCGTCTGGCTGCGCTCCTCCTGGCACCGGACCTCCAGCCCGGTCGGCCCGTGCCGCAGCACCACCGTGGAGGCGGTCTTGTTTATCTTCTGCCCGCCCGGCCCCGAGCCCCGGATAAACACCTCCGTGACATCGCCGGACAGGACGCCGGCTGCATCCAGTCGCTCGCGGATTTGGGATGGTAAATCCATGGTGCGCCAATTTTCGTAACCCAACGCAACCTTCGCCTCTCCCGCGAGTCCCAAATCCCCTCCTCCTCTTTACTCCTTCGCTCCCATGCTCACCGGTCCCGTTTGGTCTGAAAAAATCCGCACCGAAGTCGCCAAAGCCGTTATCGGCCAGGATGCCGTCATCGAACGCCTCCTGATCGCCCTGCTCGCCAATGGTCACGTCCTCCTCGAGGGCATGCCCGGCCTCGCTAAAACCCTCCTCGTCAAATCCCTCGGCACCGCCCTCGGCGTCCAGTGCGAACGCATCCAGTTCACCCCCGACCTGCTGCCGAGCGACGTCGTCGGCACCATGATTTTCTCCCCGAAGGACGCCGCCTTCGCCCCCCACCGCGGCCCCATCTTCGCCAACCTCGTGCTGGCCGACGAAATCAACCGCGCCCCCGCCAAGGTCCAGTCCGCCCTGCTCGAAGCCATGCAGGAACGCCAGGTTACCCTCGGCGGCACCACCCACCCGCTGCCCAAGCCTTTTTTCGTGATGGCCACCCAAAACCCGGTCGAGCAGGAGGGCACCTACCCGCTCCCCGAGGCCCAGACCGACCGCTTCCTGTTCAAGCTGCTCGTGGACTACCCGACCCTCGCCGAGGAAACCACCATGATGACCCGCTGGGGCCAGGTGACGAAGTCGCCCGCCCTCCAGGCCGCATCCAGCGGCGAGGAATTGCTCCAGCTCCGCACCTGGGTCGATGCCGTGCACGTCGCCCCCGCCGTCCAGGCCTACGTGCTGGCCCTCGTCCGCGCCACCCGCGACCTCGCCAAACCCCTGCCCAACGGCAAAGCCCGCCACGTATCCTACGGCGCCTCCCCCCGCGCCTCCCTTGCCCTCTACCAGTCCGCCAAGGCCCTCGCGTGGCTCCGCGGCGAAGATTTCGTCACCCCCTCCCTCGTTCAGGACCTCGCCGCCGACGTGCTCCGCCACCGCATCGGCCTGACCTACGAGGCCGAGGCCGAAAACCTCACCACCGATACGATCGTCGCCCAAGTCCTCGCCCAGACGCCCATGCCCTCCGGCGCGAAGTAAACCGTTTCCCTGTCGGCTCGCGCCGCCCCTCACTTTGCCCCCCGCTGCCTCCACCTCCCCCGCCCCCGTCGCCGCCCCGCTGGCCGCGCTCCGGCGCCTGGAGTGGCGCGTGCGCCACGCCGTCGAAACCTCCCTCGGCGGTGGCTACCGCTCCGCCTTCCGCGGCCGCGGAATGGAGTTCGATCAAGTCGTGAAATACGCCTACGGCGACGACGTGCGTGACATCGACTGGAACGTCACCGCCCGCCTCGGCGAGCCCTACCGCAAAAAATACGTCGAGGAACGCGAGGTCACCGTGCTGCTGGTGTTCGAGGACTCGCCGTCCCTTGGCTTCGGCTCCGGCGCCACCACCCGCCGCGAAGCCCTGCTGGAACTCGCCGGCCTCCTCCTGCTCCTCGGGGCGGTCAACCGCGACCGCGTCGGCCTCGCCCACCTCCGCCCGGACGGCGCCCGCCTCGTCCCGCCCGTCCACGGCCGCGGCCCCATCCACCACCTCGCCTCCCAACTCTTCGCCTCCGAGCCCCCTCCCTTCGCCGAAGCCAACATTTCCGCGTTTCAATCTTTCAGCCTTTCCGCGTTTTCCGCCCTCGTTCCCCGCCATAGCATCGTAGTCTGGCTCTCCGATCACCCGGCCCGCCCCGTTCCCGAGGGCTGGGCCGCCCTGCAACGCCGTTGCACCCTGCTCGGCCTGCGCATCGACGACCCGTGGGACCGCGCCCTGCCCGAGACCGACGGCCCCCTCGTCGCCTACGACCCCTCCGCCCGGCGTCTCGTCACCCTCGCCGCCGGCCACGCCGAACGCGCCGCCCACGCCCGTTGGCGCGCCGCCCGCGACGCCGCCCTCGCCGCCTGGTTCCCCGACCCCTTCTCCCGCCACACCGTCGGCACCGACGAGAACCGCCTCGATTCGCTCGTGCGCTTTTTCCGCCGCCGCGAGTCCGCCCGCCGATGAGCCCGCCCGCCGCCCTCGCCGCCCTGCTGCCCGGCCTCGACCCCGCCAGCCACCGCCTCGACCAGCCATTGTGGTTGTTCGCCCTGCTCCTGTTGCCGCTCGTCGCCCTCCTCCTCCGCCGCCGCCCCGTGGCCGTGTTGGTCATCCCCTCCGCCGCCGCCTGGGCCGCCCCCCGCCCGCCCGCCGTGCGCCGCTGGCCGGTCTGGCTGGCCCACCTCGCCTCCGCCCTGTTGATCCTCGCCCTCGCCCGCCCCCAGCGGATCGACGACCGCGTGATCGTGCGCGGCGAGGGCTACGACCTCGTCCTCGCTCTCGACCTTTCCACCTCGATGTATTCCGAGGACGCCGAGCTCGATGGCCGCCAGGTCAACCGTCTCGAGGCCCTCAAACCCGTCCTGTCCGCCTTCATCGAGCGCCGCCCCGCCGACCGCATCGGCTTCGTCGCCTTTTCCGGCCGCGCCTACACCCTTGCGCCGCTCACCCACGACCACACCTGGCTCGGCCGCCAGATCTCCCGCCTGCGCATCGGCCTGATCGAGGACGGCACCGCCATCGGCGACGCCATCGGCCTCTCTGTGGACCGCTTGCAACGCGCCCGCAAAGACCCCGATGCCCCCCGCGCCGGTGCGTTCGTTATCCTGCTCACCGACGGCGCCAATAACAACGGCCAGATCTCCCCCGAACAAAGTATGGCCGTGGCCAAAGCCGCCGGCATCCCCGTCTACACCGTGAGTGTCGGCACCGGGCAACCCGCCCCCTATCCGCGCTTCGATGAATCCGGCCGCCGCGTCGGCACGAAGATGGCGGCGTTCGCTACCGATGAACCCCTGCTCCGCGCCATCGCCCGCGAGACCGGCGGCTCTTTCCACCGCGCCGACGACCCCTCCGCCACCCGCGAAGCCTTCGCCGCCATCGATCGCGCCCAGAAAACCACCTTCGACCAGACCAACCATATCATTGCGACCGAGCTCTACGCCTGGCCCGCCTCGTTCGCCGCCGCCCTGCTGCTCCTCGCCGCCCTGCCGCTCCTCCGCCGCCGCTGATCCGCCGTGACCTTCGCCCACCCCACTCTTTGCTGGTTCCTGCTCGCGCCCGCCGCCCTGCTGCTCGCCAGCCTCCGGCTCGCGCCCGCCTCCGCCGTCAGTCGTCCGAAAATCGCCCGCGCCCGCCTCTCCGCGAACTCGTTCCAGCTCCTGCGCTCCGCGCAAAACGCCCACACCCCCCGCCCCGTCCTCCTCGCCCTCGCCCTCGCCGGCCTCGCCCTCGCCCTCGCCCGCCCCCAAGGCCGCACCCTGTCCACCCCGACGATCACCGAATCGCGCGATGTTCTCGTGGCCGTGGACGTATCCCGGTCCATGCTGGCCGACGACCTCCCGCCCAACCGCCTCACCCGCGCCCGCCTGCTGGTGCGCACCCTTGCCGACGAGTTGAAGGGCGAGCGCCTCGGCCTGCTGCCCTTTGCCGGCACCGCCTTCCTGCAGTGTCCGCTCTCCGCCGATTACGATATCTTCCGAACCTTCCTCGATGAGCTCGGCCCCGAGCTGATTCCCGCCGGCGGCAGCGATTTCGCCGGCTTGCTCACCGCCGCCGACGAAGCCTTCGGCCCCGCGACCGGCTCCTCACCCGATGCCCCCGCCACCGCCGACCGCTACCTGATCATCCTGAGCGACGGCGAAGCCCAGGATGACACCTGGAAACCCCTCGCCCAAAAACTCGTCGCCCGCGGCGTGCGCGTGATCGCCCTCGGCCTCGGCACCTCCGCCGGCGCCATGGTGCCCGACGGCAAGGGCGGCCTCGTGAAGGACCCCCGTGGCGCCGCCGTGCTCTCCCGCCTCGATGCCTCCACCCTCCAGGAACTCGCCCGCCTGAGCGACGGCGCCTACCGCGACGCCTCCACTTGGATCGACTTGCCCGCCTTGTTGAAAGAAACCGTGTCCCGCGGCCGCACCGCGCGCACCACCACCGACACCGCGCCCCGTCGCGAAGAGTTGTTCGCCTGGTTCCTCGCCCCCGCTCTCGCCCTGCTCGCCGCCGCCCTGCTGCGCGAGTTCCCCGTCACCCCCCGCGCCCGCACCCTCCGCCCCCCCGCCGCGACCGCCGCCACCCTCCTCCTCGCCCTGCTCCTCCTGCCTCACTCTCCAACTCCCGCCCGCGCCGCCGAGACCCCGCCCGCGGCCGACCCGCTCGTTGCGCTCGTCGGTCAACTCGCCTCCGCCCCGGATCTGGCCGCCCCCGACCTCGCCCGCCTCGCCACCCTGACCGCCGACCAAGGCGAAAAAGCCTCCCCCCAGTCTCCCGCCCCCCCCAGGGGCGCCCTGCAAGACGCCCTCGCCGCCGTGAATCAAGGCGCCGCCCTCGACCCCGCCGCCGCCGATTGGAAAGCCCTCCGCACGCGCCTCGACGCCCTCCTGAACCCGCCCAAGCCGCCGCCGCAAGACTCTAAACCCGACCAGTCCAAGAACCGGGAGCAGTCCGACCAAAACCAGCCCTCCCCCGATAAAAACCAGTCTGCGGGCCAGAAACCAAACGAACCCAAAAAAACCGAGCCGAAGGATTCCTCCGGTTCGCCCGACCAAAAATCCTCTTCCGGTTCCGATCAGAAAAACTCCGGCTCCAGCTCCGCCTCCAGCTCCGGCGAGCCCCCTGACCCCAAAGGCAACGGCTCCTCCGCTCCCACCGATTCCAAACCCCTCGGCGAACTTTCGCCAAAATCCGATTCCGCCGACCCCGCCACCCCCGCTCCCGGCGCCGGCGAGCCCAAATCCGAAACCCCCGAGCCCACCCAGCGCGCCGGCGGCGTATCCACCTCCGGTAAACCCGAGGGCGAGCCCTCGAGTGCCGCGACGAGCGCCGATCCCTCCCTCGCCGTGCCCCGCCAACGCCTCGACCGCGTGCGCTCCGCCGACGCCCCCGCCCGCCTCTACCAACTCATGCAAGAGGCCGAGACTCCGCCCGACGCCGAGTCCGCCGCCGCCGCCCGCAAACGCGACTGGTAACCCACGCCCCGCCTTCCGCCCGCCATGCTCCGCCCTCTCTTCCTCGTTTTCCTCGGCCTCCTCGCCGCCACCCTGTCCGCCCAGTCCGTCCGCTGGGAACCCGCCTCCGGCACGCTCGCCCGCGATCAGGTTTCCCAACTCGCCCTCGTATTCCAGGACTGCGAACCGAAGGACACCCCCGACGTCCCCGCCACCGACGGCCTCTCCTTCGGCAGCCCGGGCCGCAGCGAGCAGAGCACGTTCAACGTCAGCTTCGGCTCCCAGGCCGTCCGGCAAAAAACCGTCACGTTCACCTACCCCGTCCGCCCCACCCGCGCCGAGGGCGAGGTGCGCATCCCCGCCTTTACCGTGCAGACCGATGCCGGCCCCCTGTCGGTGCCGCCCGCCGGCTTTACCTTGTCCGCCGCCACCGTCGGCCGCTCCGGACTCACCCTGGATAAAATCGCGTCCGCCGGCTTCACCGTCCCGCCCGCGCCCGTCTGGTCCGGCGAGGTCATCCGCCTCACCCACACCCTCGACGTCGATCACCGCTACGCCACCAACAGCATCCTCGCCGGCCCGCTCGAGTGGACCGCCACCCCGCTGATCGCCGAGGAGTGGTCGAAGCCCGCCGGCTCCGAAGGCACCCGCAACGGCCAGCCCCGCCTGCTCGTCACCCAGCAGACCCGCGCCATCGCGCCTTCCCTCTCCGGCCCCGTCACGCTCCCCACCGCCAGCCAGCTTATTAACCTCCCCACCGGCACCGCCTCGCCCTTCTCCGTGTTCGGCCAGTCCACCTTCGAGCAATACACCCTCACCAGCGCCACCGCCACCCTCCAGGTCCGCCCGCTGCCCCTGCCCGAGCCGGCCGGCTTCTTCGGCGCCGTCGGCCAGTTCACCCTCGCCGGCAAGGTCGTGCCGGAAAAAGCCGCCGTCGGCGAACCCATCACCTGGACCATCACCCTCGAGGGCACTGGCAACTGGCCCGTGCTCGACCGCCTGCCGCCGCGTGAGTTTTCCCGCGAATTCCGCGTCGTCGCCCCCCGCGCCCAAAAAACCCCGAAAGGCGAAGCCCTCTTCGACGCCAGCCTCTCCGAGGACCTCGTGCTGATCCCGCAAAAAGCCGGCCGCTTCGCCCTCGGCCCCTACACGCTTTCGGTCTTTAATCCCTCCACCGGCCAATACCAAACCCTCCGCACCCCGCCCGTGGTGGTCGAGGTCACCGCCCCCACCGCCGCCCCCGCCCCTGCTCCGCAAGCAAGCACACCGCCCTCGGCCAGCGCCGCCCTGCCCTCCTCCGCCCCCGCGTCACCCGCGCCCGCCGCCCCCGCCCCGGTGGCCAAGCTGCCCGCCGATCCCCTCCCCCTCGGCGCCACCGCCACCGCCCCGCTCGCCCGCTGGCCCCGCGCCCTGCTGTGGACTTTGCCCGCGCTCTTGATCCCGCTCGGCCTGTGGCTGCGCCTCGCCGCCCGCCACGCCGGCACCCACGATCCCCGCCGCCCCCTGCGCGAAGCCCACGCCCGCCTCGGCCGCACCATCGCCCGGCTGGAAACCGCCACGCCCCCCGCTCCCGCCGATCTCCTCGCCTGGCAGGCCGACGCCCGCCTCCTGCTCGAAGTCGAGTCCCTCACTCCCGCCGCCCGCGACCTTCCCGACCCCGCCTGGGCCGCCCTCTGGGCCGAGACCGAGCGCGTGCTCTACCGCCCCGCCACGCCCCTGTCCCGCGAGTGGGCCGGCCAGGCCTACGCCACCCTCGCCACCGCCGCCCTGCCCGCCCGCTCGCCCCTCGCCGCCTTGCGCCTCGCGCACTTGTTCCCCGGCGCGGCCGCCGCCCTCACCCTCGCCGCCGTCCTTCTCGCCTCCCCGGGTCCGCTCACCGCCGCCGAAGCCCCCGCCAAGCCCTACGAAGCCGGTGACTTCCCCGCCGCCGCCGGTGCCGCGCGCGAAGCCCTCGACGCCGCGCCGCTGGACTGGGCCGCGCGCCACAACCTCGCCCTCGCCCTCGCCCAGCAAGGCCGCTGGGACGAAGCCGCCGCCCACGCCTACGCCGCCCGACTGCAAGCCCCCCGCGACCCCGCGACCCAACGCCTCGCCGCCGTGGTCGCGCCCCGCGCCACGTTCCAAGCCCCGCGCGTCCCGCCCGCCGCCCGCCTACTCTCGATCCGCGAGTGGCAAACCCTCGCCCTCGCCGCCGCCGTCCTCCTGCTCCTTTCCCCCGCCACCCTCATCGTCGCCGCCTACCGCACCGGCCCTGCGAGTGCCACCAGTGGCTTGAATTTAGTCCTTCGGATTTCGTCCTTCGGATTTCCTGCCCTAGCTCTCACCACCGCCCTGCTTGCCCTCCACGCCCACGGCCCGCTCACCCGCCCCGACGCCGTGCTGGTCTGGAAAACCGCCACCCTCCGCGCCGTGCCGACGGAGGCCGGCGACCAAAAGATCACCGCCAGCCTCCCCGCCGGCACCGTCGCGCGCGTCGACAAAGTTTTCCTCGGCTGGCGCCGCCTCGTCCTCCCCGACGGCAACACTGGCTGGGTCCGCACCGAGCCGCTAGTCTGCCTGTGGCAAACCCCCTGAGCCCGGGCCGACTTCCTACACCCACTCGGCGCAGAGCAGTTCCGCCTGCGTCAGAACTGTTTTCACGGCCTCCTCCTGCAAGTCGGGCGGGTAGCCGTATTTATTCAGGATGCGTTTGACCATCACCTTGATCTTGGCACGAGCGCTTTCGCGCAGCGTCCAATCGATAGTCACACTTTTCTTAACCTGAGTGATCAACTCGGCGGCGATGACTTTCAGCTTCGCGTCCCCTATCGCCTGTTTGGCGGAGTCGTTGGCTGCAAGTGCATCGTAGAACGCGATCTCGTCGTCCGAAAGACCCATTTCCTCACCGCGCTTGGTGGCGGCGTCGAGATCCTTGGCGAGTTTGATCAGCTCTTCGATGACCTGCATCGTGCCGATGGCGCGGTTGTGGTAGGCGTTAAGGGTCTTCTTGAGCTTCTCGCTAAAGATTTGGCTTTGAACGAGGTTGTGTTTGGAGCGGACCTTGAGTTCGTCCTTGAGCAGCTTCTCCAGCAGCTCGGCGGCGACGTTCTTGTGCTTGAGCCCGCGCACTTCGGCGAGGAATTGGTCGCTCAGGATGCTGATGTCCGGCTTGGGCAATCCGGCGGCGGTGAAGACATCGATGATCTTCCCGTCGGCCGTGATCGCACCTGACACGAGCTGGCGAATGGCGGCGTCGATCTGCTCCGGAGTCTTTCGGTTGTTCGTGCTCTGCTTGCTGAGCGCGGCCTGGATGGCCTGAAAGAAACTCACGTCGTCACGGATCTCAGTCGCTTCATCGCTCGCGGCGCAGAGCGCGAAGGCGCGGGAAAGCTCCGTCACCACCTGCACCCAGCGCTTCTTGCCGTCTTCCTGTTGAAGAATGTGCTCCTGACCAGCGGGGATGAGAGCAAGGCGTTCGGTGGGTTTGCCGGTCGTCCACTTGTCCCAGTTGAAGCCGTGCATCAGGTCGCAGGCGATGCCGTGTTTTTCCAGCATCACGGCAATGGCCTGGGCGGTGTCGAAGGTCGGGTTTCCCTGGCCGCCGCTCTCGGTGTAGGTGATGAGCGCCTTCTTGAGCTGATCGGCGAGGCCGAGGTAATCCACCACCAGCCCGCCCGGCTTGTCGCGAAAGACGCGGTTCACGCGGGCGATGGCCTGCATGAGGCCGTGGCCTTGCATCGGCTTGTCGGCATACATCGTGTGCAGGCAGGGCGCGTCGAAACCGGTCAGCCACATGTCGCGCACGATCACGATCTTGAAGGGGTTCTTCGCGTCCTTGAACTGGTTGGCCAGATCCCGCCGCTGCTTCTTGTTGCCGATGTGCTTCTGCCACTCGGGTCCGTCCTCGGCGCTGCCGGTCATCACGACTTTTAGCGTTTCCTCCGCCCACTCAGGGCGCAGCTTGATGAGCGCGTTGTAGAGGTCCACGCAGATGCGGCGGCTCATGCAGACGATCATCGCCTTGCCGTCCATCGCCTCCACGCGCTTCTCGAAATGCGCCACCAGATCGGCAGCCACTAGCGCGATGCGTTTCGGATCGCCCACCAGCGCCTCCAGCGCGGCCCACTTGGTCTTGAGCTTTTCCTTCTTCGTCAGCTCCTCGCCTTCGGTTATCTCCTCAAACTCCGCGTCGAGCTTCGGCAGCTCGGCGGCGTTCAGGGCGAGCTTGGAAATGCGGCTCTCGTAATAGATCGGCACCGTGGCCTTGTCCGCCACGGCGCGCTGGATGTCGTAGATGCTGATGTAATCGCCGAAGACCGCCCGCGTGTTCGCGTCCGCCTTCTCGATGGGCGTGCCGGTGAAGCCGATGAACGACGCATTCGGCAAAGCATCGCGCAGGTTGCTGGCGAAGCCGTAGGACTTCTCGCCCTTGGCATTCACCCGTGCGCCGAAGCCATATTGCGAACGGTGCGCTTCATCCGCGATGACAACAATGTTCTGCCGCGCGCTCAACTCGGGCATCGCCTCGCCCTTTTCCGGCATGAATTTGTGGATGGTGGTGAACACCACGCCGCCGCTCGCCCGGTTCAACAGCTCGCGCAAATGCTCGCGCCCGCTGGCCTGCACCGGCGTCTGGCCGATGATGTCCGCGCAGCGTTGGAACTGGCCGAAAAGCTGGTCGTCGAGATCGTTGCGGTCGGTCAGCACCACCAGTGTCGGGTTCTGCATGGCCGGATGCCGCACCACGCGGGCGGCGAAGAAGAGCATGGAGAAGCTCTTGCCGCTGCCCTGCGTGTGCCAGACCACGCCCGCCCGACGGTCGCCCGGCTTGCCGCCGTGCATCCGACCCGCCCAATAGGCACCCTCGTCATCACGCAACGAGCCGGTCTCGACCATCCCGCTGGCCCGCACCGTTTCTTCCACCGCGGCATTCACCGCGTGGAACTGGTGGTAGCCCGCGATGATCTTGTGCACCGCCCCGGACTCCGGATCTTCCTCGAAGACAATGAAATGCTGCAGCAGGTCGAGGAAACGCCGCCGGTCGAAGACCCCGCGCACCAGGACCTCCAGTTCCAGCATCGACTTCGGCGCGTCGCCCTCGCCGTTGATCGTGCGCCAGACCTTGAACCACTCTTGATTCGCCGTCACGGAGCCCATGCGCGCCTGAAGGCCATCGCTCACCACCAGCGCCGCGTTGTAATGCAGCAGCGTGGGAATCTCCGCCTTGTAGGTTTGCAGCTGCGCGTAGGCGCTCCAAATCGTCGCGTCCTCATCCGCCGCATTCTTCAGCTCGATCAGGCCCAGCGGTAGACCATTGACGAAGACCACGATGTCCGGCCGCCGGTTGTGTTGCCCCTCGATCACCGTGAATTGGTTCACCGCCAGCCAGTCATTCGCCAGCACATCGCCGAAATCCACCAGCCGCACATGATCCCCCGCGATGCTGCCATCGGGCCGGGGATACTCCACCGGCACGCCGTCGCGCAGCATCCGGTGAAAGGCGCGGTTCGTCTGCACGAGCGCCGGCGTGCCCACCCGTAGCACCTTGCGCAAAGCCTCCTCCCGTGCCTCCTCGGGAATGGCTGGGTTCCGCCGCCGGATGGCCTCGCGCAAGCGCCCCACCAGCACCACCTCACCAAACGAATCCCGCTCCGCCGCCGGTTCACCGGGCGCAAGATGCGGCCCGTGCCCGACCGCATAGCCCAGCTCCCCGAACCATTCGAGGGCGGCGTCTTCGACGATGGATTCGTTGAGGCTCATTTCTTCGGTGGCTTGGGTTTCTTTGGCTTTGGCAGTTTCTTCAAATCCTTCGTGGCCTGCTCGAAGTCCGCGTCCACGGGGCGGGGGGAGCTGGCGGTGAGGGCCTTGAATTTGTCGTATTCCAGCTCGGCCTTGGCCTGAGCCATCACGTGCGAGATCCGCCCGGCATGGGTGAGGATGTCGCGATCGTTCAAGGTCAGAAACCCATTCAACTTCTCGATCCAATCCGCCATGTGCATCGGCAACCGCCGCATCGCCTGACCCTGGGCAAAGATCAGGTATTGCTCCACGAGGTTGTTCAGCGCCTCCAACTCCGGCTCACTGAGGTAGTTCTTGGCGATAGAGACATCCTGCTTGCGGATCACCGCTCCCCGCCAGCTCGTTAGACCGAGGTTGGGCTTCGCCGCATCCACCCGATCATGAATGATCTCCGCCGCTGTTTGCCCGGTGATGGCCCAATGCACCTTGTTCTGCACCTGCTTGAAAAACAGCAGGCTCACCTCCTGCGTGGGGTCGTAGTCAATGCTCGTCGCGTAAATGTCCGTGATCTTCTGGTAGAACCGCCGCTCCGAAGTGCGGATGCCCTGAATCCGCCGCATCAGTTCATCGAAATAATCGAAGGGCTGATCCGGATTCTTCAGCCGATCGTCATCGAGAAGGAAACCCTTCACGATGTATTCCCTCAGTTGCCGGGTGGCCCAGATGCGAAAGCGGGTGGCCACCGCGCTTTTCACCCGGTAGCCCACCGAAATAATCGCGTCGAGGTTGTAGAACCGGGTCAGGTAGTTCTTCCCGTCGGCGGCAGTAGTAAAGGAATCCTTTACCACTGAATCCTGCGCCAATTCCCCCTCGGCAAAAATGCTTTTCAAGTGCTGCCCGACGTTCTGCTTGGTCGTTTGAAACAGCTCTGCCATGTGCTGCTGCGTCAGCCACACGGTCTCGCCCTCAAACCGCACGTCGATCTTCAGCTTCCCGTCCTCCGTCTGGTAAACGAGGAACTGGCCGCCGGGTGCTGGCGTTTCTGAATCCGTGCTCATGGGTTTGGCCTCCATTCTGTTTGAGTTGTTGCAAAATCTGCAACCACTGCCCGCGCCTCCTCAGGAATGGCCGGGTTCAGCCGCCGGATGGCCTCGCGCAAGCGCCCCACCAGCACCACCTCGCCAAACGAATCCCGCTCCGCCGCCGGTTCACCGGGCGCGAGATGCGGCCCGTGCCCGACCTCCCGCGTTGGCGGGACCAGCTCCCCGAACCATTCGAGCGCGGCGTCTTCGACGATGGATTCGTTGAGGCTCATGGCTTCGTTAGACGCCGCAAACGACATGCGGAATCTTTCTTTCCATCGCGGTGATTGTGTTGGCGAATCCCAACTTGCTGGTTGGAAACTTGGCTGAGTATTTACGGAAGGCTGTGTTGTAGAAATTTCTCAGTATGAAGCCGCCGAAAGCAAGAGGCCCAAGCGGAGAGCAGACTGGTATCCGGCAGTTCTTGTATTGGCCGAGTGTTAAGTGGGAATACGGATGGTGGACGTCCACGAACTTCTCCTCGTCGTCGCTGAAGTCGAAACGGATAGGAAACGGCACAATATTCTTCGCGACGACATCCGCAAAGACCTCGTCTTCCAGATAAATCTCCGGCTCGTTCTGAAACTGTTCGAGATCGGGCGACGGAAAGTATGAGAGCGAATGCTCGCAGACGGCTCCGGCTTGAAACCGATAGCGCAGGGAGACCAACGCCCCGTCGATCATCTTGACGTTGAAGCAACGCGCTTTCTCCAGCTCCCCGTAGATGTCCCGGTAAGCCACATTTTTTAGGGCAACGCTCATGCCTGCCGCGGTGCTCACCGAAATTTCAAACGCCGCATTGGGTTTCCCGTTCGTCGTCGGAAAATTCTGCTCATTCGACAGGCTCAATCCCACAAGAGCCTGGGTGAGTTCGTTGATCTGTTTGAGCGTTTGCTGTGGGCTCATTTCCGGCGGCGGGGTTTGGATTTTTTGGCCAGAAAAGACTCAAGCTTCCTCACCAGTTCTTCCGGATAGTCTTCGATGAAGCTTTCTCCAGAATCCAATGATTCGATTATCTCCGCGAAGTTGCTTCGACGTCTGTTGCTTCTGTCCTGTTCCGCTTTCGACATGTCGCGGTTCACCGTCATCATCGTCTTCCGCTCTTCTTCAGTCGGGTAGTTAAAGCGCAAAGAGAAGTTTTCTGCCTTCGCCTTTTCAAATTCCGCTTTCAGAGCCGCCATCGCCTTACCGACGCCGACAACTCGCACCCATGCCTTCGAGCGTGTAATTGCCGTAAACAAGCGGTTTCGAACGCGTGCAAGATCCCTTGGCAGGAGCGCCCCAAAACAGTCCTGCGCATTGATGACGTAAACCATCGCAGCCTCGTTCCCCTTCGCGCGGAAGATGCCAGTGAAGGTCACAGTCCCTGGCTCGGTGAAAACATCGGCAATAGTCGTCACGCCAGCGAGGTTCGAGTTGATTCCCAGCTGCATCAGGTTCCGTCTCGCTTCTCCGACGGCATCCTTCGTCTTCAGCGGGTCGGGATTGATGACGACGATGTCGTCGGGAATCAGTTCATCCTCCGTCAGGTTCCGTTTAATCTCGGCGACGAGCCAAGCGGTCTGAGCCTCGGCGGTCTCGAAGACTTCAAACTGAATCAAGTCATCCACAGAGGAGTGTTTTTCCAAGAACTCAGGACTGGATTTTGCCGTGCGGCTGAGCGCAACGGGTTCGCCGTCCTCAATTTCGCCGTCGTTCTCCTCTTGATAGCCGATGTCGAACCAAAGAGTCTTATTCTCGAAAATCTGAACAAGGCCCTTGGTTCGGTAAACCCCGAATCCAAGTGCGTGAGCCGTGGACAGGACCGGGCGAGAGTTGCGATAGCAGGTGTCGAGAATGATGTCTTGCTTTGGCTTCCCGACTTCGGGCGGGTTGATTACGACGCGGGCAGTTCCGTCCGCGTTTTTCCCGAAGATTTCTTCAACAGGTGGCAGTGACCTGTTCCCAAGATTCTGCAACTCGTCGTATGCATAGACTAACCGCTTTGGCTCCTTCAGATATTCGTAGCAGAGTAGCAAAAAGTTTGGCGCGAAGTCTTGGGCTTCATCGACTAGAATCGCATCGTATTTCGGCGCGAACTGTTTGACGCCTTGGAGCGCAGTTTCGCACGCCCCCTCGAATGCCTTGTCGGACCCGTAGCGATTCTTGGCAGTTCCGAAATCCAGATACTCCACGCCATGGTCACGGCAGAACTCGTAGTAGATGCCAGTGCGGTCAGTTCCACCCGGAGCCCCCCACGCATTTAAGATGCGGATTTTGTCCCAATCCGGCTCTTCGTTTGCCTGTTCCAGCACGAACGTCGTAATGAGGTTTTCGAACTGCTTCTTCAGCGACCGCGTATTGAATGTCACCGCGATCAACCAGTCCCGATGACGGGCGTGCAAGTAGGCAACCTTCAGAGCCAGAACGATGGTCTTTCCGCACCCGGCCAGCCCACGAATGCGCTGAACCCCTTCATACGTTTCGACCACCGCTGCGCTTTGCTGGCTGTCGAGGTTGGCGATTGAATCCTCCAGTGCCTTAATCTTGGTGCCTCGGGACGTTTGATTGTGCAGCGCCCGCTTTTTCCGGCCCCTCCGCAGGGTGGAGATTGCTTGGATAACCGAAACGAGAGCGGGGAAAACCTCTGCCTCGAAATCATCCAATTCATCGATAGCCGAAACCAAGTTGTCCGCGTTGCAGAGGAGGTGCTCGTCGTCGTGGTCAAGCTGCGGAATGGCAGGCGCAAAAGTGACCGTGTGAATATCGACCAGCAGTTTCCGTTTACGAATCAGCGTCTGATGCTGAAGCAGTTTGGCCTGCATCTTATTGAAACCCTCATCTTGCGCCTCGGCGTAGTCCGGCAAAACTTTGCCTTCAACCACGCTGAACAAAACAAGTCCTTTGGTCGGCGATACCAGCAACGCATCTATCGGAAAGGAACCCTCCGGTGTGCCGATGATGGGATACCCGATGTAAAGGGTGCCTTCGAGGTCCGCCTCCGCGCTGAGAATCTGCGCGAGCCGCTTGCTCGCAACCGGCTTATCTGTGCTGCCCCATACTGTGTTAATCATGGCGTTGGTCGGTTTGATTGTTGATTTGCAGGCTGCCACTCAGGAGTTTCGGAAGCAGCGTATCGCGCAGGGTGGCGAGGGTGCGGTTCATTTGGTGGGAATACGTCATGACTTTTTGGCTTTCTTGCCATCCCAGCGAGCCCCTCGCCACGGGTCCATCACGTCTCGTTGGAACAATGAAGCGATTGCCTTGTCGCAATCCGTCCTCATGGCATCAGCCAAAGCCATGCTGCGATAGAGCGGATCCCAAAGCTGCGCGAGTTCGTCCTGAATCTCAATCGGCGGACAAATCACGGGCAAACCTTCGAGATTCGATTTGTTCAATTCGAGCTGCCCGGTGCTTCCGGTAACGAGCGAATAGATGAGGTCTTGGTATTCGCGTGTCGCCAGCAAATTCACCAGGAACTCCGGGCGCAGCTTGGAAGCGATAGTTCGGATGATGGTGACGTGGGAATCCGCGAACAATCTCTTGGGCGCGTCGTGAAAAAGGTATGCACGGCCAATCGTGATGTCTCCTGTCGAGTTGATTACAACGTCGCCGGCTTTGATGAAATGCTTGGCTGCAATCTCAACTTCTGGGTCGTGATACTTGAGGTGCTCTTCCTCGATGCGACCCCAACGAACTGCTTTTTGATTCAGGGCGAGGACTTCGCTCTCCTCTACGTAACTTGGCGCTTTCCCGCGCTGGAGGTAGCAGCAGCAATCAATCAGCTTCTCGACTTTCCAGTCGTCAGGAAGGGTGCCGAGAATTGGGTGCGGTGGTTTTAATGTGCTCATTTGGCCTTCAAGATGGATTCCTTCACATGCGCCGCGAGGTCGTCCATTTCATGGAGGCTCGTAGTGATTGATTTCAATGCTTCGTCCAGCGCCTGCCGCGTGGATTGTGGGTCGGGTGGGTCAACATTGATTCCGACGTGGCGAGCAGGAACGAGGCTGTAGTCGCACTCGGCGATGAGTTCAGTTCTGACGCTTCGGCAAAAGCCAATGACATCCTCGTATCCTTTCTGTCCGCGACTTTTCCAAGCGTGATACGTGCTCGTTATCAGCTCGATATGCTCGTCGGTAAGTGTGTTGTGCGTCGGGTCGGCTTTCTCGAAGCATTTCCTTGCGTCAATAAACAGCGTTTCCCGACCGCGACGGCGTTCATTTCCTTGAGGCGATGTTTTATCCCGACTGAAGAACCACAGCGATACGGGAGCTTGTGTGGTGTAGAACAACTTTGGCGGAAGCATCACGATGCAATCCACCAAGTCGGCTTCAATGATGGCGCTTTTTATTTCGCCCTGCGGCCCCGTTGCAGACATCGCACCGTTGGCGAGGACGAAGCCGGCCATGCCGTGGGGCGCGAGGTGGTGGATGAAGTGCTGCACCCAGGCGAAGTTGGCGTTGCCCTTGGGCGGGACGCCGAACTGCCAGCGCACGTCGTCGTCCTTGCGGAACCAGTCGGAGTCGTTGAAGGGCGGGTTGGCGAGGACGTAGTCGGCGCGGAGATCGGGATGGAGGTCGCGGCGGAAGGTGTCGGCGTGCTCGGGGCCGAAGTCGGCCTCGATGCCGCGCAGGGCGAGGTTCATCACCGCGAGGCGGCGGGTGGTGGCGTTGCTCTCCTGGCCATAGATGGAGATGTCGCCGAGCTTGCCGCCGTGGGATTCGACGAATTTTTCCGACTGCACGAACATGCCGCCGGAGCCGCAGGCGGGGTCGTAGATGCGGCCCTTGTAGGGGGCGAGCATCTCGACGAGGCAG